>JAXGZO010000001.1:0-1177500 GCA_040776965.1 Thermoleophilia bacterium
ACACCCCCTCGCATCACTCGGGGCGATGCTCCAATATGGTCTTCGCCGCGAGCACCCGCGCGGCGATCGTGTCGTGGCGGGCGAACTCGACGTCGCCACACTCCTCCGCGAACTCGATGAGCCGTTCGATCGCACGAAGGCGCGACGGACGGCCGCTCAACGACGGGTGACACGTCAAGCAGAGGAGGGAGTTGTACTCCCTGCAGGCGTCCATCTCCTCCACCCAGAGGTCGCCGACCGCGAGGGGTGAGTTGATGACATGCCCCACATCCGGATCTGGAAGGTAGGCGTACTGCTCCCAGTCGTCGAGGTACCACTGAGGGCACATCTGCACGATGCGACCGCTTGGCGTATCGAGAAGATACGGCCGGTCGTCGTCCATAAGAGATGAGTCGTAGAGAAGCCCGTACTCGCCGAGGATCTCGAGCGTGTCCCTTGAGCTCTGCCACATCGGCGCTCGGTAACCCTGAGGCTTAATGCCCCACGCCGTGAACACCTCCAGCGAGCGCTCGATCTCCTCTCGCTGCTCCGCAGCCGAGAGGTAGCACGGCGAACGATGCGTGTACCCATGCAGTGCGACCTCGTGCCCGGACTCGAGGATCGCCTCAACGCAAGCTGGGTAGTTCTCCGCAGTCCACCCGGGCACGAAGAAAGTGGCGGGCTTCTCGTGCCTTGCCAATAGTTTAATAATGCGCGGCACACCGATCGTCGGCCCAAACGCTTGGTGGGAGATCGTCGAGAGGTGGTACGTGTACCTCCCGCCACGCGCGAGCACCGGCGTCTCCGCGTCGACGTCGAAGGAGAGCACGGCGACGGCAGCCTGGGAACCCCTCCACGCTTCGGAGGGGACGTAGCAATAGGTTGCGTTGACTTCTACGGGCATCGCTTTCTCCTCATTGCTCGCCGGGCGCATCGATCTCGCCGGCCGCCTCTTGCGTCTCTGCGGCAAAGACCGTCTTATCGCGCGCTACGACGAAGAACACCGCGACCCCCGCGAGCGTGAGAAGCATCACGAGGCCGAGGATCCCCCACTGCGTGTACCATGCAACGCCATCTCCGCCGCGCGGCCAGGCGATGTTGATGGTCTCGAAGACGAGCCAGATCATCGCCAAAACGGAGACGACCTTGCCGGCACCCCCGAGGTTCCACTTGCCCGAGGGGACGAACCTCCCCTTCGCCCGGGCGATCACCGAAGAGATCACGGGGAACGAGAAGGAGATGTAGAAACCACACGAGCCGAAGAGCAGCAGCGTCGCGTACACCTTGTCGGTGAGGAGGTTGATGAGGAGGAGGAGAAGCGCGAAGCAGGCGGTCAGCAGAATAGCGCGCCTCGGGAGCCTCGACTCACCGCTCAGGTAGCGGAAATACCGGTACTTCGGAATAGCGCGATCGCGAGCGAAGGAGAAGATCGTGCGCGAGCCGGAGGTCTGACACGCCATCATCGATGCCGTAAACCCGATCGCGATGATCACGAGAATAGGCCGGGTGATAAAGCCGCCGAGGTGAGACTCGAGCGTCCCCACCATCGGGTCGGCGACGCCACCCGTCATAACGGCGTGGAAGTCCGGAATCGAGAGAATCCAGGCGATGTTGGTAAAGAGGCAGATGGCACCGATAAACGCGAGTGAACCCCAGATCGCCTTGGGGACGGCCTTCTGCGGATCCTTAACCTCTTCGGCCACCGCGCCGGGCGACTCGAAGCCCACGAAAGTCCAGCCGAAGTACGCGAGGGCGCCGAGGAAGGCGACGCTCCACCAGCTGAAGCTCCCGATATCGCCGGTCCCCATCGTGTCCCACAGTATAGAGATGGGGTTAATGCGATAGCAGAAGATGAGGACGAGGCCGAGGCCGATGGAGGCGATGATCTCCGCCACAACCGAGAGGGCGACGGCGATCTTGAGCACCCACCGCCCCGCGGCGTTGGCGAACGTGCCGAGAAGGATCCAGAGCACGGCCATGAACATCAAGTTCCACTTGGAGGGTTCCACCCCGATCGCCATGGCGACGAAGGTGGCGGCGGCGTACGACGTGGCGGTCATGGTGATGACCATCGTCCACATGTACACCCAACCGCCGAACCACGCGGACTTCGGCCCCGTGAGCTTTCTCGTCCACTGGTACACACCGCCGGCGATCGGGAAGCGACCGGCGATCTCAGCCATCGTGAGCGCGACGAGCATCTGCCCAACGAAGACCAAGAGGATGCCCCAGATCATCGCGGGGCCGGCAGCCGCGAGGGCAAGTGCGAACGCTCCGTACATGGAGACGATCGGAGAGATGAGGGCGAAGCCGACGGAGATGGCGCTCCAGAAGGTGAACTCGCGCTTCATCTCCTGTTGATAGCCAAGCCCCTCGAGCTTTTGCTCGTCGGCATCCCCCCGCCTAGCAACCTCAGGCGAAGTATGCTGAGCATTGTCGGTCACAGTTCACACTCCTTGGAAGATGGATGAGGCACATTCACTTTATCCATGCGCGGAGAAACCCGACAGGATGTTGCGTCACACTCTTTTAGCTATCTTGTGGCCTCTTCCACATACCGCGCTTAGCAGCAGCTCCGCGAGGGCGTCGGGCATCACGGCCACGTTCGCCGCCCTTGTAATCGGTGTCTCCGTGTAAGCCACGGCGACGCCGAGGCCGGCGGCGCGGAGCATCGGCAAGTCCGACTCGTCGTCGCCCACGGCGAGCACACGGGAGAGGGCCGCACCACAGTGCTCGGCGAGAAACGCCAGTGCAGGGCCTTTTCCCGCTCGTTCGTGCAGAAGGTCGAGCGACTGGGCGGAGCAGCGCATCACCCGCAGGTGAGGCAGAGCCAGACAGCGCAGCTGAGAGAGCGCGAGCTCGACTGCGCCAGGCTCGCCGCGGGCGATAAGGCGCGTCGCAGGTTGCCGGGGAGGCTCCTCCCCGGCGCGAAGCTCCTCGCGACGCACGCCATCGTAGCGCGTGACCCATAAGCTGGACTCGTGGAGAAGCGACACCGACTCACCGACGACGTCGGCGGAAATTCGCAGATGTCGAAGACATGAGCGGCTTATGGGATCGACGACGAGCGCGCCGTGGTAACACGCCACGAGCGAGGGAGAGAAGCCGACGCGGCGCAGCAGACGCCGAGCGAGAAGGTACGGACGGCCCGTGCAGACGGCGAAGACAACACCGGAAGCCTGCAGCGCCTCCACCGCCTCCGCCACGCCGGGGAACGCCTTGCCTTGAGCATCTACGAGGGTACCGTCGAGGTCGCAGACGAGTAATTCGGGGCGAAAGGCGAAGGCGGGCGCCATTGTCGAGGCTCCCCGCTACCGAAGGGCGAGCGCCGTAGCGGGTATCTCAACCGCCGTGAGGCCCTCACGAAAGGCACGACGATGCGCCCCCTCCTGTACACACCGCAACACGCCGTGCGGATCGGTGAGCACGGATCCGGCGAGCAGGTCGACGCCGTAGTCGAACCACACGGGGCTGATGGGCGTACTCGGCCCGACGAGGGCGATGTACGCCCCTTTGGAGAGCTCGAGGAGGCGCGGTAGCGTCTTATTCGTCACGGTCGTGCCGGTGATCAAGACCACGTCTTGCTCCGGCAGGACGTACTCGCAGGCTGGATCCGGCGTGTCGCCGTTCGACGGGCGACGCTCGAGTACGGTGAGGTCGCAGGACGCGGCGAGGATCTCCATGTTGCGAAAGTGCCCTATGACCGCGACACGGGCGCCGGCGAACTCCCGGGCGAGCCGCTGAAAGAGGCCGACATCGCCCACGGCGAACTCCTCCATCGGCCTCCCCGTCATCTCTTGCACGTGCGCACACGTATTGCACACCGCGTTGAGGGCGGCGCAGCCGACGGAGGCCTCGTAGTAGTTCCAGCTGCGGAGCATGCCGGCGACGTCGCGGAGGTCGCGGCCGCAGATCGTACCGGGGAGCGTGGACTCATCCAGTCCCTGCGCGAAGGTGAGCGACACACCCGCATCGCCCGCGTCGCTGGTCAAGAGCGTCCACATAAGCCCTACGGTGCAACCGGCGACCCGACGGCCGAACGGCACCTCCTCAAGGAGTCGTTCGTAGGGAGCCCACGCCGCGGCGCCGCGCAACGAGCCGACGCCGCGCACCGTCATCTCCCCGAGCGGCACAACCTGGTCTCGCACGCGAATTTCGCTCAGCTCACATCGCATCTCGCCACCTCGTAAGATCTCGTACGCACCATCCGGTGATCTCCTCGACCCTTCGGGCGATAAACGACGCGGAGGCGAAGCGCCGCCACACCGCCTCCCGCGCGACGGCGTCGGCGGCGAAGCGCCGAAACGACGCACCGAAGCGCACCTCAAGCGGCACAACTCGGTCGTCCTTCACCATCTTGTCGGCGAGGTAGAGCACCTCCGTCTCGCCGGGCAACACCGCTGGCGGCCGCGAGAGCTCCATGTGGTCGGCCACCAGAGGCGCCAAACGGGGGTAGCCCGCACGGGTGAGCGCCCGCGCCCCGGCGAGAGCGTGGTTCTCCTCGCCGCGGCTCACGTCGTGAAGCAACGCCGCGGCCGCGAGCAGCTCCGCGTGGAGGCACAGGCCGTGGTCGTTGAGTCTCTGGGCGATCGCAACCGCGACGCGCGCCACGGCGGCACAGTGAGCGCGAACGGCCGGCGATACCCCATGCTGCTCCTGCAGCTGAGCGCACTGCACACGACTGGGCACGGCCTCGCGCATCGCGAGCTCGCTCATACGCCGATACTGGTCCGGCGTATCCATATCGAGGAGCGTGCCCTCGTCGTCCACCGGGACCTCCGCAGCCCGCACCCCCGGCGCCGCGAGCACCTCCCGTAACCCACCGGTCGGCGAAGCCCGCAACGCCTCCGCCACGAGGGATGGGGAGAGGAGCGGCGGATGCCCTCGCTCCCCGCTCACCGTGGGGTACACGACGTCGGCGTCGGCGGCTACGGCCTCCCGGGCGAGCAGCCCTATGGTCTCCGCCCGCACGAGGGCGCAGTCGGCCGGGAGCACAGCGATCCACGGCGCAGCAGAAGCAGAGGGTTCGGCTCCTGCTGCCCGCAGGCCACAGAGGACCGACGACCACATACCCGTGCGGTACTCCTCGTTGATCACGCATCGCACTCCTGCCACGCCCCGAAGCGCGCGGGCGACCTGGTCGGCCTCGTGCCCAAACACGACGACCGGAGAGACTCCGATCTGCAGAAAACCGTCCACGGAGTGCCGAAGGGCCGGCACGCCGTGAAGCGGTAAGAGCGGCTTAAGGCTGCCCATCCGCGTAGAGAGCCCGGCGGCGAGCACCACTCCTCGCAGGGGCACCGGAGACATACTAGCCCCCCGAGCCCCTGCGCACGGCGATCATCTCGCCCACAATACTGATAGCCAGCTCGGGCGGCGTCTCGGCCCCTATGGAGAGACCGATGGGGGAGTGCACCCGCGCGATGTCGGCAGCGGTAAAACCATCGGCCGCCAGCTCGGCTTGAAATCGCCTCCATTTGGAGGAGCTCGACATGAGGCCTATGTACCCCGCCGGCGTGCACAACGCCTGCTCCAGCACCTCGAAGTCGTGAGCGTGCCCCCGCGTGACGATAATGAGGTAGCTCCGCTCGTCGATGACCACCTCTGCAAACGCATCCGCAAAGGAGTCGAGGAAGAGGACGCGCGAGGCGCTGGGGAACCGCTCGCGACTGGCGAACTCGGGACGATCATCCAGGATGACGACCTCGAACCCAACCCCCCGAGCGACCGGCACCAGCGCCCGTCCCACGTGCCCGCCACCGCAGATCACCGCCCTGCACGGCGGCATCAGGGACTCCACGTACAGTCGACGGCCACTGGGAAGCTCGACGGACCCGTGAATCTCGCACTTGGCGACGAGCCTGGTGAGCTCATCCGAACGGCACGGCGCCTCCCCGATCGGCTCCTCACCCTCGCTCATCAAGCAGCAGGAGGCCTCGGTTACTCCGACTGCATCGTCGAAGGAGAGACAGAACCACCTCCGGGCACCGGAGCGAGCACCCTTCGCCGAGAGGGCCTCCGCGATCTCGCTCATAACGGGGTCGGCCGGCGGAACGTACACGATGAGAACCTCGGCGCTCCCGCCGCAGATCATCGCATCGCGATCGGCGACCCCGTGAGCGAGGCTCATGCCGGTGAGCGCTGAGCGACCGCTCCTTATAACGCGGAGCGCCTCCTCGATCATCGCGGCCTCGAGTAGCCCGCCACCGATCGTGCCCGCGATCGAAGAGTCGCCCCGCACGAGCATCTGCGCACCCCTAGCACGGGGCGTCGAACCGGACTCACCGATAAGGGTAACGATCGCGAAGGCGCGGGCGCTCTCGAGCTCCTCGCGCATCCGATCGACGATCTCGTACATCATCGACGCCTCCACTCATCGGTCAGCCCAACTCGTACATCGCTCGCTTTGAGTATATCCACGAAGGCGACTCCCCCTCGCACAGTAACCCCACATGCAAAGACGAAAGTCATGTGGGGTTGAACACCCGGGGGGAGGAAGAGGGCAGCAGAGAGGCGCTCCGGCTACAAACCGCCGCTAAAAGCCATAGTACTCCCCGCCACGCCGAGCGAGCTGAAGGGCCGCTAGGTCGTCGACGGAGGCGAGAGAAATCCCAATGAGGTATTCGATCCTGCGCAGGCGCTGCAGCACCGTATTGGGGTGCACGATGAGCACCTCCGCCGTCCGCTGCGTAGAAAGCCTGTTGTCGAGGTAGGTGACGAGGGTGCGCTCTAGGCTGGAGTGATGCTGCTCATCGTACTCGCGCAGGGGCATCCAGAGCCGCTTGTACACCCCCTCCAGACCGCGACGGTCGGTGCCCATCACGTAGTGGTACTGCTGCTCGAGGTCGTCGCAGAAGATGAGGCGCTTTCCGCTGACTTCGTCGGCGAAAGCGAGGGCGTCGGCCGCCTCTCGCGCCCTCAGCGGGGCATCCATCATATCGTCAGCGGTGCGCGACACCCCGAGGGAGATGCCCACATGTGGCATCTTGCCGCCGAGGAGCTCGCGGAGCGAGGAGGCGAGCTCGCGCGCATCTTCCATGTCATCGTCATCTACAACGACCAGCGCGGTCACCCGCGTGCCGTTAATGCCCACCAACGCGGGGACGGACCGCGAGGTGAAGAACACCTCAGCGAGGTCGATAATGCGGGCGGTACCGTGTAGCACCTCGGCGCCGTCTGCGGCACGCCAATCGACGCCGATCGCCAACATCCACCAGTGAGCACCGGCATCGAGGCCGACCTCTTTGAGGCGAATGGCGAGCTCCGAGGGCGGCCGCTGCCCGCTGATGAGGTCGCGAAAGAGCGCCTCGCGAAGCCGACGACGGAGCGCGACCTCCTCGCCCAACCTGAGGAGCTCCAGCTCCGCCTGCTTCTGCAGCTGGTCGAGGCATTCGTCGATGAGCTCCACGGGTGTTGTAATGCGCTCGGCGGCTACGAGCACTCGCTCCATATGCCCACCTAGACTGATCTCGCGATACCGCAGACGCTCCACCCCTAGCTCGAGGACCTCGATCGCGCTCTCCTGCGTGCTGCGATAGAGAAACCCCTGCCACATGGAGCTCAGCAACTCGGCGGTGACAGCTCCCCCGGATGCGAGCACTTCACCGGAGGAGTCGAAGAGCGCCAGCGGCACACCGACGAGGTCGGCGAGCGGCGTGAGTGCCTCCGAGACCGTGTGCCCCGCGAGGAGGGCGTCAAGGAGGCGACTCTCGAGGGCGATGCGCCGACGCAGCAGGTGGAGGTCGTGCGAGGCGAGCGCGTCGTGCACGTAGCCAGCGATGTCTTTAAACCGCACACGAGCGGGCACTAGGAAGGTGGGAAGCCCGCAGGCCTCGGCCTTCTCGACGAGTCGCCGGGGGATCTCTTGAAAGTAATGCTCCTGCCCCATGCCGAAGGCCGTGGTGCCGGCCTCGGCGAGCCGCTCGATAAGTCGCTCGCCGACGGCGAGGTCGTCTGCAAAGGGCCTTCCCGTGGTAATGAGGAGGAGGCCGGGGGTCATCCAGGGGGTTGGGTCGTCGAGGTCGGAGAGCAGTACACCGCGCACCGCCCGACCTAAAAACCGCTCACCAGATACGAGCTGGAGCTCAAACCCAGCGTCTTCGATGATCTCACGCAGAAGCAGCAGCTCGCTCAAGGCAACTCCTCGAAGAGCGATTCTCGGCGATAGACACCCAGGCAAGATACACGCGGGCACCTCATTTGAATATAGCGGAGCGAACGCCGCTCTGCAAAGCAACTAAGAAGTCGAACCCAGCGGACGAAGCACCGAACCCACTGGACGCAAAAAAAGACCTGTTTTCGCGAAAGAGTATGCAAACACCCACACCCCTCCCCGCCCTCAGCGACGGACACTGCACTCACCCGAGATCCGGAAACTCAGGAGAGGTAACGGCGAGAATGTCCGCAGCGCGCAACGCTACGTAGAGCTCGAGCACGTCGTCCATCTGGTTGAAGTCGACGGAGATGAGCTCCTCGATGCGGCGGAGGCGCTTGCGGAGCGTGTTGCGATGCACATAGAGGCGATCGCAGGCAGCAACTGCGGAGAGGCGCGTGTCGAAGTACACACGCAGGGTACCGAATAACGCCGTACCGCACCGTCGATCGTACTCGACGATCGGCTCGATGAAGCGTGCGTACACGGCGCTCAGCCCCTCGAGAAGCCGGAACCTCACCCCGATGTCGTCGAAGAGCACGACGCGCTCGAAGGAGCCCGCCCCCTCTCGCCCCAGCCGCTCGGCCTCTCTGGCCTCGCGGAGTGCCGCCGCGGCGGCACTTACACCGACCCTCGGCGAGGAGACGCCGGCGCTCACCCCGCGCGATGCGACCTGCACCTCCACCTCGCCGCAGAGCGAGGCAACGATGTGCTTGGTCTCGGTGATCCCGCTCTCCCCGAAGGCGATGAGGCAGATAAAGCCGCCGCTGGTCGGCGTCATCATCGCCATGAGCTGTGTGCGTGAGAGCGCCGCCTCGAGGGCGTCTTCGGCCTGCGCGCGCAGCGATGTGCCCTGCGCGCGACCGATATTATCCCGCTCGCCCATGCGAGCCAGCTCGACGAGCTGCAAAAAAACTACGCGCCACGACACATCGACGTCGAGGCCCTGGTCCAGCAAACGCTGCTCGAAGTCGACGCCGGCGTGTTCCTGACTCAACAGATCCCTGAGCAACGTGGAGCGCACCCGGCGCTCATCGACGATACGCGCGTGTTTCGCCTGTAGGTCGAGGGCGATGAGCTTCTGCGCGAACTCCAGCGCCGTGGAGGAGAACTCATCCACCGGGGGGTAGTGCACGACTGAGATAAGCACCCGCTCAACCACCCCGCCGAGCGAGATAGTGCGAATGTAGACCCGTCCGCGGTCGGCCTCCAAGACCCCGAGCGGGCCAACCTTGGCGGTGGAGCCCGCGTACATCGCCCAGACCTCCTTTGGATCCGGGCGAACGCCCCCCGGCGCATCCGCGCGGCTGAGCAGACTACCGCGACCGCTGAAGAGCAAGAGGCTCACGCGCAGAAGCTCCGAGAGCCGCGCGAGCACGTTAGGGATACCCTTCTCCTCAAGCAAAAGCTCGGTGAGCTGAGAGTAGATAGAGAGGGTCCGCCGCAACAGGTACAGATCGGCTGAGGCGAGTGCGTCGTGCACGTAGAGCATGATCGACCGAAAAGAGGAGGAGAGCGGCACCTCGAGGATCGGGATCTCAAGATGATCGGCGTACGCGGCGACCTCCGACGGCACGCAATCGATGTGAAGCCCCACGCCCACGAGAACTGCGGCGACCTTCTTCTCGGCGAGGCGATCGAGATAGAGCCTGCCCGCAGCCGTAGATGTCGCGAGGGCGGAGCCGTGGGTGATGAGCAGGGAGTCGCTGACCATCCACGGCGTGGGATCCTCGAGCTCGGAGAGGTGCACCGCCTTGATGGTATGCCAAGCTCCACTCTCACCGCTGACGAACTCGATGCCGAAATCGGAGTCAGCGACGAGCTGGGTGACCGCTAAGCTCTGTGACAGCGACATGGCACCCCCGGGGTGAGAGACGAGTCCCTGCATATTATACATATCAACCCCTTGAGACAACCGCAGCCATCCAGCACTTGCACACCCCGGAGGAAGTCGCTAGGCTCCCCCGTAAATGAAAATGGTTTTTGATTTCAGTTAGGGGTGTACGATCCCGAGCGACCACCCACACTCGGCCTTTCCCTCCATCGCCCAAGCCGTCGCAGAGCGAGGGTTTCGACTCACGCGGCAACGTCGCGCCGTGATCGAGGTACTTGAGGAGGCGCCCGGCGGCATCAACCCGCTGCAGATCTTCGACGCGGTGCGGCTGCGCTGCCCCGACCTCGGACTCACCACCGTCTACCGCACGCTTGAGGTGCTCGATGAGATCGGAGCGCTGCGGCGCGTCCACGGCCCCAACCACTGCGATACCTTCGTGCTCACCGAGGCGCACCACGGCCACGCGGTCGTCTGCGGCGAGTGCGGCCGAGTGAGCGAGTTCACCCACTGCGACATGAAGGCCGTCATCGAGGCCGCCGCAGCGCAGACCGGCTACCGCATCACCGAGCACGTCCTACAGCTCAACGGCATCTGCGCCGCCTGCCAACGAGGCCATCACCAACGGAAAGGTACGATGCCATGAGGACGACAACGCACTCGCAGGATCGCTGGCGAGCCCTGCGTCACCCAGCGATCCTCGCGACCCTCCTCCTGACGCTCGCAGCCGCACTCGCGCTCGCCGGCTGCGGAGGCGAATCGACACACAAGACGACGGGCGTTGAGGTGCTCGCCGCCGAGTCGTTCCTCGCCGACATCGCGCAGAACGTCGCCGGCGAGCGCTCCAAGGTGACCTCGCTGATCCCCGTGGGGGCAGACCCCCACGCCTACGAACCGACGCCGGAGGACATCGCGCGCATCGCCTCGGCTGACCTTCTCATCGTCAACGGTGGCGGCCTCGAGAGCTCCCTCACCGAGACCATGAAAAACGCGGCAGAGAAAACGAAGCTCGTGGAGGCATCCTCTGGTCTTCACTCGCGACCGGTCCCTGCACACGCAGAGCACGAAGGGGCGAAGCACGCACACGGCGACGTCGACCCGCACTTCTGGCTCGACCCCACTCTGGTTGAGAGCTACGTGACCACGATCCGCGACGCCCTTATCGAGCTCGACCCCGAGGGCGCCGAGACCTATAAGGCGAACGCCTCCCGCTCCATCAACTCCTTAAGGGAGCTCGACACCTGGATCGAGAAGCGAGTCGCCACGATCCCACCCAAACAACGCATCCTCATCACGAACCACGAGAGCGCCGGGTACTTCGCCGACCGCTACGGGTTCACGATCGCCGGCACGGTGATCCCCTCCGTGGGCACCGGCGAGACGCCGAGCGCCAAACAGCTCAGCGCCCTCACCACGACGATCCGCACGAGCGGCGCCAAGGCGATCTTCGTGGAGAGCGACGGCAACCCCAAGCTCGCCGAGCAGATCGGCGAGGAGGTCGGCGTTAAGGTCATCACCGACCTTCGAGGCCACAGCCTCACGGATGCCGACGGCGTCGCCCCCACCTACATCGCCATGATGAAGCACTACACCGACGTGATCGTGCGCGCCCTTCAATGACCGACGCGCACCACACGAAGTGCAAGCACCACACCATCCCCTGCCTCGCGTATCGGGGCATCTCCGTGGCGTACGGCACCCGCCGTGTACTCACCGACGTCAGCCTCACCGTACCCCACGGCTGCCAGGTGGCCATTGTGGGGCCCAACGGCGCCGGCAAATCCACGCTCCTCAAGACGACCGTCGGCCTCCTCACCCCCAACCAGGGGAGCATTGAGCGCAGCGACCGCGACCCCGCGGCGGAGGTGGAGCCGCTCGCCTACGTCCCACAGCGCGAGGAGGTGGACTGGTCGTTTCCCGTAACCGTCGCGGATGTCGTGATGATGGGGCGCTACGGACACCTGGGCTGGCTGCGCCGGCCTCGACCCTCCGACCGCGAGATCGTCGCACGCTGCCTTGAGGACCTCTCGATCGCCGAGCTGGCCAACCGCCCCATCAGCGACCTCAGCGGCGGCCAGCAGCAACGCGTGTTCCTCGCGCGGGCACTGGCGCAGGAGCCACACGTCTTGCTGCTGGACGAGCCCTTCACCGGCGTCGACATCAACGCCAGGGAGGCGATCCTCGAGCTCCTCGACCGCCTCCGCGACCGCGGCATCACCGTGCTGGTGAGCACCCACGACATGCAGACGGCGAGCCAGCGCTTCGACCTCGTCGCGCTGCTCAACGGCCGGCTGATCGCCTACGGCCCGCCGGCCGAGGTCTTCACCGAGCAACACATCGCTGCGGCCTTCGGCGGCCACGCGATCTTCCTCGACGGCATGGTGCTGATCGACCAGTGCTGCCCTGGCGGCGACCGAGGGGAGACCACCTGATGTTGGCCTGGCTCACCGACCCCTTCATGCTCGGGTTCATGCAGCGCGCGCTCGTGGCCGCCCTCATCGTCGGCGTCGTCTGCTCGGTGCTCGGGTGCTTCGTCGTGCTGCGCGCCATGGCCTTTTTGGGCGACGCCCTCGCGCACGCTATTTTGCCCGGCGTCGCCATCTCCTACCTCCTTAAGGCGAACCTCCTGGCCGGCGCGCTGGTCGCCGCGTTGCTCGTGGCGCTCGGCATCAACGTTATCTCGCGAAAGAGCGTCATTAAGGAGGACACGGCCATCGGCGTCCTCTTCGCCGCGGCACTCGCCCTCGGCGTCGTGCTCATCAGCACCGCCAACTCGTACGCGGTGGACCTCACGCACATCCTCTTCGGCAGCGTGCTGGGCGTAACGACGGGCGACCTGCTGCTCACCGGCTCCCTAGCGCTCGTGGTGCTCGTCGCGCTCTTCCTCTTCTACAAAGAGCTCTTGCTCGCCTCCTTCGACCCTATCCTCGCGCACACGCTTAAGCGCCGGCCGGGGCTCCTCGACGGCCTCCTGCTCATCTTGCTCGCGCTCACCGTAGTAGTGAGCCTCGGCACGGTCGGCGTCGGCCTGGTCTCCGCCCTGCTCGTGACGCCGGCGGCGACGGCCTCCCTGCTCACCCGCCGCCTCCCCACGATGATGCTCGTGTCGGCGAGCATAGGCGCCGTCTCCAGCGTGCTCGGCCTCTTCGCGAGCTACTACCTCAACGTCGCCTCCGGCGCCGCCATCGTGCTCGTCGCGACGGCCTTCTTCCTCCTCGCCTTCGTCTTCGCCCCGCACCGCGGCCTCCTGGCGCGCAAGCTCCTCGCCCGCCGCACCCATTAACGCCCTCATCCCTCTTTCATCGAGGGCCCACAAGGAGGATAATGAGGGGGAAGCGACCACCCGACGAAAGGGACGAGATGGCAACCACAATCGTACTCGGCCACGACGGGTCAGACTGCGCGAACCACGCGCTCGAGCACACGATCACCGTCGCAAAACTCATACCCGGCGCGACCGTCCTCGTCATCAACGCGTTTGAGTTCTCGATCGGCTACGTCCCCACCGGTATCGCCGACTCCCCCCTCATGATGACCGCGGAGTTCGACGCGCACATGGAGCGCATCCGCAGCCACGCGGAGGAGGTCGTCTCCGTAGCGGCCGATCACATCGCAGAGGCGGGCATCAACGTCGAGACGCTCGTCGTCGAGGGCCGGCCGATCGAGGTACTCCTCGCCGCCGCCCGCGCGCGCGAGGCCTCGTTCGTGGTGGTGGGCAGCCACGGCGAGAGCGCCGTATCGGCCGTTATCTTGGGCTCAACCGCCCTCAAGCTGCTACACCACAGCGAGCTGCCCGTGCTCGTCGTGCCGCGGCGCAGCTGAGCGCGCGGCCGCAGGCGCACGCGAGGTGCAACGGGGCCGGGGCGAGGCGCAGCCGCGCCCCGGCCCTTTAACGTAGCTACCGGCTCCTACCGGCCGAGCAGCTCCGGCAGGCTCGCCACGGAGTCGATTACGTAGTCGGGGGCGAGCTCGACCTGCGCGAGGTGCTCCTCCCTAAACTTACCGGTGCGCACCAGCACGCCGGTGAGCCCGCACGCTTGCGCCGCCAACACGTCGCTCCTGATGTCGTCGCCCACCATCACGGCGCGCTCCGCCGACACGCCGAGGGAGCTCAGCGCCGCGGCGAAGCAGGCCGGCGCCGGCTTGCCGGTGACCACGGCCTCGCGGCCACAAGCCAGCTCGAGGCCACAGAGGTAGGCCCCGGCCTCAAGGCTCGGGCCGTTCGGCGACACCCACGAGGAGTTGCGGTGCATCGCGACGAACGCGGCGCCGTTGAGGAGCGCGCGATAAAGCTGGTTAAGGGCGTCGTACGTAAAGGAGGGATCGGCGCCGGAGGTGACCACGACCTCCGGCTCCTCCTCGGCGCCCACGAGGTTGACGCCTACGAGGTCCTCGGGGCGCGCGTCGCCGAGCACCCACACCCGCGCATCAGGATGGTGCTCGCGCAGGTACGCGGCGGCGAGCGACGAGGCGGTGAGCACCTCGGCCTCCTCGAAGTCGAACCCCTCCGCGCGCAACGAAGCGACCATCTCGGCGCAGGTGCGCGAGGTCGTGCTCGTGACGATCCGCAACGGCAGCCCCACCGCACGTAGCCGGGCGATCGCCTCGGCGGCTCCCGGCACCGGCCCCGTCGACGTCGTGAGCACGCCGTCCATGTCGAACACCAATCCGTCGATCTTCATCAGGGCCTTCCCTTCTCCCGTTAAGCGGTTTTTTGCATCTTGACAGAATCCTGAACCCCGGACTATTCTAGAACCGTTGTTAGTCCAATCGAAATACGGTATGCAGAAATCTTCTTCCCCCTCATCGACGGCAGCACTGAGCGAGAGCCTCGAGGACTACCTCGAAGCGATCCTCCGCATCGAGGAGGAGAAGGAGGTAGTGCGCCCTAAAGACATCGCGGCCTACCTCCAGGTCTCCCCCCCTTCGGTTACGGCTGCCATGCAAAACCTCGACTCCCGCGGACTGGCCACCTACCGGCCGTACGAGCGGGTTCTGCTCACGCCGAGCGGGCGGCGCATCGCGGAGGATGTCATTAAAAGGCACGAGGCACTCCTCCGCTTCTTCACCGACATCCTGTGCGTGGAGAGCGAAGAGGCCGACCGCGTCGCCTGCAGCATGGAGCACTCGCTCCCCCCGCACATTCTCGCCCGGCTCGTCGCGCTCACCGACCTCATCATCACGAGCCCTCACGGCCGCCCCGTCCTCACAGCAGACGACGTACTCACGATCGCTAGCGTCGGCACACCACCGGCGCAGGGCACCGACTCGTAACAAAGACCCTCTGACCGACGAGGAGATCACTATGCCAGTTGAGTTAGACGCAGCAAACTCTCTTGGGGTAAGCGAAACTTTCGGGGCCCGTTGGCGCCGTGGCCGCGGCGGCGCAGCCCACCGCGGCCACGCCTGCCCGCACAGCTGCCCCGCCGCGCACACCACGCTCTCGCAGCTGAGCAGCGGAACATCCGCTGTGGTCGATCGCATCGGCGGCGATCAGGGTTTTCGCACCAAGATGCTCGCCTTAGGGCTCATGCCCGGCACGGCCATCACCGTCGTGCAGAGCGGCGACCATCAACCACTCTTACTGGCGCTCTCCGGCAGCCGCTTCGCCCTCGACTACGCGAGCTCCGAGAAGATCGCCGTCCACCGTACAGGCCGAGGGCGCCGGAAAGGAAGAGCCAAAGGTGAAGCTTAAAGAGTTAAAGACCGGACAAAAGGCCGTCGTGCTCGGCTACGAGCCCACGAACGGAACCTACCGCGCCAAGCTTTTGGCGATGGGGATCACCAAGGGGAGCACCGTAAAACTGATCGAGGTGGCCCCCCTCGGCGACCCCGTTAAGGTCGAGGTACGCGGCTACGGCCTCTCGCTGCGCAAGGCCGAGGCCGATGCCCTCATCGTGGAGAGCACCCAGTGAGCGCGCGGCAGACCACGATCGCGCTCGTCGGCAACCCCAACTGCGGCAAGACGACTATCTTTAACGCCCTCACCGGCCGCGACCAACGCGTCGGCAACTGGCCGGGCGTCACCGTGGAGCGCAAGGAGGGCCGAGTTAAGCTCACCAACGAGCCGGTGACGATCGTCGACCTCCCGGGCATCTACGCCCTGCTCGCCTCCTCCGAGGACGAGCAGGTTGCGCGAGACTACATCCTGAGCGGCGAACCGGCTCTCGTGGTCGACATCGTCGACGCCACCAACCTGGAGCGCAACCTCTTCCTCACCACCCAGCTGCTCGACATGGGCGTCCCCCTCGTCGTGCTCGTCAACATGATGGACCTCGCGGAGGCCAGGGGCATCACCGTCGACGTCGAGGGCCTACAAAAGAAGCTCGGCTGCCCCGTGATCGGCATCTCCGCGACCGAGAAGCGCGACACAAAGAAGGTCGTCGACCTCCTCGCCCGCAGCTGGAGGAGCCGCGAGGTGCCCACGGCCCGCGCCGAGCAGGCCGAGGAGATCGAGCACCAAGCCGCCGCGTGGCACGAGCGCCTCCGCGACGAGGCCTCTGTACTCGGCGCCAACAGCCGTTGGGTCGCCCTCAAGCTCCTGGAGCGCGACCCCTGGGTGATCGAGCAAGTAACCACCTCGGAGGCCATGGCCGCCCCCGAGATCGAGGAGGCCACGGTCGCACTCGAGCAGCAACTCGGCGACTCCCTCGACATCGTCCTCGCCGAGGCCCGCTACGACTTTATCGGGGCGGTCACCGAGGGCAGCGTCACGCGCTCCGCGACGACGGAGACGAAGAGCGACCGAGCCGACCGCATCGTGCTCAACCGCTGGCTCGGCATCCCCATCTTTTTGCTCGCGATGTACGCGCTCTTCTGGTTCTCCGTTAACCTCGGCGGCGCCTTTATCGACTTCTTCGACATCGCCGGCGGCGCCATTTTCGTAGACGGCTTCGGCGCCGTGCTCGGGGCCATCGGCGCGCCCGACTGGCTCATCTTGATCTTGGCGAACGGCGTCGGCGCCGGCATCCAGACCATGGGGACCTTCGTCCCACCCATCTTCGTGATGTTTTTGGGGCTCTCGCTCCTCGAGGACTCCGGCTACATGGCCCGGGCCGCGTTCGTCATGGACCGCTTTATGCGGTGGGTCGGCCTGCCCGGCAAATCGTTTGTGCCCATGCTCCTCGGGTTCGGCTGCAACGTGCCGGCCATCATGGCCACGCGCACCCTCGAGAACAAGCGCGACCGCTACATGACGGTCTTTATGAACCCCTTTATGTCGTGCGGCGCGCGGCTGCCCATTTACGTGCTCTTCGGCGCGGCCTTCTTCGGCGCCTCGGCGGGGCTCATGACCTTCTCGCTCTACCTCGTGGGCATCGCGGTCGCCATTCTCACCGGCTTGCTGCTCAAGAACACCCTCTTTAAGGGGGAGGCGAGCTACTTCGTCATGGAGCTGCCGCCCTACCACCGGCCACGTGCTGGCAGCATCCTGCGCTACTCCTGGCAGCGCTTGTACACGTTCCTCACCAGGGCCAAGTACATCATCCCGCTCATCCTCATCCTCGCGGTGCTCAACGCCACCGGCACGGACTTCACGCTGGGCCACGAGGACACCCCCAACTCGCTCCTCTCCAAGGTGGGTCAGAGCATCACGCCGGTCTTCGAGCCCATGGGCGTGGAGAAGGAGAACTGGCCCGCGACGGTGGGTGTGTTCACCGGCCTCCTCGCCAAGGAGACCGTAGTCACCACCCTCAACTCGCTCTACAGCCAGGAGGCGGCGGCCGCAGGTGGCGCCGAGGAGGAGGCGTTCAGCCTCGGCGGCGCCCTGAAGGAGTCGTTGGCCACGATCCCCGCCAACCTCGCGGGGGCCATACCCAGCCTCATCGACCCGCTCGGGGTCACCGCCATAACCGGCGAGAAGGAGACGGCGGCCGAGGAGGTTGGTGCGAGCTCCACCATCTACGCCGGCCTGCAGAGCGGCTTCACGCACGGCGCGCCGCAGGCGTACGCCTACCTCCTCTTCATGCTGCTCTACCTGCCATGCATTCCGGCGCTCGCGGCCATGACCAAGGAGATCGGCGTCCGCTACACCCTGCTCGCCCTCGCGTACCTCGCCGTGATCGCCTGGTCCATAGCGACGCTCTTCTTCCAGCTCACCGTCGCACATAACCCGCTCTGGATCATCGTCGCGGTCGCTCTGATCTGCCTCATGGCTCTCGTCTTCTGGGTTATCGGCCGCAGGCACCGCTCCTTTAACGAGCACGCGGTGCCCGCGACGACGGGGGCGAGCCTGTGAGCGCGGAGGCACCGCACCGAGGCCGACTCCTCACCGAGGTGCTCCACACCCTCGCCGAGGGCGACTCCCGCACGGTGACGGAGCTGGCTGCGGAGCTCGAGACCGACGCACGCCGGGTGCGCATGGCGCTGGAGCACTGCCGGTGCATGGGCTACCTGGAGCAGATGCCCCTCGGTTGTGAGGGAAGCTGCAAAGGCTGCGCCGAGCGCGGGGGCTGCCGGAGTTGCACGGGGCACCACCACACCACGCCGCCGAAAGGAGACGACCACGGCGGCCCGGCAAGGCCATCGTGGTGGCGGGTGACGGACGACGGCATGCGGGTGGTGCGCGCCTCGGAGGCGAGGCGCGCCACCCCGGCCGTCGGCCCCGGGCGCTGAGGGCAAAAGGGCCGGGCCGCCGCAGGCGGCCCGGCCCTTTTGCCCCGCACCGCGCCTCCCCCAAAGCCTCCAACCGCCGAAACTCACCGCGAAAACAGGTATGCTTTAACGTGAAGGTTAGCGACCGACGGAGCCGCATGCCGAACGCCTCCTCCCCTCAACAGGCACAACCAGAGCAGCTCAGCCCACGCGAACGACGCGCCCAGCAGCGGCGCGAGCAGGCCATGCGCACCGTCGACCCCACGCTCCCCGTCCCCCGCGTCAACGCGGGCCATCGCGTCTTCCTCCACGAGCAGGGCGAGGCCATCTTCGGTCCCGGCACCTTCGACCTCCTCGTGCTGGTCGACGAGACCGGCTCCCTCCACCGAGCCGCCAGCACCATGGGCATGTCGTACAACAAAGCGTGGCTCACCATGCGCCGCGCGGAGGAGCGCCTGCGCGTTAAGCTCCTCGCCCGCCGCACCGGCGGCCATCGCGGCGGCGGCTCGGTACTCACGGAGGACGGCGTGCTCCTCGTCGAGCGCTTTCGCGCGCTCCTCGACGAGGCAGACGCCGACCTCATCCGCCTCTACCACAAGCACTTCGGCGATCTCTCCTTCGCGCAGCCCGAAGATGCCCCAGCCCCTCCCAGTCGAGAGACACACGCCCACGGCGCCACGCCGGCGAACGACGCGGGCACCTGAGCTGCTCGTGGACGACCGGCAGGTGATCCTCCTCACCGGCCCCTCACGGGCGGGTAAAACCACGGTCTGCCGTCGAGTACTCACGGAGGCGCGCGAACGCGGCCTTCGCGTGGCCGGCGTACTCACCGAAGACGGCGAGGCGCCCGACGGCACCGCGCTCCAGCTCGTGCGCGACCTGCGCACCGGCGCGCTGCGGCCGCTCGCGGCGGAGGGGGCGCCGGCTCGCGGCGGCGGCGCCCCGGCTCAACGCAACGGCCCCGGCCCTCGCCTGCGCTGGTCGTTTAACGAGGAGGGCGTCGAGCTCGGGCGGCACGCCCTCGAGGCCGCCCTCCACGAGCCCTGTGACCTCCTCATCGTCGACCAAATCGGCCCCCTCGAACTCCACCACGGCGAAGGGTGGACGATCGCCCCGCAGGCGATCGCTCACGCGCCCTGCCGACTCGCCCTCGTCGTCGTTAACCCCAGCGTCCTCGACGAACTCCGCCGTCGCATCGGCGCCTGCGAGGTCGTCGAGGTGGACCCGGCAACGCGAGACCGCACGCCCGCACACCTCATCGAGGCGTATCTGCCCGAAGCGTGAGGAGGAGGCGGAGCCTCACCCCAGCCGAGCTTACCGCCGGCGCACCACGATGACCTTGAAGGTATCGGACTTGCCGGACGACGCGCGCACCTTAATGACGGCGGTGCCGTAGGCCCTCGCCGTCACCCTCCCGGTGGAGGAGACCGTCGCCACGGAGCTCCGCGAGCTCGTCCACGTGAGTCGATCGGTTGAGGTGCGCGGCGAGAGCACGGCGCGGAGGGCGAGCCGAGAGCCACGCACCACGTAGGCCCTGCTCTGACTCGCCGTCGGCGAGACGATCACGACGGCGGTCGCCGGGATCTTCTTGAGAATGAAGACCGGCGTGCCATCGCCCACGACGATCGCACGCACGTCTTTAACCCACGAGGAGATCGTGTTCTCGACGACCAGCCGAAGCGGCCCGTTGTCGTTGTAAGCGGCGGCGACGTAGCCGGCCGACGTCGGCGACGAGACGAGGGGGTAGGCGTTGGCGGCGTACGCGAGCACGATCTCACGGCGCTCGCCGGGTTGGTAGGCGCTCTCGATGCCCGCAAACACGTCGGCCACGGAGAGCTGCGCCTTGTAGCCATCCGCGCCGTAGACCGTGATCTTGGAGGGCCGCGTTACCCCCGAGGCGAGACGCCCGGCGAGGAGCTGCCGAAGCACGATACCTTGAAACGAGCCGGAGGCGGTGGAGGCGGCAAACGAGTCGCGCACGAAGGGCATGGCCTCCACCTCGGCGAGCGAGAGGACGGTGAGCCCCTTGGCCTGCGAGCCGGAGATCGTGAGGGCGCGCGAGCCGTAAGCGGCGTACGGGTGGTCGCGATGCGTCCACATGCCCTCTCTCTTACTGACGCTCACCGAGACGACCTCTGGGATCGTGCCCCCTGCGCTGGTGAGCGAAATCGGCCCGCCGACGTTGTCGGCCGCGGCGTCGTAGCCCGGGCTCATCGCATCGCGTACGAGCGGCTTGCCGTAACGGCTAAAGGAGAGCAGCACCGGCGTGCGGGCCTCCTCGAGCTCCCGCACCGTAAAGACCTTAGACGCGCCGCCCGCCCCCACCACGCTCACGCGGTCGGCGTCGACCGTGAGGCCGAGCCCGGCGCTCCGCAGCAACCGCAGCAGATCGACGCCGTGGTACACGCCGGTAGAGCCGGTCGCGGCGTTGTAGGCGTGCGTCACCATGAGCTCGACCCGGCCCTCCAGCTCCGCGACCGTTAAGGAGCCGGGGCTCTTGAGCGCGTCGCCGTCGAAGGAGATGCGCCGCGCCGCGAGGTCGGCGAAGTCCTCGCCGGCGTGTACGTCGGTCGGGAGGTCGAGCCGGAGTTCTATACGCGTGAGCCCACTGAGGAGGACGGGGGTCGTGAGGCGCTCACCGTCGGCCGGCAGCAGCAGGGCGAGCGGGCCGCCACGGTTGTCCACCACGCCGCCGGCCACGCCGGTCGCGAGGTAGCCAGCGTCGCCTGGCTTCGCGACGAGCGGGTACCCGTTTTTGGCGAACCCGATCGCGGGGCGCACGCCGGTGACGAGGACCGACGCCGGCGTCCCATTAAAGAGCGTCACCGAGCACGGCGTGGTGTACGCCGCGTACGTGCCGCTGAGGTTGCGCACGTACGCGAGGTCGACCGTCCTCCTCGTCCCGTCGGCCGCCACGAAGGTGATCTCGCCCTCGTGGCTGGGGAGCTTGACCCGCTCCACGAGGAACCTCCAGAGGTCGACCCCCTGAAAAAAGCCGTCCGCGCCGCCGTAGTAGTTCTTCGTCATCGACGCGGCGGGAAGAGCCTCGAGCTCGGCGACGGTGCGCACTACGGTCTTGAGTGGCTCGGCCGAGCCACCGCGCTCGAAGACGGCGACGGTGAGCTGCGACGAGGCGAGGCCGGCGTACGCCCCCGTGTGCCCGGAGTCTACGGGGTCGCCGACGGTGACCTTGCGCACCCACTTCGCGTTGCGGCGTGCGTTGAAGTCGTCGTAGTCCGTCTGCCCGACGGTGAGCCGCACCGGCCCGCCAACGTTGTCGGCCGCGGCTACGTAGCCCTCTTCGTCGGTGAAGAGCTTGCTCAGCGGGTCGTCGCCGGTTGGGCCCACGAGCGGCACACCGCCGGAGGCGTACGAGAGCAGCACCGGCACGTCGGCCTCTTGCACCTTCGCCGACCCCTTCGCCTCGTAGCAGTTATAGAGGCCGGGCTCCTCGATCTCCCCCAGCGTCAGCGAGGTGACGTACCCATCCAGCGCCGTAATGCGCACCGGCGTGGAGGACGGGGCGGTGCGGCTCAGGCCGTAGCGCACGAGGAGGTCGTAGAGCTTAACCCCGGTCATGCGCTGCTTACTGAACACCGAGCCGTTAGTTAAAAAGCTGTACGTGTTTTCGTACCCTACGTCGAGTGAGGGATCGGTCGCGAGCCGCTCGAGCTGGGCGACGGAGAGCACGGAGCTCCCGGGGAGCGCGGAGCCCGAGAGCTCGACGCTGCCGACCACGTAGTTACCCCGACCGTAGTGGGCCTTAATGGGGTCGGGGCTCCCGATGTAAGTGAGATGGGCGGTGGCCGCCCGTGGCGTCGCCGGGGCGGCCACCGCCCCCGGAACGCTCACCGCTACCGGGAGCAGTACGGCGCCGAGCAACGCGGCGAGGGCGACGCGCGCCGCGCGAGCGACGCGCCCCCCCGTTGCGACCTTCTTCACTTGCGGACCTCCCTGGTCGTCAGCGAGCGGTACGTGTGAGAAACGGAATGAGAAGATCCTCGGAGCGGAAGTCGCCGTGCGCGCCGCCCTTACCCCGCTCCGGATCGTCCACCGCGTGCAGCCCGTGGTCGGCGGTGATAATAACGTCACCGTCCCACCGCGCCAGCAGCTTGGCGACCATCGCATCGGTCTCCTCGATCTTGGCGAACGACGCGCGGGAGAACGGGCCGGTGGCGTGCGCCACGTCGTCGACGCCATGCAAGTGGACGAGCAGAAAGTCGGGGCGCTCGACCTTGAGCGTCTGCAGGGCGGCGGCGAGGACCTCGTCGTCGGTGCAGCCGTCGCCATCATCGTCGACGGTAAAGGTGACGTTCTTCGTGAGCTCGATAATTTGGAGGTTACCCTCCACGAGCGCCGTGCTCTTGCCGTGCGCCTCCGCCCACGTAAAGAGCGTGGGGCACGCCAGGCGGTGCACCCTGCGACTCCGCACGCCCGTGGTTGCAGGGTCCTCCCCGCTGACCATGGAGGCGAACGTCACCGGCGTGATCGTGGGGTACACGGTCGCGGCTTTCTCCACGCGGAACCCCCGCAGATGGGGGATGATGCCCGCCTTGTTCGCGGCGAGGTACTGCCGGTAGCCGAAGCCATCGAGGTAGATGACGAGTGAGCGGCGACCCGCCTCGAGGCTCTTCTGCGCGAGCACGCGCACGTGGCGGACGCTGCGACGCGGCGGGTCGAGGAGCAGTCCGGTGACGGCGACGGCACGAGCGCCTTTAACCGAGACCTCCCCCACCCGCGAGAGCGTACACGCCGAGAGAGGCGCAGAGGTGATCGAGCCGTCGGCCGCGAAGACGTCGACCCGGCGAGCGCCGGCGTGGCCCGCTCGCTTAAGCGCCTCGGCGAGCGAGATGGAGGTGGCCGCGGCCGGCTCGCCGGCCCATACGTGGGCGAGCGAGAGCTCCGCGTCGGCGCCGGAGGCGCCGTAAACGAGCGCGAGGGCCGTGGGGCTCGGGGAGGGCCGCGGGCTCGCAGAGGACGCTCCACCCCCCGCCCCCTCGCCGCCGCAGCCGGCGAGCGCGAGGGCGCCGACGAGGGCGACGGCGACCATGAGCGCGGCGGTTGAGCCCTTTGCAGCCGGGGGGCCGCCGTCTCGGGGGCCGCCTACGGCCGCCCCGGCCCCCGGCCCACCACCGAGCAGGTGCCGGCGCAGCACTTTAACGACCTGCCACGCGATCACTCCGCCCACGCCGCCGGAGAGCGCCGCCGTGCAGAGCGCGAGGGCGAGCGGTATGAGCGGCATCCTGAAGAAGATGAGGCTCACCGCGAAGGTGCCGGTGAGGTTGGCGAGCACCCCCGAGAGAAACGAGCACCCCAAGCAGCAGACCCGGTGGCCGATGAGCAAGAGGCCGAGGTCCATGACGATCCCGGGGGCGGTGTAGCTGATGAGCGAGAGGGCGCCATGCGACCCCACTACGCCGGTGAAGAGTACGAGCAGCGCCTGCACCAAGGCGATGAGCGTCGCCGTACCGCGCTTGCCGGTTATGCCCATACCGACCACGAGCCACATCATGTAGAGCCCGCCGGCGAACGCCCCCGCAGGGATAAAGAGCGGCGCCGCGATGAGGTGCGCCAGCGGCACCACGACCGGTTTTATCGCGATCCCGAGCGAGGCGAGGATCGCGATCACCACGAGGTCTCGCGTGGTGAAGCGGCGGAACACCCTCGACACCCCGGTGGTCACTGCACCTCGATCGTCACGATCATCCTGACCCAAAACTGACGGTTGTACTCGCCCTCAATCGCCTGCCCCCGCACGAGGCGGAAGGGGTTCGCCCCTTTGTAGAGCGCCCCATCTTGCGAGTACGCGATAATCATGGGGAGCTTAACCCCGGGGCGCGTCTCGTCGATGTAGTCCTCCGTCACATCGCTCATAGAGAAGCTCGCGGTGCACGCGTCGGAGGCGGTCACGGTGACGCGCCGCGCGTTAGCGGCAACGCCCGCGGCGCTCAAGATGTCGCTCATGCGCACGCCGACGAAGCGATTGTGCTCGGTCTTGGGCACCTTGCCCCTCGAGAAGTACGTGGCCGAGACGGTCCGCATGCGCTTGAGCTGAGCCAGCGTAAACGTCTTGGACTTCGAGACGTTGCCCGTAACCGTAAAATACGGCGCCGCGGCCGGCGGCTTCGTGGGCTTTGGCTTGAGCGTTGGCTTGGGCTTAGTGCTCGAGCCCGTGCTCCCGCCGGAGGAAGAGGAGGGGCGCGAACCGCTCGAGGCCGAGGAGCCGCCCGCACTCGAAGAGCCACCCGAGGCCGAGGAGCCGGCGGAGCCACCCTCCCCGGCCGTGCTCGAAGACGAGGAGCCACCTCCGCCCCGCCTGATGAGCTTGGCGGTGCGCTGCGTCGGCGAGGGCGAGGGCGAATCAGCACCGCTCACCGAGCTCGCCGCCCCGCCGCTGGAGGGCGGCGTGGAGGAGCTCTCGTCGCCGCCACAGCCGGCGAGGACGACGAAGGCGGCGAGCAGCAGCGCGAGCGCCGCGAGCCACCCTAAGCGCGAGCGGCGGCGCGCCTCGCGCACCGTTAGTTCACGCTGACGACGCATCTGGCAACCCTCCCGTTACTCGTGCGCACGGTGATCGTCGCACGGCCCCTTTTGAGGGCGGTAACGACACCGGTGCGGTCGACCCTCACAACCGCCGGAGCGCTGCTCACCCAGCTGAGCGTGTTGGTGGACGAAGCGGGGGAGAGCTTCGCGACGAGCCGCGTGCTCCCACCCACGGCGAGCGACGCGCGCGCGGGCACCGCCACCCGCGTGGCGTTTACGGCGCGCGCCACGACCTTCACGGTGAAGCGCGCCGACCGGGTGCCGCTCGTCGCGGAGATAACCGCGGTGCCGCAGGCCCGCGCGGTCACCGTGCCGTTCGCGGCCACCGTGGCCACCTTAGTGGAGCTGCTCCGCCACACGGGGCGACCGGGCGAGGCGGCACCGGGCGCCAGCGCGACGCCGGCCTGCAGCGCGAGCCGCGAGCCTCTGGCCACGCTCGCGCCGGTCTGGGACGCGGTCGGCGAGGAGATCGCTATGCGCGCCACCGCGTCCACGTGCTGAATCTCGATGGCGGTAACGTCCGCGACCGCGAGGTTCGCGCCGTAGAGCATGGCCTGCGTCGTGTTGGTAACGGGCGTGCCGCTCGTCGCATCTGCGGAGTAGTACGCGAGCAGGTAAGAGCCGGCGTCGGCCACCCTGATCGTGCGACCGAGCGAGGCGGCGCCCGCCTTCGTCCTCACGACGACGGTGTCTTGCGGGCAGATCTTGCCGCGCGACATGCCGATGAGCGTACCGAGGTCGAGCCCGTGGCACGCCACCTTACGGCCGTTCACCGCGTACGTTTGGCGCGTGTCGCCCGTGGTGACCAGGCGCGCCAAGGTAAAGGGGTTCTTCTGCCGATCGGCCGGATTAGATGTATCGGGGGCGTCGACCACAAGGGCCGGAGAGGCGCTCGCGAGCGCGAGCTCCAACGAATCCTTTACGTACTTGCACTCGTTGCTCTCCCCGTAGGTGAGCTGCCCCTGCATAAAGGTCGGCTGCTCCGCCGCGATCGGCGTCGTGGCCTCCGCCGGCAGGTCGGCGAAACTGGTGCGCACCTCCCGGTACAGCGCGAGTATGGGATCCACGGGCGTCTTGCCGGCCTCCCCCGCCGCGTCGGGGGTGCGGAACACGTGCCGTGATTCGCGCAGGTCGATGGTGCAGGTAAAGCCGTCGGTGGCGCTCACCGCCACCGTGTACGGGTCGGAGCCGGCAAAGGAGCACCCGGCGGCCGAGAGGAACTCCCGCATGCCAACGCCCGCGGCGACCGAGTACCCATACGTCGCCGTGCCGTGGTCGTGGCAGTGCGAGTACTTCGTGGAAGGTTTCCAGAGCGATGTGTGCGAGCCCTCCGTGCCCCTGGAGGCCTTGAGCTCGGCGAGCTCCCCCTTAGTGATCCAGAAGGCGTCGCCGCTATACGTTTTAACGGAGGCGGCGGCGTTAACGTCGTCGCCCGTGACGATGAGGCCGAGCGGCCCGTGGGCGATCTCGGTGCGCTCTTTGTTGAGGACGACCATGGAGGCCGCCGGCTTCACCAGGCGCGCCGGAAACGCCGTGTTGCCGTAGTCGCCGTTGGTACAGATGCGGACGTACGTGGGCTCGTAACGCTGTGTGGGTTCGCCTTCGGGGTACCCCCACACCGGATCCTTGCCCAGCAGGTAGTTGTTGGCCGGATCCTTAACGCTCCCCACGGTGAGCGCACACGCGTACTCGTCGACCGCCGTGACCTTGAGCCTCCACGTGTCGGCCAGCGTCACGCCGGAGCGCTTCTCGAGGTCGGCGAGCACGGTGCGAAGCCACACCCCACTCCACCGCTCCGGATGCTGCGGCGGGTTATTCTGGGGGTCCTCCTTGAGGTACGTACACTCGACGAGCGGCCCGAGCCTGCCCTCGCCGCAGACGTCCGCCCAGGTGTACGCGTACGTCTCACCGGCGAGCGAGACCGTAAAGACGACCGCCTGAGCCTTGGGGTACGCCGGGTCGGTGGGGGGGATAGGCGTTGAGCCGCTCTTGGCGAGCGAGGCGGCGGGCAGCAGGCAGACTGCGAGGAGTGCCGCCACTAAAAGGAGTAGGAGCTTACGGCCGGAGAACGCCCTCGCGGACCCGGCCGGCCGGCCGCCGACCTCCCGCCGTCTCACACTGCTCATGATCCTCCCGTCGTCCGACGCGGCGCGAATTCAGAGGGTTCACGGGGGCGGAGAGACCCACCCCCGTGAACCCGTAGCGCTCAGTTAGCCCGATGTATCTACTCTACTTTACGACCCTAATCTTGAAGGTCGCCTTTTTGCCGAAGGTGGACTTCACCGTAATCGTCGCGGTGCCGGTGCGGCCCTTGGTTGCAGTTACCTTGCCACGTGAGTCCACCTTGACGAGGCCGGCGTTGGAGGAGCTCCAGCTGAGCTTCTCCACCGTGGTAGCCGGCGTCGTGGTGGCGCGGAGGCTCGCGCTGCGGCCCCTCTTGAGCACGAGGCTGCTGGCGCCCTTCGTGGTCTTAACCACGATCTTCGCGACGGTCGGGGCGTTTACATCCACACGGGCGAGCGACGGCACGAGCACCTCGCCGTTGTACTCGCTGACGAGTCTGGGGTTGGCGTAGATCCACGTAAAGCGCTTGCTCTCGGGGGTGTTGTTGGGGCACGCCTTGGAGTGGCTGTCCTGGTAGGCCACAAAGCAGCTCGCGGCGGCAGCGCCCGTGTAGAGCTTCTTCGCGCCCGTCGTCGAGGTGGCGACGAGGTTCTTCGCGGCGGCGGAGGCCCCTACGAAGACGCCGGGGGTCGCGCCCTTGTAGCGGTAGAGGTTGAGGTCGGTGTAGCCGTACGCGTTGGGGGTGACGCGCTTGTCGATAAAAAGCAGGCGCTTGGGCAGAGTAAAGGTGAACTCCGCCGTAACCGGATCGACGAGCTCCTCCGTAACCTCGGCGGCGTCGCCGCCCGCCACGAGCGCCTGTACGGCCTCGAGGCTCTCGGGGATCGTGCGAACGCCCTCGACGGTCGCCACCTGGTTCTGCACGAGCGTCTTGCTGGTACCGCTCGCCCAGTCCTTCACCGTGAGGTAGTTGGGCGTGGGCACGTACCTGAACGTCGCGACTTTAAACGAGGAGGCAGTGGCCGCGTCGACGTCGACGATGAACTGGCTGGCCGTCGAGGTGGTGTAAGCGGGCACGGTGGGGGCGGGCACGTTGATCTTCATGCCCTTAAACACGCCCTTGACCGAGCGCCCCGGCTTGCCCTTGCTGTCGAAGACGAGGTTATTCCCCTCGGCATCGAGCCCCCGAAGTAGGTAGGTCCCGGCGGTCGCGCTGTTAAACGCGCTGCCGTCGGGGGAGAGAGCCGCGCCCTGGATCATCTTCATGATCGACTCGTTGGCGGAGTCGGCCTGGCGGTACACACGCAGGTACTCGGGGTAGAGATCCTCGGCCCATTTATACGCAGCATCGTTAACGTTGTACTTCGTGGGCTTCGTGTAGGTCGTCTTCGTCTCGAAGGTGAGCATGGGCTTCGTGGTGTCGCGCGCGGCTGCAATGGTGTCGATGTACATCGCCCCAGTCGCGTGGTAGGCGTCCTCCTCGAGGTACTGGATCTTCCACGAGTCAGCCACGGGGAGCTTCTCGCCGTACGCATCCACGAGGCTCTCCGCGAGCTTAACGACCGGGAAGCCGTGCGCGCTCGTCGTAGTGCCGACGGTGTGGTTACTGTAGTCGAAGTCGCGGGTCTCCACGCCGTACTGCTTTTTAAGCTCGTTGAGAGTGAAGTAGTAATACAGACGCTCGCCACTGCCGTTCTCGCCGGTGGCGACCGCGATGTAAAAGACGGAGTTGGCGATCTCGGCGTTCGTTCCACCGGGCCTCTTCTCGTAGGCACCCGCCGCGAACGCGCTGGCGGCCCCGCCGAGCACGATCGCTGCAGCCACAGCGAGCGTGACGGCGCACCTCGCGAGCGTCTTTAACTTCCTGAGTTTCACAGCGAGTCTCCTCTCGGTATGCTCTTCTTGAGCGAGTGGAACGACAACGGTTATACTTTGTAAAGTATAACGATCTTTCGCCACCCCTTTCAAGGGCGGCACCGCACCCGTCGAGAGAAAAGAGGAGCATGAAGCTTAAATCCTCCAAAACGCTCATCGTCGTGCTCGCCATCATCATCGCACTCGCCGCCGCCGTCCTCGTACTGGCGCGCATCAACAAGCCCGCTGCCCCAGAGGAGACGGGGTCGGTCTCCATCACCCACAAAGGGAGGACCCTCCGCGCCTTCAGCCTCGCCGAGATCAAGGCCATGCCCTCGGTGACGGTGCACAAAAAACTCCTCTCGGCGCATCACGACAACGAAGACGCCTCCTTTACCGGCGTCCCCCTTCGCGAGATCCTCAAGAGGGCCGACGCCAAGGTGTTCGGCTCCTCCTCCGCGATCGCCGTACGGGCGGAGGACGGCTACGTGGGCGCCCTCAGCACCAAAGAGGTGGCGGCAGACGACGCCATCTTGCTCGCCTACGCCAAAGACGGCGAGGGCCTCGGCCGCATGAAGGACGGCGGCACCGGCCCCCTCCGCCTCATCATCACCACCGACACCTACGCTAACCGCTGCGTTAAGTACGTCATCGAGGTCGAGCCCCGGTGAGCGAGGGCGGGCACACGAAGTCGAGCCCGCCAGCCATCAGCGTCCGCGACCTCACGTACGCCTACCCGCAAGGCGAGCGCATTCTCAACGGCGTCTCCTTCACCGCGCTCCGCGGCGAGACGATCGCCGTTGCGGGCCTCTCCGGCTGCGGTAAATCCACGCTCTGCTGCTGCCTCACCGGCCTGGCGCCCAAGGTACTCGGCGGCGAGCTCGGCGGCTGCATCGAGCTCTTCGGCGAGCACATCGCCCCCCTCTCGCCGGCGCTCGTCGCCACTAAGGTGGGCTTCGTCTTTCAAGACTCGAGCAACCAGCTGGTGACCACCACGGTGGAGGACGAGCTGGCCTTCGGCCCCGAGAACATCGCGCTCGAGCCGGAGCGCATCCGCGAGCGCGTCGAGCGCGAGCTTCGGCGTTTCGGCGCGCAGCAGCTCGCGCTCCGCGCGCCCAACACGCTCTCCGGCGGCGAGCAGCGCGTGGTCGCACTCGCCTCGGTGCTCACCCTCGACCCCCCCATCGTCGTGCTCGACGAACCGTTTACCCATCTCGACGAACGCGGCAGGGAGCTCGTCCGCTCCGCCCTGCTCGACCTCCGCGCCGACGGCCGCACCCTCGTCGTGGTGGAGCACGACCTCTCGCTCGTCGACTTCGCCGACCGCTACCTCGTGCTCCACAACGGCCGCGTCGCCCACCTCTCCCCCACCCCCCCACCCGAGTTTCTCGAAGAGCCGCCCGCGACGCCGCTCGCGCCGGATGACGACGTGGAGTCACCGTGATCTCGGTCGAGGCGGTCGGCTTTCGCTACCCGCGAGCGCCCGAGCCGGTCTTCCACGGGCTCTCGGCGAGCTTCTCCGCGGGCGGCATTACCGCCATCACCGGCCCCAACGGCTGCGGCAAGACGACCCTCGTTAAGCTCGTCACAGGCGTCGAACGCCCTACCGCGGGGCACATCGCCATCGACGGCGAGCGGACGGAGGGGCTCTCGTTGGCGCGAATCGGCCGACTGGCCGGCTGCGTGTTACAAAACCCGTCCCGCCAGCTCTTCTGCACGAGCGTCGCGGAGGAGGTCGCCTTCGGGCTCCGCGAGATGAGGCTCCCCGAGGAGGAGGTGGAGGAGCGCGCGCGGCGAGCGCTCCACGCCTTCGGGCTCCTCGAGCTCAGCCAGCAGCTGCCCGCCACCCTCAGCCACGGGCAGAAGCAACGCCTCATGCTCGCCGCGGTGCTCGCGCTTCGCCCCCCGTACCTCGTGCTCGACGAGCCCACCACCGGCCTCGACCTCGTGCGGCGGCGAGAGCTCGGCGAGCGACTTAAACGACTCGCGCACGAGGACGGCTGCGGCATCGTGCTCGTGAGCCACGAGCGGCGGTTCGTCTCTCGCTACGCGGACGAGGAGCTCGCGCTCCCCGGAAGGGGTGAGCAACCGTGAGGCTCGCCACACTCGACCCCCGCCCCAAGATGCTCCTCGTCGTCTGCGTCTCCACCCTAGCGCTCGTCTGGAGCAACCCCGTCTGGCTCGTCGGCCTCCTCGGGGTCACGCTCTGCGTGCTCCTCGTCGGCCGCCTGCCGCTGCATCAGATCGCCCGGCAGATCAAGGGCATCGTCGGCGTGGTGGGCGCGCTCTTCCTCGTGCAGTGCGTGTTCACGAGGAGCGGCGCGCCCCTGCTCTCCGTCGGCGCGTTCACCCTCGTCACGGCGGGGGGCTTCGCCGCCGCCGTCGGCGTCTCCACCCGCCTCGCCATCTGCGCCGTCTCGGCGATCATCCTCTGGAGCGGCGAGACGCGCGACTACCTGCTCGCGCTGGTGCAGTGCAAGGTGCCCTACGAGGTCGCCTTTATGGTGGCCACCGCGCTGCACTTCTTGCCGCTCCTGCGAGAGGAGGCGCTGGATGTGTACCACGCCGTTCAGATGCGCGGCGTCGACCTCGGCGAGGCGGGTCTCATTAAGAAGCTCGAGACGTACAGGAGGATCGCGCTGCCGATCGTAGCGGGCGCGCTGCGACGCGCGGAGCAAGTCTCGCTGGCCATGGAGGCGCGGGCGTTTCGCTCCGGTCCGCGCCGCACCTTTTTGCGGCGGCTCCGCCTCTCCGCGCGCGATGCAGCCTGGCTCGTGGCCACGCCGCTGCTCGCCGTGGCGGCGGCGTTAGCCGAGCGGTTGGTTTTTTAACGCCGAGGGGGCTTCGCCCGCGGCGCCCAGCCCCACCAAGCACAGCTTCGCCGGCGCCGGAGCGAGGCTGGCGCCGTCGCCCCCAGCCCTCCCCTCTTGGCAGGAGAAGGCGACGACCGTGAGCACGATCGCCAAAATAAGCACGATGATGCGTCGCTTCATCGCCGGCCCTCCCCGAACGTCTGCTCAAAGGATGCCGGAAGGCTGAAGAAGAACCCCTGCGAGTAGCCGACGTTGTAGCCCCGCACGCAGGCCTCGATCTCCTCGTTCTCCACGTACTCGGCCACGAGGTCGACCTTGAGGTGAGCGGCCAAGAGGATGATCGTCTTCACCGTTATGCGGCTCGGCTCATCCGAGAGGATGTTTTTAATGATCTCGCCGGAGATCTTGATGTAGTCCGGCTTTATGTTGATGATCTCCCTGAAGTTGGAGTAGCCGGACCCGAAGTCGTCGACGGCGATCTTGGCGCCGGCCGCTCGCACCCTCTCCACAAAGCCCGAGATTCGCTCAAAGCTGCTGAGGTACTCGCTCTCCACGACCTCGAAGATGATGCGGGAGCAATCGTCGATCTCCGCGAGCTTCTCGAAGATGAGCCTTTGGACGGTCGGCGACTCGATGTCGAGGGCCGACACATTGAGCGAGACGATCTCCTCCCGCTCCTTAAAGAGGTTGAGCACCTGGCTGATCATCCGCATGCTCAACACGCCGTAGAGGTGGTACTTCTTAGCCACTTCGAGGAACTTGGCGGGTGGGTACACCGAGCCGTCTCTGTCGCGTATGCGCATGAGCGCCTCGTACCTGTCGATGCGCTCGAGCTCGTGGCTGTAGATGCCCTGGAAGTACGGGACGATCCCGTCGGTCGCCAGGGCGCGGTTGAGGATCCCGAGCGTGACGAACTCGTCGCCGGAGACCAAGTTCTCGGCCGCCTCCTCGCCGTACACGAGGAAGGGGATTTGCTCGTACCGCGGGTCGCGCAGCGCCGCGAAGGCGGACTCCAGCAAACTCTCGCCGTCGGCCACCACTACGAAGCGCGTCACGAAGACCACGTCGGCGTCGACGACCTGAAAGAAGTGGGCGAGCCCGAAGAGCTCCTCCACGAACTTCCTGAACTCCTCAACCGAGACGTCGTCGCTCGACGCCACGATGAAGGTGGTGTCGTTGATGGAGTAGGGGGTGAACTTACCGCCGAACTCGCTCTTGGCGAAGTAGTCTACGAGAAACGTGACCGCCCTCTTAAGCACATCACTGTAGACCTCGTGGGTGAGGTGACCCATAACCGTAAGGGAGTTCTCGATCTTGATCATGCAGATCTTGTTGAAGCGCTTAACCTCGAAGTCCCTTCGGTAGCTCAACGAGTTAGGCAGGTCGGTGAGCGAGTCGTAATAGAGCGCGTTCTTGAGGTGGTCTTGGTGCAGCGTGATGCTCTGCAACAGATCGTCGCTCTTGCCGCCGGCCTCCTTCTCCTGCCGCTCAAGCACGTAGTCGAGGAGCTCCCTGCTTTTGTCCTCAATGGCGTTGATCTTCTCGAAGCAGCTCATGTCGGGGCGGATAAACGTTCGCCGCTCGGCCACGGCGACGAGCACGCTGGAGACGGCGAGGCACTCGTTTGAGCCGCCAATACCCCCTATCTCCGCGTTGAGAAACACGCCGCAGAGGTTGTTGCCGCCGTACGGGAGCATCTCCCACTCCGTGCAGTTGTCGAAGTAGAGCTTTCTAAAGAAGCAGCTGTAGTAAAACAGGCTCTCGATGGGCTGAAAGTGAACGTCGCGGCAGATGCCGTACGTGTTTTTGGCTACGCTGTCGGGGCTCGCGTAGCCGATCCTGAAGCGCGTACCCGCGGATACGTCGTTGCCGTACGCGCACACCGCGTTGCGAGCCTCGTCGTAGTAGAGCAGCCGGCTGGCTCCGCTGCGGCCCTCGAGGATGATGGGAAAGTGCGCCAGCTCGTCTTTTTCCACAATGTCTTTGTAGTACGTGTACTGGCGGAGATCTTTAATGCCGATGTACTCGGCAACCCACTCCACAATATGCATGCCGTCGACCGCCAGAATGGCCGGCCCGTCGGAGTGCGTAACGGTAAACACCTCGCTCACGGGCTCGTGCGGCACGTTGACCCAGCTCTTCACCTTAAGGCCCGGCCCGGAGAGGGCCGCGCAGAGGAGCGAGTGGGGCTTCACCCCGGTCTCGTCGAACACGAACGAGTCGATCTCTTTGTCGAAGAGGAACCCAGCGGCACCGCCGACGAGCACCGTCTTGGCATTCAGTTCGTTAAACCGATCGACAAAGCCGTGTGCCCCGGTGAACTCGTGTGAAAAGAGCACGTGCATAAGGCTCGCGGAGAGGTCGCCGGCAAACGCCGCGACCTGCGACGCAAGGTCCTCGGGGGTAACGCCCTCGTGCTTAAACGACCGCACCGTGAACTCCGCAGCGGAGAAGCTCTCGAAGATGAGCATGGTACCGTCGTCGTAGTGCACATCGTTGAGCACAAACCCGAGTGTGGTGGCCCCGATAATGGAGCAGTGAGGGAGCGCCGCCTTTACCTCCGCGGCGACGGCGACGGCCGCGGGGCCGTCGCAGCTCGCGGTGTAGATGCGAACGAGGTATCTCTTGCGGGCATCGAGCAAGCCCTCCCGGATGAGCGACGCAAGACTCTCCGGACCTTCATAGAGGGTGTTGAGGCTATTCATGCAGCGTAGTCCCCGAAAACTGATTCTCAGCCGCCGGGCCGCGATCAATCATATCGTGAAGCACTTCAGCCAATCACTGCCCTTTTTTGAGCGAATCACCGCCGAGGAGACGGCACGCCGGCAAAACCACCAAGCGAAGAAGCTGGTGCCGAAGCCGGGGATCGAACCCGGACGCCGCATGCGGCAGAGGATTTTAAGTCCCCGGCGTCTACCAATTCCGCCACTCCGGCACACTAGTGGCCGCACCGCACCCCGTGGCGCCCTCACCCGAGATATCGGCTTTGACCGTTCTTTTATTAAGTATAAAACGAAGAGCGCGAGTGCGCCCTCTCCCCTACGCCCCGAGACCTCGGAGCCTCAAGGGCCTCACGGCGACTCGAGCTCGCCTTTAATGAGGTCGAACTTGCCCTTTACCTCGTCTATCTTCTTCGTCGCCGCGGTGTACTGCTTGTTCTTAAGGTCGGTGGCGGCCAACTTGGTCTCCCGCAGCGTCGCGAGCCACCTGTCGTGCAGCGACTGGAGCTCCGCCGGCGGCGTCATGGCCTCGTACTTGGCGACCAACTTGCCCACCGAGGCGGAGATGGAGTCGAAAGCCGCCTGGTCCACGTTCCCCGCAACCGCGTTGGTGGCGGAGGCTTTAAGCTCTTGCAACGTACCGAGAAACGAGGCCATGTCGACGTTGAGCTTGGCGAGGTAGGGGGCTTTAAGGAGCCCCTCCTGCCCCCCTCCCTCTTCTCCACCGTCACCGCCGCAGCCCGCGAGCGCCGAGGCCGCGAGCACGACAATGAGGAGTGGCACGAGTAGGCGTTTCACAATCCTCTCCTTTTTTAGCTCTCCCTTATTTTTCATCTTAGCAGGGTTTTCGGGGGGGAGGGAGAGCGAACGGGCGCTGCGGGCTATAAGATACCTCGCACGACGAAACTACGTCGTTATCTTCTGCGGTGCCAAGATGGGGGAGGCAATGAATTCAAGAGAATCGAGGAGCATTCTGCTCGCACTCGGCGACGCATGGGCGGAGGACGGCTTTAAAGCAGGTGAGGCCTTCGCCACGGTACTCCAAACCGAGGCCGCTCGTGCCCTCTTTACCGATGCCTCCCGCAACGCTATCCGCGAGCGAGAGCGGGGCACCGAGGAGTGGGGGGCCGGCGACATCAAGTGCGCCCGCGAGGCCCTCGGGCTGAGCCAGCAAGCGCTCGCCGAGTACCTACCTTGGCGCTCCTCCCGCATTAGCGAGTGCGAGAGCGGCCGGCGCCAAGTACACGGCTGGGTGATGGACCGCATTAAGACCCTCGAGCTTTTGCGCGAAGAGCTCATTCAGATAATGTACGAGGAGTGCGTCCACGAGGGGGCCACCAAGCTCGTCGTCGAGCTAACCGACGAGGAGTACCTCGTCTCGCACCCCGCCGGCCCCGTAATGCCCGCCTCCACGCAGAGAGTCGCCGCGGCCATAGTCGCCGCAAGGGTCGAGAAGGAGACGGGTGTGCGGCCGAAGATCGTTATTCGGGCGTAGGGTCCTCCCTGCGGGTAGCGCTAACAAGCTGCCTCTCGGATTACCCCCGCGTGGGCGGGGACGACTGTGACCCCCCGCCGTGCCAGCGGTTAGGGTGGGGATTACCCCCGCGTGGGCGGGGACGACGACTCACCATCCCAACGCTCAATCGCATCATCAGGATTACCCCCGCGTGGGCGGGGACGACCAAGGATCTTCCCGACAAAGGCCTCACCTCAGCGGATTACCCCCGCGTGGGCGGGGACGACCCGATGCTCAGTCGACGGCTTCGGCACATCCACGGATTACCCCCGCGTGGGCGGGGACGACCCTCCGTCGCCTGGGCCGTTGGCAACGGTGGAGGGATTACCCCCGCGTGGGCGGGGACGACCAACTGCGTGCAACCAGACGTCGTAGAAAGCGAGGATTACCCCCGCGTGGGCGGGGACGACGTGATCCATGGAGATCGAACGAGCCCGCCGTGGCGATTACCCCCGCGTGGGCGGGGACGACGTAACAACACCCTGCGTAATCTCAAGCGGCCTCGGATTACCCCCGCGTGGGCGGGGACGACCCCCCTAGCGAATTCGCCAAGGCTGAAGAGGGGGATTACCCCCGCGTGGGCGGGGACGACTCCTTCCTGTATAAGGCGGTCGCAGATAGCTAGTACGGGATTACCCCCGCGTGGGCGGGGACGACCCGGCTATCAAGGCCTCGTTCAGCTCGCCCATAAGGATTACCCCCGCGTGGGCGGGGACGACTCAAGTACGCCGAAGACGCGTTTGCACTGCTGAGGATTACCCCCGCGTGGGCGGGGACGACCAGAAGATATGAGGCACGCGATACCGGGGAAGAGGATTACCCCCGCGTGGGCGGGGACGACCACGAGCTTGATCGTATCATAGGCTACATAGACGGATTACCCCCGCGTGGGCGGGGACGACTGGACGCGCTTGGCATATCTCGTGTTGAGGCGGGGATTACCCCCGCGTGGGCGGGGACGACCTTCTCAGTCTATCCAGCACTTCTTGTCGGGTAGGATTACCCCCGCGTGGGCGGGGACGACTAAGGGGTAGGCGAGTACACCCGCCGCTGTCCCGGATTACCCCCGCGTGGGCGGGGACGACTTCGCGCGACACCGGCTAGGCTCATCCCCGCGCGGATTACCCCCGCGTGGGCGGGGACGACGGCGCGGGCAGGTCCATCAAGATCGCAGTAGTCGGATTACCCCCGCGTGGGCGGGGACGACTCGCCAACTACCTTGATGCTGGTGGCATTAGCCGGATTACCCCCGCGTGGGCGGGGACGACAGACAATGGGCAAAAACAAACGGCAAGAATGTCGGATTACCCCCGCGTGGGCGGGGACGACAAATAGCGCGTCAATAATATCGTAGTACGTATCGGATTACCCCCGCGTGGGCGGGGACGACTGTAGTGCAGCGCGTCGCCGCCGCGATCGTCGCGGATTACCCCCGCGTGGGCGGGGACGACTCTCCTCACTCATTGTGCACACGACCTCGCCGTCGGATTACCCCCGCGTGGGCGGGGACGACGTGACATATCTCGCCAGCGCTCCACGAGTACACGGATTACCCCCGCGTGGGCGGGGACGACAGATCGATTAGGCAATGCTCTACATGAAAAAACGGATTACCCCCGCGTGGGCGGGGACGACAGCCCGACAAAACCTTGAGCCTCTATCTCCGCCGGATTACCCCCGCGTGGGCGGGGACGACCGTGCTCTCGCCGCCACCAAAAGCCTCCTCACCGGATTACCCCCGCGTGGGCGGGGACGACATGTAGTGCGTGACACCCTCGGCCACGCGTCGCGGATTACCCCCGCGTGGGCGGGGACGACCAACAGAACACGCGGTCAAACTGTTGCGAGAGCGGATTACCCCCGCGTGGGCGGGGACGACGAGATAGGCATAAACGGCGCTAGTCACGTGTACGGATTACCCCCGCGTGGGCGGGGACGACGCCTGTCTTGGGGTCTCGAAACTCACCCCACTCGGATTACCCCCGCGTGGGCGGGGACGACTAATGGTGGTTCGGGAAGCGATGGAGCGTTCCCGGATTACCCCCGCGTGGGCGGGGACGACTACAACAGACTACGCTTTTTAGCCTAGCCGACCGGATTACCCCCGCGTGGGCGGGGACGACCCATATCTCCCACGTATGGTACGTGTAGTAGTCGGATTACCCCCGCGTGGGCGGGGACGACGGCGCGGGTTACTCCATCGAGCTCACAGTAATCGGATTACCCCCGCGTGGGCGGGGACGACCCTCTAAGCGTATGCGGAGGTAGCTTTGTGTCTCGGATTACCCCCGCGTGGGCGGGGACGACTGAGGGGGAGTTGAACCAGGCCGCCGAGGTCGCGGATTACCCCCGCGTGGGCGGGGACGACTCCTCGGCGGGCTTTTCCTCTGCGTACTCGGCCGGATTACCCCCGCGTGGGCGGGGACGACATGCGCTCCATCATCCATCCCCGGATTATCCGCGGATTACCCCCGCGTGGGCGGGGACGACGACCGTGCCGGTCATGCTAGCCGGGAAACTGACGGATTACCCCCGCGTGGGCGGGGACGACCGAAAGCGCTGATTACCCGGGTACTGAAGGCGCGGATTACCCCCGCGTGGGCGGGGACGACGTCATTGACTTCCTCCTATCGGCTGTTAGCTTCGGATTACCCCCGCGTGGGCGGGGACGACTCGTGAAGCCGCATAGGCGAGAATCCGTGCGTCGGATTACCCCCGCGTGGGCGGGGACGACCTTCTACGATTATATGATCCTCGCGGAGGTACTGGATTACCCCCGCGTGGGCGGGGACGACAACCCGAGCAAACCTCCAGCCTTTCTCTCTACCGGATTACCCCCGCGTGGGCGGGGACGACAACCCTATAGTGGCTATCGTTGTTGTGGAGTACGGATTACCCCCGCGTGGGCGGGGACGACCCTACGCCCTCTCAGCGCGACGAGTTCACCTCCGGATTACCCCCGCGTGGGCGGGGACGACGCGGCACCAACGAGTGGTCGAATCTCCAGTGGCGGATTACCCCCGCGTGGGCGGGGACGACGATAAATCAACGCCGAATTGCCTCTCTCCGTCTGGATTACCCCCGCGTGGGCGGGGACGACCTTTGTTAATTGTATGAAGGGATTAGCCGTGTCGGATTACCCCCGCGTGGGCGGGGACGACGGTTGGGTCGCTGCAACGACCCGCCGCCTTTCCGGATTACCCCCGCGTGGGCGGGGACGACCTCCACAGCCTATCTCCCCCCACGGACCCAGCCGGATTACCCCCGCGTGGGCGGGGACGACCTGAGCCCTCATGAGCCCTCATGAGCCCTACTGCGGATTACCCCCGCGTGGGCGGGGACGACTCTTAGCGAGCTCCACCCCCCATAGTCCATCTCGGATTACCCCCGCGTGGGCGGGGACGACGCCGTGTGCGAGCGATATCTGGTAGGCGTCCACGGATTACCCCCGCGTGGGCGGGGACGACTAGTATCGTAGCAGGTTACACACTCACCTGAGCGGATTACCCCCGCGTGGGCGGGGACGACGGTAAATGCGCGCCCACTCAATGAACGCCTCGCGGATTACCCCCGCGTGGGCGGGGACGACAACCCTATAGTAACTACTGTTGTTGTGCAGCACGGATTACCCCCGCGTGGGCGGGGACGACGTCATGGAATTCCTCCCATCGGCTGGTAGATCCGGATTACCCCCGCGTGGGCGGGGACGACTCTCTCTCCACGATCCTTTCTGCGAGCCTGAGCGGATTACCCCCGCGTGGGCGGGGACGACATTATAAAGTGAGGTGAGATATGGACTCTGTTCGGATTACCCCCGCGTGGGCGGGGACGACAGCGCACCCGTCATATAGGTACCAAGTCTTCTCGGATTACCCCCGCGTGGGCGGGGACGACAAGCGTCGTCGAGGCTAAAAACGCGCGCGGCGCGGATTACCCCCGCGTGGGCGGGGACGACTGCCTCGGCCGTACTGCTCGTACTCTCCCCACGCGGATTACCCCCGCGTGGGCGGGGACGACGCCTCGGCCACTCATCGATCTCAGTCACTGAGCGGATTACCCCCGCGTGGGCGGGGACGACCGCCGTTGCCAACGGCCCACGCAACGGAGGAACGGATTACCCCCGCGTGGGCGGGGACGACGCCTTCATGGTGTCCTCCTTGTCGGGAACCTTCGGATTACCCCCGCGTGGGCGGGGACGACCTCTGAGCGTTCTCCGCTCCCCATACTGCATTCGGATTACCCCCGCGTGGGCGGGGACGACTCGGATTATGATTCTGCCCAGACACGAGCACCGCTGGATTACCCCCGCGTGGGCGGGGACGACCGCCGTTGCCAACGGCCCACGCAACGGAGGAACGGATTACCCCCGCGTGGGCGGGGACGACGGCTCCCTTTTCGAGCGTCCGATCTCACTCGGCGGATTACCCCCGCGTGGGCGGGGACGACAGCACACCCGCGTTGTTCTGCTCCCCGCGTCCCGGATTACCCCCGCGTGGGCGGGGACGACGGTCTGCCCGAGCGACGTCATGTTGCCGTCGACGGATTACCCCCGCGTGGGCGGGGACGACGGAGCTCGACCGCGTGTTCTGTGGTGTTAGTACGGATTACCCCCGCGTGGGCGGGGACGACCCTCATAGACATACAAGCCCGCAGCTTCTTCACGGATTACCCCCGCGTGGGCGGGGACGACCAGCGGTGTAGGGCCGTGGGTAGTCTTCGGTACGGATTACCCCCGCGTGGGCGGGGACGACCTCCTCATGACTTCCCCCTGTTAGCTGTTGAGCGGATTACCCCCGCGTGGGCGGGGACGACACTTCATTTACAGGCATTTTATCGACGCCTACGCGCCATAAGCATTAGTCCATCATAATCGACGGGAACCCACCGGTCTCGACCAGCCGTTCGCACAGACCATCCTTGTTCGTTTGCAGCAACCTCAACCATAATCGCTTGCCCGTCCCCAATACGATCGGCGAGAAGCCCCCAAAGCCTATCTCGCACTCGGGCACTTGGTGTCCCCACAAAAACGCCAGGGGCGACCTCCACCATCCAGCGCGTAAGATGCCCTCGCAGACCTTGAGGAGCGGCGATGAGCACTACTGTGGTCACTTACCCACGATGCTCATTGAGCTCTGGGCCAGACACGCCGATGAAGGATTCCTCCTCCCACTCATCGATTACCCCGAGCGTCCAATTAACTCCCCCGGGAACATCGCTTTGAGCTTCATCCCAAAGACGATTTTCTCCTTCGCCGCTAATCTGCTCCTCTTCGCCGAGGAGGAGGTCCTTCACGTCACGTACAATTCTCTTCATAAGAGCGCCGTCCGCCACCCGATCGCGAAAGGCGATACGCGCATCCCGCTCGTCCGCTAACCCAGCAGCCGCGAGATCAAAGGCGAGCGGAATCGTAAACTCGGCTTTATAGAGATCGGCGATATCGAGAACAAAGGAGATCATGCGACCGGTATGCACGAACCCCAGCGCGGGGCTTGCGCCAAGGCCCACAATAGCCGCGTGACATATGCCGTAGAGGCAGCTATTGCCCGCCGAGAGTAGTCTGTTGGCGGTGTCTCCGGCCGCATACGCATCACCCGGCTCATAACGACGACCGCTCCACTTAATGCCCGTCCGCTGAGCGTGATGGCGGTAGAGCGCCTTGACCTGCGCACCCTCTCTCCCGCGGAGCTGCTGCATCGTGCACGAGCTCACATCTTCCTCGGGAAACCGCTTGCCATACATTTGCCTCGCCACCGCAAGGCGCTCTTTCGTCCTGGTCACAAGATACGCCTGACGGAGTAGGAGCTGCGAGCTCCGGCTTACCCCCAAACCGGCGGCGTACATACGCACGCCACGCTCTCCGACCCAACACACTGCCGTACCGGAATCGGCGAGCAGCCGCATAGCCGCACTGGTAACACGAGTGCCGGGACCCAGCAGTAGCGAGGCGACCATCGCCGCAGGCACACGGACGGTTCGCTCTCGGTTAACCAACACAACTGCATTCTCGTCGCGATCAACATGACATCGCTCCACGTACACTGTCGACAAGCGATCTTCGACGCGATGGAGATCCTGCGGCTCCGACAACCACCACATCTTCCCCCTCCTCGACTCTACCGCTTCAAAGGTGCAAGCGTAAGAAGGCCGCAACCGTATGCTCTTCCGTGCCCTACCCCCAGGAGAAGACTGCGCTGAGCCACCTCGGCGTCAATAATGCGAACGGCTCCCTCGAACGTCGCTACATTAAGGACAACGCGTCGTTTTACTGCATCGCCAGACAACTCGTTCTTTGAGAACTCAAGGCGCTCACGGCTCTTGATACGTGCATCGGGTGCCCCTATGGCGTTGCTCCGCAATTTAAAGCCCCATCGCTCGACATGCTCCTCAAGCCACGCCATTTGATGATGCGCCGTGGTATGAGCGACTCTCACGCCACGTCGACGCCCATCACCGTCTAAAGAAGCTCGCTGACCCAGCGTCGGCGAAGCGGGCTGACGCGTACACGTAACCGGGTTAGCGCGCAAGCGAAAAGCGAACTCCGCCCCCTCCTCTACGCGCCGAAGAAGTTTGTCGTAAGACCCGGTAACAGCCTGGGGCTCATCACTCGCCGGCCATCCCGCCTGCTCCACGAGATGCTCCCATGATGGAGTTGACTGGGTGAGCACGAGCAGGCTGAGGCGATGAGAACCCTCATGTTCAAGCCTCCAGAGAATTCGCTCATCCACGGGCTGCCTGCTGATGCCACCCAAAACAGCCGCGTGCAACGCCTGTGGATTACGGAGAAAAAGCTGAGCTTTTGGCCTCAATGGGTTGAGCCAAATACGGGAAAGGTACGGCATAGTTCACCGCTCCAAAAGTGCGAAGGGGTCATGGATAGCATTGGCCTCCGGGTGAGCACCGGGAATCGGCACCCTAGCCCAGTGCTGACGCACGCGCCGCTCAGCGTACCCCCTGCGAGGGGGGTCAAACGAGAGAGGCACGTCGGCCAACACATCGTCACCTGCTGCGTCATCCACCGTCACGGAGAGCTCAGCTAGCCTGCTGGAAGGATGACTCTGAATAAACTGCTCAACGTGTATCGCCGAAGCCTGCCACGGCACAAGGGAGAGCACTTGCAAAATGCCGCCTTGCCAGAGATCAGCGACACCGCAGCCGGGCTCAGCCAATTCGGGAGAGAGCAGTAGCGGCTGAGTTGGCACACAAGATCGACGCCCGAGAGCGAGAGGAAAGGCTGGACGAAGCAGCGCCCGGCTGATACTGACAAGATCCGCCTCCGGCCCCGAGAGCGCAGCGACGAAGACTGCGTCTTGCAGATACCATCGATTGGTGATTTTCGTCGAATACGTCGAGCGCCCTTGCTCTCCTTTCGCATTAAAGCTATCGCTAGGCAACTTGCGGCCGCGGTAGTCGCTCACCGTATGGAAGTCGCGCAGCACCGAGCCAGGCTGATCCATACGCACGCCTAGCCGTAAAGCAACCAGATCGTCGATTGAGTCCTGCCGCGAACGCCCGAGTGCCGCCGCCAAAATACCGATCACGCCGGCTTTTGTCGGCTGCTCCGATGTATCTCGATTGGTAAACCGACTCTGAGCACCCCATGATTGAAGCGGACCGGCGAGGCGCAGGACTACACAGCGCTCTTCACTCATGATTCGACGAGCGAATCAGAGCTACTGAGACGACCCTCCACTGCTGCAATCGTCCCATCAACCACCTCGGCGAAAGACCTTGAGGACCCGAGGGCATCGCTCATCACCGAAGCTACCTTCTCATCCTCTGGAGCATCGTACGCAGTAAAGACGGAGAGCGGCTCTAGGCCCCATACCCGCTCAACTCGAGTCATCTCTTCTGCGAACCGAAGGCAGGATGCTTTCGCTATCCCACCACTAGAGCGCACCGGATCCTCAAAGGCGGATACCAGATTAACCGGCTGATCGCCACGAACCGTCACACAAACTAAATTCGGCACCGTGCGATGAGCGAATGAGGTGATGTGCCCGGTCGGCATACTCCTCGCAAACGCGTCAATGAAGCTCCGCAGCGCGAAGAGAGAGCTGTCGACATCGCCGCCAAGGTTTTCGATTAACTGCTGCTGCGAGACGGTCGCAAAGCGGTAAAGAGTAGCTGAATTAAACTCAACGGTCCCGATCATCGCCGCCCCCGTATCCTCCTCGGGATTCTCATCGTCAACCGCTGTGTAGTAGTCGAACTCGATCTCAACAGGATGCGTGGATAGCGCATGAGCCACCTGCGTTGCCGCATCCACGTTTAGCGTGGCGATATCGGCAACCATCCGCCCGAATAGGGCAACGTCGAGCGGATGCCCGGAGTTGAGGATTGCTTCGATCTTCTTTTTCAGCTCTTTGACGCCTGTCTTTCCTAATTGATCAAGATTATCTTTAGCGAGCAGACAGAGTTCGTCAATTTGCTTGTAGCCGAGAAAGAGAGTGTAAGCCGTATGCTCCTTATTATTTTTATCCATTGAGATCTTACCTTTATCGCTACCCAGTAAAGGGGCAAGCACTTGCGACGCAACACGAGACGCCTCATCCTGCTCTAGCCCTTCAGCGATAAGGCGTTCACTTAGCAGAGCAAGAATTCGCTTTGTTCTCGTTCCTAGCTTATCCACAGGCATGGCGGCGAAAGCCATCCGCGTAGCACGCTTCCACGCCTGAGATGAGACCCGCGCCCGGCGAGCACCACCGTATGTCGCCTGCTTCGGGCTTCCAGCGTCGTCGCGATTGAGGTTCGACGGGGGTACTGTCTGAATAACATGAACGTCGATATATATTTGATTAGGCATGCTAATTCTCCTGCGATTCGCCACTGTTCTCGCCATCGTCATGAGCACTAAGCCAGGTGAAATATTGACTCCCCCAACGTCGCCGAACTTTCATTATCTGCTCAGCATCCTGCCAGGCACACAGATCCCAATAGAGCCGCGAATAATCGAGGAAGATACCGGTCTTTATACTGCGAATCTGAGCGATAAGTCCTCGCAAGTGCATCGAAAGTTCTTCTAGAGATGTCGCCGTTGCAGCAGCGGCAAATCGTCGATCAACAGCATCGCTGCTAAAGCGATCGCTCTCCTTCAACTGGCGCATGGCGGAACCCAGCCCGACGCCTGCTGAATGCATAAGGCGAGACGATGATTGCTGATGAACAGCGAACAACGTCAACGCCACATGCTCTGCCCGAAGCGACTTCGTTAAATAGCCGCGCTCGTGAAGCCGGGTGTAAAAAGGCCAGAGCTCGGGGGAACCCCCGGGCTCTTTACCTATACCGCGGCGAAGAGCCGCCAGCTCAGCACCGGGTGGCAACCGGAAAGCAGCATCCGGGGATGCCTCTGATTTCACGACAAATCTCTCCCAGTAAAAGGGAGGACGTCGTCGTTTTGACTCATCCACGTGAACCTCCAGACGATGCGCCCACCACATCTGTCACTGATGACTGCTCAATGCCGAGGACCTTACGCACTCTTGCCTTATAGAGAGCCTCTGCAATGCTCGGTTGAATGACCTTTTTAGTCTGCCTATCACATTCCTGTATGACACGTCCGCGAAACGCTGTTGGAGGCATACTTGAGAGCGCTGGCTCAACATGAGCGAAGCAAAGACGACACGCCATCTTCCTCCATCTATCCACAACATCATCAAGTCGATGGGGCTCACGTTGCAGCTCAACGAGTATGCGACGAACCAAGGGAGTAAATCGGTGAATGAGAGAATCGCCCAACCGCTGACCTGTACCCTTCTTAATCTCGCCTCCACCGGAGCACCGTCGGAGATTGTACTCAAGCTGGTTTGTGGCGTCTTGCAGTTGCTCAGCGTTATCCACTACCTCGAGAAGCACTCCGCGCGCTGGTGCCTCCTCCGGCAACGCCGCAAGAGGAAGCGGGAGGCGGTCCTTTACTACATCCGCAATGGCCCCGGAACCACCCCCACTGAACTTCATCCCAGCGATCATTACCTGAAGAGGATAGCCCTCGGGAAGCAGTGATTTATCGGCGAGCTGCCGGAGAAGGACTAACGTGGATTTATCAGCGCTCTGCGCCTCTCGCTCAGTTGCCAAAAGCGCAGTGAGCCCACGCCAGCACTCTCTGCTGTGCTTATGACGCAGAGGAATTCTCGGCGGGTCTCCCTTTTTCGGCTTGGCGGGCCGCCCCCAAGCTGTATGCGGCTCATACTCAGGAAGCACTGACAAACGATCCCCCGCAGTAAGGACAACATGTCCTATGCGAGCACCATTGCCCCGGCAATCATCCTCGCACACAAGTCGAATCCTCCGAGATTGCCAAGTGAGTAGGTCGAGGAGTCCTCGTGCGGGGCGTTCTTCCCATTTCGGCGTAGAGAGTTCCCCCCGCCATTGCGGGCGATCCTCTGGCCGCAAGCGGTCGATCGGCGTATTGAGCCGAATCGTCTCCGCTAAAGTACGGCCCTCTGGCACAACAACCCCAAGCGCACTAAGTGGGCCTGGTGGGTTACCTGTCGTTTGTCCTTTTTCGTTTTTGCGACCTTCTTCTGCGCGAGTTTTAGTGCCTCCGGTATCCCAACACTGAGCCGCGAGCACCGCTCGCGCCGCCTCGGCCGGACTCAACGTTAAAGGATCGCTGGGGTTACGGGCGGAAAACAGTGGTACTTTAGGGGCAAGCGCGGGGACGATCAGCGAGATCGGCTTCGTCTCACCGTTCTGCGCGCGCAGATTCGCGGTCTGCGCAAACGGGCGAGAGTCGCTGAGAAGGTCGAACCGGTCGTGCCACTCAGCGAAATAGTGCTCGAGTCGCTCACCGTCGAACTGCGCTTTCTCCCAATCAGCGCGCCATTCAGAAGCAGTAGCCGGCGCCCCCAAGGCATCGAGAATCACGGGCAGAATTACTTGGCGAAGAAGAGCGACTGCTTGAAGCGCGTCCTCAGTAGCCAGCTGCTCAATAGCATGAGCCTCCAAAAGTGCGGTCCGCAGCGAAACGTCCAGTCGCTCGCCATCTTTAACTACCGGGATCCACCGCTCGTCGATGAGATTAAATGATGCCATCACCCTCCCTCCTTCGAGCTCAGTAAGCCAAGCTCGAGATCGTAGGAAAACCTCCTACCCGCAAGCGCGGTAGAGTCTGCCTCGTCCAAAATCAGCGCTCGTGAGTGAGCCAGCCAAGGATCATCGTTCCCCCAGGCGGGAAGCGGCCGTAAACACTCGAGCGCTGCTTTGGTTACGTCCTTCGCCGACGGCAACCGCACCATGGACTGCAGCACCTCCTTGAGAACCGTCGGTTCACTGACCCCCTCCCCTTGCACCCCGAGGGATCGCCCGCTCAATGTCGTGTAGCGCTGCCCCTCGCGACGTACGAGCACAACCTCGATAGAGGGATCCCCATCACGGACCGTTGCCGCAACAGCATCTTCGTCGCCTAAATCACGGCGCTCACTCGCCGCTCTCTCATGAAGGCCCGACAGCGTCTCCTCGCGTTCAAGAGCATCGGCACCGGAGAGAAGAAAGGGCTCGGCATGAGCTACACGGTTATTTTGATCCTTTTCCCACCTAACGCGGTCCTTCTCCGCCTCCTCCGCCCACTCATCGGGGTAGTTGAATTTATCTGCATAGGCGCTGGCCACGAGCTCGGGTACGTCTTCCGGGATCAACCACCCGCTCGCCTTATCCTGCTGCCGATCGACAAGAGCAGCGGTGCGCAGAAGCATGTGACGCCCGTAAACATACTCACTTCCCCTCGGAAATAACGGAGCTGCACCAGCGCTGCAAGAAAACCCCGTAATGACGACCCGAGGCTCACGCAGTTTCTCCGGCCTCGCAGTACCCGATCGCGTGTGGCGATGGAGACGGCCAATGCGCTGCAGCAAAAGATCCATCGGCGCGAGGTCGGTAATTAAAAGGTCCGCATCGATATCGAGTGACTGTTCAGCGATCTGAGTAGCGACGACGACTAAGCGCTTCGGTCGCTGGGTCTCTTCGCCGGACCCCAGCAACTCGAGAAGGCGCTCCGCGCGCGTCCCTCTCTCTCCTATTGTGAGACGCGCGTGCACCAGCAATACCTCGTCGCCGTACAGCTCTTTGAGCAACTGGTAGGTCCCCTGTGCGCGAGCCACGGTGTTGCGAATGACCAACGCGCAGCCGCCGTCCGAAAGAGCTTCGGCCAGAAACTCCCGCACTAAAAGCGCTGGGTCATCGTCCTGCCCCTCGGGAAGCACTTCGCCACGCACGCGGAGCGACCCTCGCCAGGGGGGCGAGACGCGCTGCTCAACGTAAACCTCACCGCCCTGCGCGCACACGGAGAGCCCGCTCGGGTACCCATCGGAGGGCGGGAGATCGCGCGCAACACCGTCGCGGACATTCAACGCCCCTTGAAGGTACGACTCCGCCAACTTTTGCCGCTGCGACGGTGGAAGGGTTGCCGAGAGCAAGATCACCGGCACCCCCGCGCTAGCGAGCCACCGCAGTCCTTCGTAAAGAAAGCACGACATGTACACATCGAACGCGTGCACTTCGTCGAGGATCACAACGCGCCCCGCTAACCCAGCATGGCGGAGCATCACATGGCGTGTACAGGTGGCGGCGTACAGTAGCTGGTCGATAGTCCCCACCGCTACCGGTGTGAGGAGACCTCGCTTTCGCCCGAGAAACCACTGCGAAGGAGAATCCGAGGGCGCCGGTTCGCCCTCCGCCGCGTAAACATCATCGAGCCCGAACTCATCAACATGCGAGCAGCTCCCCCGACCTCCATGAAGCCAAAGATCCGACCATTGCTGGTTGAAGTGCCGCTTGCCGTGGAGCAGCCCAACGGGAACATCGCTCTCGATGAGCGTGGTCCACCTTCGAACACGCGAATACATCGGATCGCTCGTGGCCTGCGTCGGCATACCGACGAAGATGCCATCAGCGCCGAAACGACGCGAGAGGATCTCAGCTGCCGCAAGAGCGCTCTCAGTCTTTCCCTCGCCCATCGGCGCCTCGAGAATAAGGAGCCCTGGCGCTCGCATCGCCTCCGCAGCGGCCATCGCTGCATCTTGCGAAGGCCGAGGCTGGGGGTTCTCGATGAAGCGCCTTGAGAAAACATCGGATGCCTCGAGGAGCGCGCTACTCCTCCACCCCCCTCGAAGGCCCAAGCGTCGCCAACCCGCGGCAGCACGATCTCGCCCGAGCTGCAGAGAGACTTCGTCAGCACCAACCGGCCCACCGAAGTTGGAATCATCGCTCGCGATCCAGTCGGCCATTATCACGAGTCCACTTAAAGCAAGTTGCCGCCCTCGCGTGGGCGGAATGGTACAGAGATTCGAGGCTATACCGGGTGCGAGCTCAGCGACCATGCAGCGCACGATCTCCGCCTGCACTGCCTCCCACGGCCCGACCCCACGCCAAGCATTTCCCAGAGAGGGTGGTTTTAGACGACCGGCGCTCGGCACGCTGCCGTGATGGCCGGCGAGCAGCGGCCACACCCAATCAACCACGCTGTCATCCCAACCCTCTTGCAGTAAAACCCGCCTGAGGATATAGCCGCTAGCGCGTGAGTGATGCCACTGCTGCTCCCTTGAGGTGAGGCTTCGCCACGTAAGACCCGTCGCCCGCACGCACTCCGCGAGTTTTGGATCTTTCGACTGAAAGGCCGGCGTAGCCTTGCCGACATCGTGAAGCCCGCAGAGGAGGGCGAAGAAGTCTTTTCCGCGCCCGCCAGCGCTGGTGTCTATCCATGATCTAACCGACGGTGCGAGGTACTCCTCCCACATCAGCTCCGACACAGCCGCTGCATCGAAGAGGTGCTGCAAGAGAGGCACAGGGCCATCGCCCGCATGCGATTTAGCCCAAAGTGTGTAGTGCGCATCATTGATCCCTGCTTGATCTATCATGATCGCCTTAGCTTCTTAGGATTCATGGGTATTTTATATTACTCCGCCGACCGGACGGATAACTGAATCCCTCCCAGCAACCCCCTCAAAGCCGCCCCCGAAACACCGCCACCGCGCTTCGATTCCAATCCCCATGGTCGTTCGTCCACCCCTTGAGATCCTTGAAGAAGGGGCTCTTATTGGCCATGCCGTGGCCTATAACGTTTTTCGTCTCAATGCCGAAGCGATACTGCAGCCAGCGAACGAGGGCCAGCCCGGACTCTATCTGGGCCGTTCGGTGCAGGATCTGGCTCGTCGCCCAAGCGTCTCCGGAGCCGGCATTCTGAACGAACTCTATGCCGATCGCGACGTGGTTGAGCCCGATCGTGTGGCGGCCGCGCAGGTTAAGCGGGATGAGCTGTTGGATGGTGCCATCTTTGTCGATGATGAAGTGGGCGACTGTGCCGGGCTTCTCCCCAACGTTCGGCTGGTTTGAGTTAAAGAGGTTCCAGGTGCTCTGCGCCGTGCCCCCCGCGGTGTAGTGCAGCACCACGACCTTGGGGTCGAGCACGTTGCTCGCATCGCCGTAGTGCCGTTGCGAGTACGCCTTCATCTGCGCCCGGCGGGCGGCGCTCAACTCGATCGGGTGCTGCTTGATGCTGGGGCGAGCGGGGGGCGTTCGCCCAGCCGCCGCGCTCGGCGTTGCTGAAGGGGACGACACCGGCGAAGCGGCGGTCGAGGCACCGGCCGGTGCGCCGCTGGCGGCCGGTGTGGCAGCAGCCGAGGCCGAAGCCACGAGCCCCGCCGGCTGCGTCTTGGTGGCCGTCGCGGAGGGCCTGGCGGTGGTCGCGGGCCCCCTCAACGCGGGGACCACGAAGAAGTAGATGAGCGCGAAGCCCACGGAGGCCACCACGATGAGTAGTGCTATCAGCCGCTCCTGCCTCACTCCCCGCGCAACTCCCCCTCGGCGAGCGCGGCCGCCGCGCCCTCGAGCAAGCCGGTCTCGCTGCACTGTACCCCGCCGAGGCCGAAGGCTATGCAGACCTCGCGCGCGATCACGGCGCCGGCGAGGATCACATCTTCGCGGCCGCGCTGAATGCCGGGCAGGCGGCCGATCCGTGTGCTCGGCAGCCGGCGGAACACGGCGATAGCCTCATCGATGGCCTCGAGGGTGAGCGTATGCCGATGGATCACCTCGGGGCGGTACACCCGGAGCCCGAGCTCGTGAGCGGCGAGCGTGCTGAAGGTGCCGGCCACCCCCACGGCGCCGCGCACGGAGCCGCGCACCTCAGCCGGCGCTTCATCGCGGATGGCCCGCGCGATGTGGGCGGAGAGCGCCTCGAGCTCGGCGGCGAGCGGCGGGTCGCCGAGCAAGAAACGCTCGGTGAGGCGCACCACACCGATCTCGAGACTACAGACGAACGAGGGTGACCCGCCGGGGGCGCCCACGACGAGCTCGGTGCTGCCGCCGCCGATGTCGATAAGGAGGAGTGGGTTGAGCTCGGCGGCGAACTCGGCGCTGGCGCCGCGGAAGGTGAGCGAGCCCTCCCGCTCGCCGCTCACCACGCAAACCGGCAGGGCGAACGCACGGCCGACCTCGGCGAGAAAGGCGCGGCCGTCGGAGGCCCTCCGCGCCGCGCTGGTGGCCACCAGCACGCGGCGCTGCGGGCCGTAGGCCTCAATACGCTCGGCGTACTCGGCTAAGCAGGTTCGCGTGCGCGCCTTGGCGTCGGGGTGCAAGTGGCCGAGGCGATCGGCGTCTTGCCCCAGGCGCACGACGGTCGTAAAGCGCCCCGCGGCCTTCACGGCGCCATCCGCGCCCACCTCCGCCAAGAAGAGTCGGCAGGTGTTTGTGCCCAAATCGACGACGGCAACTCTCATGGCGACTGATCCTCCGGTAAGAAGGCTGCACACCGCTCGTCGGCGCACCAAGGCTCCCCGAGCGCCCGCACCACGGCCTCCCCGAAGAGATAGCCGGGGTGAGTGAGGGCGTGAGCGACGTGGGCGTGCAGGCATTTAACGGCCGAGGGGTGGACGGTGCCGGCCACGCCGGCGGAGAGCGAGGCGCCGGCGTCGAGCGGGGCGCACGAGCAGCGGCTCGCGAGCTCCCGACGGCGGGCGCTCGTAGCCGCCCCCGCCTCGGCCACCGACCGCGCGAGCTCGGCGCTAGACCGCACGCGCGCCGACCACTCCCCCACCCCACCGCTCCCCTCGAGCCGCGAGACCTCGCGCACACACGTGGGGCACGTGAGGTAGTAGAGCGTGGGAAAAGGAGCACCGTGCCGATCGTACGGCAACGTCTCGACCGCCGCCGGATACCCAAAAGGGCAGCGAGCGGCCACACGGCTTATCTCATGCGGCGTGCGAGCGAGCTGGCCAGCCACAACCACGAGGTCGTCGCCGTCGACGGAGGCGGCCCGCCCGCCGGTCACGCAGCCACCCAGCGGCGACGCATCAGTTGCGCAAGGTGTGCCACAGGTCGCCAAGGCGCTCAACCACCGAGAGCTTGGCCGGCGCCTTGAGCCCAGCGTCGGGGTTCGGCTTGTCCTGCGGCAACCCCTTGATGACGAAGACCTGCGTATTGGCGGGCACGAGCATGGAGTCCTCCCGCGCGCGCTGCGCGATGTACTCGCGCGAGTTGAGGAGGCTCACCTCGAGCTTCATGGCCTCGTTCTCGGCGCGCGCCTCCTTGAGCGCGACCTCGCTGCGCTGGTAGCGATCTTGCTGAGCGAAGAATGCCTTGAGCGGCGGCACGTAGAAAGCGGCCGCGATGAGAAGGAGTGCGAGCAAGAGGAGGCGGCCGAGATGGATGCGCGGCGGCTCGGCGTCGTGCCTGTCGACACGCCTGCGCACTGGGGGGGTTGCCCTCTGAAGCGTCTCAGCGCGAGCCACTGACACCACCTCCCCTTCTCATCGTACTCTCGCAACCGGGCACCGTTCCTTAAAGGTTCGCGCACCACGGCTCGCTTTCCTCTAGCGAAAAGGAGGAGAAATGGGCACAAAAAAAGAGGGGCGGGTCGCCGTCGGCCACCCGCCCCTCTTTTATGCGTAAACGATCAGCGAGCGCGGAGGTTGTAGAAGGCGCCGAGACCCGGGTAGTGAGCGATCTCGCCGAGCATCTCCTCGATGCGCAGCAGCTGGTTGTACTTAGCCACACGGTCGCTGCGCGCCGGCGCGCCGCTCTTAATTTGGCCGGCGTTGGTGGCCACGGCGAGGTCGGCGAGCGTGGTGTCTTCGGTCTCGCCGGAGCGGTGCGACACAACCGCCGTCCAGCCCGCACGCTTGGCCATCTCGATCGCGTCGAGCGTCTCGCTCAGCGTGCCGATTTGGTTGAGCTTAATGAGGATCGAGTTGGCGGAGCCGAGCTCGATACCGCGCGCCAGGCGCTCGGTGTTGGTGACGAAGAGGTCGTCGCCCACGATCTGCACGCGGTCGCCGATGCGGTCGGTCATGAGCTTGAAGCCGGCCCAGTCGTCCTCGGCCAGGCCGTCCTCGATGGAGATGATGGGGTACTTGTCCACAAGCGCCTCGTAGTAGCCGACCATCTCCTCGGAGCTGAGGCTGCGGCCCTCACCGGCGAGCACGTACAGGCCGTTCTCGTAGAAGCTCGAAGCGGCGGGGTCGAGGGCGATGCGCACGTCGGCGCCGGGCTCGTAGCCGGCGACGTCGATGGCCTCCATGATGACCTGAATGGCCTCCTCGTTGGAGCCCAGGTTGGGGGCGAAGCCGCCCTCGTCGCCAACTGCGGTGGAGAGGCCCTTGCCGTGCAACACCGCCTTGAGGGAGTGGTACACCTCGGCGCAGATGCGTAGAGCCTCCTCGAAGCTCTCCGCGCCGACCGGCATAACCATGAACTCCTGCAGGTCGACGTTGTTGTCGGCGTGCTTGCCGCCGTTCATGATGTTCATCATGGGCACCGGCAGCTGATGAGCGTTGCAGCCGCCGATGTACTGGTAAAGCGGGAGCTCGAGCGCGGAGGCCGCAGCGTACGCGGTGGCCAACGAGACGCCGAGCATGGCGTTGGCGCCGAGCTTGCTTTTATTGGGGGTGCCGTCGAGGGCGATAAGCAGGCCGTCGACGAGCCGCTGGTCGGTGGCGTCGAAGCCGACGATCTCCTCGGCGATCACGTTGTTGACGTTCTCAACAGCCGTGCGCACGCCCTTACCGAGGTACTCGCCGCCCTCGTCGCGCAGCTCTACGGCCTCGTACTCGCCGGTGGAGGCCCCAGAGGGCACCGCGGCGCGGCCGAGGACGCCGGACTCGAGTTCGACTTCGACTTCGACGGTCGGATTGCCTCGTGAGTCGAGGATCTGCCGGGCCATCACGTCAACGATCGTGGTCATACACGCTCCCTCTCGTAATCTGTCTTGCTGGAGGCCTGTGCGACCTTGGCTCGTTGATAGTACTTCTCCTGCTCGTCGAGCGCTAGGGTCGACCACTCGTGACCGTCGGCGGCGGCCAGCTGCGCCGCGCCGCCGACGCGCGCGCGAAACCGCTGCGAAGCCTCGCGCAACGCGAGGTCTGGGGCCACGTGCAGCAGCCGCGCCACGTTAACCGTGGCGAAGAGCAAGTCGCCGAGTTCGTGGCGCACGCGCGGGTCGTGCCGATCCGGGTCGGCCCCGCCCGCCTCCTCGAAGAGTTCCTGGAGCTCCCCGAGCTCCTCCTCGAGCTTGGGGAGGGCACCCACGGCCGAGCCCCAGTCGAACCCCACGCTCGACGCCCGCTGCTGCAGCTTGCGGGCGTGCAGGAGCGCCGGTAGGGACTCGGGCACGTCGTGGAAGATACCGGCACGCCCCTCCTGCTCTCGCTTAATGCGCTCCCAGCGGCCTTTAACGTCGGCGGCCGTCTCGGCCACGGCGTCGGCGAAGATGTGCGGGTGCCGGCGGATGAGCTTGCGCTCTATGTCGTGCGTCACGCTGCCGAGGTCGCCCGCCCCCCGCTCGCTCAGCATGAGCGAGAGGAGCACCACCTGGAGCAGTAGATCGCCGAGCTCGCCGTGCTCCGCCTCGAGGTCGCCCACGGCGACGGCGTCGACCAGCTCGTAGACCTCCTCGACGGTGTAGCCGATGATGTCGTGCGGCGTTTGCTCGCGGTCCCACGGGCACTCAACGCGGAGTACGTCGACGATGCGCTTGAGCGAGGCGAGCTCTTGGCCGAGCAGGGCGTCGTCGAAGGCGTCGCCGGAGGGGACGGTGGTGAGGCAAACGTGAGCCGGCACCCTGCGCCGCAGTTCGCGCGCGAACTGCGGCGCCTGCGGGCCGGCGAGGGCGACGACGGCGCCGCCGGAGGCGGCGAGCTCTGCGAGGGCCTCGCCGTCGGAGGCGGCGAGGGTGCAAAGCTCCGCTGGCTCGAGCCCGGCCGCCTCCGCGACCACGTCGCGGAGCTCGCCGGGCACGCCCTGAGGGACGACGACGGCGCCGCCGCCGGCCAGGGCCCGCAGCGATGCTGCGGGCGCCAAACCGGCGGCGGCGCCGATGTACACGAGGGTGAGACTCATAGCGACACAGCGCTCTTCTCGCTACAGCTCGAACCCCTTATTTCTTCGCGTCTGGGCTCGGCGAGCCGGTGAGCTCGTCCGGGTTGTAGCCCGGGGCGTAGCCGACCTTGTAGTCGTCCTTCTGCGCCTTCTCGAGCCAATTCTTCCAGACCTCGGTCTGCTTGGTGTAGAGGAGCTGCTGCTCGATGCTCGGCTTGGCCTGCTCGAGCGTCTGCTCCGAGCCCTTCGCCGTGCCGGTGACGCCGATAATGTGCCAGCCGAACTGGGTCTTCACCGGCTTGGAGATCTCGCCCTTCTTGAGCGCAAACGCGGCCTTCTCGAACTCAACGGCCATCTGGCCCTTGCCGAACTCGCCCAGGGAACCGCCGGTGCTCTTGGTGCCGGTGTCCTCGGAGTACTTCTTGGCCACACGAGCCCAGTTAGCGTCGGTGTTGTCGGCGGCGAGGAGCGCCTGCACCTCTTTGGCCTTCGCCTCGGTCTTCACGAGCACGTGGCGAGCCGTCACGGTCGGGCCGGTGACGAACTGCGCTTTGTTCTTCTCGTAGTACTCTTTGATCTCAGCGTCGTTCACCTTGATCTGCTCAATAACCTTGCGCTGCACAGCCTGCTCGAGCAACTGGGCTTTAACCTGCTGAACAAAGGACTCCTCTTTGATGCCCTGAGTGGCGAGGAGCTTCTTGAACTTCTTCTCCCCGCCCACGTTGGCGACGAGCTGGGTGCGGTACTCCTTGTACTCCTTGTCGCCAACCGAGACCTTCATGGGCACCTCGACGGCCTTACCGTCGATCATGACCTTAACGGAGTCGGATTTAGCGACCTCGCCGATAACGGCGGAGCGCACGAGGTAGCTCACGATGCTCGCACGAATCTGCTTGTGCTGCTCCGTGTCTTCCTTAGGGAAGGGGATCTTGCCGCCCTGCGTCATCTGGGTCTTGGCCTGGCCCAAGATCTCGTCGTACTGCGCCTGCGTAACGCTCACGCCACCCTTGAGGGCGGCCACGGAGCCCGCGGGCACCTTGGTGCCGCCACAGGCCGCGACGAACAGCGAGGCCACGAGCACAACGCACACCGATACAGCAACAGCGAATCTCTTCATAAGCGATCTCTCCTCACAGGTAGAGCACCGTGCCCAACGGCACATAAGTTGCACTGCGCCCAAAGGGCACACGAGTTTGAAAGTATACCACCGCAGCCGCGAGAGCATACTCAGGGATTACTCAGGGATTCGCTCCTCGGGAAGGCGAGCCGCGAGGAGCGCATCGAGCGTCGCCTCCGCGCGCCGCAGCACGGCGGCGGCCGGCGCGCGGTGCTGCGCGGAGGCTTCGGATGGGGCGGCGGCGGAGACGCCGGACCCGCCGCCCTCCTCCTTCTCAAGGTGCACGACGAGGCTGCGCTTTTGCTTAAAGTAGACGGCGCGCTCATTCGCACCCCGCACACGGGCCGCCCACGCGTCGTCGAGGTCCAGGCCCTCCACCTGCAACCGCTGCCCACGGCCCATCACGGCCGCCGCGCCGACCTCCGCCGCCTTGAGCTTAATAGCCTGAAGCGCGAGGAGGTTGACCACGGGCTCGGGCGGCGGGCCGAAGCGGTCCACGAGCTCGGCCTCCACATCGCCGAGCCGAGCGATGCTCTCCGCCCGCGAGATGCGGCGGTGGGCGTCGATCTTGCTGGCCTCGTAGGCGATGTACTCGGGCGGCACGTAGGCCGTGACCGGGAGCTCAACCCGCACCGGCGGCGCGAGCACCGCGGAGTCCCCCTGCAGCTCGAGAACGGCCTCCTCGAGCATCTGCGAGTACATCTCGAACCCCACGGCCGCCACGTGCCCGCTCTGCTCGTCGCCGAGGAGGTCGCCGGCGCCGCGGATCTCGAGGTCGGCCATGGCGATCTTAAAGCCGGCGCCGAGGTCGGTGTGGTCGCTCAGCGTCGTGAGCCGCGCGGCGGCGTCGCCGGTGAGCAGCTCCTCGCTCGGGTAAAGCAGATACGCGTACGCGCGGGCGTCGCTCCGGCCTATGCGCCCGCGGATTTGGTACAGCTGCGCGAGCCCGAAGAGGTCGGCGCGCTCCACGACGAGGGTGTTGGCGCTCGGCACGTCGATGCCGCTCTCGATGATGGACGTGGAGACGAGCACATCGGCCTCGCCGGCCAAGAACCCGAGCATGACCTTCTCCAGCACGCGCTCGGGCATCTGCCCGTGCGCCACCACGACCCGCGCGCCCGGCACGAGCTCCCGCACGTGCTCGGCCGCGCGGTCGATCGTCTCCACGCGGTTGTGCAAAAAGAAGGCCTGGCCGCCACGAGCGATCTCCTTCTCGAGCGCCACACGCACCAGCTCGTCGCGGTACTCGCCGATGTACGTGTGGATCTCGCGGCGACCGCGCGGCGGCGTCTCGATAACGGAGATGTCGCGAACCCCGGTGAGCGACATCTGGAGGGTCCGTGGAATCGGCGTTGCGGAGAGACTCACAACGTCAACTTGAAGCTTAAGGTTTCGCAACAACTCCTTTTGCTTTACCCCGAACCGCTGCTCCTCGTCGACCACCACGAGGCCGAGATCTTTGGGGCGAATATCGGTGCTGAGCAGGCGATGTGTGCCCACGAGCACATCGATCTCGCCGGCCGCGAAGGCCGCGAGCGTCTTGCGCTGCTCGGCGGCGGTGCGGAACCGCGAGACCATGCCGACCTCCACCGGGAGGTCGGCGAAGCGCTCGGAGAAGGTCAGGTAGTGCTGCTCGGCGAGGATCGTGGTGGGCACGAGCAGGAGCGTCTGCTTGCCCGCCTCAGCCGCCTTAAAGGCGGCGCGCAGCGCCACCTCCGTCTTGCCGTACCCCACGTCGCCGCACACGAGGCGGTCCATGGGGTGCGGAGCCTCCATATCGTTCTTGACGACGTCGATAACGTCGGCTTGGTCGTCGGTCTCCTCGTAGGGAAAGGCCTCCTCCAGGCGACGCATGAGCTCGCCGTCGGGGGGAAAGGCGTAGCCGGGCACCGCCTTCCGCGAGGCGTACAGCTGCAACAACTCGCCGGCCATCTCCACCACGGCGCGGCGCGCCCGTGTTTTAACCGTCTGCCAATGGCTTCCACCGAGCTTGTCGAGCGTCGGCGTGCCGCCCGAGGCGCCGATGTAGCGGCTGACCTTGCCGATCTGATCGTGCGGCACGAGAACCCGGTCGTCGCCGCGGAACTCGAGCACCAGGTAGTCGCGGGTAACGCCCGCGACCGTCCGCGTGTCGATGCCGCTGAACCGCGCCACTCCGTGGTCGTCGTGCACCACGTAGTCGCCGGGCCGCACGTCGAAGAAGGTGGTGAGGCGCGCACCGCCGGCGAGGCGGCGCTCCCGCGAGGCGCCCCGCAGCAGGGCGCGGTCGTCGATCACGGCGAGCTTGAGGTCGGCGGAGATAAAGCCCTCGCGCAGCCCGGCGACCAAGAAGTAGAGCCCCGGGCCGGCTTCGCCGCCGCGGGCGAGCTGCTCGGCCGTTACAACCTCGGCGGTGAGGTTGCGGAGACGGTACGTAGCCCGCTCGGCCTCGCCGGCGTGACGAAAGAGCACGAAGACGCGGTAGTCGTCGTTGACGAGCCGCAGAAGGTCGCGCTCCGCGCCGGCGATGTCGCGCGCGGAGAACTGCGGCCGCGAGGCGTGAAACACCAGCGGCTGGTCGCGCTGCACCACGTCGAGGTGCAACACACCGGAGAGCAGGGAGCGCGCCTCCGCGAGCGAGAGGTAGAGCCGCGCCCGCGCCCCGGCGCCCTCCACCGCCATCGCCACCTCGGCGTCGAAGTCGGCGAGCACCCGGTAGGTCTCGTCGGCGTTAAGGACGGTGCAGGAGGCATCGCCGGCGGCGAGGAGATCGGCGACGGCGACGAAGCGACCAGCCAGCCCGGCCAGGGCGCGCACCTCGGCGCGCCGGAGGAGCTCGTCGGGCGCCTCCTCTCGGCCCTCCCGCTCCCAAGCGGCGACCGCCTGGCGCAAACCTTGCTGGTACTCGGGGGTCGTCGTATCGGCCTCAAAGGCGGCGTAAAACGTGGCTTCGGTGAGCGCGCCGGTGGTGCGCTGCGAGTACACGGAGAACGTGCGAAGGCTCTCCACCACATCGCCCCAAAACTCGATGCGCACCGGGTCGCCGAGCGACGGGTACGCGTCGATAAGCCCGCCGCGGACGGCGAACTCGCCGCGGCTACGCACCCGCTCGACGCGCTCGTACCCCAGAGCGTCGAGCGCCTCGGCCGCGGCCTCAAAGCCAAGGTCGGCGTCGGTGTGAAGCTCGAGTGGAGCGGGCTGGAGCTCGAGTGGCAGAAACCGCTCGAGTAGCGCGACCGCCTCCGCGACGACGATACCGCCGGCGGCGAGCGCGGTGAGCGCCCGCTGACGCTCGCCGATCACCCTCGGCGCCGGCGCCACGTCGGCGCCGTAGAGGACCCCGCGAGCGACGAGCACGGGCACCGGCGTCTCCAGATAAAGGGAGAGGTCGGCGGCGAGCCTCGAGGCGGACTCGCCGTCGGGGGTTACCACTAGCCGACCGGCGGCCCCGCTCTGTAGGGCCGCCGCCAGCACGTACGGCGTGAAAAAGCTGGGGGCGTAGGCGGAGACGCCGCGACGCAGTCGCGGCAGCGCCGCCTCGAACGTTTTTTCGTGCACGACGTAGTCAAGAAGCACGTTGTCGCCTCCGGCGGCCTCCGCCGCCCGTCTCGTTCATTTAAACTCCCGGGATTGTACCCGACCGCCCGGAGCGCAGTCGTCACGCTCTTCACCGTCGTAGTAAGATTGCTGCGGAATGAAAAGATCGTCGCCGAAACCCATCAACGCGCGCCCCTCTCGGCGCGCGTTCTCGTGCCCCCTCCTCCTCGGGGCCTTCGTCGCACTCCTACTCATACTCGGCGCAACCCTCCTTCCGCCGCCCGCCTCAGCCAGCACCGCCGCAACGCTCTCCGGCATCCTCAAGAAGAGCCATCTGCCGAGCGACACGACGAGCGTCCTCGCCTGGGACTTCGACACCGGTCGCGTCATCTTCGCCAAAAACGCCAGTACACCACTTATCCCGGCCTCCACGATGAAGCTCGTTACCACAGCCACCTCGTTTATCTACTGGAAGCCCAACCACCGCTTTAGGACCGAACTCTGGGTCCCCGTCACACCGGCGCGCAACGGAGTGCTGCACGGCAACGTTTACCTCAAGGGGTACGGAGACCCCTCCCTCTCTCGAACACGATACCAACGCACCGAGCTCGGCTTTAAAACCGCATCCTTCGAGCAGGCCATCGGCTACTTTAAAAACCACGGCATCCGTCGTATTGAGGGGTCGATTATCGGCGACGAGACGTGGTTCGACAGATCCCGCTCTTGCAGCACGTGGAAGAAGCGGCTGTACCCCCAGTGCGCCTCCCTCGGCGCGCTCGTGGGCAACGGGAGCTTTGCGGTGAGCACCTCGAAGGGCCGCGAACCAGCGCGCTCCACCGCCGCGCTCTTCACCTCGGCGCTCAAGTCCGCCGAGATTAAGGTTACCGGCAAGCCGGCCGTCGGCACGCTCCCGCCCTCCGGCTCCCGCCTGGCCCTGCGTCTCTCCTCCGCACCGCTCGCGACGGTCGTGCGACACATGAACAAGGAGAGCGACAACTTCTTCGCCGAGATGCTCACAAAGGGCCTCGGCAAAGACTTCTACGACGTGGGGAGCACCGAGGCCGGCGTGCAACTCTCCCGGCTCTTCCTCGCCAGTCTCGACGCCTCACCGGCCAGCTTTACCGTCCTCGACGGCTCCGGGCTGAGCTACACAAACCGCCTCACCGCCGAGGACCTCGTGAAGCTCCTCGGCGCCATGAGGCAGCGCCCGGAGTACTTCACTGCGTTTCACCGGTCGCTCGCCGTCGCCGGCAAAGACGGTACGCTCAAGAAGCGCATGCGGGGCACCTCCGCCGCCGGCACCGTGTACGCGAAGACGGGCACACTCGCCGACGCCTCTTGCCTCGTCGGCTACACCGAGAGCGCCAACGGCCACGAGATCGGCTTCGCGATCCTCGTTAACGACAAGGACGTCGACGCGTTGCGCGCCCATAAACTGCAGGACCAGCTCGCCATCGCGCTCACCAAGAGCTGGCTGCCCGGCTCGCCCCTTAGCTGCGTACTGCCGCAGGCACGGCAACGCAGCGTGTCAGCCGCCGCCCCCGCCTTTACGGGGGGCCGTTGCCTCCAGCCCACCGTCGACCCATGACTCCACGGCGTCGGCGGCGGCCTCTACCAGGTCCGCAACGGCGACCTTACCCTCACTAAAACGGCCGAGCACGTAAGCGGCGACCACGTCGGGGTCGGTGCTGGCCGGCCTCCCCACGCCGATGCGCAGCCGGGCGTACTCGGGGCCGAGAAGCCCGGTGATGCTCTTGAGGCCATTGTGCCCGCCGCTCCCGCCGCCGTTTACAAGCCGCAAGCGACCGAAGGGGAGGTCGATGTGGTCGTGGACGACGAGCACGCGCTCCATGGGGAGCCTCGTGGCGCGCACGGCGGCCGCCACACTCCTCCCGGAGAGGTTCATAAAGGTGCCGGGCTCGAGCAAAAGGGCACGACGGCCGCCGATCGATCCATCTGACCAGTGGCCGTCGTACCCTCGCTTTAATTTGGCGAAGCCGTGCCGACGCGCGAGCGTCTCGACGACGGCGAAGCCGATATTGTGGCGCGTGCCCTCGTACCTCCGGCCCGGGTTACCCAGGCCGACGATGAGAAGGTCAGTCCGCAGACTCGTCCTTCTTCGCCTTGCCGATGACCTCGGGCTGCGCGTCCACAACGGCCTCCTCGCCGGCCTCCTCCTCGGACCGCGGCACGAGGACCGAGCAGAGCACCTCGTCCGGGTCGTCGAGCACCTGGATGCCCTCGGGGAGCGTGAGGTCGGAGACGCGGGCGGAGTCGTTGACGTCGAGCTCGGAGATGTCGAAGACGATGTGCTCCGGGATCGCCGTGACGACGCCCTTAACGAGGACCTGGTAGAGCGAGGCGTCGAAGATGCCGCCGAGCTTAACGCCCTTGGACTCGCCCTCATACATGATGTCGACGGAGGCCTCGATGACCTCGGTGAGGCGGATCTCCTGGAGGTCGATGTGGCTCGCAACACCGCGCGCGCGGTCGAGATCGATCTCTTTGATGACGACGTGGCGCACGCCGGGCTGACCCTCGATCGTGACGTCGAAGACGGAGTGCATGCTGGCCTCGCCGCCGAGCGCCTCACGCATAACGCGCGGCTCGACGGAGAAGAGGGTTGCGGCGTTGCCGTGCCCGTAGAGGACGCCGGGGATGAGCCCGGAGCGACGCAGACGCCGGGCGGCGCGACTACCGGTAACGTCGCGCGGCTGCACGACGAGACTGATGTTGTCCATTGGTCTTCTCTCCTGCTGCGAAAAACATGTCGGTGAATGCATACCCACGGCGCGCCGCCGCCAGCGCAAGGCCGGTACGGCGCAACCAGATAGGCGATTCTATGCTTATTTTGCGAGATCCTCTACCGGCCGACCCTAAGACGAGAGAGGTCGACCCCCTCGTGAGCGAGGAGCATCGCCTTTCGCTCCACGCCCCCGGCGTAGCCCGTGAGCGCGCCCCGCGCGCCCACCACCCGGTGACAGGGGACGATGATACCGAGGGGGTTGTGGCCCACCGCCCCGCCGACCGCCCGACTCGACATGGCGGGGCGGCCCAGACGCACGGCGAGCTCCTTTGCTATCTCGCCGTAGGTGATGACCTGGCCGTAGGGGATCTCGAGGAGCCTACTCCAGACCGCCTGGCGAAACGGCCCGCCGCGCGGCGCCAGTACGAGGCAAGAGGTAGTCGGCCTGCCGCCGGAGAAGTAGTCGTCGAGCCATGCTCGTGCCTCGACGAGCGCCCGCAGAGCAAGGTCCTCCCGCAGCACCTCGCCGTCCAAGGCGTCGGCGAAGTGCCTCTGCCCCTCCATCCAGAGCCCGACGAGGCCCTCACCGTCGCTCGCGAGCGTGAGCTCACCGAGCGGCGACTCATACCTCGCAACGTACATGTGCCTCACCCCGCTCGGGCATGCCCGCGCAACCCCGGCGGCGCGGGCGAACGACCGATGCTAAAAGAGCTGATTGTCGCCGGCGAACAGCTCGCTCACCGATTTATCCTCAAAGACGTTTTCGATAGTGCGCGCCAGCGTGTCGGCCACGCTGAGCACCGTGATCTTGTCGTCGCCTGGCTGGAGGTTAACCGGCACGGTGTCGGTGACCACGACCTCTTTAACCGGGGAGGAGCGAATACGCTCACGGGCGGGGTCCGAGAAGATGCCGTGCGTCGCCGTCACGTACACCTCCTTCGCGCCGTTCTCGTAGAGCGTGTCGACGGCGCTCGTGATGGAGCCGGCCGTGTCGATCATGTCGTCCACCACGATCGCGATCTTGTCGCGCACGTCGCCGATAAAGTGCATGGTCTCGGCGCGGTTGTGCTCCGGGCGCATCTTGGTGAGCACGGCGAGGCTACCGCCGGAGATGCGGTTGAGAAAGCGCTTTGTGAGCTTAACGCCGCCGGCATCGGCCGAGACGACGACGAGCGGTGTATCGCCAAAGTCCTTAAACCGGAAGTAGTCGGCCAGCATGGGCACCGCCGTCATGTGATCCACGGGGATCTCGAAGAACCCCTGGATCTGCCCCTGGTGCAAGTCCATGGAGAGCACGCGGTCCGCGCCGGCGGCCTCGAGCAGCGTGGCGATGAGCCGAGCGGTAATAGGCTCGCGGGATGCGCTCTTTTTGTCTTGGCGCGAGTAGGGGAAGTACGGCATCACGGCGGTGACGCGATGAGCCGAGGCGAGCTTGGCCGCCTGGATCATAATGAGCAGCTCCATGAGCTCATCGTTGATATGTGTGGAGGGGGACTGCACGATGAAGAGGTCGGTGCCCCGCACGTTTCCCTCGTAGCGCGCGTACGTCTCCCCGTTCGCGAAGGTCTTGAGCTGCACGCTCCCGAGGTTGACCCCGAGCTTCTCGGCGATCCGCTTCGCCAACGCGGGGTTACTGCGCCCCGCGTACACCTTAAGACACTTCTGCGATTTCGCCACACGGCATGACGTATCAGCCACGGTTCCCTCCCGGGTGATGCTTCGGATAACGGGTGATGCTACAGGGAGAACATACGCTCAATCGGTCGAGTCGCATGCGTCACCCTCGGCCCGCTCCCGACGCCGACGGGCCAGTCGGCGCTCGGTGTAGCCGTCGATGTTCTCTTGACCGCTGCGCGCCACGGCGAGCGCTCCGGCCGGCACGTCGCGGGTGACCACTGAGCCGGCGGCGGTAAAGGCGTCGTCGCCTATCGAGACCGGGGCGACCATCGTGGTGTCGCTGCCGGTGCGCACGCCGTCGCCGATCGTCGTGGGGTGCTTCTCGAAGCCGTCGTAGTTGGCCGTGATGTTGCCGGCGCCGATGTTGACGTTGCGGCCGATGACCGCATCGCCGATGTAGCTGAGGTGCGGCACCTTGCTGCCCTCGCCCACACGGCTGTTTTTAACCTCCACGAAGGTCCCGACCTTAGCGCCCTCCACGAGCACGGTGTTGGGGCGTATATAGGCAAAGGGGCCGACGGAGCAGTGCGCGCCGATCACGCAGTCGTGAAGGTGGGAGCTGGTGACCGTGGTGTGATCGCCGATAAAGGCGTCGCGCAGCAAACTGCCGGGGCCGATCTCGGCGCCCGAGCCGACGATGGTGCGACCGAGGAGATGCGTGTTGGCTCGCAGTAGGGTATCGCGCCCCACCTGCACGTCCCAGTCGACGAAGGTGGTGCCGGGATCCTCGACGGTGACGCCGCTCAGCATAAGCCGCTCGAGCAGGCGCCGGCGCATGAGCGCGTTAACCTCACTGAGGTCGACACGCGAGTTGACGGCGCACATAACCTCCGGGTCGGGCACCACGTACGCGGCCACCGGGACGCCCTCCTCCAGAGAGAGATGGGCGACGTCGGTGAGGTAGAGCTCGCCCTGTGCGTTCGACGGTTTAAGCCGCGGCAACGCCTCGCGCAGCACGGAGCTCGCGAAGACGAAGAACCCGGTGTTGACCTCTTGAATGGCCGCCTGCTCGGGGGTGGCGTCGCGCGCCTCGACGATGCCCGTAACCGCACCGTCGGCGTCGCGCAGCACCCTGCCGTAGTGGCCGGGCTCGTCGAGCACGGCGGAGGCCACCGTAACACCGGCGCCGGCAGCGCGGTGGCTGGCCAGAAACTCTCTGAGGAACTCGGCGTTGACGAGTGGGGCGTCGCCCACCAGCACGACGATGTCGCCGGAGAAGCCCTCCAGGGGCTCGAGGCCGGCGCGAACGGCGTCGCCCGTACCCAAACGCTCGTGCTGTACGGCCCGCTCACAGCCGACCGGGAGGATCTCGGCGACGGCATCTTGATCGGGGCCGGTGACGACGACCATTCGCTCCGGCGAGACGCCGAGCGCGGCGTCGATCACGTACGAGAGCAGCGGTCTACCGCAGGCCTCGTGGAGTACCTTTGGCGTATCGGAGCGCATGCGCGTACCGAGGCCGGCGGCGAGGATCACGACGGCGACCGGAGAGTGTAAACCTGAAGAACCCTGCGTCATTTCTTTCCCCTGAAGCTAGCTCTCGGTGGTTAACTACGGATTGGCTGGGGCGGGAGGATTCGAACCTCCGGATGCCGGGACCAAAACCCGGTGCCTTACCACTTGGCGACGCCCCAGCGTCTTACAAAGATGGGCGAGCCCATCCGGCACCGCAAGGCGGCAGTTTAGTTTACCATCCGTGTGCGTCGGTCGCGAGGGCTGGCGAAAAGGGCGGCGGCGGTCACCCGAAGGCTGGCGGCTCCGGCTGCACGTCGGTGACGTACCAGGAGCGGGCGCTCGTGAGGCCCGCCCGCGCCCTCACGGCCGTCTCCTCGTCGTCGAACACCCCGAACACGGCGGCGCCGCTGCCGCTCATAGCGGCGGCCAACGCCCCCGCCGCGAGCAGACGATCGCGGAGCTCCCCCACCTCGGGGTGCCGCGCGATCACGCTCCCCTCGAGGTCGTTGTGCACGAGGGCCGCGACATCGGCGGCGCTTTGCGCCGCCGCCACGCGGCCCGAGAGCCCGCGCACCACGGGCACCCAGTCGCGCAAGGCGACCTCGGCGTCCTCGTCGCGCCACTCGTACACGCACCGCGCGCTGAGCGGGAGGCTGGGCGCCACGATCACGAGGTGCAACGCCGGCAACGCCACCTCCTTGAGCACCTGGCCCCGACCGGTGGCGAACTGCGGGCCCGGCCAGAGGAAGAAGGCCACGTCGGAGCCGACCGCGGAGGCCACCTCGTAGAGCACCCGAGGCTCCAACTCGAGCCCGAAGAGCCGATCCACGGCCAAAAGCGCGGCGGCGGCGTCGGAGCTACCGCCGCCGAGGCCGGCCGCGTGCGGCGTCCGCTTCGTGATGGTGAGCCGCACGTCGAAGATGCGCTCAAGCCGCTCCTCGAGCAGGCGGATGGCCTTGGCGGCGAGGTTGAGCTCGCCGGGGGCCACCTCGCAACGAACCTCGAGGCCTCCCCCCGCGAGGCGCTCGGCGCGGAGGTGGTCGGCGAGCGTCACCGGCACCATCAGCGAGGCGATCTCGTGGAACCCGTCGGCCCGGCGAGGGCCCACGTGCAACGCGAGGTTGAGCTTGGCCGGCGCCGCGACCTCGACGAAGCCGAGGGGCTCGGCGGTCATCGCCCCTCCCCCGCCGTCGCGCTCCAACCGATCAGGCGCGCAAAGGTACGCCACTGCTGCGGCGAGAGCTCCTCCGGCCGCGCCGCGCTCGGCAGGCCGAGTTCCTCCAGCGCGTCGCTCACGGCCTCCCGCGAGAGCACGAGCCCCGCCCGCGCCGCGCCGCGCACTGTATTGGTGAGCACCTTGCGGCGCTGGCTGAACGCGCGGCGCACCAGCACCGAGAGCGCGGCGTACTCGCCGGGCAGGAGGGCGCCGCCGCCCTCCTCGCCCGCATCGGCGCGACGGACGAACGTGACGAAGCTCGAGTCGACCCGGGGCTGCGGCCGAAAGGCCGAGGGCGCCACCGGCCGCGAGGCCTCGCGCTCGCAGGCGAGCTGCACGAGCACCGAGACGGCCGCGTACGCCTTCGTGGACGGTACCGCGAAGAGCCGGTCGCCGAGCTCCTTTTGCACCATCACGGCCCAGCGATGCACCGAGGGCAGCTGCTCGATCGTCGTCATAATGAGGGGGATCGCGATGTTGTAGGCGAGGTTCGCAACCAAGGCCGTGGGGGGAGGCGTGAGCGCCGTGAGGTCGCCTTTAAGCGCGTCGCCGTGGTGGAGGAGGAGGTTGGGGTACTGCGTCTGGAGCCTGGCCAGACGGGCGTCGTAGCGGCGATCGATCTCGAAGGCGTGCACCAGCCGCGCGTGCTCGAGCAGCGGGCGCGTGAGCACACCGCCGGCGGCTCCGACCTCGAGGACCACGTCGTCGGGGGCCACCGCCGCCTGCTTGACGATGGCCCGCAACACGTTGCCGTCGACGAGGTGGTTTTGGCCGTAGCGCCGAAGGGCGGGCGGGCGGGGGAGCTGCGTGTGCTCGCCCGCGGCCCCGCCGGACTCGGCCGGGCCCGTCACGGCCGGCCGCCCCCCTCGAGCCCGAAGGCGCGGTGGGCGTTCGCGGTGGTGATCTCGGCGAGGTCGCTCAGGCTCCAGCCCCGCACCTCAGCCACCGCAGCCGCCGTGTGCGCAACCCACCCAGGCACGTTGCTCTTGCCGCGGCGGGGCACCGGCGCCAAGTACGGGGCGTCGGTCTCCACGAGCAGGCGGTCCTCGCGGACGCGGGCGGCCGCCTCGCGCAGGTCGCCGGCGTTGTTAAAGGTGACGTTGCCGGCGAAGCTGGCGTAGTACCCGCGCTCGTTGCACTCGTCCACGTACTGCGGCAGCGAGTAGCAGTGCATGACAACCGTGAGCCCGTCGGCCTCCTCGGCCAGCTGCGCCATTGCCTCGCTCCCGGCGTCGCGCACGTGGACGACGAGCGGGAGGTTAAAGCGGCGCGCCAGGGCGATCTGCCCCGAGAAGGCGCGGTGCTGCGCCTCGCGCGGCGCGATCTCGCGGTAGAAGTCGAGGCCGCACTCGCCGATAGCCACCACGGAGGGGAGCTCCACGAGCCGCTCGATCTCGCGGACGAACTCCTCGTCGAACTGCTCGGCGTTGTGCGGGTGAAGGCCGACCGCGGCGTACACGCCGTCGAAGCTCTCACTGAAGCCGGCGGCGAGCAACGAGGTCTCGGCGTCGATGCCGATGGAGATAACCTCGCTCACCCCCGCCTCCCGCGCCTCCAGGAGGGCCTTCATGGGCTCCTCGAGCATCTCGATGTGGCAATGGGTATCGATAAGGGTCACGGCGGCCACCGAAACGACGAGGGGTTAGCCCTGGGGCTCTATACGGGGAAAGAGCGGCGGCCCGACGACGACGGCCGCGGGCTTAAGCTCACACCACCTCGCCCGCTCGAGCGCGAGGTCGGCGGGGTCGCACGCCTGGCCGAGGCGGCGGAGGATCTCCTCAGCCGTGCCCGGAATGACGGGGTAGATCGCGAGGGCGACGAGCCGGATGCCCGCGGCCAGCCCGTTGAGGACTGCGTCCAGCCGGTCGGCCTGGGCCGCATCCTTGGCGAGCTTCCACGGCGCCTCCTCCTCAACCAACCGGTTGAGGCGCCGCACGTACTCCCACACCGTCTCGATGGCGCCGGTGATCTCGTCGGCCCCGTACCGAGCGGTGGCGGCGGCGACCATGCGCTCGCCCTCCGCTGCCAGCTCGGTGAGCGCCGCCCCCTCGGGCACTGCGGGCAGACGCCCGTCGCGGTACTTCGCGACCATACTCACGCTGCGGCTCACGAGGTTGCCGAGCTCGTTGGCGAGCTCCGTGTTGTAGCGCGACTCGAAGCCCTCCATGCTGATCACGCCGTCCAACCCGAAGTTGACCTCGCGAAAGAGGTAGTAGCGGAGCGGGTCGATACCGTAACGATCCATCACCGCGAAGGGGTCGAGCACGTTGCCGCGCGTCTTACTCATCTTCTCGCCGCCCATGAGGAGGTAGCCGTGGATGAACTCGGCGGCGGGGAGCTCGTACCCGGCGCTCATGAGGAGCGCCGGCCAAATGACCGCGTGGAACTTGAGAATATCTTTGGCGAGGAGGTGGTGCGCGACCGGCCAGTAGTCGGCGGTGAGGTCCGTGCCGGGGCGCGCGTAGGTGAGCGCCGAGAGGTAGTTAATGAGCGCGTCGACCCACACGTAAATGACCTGCTCCTCGTCCCACGGCACCGGGACGCCCCACGTGAGGCTCGAGCGGCTAATCGAGATGTCCTCGAGGCCCTGCTCGATGAAGGAGAGGGCTTCGTTGTACCGAGACTTCGGCTTAACGTAGTCGGGGTTGGCCTTAAAGAGCTCGAGGAGACGCTCCTCGTAGTTACTGAGCAAGAAGTAGTAGTTCTCCTCCTCGAGCCAGGAAGGCTCCACCCCGTGATCCGGGCACTTGCCGTCGACCAAGTCGCGCTCGTACCAAAAGCCCTCGCAGGCGGTGCAGTAGAGGCCGCCGTAGGTGCGCTTCTCCACGTCGCCGGCGGCGCGGAGCTTCTCCACGAACTCCTGCACGAAGGCCTCGTGCTCCGCATCCGTAGTGCGGATAAAGAAGTCGTTGGTGGCGTTGAGCTGCTCGGTGAGCCGCTGGAACTTAGGTGACATCTCATCCACGTGCTGGCGCGGCGTGAGCCCACGGTCGGCGGCGGCCTGGGCGATCTTCATGCCGTGTTCGTCCGTGCCGGTGAGAAAGAAGACCTCGTCGCCCCTCTGGCGGAAGTGACGGGCGAGGATGTCGGCTGCGATCGTCGTGTACGCGTGCCCGAGGTGGGGCTCGCTGTTCACGTAGTAAATCGGGGTGGTGATGTATCGGCGCACCGGCACCTCGCTGTTACGTTGCATACGGTCTCCTCCGTCTCGCTGCGTCCGTATCTTATCCCATTGCCACAACGCGGCCGCCTCCGTACAATGAGTGCATGGCAACCGACGAGATGCCCTACGCGGGTATAGCGAGCTTCTTTAAAGCACCGTACGTACCGTCACCCACGCGGCGCGAGGGCGACGTGGCCGTGCTCGGGGTCCCCTTCGACGAGGGCACCACCAACCGCAGCGGCGCCCGCATGGGGCCGCGCGCTCTGCGGGAGGCCTCCACCAACTACGCTTACCGCACGGGCACGGAGGCTTTCTACGACGGCGAGATAGAGCAGCTCCTGCTCGGCGGCGTGCGCTGGGTCGACTGCGGCGACGTAGCGCTCGGCCCCACAACGCCCGCCGAGGAGCGGCACGAGGCCATCGTGGCGCGGCTGCAGCCCATTGTGGAGGCCGGCCTCTTCCCCGTCACCCTGGGCGGCGACCACTCCATCGCCTACCCCGCCTTCACGGCCATGAGCCGTGCCCGCGGCGGCGAGCCCTTCCAGCTCGTGCAGTTCGACACGCACATGGACTACATCCACGCGGAGTGCGGCCAGCGCTTCACCCACGCCAGCCCCATCATCCGGGGGCACGAGGACGGCCTCTTCAGCAGCGTCACGCAGTACGGCATCCGCGGCCTGCAGACCCGCGGCGACAACATCGAGCTGGCACAGGAGCGCGGCGTACACACCTTTTGGTGCCACGACGCCAAGCTCCTCAACCTCGAGGAGCTGGTCGAGCACCTCACGCTCGACGCCGACACGTACATCACCTTCGACATCGACGCGCTCGACCCGGCCATAGCGCCGGGCACCGGCACGCCCGAGCCCGGCGGCCTCAGCTACTACGACGCCAAGGCACTCCTGCTCGCCATCGCCGAGCGGTGCAACGTGATCGGCATGGACCTCGTGGAGGTCGCACCGCTCTACGACGGGCCGGGGCAGATCACGGCGCTGCACGGCGCCCGGCTCATCCTCGACACGGTGGGCGCCGTCTTCCGCAGCCGCAAGCGCGGGGGTGGCGGCGCGGGCTAAGGGCGAACGGCGCGGGCAGGCACGCCCGCCGCGCCGCACCTACGCCGTCAGCAGCACCACACAGAAGGTCGAGCCCTCACCCTCCACGCTCCGCAGCTCGAGCCGACCGCCGACGCGCTCCACGAGGCGCCGAACGATCGCCAACCCGAGGCCGTTACCGTCGAGCTCTCGCGTCTCGGGGCGCTTCTCGCGGAAGAACTCCCCGAGGATCTTGGCGAGGTTCTCCTCTTTGATCCCGATGCCCGTATCCTCCACCTCGAGGTACAACCATCCGCCCTCCTCGCGGCAGCGAATCCGCACATCTCCCCCGTCGCGGTTGTACTTCACGGCGTTGCCGATGAGGTTGGAGAGCACGAGCTGGAGGTCCACGGGGTCGATCGCGGCCGGCGGCAACCCGGGGGCGATATCCACCTCCACCGCGATCCTGCGCTGCGCGCCGCGCTCGCGGGCGAGGGAGACGCACTCCTCAAGCGCCGGGGCCACCGCCGCCGACTTCTCCGCGGTGGCGTCGCCCGTCTGCTCGCTACGCGCGAGGCTGAGCAGGTCGCTGATGAGGCCTACCTGTGCGTCGATGCGCGCGTCCGCGCGCGCGATCATGGGGAGGTACGGCTCGAGCTCGTCGCCGAAGCTCCTGTCGGCGACCACCTCGAGCAAGCCCTTGATCGCCCCCAAGGGCGACTTGAGCTCGTGCACCATCGTCCTGATAAAGCGCTCCTTCTCCATGGCCATGCGCCGCACCTCGGAGATGTCGGAGAGCGTGAGCACACGGCCCACGCCGTCGCTGCCCTCCGCGCGAAACGTCGCGATGCTCGCCACGAAGCTACGCTCGCCGATCGTGAACTCACGCACGATGCGCTCACGAGAAGGTGAGGCGAGCTGCTCGCCGAGGGGCTCGAGCGCGCCGCCCGCGAGCACTTCCTGCAGCGGCCGCTTAAGCACGTCCGCCTCCGGCACACCCAAAATATCGGTCATAGCGCGGTTGGCGAGCACCACGTCGCCGTCGCGGTTCACCACGAGCACCGCGTCCCGCAGGGAGCTCACCAATGAATGCGTCTGCGTCTTCTCCTCCGCCAGGGCGAGCAAGCTCGCCTCGTGCTCCGCACGCAGGCGGTCGGCCTCCGCCTTCGCGTTCTTGCGCTCGAGCAAGGTGGCGACCACGTTGAGGAGGTCGTCGGGCAAGAAGGGCTTGGGGAGGAAGAAGTCGACCCCCCGTCGCGTGGCGGCGACGGCCGTGTCGATGTTGGCGTACGCCGTGATCATGCAGACCAGTACGTTGACCCCACGCTCCCTGAGCGCGCTCAAAACGGCGAAGCCGTCGATGTCGGTGAGGCGGTAGTCGAGCAGGACGACGTCGACGGACTCGCGCTCAAAAAAAGCGAGCGCCTCAGCGCCGGTCTCCGCCTCCTCGACCTCGTAGTCGTCGAGCTCGAGGATCTGCCGTATACCGGAACGTACGCCGTACTCATCGTCAACGACGAGGATCCTGCCCTTCGTCATAAGTGCTCTCCCCCTTTTCTCTTAGGATCGATCGCGGCGGACGGCGCGCTCCTCGACCACTTTAAGGAGCTTCGCGCCGGTCACCGGCTTGTCGATAAAGAGGTCGAGCCCCGACCAGGCCATCAGCCCCTCGCCCTCGGCGTCGAACCGCTTGCCGGTCTCCGCAGCTACACCGGAGAGCATCACGAGCGGCACGCCGCGCAGACGCTCGTCCTTGCCCAACTGGTACCCGAGGCGAAAACCGTCGTCCACCTGCTCCATCATGAGGTCGAGGAAGATGATGTCGGGGATCTCCCTCTCGAGGAGCTCAAGTGCTTCTTTAGGGCTCTCCGCCGTGAGCACGCGGTGCCCGCGCGCCTCCAAGTAAAGCCGCTTCGCGGTGAGGAAATCTCGATCGTCGTCGACGAACAGGACGGTGCGCTCGCTCATTCGATCGTGCTCCTTTCGGCCGCCGCGTATCTGAGCGGCAGCTCAACGTGGAAGGTCGTCCCCGCCCCCATCTCCGTGTCGAACCAGATGGTGCCGTGGTGCATCTTCACGATGCCGTAGCTAATGGGGAGGCCGAGACCCGTCCCTTTTCCGATGCTTTTCGTCGTAAAGAACGGTTGGAAGATTTTGTCGCGGGCGCTCGGCGGAATACCCGCGCCCTCGTCGCTCACGGAGATGTGCACCCGGTCGTTCTCGGGCACGTGGAAGGCGCGAATGCTCACCGTACCCGAGCGCCCCTCCATCGCCTCCGCCGCGTTCTTCATGAGGTTGGTGAGCACCTGCGTCATTTGATCGCGGTCGAGCTCGGCCTCAAGCCCGGGCTCGACGTCGACGGAGAGCTGTATGCGCTGGCTCGTCTCGCGCTCGAGCGTGAAGATGGCGGTGTCCACCACCTGTGAGATCAGCGCGCTTATCTCCACGCGCTCGGCGCGCACACGACTCTGCCGGGCGAAGTCGAGCAGGTTTCCGACGATCCGACGGCAGCGCTCCGACTCCTCGACGATCAGGGAAAGGTCGCGGTCGACGCCCTCGTGGTCCGCTAGCTTCTTCCGCAGCACGTGCGTGTAGAGGAGGATGGCGCTGAGCGGGTTGTTGAGCTCGTGGGCCACGCCGGCGGCCATCTGGCCCATCGACGCCAGCTTCTCGGTGTTCATGAGGTGGCGGTGGACGTCGCGCATATCGCGCCACGGCACACCGATCTCGTAGCAAACGCGCTCAGCTTGGTCGATCATAAACGGCAGGCACATGGCCTCCTCGGCAAGCCCGCAGTGTACGAAGATCGCCTTCTCCCGGCAGGTCTGGTAGCCGCAGGCGCCGCAGTTGAGCTCGTCTTGCGGAAAGAACTTATTGGTCCGAGAGAGGATCTCCCGGATCTCCTCCTCGGTGGGCGCCACGGCGCGCTGATCGTCCGCCGTGAAGCCCCGAGTGAGGGAGATGCCCTCTGCCGCCAGGGCCGATTGGTCGTCCGCCTCCGCCACCTGCCGCTCGTTGCGCTCCGTTACGTACTCGGCCACGCGGCGGCGGCGCATCAGGCCGGGCTCCTCGGAGCTAATGCCCGGCCCGCAGTAGCACCCACGGCACATCAGCGGCTCTACGAACAGGTAGTCGCCGGTCTCTCGATCCCCGAGGCCGGCCAAGACGCCGATGGTCTCCTCTTGGCCGGCGGTCACCAGCACCTCGGGGTCGAGGATCCCGCGGTCGAGATCGGCGCTTTCGAGCAGGCCGCCCGGCAACGGAAACACCCGTGCACTGCCGGCGATCGGCCCGTCCCACTCCGACTCAGCCGCCTGGGAGACCTCCACGCCTCGCTGCTGCAGGAGGTGATTCGCCTCCTGCAGGGTGAGCACTTCGTCGATCACCGGCGGCAGGTCGGGGTCGTGCGCCTCGGCCTTCTTGGCCACGCACGGCCCCACAAACACACAGCCGACCTCCTCGCCGTAGAGCTGCTTCACGGCGAGGGCAGTCGCGATCATGGGAGAGACGATCGGCACGAGCGCGTCGGTCATCTCCGGATGGTATTTGCGCACGAAATCGTTAACAGCGGGGCAAGCCGTGGCGATGTGGAGGCCCGTAGGGTGCTCCTCAAGGTACTCCCGATACGCGGTGCTCACGAGGTCGGCGCCGTAGGCCACCTCCACCACGTAGGTAAAGCCGGCCTCGCGAAACGCGCCCACGACGCGCTCGGCCGGCTCGTCGAACCCCGCGGGAAAGGAGGGGGCGAGGAGGGCGACCACGGGGCCGCCCTCCTCGAGCATCGCCTGAGCCCGCTCCACACCGCTGAGGTACGACTTGGCGTTCTGCGCGCAGACGAGCGTGCAGTTTCCGCAGCTAATGCAGCGCTCGTCGACCACAAACGCCTGACCGTTCTCGATTTTGATGGCCTTCGCGGGGCAGCCGCGCACGCACGTGTAGCAACGACGACAGTTCTGACTGATCGTGCGGATCACCCCGCCGGTCATCGCTCCACTCATAGCGACAGCGACTCCTCCGCCTTTCGGCTGCGATCGTTGTAGGAGCGATGCAGCAGCTCGTGCGAGACCTCTCCGAGCGGGCGCCCGAGGTGCTCCTCGTAGAGCGCCTCCACCTGGGTGTTCTCGTGCGAACGACGCCACGAGGAGCGACGGTCGACCGTGTACAGACGCTCGAGCCGAGCGCGCACCGCCTCGGTGTCGGTGTCGTAGGGCTGCCCGCCGCCGCCCACACACCCGCCGGGGCAGCTCATGACCTCGACGAAGTGGAACGGCTGGTCGGCCGCCAGGATCTCGTCGATGGACTCGGTAAGCCGGCCGAGACCGTTGACAACGGCGAGTCGCAGCTCCGCGTCGGCGGCCTGGATCTCGAACTCACGCACGCCCCCGAGGCCGCGCGCTGCGGTGATGCGCGGCCCGCCCGCCACCTCCTCGCCGGCGACGAGGTGGTGCGCGGTGCGGAGCGCCGCCTCCATGACGCCGCCGGTGCCGGCGAAGAGGCGCCCGGCGCCGCTCGCCTGCGAGAAGGGCTCGTCCAGCGGCGCCGACCCCCTGTAGGTCTCGAAGTCGATCCCAAAGCGGCCCCAGAGGGCGTCTAGCTCGCGCGTGGTGAGCACGTAGTCGACGTCGTGGAGGTCGTCCGCCTCGTACTTCTTCGCGGTACAGGGCATGATGGAGACGACCACCAAGCGCTTGCCCTCGAGGTCGGCGACCTTCGGGTAGATCGCTTTAATGACGGAGCCCGCCATTTGCTGAGGCGACTTACAGGTGGAGAGGTGCGGGATCAGATCCGGCCGGTGTATCTCGACGTAGCGAATCCACGCCGGCGAGCAGCTCGTGAACATGGGGAGCACGCCGCCGTTGAGGATGCGGTCGAGGAGCTCGTTGGACTCCTCCATAATGGTGAGGTCGGCCGCGAACCCCGTGTCGAACACGGCGTCGAACCCAACGGCCTTGAAGGCGCTGGAGAGGCGGCCGAGCGCGGCCTCCACGCCGTCGACCGGGTCCCGCTCGTTCACTAGCGTCGCCGGCACGGCCGGGGCTATCTGCACCACCACCGCGACGTTCGGGTCGGCCAGCTCGGCCACCACCGCGTCCACGTGGCTGCGCTCCACGATCGCACCGGTGGGGCACACCCGCGCGCACTGCCCGCAGAAGACGCAGTCGCTCGCGTTGAGCCCGCGCGCGAAGCCCGGGGAGACGCGCGTGCGAAAACCGCGGCCGGCGTAGTCGATGGCGCCGATCCCCTGTACCTCTTTGCAGACCGTCACACACCGGCCGCAGAGGACGCACTTATTGGGGTCGCGCCAGAGACTCGGCGAGGAGATGTCGAGGGCGTGATCCTTAACGATGCCGGAGTAGCGACCGCTCCGCACCCCGAGGTCCGCCGCGAGCTTGGAGAGCTCGCAGTTGCCGGAGCGCACGCAGGAGAGGCAATCCTGCGGGTGGCTTGCCACGAGCAGCTCGAGAATCGTGCGGCGCGCCTTGAGCAGGCGGGGGGTGTGCGTGTGCACCACCATGCCGTCGCGGGCCTCAAGGGTACAGCTCGTCTGGAGCCTGGGCGAGCCCTCTACCTCCACGACGCAGAGGCGGCACGACGCGGCCGGCGAGGGTGCCCAGTCGAGCGAACAGAGGTGCGGGATGTCGATGCCGACCCGGCGAGCGGTCTGCAGCACGGTCTCGCCGGCGACGATCTCGATCTCCCTGCCGTTTAACGTAATACTCATAGCGCCATCCTTATGCAACGGTCAGCACGGCTTGTTTGGGGCATGCATCCGCGCACGCGCCGCAGCCGATGCAGCGATCGATGATGATGGAGTGAGCGAACCTCCGCTTGCCGACGATAGCGCCGCTGGGGCACTGCTTGGAGCAGATCCCGCAGCCGGTGCACAGCTCGGCGTCGATGTCGTAGGTGCGCAGCCCCTGACACACACCCGCCGGGCAGCGCGTCTCCATAACGTGTGCCTCGTACTCGTCGCGGAAGAACCGGAGCGTACTGAGCACCGGGTTGGCGGCCGACTGTCCGAGGCCACAGAGTGAGGTCTCCTTCACGACCTCGGCCAACTCCTGAAGGTGGAGGATGCCCTGGAAGCGCTCCAGACGGCGAAGCGGATCGCCCACCGGACGCTCCGTGAGCTCCGTGAGGATCTCGTGCATACGGGTCGTGCCCTCCCGGCACGGGGTGCACTTCCCGCAGCTCTCATTGCGGATGAACTCCATGAAGAACTTGGCCACATCGACCATACAGGAGCGCTCGTCCATCACGACCATACCGCCGGAGCCCATCATGGCGCCGACCTCCTGCAGGGTGCCGTAGTCGGTGGCGATGTCGAGCAGCTCGTCGGGGATACAGCCGCCGCTGGGGCCCCCGATCTGCACCGCCTTAACGGTGTGACCGACCGGAGCGCCACCGCCGATGTCGTAGACGATCTCGCGCAGCGGAAGGCCGACGGGCACCTCGACCAGGCCGGTGTTGCGCACCTGACCGCTGAGGGCGAAGACCTTGGTGCCAGCCGCATCGCCGCGACCGAGGGCCTTGTACCACTCGGCGCCGTGCTCGATGATCAGCGACACGTTGGCGAGCGTCTCGACGTTGTTGAGAATGGTCGGCTTGCCGTGGAGGCCGCTCACCGCCGGGTACGGCGGCCGCGGCCGCGGCATACCGCGCCCACCCTCGATGCTCTCGAGAATAGCCGTCTCCTCGCCGCAGACGAAGGCTCCCGCGCCCTGCTTGATGGTGATGTCGAACTCCACCAAGCTCCCGAGGATGTTCTCACCCAAAAGCCCGGCGCTCCTGCACTGCTCGATCGCGGACCGCAGGCGCTCGATCGCGAGCGGGTACTCGGCCCTGCAGTAAACGTACCCGCGCGTCGCCCCTATTGCGTACGCGGCGATGAGCATGCCCTCCACGAGCCCGAAGGGATCGCTCTCGAGGATAGCTCGGTCCATAAAGGCGCCGGGGTCGCCCTCGTCGGCGTTGCAGATGAGGTACTTCTGCGCGCTCGACTGCTCGAGCGCTACGCGCCACTTGCGGCCGGTGGGGAACCCCGCGCCGCCGCGCCCGCGCAGGCCGGCGGCGATCGTCTCGTCGCAGACCTCCTCGGGGGTCATCTCGGTGATCGCCCGCGCCGCCGCGCGAAACCCGCCTGCGGCGAGCGCCGCGTCGAGCGACCTCGGGTCCACCACCCCGCAGTTGCGGAGCACGACTTTGGTCTGATTGGCGAAGAAGGGCGCCTCGGAGATGGGCGGAACATCCGGGTAGCGACCCTCTGGGTCCTCGTACTTACCGAGGAGGAAGCGGTTCTGTGGGCACGCGCGGTCGAAGACGAGCTCGAAGAACTCCTCCACGTTCTCCGGCGAGAGATCACAGTAGCTCAGGCGGACGCCGTTCGCATCGACCACGTCGATGAAGACCTCGCGCTGGCAGTAGCCCACGCAACCGGTCTCGAGCACCGGGATCTCGAGGCCACGCTCCGCGAGGAGCCGCTCGAGCTCGGCGATCACTACGAGGGCGCCGTTTGCGCGGCCGCAGGTGCCCGCTCCGACGAAGATCACCACCCCGTCGCCGCCGCGACGAGCGAGGCGAGCCCGCTCGGAGCGGAGCTCACGACACGCGTCGTCGTCGTGGCAGATGGGGCCGTGCAGCACGCACTCGACGACATCTGTACAGGGCGTGAGCGCGCTGTGCGTGCACCGCTCACAGCAGGGAGAGATCAGTCGATGCTCGTTAGTGGCGCTCTTCACGCTCCACCTCCAGTCGTCTCTTTGTCGACGCGATCGAGGAGCGCATCGAGCTTCTCGCCCGTGAGATGGCCGTAAAACTCCCCGTCCATCTTGAGCACCGGCGCGATAGAGCAGGCGCCGAGACACGCCACTTTGATCACCGTGTAGCGGCCATCCGCGGAGTTGCCGTCGTCGCGGAGCTTCAGCCGCCGCTGCAGATGCTGGGCGAGCTCGAGGCTCTGCTTAACGTGGCAGGCGGTGCCGCGGCAGATCTCGATCACGTGCTCGCCGAGGGGGGCAAAGCGAAACTGGTTGTAGAACGTCGCCACGCCGTAAACGGTGCTCGGCGTCGTCCCCAACGCCTCGGCGACGTCGACCATCGCCTGCTCCGAGACGTAACCCTTGGCCTCTTGGATCTCCTGGAGGAGCGGAATCATCCGCTCCATCGTCATCTTCTCCTCTCCCACGAGGAGCTCCTGAACGCCCCCCACGGTCACGCCTCATCCGTCGACGAAGGGGCGGCCGATTCTTTCGCTCGCTCGGCCAGGATCTCGGCGATCGCCGCGGCGAGGTCGCTGAGCTTAGCCGGCTTCTCGAAGAACCTCACAGCCGGCCACTCTTCGTACATATGGGGCTCGAACACGTGGGTCTTCGAGCCCAGCTCGCTCGTAAAGCCGCTCACGATGATCAGGGGGATATCCCGGGTCTCCGGGTTCTCCTTAACCGAGTGAGCCAGCGTAAAACCATCTGTATCGTTATCCATCATGATGTCGAGCACCATGAGATCGGGGAGACCCCGCTTCAGCTCGGCGCGCGCATCTTCGCCGCCGTGTGCGACCCGTATGGTGTAGCCGCGCGCCTCGAGATACGCCTTCGTCGAGGCCACCAGGTCTCTGTCGTCGTCGACGACAAGGATGTTGCCGGCCATGCCCTCCTCCTTCACTCTGCGTCCTCTCCCTCGCTCACGACGAGCGGTTAATGAACATCATTTAGTGAATTTCTTCACAGTGAACGGGAAACCCGAGCCTCTCTTCTCCCGTGAACCAAAAAGGAGAGCTTCTCAAGGGTTGCCGCGATATCGATGTGCTCGACGGTGCAGCCGTCCGGTGCCCGTAGGTGTTTGGGGACAAAATTGACGATCCCGTGAACGCCGGCCGCGGCGAGGCGACCGACGAGGTCCTGAAGCCCGGTGGCGCGCGACGCGACCATAGCGATGTCGATCTCGTAGCGATCGACGACCTCCTCGAGCTCGTCGAGGCCGTAGCAGCGACGGCCGGCGAAGACCTTGCCGATCTTCGCCGGGTCGACGTCGAGGCCGGCCACGATGTGGAACCCGCGCTCCTCGAAGCCACGGTACGAGAGGAGCGCTTTGCCGAGGTCGCCGACGCCGACCAACACAACGCGCTGCACCACGTCGGTGTGCAGCACGCGCCCGATCACCAGCCCCATCTCGCGAACGTTGTAGCCTCGCGAGATGTCGCCGAACGTACCGAAGCTAGTGAGGTCGCGGCGGAGCTGAGCCGGGGTGACGGCGGCCAACCCCGCGAGGCGGCGCGAGTGAACGTACTCCACGCCCTCGTGGTCGAGCTCCTTGAGGAGCTTGCGGTAGACGCTCAGCCGCTCGAGGGTTTGCAGCGACACGGAGCGCTTGTGCCGAGCGCCTTCGGCGGCAGTGGTTTTACCCTCGCTCTGTGTCTTCTCCATAGGGCTCCTTGCTCTCCTGTGATTCTATTCACAGGATGAGGAGAATTCAACCTCTCCTCGCGCAAATGCGGTGATCGTGAAGAGCTCGGAGGGGGCGCGAGCGCCGGGTGAGGCGGAGCGCTCGGCTAGTGCCCGAGCGCCGCGGCGAGCGCGGCGATAAACGCGGGTGTGGTGCCGCAGCACCCGCCCACGATAACCGCGCCGTAGGAGGGGTACGCGGCGACGATGGCGGCGAACTCCTCGGGGGTTTGCTCGTAGCTCGCGTCTTCGCCGTCGAGGCTGGGCATACCGGCGTTGGGCTGCGCGTAGGTGGCCCCGCCGTTGAGCTCGGCGAGCACGGGGACGAGCGCGGCCATCACATCGCCGGTGACCTCGCAGTTGCAGCCCACCAGCGCCGCGCCGGCCTCGCGGAGCTCGGCCACGGCCCGCTCCGGCGAAACGCCCATCATGGTGTGAAACCCGTTCGCCGACGGCCGAAAGGCGAGGCTCGCCAGCACGGGGCGGCCGCCCGCGACCTCGACGGCCGCCTCCACCGCCAGCCGCACCTCGGCGAGGTCGAACATCGTCTCGATGTTGATAAGGTCGGCGCCGCCGGAGACGAGCGCGGCGACCTGCTGTGCAAAGGAGTCACGGACCTCACCGGGGTCGGCGTCGCCGAGCGGCTTGAGCAGGTGACCGCACGGCCCCACGCTCCCGGCCACGAAGCGCCCCGGAAACTCGTCGTCGCGCACCGTCGCGGCGAGCCGCGCGCCCGCCTCGTTGAGCTCGGTGGCGCGCTCGGCTAACCCGAACGGCGCGAGCTTAAGGCTGGAGCCGCCGAAGGTGTTGGTGTTGACGATGTCGGCGCCGGCCGCGAGGTAGTTACGGTGGATGCCGGAGATCACCTCCGGCCGCTCGATGTTCCACGACTCGGGGCACGACCCAGGGCGAAACCCACACGCCAAGAGCTCGCTGCCCATGCCGCCGTCGAGGAGGAGCGGACGCTCCGCTGTAAGGGCTCGAATGTCCATTCGTGGGATTGTAGTCAACGGAAGCCCTCCTTTCGACCCGCGACATCGCGCACCAGCGCGTCGGCGTCGCGGTGGGCGAGGCCGAGGCAGACCCGCAGGGCGGCCGCGGCGTCGCGCCGCGAGAGGCCGCGGCCGAGCAGGGCCTCCGCGGCGGCCTCGGCCGATGGCCGACCGGCCCGCTCGTCGCACAGCGGCTCGCCGAGGTCGACCACAACCGTAAACTCGCCGCGTACCTCCCCGCCACGATCGGCGGCGGAACCCGACGAGGGGTACCGCTCGCCGAGCTCACGGAGCGACCCGCGCAGCACCTCCTCGTGCACCTTGGTGAGCTCCCGGCAAACGGCGCCCCGCGCCTCGGGGAGCGCGTCGGCCAGCGTCTCGAGGCTCCGCGAGAGGCGGTGACCGGTCTCAAAGGCCACCACCACGCCGCCGCAGCGCCGCCACTCGTGCAGCGCCGCCTGCAGGTCGCGGGCGCGGCGCGGAAGGTACCCGACGAAGCGAAAGGCGTCGCCGGCGAGGCCGGAGGCCACCAGGGCCGTGAGCACGGCGGAGGGGCCGGGCAAAACAACCACCTCTACCCCCTCCTCGATCGCCCGGGCCACCAGGCGAACGCCGGGATCTTGCACGCACGGCATTCCGGCGTCGCTCACGAGCGCCACGTGCTCCCCAGCCAGCAGGCGCTGCAGAACCTCCTCGGCCCGCTGCGCCTCGTTGTGGCGAAAGAGGCTGATCATCGGCGTGCGGATGCCGAAGTGCGTGAGGAGCTTGCGCGTATGGCGCGTGTCCTCGGCCGCGATGAGCTCCGCGGCGGCGAACGCCTCGAGCACGCGCGACGTCACGTCCCCCAAGTTGCCGATCGGTGTGGCACAGACAGTGAGCACACGCCCCTCCTTCTCCCCCTCGCCGCGAGAACACAGTACACTTATCTTATGACGACGGACCGCCCCGCACGCCCCACCGGGCGCATTATCCTCGGCGACAACCTCGAGGTGCTCCGCTCCCTCCCCGACGGTATCGCCCGCCTCATCTACATCGACCCGCCGTTCAACACCGGGGGCACGCTAACGCGGAGGTCGATCCGCACGGTGCGCGACGACGAGGGCGACCGCGTGGGATTCTCCGACCGGCGCTACCGCACCGAGCAGCTCGGCTCGATCGACTACCCCGATGCGTTCGACGACTACCTCGGCTTTCTCAGGCCGCGGCTGCTCGAGGCGAGCCGCATCCTCACGCCCGACGGCTCGCTCTTCTTTCACATCGACTGCCGCGAGTCGCACTACTGCAAGGTGCTGCTCGACGAGATCTTCGGCCGCCGTTCGTTTAAAAACGAGATCATCTGGGCCTACGACTACGGCGGCCGGCCCAAAAACCGCTGGCCGGCGAAGCACGACACCATCTTCTGGTACACCAAAAACCCCACCGACTACGTCTTCGCCTACGAGGCTATCGACCGCATCCCGTACATGGCGCCGTCGCTCGTGGGAGCGGAGAAGGCCGCCCGCGGCAAGACCCCCACCGATGTGTGGTGGAACACGATCGTGAGCCCCACCGGCAAGGAGAAGACCGGCTACCCCACACAAAAGCCGCTCAGGATCCTCGAGCGCATCGTCAAGGTGCACTCGGAGCCGGGCGACCTCGTCGTCGACTTCTTCGCCGGCAGCGGCACCACCGGCGAGGCCGCCGCCCGCTGCGGCCGCAACTACCTCTTAGTCGACGAGAGCCCCGAGGCCCTCCGCGTTATGGCCGAGCGCCTCGCCTGGAGCGAGCCGACCCTCGAAGGCGTCCAGGAGCTCGAGCCCTAGACGCTTCGCTCCCCCCCTCCCCTACCTCACCGTGATCCTCGCCACGCCGGCCTTGCGCTGCGCGTTGCCGGCCTCATCCTTGGCGGTCACGGCGTAGGTGTAGACGCCCCTCGTCTTCCTGGTCCACTTCACGTTCCTGATGGGCGTGTTGGTTGGAGCATTCTTGACCTTAATGGTCTTGACCGTCTTGCCCCTGGCGTTCTTGATGGTGATGACGATGGTGGTGGCCTTTTTACTCCACTTGTCGGTGATCGTGTAGGTAAGGGTGATGGGCTTACCGCTCTTGCCGGTTACGGTCTTACCGGAGGTAATGGGGCCGGTGGTGTCGATCTTGACGATGAGGGAGTTGGCCTCCTCCACGTTGCCTGCGGCGTCGGTGGAGCGGTAGAGGACGGTGTGGAGGCCGTCGTTGCTGTGGTTGGCCGGGGTGAGGACGGTGCAGGTGGTGCCGGTGGTCCAGGTGGCGCCGTTGTCGAGGCTGTACTCGGTCTTGGCCTCTCCGCCGATCATGCCGGAGCCGCCGGGGTTGTCCCTCGCGGTGAAGGTGACGGTGACGGGAGTGTTGTGCCAAAGGTTATCGGCCCCGGTGGCGGTGGTGGTGGGGGCGGTGGTGTCGATCTTGATGGTGAGGCTCTTGGCGACCTCTTGGTTGCCTGCGGCGTCGGTGGAGCGGTAGAGGACGGTGTGGGAGCCGTCGTTGCTGTGGTTGGCCGGGGCGGGGACGGTGCAGGTGGTGCCGATGGTCCAGGTGGCGCCGTTGTCGAGGCTGTACTCGGTCTTGGCGAAGCCGCCGACCATGCCGGAGCCGCCGGGGTTGTCCCTCGCGGTGAAGGTGACGGTGACGGGAGTGTTGTGCCAGGCGTCGTCGGCGCCGGTGGCGGTGGTGGTGGGTGGGGTGGTGTCGGAGGGGGCTGGCGTGGGGGTTGGTGTTGGTGTGGGGATTGGTGTTGGGGTTGGGGTTGGCGTGCCGCCGCCGTCGGTGGTTTTGAGGATGGTACCGTCCGAGCCCACTGCCCAGGCGGTGGAGGCGTTTGCGCAGGTGATGGAGAGGAGGTGGTTCGCCGTGCCGGAGGTCTGCTGGCTCCAGTCGGTGCCGCCGTTGGTGGTTTTGAGGATGGTGCCGTATTCGCCCACCGCCCAGGCGGTGGAGGCGTCTGCGCAGGTGATGGAGCGGAGGGAGCTCGTCGTGCCGGAGGTCTGCTGGCTCCAGTTGGTGCCGCCGTTGGTGGTTTTGAGGATGGTGCCGCCCTCGCCCACCGCCCAGGCGGTGGAGGCGTCTGCGCAGGTGATGGAGTGGAGGAGGTTCGCCGTGCCGGAGGTCTGCGGGCTCCAGTTGTCGCCGCCGTCGGTGGTTTTGAGGATGGTGCCGCCCGAGCCTACCGCCCAGGCGGTGGAGGCATTTGCGCAGGTGATGGAGGAGAGATGGCGCCTCGTGCCGGAGGTCTGCTGGCTCCAGTCGGTGCCGCCGTTGGTGGTTTTGAGGATGGTGCCGCCCGAGCCTACCGCCCAGGCGATGGAGGCGTCTGCGCAGGTGATGGAGGAGAGGTAGTTACCCTGCGGCAGTGGGTTCTGCCAGAACCAGCCGCCGGAGCCACCGAGGGCGGAGGGGAATCCACCGAGGGTGAAGCTGCTGTGGGGGCTGGGTGCCGAGCTGCTCGGGGCGCCGGGGCCGAAGGGCACGGCGCCCGTTTGTGCGGCCCCTACGGGCGCAGCGGCCAGCGCCGTGGTCGCGGTGGCGAACACCACCACAAGGGTGAGGACGAGGGCTACGAGCGCCCTCTGAGCGGTACTGAGTGTGCGCTTGAGCGGTGTGAGGTGAGACGGCACAGTTCCCCCTTCTCTCTGCGGTGGAGAGCCCCCGGTGCACCACCGTGAGGGGGAGCAAGGGCGACCCTCGTTTGATGGGGGTAGCGTAGCAAATTAATCGTCTCGGCGTACAAAAAAGGGCAGGCGCCGAAGGCACCTGCCCTTTTCAGCGCTCAGCGCCTGCGCTTCTCAGTCGTCGCCGGGGACGATAGCGTCGGTCGGGCACGCCTCCACGCAGGTGCCGCAGTCGTCGCACTTCGCAGCGTCGATAGCGTAGATCTCGTCGCCCTCGGAGATCGCTTCGTTGGGGCACTCATCCACACAGGAACCGCACGCGAGGCATTCGTCCGTGATCTTATGAGCCATAGAGAGTTAAACCTCCTGATGAGACACTGCACCGGCAGCGCATCGACATAGTCGAGGCACATTTACAGGCATACACCCGCCGAAGTCAAGAGGAAGCGAACGAGCCGCCCCGCTCGCGGAGCACGAGGGCGGCGGCACCGAAAAAGCCGGCGTCTGGCCCCAGGGCGGCGGGGACGATACGCACCTGGTCGCGCGCCGGCCGAAGGGCGCGAGCGCGCACAGCAGCACGCGCCGGCGCGAAGAGCGCCTCGCCTGCGGCGGCCGCACCGCCGCCGATCACGATCAGCTCCGGGTTAAAGCTATTGACGAGGGTGACGAGGCCGGCCCCGAGGTACTCGCCCACGCGCGCGAGCACGGCCCGCGCGTGCGCATCACCCTCATCGCTCAGCCGTACGAGCAGACGGCTGTCGACCCTCTCGCCCGCCGCCAAGGCGCGACCGAGCGCCGAGCTGGGGGTGGCCTCGGCCGCCGCGAGCGCCGCGGCGCCCATCGCCGTCCCCGAGGCGTACGCCTCAAGGCAGCCGCGCCCCGGGCACCCCGCCGGGCACTTCGCCCCGTCGAGGTCGACCACGATATGGCCGAGCTCGGCCGCCGCGCCGCTCACCCCACGGTACGGCCGCCCGCCGAGAATAATGCCGCCGCCGACGCCCGTGCCGAGCGTGAGCATGAGCATCTCCTCGGCCCCCACACCGGCTCCGTAGGCGTGCTCGCCGATCGCCGCCACCGTAGCGTCGTTATCCACCGCCACCGGCACACCGAACCGCCCCTCCAGGAGATCGCGCAGGGGGAGCTCGCTGAGCGGAAGGTTGACCGATTCGACGACGCGGCCGGCGGCGTAGTTCACCATAGAGGCCACGCCGATACCCACACCGGCGAGGTCGCCGCACCCACTCGCGAGCTCGGCGATCATCGCCTCTAGCTGATGAAGACACGCGGCGGGGGAGCTCTTCTCGGTAGGCCAAGTGGCCCGAGCGATAACCTCGGGGGGCTCGGGAGGCGAGGCACCGGGCGGCGCAACGCGCATGAGCGCGCCGGCAACCTTGGTGCCCCCGCTGTCGATCCCGATAATCGCAGTCTGTGACGTCATAGAGACCGCAAGCGTATCATGCGGTAGAATCGGTTGATTTTAAGCAGTGTAGGGAGAACAGCATAGGGCACAACGCTGACAACGGCGGGCGAAAGCCTTACAACCTTTACCGAGTGAGCGGGGAGCGGCGCACGGCCGACGACGAGCGCCTCATGCAGCGCCCCCCCGCGCCGCGCACCCGCCGCGATAGCCGCGGACGCCCCACGGCGCCCTCGGCGCAGCCACGCCCCGCAAGGCGACCGGCGAGCGGCGGCTCTTATCGTCACTACCAAGCCGCACCCCCCGGCCGGGCTCCCATCAAGAAGAGGCGGCGCTTCCGCCCGCTCCGCCTCCTCCTGCTGCTCCTGCTCCTCCTCGTCATCGCGATCGCCGCCGTGGCGGCGATCTTCGTCCTCCCCGGGTACAAGACACTCGACCGCGCCGTCCGCGGGGCGAACCACCGCCTCGACAGCACGGGGAGCCTCGCTCAAGACGCCGGCATGCCGCTCCGTACGAGCACAACCCTCCTCGTCCTCGGCGTCGACACCAAAACCCCCGGCGAGCCGGCGCGCTCCGACACCATTATGCTCATGCGCTTCGACCCGAAGACCCACACGGTCAACCAACTCTCCATCCCCCGCGATACGCGCGTACAACTCGAAAACGGCACCTACGACAAGATCAACACAGCGATGTTTTGGGGCGGCCCCATGGCATCGGTCCGCGCCATCCAGCGCTATCTCGGTGTAGAGGTCAACCACGTCGTCGTCATGAACTTCACGAGCCTCTACCGACTCGTCAACGCCGTCGGCGGCGTCGACATCGACGTCCCCCAGACGATCTCCTCGGAGTACGGCCCAGAGGGCGCCCGCTACACCATCGTCTTCGAAAAGGGAAAAAACCACCTCGACGGCAAAAGAGCGCTGCAGTACGTGCGCATCCGCTACGCAGACGACGACTTCCACCGAGCAGCGCGCCAGCAGGCCTTTTTACAGGCGCTCACGGCCAAGCTCACCTCCCGTTCTCTCCTCCCCCGGCTCCCGGAGATCGGGGCAAGCTTTATGGAGACCACGGCTACCGACCTCACCACCCCCGAGCTCCTCCAGCTCGCCTACGTTAAACAGCGGGCGAAGGGCGGCAAAAAGGCCGTGCTCGCCGGCACACCTCAGTACATCGGCGGGGTCGCCTACGTCCTCCCACCCGACGAGGCGGCGAAGCAAGCCGCCGTCAACGCGTTCCTCGGGCGCTGAGCCGAAGCCGGCTCCTTCCACCGAGGCAGCTCCTCAGTACTCAACTGCAACGAGGGCGAGTCCTCGCGGCGGCGCGGTCTGGCCCATGCGCCCCCGCACCCCTCCCTCAATCGCCTCGCGAAACCCCTCAAGCGTTAAACGACCTTGCGCCACATCGACCATGGAGCCCACGGCCACCCGCACCATGTTGTGCAAAAAGCTCGTAGCTTGGATCTCGAAGACCCACTCCCCCAACTCGCGCCGCTGCCCCGGGAGAAGAGCGTCCGCCGGACGCCAGCGCGCGCGCAGCACCTCGCGCACGCAGTTATGGTAGAGCTCCACCGAGGGGGTAAACGCGGAGAAATCACGTCGTCCGGGCAGCACTGCGGCCGCCCGGTGCAGAAGTTCCACATCCACGGGCCCGCGCACCTGCCACACGTAATCCCGCTCGCGTACCGGCTTCACCGGCGAGAGCCAAAGGCGGTACTGATACGTACGAGACCGCGCTCGCCGGGCCACAAACCCCGGCGGAGCCGGCGCCACCTCCGCGACGGCGATGTCGGGCGGCAGGAGGGCGTTCAGCGAGTGTCTGAGCCGTGCGGGGCACAGGTCGTCGCGTTCGCTGACGAAGGAGGCGACCTGCGCCCAGGCGTGTACCCCGGCGTCGGTGCGGCCGGCGACGCTGAGCCGCACCTCCTCCCGCAGCACCGTCCTCAAGGCGGTCTCTAGCCGCCCCTCGACGCTGTCGAGCCCCGGCTGCTTCGCCCAGCCGCAGTAGTTCGTACCTTCATACGCAATCCCGAGACGCCACGTACGCTGCATGCTCCCCCCTCAGAGAAGAAGTCCGCTCGCGATCACCGCGGCGGCGGTGAGCGCGAAGACGGCGTCGAGCCGCGTCGCCCGAAGCGGGTGCAGCCGGGTCCGCGTGGCCCCGGGACGGTAGCACCGCGCCTCCATGGCCACCGCGAGCTCATCGGCGCGGCGAAAGCTCAAAATAAAGAGCGGCACGAGCACCGGTATGAGCGCTTTGGCCCGCGCGCGCAAGCCCCCGGTGTCGAACTCCGCACCACGAGCGCGCTGCGCACGCATGATCGTCTCCAGCTCCACGAGGAGCGTCGGGATGAAGCGCAGGGCGATCGTCACCATCAAGGCCAGTTCATCGGTGGGCACGCGGAGGCGCCGCAGCGGCCGGCCGAGCCATACCAAGCCATCCGTGAGCGCGATGGGGGAGGTCGTCAGCGTGAGTACCGAGCCGATCAGCACCAGTACGATGAGGCGCAGACTGAGAAAAATCGCGAGCTCCAAGCCGCGGGCGGAGAGGTGGATAAACCCGAAGGAGAAGAGCGGCTCCCCGCGGGAGAAGAGCAGCTGAGCCAAAAAGGTGATGCCGACGAGCCAGAGAAGGGGCCGAAACGCTCGCCAAAACCAACTCACGGGGACGCCGCTCAACGCATAGGCGACGACCGCGGCGACGGCGTAGATCGAGAGCCCCACGAAGGAGTCGCGGGCGAAGAGCGCGACCGCGAAGAGGCAAACCGCGACGAACTTGGTACGGGGGTCGAGCCGGTGGATCGGCGACGTCCCCGGGTAATACTGGGCGACCGCGACCTTCACGAGAGCTCCTCCGCCGCCGCCGCGATCGTACGCGGCGCCGCCGCCGGATCGCGACCGAGGCGGCGCCAGAGATGCACGAGAAACGGCTCCTGAAGGCGGTTCTGCGTAAAGAGCCGGCCGGCATCGGCGAAGTCCCACCGGCCGACCGCCGCCACGCTCCCCTCCCGCAAGATCAAGAGCTCGTCGCAGAGCGCCCACGCGATGTCGATGTCGTGCGTCGCGAGGACGAGGGTGACCCCCTCCTCCTTCAGTTGGCCGAGGATGCGGAGGAGGTCGCTCCTCGACCCGGGGTCGAGGCTCACGAAGGGCTCGTCGAGCAACAGCAGGCGGGGGCGCATCGCGAGGACCCCCGCGAGCGCGAGCCTCCGCTGCTCGCCGCCGGAGAGCGTAAACGGATGCCGCGCACCGAACTCGTCCGGCGGCAACCCCACGCGCTCCATCGCGGCCCGCGCCAGCTCGTCTGCGTCGGGCAACCCACGGCGGCGCGGCCCGAAGGCCACGTCGTCGTGCGCGGTCGAGGCGAAGAGCTGGAGCTCCGAGAGCTGAAACACGAGCCCTACGTCCGCACACCTCGCGGCGAAGGCGGGGTCGGAGTCGCCCAACCCGTCGAGGAGCACTGCGCCCGACTCCGGCCGATCCAGCCCGCGTATGACCTGTAGGAGCGTGGACTTCCCGGAGCCGGAGGCGCCGAGAAGCGCGAGCGAGCCGCCGGCCGCTAGCTCAAACGAGACCTCGTGTAGGGCGGCTATGAAGTCATGTGCATCCCCGTAACGAAAACAGATGTGCTCACAGGCGAGCGCCATACCGCGAGACGATCCACCCACCACAGCGAGCCCTTCCTCATTCCCTGAGACCGAGATCACTGCGACACCGCGAGCCCCTCGAGGAGCTCCTCGAGGGTGAGGGGCATCTGCCAAGACCACCCGCCGCGGTCCTCAAGAGCGAGGCCGAGCTCGGTAGGGGTGGGTACCCCCAGCCGCATACGCCGCACCAGCTCAACGTCTCGGAAGAATCCCCGCACAGAGCCGCGAAACGCCACGGAGCCGCGCTCGATAGCCAGCACACTGTCGGCCTCCACGACCTCGCCCATCTCCTGTGTGATGTACACCACCGCCATGCCCTCACGGCGCAACAGACGAACGGCCTCGCCCACCTCACGACGCCCCGCGGGGTCGAGCATGGCGGTCGGCTCGTCGAGCACGATCAGCTGCCGGGGGATCGCCAGCACGCCGGCGAGCGCGACGCGTTGCTTCTGCCCGCCGGAGAGCAAGTGGGGCTCGCGATGCCGTAGGTCCCCCAGGGCGAAGCGCTCGAGCATCTCATCGACACGCTCGGCGATCGCCCCCGACGGCCAAGCGAGGTTCTCGAGGCCGAAGGCGACGTCGGCCTCCACGCACTCGGCCACGAGCTGGTTCTCCGGGTTCTGAAAGAGCACGCCGACCTCTCGTCGAGCCGCATAGCGCCCCTCCTCGCTGAGCAGATCGCACCCACAGACAAGCGCCCGTTGCGCCGCCGTCGGCGGTTCCAGCCCGCCGAGAAGGCGCGCGAGCGTAGATTTACCGGAGCCGTTCGCGCCGACGACCGCGAGGAACTCACCGGGTTCAAGATCCAGATCGAGCGCGGCGAGCGCATCGAATGACGCGCCGGGATAACGGTACCGCACCCCGGCCAGGGAGAGCAGCGACGCAGTGAGTGATGAGGGGGATGGGGACATAAATGCTCCAAACGAGAACAGGGGCGGATGGCCCTTCGGCCGTCCGCCCCCGCCGCACTCGCACACATTTGAGCGTCGGTTAGACCAGCTCGATGTACGCCTGCTCGCTGCCGTCGCCCTTACGCGGACCGATCTTCACGATACGCGTGTAGCCGCCGTTGCGCTCTTTATAGCGCGGCGCCACATCGTTGAAGAGCTTGTAGACGATCTTCTTGTTGCGGAGAAGGGAGATCGCCTGCCGCCTGGCGTGCAGGTCGCCACGCTTACCGAGCGTGATCACCTGCTCAACCAGCGGACGAACTTCCTTCGCCCGCACAACGCCTGTCATGACCTTCTCGTGCTCGAGAACCTGACAAGCGAGCCCCGACAACAGCGCCCTGCGCTGATCGGGTGCCATATTGAACTTACGACCGGAATTCTGATGGCGCATTAGTCGTCACCTCGCAGAGACAGCCCTCGCTCGGTAAGCTTCTCTTTAACCTCGTCGATGCTCTTCTTCCCGAAGTTGGGGATGTTGAGCAGCTCTGTCTCCGTTCTGGAGATCAGATCTCCGATGGTCTGGACCCCCTCGCGTTTGAGGCAATTATAGGAACGGACGCCGAGCTCAAGCTCCTCGATGAGCACGTCATCCATGATGGGTTCTTCGGCGACCTCCTCGAACCCCACAACGGGGTAGTCCTCGGCCGGCCGCGTGCGATCTGGATCGGTGAAGATCGACAACCTGTCGACGAGGATCTCGGCGGCCTGATGGAGGGCATCCTCCGGCAGCAGAGAACCGTTCGTCGTGATGTCGAGAACAAGCATGTCGTAGTCGGTGCGCTGCCCCACACGCGCGCTCTCCACGTGGTAGGAGACGCGCTTAATGGGGCTGAAGATGGAGTCGATGGGGATCACGCCGATAACCGTCTCCGCCGTCTTATTACCCTCGGCCGAGACGTAGCCCGTCCCCCGACGAATCGTCAGGGTCATCTCCAGGGAGCCGCCATCCGAAAGGGTGGCGATATGATGATCCGGGTTGAGGATCTCAAGCTCCGCAGGTATGTCGATATCGGCCGCCACGACCTCGCCGGCCTTCTCCTTAAGCAGACGAACCTGAATCTCGTCGAGCTCGCCGTGAAGACGACAGACGAGCGTCTTGAGGTTAAGGATAACGTCGGTGACGTCCTCTTTTACGCCCTTGATTGTGCTGAACTCGTGGGCCACACCCTCCAGCTTTACCGAGCTGACGGCCGCACCCTCGAGCGACGACAGCAGCACCCGGCGGAGGGCGTTCCCGAACGTATGCCCGAAGCCGCGATCCAGCGGTTCCACGCTGAAGCGCGCCCGATTGGCGGCGAGCTGCTCTCGCGTGATGTTGGGCATCTGAAACTGTAGCAACAGGCCTCCTGTAGAGTCTTCGCCGCGGATGAGCTGCTGCAGCGGATTACTTGGAGTAGAGCTCGACGATGAGCTGTTCCTGCACCGGCGCGTCGATCTCCTCGCGCTCCGGAGCGCGAAGGATCTTGCCGGTCAGGTTGTCGTGATCGGCCAACAGCCACGGAACCACCGACGAGGTAAGGTCGGTAGCGGCACGTACGGCGTCGACGGCCTTGCTGTTGGGGCGAACCGCGACGATATCGTCGGGCCGCACCTGCAGCGAGGGGATGTCGACCTTACGGCCGTTAAGCGTGAAATGGGCGTGCCGCACGAGCTGACGCGCCTGACGACGCGAGGCGCCGAAGCCCAAGCGGTACACGACGTTGTCGAGCCTCATCTCGAGGAGACTGAGAAGGTTTTCGCCGGTAATACCCTGCCGACGGCTAGCGATCTCATAGTAATGGCGGAACTGGCCCTCAAGCACTTGGTAGTACCGACGGGCCTTCTGCTTCTCGCGAAGCTGAAGCAAGTACTCGGACTGCTTAATGCGACCGCGGCCGTGCTGGCCCGGTGCGTACGCACGCCGCTCTACGGCGCACTTGTCGGTAAGACAGCGCTCGCCTTTGAGGAAGAGCTTCTCGCTCTCGCGGCGACACTGCCTGCACTGCGCTGATGTATCTCTCGCCACGTAGACCTTCCTAGACCCGACGACGCTTGCGCGGCCGACACCCGTTGTGCGGAACCGGCGTTACGTCTTTGACACTGACGATCTCGAGGCCTGCGGCCTGCAACGAACGCACCGCCGTCTCGCGGCCTGACCCGGGCCCGCGGACGAAAACCTCGACCTTTTGCAAGCCGTGCTCCATGCCCTTCTTGGCACAGGACTCGGCTGTAACCTGGGCGGCGAAGGGCGTGCTCTTGCGCGAGCCCTTGAAGCCGACCGACCCGGCGCTCTCCCAGGCGATAACGTTGCCCTCTTTGTCGGTGAGCGTGACGAGCGTATTGTTAAACGATGTTTTGATGTAGGCCTGACCGACAGCGATATTCTTGCGGACCTTCCGGCGCTGGCGACCCTTGGCTCTCTGAGGCTTAGCCACTCTGCTTTACTCCTCCGAATGCTCTACGGTCATTTCTTGCGCTTACCGCCGACCGTCTTCTTCGGGCCCTTACGGGACCGTGCGTTTGTACGAGTACGTTGCCCGTCGACCGGCATGCCGCGACGGTGGCGAATACCGCGATAACAGCCGATATCCATGAGCCGCTTGATGTTCTGCGAACGCTCACGGCGAAGATCGCCCTCTACGGTAACATCGCGATCGATCGCCTCACGGAGCCGCACGACCTCCTCTTCGGTGAGGTCGCGGACCTTGGTATTGGGATCGATGCCGACGACCTCGAGGATTTTACCCGAGGTGGAACGGCCGATACCGTAGATGTACGTGAGCCCAATCTCGACCCGCTTCTGCGGCGGGACGTTGACGCCTGCGATACGTGCCATGCGGACTACCCCTGCCTCTGACGATGTCGCGGGTTGGTGCAGATCACCTGCACCGTCCCGTGACGGCGGATGATCTTGCATTTCTCGCAAATCGGTTTAACTGATGCTCTTACCTTCATCGGTGATCCTCGTTCGGGCGCGCGGCACAGGGCCCTCACGCCTTCTTCCGGGCGACCCCGCGGCCGCTACTTGAACCGGTATGTGATCCGCCCCCTGCTTAGATCGTAGGGAGACAACTCGACCTTAACCCTGTCTCCCGGCAGGATGCGGATGTAATGCATGCGCATCTTTCCGGAGATGTGAGCGAGCACTTCGTGATCGTTGTCGAGGTGAACCCTAAACATCGTGTTGGGCAGCGCCTCGACGACCTCGCCCTCAATCTCGATGGCTTCTTCTTTATTGGCCATATTCCCTACTTATCGACTCACAGCGGCCTGATATTTTAGCACACACCGGGGGTAACAAAAAAGTCGCTCACCGCGCCCCCGCAGTGGCCCTCTCTGAACTCCGACGGGTGAGCACCCGCGGAGCCTTGGCGCCGACGGCGACGGTGTGCTCGAAGTGCGCGGAGAGCGAACCATCCACGCTCGAGATACTCCAGCCGTCTTCAGCCATGACGACGCTGTGGTCGCCGACGTTAACCATCGGCTCGATCGCAAACACCATGCCCTCCTCAAGCCGCGGGCCACGTCCGGGATCGCCGTAATTGGGGATCTGCGGATCTTCGTGCAGCTGGCGGCCCACACCGTGACCGACGAGCGAACGCACGACGCTGAACCCCGCAGCCTCAACGACCTCCTGAACGGCGTGAGAGATGTCGCCCAGGCGACGCCCCACACGACACTCAGCGAGGCCAGCCTCGAGGGATTCAGCGGTGACCGAGAGGAGCCGAAGCGTCTCCGGATCGACCGTACCGATCGGGAGCGTGATCGCCGAGTCGGCGATGTAGCCGTGGAGCGTCACCCCCCCATCGATGCTCAAAATATCGCCATCCGCCAGCACGTACTCGCCGGGGATGCCGTGAACCACCATGTCATTCGGGGAGGCGCAGATAGACCCCGGAAACCCCTGGTAGCCCAAAAACGTCGGCGTGCCGCCGCGCTCGCGGATGTACTGCTCGGCGATGCGGTCGAGCTGAGCCGTCGTCACCCCGGGGCGTGCCCGCTCGGTGAGGAGCTCGAGACACCCGGCGAGCACGTCGCCGGCTGCGTCGATCTTGGCGATCTCGTTTGCGGACTTATGGATGATCACGCCGCACCCGCCGCCGGGGTGAGGATCTGCTCAACACAGAGGAAGACCTCGTCGGGCCCTCTGTCTGCACCGGCGACCCTCCTGAGCAAGCCCGAGCGCTCGTAATAGTCGATCAGCGGCTCCGTCTGCTCGCGGTACACCGCCAGGCGGTTGCTCACCGTCGCCTCGTTGTCGTCGTCGCGCTGGTAGAGCTCGCCACCACAGCGGTCGCAGACCCCCTGCAGCACAGGTGGGTTAAAGCGCAAGTGGTATCCCCTGGCACACATCCGACAAAGGCGCCTCCCCGCGAGGCGGACGATGAGTTCCTCCTCTGGTACGTCGAGGAGGATAGCGTGGCTGAGCGTGCACCCCACATCGAGGAGCATGACATCGAGCCGCTCGGCCTGGGACAGCGTGCGCGGAAACCCATCGAGCAAGAAGCCCCGTTGTGCATCTGGCTGCACGACGCGCTCGCGGACCAGGCGAATAACGAGCTCGTCGGGGACGAGCTCGCCAGCATCCATAAAGTGCTGCGCCTCGCGGCCAACCGCAGTACCTGCGGCCACAGCTGCCCGCAGGATCTCGCCGGTAGAGATATGCACGAGGCCGAAGCGCTTAACGAGATGCACGGCCTGCGTGCCCTTGCCGGAGCCCGGACCACCGAGGAGGACGATATGAAGCTCTGCCTCTCCCATCTTACTTAAGGAAGCCCTCGTAATGGCGCATGAGCAGTTGCGCCTCCATCTGGCGCATCGTGTCGAGCGCCACACCGACTACGATCAGCAGCGACGTGCCGCCGAAGTAGAAGGGCGCATTGATGGGCGGACGACCGAGCACCCACGGCAGCACCGCGAGGGCGGCGAGGAAGAGCGCGCCCGGAAGCGTAAGCCTCGTGAGGATGCGGTCGAGATACTCGGCGGTCGGTCGACCCGGGCGTACCCCGGGGATAAAGCCGCCGTACTTCTTGAGGTTCTCCGCCTGGTCGATCGGGTTGAAGGTCACCGCCGTGTAGAAGTAGGTGAACAACACGATCAGGACGGCCTCGAACATGATGAAGACGAAGGTGTTGGGCCCCATCACCCGGCTGATCCAGCCGGCAACGCCGCCCGTGCCGAGGAACTGCACGAAGGTCGGTATGATCATCATAACCGAGGAGGCGAAGATCACGGGGATCACGCCAGCCATGTTGACCTTGAGCGGAATAAACGTGCTGCTGCCACCCATCATGCGACGCCCAACTACACGCTTGGCGTACTGCACCGGCACCCGGCGTTCGCCGGTCGTGATCCAGACCACGCCGACGATCACGGCGAGGGCGATGACCAAGAAGACGATGATCGTCCCCGCGCCCATCGTGAAGAGCTTCGCCGTCCCGGCCGGAATGCGCGAGACGATGCTGATGAAGATCATGATCGACATGCCGTTGCCGATGCCGCGGGCCGTAACGAGCTCGCCGAGCCACATCACGACGACGGCGCCGGCGACGAGGCTGGCGACGATCAGGAGTGCGCGCCACCAGTTGAGGTCGGGGAGCGCATTCTGACTGCGGAAGAGGGCGACGTAGCCGATAGACTGCACGAGTGAGAGCACGACGGTGAGCCACCGCGTGTACTTCGTGATCTCCTTCTGGCCTTGCTCGCCCTCTTTTGCAAGCTGCTCGAACTTGGGGATCACCACGGTGAGCAGCTGCATGATGATCGAGGCCGTGATGTACGGCATGATCCCGAGCGCGAAGAGTGCAACGCGCGCAAGCGCACCGCCGGAGAAGAGGTCGAGGAACCCGACTACCCCGGCGCCGCCCTTATTAAAGAACTCCTGAAGGGCGGCGAGATCGATGCCCGGAACCGGGATATGGCAGCCGAGACGGTAGATCGCGATCATGGCGGCCGTAAAAAGAACCTTCGCGCGAAGGTCCGGGATTACCCAAGCGTTGACCAGCGATTGCCAAAGCTTGTTGTTCACAGTAGAGCCCCCTCAGTGAGCATCAAAGTAGCTCGGCCTTACCGCCGGCCGCCTCGATCTTCTCCACGGCGCTGCGCGAGTAGAAGTGCATGCGAACGTTGAGCGCCACACCGAGCTCGCCACCGCCCAAGATCTTGATGGGGGTGCGTGTGTTTTTAACGATACCCTTGGCCACCAGAGCCTCCGGCGTCACCTCATCGCCGGCCGAGAATACGGTGGCCAGACGCCCGACGTTAACCGGCACAGCGTAGGTGCGGAAGGGGCCAATAGGCATACTCTTCTTCATGTGGGGGCCACGAAGCTTGCCGAGCCGCATGTAGATCGGCATCTGGCCACCCTCGTAGCCGGGGCGCACGCCGCCGCCGGAGCGGGAGTTGTAGCCCTTGTGCCCCCTACCGGCGGTCTTGCCCTGACCGGTACCTTTACCGCGGCCGAGACGCTTGGTCTCCTTGGTGGAGCCGGGGTTGGGGCGAAGGTTATGCAGTCCTAGTTCTTCAGCCATTATGACGACTTCTTCGTTGCCTGGCGTACCTCGACGAGGTGCGCGACTTTATTGACCATGCCACGGATGACGGGAGTGTCCTCCTGCACCACGGTGTGGCTAATACGCTTGAGGCCGAGCGCGCGGAGCGTGCCTCGATGTTCGGGGCGAGTCCCGATCGCGCTCTTGACCTGCGTGATCTCGAGATACTGAGCCATACCCCTCAGGCCTTCCCATTCGCAGCAGTCTCGGCGACCGCCTCTTCGCTCTGGTCCATACCGAACACCTTGCTCACGGAGATACCGCGCAGGCGGGCGACGCTCTCGGGGGTGCGAAGAGACTGCAGCCCCTGGACGGTCGCGCGCACCAAGTTGATGGGGTTGGTGGTCCCCAGCGACTTCGTCAAGATGTCGTGCACACCGGCGAGCTCGAGCACGGCGCGAACGCCGCCGGCTGCGATAACGCCGGTACCGGGAGCGGCCGGCTTAAGCAGCACGCGGGCGGCGCCGAAGCGACCGATGACCTCGTGCGTCGTCGTGGTGTTGTACAGCGGAACCGTAAAGAGGTTCTTCTTGGCGTCCTCGATCGCTTTCTGGATCGCCAGCGGCACCTCGCGCGCCTTGCCGTACCCGGCCCCGACGTGCCCGTTCTCGTCTCCGACGACGACGAGTGCCGTGAAGGAGAACCGCCGACCGCCCTTGACGACCTTGGCGACGCGGTTAATGTCGACGACGCGCTCTTTAAGCTCGTTGCCTTCGCTGAATGATCCTCTAGCCACGGATTCTTTACTCCTTCTCAGAAAACCAGGCCGCCCTCACGGGCGCCCTCGGCGAGGGCTTTGACCCGACCGTGATACAGATACCCGGACCGGTCGAAAACAACCTGTTCGATGCCCTTGTCTTTCGCGCGCTGCGCGAGCAGCTCGCCAACCTTCTTGGCGACCTCGGACTTATCGAGCCCGACGCCATCCACTTCGCCCGAGCGAGCGGCCACCACGGTGGCCGCCGTCATATCATCGACGATCTGGGCGTAGATCGCCTTGTTCGAACGGAAGACCGAGACACGCGGACGATCCGAGGTGCCACGAAGGCGACCGCGAATACGCCTCTTGCGTCGAGCTCGAGCTTCTCTCGTGCTGAGTGAGCTCATTGTAGCGACGTTCCTCTTCTCTCAGGCAGCAACCTAGGCCCGCTTACCGGCCTTGCGCTGCACATACTCGCCAGCATAACGAATACCCTTGCCCTTGTAGGGCTCGGGGGGGCGAACCGCCCGCACCTTGGCGGACACCTCGCCGACCAACTGCTTATCGATACCCTTGACCACCACAACAGTGGCCTGCGGGGTCTCGAACGTGATGTGCGCCGGCGGGTCGAACACAACCGGGTGGCTGTAGCCGACGAGCAACTCGAGCGCCTCGCCCTTGAGCTGGGCGCGGTACCCCACACCGACGATCTCCAGACGCTTCTGGAAGCCATCGGTCACACCGATGACCATGTTGGCGATCAGCGTCCTGGTGAGGCCGTGCAGCGAACGATGCGGGCCGCTGTCGGTGGGACGCTTGACCTCAATAACGCCGTCGCCGACCTCGACGATCATCTCGCGCGGGATCCGCTGGGTGAGTTCGCCCAACGGCCCTTTGACCGTGACCACGGCGTTGTCGCACGAGAAATCCACGCCTGAGGGCAGCGGAATTGGAGCTTTACCGATCCTCGACATATGCCGTCCTTACCAAATGAAGCAGATCACCTCGCCACCGAGGCCCAACTTGCGCGCTTCCGCGCTCGTCACCAGGCCGCGTGACGTGGAGATCACCGCCGTACCGAGGCCACCCAGCACCTTGGGCAACGACTCCTTTTTCGCATACACCCGACGACCGGGCTTGGAGACGCGCTTGATGCCGGAGATGACCCGTTCTCTCTTCTTGCCGTACTTAAGCTCGATGACGATAACGTCACCGCGCTCACCGCGCTTAACCTCATACCCGACGATGTAGCCCTGCTCCGTCATGAGACGGGCGAGCTCAACCTTCATCTTCGATGAGGGGATCTCGACAGCCGAATGCCGAGCCGCACTAGCATTGCGGATGCGGGTGAGCATATCGGCGATGGGATCTGTCATAGACATACGCCCGCCCCCTTACCAGCTCGACTTGGTCAAACCGGGAATAACGCCCTGATGCGCCGCTTCGCGCAGGCAGATACGGCAGAGCCCGAACTTACGATAGTAGGCACGCGGACGGCCGCACCTGACGCAACGATGATACTCACGTGTCTTGTAGCGCTGCTTACGTCCGGCCTTCACCACAAGGGATGTCTTAGCCATGCTTTAGATGCTCCTAGTCGACCGGAACGGCATACCGAGCTTGGTGAGCAGGGCCCGTCCTTCTTCGTCCGTCTTTGCGGTCGTCGTGATGATCACGTTGAGACCGCGGAATTGCTCAACCGAGTCGTAGTCGATCTCGGGGAAGATCGTCTGCTCCTTCACGCCCATGGCGAAGTTGCCGCGACCGTCGAACTGGTCGGGCGAGATGCCACGGAAGTCGCGGATGCGCGGCAGCGCGACCGAGATAAGCCGGTCGAGCATCTCGTACATACGCGCGTGGCGGAGCGTGACCCGACAACCGATCGACATGCCCTCGCGAAGCTTGAAGCCGGCGATGGACTTACGCGCCTTCGTGATGGCGGGCCGCTGACCGCTGATCAGAGCGAGCTCCTCAACGGCCACGTCGAGCAACTTCGCGTTGACCTTGGCCTCGCCGACGCCCATGTTGAGCGTGATCTTCGTGATGCGGGGAACCTGCATGACGTTGCTGTAGCCGAACTCCTCCATGAGGGCGGGTACAACCTCTTCGCGGTACTTCTCTCTAAGCCTTGCCATCGTCACTTACGCCTTATCGATGTCTTTGCCGCACTCCGCACGACGGCATATACGAACCTTGCCACCGCCATCGAGCAGCCGGTAACCGACCCGCGTCGCCTGGCCACAGGAGGGGCAGACGAGCATCACATTGGAGACGTTGATCGGCGCTTCTTGCTCGACCACACCGCCCTGTGAGTTGGTTTTGGGGTTCGGCTTTGTGTGCTTTTTGACCATATTTAGCCGCTCAAGGACAACGCGGCCCGTGCTGGAGTCCACACGCATGACCTTGCCGGTCTTGCCGGCCTCCTTACCGCTGACGACTTTAACCTCGTCGCCTCTCCTGATTTTCATAGTGCTCATCGTTACAGGGACTCCCTCACGACGCAGTCTCAAAGAACCTCGGGGGCGAGCGACACGATCTTCATGAAGTTCCTGTCGCGAAGCTCACGAGCCACCGGCCCGAAAATACGGGTCCCCCGCGGGTTATTCTGGTTGTCGATAATGACCGCAGCATTCTCGTCGAAGGCGATATGCGTGCCGTCCTTTCGACCGAACTCTTTCTTGGTGCGCACCACAACGGCACGGATGACATCGCCCTTCTTGACGTTGCCACCCGGCGTCGCGACTTTCACAGTGGCGACGATGATATCGCCCACCGATGCGTAGCGACGCTTCGAGCCACCGCTGACCCGGATACAGAGGATCTCGCGGGCGCCCGTGTTGTCGGCAACTCGTAGTCTTGACTCAACCTGGATCATGTGCTTCCTCTGCCGGCTTCTTACTTGGCTTTCTCGAGTACTTCGAGAAGACGCCAGCGCTTCGTCGCGCTCAACGGACGCGTCTCGACGACGCGCACGAGGTCGCCCACGCCGGCCGCGTTCTGCTCATCGTGCGCATGCAGCTTGCTCGAACGACGCACGATCTTACCGTACCGCTCGTGCTTCTGCGCCACATCGATGCGCACGACGATCGTCTTCTCCATAGCATCACTGACGACGATACCGCGCCGCACTTTGCGCCCCGGAATTTTGGCGGGAGCGGCGTGAGCAGCCTTCGCCTTCGCCTTCGCTGCGGAGAGCTTCTTCTCCGGTGCAGCGGCCACGGGGGCCTTAACGCTCTTCTTGGGAGCGGCCTTCGTCGTCTTCTTCGCAGCGGTCTTGCCGCTGCTCGCAGTCTTCTTCGTCGCCATTAGGCCTCACCACCGGCTGCTCTGCTGGCGCGTTCGTACTCGCGTTCGGTCTGAAGCGTGATCAGCCGAGCGATCTCACGACGCGTCGCGTTCAACTTATGCGGATTGTCGAGCTGCCCAGTGGCATGCTGGAAGCGCAGGTTGAAGAGCTCCTTGCGCGTATCCTTAAGGCGCACGACGAGTTCGTCGTCGGAGAGCTCGCGCAGTTTACTAGCCTTCAAAGACGCCCCCCTCCCTCGTCACGAACTTGCACTTCACGGGAAGCTTGTGCGCGGCGAGGCGCATGGCCTCACGAGCGACCGGCTCACTCACGCCGGCGAGCTCGAACATGACCTTACCGGGCTTCACCACGGCCACCCAACCCTCGGGCGACCCCTTACCGCCACCCATACGGGTCTCGGCGGCCTTCTTCGTGATCGGCTTGTGCGGAAACACGTTGATCCACACCTTACCGCCACGCTTGATGTACCGCGTCATCGCGATACGGGCGGACTCGATCTGACGGTTGGTGATCCAGCCGCGATCGAGGGCCTTGAGGCCGTACTCGCCGAACTCGACGGTACTGCCGCCCTTGGTCGCGCCCGCCATGCGGCCGCGCTGTTGTTTTCTGTGTTTAACTCTCTTCGGCAGAAGCATGATCTACGTCCTCTCCCGTCAGCTCTGCTCAGTTGTGGACTCGGCCGCTTTGCGCGGAGCCACGTCGGACTTGGGCTTGGGGGCCGTGCGGCCCGTCGGTGCCGTGCGGCCAGTGGGGGCCGTGCGACCCGTCGGCGCCGTGCGACCAGTGGGTGCCGTGCGACCCGTCGGCGCGTTGCGACCCTGCGAGCGGCCGCCACGAGCACCGCCGCGGCTATCGCCGCCACGACCCGGACCACTCCGGCCGTCGCGACGAGGCTGCCGAGGACCGCGACCACGACCACGGTCGTCGCGACGCTGCTCGTCGCGCTCCAAACGGGCCTTGGTCTCGTCGACCGGGTACCCGTCGGGAAGGATCTCGCCCTTGTTGATCCAGACCTTCACGCCGATACGGCCGAAGGTGGTACGAGCCTCGCGGAACCCGAAGTCGATGTCGGCCCGGAGGGTATGAAGCGGCACACGACCCTCGCTGTAGTGCTCGTTACGCGCCATCTCGGCCCCGCCGAGACGCCCGCCGCACCGCACACGCATACCGGCTGCCCCGGAGCGTATAGCGCTCGTGAGGGCACGCTTCATCGCGCGACGGAAGCTCACGCGATTCTCGAGCTGCTCGGCGATAGACTGTGCCACCAACACGGCGTCGAGCTCGGGGCGCTTAACCTCGACGATGTTGATCTGCACGTTTTTCTTCGTCATGCCGTGGATCTCTTTGCGCAGCGCGTCGACCTCGGAGCCGCTCTTCCCGATCACGATGCCGGGGCGAGCGGTGTGGATGTCGATGGACACGTTGTTTTGGTCTTTGCGGATCAGGATCCGCGAAAGGCCAGCGTGTGCCAGCTTGCGCAGGATGTACTGACGAATCTGCTCATCCTCAGCGAGAAACTGCTTGAACTCTTTCTCTGTATACCAGTGGGACTTCCAGTCGTGAATAACACCGACGCGAAAGCCGCCTGGATGCACCTTCTGGCCCACTAGGAACGGACCTCCCTCTGCTCCACTGCAATGGTGATGTGGCTGCTGCGCTTGTAAATACGATTCACGCGGCCATGCGCACGGAACTTCCAGCGCTTCATCGTCGGCCCTTCGTCCACACGTGCCTCTTGCACGAAGAGCTGATCGGCCGAGAGTGCGTTGTTGTTCTCGGCGTTAGCGACCGCGGAGTTGAGAACCCGAGCGACCACACGTGCAGAGTTGCGGTTCGCGAAATAGAGCGTGCTGCGCGCCTCGTCCACGGACTTGCCGCGGATGAGGTCGACCACTTCACGCGCCTTGCGAGGTGCGACCCGTACATACTTCGCCTGTGCTCTTACTGCCATACCCGCTACCTTCTCGCCGAGCGGTCGGACTTAATGTGACCGCGGAAAGTACGGGTGAGTGCGAACTCACCCAACTTATGACCGACCATGGATTCGCTGATGAAGACGGGCACGTGCTTGCGACCGTCGTGGACGGCGATCGTGTGCCCAACCATCTCGGGGAAGATCGTCGAGGCACGAGACCACGTCTTAATCATCTTTTTCTGGCCGGCAGCGTTCATGTCTTCGATGCGCTTTATAAGGCGCTCTTCGACGAACGGTCCTTTCTTTGCTGAACGGCTCACCCGTGCCTCCTGCCTTACCCGCGCTTGCCGCGCTTGCGGCCGCGGATGATGAACTGGTCGGACGGCTTGTGATTAGCGCGCGTCCGGTAGCCGAGCGTCGGGACACCCCACGGAGTGACCGGATGCCGCCCGGAGGTTGTCTTACCCTCGCCGCCGCCGTGCGGGTGGTCGACGGGGTTCATCGCCGTACCGCGCACCGAGGGGCGAATGCCGCGCCAGCGGCTGCGCCCGGCCTTGCCACCGTCGGTGTTGGAGTGATCGGAGTTACCGATCTCGCCGACGGTCGCACGGCAGGTGAGGCGGATACGACGCAGCTCGCCGGAGGGAAGACGGACCACACCGTAGCCCTTCTCCTTAGCCTGGAGCTGCGCGCTCGTGCCGGCACTGCGGACCAACTGGCCACCGCGACCGGGCTGGAGCTCGATGTTGTGCACTGTAGTACCGGCGGGGATGTTCTCGAGCGGCAGGGCGTTGCCGGGCTTGATGTCGGCACCTACGCCGGACTCCACCATATCGCCCACATTGAGGCCCTGCGGCGCGAGGATGTAGCGCTTCTCCCCGTCGAGGTAGTGCAGCAGCGCGATACGCGCGGAGCGGTTGGGGTCGTACTCAATGTGAGCGACCTTCGCCGGCACCCCGTCTTTATTGCGCTTAAAGTCGATGATGCGGTAGCGACGCTTGTGCCCGCCACCCTTGTGCCGCGTCGTAATGCGGCCGTTGTTGTTGCGCCCGCCGTACTTCTTGAGCGGCGCGACAAGCGAACGCTCCGGCTCGCTCCGCGTGATCTCCTCGAACGTGTCGACCGTCATAAAGCGGCGACCGGGCGAGGTCGGCTTGAATCGCTTAATGCCCATTACCTGCCCTCAAAGAATTCGATCTTGTCGCCGGGTGCGAGCTGCACCACGGCCTTCTTCCAGGCCGCGGTGCGGCCCTTTATGGCCCCACGCCGCTTGGGCTTAGGGCTCATATTCGCGGTGGAGACAGCGACTACCGTAACGTCGAAGAGCTGCGCGACCGCCTGGGCGATCATCGTCTTATGCGCATCCGGATGCACGCGGAAGGCGTACCGGTTGTTCGCATCGATCTGCGCGTAGGTCTTCTCCGAGATAATCGGGCTCAGAATGATCTTCTCTGCTTCAACCATCTCTTACGCCTCATTCAGGGCGTCAAACGCCTTTTCGGTGAACACGAGCGACCGCGCGCGCAAAACCTGCTCCGTCGTGAGAGCCCCAACCTCAACGGCCTCGGCGTAGGAGAGGTTGCGCGTCGACTTGTCGACGAGCGGCTCGTCGTGCGTAACGACCAGGACCGGCGCCGCGATGTCGAGGTTCACGAGGAACGCGTCCATCGTCGAGGTGCTCGGCCTCTCCAACTCGAGGCCGGTGGCCACGAAGATATTGCCGTTCTCGGCGCGGTTGCTCAAGGCCATGGCCAGTGCTTTACGCACGACCTTGCGGTTGACCTTGATGTCGTAGCTGCGCGGCTTGGGGCCGAAGACGACGCCGCCGCCGGCGCGCAGAGGTGACTTAATGCTACCGGCGCGCGCACGGCCGGTACCCTTTTGGCGGAAGAGCTTGGCCGTGGAGCCGGCCACCTCGCCGCGCGTCTTCGTGGAGGCGGTGCCGCGACGACGCGAGGCCTGCTCCGCGCGCACCACGAGGTGCAGCATACCGACGTCCGGCTCGACGGCGAAGACGGCATCGCGAAGCGCGCGCGTCTCCACGTCGTTGCCGCCGGCGTCGACGACGTTGGCCACACCCGCCGCGCCACGGCGCGGCGCGGAGGCCTGCTCTTCGTTCACAGCCGCGACGGCCTCTGCCGTCGTCGCGGTCTCTTGCTCTGAAGTCTTCTTCGTCTCGTCAGCGCTCACAATTACCTACCCTCGATGACGACGACGGAGTTCTTGGCGCCGGGGACCGAGCCTTTGATGAGGAGCAGGTTCTGCTCCACATCGCGGCGCACGATCTTAAGGCCCTGCTGCGTCACGCGCTCGGAGCCCATGTGGCCAGCCATGCGCACACCCTTGAAGACCTTGGCCGGCCATGCGCACTGGCCGATGGAGCCAGGCTTACGGATGTTGTGCGAGCCGTGGGTCATGGGACCGCGGCCGAAGTTGTGACGGCGGATGGTGCCCTGGAAGCCCTTACCTTTGCTAACGCCGGCGACCGTTACGGCCTGGCCCTCCTCAAAGGACTCCACGGTTACCGTGTCGCCGACTTTGAGGTCGCCGAGGCCGCCGAACTCCACCAGATGGCGCAACCCGTGCTTAATGCCGGCCTTCTTGAGGTGGCCGAGCTCCGGCTTGCTGATGTGTTTCTCTTTGCACTCCCCGAAGCCGAGCTGCACGGCCTCATAGCCGTCGTTGTCGAGGGTGCGTACCTGTGTAACCGGGCAGGGACCAGCCTGCACGACGGTAACGGCAACCACGTTGCCATCCTCGTCGAAGAGCTGGGTCATGCCGAGTTTTTTGCCGATGATTCCAGTCATAGTGCTCTCTACAGCTTGATCTCGATATGAACACCGGCCGGCAGATCGAGGCGCATCAGCTGATCGACCGTCTTCGGCGTCGGCTGATGGATGTCGATAAGCCGCTTGTGCGTGCGGATCTCGAAGTGCTCACGCGAGTCCTTGTCTTTGAACGGACTCTTGATCACGCAGTACACATTTTTCTCGGTGGGAAGCGGCACGGGGCCAGAGATGGTCGCGCCGCTTCGCTGCGCGGTCTCCACAATGGAGGTCGCGCTGCGCTCGATCAACTCGTGATCGTAGGACTTCAATCTGATGCGTATCTTCTGCTGAGCCACTCTAGCCTTCTCTGTCTTGTTCACGTAGCCGGGCGTGTCGCTCACACGGGCGCGCGCGAAACGCACGCCCGGCCTACTCTCTCGATAACGTTAGGAGATGATCTTGGTGATAGCGCCGGCGCCAACCGTACGACCACCCTCGCGGATGGCGAAGCGCAGGCCCTCTTCCATGGCGATCGGCGTGATGAGTTTGACCTCCATCACGGTGTTGTCGCCCGGCATGACCATCTCGACGCCTTCCTCCAGCGTGATGACGCCGGTGACGTCGGTGGTACGGAAGTAGAACTGCGGGCGGTAGCCGTTGAAGAACGGCGTATGGCGACCACCCTCGTCCTTACCGAGGACGTACACCTGGGTGAGGAAGTGCGTGTGCCCCGTGATGCTGCCCGGCTTGGCGCAGACCATACCGCGCTCGATCTCCTCGCGCTTGGTACCACGGAGGAGGATACCGATGTTGTCGCCCGCCTGACCCTCGTCGAGGAGCTTGCGGAACATCTCGACGCCGGTGACGGTGGTCTTGAGGGGCTTCTCGCGCATACCGACGATCTCGATCTCCTCGCCGACCTTGACGATACCGCGCTCCACACGACCGGTGGCGACGGTGCCGCGGCCGGTGATGGTGAAGACGTCCTCGACCGGCATGAGGAAGGTCTTGTCGACGTCGCGCTCGGGCTCGGGCAGGTACTCATCGAGAGCCTGGGTGAGCTCGAGGATCTTGCTGCACCACTCGCACTCGCTCTGGCCGCAGCCGCACTCGAGCGCCTTGAGGGCGGAGCCCTTGATGACCGGGATGTCGTCGCCCGGGAACTCGTACTCGCTGAGGAGCTCGCGGACCTCCATCTCGACCAGCTCGAGGAGCTCGGGGTCGTCGACGAGGTCGACCTTGTTCATGAAGACGACGATGTTCGGTACGTTGACCTGGTGCGCGAGCAGGATGTGCTCACGGGTCTGCGGCATGGGGCCGTCGTCGCCACCGACGACGAGGATCGCGGCGTCCATCTGCGCGGCGCCGGTGATCATGTTCTTGATGTAGTCGGCGTGCCCGGGGCAGTCGACGTGCGCGTAGTGACGCTTAGCCGACTCGTATTCAACGTGCGACGTCGCGATAGTAATACCGCGCTCGCGCTCCTCCGGAGCCTTGTCGATCATGTCGAACGCGGTGAACTCGGTGCCGCCGACACCGCTCTTGTGCAGCACGAGCGTGATCGCAGCGGTGAGCGTGGTTTTTCCGTGGTCGACGTGACCGATGGTGCCGACGTTCATGTGCGGCTTGCTGCGGTCAAACTTCTGCTTGGCCATGTCTGTTACTCCTTTTCCAGACACCCGGAGGTAGAGATCACACGAAAATCGATGCGCCCATGAGAGCGCACCAAAGATCGCCAGTATACACGAGATTCCTGCACTTGAGCAACTGAGCTCACGGTGCCTCGCTTAAGTCCCGCGGACCTTCGCGACGATCTCCGTCGCGATCGACGCGGGAACCTCTGCGTAGTGTTTAAATTGCATGGTGTAGGTGGCACGACCCTGCGTGGCCGAGCGCATATCGGTGGCGTAGCCGAACATCATGGAGAGCGGCACCGTTGAGGAGATGACCTGAGCGTTGCCACGCTGCTCCATGCCGCCGATCTGACCGCGACGAGAGCTGAGGTCGCCCATCACATCGCCCATGAACTCGGACGGAGTGACGACTTCCACGGCGAACATGGGCTCGAGCAATACGGGCTTAGCCTTCTGCATGGCGTTCTTAAAGGCCAGCGAGCCGGCGATCTTGAAGGCCATATCGGAGGAGTCGACCTCGTGGTAGCTGCCGTCGATAAGCGCGACCTTGATGTCGACCACGGGGTAGCCGGCGAGCACACCGCTGCTCATGGCCTCCTGGATACCCTCGTCGACAGCCGGGATGAAGTCGCGAGGCACGACGCCGCCCTGGATGCGGTTCTCGAACTCGTAGCCGGCACCCGGCTCGTTGGGCTCCATCTCGATGACGACGTGACCGTACTGGCCACGGCCGCCGCTCTGACGGACGAACTTGCCCTCGACCTTCTCGACCTTGTTCTTGATGGTCTCACGGTAGGCGACCTGGGGCTTACCGACGTTAGCGTCGACGCCGAACTCGCGCACGAGGCGGTCGACGATGATCTCCAAGTGCAACTCGCCCATACCCTCGATGATGGTCTGACCCGTCTCTTCGTCGGTGTGAACGCGGAAGGTGGGGTCCTCCTCCGCGAGGCGTTGCAGCGAGTTACCGAGCTTCTCCTCGTCGGCCTTGGTCTTGGGCTCGATGGCGACGGCGATAACCGGCTCCGGGAACTCCATGGACTCGAGGATAATGGGGTTGGCCTGGTCGCAGAGCGTGTCGCCGGTGCCGGTGACCTTGAGGCCCACGGCGGCGGCGAGCTCGCCCGCGTAGATCTCCTCGCGGTCCTCGCGGTGATTAGCGTGCATCTGCAGAATACGGCTGATGCGCTCGCGCTTACCGCGAGTCACGTTGTGCACGTAGGAGCCGGCCTTAAGCGTGCCCGAGTAGACGCGGAAGTAGGTGAGCTTGCCCACGTACGGGTCGACGGCGACCTTGAAGGCGAGCGCCGCGAACGGCTCCTCGTCGGAGGTCGCGCGCGTGCTGGGCTCACCGGCCAGGCTGACGCCCTCGACCGCCGTCACGTCGAGCGGCGACGGCAGGTAGTCGACGATGGCATCCATGAGCGGCTGCACGCCCTTGTTTTTAAAGGCGGAACCGCAGAGCACCGGCGTGATGCTGATGTCGAGTGTGGCCTTACGAATAACCGCACGGAGGTGGTCGATGGCGATCTCGCCACCCTCAAGGTACGTCTCGAGGATGTGGTCATCGTAGTCGGCGATGGCCTCAATAAGGTGCTGACGGTACTCATCGGCGAGCGGCTGCATCTCCTCGGGGATATCGCCCCGCACGTAGTCGGTGCCGAGCTCGTCGGTGTAAAGCGTAGCCTGCATCTCCACGAGGTCGATGATGCCACGGAACTCGGCCTCACGGCCGATGGGGACCTGCAGCGCGACGGGGTTGGCGCCGAGACGGGTCTGCATCATCTCAAGGCCGCGGAAGAAATCCGCACCGATGCGGTCCATCTTATTGACGAAGGCGATGCGCGGAATGCGGTACTTATCGGCCTGCCGCCACACCGTCTCCGACTGCGGCTCCACGCCGCCGACGGAGCAGAAGAGCGCGATGGCACCGTCGAGGACACGCAGGCTACGCTCGACCTCCATCGTGAAGTCCACGTGTCCGGGCGTGTCGATAATGTTAATTTGTGTCTTGCGCCAGTCGACCGTTGTAGCGGCGGAGGTGATGGTGATGCCGCGCTCCTGCTCCTGGGCCATCCAGTCCATCACGGCGGCGCCTTCGTGCACCTCGCCGATTCTGTGCGTCTTTCCGGTGTAATACAGGATGCGCTCGGTGGTGGTGGTCTTGCCGGCGTCGATGTGCGCCATGATGCCGATGTTGCGCGTATTGGCGAGCGAGTACTTACGCATAGATTCCTAACTTATCCTTCCAGGCGAAAGCCCCTCACCGACGAAGTCAGTGAGGGGCTCCGGCGGATTACCAACGATAATGTGCGAAGGCTTTGTTTGCTTGCGCCATGCGGAAGATGTCGTCCTTCTTCTTGAAGGCGCCACCCTGGCCCGCGAGTGCGTCGAGCATCTCCGCTGCGAGGCGCTCGGTCATGACCTTCTCGCGACGATCACGCGAGTAATTGACCAGCCAGCGGATAGCCAGCGTACGAGCGCGACGCCCGGGTACCTCGACCGGTACCTGATACGTGGCACCACCGACGCGGCGACTGCGAACCTCGAGGTGCGGCGTAAGCGCCTGCACGGCCTCTTGCATAACCTCGACCGGGTCGCGGCCGGTCTTCTCGCGCGTGATCTCGAGCGCGCCGTAGACGATCTGCTCGGCGGTCGACTTCTTGCCGTCTAGCAGCACCTTGTTGATCACCTGGGTGACCAGCTTGCTGTTGTAGACGGGGTCCGGCAGGACCTCACGGCGTGCGATTGTTCCCCTACGTGGCATATCTCACCTCGTTCCCTTACCCTTGGAGCCATACCGCGAGCGGGCTTTCTTGCGGTCGGCGACGCCGGAGGCGTCGAGCGAGCCGCGGATTACCTTGTAGCGCACACCGGGCAGGTCCTTGACACGACCGCCTCGCACGAGCACCACGGAGTGCTCCTGCAGGTTATGGCCAATGCCGGGGATGTAGGTCGTGACCTCCATACCGTTGACCAGCCTAACGCGCGCGACCTTGCGCAGGGCGGAGTTCGGTTTTTTCGGCGTCACGGTGTAGACGCGTGTACAAACGCCGCGCTTTTGGGGCGAGCCCTTGAGGGCCGGCGTCTTCGCCCGTTGACTCTTGCTCTCACGTCCTCGGCGGACGAGCTGACTAATGGTTGTCATGTGACCTCTCTGATCGACCGCTTCAGACGGCAGTCGTGTAGTGTAGTGAAAGAGAGCCGCGGCCGCAAACGGCGCCCCACGGCCGCAGCTCTCTCGTCGTTAATTTCTCTCGTCTCGATCGTCTCCGAGCAGCCAGGCGGCGCCATCGTCTTCCTCGCGCGTCAGGAGGCGATCGGCCTCAGCCAATACCTCTTCGCGCCCCGCCGGGTAGATATCGACGCCGCGGTAGTGCCGCAGCCCCGTGCCGGCCGGGATGAGCTTGCCGATAATGACGTTTTCCTTGAGGCCCTGCAACGTATCCGTCTTGCCCTCAATAGCAGCGTCGGTGAGCACTTTGGTGGTCTCCTGGAACGACGCCGCGGAGAGGAAGCTCTCGGTGGCCAACGAGGCCTTGGTGATACCGAGGATCAACCCGCTCTGATCCTCCTCGGCCGGCTGCTTTCCGTCGGCCCGCAAGCGCTCGTTCTCCCGCTGGAAGAGCGAACGATCGACGAGCTGGCCGGGCAGGAAGTCGGTGTCGCCGGCCACCTCGATGCGCACCTTCTTCATCATCTGACGGACGATGAGCTCGATGTGCTTGTCGTTGATCTCCACACCCTGCGAGCGATAGACCTCCTGCACCTCGTTAACGAGGTACCGCTGCGTGGCCGTGGGGCCACCGTGCTTGAGGAGCTCGGCCGGGTAGAGCGAACCGGGCGTGAGCTGCGTACCCTCCTCGATCCAGTCGCCGTTCTCGACGAGCACGTGAGCGCGGCGAGCGGGGATAGCGTACTCCTTGCTCGCACCGTCCTCCGGCGTGATGGTGACCTTGCAGCCGCGCTCGGTGTCCTCGAGCGCGACACGGCCCGAGACCTCCGCGATACGCGCCTCACCCTTCGGCTTGCGCGCCTCGAAGAGCTCGACCACGCGGGGGAGACCCTGCGTGATGTCGGCGCCGGCCACACCGCCGGTGTGGAACGTACGCATGGTGAGCTGCGTGCCGGGCTCGCCGATGGACTGCGCCGCGATATGCCCCACGGCGTCTCCGATCTCGGCCGGCGCGTTGTTGGCGAGGGCTGAGCCGTAGCACCGCTGGCAGACGCCGAACTCCGCGTTGCACTTGAGCACGCTGCGCACCGGCACCATGGGGTCGGTCTGCGAGCTCCGGGCGAGGACGTCGAGCACCAGATCGCGGACCTCAACGTCGATGAGCGTCCCGCGCTCGAAGGCGACCTCGCCGGTGGCCTCGTCGACGATCGCCTCACCCAAGAAGCGGCCGAGGAGGTTCTCGTTCGGCTCGTGCGTCCATACCGCCATGGCGATGGAGCCCGACCCCTCCTTCTCGACCTTGACCTTCGCGTTGGGTAGCGAGGAGTAGACCTCGCGAAGCAGGCCGACCTGAGCGGAGCCGATCTTCTCGCCCTTTTTAAGCACCACACGGTCACCGCGAGGCCGCCTAACGTCTTCGGCCAGGATGCTGCCGCTGAGCGCGGGGTTCTCCTCGCGACGCCGCGACCACGGCGACATAGGGGACCACTCCTCGGTGCCGCAGTCGTACTCGCTGATGGTGACGTCCTGACAGACATCGACGAGACGCCTGGTGAGATAGCCCGAGTCGGCCGTGCGCAGCGCGGTGTCGGCGAGGCCCTTACGGGCGCCGTGGGTGGAGATGAAGAACTCGAGGACGGAGAGCCCCTCGATGAAGCTGGACTTTACGGGCTGCTCGACGATCTCGCCCTTCGGATTCGCCATCTGGCCTCGCCACCCGGCGAGCTGGCGGATCTGCTTGATGTCGCCGCGGGCGCCCGAGGTCGCCATCATGTAGATGGGGTTGAGCGGATTGAAGTTCTCCCTGGTGGCCGCCGTAATTTTGACGTCGGCCTCACGCCACACCTCTTGAACCTTGCGACGGCGCTCCTCCTCGGTGAGCTCGCCGCCCTGGTACATCTGGTAGAGCTCGGCGACCATCTGCTCATGCTGCTCGAGGATCTCGGCCTTACGCTCCTCGGGGATAACGATGTCGTTCTTCGAGACGGTAACGGCGGCGCGAGTGGCGAAGGTGAACCCGACGTCTTTGATCACGTCGAGGATGCGCGCAACCTTGTTGGCACCGTGGAGGGCGACCAGCCGATTGATAAAGGCGGCCAGGCCCTTCTTGGTCATCGTGTAGTTGATGTAGGTGTACCCGCTCAGGTAGTCGTCGCCGAGGACCTCCCGCAGCCCCTCCTCGACGCGCATGTTGAAGAGGGCGCGACCGACGGTAGTGACGACACGCTCGCCGGAGGGCAAGCGCACCACGATCGCGCTGCGGGTGAACTCGGCGATACCCTGCTGACGCTTGCTCGGGATCTCCCGCTGGTCGAGGATGCGCTGCTCCCAGGCACGCTGCACCTCATCGTATCCGCTGTACGCGGGCACGGACCCGCCGAGCTCCTCGAGCGACCGCTCACCGAGGTTCTCATCGGCGTGGTAGGTGAGGTAGTACATGCCGATAACCATGTCTTGGCTCGGAACGGCAATTGGCTTGCCGTGTGCCGGCGACAGGATGTTGTTGGTGCTGAGCATGAGCACGCGGGCCTCGGCCTGCGCCTCCCAGCTCAAAGGAAGGTGAACGGCCATCTGGTCGCCGTCGAAGTCGGCGTTAAAGGCCGAGCACACCAACGGATGGATCTGGATGGCCTTGCCCTCCACGAGCAGCGGCTCGAACGCCTGGATGCCGAGACGGTGCAGCGTAGGCGCGCGGTTGAGCATCACCGGATGCTCGGTGATGACCTCCTCGAGGATGTCCCACACCTCGGGGGCCATGGACTCGACCATCTTCTTGGCCGCCTTGATGTTCTGCACCATCTTGCGGTTGACGAGCCTGCTCATGATGAACGGCTTAAAGAGCTCGAGCGCCATCATCTTGGGAAGGCCGCACTGGTGCATCTTGAGGTGCGGCCCGGCCACGATCACCGAGCGGCCGGAGTAGTCGACGCGCTTACCGAGAAGGTTCTGACGGAACCGGCCCTGCTTGCCCTTGAGCATATCGCTGAGCGACTTGAGCGGGCGGTTGCCGGGGCCGACCACCGCGCGACCGCGACGGCCGTTGTCGAAGAGCGCGTCGACGGCCTCCTGCAGCATCCGCTTCTCGTTGTTGACGATGATGTCGGGGGCCTGCAGGTCGAGCAAGCGCTTGAGGCGGTTGTTGCGGTTAATAACGCGACGGTACAGATCGTTGAGATCGCTGGTCGCAAACCGGCCACCGTCGAGCTGGACCATGGGCCGAAGCTCCGGTGGGATAACCGGGATGATCTCGAGGATCATCCAGTCGGGGTGATTACCGCTCCGCAAAAAAGCCGAGACCACCTTGAGACGCTTGACCGCGCGGGCCTGACGCTGACCCTTGGCGCTCCGAATGGTCTCGCGCAGCTCCTCGGCCTCGGCGGCGAGGTCGATGCCGGCGAGCAGCTCGCGCACGGCCTCCGCACCGGTGCCGCCGGTGAAGTACACACCGAAACTCTCGGGCTCGTACCCGACCTCGGAGCCGAACATACGCTCCATCTGCTGGTAGAGCGGCTCGTCACCGATGACGTCGCGAGGTGAGATCGTCTTAAAGAGGTCCCACGCCTTATCGATCTGCTCCTTGGCGTGGTCGACGTTTTTAACGCCACGGTCGGTGTAGTCATCGCGCAGCTTGTCGGCCTTGGCGCGGTTGAGCTTGAGCTCGTCCGGCCCGAGCGACGACGCGTTCTCGGCGATACGCCGATACGACTCGTAAATATCGAAATAGTTGAAGTAGCCGAACTCGTCCTCGATCTCGCGGCCGACGTGGAAGCCCTCGGCCTCACACTCACCGGCCAAGACGGCTACGATCTCCTCGTGCATCTCGCGAATGGCCCGCACGCGCCCCTCGGCGTAAGAGTCATAGCGCATCTTGATCTCGATGATCTTGTCTTGCAGCATCACGAGATCGTTGTCGCGGCGCTCTTTGTCGACCGAGGTGATGACGTAACTGCCACCGAAGTAGAGGACCTTCTCAAGCTCTTTGGGGGCGATGTCGAGCAGATAGCCCATCCGCGAGGGTACGCCCTTGAAGAACCAGATGTGGCTCACCGGCGCGGCGAGGCGAATGTGCCCCATGCGCTCACGACGCACCTTGGCGCGCGTGACCTCGACACCGCAGCGCTCACAGATGATGCCCTTGTACCGTACGCGCTTGTATTTACCGCAGTAGCACTCCCAGTCCTTCGTGGGACCGAAGATGCGCTCGCAGAACAGACCGTCACGCTCGGGTTTGAGCGTGCGGTAGTTGATCGTCTCGGGCTTAACTACCTCGCCCTTCGACCACGCCTCGATCTGCTTCGGCGACGCAAGCCCGATGCGAATCGAGTCGAAGTTATTGATATCGATCACTGTCGCTCCCTCTACCGTACGGGATCAGTCCCGGTCGATGTCGTCGTCGGATGAGAAGCCCACTCCATCTCCGCCGAGAAGGCCGTCGAGGATATCGCCCTCCGAGGCATCCGCCACTTGCTCGGCGTTATCCTCGTCCCGGCCAGCGCTCAGCAGATCCTGCAGCGCGCTGCCCTGGTCGGAATCCTCTCCGAAGTCGCCAGCGTCGGACTGCTGACGCCGTAGCCCGGCGCTGAGGTCGATACCCAGCTCCTCGGCGGCGCGGAGAAGGTCGTCCTCCTCCTCGCGCACCTCGAGCATAACCCCCTCCTCGCTCTCCACGGACATGTCGAGGGCGAGGCTCTGGATCTCCTTCATGAGGACCTTGAACGACTCGGGGATATTGGGCTTAGTGATGTTCTCACCCTTGACGATGGCCTCGTAGGCCTTCACGCGACCCACGGTGTCGTCGGACTTAATGGTGAGCATCTCCTGGAGCACGTAAGCGGCACCGTAGGCCTCGAGCGCCCAGACCTCCATCTCGCCGAAGCGCTGACCGCCGAACTGGGCCTTACCGCCGAGCGGCTGCTGTGTGACGAGGGAGTACGGCCCGGTGCTGCGCGCGTGGATCTTGTCGTCCACGAGGTGCAGCAGCTTGAGGATGTACATGTAGCCGATGGTCACCTTGTTGTCGAAGCGATCGCCGGTACGACCGTCGTAGAGCCAGACCTTGCCCGAACAACGCCGGCCGGCCGGTTCGTTCTCGTTGACTTTAAACTGAACCGGGCTCTCGGGGTTTTCCTGACTGCTCCGGATGAGCAGGTCGTCGATCTCCGCGAGCTCAGCGCCGTCGAAGACCGGTGAGGCCAGGCACACCGGGGAGTTGGAGCGCGTACCGTCGGCGCGGAACCCGCTGTGCGCGGCCCAGCCGAGGTGCGTCTCGAGCACCTGCCCGATGTTCATACGGCTCGGGACGCCGAGGGGGTTGAGGATGATCTCGACCGGCGTACCGTCCTCGAGGTGCGGCATGTCCTCCTCGGGCACGATCTTGGAGATGACGCCCTTGTTGCCGTGGCGCCCGGCGAGCTTGTCGCCCTCGGCGATCTTGCGCTTCTTGGCGACGTAGACCCGCACCAGCTGGTTAACGCTGGGCGGCAGCTCGTCGTTGTTCTCGCGGCTGAAGATCTTGACGTCGATAACCTTGCCGCCCTCGCCGTGCGGGACCTTAAGGCTCGTATCGCGCACCTCGCGCGCCTTCTCCTTAAAGATGGCGCGGATGAGTTTTTCCTCCGCCGTGAGCTCTGTCTCGCCCTTCGGGGTGACCTTACCGACGAGGAGGTCGCCGGAGTTAACCTCGGCGCCGATGCGGACGATGCCGCGCTCGTCGAGGTCTTTAAGTGAGTCGTCCGAACGGTTCGGGATGTCGCGCGTGATCTCCTCGTCGCCGAGCTTGGTGGTGCGGGCGTCGACCTCGTACTCCTCGATGTGAATCGAGGAGAGCAGGTCGTCCTTAACGACGCGCTCGCTGAGGATGATCGCGTCCTCGAAGTTGTAGCCCTCCCAGCTCATGAAGGCGACGAGGAGATTGCGACCCAGGGCGAGCTCGCCTTGGTCGGTGGAGGAACCGTCGGCGAGCACGGCGCCCGCCTCAATGGTCTCGCCGGGGAACACCAGCGGCTTTTGGTGGATCAACGTGCCCTGGTTGGAGCGCATAAACTTGACCAGGTCGTAGGTGTCGACATCGCCCGGCCCGACCTCAACCTCGATGTGATCGGCGTCGACGTACCCCACCCGACCGGCGCGCGCGGCGATGATGACGTCGCCGGTGTCGATGGCCGCGCGGTACTCCATGCCCGTGCCCACGTAAGGCGCCTCGGCGTTGAGGAGCGGAACGGCCTGACGCTGCATGTTGGAGCCCATGAGGGCGCGGTTGGCGTCGTCGTGCTCGAGGAAGGGGATGAGCGCCGTGGCCACAGAGACGAGCTGCGTGGGGCTCACGTCCATGTAGTCGACCTCGCTCGGCGGCACCTGAACGATGTCGGCGCCGGCGCGCGACCGCGCGAGGACGACATCCTCGAGGAACTCACCGGTGGCGGGGTCGAAGGGCGCGTTGGCCTGGGCGATCGTCACGTAGCGGATCTCGCCGGTAGCGGGGTCGACGACCTCCTGCTCCTCCTCGGAGGCATCCAGGTAGACGATCTCGTCGGTCACCCTGCCCGCCACGACCTTGCGGAAGGGCGCCCGGATAAAGCCGAACTCGTCGACCGTCGCCATGGAGGCCAGCGAGCCGATAAGGCCGATGTTCGGGCCCTCTGGCGTCTCGATGGGGCACATGCGGCCGTAGTGCGTGGGGTGAACGTCGCGGACCTCGATGGGCGCGCGCTCGCGGGTGAGGCCCCCGGCGCCCAGGGCGCTCAAACGGCGCCGGTGCGTAAGGCCGGAGAGTGAGTTCGTCTGGTCCATAAACTGCGAGAGCTGCGACGAACCGAAAAACTCTTTAAGGGCGGCCACGACCGGCCTTATATTGACGAGCGTAGCCGGGACGATGGTGTCGGGATCCTCCGTCGTGAGGCGCTCGCGAATAACGCGCTCCATACGCGCCAGGCCGATGCGGAAGGCGTCTTGCACGAGCTCGCCGACGGTGCGCAGTCGGCGGTTGCCGAAGTGCTCGTATTCGTCGATCTCGTGCTCGATCTCCTCGCGACGCGTCACGAGGAACGAGGAGGCCTCAGCGGCGTAATCCTTAGCGTCGTCCGCCACGCCGAGCTTGCCCGGCAACGAGATGAGGCGGCGGATGAGCTCGACGATGTCTTCGTTAACCAGCACCCGCGTGTCGGCGTCCGGCCGATCCTCGGGTGCGGTGTGGTTGTGGAGCCGTACGTTGAGCTTATGGCGACCGACCCGAGAGAGGTCGTAGCGCTTGGGATCGAAGAAGAGCCCCTTGAGCACCGAGACCGCACCGTCGAGCGTGGGCGGCTCACCCGGACGCTGCTTGCGGAAGAGCTCGACGAGCGCCTCCTCCTGGGAGGTCGTAGTGTCGCGCTCCAGCGTGTTTTTAATGTAAGCGGAGTCGTCGAAGAGCGCGAGGAGCTCCTCGTTGGTGCCGTACCCGAGGGTCCGGAGCAGCACGGTCACGGGGAACTTGCGCTTACGATCGATGCGGACGTTAACGACGCCCTTCTTGTCGATCTCGATCTCCAGCCACGAGCCGCGCTGCGGCATGAGGTTGGCCTGGAACATTTGCTTCTCGCGCTCCGCCTGCTTGGGCTCCATGATGTAAGCCCCGGGGGAGCGCACGAGCTGCGTAACGACCACGCGCTCAGTGCCGTGAATGATAAAGGTGCCGCGGTCGGTCATCATGGGGAAGTCGCCCATAAAGACGGACTGCTCGCGAATCTCGCCGGTCTCCTCATTAATGAAGGCGACCCGCATGGTAAGGGGGGCCGAGTAGGTCATATCTTTGTTGCGGCACTCGGCGATGGACCGCGTGGGCTCCCCGAACTGATGATCCCCGAAGTGGACGAGGAGCTTCTCCGAGTAGTCCTTAATAGGATTGATGTCCGCGATAGTCTCCGCGAGACCATCGCGGAGGAACCACTCCCACGAACGCCTCTGGATGTCGATGAGGTTGGGAAGCGGGAGTGGCTGCTCGAGCTTGGCGAAAGATGTACGCACGCGAGGCGCCTGGGGCTCGTTCAAGCGAGTCTCCTGTTTCTGGCGTGGACCGGGGAAAAAGCACACCACGCCGTGAAATCAAGTGGCGTGGCCGCGAATGACGCACGATCGATGAGTATAGCACAGGTGAGTGACTCGATCAAAAACGGTGAGCGCGCGAAGCGCCAGATGCGAGAGACAGCACGAGAGCAAGGGATCGAGCGAAGCGAGCGAGAGCGAGGCTCGTGCCCCGCTGACGAAGCTGAAGACGCGACGGGCCGGGCGCCAACGGCGCCCGGCCCGTCGCACACTCCGAAGAGAGAGGGAACTACTTGATCTCGATGGTGGCGCCGGCCTCTTCGAGCTGCTTCTTGGCGTCCTCGGCCTCGTCCTTGCTGACGCCTTCCTTGATGGCCTTCGGCGCAGCTTCGACGACCTCTTTGGCCTCCTTGAGACCGAGGCCGGTGAGGGCGCGGACGACCTTGATGACCTGGATCTTCTGGCTGCCGAAGCTGGCGAGGACGACGTCGAAGGAGGTCTTCTCCTCGGCGGCCTCGGCCGGAGCGGCACCAGGAGCGGCGGCGGCGACGGCGATCGGGGCGGCGGCGCTGACGCCGAACTCCTCCTCGAGGGCCTTAACCATCTCGCTGAGCTCGAGGACGGTCATCCCCTTAATAGCCTCGATCAACTGATCCTTGGTAAGAGTGGTATCTGCCATTATCGGTTCACCTCACGTAGGGCTTAAAAGCCTTGATGGACGGGATGATAGCGGCTCGGCCTCAGGCCTCGCCGGCGGCGGCACGCTGCTCGGCCACCTGGTTGAGGGCGCGGACGAACCCGCTCACCGTGCCCTGAAGGACGGTCACGAGGCCCGTGAGAGGCGCGGCCATGGAGCCGACGACCTGGGCCACGAGGACGTCGCGCGGGGGCAGCGAGGCCAGTGCGTCGACGCCCGCGGCGTCGATGAGGCTGGACTCGAGCACGCCACCGCGGATGACGACGCGCGGGTGCTTTTTGGCGAAGTCGGAGAGCGCCTTCGCGGCACCCACGAGATCCTCACCGCAGAAGGTAACCGCAGTGGGACCGGAGAGCAACGGCTTGACCGTCTCGCGCTCGGCACGTTCGGCGGCGATACCACCCAACGTGTTCTTTACGATCTTGAAGACTGCATCGGTCTCGCGAAGCTTGCTACGGAGCTCCTCGAGCTCCCCCACCGTGAGACCGCGGTAGTCGCTGACGAACAGATTCTCATTGTCCTTCAGCAGCTGCGTGACCTCAGCGATCACGGCTTCTTTTTGATGTCTGAGCATGTCGACCTCTTCGTCGCAAAACAGAAGGCCCACCCCCCGAAGGAGGTGGGCCCAGAGCTTGGACTCATCTCACCTCAGGTGGGCGGACCCGCTCTGGGTCCATTTCGCTCCCGAAGGGAGCACCGACCGTCATCGGCACCGACGCCGAAGCGCCGTAAAGCGGCAGTATAGTGGCCAAAGGCCGACGCCGCAAACGCAGGAGGAGCTTAAGCGCGTGGATCAGTCGTCGAGCAGATCGCGCGTGACCGAGGGATCGAGCGAGATGCCCGGCCCCATGGTGGCGGAGATGACGACGCTCTTGATGTACTTGCCCTTAGCGGCCGAGGGCTTGGCGCGCACGACTTCGTTGAGCACTGCGCCGTAGTTCTCGATCAGCATTTGCTCGGTGAAGGATTTCTTGCCGATGCTCATGTGAACGATCCCGGAGCGGTCGGTACGGTACTCCACCTTGCCGCCCTTGGCATCTGACACGGCCTTGCCGATGTCGAAGGTGACGGTGCCGGACTTGGGGTTCGGCATGAGACCGCGCGGACCGAGCACACGGCCGAGCTTGCCGACGACGCCCATCATGTCGGGGGTAGCAATAGCGATATCGAAGTCGAGGAAGCCCTCTTGGACGCGCTTCGCGAGGTCGGCGCTGCCGACGACCTCGGCGCCCGCCTCCTCGGCCTCGCGAGCCTTGTCGCCCTCGGCGAACACGGCGACGCGCATCTCTTTACCGGTGCCGTGCGGGAGGACGGTGGTGCCGCGAACGATCTGGTCGGCGTGGCGTACGTCGACGCCGAGACGGAAGTGGACCTCGACGGTCTCGTCGAACTTCGCGCCCGGCAGTGATTTGAGGAGACGCACACCCTCAAGCGGGGTGTAGAGGCGCAGCGCCTCGATGGAGCGAGCTGCTGCTTGATACGTACGGCCTCGTTTAGGCATTGTGGAGAACCTCCCGTGGTGCAAACGGCGAACACTCGCCTCCCACATCAGGCGGCCCGGCGGAGCGCCGGCCGCTCTCTTCTTTTTCGCTTACTCGGCCTCGACCTGGATGCCCATGCTACGAGCGGTACCCTCGATGATCTTCATCGCGGCATCCACGTCGTTGGCGTTGAGGTCCGGGAGCTTCGTCTCGGCGATCTCGCGCAGCTGCGCGCGCGTCACGGCGCCGACCTTAGTGCGGTTGGGCTCGCCGGAGCCCTTGTCGAGGCCGAGCGCCTCGCGCAACAGCACCGCCGCCGGGGCCGTCTTGGTGATGAAGGTGAAGGAGCGGTCCTCGTACACCGTAATCTCAACCGGCACGACGGTGCTCCCGGAGCCCTGGGTCTGGGCGTTGAACGCCTTACAGAACTCCATGATGTTGACGCCGTGCTGACCGAGCGCCGGACCGACGGGCGGAGCCGGGTTGGCCGCACCCGCGGCGATCTGCAACTTGATCTTCGTGAGGACTTTCTTGGCCACTGCTGCCTCGCTCTTCCCTCGTTAGGATGTTTTCTTCACCTGGTCGAAGGCGAGCTCGACCGGCGTTTCGCGACCGAAGATCGACACCATAACCTTGAGTCGATTTTGGTCGAGATTGACCTCTACGACCTCACCGGAGAAGTCGCTGAGCGGGCCGGAGGTGACGCGCACCTCTTCACCAACCCTGAACTCGGCCTTCTGCTTGGGGGTCTCCACTGACGTGGTATGCATGATGCGGTTGACCTCGGCGCGGGAGAGCGCGACCGGCTTGTTCTGCGCGCCGACGAACCCAGTGACGCCGGGGGTGTTTTTGACCAGCGACCACGTGTCGTCGGTGAGCTCCATTTGCACGAGGACGTACCCCGGAAAAACACGGCGCTCGTTGGTGACTTTCTCGCCGTCTTTGGTCTCCACGACCTGCTCGGTGGGCACGACGATTTGGCGAATGCGCTCGCTCTGATTCATCGACTGACGCCGATGCTCAAGATTGGCCCTTACCTTGTTTTCGTGACCCGAATAGGTGTTGACGACGTACCAGCTATACAAGCGATCCCCGATCAGGTAATAACGTTGATCACAAACGAAATGGCCCTCGAGAAGATGACCTCGAGGACGCCGGTGTACGCGGTCGCGATGGCGACGGCGACGAGCACAACGGCGACGGACTGCACAAGCTCCTTACGAGTCGGCCAGGCGACCTTGCCGAGCTCGATGCGGACCTCGCGGAGGAAGTGACGGAAGCTCCGCTTCTCGCCGGACTTCGCCGCGCGCCCGCGCTTTTGCTGGACCTTTTGCTGCGCCTTCGCGACGACTTTGTTGCGCGACGACGCCTTCTCGCTGGCGCGCTTTCGGGCGGCAGCCTTAGTGCCCCGTGCCGCCTTGCCGGCAGCGCCCTCGCCGCCCGCGTTATTCTTTTTCGTGTTCGCAGTCTTCGCCACTCAACCGCTCCAGATGATAATGGCAGGGCTGGAGGGACTCGAACCCCCGACCCCCGGTTTTGGAGACCGGTGCTCTACCAATTGAGCTACAGCCCTAGAACAAGCGCTGAGAGAAGCTACCGCGTCTCTTTATGCGCCGTATGGGTACCGCACCAACGGCAGAATTTCTTCAGCTCGATGCGGTCTGGATCGTTCTTCTTATTCTTATTTGTGTGGTAATTGCGACGCTTGCACTCTTGGCAAGCGAGCGTGACAAGCTGACGCACGTTGCAGTCCTTTCAGAAAGAAGCACCTAAGGATACCAAGCGCTCGCCACAAGGGTCAACGCGGCGCTAGGTACCCCGACGCAGACCACCCCAGGCGGCCCAGGCGCAGGAGTATACCAGACGGACTCCGTGGGACAACCCAACGCTCACATGCGGGCACTCGAACACGGCTCAGCACGCGGGCGTTCGGCTCCCCCGCGGAATGGTACGCTTAACGCGCCCTCCCCACACGAACGGGGCGGCCCGAAAACGATCTCAACCCCGAGGAGGCGGCCATAGCGGAGCGGACTCAGTGGGGCTGGCGCGAGGCGCTCGTCGGTACCCTCCTCGCCTTCGCACCCACCCTCCTCCTCGACCTCTTCTCCGCGCTGTCTGGCTCCGGAGGAGGCGAGATGACCGCGAAGGCCACCCTCGCCTCGGCCGCCGCCCTCCTCCTCACCTCCCTCGTCCTCTACGGCTGGCAGGTGACGGCGGCGTGGACCTTCTCGCTGCGACACACCGGAGGCCGCCTCGCCGACTGGGGCTTCCGTCGGCCGCCGGCCAACACCCTCCTCCTCGTCCCGCTCAGCCTCCTCGGCGTCTACGCGGTCACCCTCCTGCACGACCTGCTCGTGCACCCACCGCCGCAGGGCATCACCGAGAGCTTCCCGCACACCCCGGGCGGCGTCGCGCTCTTTTTTATCGTCGCCGTTCTCCTCGCCCCGGTGGCCGAGGAGATCGTCTTCCGCGCCTTCCTCTTTAAGGGCCTCGCCGCCTCATGGGGCTGGCTGTGGGGTACGGTCGCCTCCTCTGCGATCTTCGCGATCGCGCACGCTCAGATTACGATCCTCCTGCCGCTCTTCTTCCTCGGATTCACCCTCGCGTGGCTCTACGAGCGCACCGACAGCATCGTGGCGTGCATCGCGCTGCACGCGCTCTTCAATGGGATCTCGGTGACCACCTGGGCGCTCACCTGAGCGACGGGCGAGGCCGGGGAGCGAAAAGAACTACGGCAGCAGGGTCGGCTTTCGCAGATCGTGACAGCGGCAAGCCTCGTCGACCGGAAACGATGCGAGCGCCCCCAAGAGGACCCGCGCCACCGTACGCGCATCTTGGTAGAAGAGCCGAGCGAGGACCTCGTGCTCCCACTCCCGCACGACCCCCTCACCGTAATTAACGACGAGATAGATGCCGGCGTAGCACGCGCCGATGTCGCGCGCCAACCAGACCTCGGGGCAGAGGCTCTGACCGACCACATCGCCGAGCGTCTGGAGGTGGCGCACCTCGGCCGGCGTCTCGAACCGCGGCCCCTCGGTGACGACGTAGGTACCCCGCGAGAAGAGGCGATGCTGCGGCGCGAACTCGGCGGCGGCCGCTAGGAGCGCCTCACGACCTCTCGCGCACAGCGGGTCGCGCATGATGAGGAGGTGCCGACCCGCAACCACACCGTCGCCGTCGCGATCGGTCGTTCGGTCGACGAGGTCGTCGACGACGAGGAGGTCGCCGGGGTCGAGGAGGTGGTTGAGACTGCCGACGCCGGCATCCGAGAGAATGCACGCCACGCCGGCGCGATGAAGCACGCTGAAGACCTGGCGCGAGGCGCGCCCCCGCGAGACCCCCGCACGCCAGCCGTGCAATGCGACGAAGAGCGTGCGTTGGCCGGCGAGCTCGAAGAGCGTGAACGGTGGGCTCTCACCCCACGGCGTCTCGAAGACGAGCCCCTCGGCGAGCACGTGCAGGCCGAGGGTGAGGTCCTCTGAGATGCCGGCGACGAGCGAGGCTGACCCGCCGATGATCGCGTGCGTCGCCTGCGGCACTGGGACCATGCGACGTCAGAGCTCCACGGGGCCGTCTGAGACCCGAAGGAGGAGAAGCTGGACGTGGTCGCCGTTGTCTGAGGTATAGCGACTCAGCGCTTGGTCGAGGCCGGAGGGAAAACCCCTCAGTGTGCCGAGGGGGGTTTTTCCGGCCTTAACGATGTCGCCGATCTTAACCGTCGGCTTCTCAATATGCGTGAGCACGAGGAGGAGCGACGCATCGCTCTTAAGCTGAATGTCGATCTCGACATCGGCGTACCGCCCGAGGATTTTGTAGAGCTTAACGGCGGTGATTCTACCGTCCACTGGGCTCACGACTTTAGAGCCGGGCACGCCGCCCACGTCGAGGCCAGCCGTCCCGGGGGAGCCTTTGTGGCTTTTATCGTCCATGAGGTAGTACTGCACACCGCCACCGTCGGCGAAGATATCGGCGAGCTTGGTGCCCAAGCCGCCGCCGCTCAAACGCTCCCCGACCGGCGTCATCGCCACCCCGGCCTCGTTGTCGACGGGGCGAAAAGCGATCGCGGTAGTGACCTCACGGGCGAGCGGCAGCAACACCTCGCTCTCCCCAACATGGGCGATGGGAAGCACGTCGCCGCCGATGGGGCTACGGGCGTACGTGGGCAGCGCAGCGCTCTTGGGGACGCGGGCTGGCCTAAGCCCGGGGATGGAGTACGCCCCCCAAACGGCGAGGGCGACGAGGGCGACGAGGGCCGCCGCCGCGACGAGACGGCGGCGGAGGATCTGTGCGCGGCGCGCCTTTGGGCGCTGCCGCTGTGAGGCAGCTGGCTTATCCATAGCGGAGTTGAACGTATCGCCCCCGAGGGAAACTGGCAAACCGGCGAGACACCCAACGATCGTTCTTCGCTAAACTAGAGCCATGAACGACGAAACACTCGCCGAGGCAGAGAACACCCAGCGACTCCTCCGCGCCCTGTTTCGAGAGCGAGGCGACGGAGAGGGTATTGTCGCCGTCGTCCACGAGGCGGCGAGGAGCGGCAAACTCAGGCCCCTCCCTGAGGAGCTCTCCTCGACCGTCCGAGCGGCGCTCGGAGCTGTGGGCATCACGCAGCTCTACGGCCACCAACGAGCCGCCTACGACCTTCTCGGCGAGGGCGCACATGTGGTCGTGGGCACCGGCACGGCGAGCGGCAAAAGCCTCTGCTACCAGCTCCCCCTCCTCGACCGCCTCACGACGGAGAGACGGAGCAACTCACTCCTCCTCTTCCCCACCAAGGCGCTCACGCAGAACCAGGTACGCAAGCTCCTCGAGCTGCGGATCCCCAACGCCGTCCCGATGGTCTACGACGGCGACACCCCCGACGAACTGCGCGCCACGGTACGCCGCACGGCCACCTCGCTCCTCACGAACCCGGATATGCTCCACATGGGCATCTTGCCGAACCACGAGCGCTGGGCCGAATACCTCCACCACCTCCACTACGTCGTTATCGACGAGGCCCACGTCTACCGCGGTGTCTTCGGGAGCCACACGGCACACGTGATCCGCCGCCTCCGACGGCTCTGCGCCCTCTACGGCAGCTCGCCGCAGTTCATCCTCACCTCCGCCACGATCGCCAACCCACAGGAGCACGCGGAGAGACTCGTCGGCCTGCCGTTTACCGTCGTAGACGACGACGAAGCCCCTCGGGCGGAGCGAACGATCGTCTTTACCAACCCCCCGCTCCTCGACGCCTCGGGCGAGGAGCGGCGGAGCTCCCTCGTGGACGCCGGCTCCCTCGCCGCCGAGTGCATCATCGCCGGTGCACGCACGATCGTCTTCGCCCCCACGCGCAAAGCGGCCGAGCTCACCTTCGGCCACGTGCAACGCGCGCTCAGAGCGCGCGGACACGGCGAGAAAGCCGACCGTGTTCAGCCCTACCGCGCCGGCTACACAACCCAGCAGCGCCGGGAGATCGAGCGCAGGCTCTTCGCCCACGAGCTCGACGCGGTGATCGCCACCCAGGCGCTCGAGCTGGGGATCGACATCGGCAGCCTCGACGTCTCCCTCGTGATCGGCTTTCCCGGCACCATCATGAGCCTCCGCCAGCGCTGGGGCAGAGCGGGGCGGACCGGCCACGGCTGGAACATCCTCGTAGCCGGGCAAGACGCGATCGATCAGTACTTCCTCCGCGAACCCGAACGCCTCCTCAGCCGCCGCGTGGAGGAGGCCATCATCGACCTGCGCAACCCGAACATCCTGCACCGCCACCTCGAGGCAGCAGCCTACGAGGCGCCCCTCACCCAGAACGACGAGACCTACCTCGCCGGCGGGGTCCTCGCGACGGCCGAGCGCCTCGCCGGGGCGAAGCGACTCCGTGAGAGCGTCGACGGCTTCACGTGGGCCAAGCCGTACTCCCCCGCAACGGAGATCTCACTCCGCAGCGCCTCCACCGACCGCCTCGCGATCGTCGAGGAGCGAACGGGGGAGATCATCGGGGAAATCGAGTACGAACGCGTGTTTCGACTCGCGCACCCCGGGGCGATCTACCTGCACCTCGGCCGCAGCTATCTGGTGCAGCACCTCAACCTCAAGGCGCGCACGGTATTCGTGGAAGAGTTCAACGGCTCTTACTACACGCAGGTGAAGACGGAGAAGGCCATCTCGATCACCGGGCAGGCGCGCTTTCGCGAGCTGCCCGGCTCCTCCCTCTTCTTCGGCGAGGTCGAGGTATCGGAGCGAGTGCTCGCTTATCAACGGCGAGACCTTACGGATCACCGCATCCTCAGCACGATCAGCCTCAACCTCCCGGAGCAGGTGTTTACGACGGAGGCGCTCTGGCTCACCATCGCCGAGCACCGACTCGAGAAGGCGCTCTCTCATCTCGACGACGACGAACTTTTGACGCTCGGCTCCCTGCACGCCGCCGAACACGCGCTCATCGCACTCCTCCCGCTCTTCGCCCTCTGCGACCGCTGGGATATTGGTGGCCTCAGCACCGGTTGGCACTGGCGCACGGAGGCCGCGACGATCTTCGTCTACGACGGCTATCCGGGGGGCATAGGGCTGGCCAAGCGGGGGTACGAGTCCTTCGAGGGCCTCGCCGCCGACGCCCGCTCGCTCATCGCGGCGTGCCCGTGCGAGGCCGGCTGCCCCTCTTGCATCCAGAGCCCGAAGTGCGGCAACCTCAACGAGCCGCTCCACAAGACGGGAGCGATCGCCCTCCTCGCCGCGCTCCTCCGGGCGGGCGACCCCTCATAGCTCAGGCGCCACACCGGACGCCAGGCCGTCCACCGTCGCCATGAGCTCGTCCTGAGGGATCGAGGCGAGGCAGGCGACGAGCGAGGCGTTGAGCTGTGTGCCGGCGACTCTGCGCACCTCGGCGATGGCCTGATCGTACCCCACCGCCCTGCGATACACTCGGTCGGTCGTGAGCGCGGAGAACGTATCCGCCACGGTGATGATCTGCGCCTCAAGGGGGATCTCGTCGGCCGGGGTGGCGAGGTACCCTGCGCCGTCGACGCGCTCGTGGTGGTGCAGCACCCAGTCCCCGATCGCCTCGTGGCACAGGTCGCCGAGCACCTCCTTACCGATGGTGACATGCTCCCGCATCGTGGCCATCTCCTCCTCGCTCAGCCTCCCCTTTTTGTTGAGGATGAGCTCGGGGACGCCGATCTTGCCGACGTCGTGGAGGAGCGCCGCGTCGAAGAGCATGGGCGCGGCGATTGAGGCCTTCTGCTCGCTCGGGAGGTACTCGTAGAGCAGCTTCACGATGTTGTAGACGTGCTCCGAGTGCCCCTTGGTGTAGATATCTTTGAGCTCGATGGAGCGGACGAAGGCGAGGATGATCTTGTGCTTATGCTCCGCGAGCGCCTTATAGGCCTCGTCCTGATTGAGGATGAGGAAGTAGAGAAAGAGCCCCCCGGCGAAGAAGACCACGCTGATGAAGAGGAAGACCGGGGCCACCTCGTTGAAGGACACGTGGAGGAACCCGACGCAGAACCCCACGAGGAAGAAGACGAGGAAGAGCTCGGGGACGCGCTGCACGAAGCTCTCGCGGACGCCGCTCCCCGTGAGCCGGATGAAGTTCACCATCTTGTGGTAGCGCACCAGTCCGACGGTAACGAAGGCTCCGCCGGTGACGATAAGGCACGCACAAAACACTTTGAGAAGAAGATACGCCGTCATCCCAGCTTCCACTTGCACTGACACTGCGTGCTTTTGCGCGCCGACCCCAGCGAGCTGCAACTGGACGGCGGCGACCCTCGATTCACCCTCTCCCCGAGGTAACCTTAGCGTCACTTAAGCCAAACCTGGGTCTTCACACCATCACTGAGCTGATGATACCAGCTTCCCACCGGTAATCCGCTTCGGTGGGCTCCGTGAAAATCTCTAAAGAAGCTGGAGAAGAGCTCCGATGTCAACGTACAAAGAGCTATGAACACCTCTACAGATCGTACGGATGTCTTTATGTTTCCTCGAGGAGATCGAACTATCCACCGAGAAGACCGCGATGGCCGACAGACCTCATATCCTTCAGCCCGTAGAGGCGAAGCTCCTGCCCCCTCACACCGCGGGCATCGTGCTACGCGACGACACCCTCAGAGGGTACGAAGCAGCACTCCCGCGTAAACTCACGCTCATCTCCGCCCCAACCGGGTACGGCAAGACCTCCACGACGGCGGCGGCCCTCGAGCTCGGCGGGCTCACCACCGCCTGGTACACCATCGACGACCTCGACCACGAAAAGGGGGTGCTGCTGGCGGGCGTCACTCACGCACTGCGCGCGCTCCTCCCCGGGTTCGGAGACGAGCTCCTCGAGCTGCTCAACCAGCCCCCGAAAGAGCTCCCCTCAAACGTGGAGCTGGCGGCCGTCTTCGCGAGGGCCTACTCGGCCCTCGCCCACCACAGCATCCACCTCGTCCTCGACGACTACCACACCGTAGCGGAATCTCACGCACTCAACCGGCTCCTCAACTCCCTCCTCTCTTACACCCCGCCGTCGCTCCACTTCGTCGTGCTCTCACGGCGTAACCCACAGTTCGCCACCACGAAGCTCAAGCTCGCCGGCGAGATAGGGAGCATCGGCCTCGACCTCCTCCGCTTGGAGCGCACACAAGCCGGCAGGGCCGTGGAGCAACGAACTGGCAGAGCCTGGAGCGAGGAAGACCTCGAAAAACTCCTGCTCCTGACCGAAGGTTGGCCCGCGGGCATCGCCCTCGCGGGGGCGCTCAACGAAGGCGATGCTCGCAACAACGCGACAGAAGACCCGCTTCTCCCCTCCGCAGGGCACGCCTCTTTTTTGGATCTCGCAGAACAAGCGTACCGAGATGAAGAGGAGGAGTTTCGCTTTATCCTCATGAGGACCTGCCTCCTCAGCACAATCACCGCGGAGCGCGTACGCCACATCGCAAGCCCCACGTGCTCGAACGAGCGATTCGAGCGCCTCGCCGCCAGCAGCGTCTTCCTGCTCCCAGCGAAGAGGCGAGGCGCCTACCGCCATCACCGCCTCTTTTACGAATTCCTCGAGCTCAAGTGCCTCGAGAGCTTCGGGCGAGCCTCCCTTCGTCTATTGCACCTCAAGAGCGCCGACATGCTCAAGGCATCAAACGACATACCGGGGGCCGTCGACCTCCTGCTCAAGATCGACGAGCCGGCTCGAGCGCTCGAAGCACTCGAACGAGCGGATGCCCGCCTCCTCGACGAGCTCCCCTCAAGCCTTCTCTGCGATTGGCTCAACCGCCTCCCCGCGAGGCTCCACTCGACGAACCCAATGTGCCTCGTGCTCTGCTCTCAGGTCCTCCTGCGAAAAGGCTACTCCGAGGCCGCGCTCCGAAAAGCGGAGGAGGCTGCGCAGCTCTCCAGCGACCAACGGTCCTCCAGCCTCCTCCAGGCGCTCACCATCAAGGAGCGTATCTACTCCTCTCGAGGTCTCCGGAGGAGGTCAAGATCGGTGTACAACGACGCGCTCCTCCTCGCGCGGAGCGACGGTATGCGAGCGCATATCTTCATCGATATCGGGCTCACCGCCCTCAAGATGGGCAGTCGGCGTGGCGTCAGCGAGGCCTTTAGCCGAGCCGAGCGTTTTCTCGACGGCGTCGACACCCGCGAGGCCGCACGCCTCCGCCTGGCACGCTGTCTGACTACGTACAACAGCGGCGAGTTTAAAGCGGCACGACTCCAGAGCGTGGGCATCGACGAGGAGATCACCATCACCGACATGCGTCTATGCCCTACCGGCCTGCGCGGCATTATCGAGGCCAGCACTGGCGATCTCGCCAGCGCTCGCGACCTCCTCGAGCGGGCGCTGAGAAGAGCCATGCGGCAGGGCGACGACACCCGCTCCTCCTTCTTACAAAGCGCCCTTGCCTCATGCCTCGCATCCTCCGGCGAGGCGACGCAAGCGCTCCACGAGATCGAATCGATCTGCCGCACGGCGGCGAGCCACATCAGCCCCTCACTCACCGCACTGGTGTTCAACACACTCGGAACAATCCTCCGCAGACAAGGCGACCCGAAGGAGGCGGCGACGTGCCACCGCAAGGCACTCAACGCCGCAACCAAAGGACGCAGCCTCTACGCCTCCCTCGACAGCCTTATAAACCTCTCCTTCAGCGAAAGTCTCACGCTCGACGAGCGGGCCCTCGACCTTCCGTCGTTCGCCCGCCAAGCCGAAAACGCCGGACTTCGCTTTCTCGCGCTGAAAGCCAAGCTCTTCCACGCCACCCTCCCCACCGCTTGCGAAGATGAAGAGGCGCGCAAAGCGGCGCTCGCCGACTGCATCCCTCAGCAACTAGAGCTCGGTCACTTCACCTTTCTCACCGAAGAGCTCACCCTCGCCGAGCCCTCGCTCTCCTCCTACCTCGCGCAGGAGACGCGAGGGATCCACGTCGACACCCTCCTCCGTTGCATCACACACCACTGGCGCGGACCATCCACGCTCGCGAAGCTCCTCTGCGCCCCTCACGCCTCCCTCACGGAGCCGATCCTCTCCCTTGTAAAGGAGGAGCTCCCGACAAAGGCCCAGATCGAAGTCCTCCGTGCCAGCTGCAAGACGAGCAGTAAAGCGCTCCGCCGCCGCCTGCAGATCCACCTCAGCGGCCTTGAGGCTCGGCTGAGCAACCCGCACGTACCGCTTCCGGAGCTCACTCGCAGGGAGTACCACGTGCTCTCGCTCATCGCATCCGGACTCCACAACCAGGGCATAGCCGCCGAGCTCATCCTCTCGCCCACGACGATCAAGACCCACATCAATCGCATCTTCATGAAGCTCGGCGTCACCACCCGCGTACAGGCCATCTTCGCGTATCAATCCGCACTCGCGCGGAGCGAAGAACCTCCTGAGGAGAGCAGGGCGGACGATCTTTCAACCCTCATTCAACCCACGGTATGATGATTCGGTCCCATAGGCGCAATTAGCATCTCCTCAAGGGCATCCAGCAGCACGTCAGGAGGAACGCTATGACCGCTCCCGCTTCCGTCGTCTTCATCGAGTCCAGCCGAATGAGCGAACGCAAACAAACCGTTATCGAGATCCTACGAAGCGAAGCCGACTTCGTCTCCGGCGAGGCCATCAGCGCAGCGCTCGGGATCTCGCGTAACGCCGTGCACAAGCACATTCAATCGCTCCGCCAGCGCGGCTACGAGATCGTCGGCGTCTCACGCCGTGGCTACAAGCTGCAGCACGAACCCTCTCGCCTCTGCATGGAGCACATCACCGCGCTCACCGCGGGGAGCAGGTTCGGCCGCTTCTTCCGCTACCACGACGAGATCGAGTCCACCAACCTCGAGGCCAAAGCCCTCGCTAACAGCGGGGCGCCGGAGGGGGTCGTGGTCGTCGCCGAGGCGCAGAGCGCCGGCCGCGGTCGGCGTGGCCGCAGCTGGACCTCCCCGCCCGGCAAAGGGCTCCTCTTCTCCGCGCTCCTACGCCCCGCCATCCCCATGGTCGACGCCCACCTGCTCACCCTCGTCGCCGCCACCGCGCTCGCGGAGACGATGGAACGATTCGCGGAGGTGCCCGTGCAGATCAAGTGGCCCAACGACCTCTTCATCGACAACCGTAAGCTCGGCGGGATCCTCATGGAGGTGGCCGGCGAGCACGATGAGGTGGAGTGGGTGATCGCCGGCATGGGTGTTAACGTCAACACCGAGTACAGCGAGCTCCCCGTGCCGCTCCGCCGCACGGCGACCTCGTTGAAGATCACCACGGGTCAGTCAGTCGACCGGAGCGATCTCCTCGCCGCACTCCTCCTCTCCTTCGACGCCCACTACACCCACGCCGTGCACCACGGCTTCGAGCGAGCCATCACGAACTTCCGCTCTCGCGATTTTCTCCTGCACCGCACGGTCGACGTAGAGACGAGGGAGGGCATCGTGCGGGGTACGGCGGTGGGTATCGATGAGTACGGGGCGCTCCTCGTGGAGTCGGCGCCCCGCCGCATCCAGCGCCTTCACTCCGGCGAGGTAACCCTCCACCTCTAGGGTGCCTATGGCACGGCCGGGCGGCCGTCACTCTTGACAGCCACCCGGCCGCGCCTTTATTGTCACCCTTCCGAACTCAAAGGAGGGTGACAAATGAGCCGAGGCACCGCTCTCTCGCAGAGCCCAACGCGCAGCCTCACCTGGGCGGCGCTCCTGGCCGCGCTCATCGCGAGCGGGGCCTTTATCGTCATCCCCTTGGGCCCCGTGCCCTTTACCCTCCAGGTGCTCTTCGTCCTCATGGCCGGCATGATCCTGGGGCCGCGACTCGGCGCCCTGAGCGTCACCGCCTACCTCCTGCTCGGGCTGATCGCGCCGGTATACGCCGGCGGCACCTCCGGCCTCGGCGTACTCTTCGGGCCCACCGGGGGCTTCCTCATCGGGTTCATACCCGGGGCGATGCTCGCAGGGCTCCTCGCCCGTCGGAGTCGCCCCTCACTCCCCCGCCTCATGCTGGCCGGCCTGGCCGGCCTCGCGCCCATCTACGCCCTCGGGGCCGCGTGGCTCGCGCTCCAGCTGCACCTCAGCGCTGGCGCCGCGATCGCGGCCGGCGTTACCCCTTTTATCGCCCTCGATGTGGCAAAGGCCCTCGTCGCGGCGCTGGCCACGCGGAGCCTCAGCAAACTGCCGCTGAGCATCCCGGCGCAGCCGGCGGGGCGCTGACCAGGCTCACCGCCCGGCGAGCGCCCCGCCACCGGCCTTACGCGGCCGGCCGCTCAGCGAGCGTCACCTCAACCCTCCTCTCGTCTCCCCCTCGGTGAACCGTCACTGCGAGCTTGTCGCCCGGCTTTTTCGTCGCGATGAGGGCGGCGAGACCCTCCATGCTCTCGACCTTCTTGCCGGCGACCTCGGTGATCACATCGCCGCCGGCGATGTACTGCTGCCCCTGCAGCGAGTACTGCTCTGTGCCGCCCCGCAATCCGGCCTTCGCGGCGGGGCTTCCCTCCGCAACCGTAGCGATCAGCACACCCTGGGTCTCCTCGATCCCGAGCACGTGGGCGACGTCGGCGCTCAGCGACTGACCCCGCACACCGAGATAGGCGTAGGTCACCTTCCCGCTCTTCTTGAGCTGGTTCATGACGTCGACGGCGGTGTTGATGGGCACGGCGAAGCCGAGTCCGTTACTAGAACCGACCTGGGAGGACCGTGCTACTTGTTCGTTGATGCCGATAACCTCACCCGAGGAGTTGATCAGCGGGCCGCCGGAGTTGCCCTCATTAATGGCCGCATCGGTCTGGATGCCGTCGGCGATCACCGACCCGTTGGGCGACTCGAGCGTGCGGTGGAGCGCCGAGACAATGCCCTCCGTGAGCGAGAAGTCGTACCCCAGGGGGTTACCGATAGCGACCACGGACTCGCCAACCGCGACCTTCGATGAGTCGCCGAGGGGGAGCGGTGTGAGCTTGGGCGCCTTCTTCGGGTCGATCTTGAGGAGCGCTACGTCGCTACTTTCGTCGGCACCCACCAGCGACGCCGCCACCCGCGTGGTCTCCCCGCTCTCCTCATCCTTAAAGACCACGGTGATCGACTCGGCCTTCGCGCCGTTAACGACGACGTGGGCGTTCGTGAGGAGGAATCCCTCACCGTCGACGACGAACCCGGAGCCGAGCGACTGGGTCTGCCGCGAGCCCCCAAGAGGAGAGGCCGAGGCGCCGTCGGCGCCGAAGGTGGCGAGTACCTCCACCACACCGCCGGCACAGCTCTTGTAGATCTGCGACGGGGTGAGCGACGACGACCCGGTGGCCGAGACCTTCGTCGTCGTCCCCTGAGTGGCGACAGCGGGCTGCGTTTGCCCTGCGCCCGCCTCAGTCGTCCCCACGGAGAACACGCCGAAGACGAGGAGCATGAGCACGGTGGCGAGAACCGCAGTGCACCCCACCGAAAACCAGAGAACACGGGATCGAGCTCCCATCGTTCACCTCCAACCATCGATTTCTCTGCACTTCATTGTGCCGCTGAGCACAGAGAATCGGCTTGGAGCTCCCTGAGAGCCCGCTGAGAGTATCGCCCGCCGACCGAAGGCGGAGCGGGCTCACCTCAGTAGCGCCTCACCTCGTCGTACAACGTCGTCCGCTGCACCGGGGTCCACCCGGCCGCGCGGATCACCCGAACCATCTCCTCCACGTCGCAGTGGTGAGTAACGCCGGCGGCCGAAACCACGTTCTCCTCGATCATGGTGGAGCCCAGATCGTCCGCACCGAAGGCGAGCGCGACCTGGCCGAGCCGCAGCCCTTGCGTGACCCACGAGGCCTGAAGATGGGGTACGTTATCGAGATAGAGACGGGAGACGGCGAGCATGCGGAGGTACTCGACCCCCGTAGCCGGCACGTGGCCGGCCGCGAGCTCCGTGTTGCCGGCCTGAAACGTCCAGGGAATGAAGGCGGTGAACCCGCCCGTCTCGTCCTGGAGCTCCCTAATGCGCCGCAGGTGCTCAACCCGCTCCTGCGGCGTGTCGAGCGAGCCGAACATCATGGTCGCGGTCGTCTTGAGCCCCAGACCGTGCGCCGTGCGCATGACGTCGAGCCAGCGGTCGGAGGAGATCTTGCGGGGGCTGATGTGCCGCCGCACCCGGTCGGCGAGGACCTCGGCCCCTCCACCCGGGAGCGAGTCGAGCCCGGCGGCGCGCAGCCGACGCAGGGTCGCCTCAACCGTCAACCCGCTCCTCTCGGCGATGTGCGCCACCTCCGGGGGGGAGAGCGAGTGAAGGTGGATCGTGTAGCGCTCCTTGATGCTCCGAAACACCCTCTCGTACCAGCCGATCTCGAGCTCCGGGTGGAGGCCGCCCTGCATCATGACCGCGGTGCCGCCGAGCGCCAGCGTCTCCTCGATCTTCGCGAAGAGCTCCGCTTCACCAAGGAGGTAACCCTCGCCGCTCCCGGGCGTCTTGTAGAAGGCGCAAAACCGACAGCCGGAGAGGCAGTAGTCGGTGTAGTTGATGTTGCGGTCGACGACGAAGGTAACCGTGCCGCCCGGGTGAAGGCGGCGCCGCACGGCGTCGGCGGCGGCGCCGAGCTCGAGGAGGTCGGCGCCGTGCAAGAGGCGCAGCGCCTCCGCCTCCGTTATGCGCCCAGAGGAGGGCGTCACGGCGCCTCCCCCCTCGGCGAAGCGCCGGTAGGGGCGCCGCCCTCCCGAAGGCGGGGCGGCGTATCGTGCTCGAAGAGCTCGGGCACGCGCTCGAGCTCCCCGATCGCGTAAGCACGACGGTAGAACTCCCGGAGCCCGTCGCGGTACGCGGAGGCGAACGTAAACTCGAGCTTCTCGAAGTACTCCTCGAGGTAGCGCTGGGTGAAGTTGTACTGCAGCGCGGCGGCGGCGGCCGTCTGCTGCGGGCGAGCGGCACAGCGGTCGCGCGAGGCGAGCAACGCCGCCCCGACTGCGGCGGCGGCGGCCGGCCGGCCCTCCGCAAACGAGCGCCGCGCGATGCACACCGCGTACACCATGGGCAGCCCGGTGATCTCCCGCCAAGCCGCCCCTAAGTCGCAGTGATGCGGGTAGACCTCGTCGCGCAACACGTGAAGTGCGTCGTCGCCTATGAGGAGCAAACCGTCGCACGTCGCGAGGACCTCGGCGAGCGACCCGCAGCGTGGCACGAACTCCGGCGTGATCCCCCACTCCGCACAGAGGACCTTGAGGAGGCAGATCGAGGTGGCGCTCTTCTCCGTAAGGGCGATGCGCCGAACCCGCGGGAGCGGCTCCCGCGTGAAGAGCTGAATGGAGTCGACCGCGCCGAAGGAGCTGATCGTCACCTGCGGCAGCAGCAGAAGCTCGTCGGCGTTGCGGGCGAAGGTGATCGACGAGGACAAGGTCGCGTCGATCCCTCCGCTCACCAACAGCTCGTTGAGCGCCGAGGGGTGACCCTCCACGACGCTCGCGGCGAACCCCCGCTCGGCGAGCTCCTCCTCGAAGTGATGGTAGAGGGGGAAGCAGTTAGCGAACTCGATGCGGCCGATGCGCACCACGCCTTCGTCGCCGCTCGCAACCACAGCGCCGTTACTCATGGCCATCGTACCGCCGCACCACGCGGTAGAGGGTGTCGCGCTCCACGGGGGTGCGCCCCGCCGCACGGATCACGTGGACGAGCTCGGCGCGGCTGAGCTCCTGCGCCGTGTCGACGCCGGCGGAGTGACTGATGCGCTCCTCGACGACGGTGCCGTCGAGGTCGTTCACGCCGAACGAGAGCGAGACCTGCGCGAGCTTGAGCCCGACGTTTACCCAGAAGGCCTTGATGTGGTCGAAGTTGTCGAGAATAAGTCGCGCGGCGGCGAGGACCTTGAGGTCGTCGACCCCGGTGGGCCCGGGCAGCGTACTCAACCCGGTGTTCGCGGGCTGAAAGGAAAGCGGGATAAAGGCGTTGAACCCCCCGGTCTCGTCCTGAAGCTCACGAAGCCGCACCAAGTGCTCGGCGAGCTCCTGTGAGTTCTCCACGTGCCCGTAGAGCATCGTGGCGTTGGATTTGAGGCCGACGCCGTGGGCGGCGCGCATGATGGCGAGCCACTCCTCCCCGGGGATCTTGCGTTCGCAGATGAGCGCGCGAACACGCGGGCTGAAGACCTCGGCGCCGCCGCCGGGCAACGATCCGAGTCCGGCGTCTTTGAGCTGGAGGAGGACCTCCGCGACCGAGAGGCCACTGATGCGCGAGAAGTGGGCGATCTCGCTCGCCGTGAACGCCTGAATGTGCACGTCGGGCGCGAGCTCTTTGAGCTCGCGCATCATCGTGAGGTAGTACTCGAACGGAAGATCCGGGTGCTCGCCGCCGACGATGTGGATCTCGGTGATCGAGCCGAGCGCGAGCGTCTGGCGTGCCTTCTCCACGACCTCCTCAATCGAAAGCGTATACGCCTCCGCATCCCCCTCGTCGTGGCTGAACGCGCAAAACAGACAGCGGTTACGGCAAACGTTGGTGTGGTTGATGTGGCGATTGCAGATGAAGTACACATCGTCGCCGACTCGGCGGGCGCGCACGGCGTCGGCCATCGCGCCGAGGGCGAGGAGGTCGTCCGTCTCCAAAAGAGCACGCGCCTGCGCTACGCTGAGGCGCTCACCGCGCTCCACGGACTCCCAGATACCCTCAAGGCCGGCGCGGCGAACGAGGGATGTTCTCTCGAATGACTGCACGGGATCGACTCCAGGTCTACGGGTTTAACTAACGATAGCGATCGACGACGTACCGCGAGAGGCTCACGAGCAGCTGCTGCTCCGCCAGCTCCGGGCAGCCGATGGCCACGGCCTGCGCCTCCTCGATGTAGCCGAGAGCGACCTCGCGCGCTCGACCGACGGCGCCGTTGCGGAGCACCGCAGCGACCACCCGCTCCACCACCTCGGGCGACGGAGAGGGATCGCTCAAGAGGGGAGCCAGCTCGGGGTCGGATTCGAGCGCGAAGATCAGCGGGAGCGTGATGGTGCCATCGCGCACATCCACCGTGCGGTTTTTACCGGTCGCTCGCTCGTCGCCGGTGACGTCGAGGATGTCGTCGAAGATCTGAAAGGCGAGGCCGATAAGGCGGCCGTACTCGCTGGAGGCCGCAACCGCCTGAGCGCTCGCGCCGGAGAGCGACGCACCGAGGCGGCAGGCGGCGGAGAAGAGCTCGGCCGTCTTGCACTCACACCGGCGCACGTAGTCCGCCGGTGTGATGTCGATCCGGTGGGCGTCGTCGCGCTGGAGGATCTCCCCGTCGGAGAGCGCGATAGCGACATCGCTGAAGAGAGAGATGGCCTCCTCGTCGCCGACGGAGACGAGGAGCGAGAAGGCTTTCGCGAGGAGGTAGTTGCCGACGGAGATAGCCATCTCGACCCCGTACTCGCTCGCCACCGTCGGCCGGCCGCGGCGCAGCGCCGCGCGGTCGATTACGTCGTCGTGCGCGAGGCTCGCCATATGCAAAAGCTCCACGGCCGCCGCCGCGCGCAGGATCCGCTCGTCGGGCTCGCCCCGACGACGGGTACAGATCAGCGTGAGCAGCGGCCGAAGCCGCTTACCGCCGGCGGCGAGCATCGAGGTGCAAGCTTCGCCGAGGCGGCCCGGGTACAGCGCGACGACGGCCTCGAGCTCGCGCTCCACGAGCGCGAGCTCGCGCAGGTAGCGCTGCCGCTTTCGCGGCGAACACCAGGAGAGCAGCATCTTCTTCTCGATCACGCCGGCACCTCGCCGACGTGCAGCGCGACGGAGCCGACCGAGAAGCGCCGGTAGCGCACGCGCACGAGCCCGGCCTCACCCATGAGGGCGGCCAGGCCGTCGGCGTCGGGAAACGCCTCCACCGAGGCGGGGAGGTAAGCGTACGCCCCGGGATCCCCGCCCACCAGGCGGCCGAGCAGCGGGATGGCGCGCGCCATCCAGAGGAGCTGAAACGGCCGAAGGGGTCCGGGCGACGGGCGGGTCGACTCCAGGCACACCACGCGCCCGCCGGGCTGAACAACGCGCCGCATCTCCGCGAAGGCCCGCGGGAGGTCGGGGACGTTGCGCACCCCCCAGCCCACGGTGACCGTGGAGAACTCCCCATCGGCGAAGGGGAGCTGCAAGAGGTCGCCGGCGACGAAGAGCGGAGAGGCGTAGCCGCTCCGCGACGAGCGCCGCGCGGCCTTCTCACGGGCGCGGACGAGCATGGCCTCGGTGAAGTCGGCGCCGACGACCTCAGCGCCGGGGAAGAGCTCCGCCAGCGCGAGAGTGAGGTCGCCGGTGCCGCAGCACGCGTCGAGCGCCCGCGTACCCGCAGCCGGCGCCGCCGCGAGCGCGGCCGCCCGGCGCCACCGTGCGTCCAGGCCGAAGGTCATGAGCTTGTTCATGAGGTCGTAGCGGGCGGCGATACCGCTGAACATCGCGTTAATGCTGCGGGGGTCGCGGCTGAGCAGGTTGGCCGGCGTGAGGCCGCTCGACGCCCTCACCGTGAACAGCCGGTCCACGGCGGAAAGAGCGTCTGCGAAAACCCGAGGGCGGCGAGCACCTTGCCGACCACGTGGTCGACCGCATCCTGGAGGGTCTGAGGACGTGTGTAAAACCCGGGCATCGCCGGGAGCACCTGTGCCCCGGCCTCGGCGAGCTCCAGAAGTCGCCGCAGATGCACCCTGCTGAGCGGCGTCTCACGCGGCACCACGACGAGCGGCCGCGCCTCTTTAAGCGCCGCGCCGCCGACGCGATGGATGAGCGTGCTCGTGGTGCCGAGCGCGAGGTGCGCCACGGTGGAGAGGGAGCACGGACACACGACGATGGCGTCGGGGAGGCCGCTGCCACTGGCCGGCGGCGCGGTAAAGTCGTGCGGCTCGTACACCGCAGCGCTCGCCTCGGCGGCGGCGAGAAAGGCCGCCGTGAGCTCCTCGCGGCCCTCCCCGGGGAGCTGCAGTTCGTGCTGCAGCACGAGGAGGCCGGCGTCGGAGATACTGAGCTGCAACGCGCAGCCCTCAGCGGCCAGCGCCTGTGCAAGTCGAAGGGCGTAGGGGGCGCCGCTCGCGCCGGTCACGCCGAGGAAGACGCTCCGCGGGAGCGCATCGCTCATGCCATACCTCCGTCTCTCTCCCCTCGCTCACATCGTTCCATGCTGCGCCCCAGCCTATTCTACCAAGGAGAGCGTGACAGCAAGCCGACTAGAGCGTCACGGCGGCGACCACAACGACGCCGTAGAGGAGGCCGACGGCGCCGTTAACGGCCATAAAGCTCATACCCACCCGCTGGAGGCCGCGCCGCGCGATCGCGAGGTGGGGCCACGCGAGGAGCGCGACCACGGCGAGGAGCCCCACCCAGTACACCGCGCCGAGGCCGGAGGCCACACCGACGGCGGCGAGTAATACCACCGTCGCCACGTGAGAGAGCAGGGCGACGAGGAGCGACCGCCGAGGGCCGATCGCGACGGGCAACGAGTGCAGTCCACAGGCGCGGTCGACCTGGATGTCGAAGATGCCGTAGATGACGTCGAAGCCGCCGACCCAGCACGCGACGGCGAAGAAGAGGAGCGGCGCCTGCACCCCGACGCCCCCGGTCACCGCGAGCCACGCGGCCGCGGGGGCCAACCCGAGCGTACCCCCGAGGACGTAGTGGCAGAGCGGGGTGAAGCGTTTGGTGTAGGGGTAGAGGACGAAGGCGATCACCGGGATCGGCCAGAGGTACCGGCACGGTGCGGAGAGGAAGAACGACGCGAGCACGAGCAGGCCCACGGAGACCGCCGTAAACACCCAGACCTCGCGTCGCCCCAAACGACCGGCCGGCAGCTCCCGCGCCGCGGTCCGCGGGTTGCGCGCGTCGATCTCGGCGTCGATGAGGCGGTTGAGCGCCAACGCCGCGCTGCGCGCGCCGACCATGGCGACGGTGATCCACCAGAGGTCGCCCCACGAGGGCACGTCGCCGACGGCGAGAAACGCGCCGACGTAGGCGAAGGGGAGGGCGTACACGCTGTGCTCGATCTTGACGAGCCGCGCGAAGAGCGCGAGCTTGGATCGGGGCGCGGAGCCGGTACGCCCGCCGCGCCGGAGCTCAGGAGAAGGGCAGGCCGAACTCACGCCACCTCGCAGTCACCCGGCGCTTTACCTGCTCGTCCATCTCGAGCTCGTCGGGCCACTCGCGGGCGTACCCCTCCTGCGGCCACGCCTTAGTCGCGTCGATCCCCATCTTCGCGCCGTAACAGGGGGTGGAGCTCGCGTGGTCGAGCACGTCCAGTGGCCCGTCGACGATAACGCAGTCGCGGCGGGGGTCGACGTTGTTAAAGACCCGCCACGAGACCTCGCTGTAGTTGTGCACATCCACGTGCTCGTCGACGACGACGACGAACTTGGTGAACATCATCTGCCCCATCCCCCACACGGCGTTCATGACCTTCTGCGCCTGACCCGGGTACGACTTTTTAATACTCAGGATCGCGCAGTCGTGAAAGACGCCCTCGATCGGCAGGTCCATGTCGACGATCTCGGGGTGGATAAAGCGCAGGAGCGGCAAGAAGAGGCGCTCCGTCGCCTTGCCGAAATACGCATCCTCCATAGGTGGGCGCCCCACGATCGTCGCCGGGTAGACGGCGTCGCGACGGTGGCTCATGGCGGTGAGATGAAAGACGGGGTACTCGTCGGCCAGGGAGTAGTACCCGGTGTGGTCGCCGAAGGGGCCCTCGCGGCGGAGCTCGCCGTGCTCCACGTAGCCCTCGAGGACGATCTCCGCGTGCGCGGGGACCTCGAGGTCGACGGTCGCGCACTTCGCCAGCTCGATCGGCGCGCCACGCAAGAAGCCGGCGAAGAGGAACTCGTCGATACCCGGGGGCAGCGGCGCCGTGGCCGCGTACGTCACCGCCGGGTCCACGCCGAGCGCGACGGCCACCTCGAGGCGGCCGTCGGCCGCGGCGAAGTTGGCGGCGCCGTCGTGATGCCGATGCCAGTGCATACCGGTGGTCGTGCTGTCATATACCTGCATGCGGTACATGCCGGCGTTGCGGCGGCCGCGCTGATCCTTCGTCACCACCACCGGGAGAGTCAGAAACGGCCCTCCGTCGCCGGGCCACGTAGTGAGTACCGGCAGGCGGCGGAGGTCGGGCGGGTCCACAACGACCTCCCGAAACGCCGCCTTGCTCACGGTCTTCGGCAGAAAGGTGCTGAGCTCCTTGAGCTCCATGAGGAGCTTGAACTTGTCGATGAGGCCGTGTGGCATCTCGAGGTCGACGAGCGAGGCGATACGAGCGGCCAGCTCCTCGACCGGCGCCGAAAACGCGAGGTCGAGGCGCCGGGGCGAGCCGAACTGATTCATGAGCACGGGCATGGCCGGGCCCGGTGCCCCCGCCGGCCGCAGCGGCCGCTCAAAGAGCAGCGCCGGGCCGCGAGCTTTGCTGGCCCGGTCGCAGATCTCGGCCATCTCGAGATAAGGGTCTACCTCGGCTCGCACTCGGACGAGCTCGCCCTTACGCTCGAGTAGATCGATAAACGCGCGAAGATCCACGTTAGGAACCCCCTTCCGCGGGGATCGGGATGCCGTCGAGCACGCGCAGGAGCGGTGCGGCGTCGGGGAGGCCGAGCCGCGGAACGGCGGCGCGGGTCATCCCGACGATCTCCTCCATCTCGCGATCCTCCACGATCGCCTGGTCGACCTCGTCGAAGAGCTGCTCGACCTCGGCGGACGCCGCGCCGCGACGCAACGCCACCAGGGCGCCCATCGTGTAGGCCCAGAGCGCGTCGCCCAACTCAAAGGAGGCGTCGCACGACCGCGCGTAGGCGCCGACCCCCATGAGGCGGGCCAGCACCAACACGGCGTCGCTGCCGCCGTGGGCGATGAGCCGACGCAAGCCGTGGGCGTAGTAAAAATCCCCGGCGAGGAGCGCGCCCTCCGAGGCGTTCATACCCGGGCACACCCTGCTCTCCCGATAGTGAAGCAGGTAGCCCTCGTAGATCATCTCGACGCCGACGAGCTCGTCGCGGGAGACGCCGTCGTCGAGCTGCACGAGGAGGGCGCCCCAAGAGAGCTCCGCCGCCTCCGGCGGCTCCGCCCCAAACGCCACCCCAACCAGAGCGACCTCTCGCAGCACGTCCGAGACATCGGCTGCGCCCCCGCCGTCACCGCACTGCGCCACGATCACCCGGCGAAGAACGCCTTGGCGGCGGCGGCGGCACGCTCCACATCGGTCGCGCTCAAAGCCGCCGAGACCATGGTGGCCTCGAACTGCGACGGGCCCAGGTAGATGCCGCTCTCGAGCATGTGCTGCCAAAACGCGGCGAAGCGCTGCGTGTCGGCCTTCTTGGCCTCCGCGAAGCTGCGCACGGGGCCCTCGCAGAAGAAGAGGGTCATCATGGGGCCCACGTGGTTGAGCGTGACCGGGTACTCGCCGAGGGCCGCAGCCTCGAGCAGCCCCTGCGCGACCTCGTCCGCGAGCGACTCGAGCCGCTCGTACACGCCGGGCTCCGCGAGGGCGCGCAGCGTAGCCGCGCCGGCCGCCATCGCCAAGGGGTTACCCGAGAGTGTACCGGCCTGATAGGTCGAGCCGAGCGGTGCCACCGTCTCCATGATCTCGCGCCGGCCGCCGAAGGCGCCCACGGGGAGGCCGCCACCGATGATCTTGCCGAGCGTCGTAAGGTCGGGAAGCACCCCGTAGCGCCCCTGCGCACCGCTCAGCCCGAGGCGGAACCCGGTGATCACCTCATCGAAGATGAGCAGCGCACCGTGTGCGGTACAGAGCTCGCGGCAGCCCTCGAGGAACCCGGGCTCGGGCGGCACGACGCCCATGTTGCCGGCGACGGGCTCGAGGATAACGGCGGCGATGCGCTCGCCCTGCGCCTCGAAGAGGGCGGCGAGCGCCTCCAGATCGTTGTACTCGACGAGGAGGGTGTCGGCGGTGGTGCCCGCGGTCACGCCGGGGCTATCCGGCAGCGAGAGCGTAGCGACCCCGCTGCCGGCGGCCGCGAGGAACCCGTCGGCGTGCCCGTGGTAGCAGCCCACGAACTTCACGAGCTTCTCGCGACCGGTAAAGCCGCGGGCGACGCGGGCTGCGCTCATGGTCGCCTCGGTGCCCGAGTTGACCATGCGCACCATCTCGATCGACGGCACGGCGTCGCAGATGAGGCGCGCCAGTTCCACCTCGGCCTCGGTGGGGGCGCCGAAGCTGGTGCCCCGATCGATCTGCTCGTGAAGCGCACTCACCACGGCGGGGTGCCCCCACCCCAAGATCATGGGGCCCCAGGAGGAGACGAAGTCGACGTACTCGGCCCCGTCGGCGTCCCAAATGTGGGCGCCCTCGGCGCGGTCGATGAAGAGCGGGTGAGGCATGCCCACCCCCTTCATGGCGCGTACCGGCGAGTTGACCCCACCGGGGATATACCGTTGCGCCTCCTCGAAGAGGCGTACAGAGGTCTCCCTGTTCATTCGACCCTCCCGAAATAAAACCACGTTGTGGTTCGCTCTCTTGCCTTTACTTTAAAGCCACTAGCGGTTCAGCCACCGCGCGATTTGCCCAGCGTAATAGGTGATGACGAGGTCGGCGCCGGCGCGCTTAATGCCGGTGACGGCCTCCAACACGGCGCGCTCCTCGTCGAGCATCCCGGCGGCGGCCGCGGCCTTCATCATAGAGTACTCGCCGCTCACGCTGTAGGCGGCGAGCGGGAACTTCGTCTCTTGTTTAATGGCCTGGATGACGTCGAGATAGGCGAGCGCCGGCTTAACCATGATGATGTCGGCGCCCTCCTCGATGTCGAGGAGGCTCTCGCGGACCGCCTCCTCGCCGTTGGCCGGGTCCATCTGGTACGTGCGGCGGTCGCCGAAGGCCGGCGCCGACTCCGCCGCCTCGCGGAAGGGCCCGTAAAAAGCCGAGGCGAACTTGCTCGAATACGACATGATCGCCGTGTCCACGAGGCCCTCATCGTCGAGCGCGTTGCGGATGACGGCTATGCGCCCATCCATCATGTCGCTCGGGGCGACCCAGTCGGCGCCGCTCTCGGCGTGCGTCACGGCCACCTTGGCGAGCAATTCGAGGGTAACGTCGTTGAGCACCTCGCCGTCTTGCACGACGCCGCAGTGCCCGTGATCCATGTACTCGCAGAGGCAAACGTCGGTGACAACTACGAGCTCCGGGAACTCGTCTTTAATGGCGCGCACCGCCATCTGGACGACGCCCTCGGGGTCGTACGCTCCGCTCGCCGCCGAATCCTTCTCCGAGGGAATACCGAAGAGAAGCACGGCGCGGATGCCAAGCCGCACGACCTCGCGGACCTCGTGGAGGAGGTTTCCGATGGAGAGCTGAAAGCAACCCGGCATGGAGGAGATCGGGTTTTTAACGTTCTCGCCCGCGATCACGAAGAAGGGGGCGATGAGGTCGTCGATAGAGAGCTTCGTCTCGCGCAACAGATCCCGCACGGCGGGCGTTCGCCGCAGGCGGCGCATCCGATAGCTGGGATAATACATAGCGTAGGCGTCCTTTCGTGCGTCGGCGGCGGGGAGCCGCGTACCTTTGGTATCTTCCCCCGCGCACGATCTCTTGACAAACTTTCGGGGTCCCCACAGTACGACACAACAGATTGGAGCTCGCGATGACCGTTTTGCTCGACTCCGCCCGCGTGAGCGACGCGCGCACGGCGGCGACTTTGGGGTTCGTGCGCGGCATAACGACGAACCCCACACTCATGGCCCGAGAGATGGCCGAGCCGCTCACGCACCTCGGCCACCTCCTCGAGGCATTCCCCTGTGGACCGGTCTGCCATCAGCCTACCGGCGCCTCGGCCGCGGAGCTCTGCCGAGAGGCCCGTACGGCCGTAGGGCTCTACCCAGACCACATCATCATTAAGCTCCCCGCCACCGCCGAGGGGGTCCGCGCGGCTGCGGAGCTCTGCGAGGAGGGCGTCCCCTGCGGCCTCACCGCCGTGTACTCCCCGGCACAGGCCCTCCTGGCTCACGAGACCGGCTGCATCTGGGCGATCCCCTACGTGGACCGCGCGGCGCGGCAGTCGCCCGGCGAGCCGCCGCTCGTACCCGCGCTCGCCGCGCTTTTGCGGCGCCTCGAGAGCGAGACGCGAATACTGGCGGCGAGCATCAAGAGCGCGGCGCAGGCCACCGACGCCATCACGCACGGCGCCGACGACATCACGGCCTCGCTCGAGGTGCTCCAGAGCCTCGCGGTGCATCCTCTCACTGAGTCCGCGATGGAGGAGTTCGCGAGGGCAACTCCCTCATCCTCCTAACGGTAAAAACCGGGTAATTGCAGCGGATACTGGAGTGAAAAAGGGCAAACACTCACCCTCGACTCAAAGGTGAGTGTTTGCCCTTCTCTCCCCTTTTACCCCTCCGTCGCCCTCTCCGAGGGGCCATCCACGACATGCGCCTTAATGAGGTTCGTCTTGCCCGACTCGTTAGCCCTCAGCCCGGCCGTCATAACGACCACATCGCCGGGCTCGGCGAACCCGTGGGCGAGGAGTAAGTCGTTGGCCTCGCTCACCACCTCCTCAAAGCTCCCGCGACGCCCGCTGAGGAGCGGGTGGACCCCCCAGCAGAGCGCGAGCTGGTTGACCACGCGCTGGTGGGGGCTTACGGCGACGATCGCCTGAGCGGGGTGGTTAGCGGCGACGGCGCGGGCACTCGCCCCGCTGAAGGTGGGGCTCACGATGGCGGCGGCTCCCACGCGATGCGCCACCTCGCAGGCGCCGAAGCTGATGGCGCTCGAGACGTCGGTGCGCTTCGCCGACCACGGCTGGGGGGCGCGACCGGTGCGGTCGATGTCGGCCTCTACGACCAGCGCTATCTCGTCCATCGTCTGCACGGCCTCCACGGGGTACTCGCCCACGGCCGTCTCGCCGGAGAGCATGACGGCGCTGGTGGCGTCGTAGATCGCGTTGGCTACATCGCTCGCCTCCGCCCTCGTCGGCCGAGGAGCGGAGATCATGGACTGCAGCATCTGCGTCGCCGTGATCACCGGTTTGCCGGCGACGTTCGCAGCGTGGATGAGGCGCTTCTGCCAGACGGGCACCAGCGAGGGGTCGATCTCGACGCCCAGATCGCCGCGGGCGATCATGACGGCGTCGGCGGCGGCGATGATCTCCTCGGCCACCGCCAAGGCCTCCTTCTTCTCGACCTTGGCGATGACGAGCTGATCGCCGCCGGCCTCGGCGATGAGCTCTTTGAGCTCGCGCACATCGTCGGCGCTCCGCACAAACGAGAGCGCGACGTAGTCGATATCCTGCTGCACACCCCAGGCGAGCAGCTCGCGGTCCTCCTGGGTGATCGCGCTGATCGGCAAGCACGTGTCGGGCAAGTTAATGCCCTTACGCGACTCGATAACGCCCTCGTTGAGCGCCTCGAGCGTGACCGTAGGCGGCGCAACGTCGACCACGCAAAACGCCACCGCCCCGTCGTCGACCAGCACCCGCTCGCCGACGGTGAAGTGAGAGAGGATCTCGGGGAAGTTAACGGGGAGCTGGGCTGCCGCGGGCTCCCCCAGCGTCACGCGGTCGCCGGCCGAGACGCAGAGCGGTTCCGGCAGGTCGCCGAGGCGGAGCTTGGGCCCGGGGAGGTCGATGAGCACCGCCACCGGCACACCGCGGCGCCCGGCGCACCGCCGCAACAGGGCGATCACCTGGGCGTGCTCCTCCGGACGGCCGTGCGAGAGGTTAATGCGAGCCACGTCGAGCCCGGCGTCGAGCAACTGCTCGAGTACACACTCGCTCCGCGACGCCGGACCGAGCGTCACGACGATCTTGGTGCGGCGGGGCACGGCGGCGACCTCCAGCCCCTCTTCAGGTTGACGCAAGCGGACCTCCGCCTCACTCATGATTCCCCCATCTCAACGGTCTCCTTCGACATCATCAGTCTAGCAAGGTCCCCATCGCCTGCGGTGTTGAAACGATAAACCTTAAATGAGGTAGCATTCTCGTGAATAAAAGAGGAATTCGTGAGAGAATAACCATGCACGCGATCACTTAACGCCGAGGGAGCACCATGGGAACCCGGGAGACTATCGCTATCGAAGCCGCACACATGCTGCCCTTCTTCGTAAAGACACCGATCTCCATAGAACGCGGCGAGGGCGTCTACGTGTGGGACGAGGAGGGCGTGCGCTACCTCGACCTCACCGCCGGCTGGGGCGTTACCTCCATCGGGCACGCCAACCCCGCTATCCTCGCGGCCCTCACCGAGCAGGGCGGCCGCATACTCCAAAACCCGGACTCCGGCCTCACCCACTCCCCAAGCCGAGCGGCCTACCTCTCGCTCCTCACTCAGGTGCTGCCGCACAACCTCAGCCGCGTCTTCTTCAGCAACAGCGGTGCCGAGGCCAACGACGCCGCCATTAAGCTGGCCCGCAAGGTCACCGGGCGGCGCGAGGTGATCGCCACCATCGACAGCTTCCACGGCCGCACCATCGGCACGCTCTCGGCGACCGGCCAGGCCAAGCACCACGAGAAGTTCAACCCCCTCATGCCGGGGTTCCGCTTCGTCCCCTACGACGACCTCGACGCCCTCGAGCGCAGCCTCACCGCCGACGTAGCGGCCGTCATCATGGAGCCGATCCAGGGCGAGGGCGGTGTGCGCATACCGAGCGAAGGCTACCTCGCGGAGGTCTCCCGCCTCTGCCATCGCAACGGCTCCCTCTTCATCGCCGATGAGGTGCAAACGGGCTTCTGCCGCACCGGGCCGGTCTTCGCCATCGCCGAGACCGGCGCGGAGGTCGACTTTCTCACCATGGCGAAGGGCATGGCCGGTGGGTTCCCCTTCGGCGGCTTCGCCACCTCCGAGGAGGTCGCCGCCAGGCTCGAGCTGGGCGACCACGGCGGCACGTACTGCGGCAACCCGCTGGGCTGCGCGGTGGCGCACGCGGTGCTGCGCGAGCTCCTCGACAACGACGTAGAGGCGCACGTCAGGGCGCTCGGGCGGGCTGCGCTCGCCGAGCTGACCACCTGGGCGAGCGCCCACCCCGAGCTCATCACCGATGTACGCGGGAGGGGCCTCCTCCTCCTCGTCGAGTTCAGCAGCGAGACGGCGGCGGCGCGCGTCACCGCCGAGTGCCTCGCACGCGGTGTTTTCGTGCGGCAGACCCACGCAAACGCCGTCCGCGTCTTTCCCGCCCTCACCATCACCAAAGGCGAGCTCGCCGAGGGCCTCGCGGTGCTCAACGACGCAATCGCCGTCATCGAGGGCGAAATCGCCTAACCACCACCAACGGCGAAAGGCGCTATGCCTCCAGAGGCACAAGAGATGAGAGAGCGACGGGAGAGCCACGAGCGCACGGCGCTCACCAACGCTGCGGCGTGCGCCTGCAACGCCCAGCAAGGCTTTCCCTGCTGGGCGAAGGTGGCATTCATCGTTGTCGCCCTGCTCATGCTGCTCTGCTGCGGCGGCGTCTTCAACGCCCTCTCGACGGTCATCCTCTCCCTCCTCATCCTCCTCTGCTTCATCGTTTTCATCACCGCGATCTACCTGCAGCAACCCCGCCTACGGTGGCCTTGGATCTCCGTCGTCGTGGCGCTCTGCTTCTTCCTCGCCACGATCGTCCTCCGCGTTGGCCTCAACACCGTCGGCAACCTCACGGCGAGTCGCTCCTTCGTCCCCGACATCACCGCCTTCTTCGGCTACATGCTCCTCATCGCCGGGCTCCTCGGCTTCTCGCATTGGTCGGAGTGGCGCAATCGCAAACCGGGCATGCTCCTCGACGGACTCATCGCAGCCGTGGCCCTGGCCTCCATGGCCTGGGTGCAGATCATTCAGCCCCTCATGCTCCGCGATGAAGCTATCCCCATCGCCCTCACGCTCATCATCATCGCCTACCCGTCGCTCTCGATCCTCATCCTCGTGCTCGCCTTCTGGATCGTCTACAGCCCGGAGCAGGAACGCACGGCCTCACTCTGGCTCCTCTTCATCTCGCTGGCGTGCTTCTTCGTAGGCGACGTCTTCTACCTCTTCGCCGAGGTCGGCCTCCTTCACCTCCCAGCCGACCTCATCGACCTGCCCTATGCACTCTCCTTCCTCGCCGCAGCGGCGACGGCCGCCCACCCCACGATGCGCAAGCTCACCGAGCCCGCGAAAAATCATGATGACTCGTGGATCGGGGGGCGCATCGTCGTCGTCGGCATCGCGCTCATCATCCCCACCATCCTCACTCTTACGAATCACAGCACCTCCATCGCCGACCGCCTCGTGCTCTCCAGCCTCATGCTCTGTATGACCGTTGCGGCGATCGCGCGCATCACACAGGCGCTCCACAGCGTGAAGGTGTCGGAGAACCGCCTCCGCCACCAGGCGTACCACGATGAACTCACGGGGCTCCCCAACCGGCGCAAGATGGAGAACTACCTTGAGCAAACCCTCGAGCAAACCGTCCTCGACGGCACCCACGTCGCGCTCATCTACATGGACCTCGACCGCTTTAAGCTCATCAACGACACGCTTGGCCACACCCGCGGCGACATCCTGCTCACCAAGGTCGCCGAACGGCTCAGCGCGAACGTGCGCCCCAGCAACCTCGTGGCACGCATCGGCGGCGACGAGTTCACCGTCACGCTCACGCACGTCATCAGCCCCTCCCACGCACTCGACCTCGCCAACCGCCTCCTCGGCTGCATCAGGCCGCCTTTCATCATCGACGAGATCCCCTTCTACCTCTCGGCCAGTATCGGGCTCGCCTTCGCCTCTCATGGCGAAAAACAACTGACCGTCGAGGAGCTCCTGCGCAACGCCGACGTCGCCATGCATCAGGCAAAGGATCGCGGACCCGATACCGCCGTCCTCTTCGACGAGTCCATGCGCACCAACCTCACCGAGCGCGTAGAGCTCGAGCGCAGCCTCTACTACGCCATCGCGCTCAACCAACTCCGCCTCGAATACCAACCCATCGTGCAACTCCCCTCGCACAAAACGGTCGGCATAGAGGCCCTCGCCCGCTGGCTTCATCCCCTCCACGGCGAGGTGCCACCCTCTAAGTTCATTCCGCTCGCAGAGGAGGGCGACCTCATCAACAAGATCGGGGACTGGGCGCTTGAGGAGGCCCTCGGCCAGCTCGCCACGTGGCGCCGGCAGTTCCCGGAGATGGCCGACACGTACGTCTCCGTCAACCTCTCGGGGGTGCAACTCCACAGCGGCAACGTGGTAGAGCGCGTCGCCGAGCTCCTTAAGACCTACAAGCTCAAGGGGTCGTCGCTCTGCCTCGAGCTCACCGAGTCCGTACTCATGAAGGATCCGGAGTTCGCGGCAACCGTGCTCGGAGATCTCCGCCGTCTCGACGTGCGGGTAGCCATCGACGACTTCGGATCCGAGTACTCATCGCTCGCCTACGTCCGCAGGCTCCCCGCGACGATCCTCAAGATCGACCGTGCGTTTATCGGCAACCTCGAGAACGCGAACAGCCCCGACGCCACCCTCGTCGCGGCGATCACGGCGATGGCTCGAGCGCTCAAGATCTCCGCAGTGGCGGAGGGAGTGGAGACGGCGGCTCAGGCGAGGCACATCGCGAAGCTCGGCTGCACCACCATTCAGGGCTTCTTCTACTCACGGCCGGTGGCCGCCAAGATACTCCCGCAGAGGATCAAAGAGATCGAGGAGGCGAAGGACACCCGCCTCGCCATCGACGACTAGCTTCGGCTGAGGTCCGCCCGCTCGGCGATGCTCATGGTCTCCAGAGACAAGGAGCGCCACCAAGACTGCAACCGCTCGATACGCGCGAAGTCGACGCGGCGAACGCTCTCCTCAAGGCCGATCCCCCGCACCAGAACGGTGTGAAGCCGTGGGTTTACCTCCGCAAGCCGACGCTCTGCGGCGGCAACATCGCACCACGCCGGGATGCTGGCGACGGACCCGAGGTACTCCCGCGGCTCCACCCCCTCAAACTCCTGGAAGATAGAGCACAGCTGCCAGCGAAGGGAGCGAAACACCGGTGCGTCGAGAATAGCGATAAACCAGTTGACACCGCAAGCTAGCGCCGCCAGTGTCAACGTTTGGTACAACCCGGCCGCAACGGCCCCTTTGGTCTTCGCGCCACGATAATCTAAGTCGACCGCGAGGGTCGCTATATCCCATGTTTTCTCACGAATAAAGGGGGTGCCGGCACGCAGGAAGAGTTGCTCCGCCGACTCACCCCACACCGCCTCCATATCGTTCAGGCTCTTGAGGCCAGCGGGGACGGGGAGCAGGAGACGGATCACACCCGCCGGTCGGCGGAACTCGTGGTCGATAACGCAGAGGTACACGCTGTTACGCTCATAAGGGCTGTACTCCGCAGCCAGGAGCTCAGGGGTGTTGCCGAAGGAGTCGAGAAACACCGTCTGCTCCACGTGACGGGCGAGCTCAGCAGTGGGCTCGTCGCTGAAGAAGAGGTAGGCGCCGAATCGCTCGGTAGCGACGGGCGAAACACAACGATCGACCAAGCGTTCGAGAGCGGCAGCACTCAGCCGTGGGTCGAAGAGCACGCTAAACCGCCTTCGCGACGATCTCGAAGGCGTCGAAAAACCTCTCGGTGAACTCGACCGCCTGCGATGAATCGAAGCGCTTGCACGTATAAATATCGACGCTGAAGAAGGGATAGGGCTCGTCCCACGCGTAGAAGTGAGCGCCGGAGGACTCCCAATGCACCCAGCCCGCCCAACCGAAGGCATCTGAGCGGTGCGTCACCGGCTCGAGGAGAAGGTTCATCTCACACACCACCGAGAGCTCCGTAAGATACGCGATGATCTGCTCGGCGGTGACGGGTGACGGGCAGGTGCCCTCGATAATGAGGCGCTGCCGATAGATCTGCGGCGCAAGGTCACGCATCGTGGTGCGTTCGTTTACAACCCTGGCAACGGTCACCCACTCCACCCTTCTCCGTACCCTTGACAACGATTCACTTTACCACGTTCGCCACGCCGCCGTCGCTCCCTGCAACGGGCCCGCCGAGGGGCTACAAAACGCCGAGCTGAGCGAGCACTTCGTGGAGAATCGCCCCCTCCTCGTCGGTGGGCACGACGAGTACGGCGATGGGCGACGAGGGGGCGCTTACGCACGCGGCCTCTCCCCCCGCAGTGAGGCGGTTCGCCTCGGCGTCGAGCACGACGCCGAGGGGCTCCGCCCCGGCGCACACCCGCTCCCGTAGCCGCCATGAGCGCAGCCCTACTGTGTCGGTGAAGACGAGTGCATCGGCGCCGCCGAGGCGCCATACGTAGGCGCCGACGAAGTGCCGGAGGCGCTCGGCGTAGACGCCGTAAGCCAACGCGGCCGCCTCATCGCCGCCCTCAGCCGCAGCGATGACCTCCTCGAGGTCCGAGGAGAGGCCGGAGAGGCCGAGCAGGCCGGACTCGGCGTTGAGAAGCCGTTCGAGGCGCTCGGCGTCGTACCCCTCGCGCACGAGCTGCACCACGATCTCCGCGTCGATATCGCCGCACCTCGTGGACATCACGAGCCCGGGCAGCGGCGAGTACCCCATGGACGTATCTAGCGAGCGACCGCCTTTAACCGCGGCGACACTGGAGCCGCCGGTGCCGAGGTGGCAGATCACCAAGCGGAGCTCCGAGAGCGGCCGCCGGAGCAGCTCCGCCGCCCGGCGGCTCACTGTGTGATACGAGAGGCCGTGAAAGCCGTACTTGCGAAACCCGTGCTTCGCGGCGAGCGCCGGGGGGAGGGCGTACGTAAAGCTCTCCGGCGGAAGCCCCGCGTGAAAAGCGGTGTCGAACACGGCGTACTGCGGCACAGCGGGGAGGGTGCGAGTGCAGACCTCGATCACGCTCAGCGTGTTGGGGTTGTGGATCGGCGCGAGCGACACCGTCGCACGGAGCCGTGCGAGCGAGTCCGCGTCGATCCGCGTGGTCTGCGTAAACGCGCTCCCGCCGTGCACAAAGCGATGACCGAGAGCGTCGACCGCCACGCCGTGCTCCTCAAGGAGAGCGAGGATAACCTCGGCCGCCGCCGCGTGCGTGGGGAGCTCCGCATCGCGGCGCCCCACCTCGCCCGCCACGCTCCACTCCACATAGGCACTCGAGCGCGTACGCGTGGCCACGTGGTGCGCCTTTCCGGTCGCGACGACCTCAGAGGGCCGACCACGCTGCGCCGAGAACACGCTAAACCCCTGCGAGGAGCTCCCGCAGTTCACGACGAGGACGTTCATTAGAGGAGCGCGAGCCCCCGCATAACGAGGTAGAGCCCGAGGATGCCGAGCACGGGGCTGACGTCGATGGAGAGCTCGCTGGTCCACTTGGCCGGCAGGAGGCGGCGGAAGAGGTTGAGGTAGGGGTCGGTGAGCCTCGAGAGCGCGGTGGAGACATTAAAGAGCGTCGTGCCGGGTCGGGGCTTGAGCCACGAGAGTACTACCTGGATGATGATCGTCCACGAGTACAGAGAGAGGATGAGAAAGAGGAAGTTCGCGATTTTGTGCATGTAATCTCCTCGCACCGCCCGTCGCCGTACGGCCCCGGGCGGCTACTGTCGGTTCACCCCACGGTACGACAACCGCCGCGAAGGAGCAAGACTCGCCCCTAGCCGGCGCCGATCGCGATGACCCCGCAGAGCACGATACCGGCGGCGACGATCTGCGATTTCGTCAATCGCTCGCGGAGGAAGAGGAAGGCGTAGGAGATGACGACGACGGGGGCCAGGGTGCCGAGCACGGAGACGATGCCGAGCCCGTCCATCGTCGTCGCCTCGGTGAAGAGCAGGTTTGCGAGGATGCCGAGGAAGCCGATGAGGACGAGGGAGGGGACCGCACGCCACGATAGAGCGATGCTCCGACGCGTGAGGAGAATGTACGCGAAGAGGGCGCTCGCGCAGCCCAAGCGCATCGCGAAGACCGACCAGAGCACGCCCGCTCGGCCGCCGAACCCGAGGCCGACCATGACGACGCCGAACCCGAGCGCCGCGACGATGGCGCGCAGAATGCTCCGCTTACCGACCTCGCTACCGGAGCGCCCCTCGACCCGCGAGCTCAGTGCCACACCGCCGATAGCCAAGGCCATACCGACGTACTGCAGCGCACTGGCGCGCTCGCCGATGGCGAGGCCGACGAGCACCGGGATAACGGAGGAGGAGGCGACGATCGGCGCGACAACGCTCATGGTCCCGGCCGCCAGCGCGGAGTAATAGAGCACGATGCCGACGGTGCTGCCCACCCCGGAGATGGCCGTGAGCACGAGGAGACCGGGCTGCGAGAAGGGCTCGCCGGAGAAAGGTAAGAGCAGCCCCACCAAAACCAAACCGATGGTCTGGCTGATTAAGGTGACCGACCACATGGAGTACGTGCGACTCTTGAGACCGGCGAGAAAATCCGTGGAGCCGTACGCCAGACTCGAGGCGAGGGCGAGAAGAGCCGCGATCATGAAGGTGTCTCGAGCGGTACCTCAAGGGCTCTCGCCTTAAGGTACCCCGTGAGCAACTCCCTCCATAGCTCATACGCCCCGGCGTAGTCCGCGCCCTTTGAATCGAGCGCACGCTGTATGCCCATGCCGTCCATCACGCTCTGCGCTAATACCGCGAGCTGCTCCGCCTCCTCCGGCTTGAGCGCCGCCACGTCGCTGAACGCAGCCGCATCCACGCTGCGGGTGGCGTGATAGTAGTGCCCTGCGTTTCGCTGTAACTTTTTATCGTGAAAGAGCGTTGGCAAGAGCTCGTAAAAGATGCGGAGCTCCTTGAGCTCGGCGGAGGCACGCTCCTCCACGCGAGAGAGCTCCTCCACGAGCTCCAACCCCTCGAGCGGCAAATCCAGCGTGGATTGCATCTCGGAGAAGAGCTTCTCGGAGTTGTAGGCCTGCAGGGCGGCGACGAGGCCGGCCTTGCTGCCGAAGTGGTAGCCCACAAGGGAGGCGTACTCGTTAGCCTCCTCGCCGACGGCGGAGAGGCTCAACGAGCTGTAGCCCTTCTTCATCACGATATTCCGCGCGGCGTGCAGGAGCCGCGTGGCCGTTTGTGAAAGCGATGCTTTGCCGCCGAACTCGTCGCGATCGACGCGCTTCATCGCCCCTCCTCGCCATTGGTGTGCCCCGAGTCCCCTTTTAATACTACCCCTCTTCGCTGTCCATAACACACACGCCGACTTCACCGCATCGCCCGCAATGAGGGGGTGTATGCACTTTCGGTTTTCGGTAAGATCGCGCAATGCTTCGTCGCACCATCGCACTCCTGGCCACCACCGTCGTCGTGCTCGTAGCCGCCCTCGGCCTCACCGGCACACCGGCGCTCGCGGCGACCCCCTCGCCCTCGCCGGCCCCCGCCGCGGAGACGAGCAAAGGCGGCCTCGGCACCCTCGACGCCGTTATCCTCGGCATCGTGGAGGGCGTCACGGAGTACCTCCCGGTGAGCTCCACCGGGCACCTCCTCCTCACCTCACACCTCCTCGGCCTCACCACCACCGAGTCGGAGAAGAAGGCGGCCGACGCTTACGCGATCGTCATCCAGTTCGGCGCCATCCTCGCCGTGCTCGTCCTCTACGCAGGCCGCATCTGGAGCATCCTGCGCGGCTTCGCCGGGCGAGACGAAGGCGGTCGCCGCGTGGGCATCGCCCTCATCGCTTCGGTGATCCCCGCGGTGATCATCGGGGTGCTCGGCGAGCACCTCCTCAAGGAGCATCTCTTCGCCCTCTGGCCCATCACCTTCGCCTGGCTCATCGGGGGCTTGGTCATTCTCGCCGTCGCCAGCCGCGACCGGCGAGTCGGCTACACCTCCTCCGACGGCGAAGACCTCGAAAACCTCACGTTGGGGCGCGCCATTCTCATCGGGCTCCTCCAGTGCATCGCCATGTGGCCCGGTATGAGCCGCAGCCTCGCGACGATCCTCGGCGGCCGCCTCATGGGGCTCAGCACCCAAGCCGCGGTTGAGTACAGCTTCTTGCTTGGGTTGGTCACGCTGAGCGGCGCCACCCTCGTCGAGACCATCCGCGAGGGCCAGACGATCGTCAGCACCCTCGGCCTGGCCGCGCCGATCATCGGTGTGGTGGCCGCGTTTATCTCCGCGGCGATCGCGGTAAAGTGGATGGTCGGCTACCTCAACCGCCACGGCATGGCGATCTTCGGCTACTACCGCCTCGGGCTCGCGCTCGTCGTCGCCGCCCTGTTGGCGTTTAACATCCTCTAGTACCACACCTACGCGGGAGGCAGACGATGCTCATCGAGCTCCTTCGCTCCAGAAGAAGCGTGCGCGCGTTCACCGATCAGCAGGTCGAACAGGAGAAGCTCGACCTCCTGATCGAGGCCGCGCTGCGCAGCCCCCACTCGCCCGGCAAGGCGCCCTGGCGGCTCTTCGTCGTGCGCGACGCCGAGACTATCGCCCGGCTGGCCGAGGCCAAGGCGCACGGCGCGAGCTTCGTTAAGGGCGCGCCCCTCGCCATCGTGATCTGCGCCGACCCGGCCATCTCCGACGTCTGGGTGGAGTACTCCTCGGCGGTCGCCATGCTCGTGCACCTGGAGGCGCACGACCTGGGCCTCGGCAGCTGCTGGGTGCAGATCCGCGACCGCAAGCGGGCCGACGGGCAGAGCGCCGAGGACTACGTCGTGGAGCTCCTCGGCGCCGACCCCTCGCTCGCCGTGGAGGCGATCGTGGCTATCGGCTACGCCGCGGAGGAGAAGGAGGGCCGCCCGGCCGAGGAGCTCCCCTTCGAGAAGGTGAGCTTTACCGAGGCGCCGGGGGCCTAATGCGGACCCGGCGGCCCTCAAGCCGCACCCGCCCCTCGGCTAGTAGCTGAATCACCTCGGGGAGGAGCTCGTGCTCCACCGCGTGGATGCGCTCCTCGAGCGACTCCAGCGTGTCGTCCTCCTCTATAACCACCGGCCGCTGCGCGATCACCGCGCCGGTGTCGTACGCGCCGTCGGCGAAGTGCACGCTCACACCCGTCACTTTAACGCCGTACGTAAAGGCGTCGCGGATGCCCTGCCCCCCCATAAACGACGGGAGGAGTGAGGGGTGCAGGTTGATGACCCGGTTGGGGTAGGCATCGAGCACCTCGGTGCCGAGGAGCCGCATGTAGCCAGCCATGACGACGAGCTCCACCCCCGCGCCCCGTAGCACCTCCGCGAGCGCGGCGTTGTAGGCGCTCGCGTCGGCGAAGTCCGCCGCGCTCAACGCCGCCGTAGCGACTCCGGCGCGGCGCGCCCGCTCCAAGCCGTAGGCGTCGGGCTTGCTCGAGACCACGAGGGCGAGCTCCGCGTGGAGCGTGCCCGCGGCGATGCGATCGATGATCGCCTGGAGATTAGAGCCGCTCCCCGAGATCAAAACCCCTAGCTTAAGTGGCGCCATACCGGCCTCCTCACTCATCGTCGCCAAGCGTGGCAACGCGTATTAATTAAAGGCTTCACTTTCGCCGATCTTTATGCTACAGTGCCCTCCCCGCTCGACCGATAAAGAGAGGGAAAGCGGGAGAAGTACTCGGCTCTTTACCCAGCACTGCGAGGTTACCGCACCCTAACGGAGCGTTCAGCCTGCTGCAATTGAGAGCCACCACACTTTTCTCGTCGTCCGGAACGGCCGGACGGCACGAGACGCGAAGAGAGGAGCGAGCATGAAGCAAGTACAGACCGCCAGCGTTATCGACGATCGCGAGACGCGCTTGGCCCGAGCCTATCTCCGCGAGGATGTCCGCGAAGAGGCCGAAGCTCTGGCTGGCCTTCGCAGCTAATCGCACGACCCTAAGCCCCGCAGGCGGCGAGTGGCATGTGGCCGCTCTGCGGGGCTTACGCGGGTCTGCGCCCCTCTCTCCTCCCTCGCGCGTCAACCCCTCGTAGAGATCCCCCCGCTAACCGTAGGGATTTCGTAAGAATCGCTTCACTTGCATCGACCCGGTGGTACCGTGATCCGGCGATGCTCGACCTCCTCCTCATTATCTTGATCGTCGGCTTCTTCGCCGCGGCGCTCCTCTTGGTGCGCGGCTGCAGCAACATCACGCACCGCGACCCGGAGGACCGGGCATGACGGCGGTGGCGTGGCTTCAGTTCCTGGCCCTCATCGGGGCCGTCCTCCTCCTCGCGGCGCCGCTCGGCGCCTACATCGCGAAGGTCTACGGCGGCGCTACGGCCCCCGGCGACCGCGTCTTCGCGCCGGTCGAGCGGCTGATCTACCGCGTGGGGCGGGTGGACCCCGAGCGCGAACAACCCTGGAGCGTCTACGCCGTCTCCCTCATCGCCTTCAGCCTCGTCTGCACCGTCGGCCTCTACCTCCTCCAGCGCCTACAGGGGGTGCTCCCGCTCAACCCCACCGCAGCTAAGCCGGCCAGCCCCTTCGTCGCCCTCAACACCGCCGCGAGCTTCGTGACCAACACGAACTGGCAAAACTACAGCGGCGAGGCGACGGCGAGTCACCTCCTTCAGATGGCGGGGCTCACCGTGCAGAACTTCGTCTCGGCCGCAGTCGGCCTGGCCGTGGCGGTCGCCCTCGTCCGGGGCCTCACCCGCAGCCGCTCGGAGACGATCGGCAACTTCTGGTGCGACCTCGTGCGGGGCGTTACGCGCATCCTCCTGCCGCTCGCGCTCGTGCTCGCGCTCGTGCTCGGGGCGCTCGGCACCGTGCAGACGCTCGGCGGACCCGCGCACGTCCTCACCCTTGAGGGGGCGGAGCAGACCCTGTACCGCGGCCCGATCGCGAGTCAAGAGGCCGTCAAGATGCTGGGCACCAACGGCGGCGGCATCACCGGCGCCAACTCGGCTCACCCGTTTGAGAACCCCACGCCGCTCACCAACATCATCCAGATAGCCGCCGTGCTCCTCATCCCCTTCGCGCTCACCTTCGCCTTCGGCCGCCTGGTAGGCGACCGTCGCCAGGGTCGCGTGCTCCTGCTGGCGATGCTCCTCCTGTGGGCCGGCTCCGCGGTCGCCGTCTCCTCACTGGAGGCCGCCGGCGTACCCCGCCCGGGCGGCGGCACGCTCACGATAGAGGGCAAGGAGACGCGGTTCGGCACCGCCGGCTCGGCGCTCTTCGGCGTCTCCACTACGGGCACCTCCACCGGCGCCGTCAACGCCTCCCACGACAGCTTCACCCCCGGCGGCGGCGGCCTCCTCCTTCTCAACATGCTCCTCGGGGAGGTCTCGCCGGGAGGCGTCGGCTCCGGCCTCTACGGCATCCTGCTCTTCGTCCTGCTCGCCGTCTTCATCTCGGGGCTCATGGTGGGCCGCACCCCGGAGTACCTCGGCAAAAAGGTCCAGGTCGCCGAGATGAAGCTCGTGGTCTTCGCGATCCTCGTGGTACCGATCGTCGTACTCACCCTCAGCGGGGCCTCCCTGCTCCTGGAGTCGGCGCGAGCGTCGATCCTCAACCCCGGCCCCCACGGCATCAGCGAGATCGTCTACGCGTTCGCCTCGCAGGCCAACAACAACGGCTCGGCCTTCGCCGGGCTCAGCGGCAACACCGCGTGGTACAACACCGCCGGCGCGCTCGCCATGCTCGCCGGTAGGTTCTTTCTCATCATCCCCGTGCTCGCCATCGCCGGCTCGCTCGCCAAGAAGCAGACGGTGCCCCCAAGCGCGGGGACGCTCCCCACCCACACCCCGCTCTTCCTCGTCGTCCTCCTCGCCGTCATCGCGATTATGGTGGGGCTCACGTACTTCCCCGTGCTCACCCTCGGGCCGATCGTGGAGCACCTCGCACTGTGAGCACTAAGACCCCCTCATCCTCCTCAGCAGCGGCCTCCCGCTCCCTGGTGGGCCGGGCGATCGTGGACTCCTTCCGCAAGCTCAACCCCCGCCGCATGATCCACTCCCCGGTGCTCTTCGTCGTCGAGGCGACGAGCGTGCTCGTCACGCTGATCGCCCTCGTCCAGCCCTCCGTCTTCGCCTGGTCGATCGCCGCGTGGCTCTGGTTTACCGTGCTCTTCGCGAACTTCGCCGAGGCCATGGCCGAGGGCCGCGGCAAAGCTCAAGCCGCCTCGCTGCGCCGCACCCGCTCCGAGATGGTCGCCCGCCGGCGCACCGCCGAGGGGGGAGTAGAGGAGGTGCCCTCGGGCAGCCTCGCACTCGGCGATGAGGTCGTCGTGGCGGCCGGCGAGCTCATACCGGCCGACGGGGAGATCGTCGAGGGCATCGCCACCGTCGACGAGTCGGCGATCACCGGGGAGTCGGCGCCGGTGATCCGCGAGTCGGGCGGCGACCGCTCCGCGGTCACCGGCGGCACTCGCGTGCTCTCCGACCGCATCGTGGTGCGCGTCACCCAACAACCGGGGGAGAGCTTCCTCGACCGCATGATCGCACTGGTCGAGGGCTCCTCCCGCCAAAAGACACCAAACGAGAAGGCCCTGGATGTGCTCCTCATCGGGCTGACGGTCGTCTTCACCGTCGCCGTGGTAACCCTCCAGCCGTTCGCCCTTTACTCCAACGCCGGCCAACGCCTCGTGATCCTCGCCGCGCTCCTCGTATGCCTCATACCCACGACGATCGGGGCGCTCCTCTCCGCCATCGGGATCGCGGGCATGGACCATCTGGTGCAGCACAACGTGCTCGCGAAGTCCGGCCGCGCCGTAGAGGCGGCCGGCGACTGCTCAACCCTCCTCCTCGACAAGACGGGCACGATCACCCTGGGGAACCGGCAAGCGGCCGCCTTCTTCCCCCTCCCCGGCGTCGACGAAACCGCACTGGCCGAGGCGGCCCAACTCTCGAGCCTCTCCGACGAGACGCCCGAGGGCCGCTCGATCGTCGCCCTCGCACAGGAGCGCTTCGGCCTCACCGTCCGCGAGCTCCCCGAGGCGACCTTTGTACCCTTCACCGCCCAGACGAGGATGAGCGGCATCGACCTCGACGGCCGCTCGATCCGCAAGGGGGCGAGCGACGCCATCCACAAGCTCGTCACGAGGGCCGGCGGCGAGGTGCCCCCGGAGCTCGAGACGCTCGTCGACGGCGTCGCCGTGCAGGGCGGCACTCCACTCGTCGTCGCCGAGAACAACGTACCCCTCGGCGTTATCCACCTTAAAGACGTCATCAAAGACGGCATGCGTGAACGCTTCAGCGAGCTCCGCCGCATGGGCATCCGCACCATCATGATCACCGGCGACAACCCGCTCACCGCCAAGGCGATCGCCGAGGAGGCGGGCGTAGATGACTTCCTCGCCGACGCGACGCCCGAGGAGAAGATGGCCCTGATCCGCCGGGAGCAGGCCAGCGGCTCCCTAGTGGCCATGACCGGCGATGGCACCAACGACGCGCCGGCGTTGGCCCAGGCCGACGTCGGCGTGGTCATGAACACCGGCACACAGGCCGCGCGCGAGGCCGGCAACATGATCGACCTCGACTCCAACCCCACCAAGCTCATCGAGATCGTCGAGATCGGCAAACAGCTCCTCGTGACCCGCGGAGCGCTCACCACGTTCTCCATCGCGAACGACGTGGCGAAGTACTTCGCCATCATCCCGGCGATGTTCTCCGGCGCGCTTCCGGCGCTCAACGCGCTCAACATCATGCACCTGGCCACACCGGAGTCAGCCGTGCTGAGCGCCGTCATCTTCAACGCCCTCGTGATCATCGGCCTCATCCCACTCGCGCTCCGCGGCGTGCGGTTTCGCACCACCTCAGCGGCACAGGCGCTCCGGCGCAACCTGCTGCTCTACGGCCTCGGCGGCGTGATCACCCCCTTTATCGGTATTAAACTCATCGACATCATCCTCTCCCTCATTGGATTCGCCTGATATGCGCCGCCAGCTTCCTACCGCCATCGTGGTCTTCGCACTCCTCACGCTCCTCACGGGCGTCGTCTACCCGCTCTGCGTCACGGGGATCGCCCAGGTCGCCTTCGGCCACCGGGCGAACGGCTCACTCGTCACGCGAGACGGCGTCGCGGTGGGCTCATCGCTCATCGCACAGGCCTTCACGACGCCCGGCTACTTCCACCCCCGCCCCTCGTCGGCCGGCGGGGGGTACGACGCGATGGCGAGCGGCGCCTCCAACCTGGGGCCCAGTAACCCCGCGCTCCGCGAGGAGATCGAGCGGCGCGACGCAGCCTACCGCCGCCTCAACGGGCTGAGCGCAGCTGAGCGGGTCCCCGACGACGCCGTCACCGGCTCGGGCTCCGGCCTCGACCCCCACATCTCCGTCGCCAACGCCCGGCTGCAGGCGCGCCGCGTGGCGACCGCCCGGCACCTGCCGCTGCCCACGGTGCTCAAGCTCGTCGACGGGGCGACGGCCCGCCGCCCCCTTAAGATCCTCGGCGAGCCCGGCGTTAACGTGCTCACCCTCAACCTCTCCCTCGACCAACTGGCTCCGCGAGGCACACAATGACCCGCGGCACACTGCGCATCTACCTCGGCGCGGCACCCGGCGTGGGTAAGAGCTACGCGATGCTCAGCGAGGGACGCCGCCGCCACGAGCGCGGCGAGGATGTCGTCGTCGGGTTCTTCGAGTCGCACGGCAGGCGCCACACCGAGGCGCAACTCGGCGACCTCGAGGTTGTCCCCCGCAAGCGCGTCGCCCACCGAGAGACGACCTTTGAGGAGATGGACCTCGACGCGATCCTCGCCCGTCGCCCTCAACTGGCGTTCGTGGACGAACTCGCGCACACCAACGTCCCCGGCAGCCGCAACCAGAAGCGCTGGCAAGATGTGGAGGAGTTGCTCGCCGCCGGGATCAACGTCATCTCCAACCTCAACATCCAGCACCTCGAGTCGCTCAACGACGTGGTGGAGCAGATCACCGGTGTAGTACAACGGGAGACGATCCCCGATGAGGTGGTGCGGCGAGCGGACCAGCTCCAGCTGGTCGACCTCGCCGTAGAGACGATCCGCGCCAGGCTGGCGCGAGGCGACATTTACCCGGCCGAGCGCGTCGACGCGGCGCTCGGCAACTACTTTCGCTCCGGCAACCTCGCGGCGCTCCGCGAGCTCGCGCTGCTCTGGATCGCCGACCGCGTGGAGGAGGGCCTCGCCGAGTACCGCGTACGCCACGGCATCTCCGAGGCGTGGGAGACGCGCGAGCGCGTCGTGGTCGCCCTCTCGGGCTCCACCGACGGCGACCGACTAATACGACGGGCGGCGCGCATGGCGCAGCGGCTCAACGCCCAGCTCATCGCCGTCCACGTGCGCTCGCAGACCGGCCTGCGCACGAGCTCCGCGAAGCTCCTGGAGCAGCAGGTCCGCCTCGTAGAGCGCCTCGGCGGACGATACCGCGAGGTGGCCGACGTCAGCGTCGGCGCCGCACTCGTGGAGACGGCCCGCTCGCTCAACGCCACGCAGATCTTCCTCGGGGCGGGGGAGCGCTCCGGCTGGAGCGAGCTCCTCTACGGGTCGGTCATCAGCACGGTTATCCGCCTCTCGGGCGTGGACCTCGACGTCCACGTGATCCGCCGCAACTCCAGCTTCGACGACGGGGCCAAGCCGAAGCCGCGGCGGCGACGCCCACGCTCGCTCGCCCCGCGGCGCATCGCCCTCGGCTTCGCGCTCGGGATCGTGGGGGTCCCGCTCCTTACGTGGGCGCTCGTCCACCTCCACGGCGAGCTCTTCCCCTCCAGCGTCCTGCTCCTCTTCCTCCTCCTCGTCGTCTGCGTCTCGGCGGTCGGCGGACTCTGGCCGGCGCTCACCGTCGCCGTCGGCGGCTTCCTCCTCGTTAACTGGTACTTCACGCCGCCGATCCACGCGCTCACCGTCAGCAGGCCGGAGAACCTCCTCGCACTGCTCATCTTCCTCGCCGTCGCGTCGTTTATGAGCGCCTTCGTGGCGCTCGCCGCCCGGCGCGCGGCGCAGGCGACTCAGTCGCGGACGAAGGCCGAGACGCTCATGCGCCTCGCCGGAACGTCGGACACCACCACGATCCTCGACGGCCTGTGCCGATCCTTCGGCTTCGACGGCGCGGCGCTCCTCCGCTACATCGACGGCGACTGGCGGGTGGAGGCCTCGAGCCGCGACCACCCCGCCGATATCGCCGACGCCGAGGTGGCTATCGAGGTCGGACTTCACCACATCCTCGTCGCCTCACCGCAGAAGCCGCGCAACGACGAAGACGCGCGCATGCTCGACGCGTTCGCCAAGGAGCTCGAGGCCTCCATAGAGCACAAAGAGCTCGAGACGGAGGCGGCCAGTGTCGAAAGCCTCGCCGCGATCAACGAACTGCGGGCGAGCATCCTCTCCAGTGTCTCTCACGACCTCCGCACCCCACTCGCCGCGATCAAGGCCTCGGCCACCAGCCTCCTCCAAAACGACGTCGCCTGGACGCCGGAGGCACAGTATGAGCTCTTGACCACGATCGACGAGGAGACCGACCGCCTCAACCGCGTGGTCGGGAGCCTGCTCGACATGAGCCGCCTGCAGGCGGGGGCGCTCGAGGTCCGCGAGGAGCTCATCCCGCTCGAGGAGATCATCGCGGAGGCCATAGCGAGCATCGACACGAGCTCGAGCACTATCGTCGTCGCCATCGAGGAGAGGCTGCCGCCGGTGATGGGGGACGAAGTACTCCTGGAGCGAGCGCTCGCCAACATCATCGCCAACGCCGCCTCCTACTCCGACGACGATGAAGTACACGTGCAGGCCGCGCTCATCCGCGACGCCGTCACCATCCGCGTCGTCGACCGCGGCCCCGGCGTATCGGCGAACGAACTTGAGAGGATCTTCTTACCCTTCTGCCGCCTCGGGGACTCCGCCCAACGACGGGAGGGAGAAGGCCTCGGGCTCGCCATCGCGAAGGGGTTCATTGAGGCGATGGGCGGCACGATAGAGGCCGACGACACCCCGGGAGGAGGGCTCACCATCATCGTCCAACTAAAGGCACAGCGATGACGCGCGTCTTGGTCGTCGACGACGAGCGTCAGATCCTGCGAGCGCTCGGCATCAACCTTCGCGCGCGCGGCTACGAGGTGTACCTCGCCGAGGACGGCGAGACGGCGCTCCGCCTGACCGCACGCCACCGCCCCGACGTCATCATCCTCGACCTCGGGCTCCCCGGCATCGACGGGCTCGAGGTCATAGCCGGCGTGCGCGGCTGGAGCTCCGTGCCCATCATCGTGCTCTCCGTGCGCGACCGCGAGGCCGACAAGGTCGCGGCCCTCGACGCCGGCGCGGACGACTACGTCACCAAGCCGTTCGGCATGGACGAGCTCCTCGCGCGGCTGCGCGCAGCGCTCCGCCGCGTAACCCCGGCCGATGAGCCCATCGTGGTCGAGACCCCGGACTTCACCATCGACCTCGCTGCTCGGCGCGTCACCCGCGCCGGCGAGGAGGTGCACCTCACGGCCACCGAGTGGCGCATCGTGGAGATCCTGGTGCGCAACGCCGGGCGACTCGTCACCCAACAGCAACTCCTGCAGGAGGTCTGGGGCCCCTCCTACGAGAAGGAGACGCACTACCTGCGAGTCTACGTGGGGCAGATTCGTCGTAAGCTCGAGCCCTCACCCAGCGAGCCGCGTTACTTCCTCACCGCGGCGCGTATGGGCTACCGCTTTGAGCCGGGCGCGGCGCCGTAACGGGCGGCCGCACGCGGCCGCCCCGGCGGCGCCGCGCCCCCTTATAGGTTAACGACCTTCGCCGCGCGCACCATGGTCTCCGCGATAACGTACATGTTGGAGACCTGCCCCACGGCGACCTTCTCCTTAAGCCCGAAGTGGCCGAGGCACGTGCCACAGGCGAGGAGCTCCACACCCTTCTCCTGAAGCGCGAGGAGGTCGTCGAGGACGGACGAGCCCTCCGTTACGAGCTTCACCCCCTCGTTTAAGAAGATCAGCACGTGCGGAGTGGGAGAGATCTCCCCAAGCGTGTGCAAGAAGCTCCGCAGGAGCACCCCTCCGAGCTGATCGTCCCCGCGACCCATCGTGGTGCTGGAGATGGCGACCACGACGGTGTCGCCGGCCAGGTCCGTGTGAGCGTCCTTCATCTTCTCCTCCTCAGGTCGACGATACGTGCGCCGACATCACCTTGTTGTGAACAGCCTCCACCGCGACGCCGGCGGCCCGAAGAATGCGCCCGGCGCTCTCGCCCTCCCCGTACGCCACACACAGGCACACGCCGCACTGCGAGCTGATGTCACGGGGCACGGGGATAAGACGACAAGCCACCCCCGCGACGAGCAACGATCGCTCGCCCTGCACGGCGTGGTTGGCCGACGGCACCAAGAAGAACGTATGCGTGGGTACGTCAGCGACCACCCACCACCTCCCCATCGTCAGAGGCCCGGGCGAGCGCCCTCACCGCCCGGAGGGCGTGAGCGATCTCGCCCTCCGTGGTGAAGGCGCCGAGGGAGAGCCTCACCGTCCCGTGCGGAGACGTGCCGAGGGTCTCGTGCGCAAGCGGGCTGCAGTGGAGCCCCACGCGGGCGGCCACCCCGAACTCGTCGTCGAGACGGCGCCCGACCTCACCCGAGTCCGCTCCGTTGATCGTCAATGAGACGGTGCCGGTGCGGCTTCGAGCGTCCAGCTCACCGTACACCGTCACCTCCGGAATCTCCCGGAGGCCGCGGAGCAACCGCTCCGTAAGCTGCGCCTCCCTCGCGCGGATCGCCTCGACGCCGCGCTTGAGGACCCACTCAACCCCGGCGGTGAGGCCGACGAGCCCGACGACGTTAAGCGTACCGCTCTCCAACTTATCGGGGAGGAACTCCGGTTGCTCCTGCAGCTCGGAGCGGCTGCCCGTGCCGCCCCGCACCAGCGGCTCAAACCGACTCACCTCGACGCGGTCGCCGACGACGAGCCCGCCCGTGCCCATGGGCCCGAGCAGCGCCTTATGCCCGGTGAAGGCGAAGAGGTCGACGCCGAGCTCCCGCAGGGAGAACGGCAGCGCCCCCGCCGACTGCGCCCCATCCACGAGGAGGAGGAGGCCGCGCTCCCGGCAGAGCGCCGCGAGCTCCGCCACCGGCGTTATCGCACCGGTGACGTTAGAGGCGTGCGTGGCGACGACCATGGTCGCCTCCGGCCGAATACTCCGCTCAAGCGCCGCGAGGTCCAGCACGCCGAGCGGGCTACAGGGCGCCACCGTGACGATCACGCCCTCCCGTTCGAGCGCCCGTAGAGGACGCATGACCGAGTTGTGCTCCATGCCGGTGGTGACGACCTGCTGCCCCGGGCGCACGAGGCCGCGGAGCGCGAGGTTAAGCGCCTCGGTTCCGTTAGCGCAGAAGGCGATCCGCAGCGGGTCGGGAGCCCCGAACAGTTCGGCTAACGCCTCTCGCGCCCGGTAGACGATCCGCGCGGCCTCCACCGAGCGGTGGTGGCCGGAGCGCCCGGGGTTGGCACCGACGTCGGCGAGAAACGCGGTCATCGCCTCCGCCACCTGCGGCGGCTTCGGCCAGCTCGTCGCCGCGTTGTCGAGATACGTGACGGTGGGCGGGGGCGGTCCGCTCACGGAGCACGCCCTGCACCGTGCAGCGCGGCGCCGAGCGCGCCCACCACCTGCGGCTCCCGAGCGGCGATAACGCTCCCGCCGTAGCCCTCCGCGATCAGCCGGCACATGGCCTCGTTGTTCGCCACGCCGCCGGCGAAGAGCAACTCACCCCGGGCGCCGACGCGCTTGAGCAGGGCGAGCGTGCGACGTGCGATCGCCTCGTGCAGGCCGCGCGCGATCGCCTCACGCGACTCGCCGCGATGGAGTAAGCCGATCACTTCGCTCTCGGCGAAGACGGTGCACATCGAGGAGATCCGCACCGCTCGCTCGGCGCGCAGGGCCGTCTCGCTCAGCTGATCGATACCCACACCGAGGGCGGCGGCCATGACCTCGAGGAACTTGCCCGTGCCGGCGGCACAACGATCGTTCATCTCGAAGTCCTCCACGCCCCCGGAGGAGGAGAGGGCTATCGCCTTCGTGTCCTGCCCACCGATATCGAGAATAGCGCCCGCCTCCGGATACCGATAAGCGACACCGAGGGCGTAAGCCTTGATCTCGGTGATCACATCGGCGCCGAAGGCCTCGGCCGCGGCGCGACGGCCGTAGCCGGTCGCGACGACACGATCGTGACCGCCGCACGCCACCAGGCGCGCGGCGGTCTGCTGCGGATCGGGGCCGGCGTCGAGCACCGTGCTCTCGAGCACGGTGCACTCCCCGCCGTCGGGCGCTCCGGAGAGCCAGAGCGCGCCGACGGTTCGCGACCCGATGTCGAGCCCGAGTACGCGACGTTGAACGGAGCTCACCGGAGCATCTCGAGGAAGACCTCGACCCTGGTACTGAGCTGCCCGAGGTCCTCAGCCGAGTAGTCGGAGTCGATGCGCAAAACCGGGTACCCGGCCTCTTTGAGCGCCCGCTCCACCGAAGTCGCCTCGATCTGATACGGCGCACAAAACTGAAGCGACTGGTGGATCACGCCGTCCGCCTTCGTTGCACGGGCGAGCTCAAGGAGGTCGTCCACACGCCCGTCGTTCGGCGTAAAGCAGGCGCAGTTAATGCCGAGGTAGCGCTTCGCAAGAGCCTCGAGCATACCCTCGAGCGTCTCCGGCTCCTCGTCCACCAGATCGGTGTAGTAGCGGGAGCCGGTGCACTGCTCCTCGCCGACGACCACGGCGCCGGCCTTCTCAATTAAAGTATGGATCTTCCAGTTGGGGACGGCCATCGGCGTGCCCGTTACGAGAATACGCGGCGCGTCTTCGGCCACCGCGCCGACCCCATCGGCGATACGCTGCTCGAGCTCCTCGGCGACACGGTTGGTCATCTGCGTAAAGCGCGGCAGATCATCGTAGAAGGCGACCTGCACCGCCAACAGGGCGTCACGGCCGGAGATGGGCGCGGGGTGCGCCGTCCGCGCGGCGTTGAGGCGCTGCAGTGCGCGGCGCTTCTCGTTTACCTTGCGGATCGCGCTCTTGAGCGCCCTCACCTCGAGCGTGCGCCCGGTGACCTCCTCGAGCTTGACGACGAGCCGGTCGATCTCGCCCCGCCAGAGCACGCGGTCGGCGGGGGCCTTCATCTGCGGCAACTCCATTACGTACATCGGTGCGATGTCGGCGAGCAGTTCGTAGGCCTTCTTCTTGCCGTCGCAGGTCGTCTCGCCGATGATCAGGTCGGAGCACTCGGCGTACGGGCAGACCTTGCCGAGCTTAAAGCCCATGGCCGACTTGATGAGCGCGCAGGTGGTGCGCGGCAGGAAGCGCTCCACCTCGTCGTACGCCCACTCCGCACCGGCGCAGAGGCCCACGCCCACGCCGCCGAGCGCGCGAATAAGCTCCTCCGGTACGTAGAGGCAGAAGGAACCGATTACGGTGCCGCCGGCCGCCCGATGATCGACGAGCTCTTTAATGCGTAGGCCGTGGATCTCGGAGACGACGAAGTCGAAGTACTCCATCGCCGTGGGGCGAGCATCTTGCGAGAGATAGCTCTCGCTGTAGAGCGCGGGGATCGCGCCCAGGAGCAAATCATGAGCGGCGAGGTCGAGGTCGAGCTCTTGCCACATCGACCGGTAGTCCATGGGGGTATCGGACATGGTTCTCCCATCGAGACGAGTAAGGTTAAGGATCTACCTCAGCTCGAGGGAAGGGCGACCGTGCGCCGCTTTTTACCTGCATCTATGCGCTACAGGCGGGAGACCCTAAGAAGACGGACCGGCTGCCCGGCCACGCTCCCCACGAAGAGGTGAATGGTATGGAGCCCTCACGGGGCCCCCGCCGGCGAGTGCGCCGCAAGGCGCCGCCGTGCCGGCTCAGCGGCTAGGGTCGAACAGAGCAAGCCCCATGATCACCTCCTCACGACAGCGGAGAACCCTCTCATCTTACCCAACAGAGGCAGGGTGCAACACGCCAGGCTCCGAGGTCGGTCGGCCGACGGCGCAGAGCTCGTTGAGCGTGTCCGCCAAGAGGGTCTCGGCCTCCTCCTCGCTGAGCCCGCGTGCGTACATGATCTCGCTCGCGAGCATCCGCTTCGCCTTGCTCAGCATCTGCCGCTCTCCGGTTGGAAGATCCCTGTCGGCACAGCGAATAGCTAGGTTGCGCACCACCTCGGCGACCTCGAAGATATCGCCGGTCTTGAGCTTGTCGCGGTTGTGCTTAAAGCGATGGCTCCACTCCTTGGGCATCTCGGTGGGTTCAGCGCGAAGCGTCTCGAACACGCTGTCGACGACATCCGTCTCGCTGACGCGCCGCAGCCCGACGCGGGCGGCGTTCTCGACGGGGATCATCACGGTCATGCGGTCGTGGAGGATCTGGATGGTGAGGTACTCACGCGCAGAACCCATGACTTCCCGCTGCTCGATCTTGGTCACCCTACCAGCACCGTAGTGAGGGTAGACGACCTCGTCTCCGACCCGATACATACACCACTCCCTCTTTACTCACTGGCGCCCTTGCGGCCGGCTCTGCGACACGCCCTCGGCGAGGAGGGAGGCGATAATCCGCATATGCTGCGGTACAACTTCTCCCTGCAAGTATACGAAAAACGGGTGAAAAAAGCATGGGCCGCACGAGACTCGCAGAGATGCGGAAAGATGAGCTCGCTAGGACCTCAGCGCCGCGCGTCGCTCACGGCCCGTCGACGAGGGTCGGCACAAAGCGATTCTTGTAGTCGCCGAGGCCGAGCTGGCCGTACCTGTTCCAGCCCCACGTCCAGAAAGTGCCGTCGTTTTTGAGGGCGTGAGTGCGGCGATCGCCGGCGGAGAGAATCGCCCAATCGCTTTGAGTGCCGACGCGTGTCGGGCTCGTGCGGCTCTTGGTGTCGCCGAGGCCGAGCTGGCCGTCGTTGTTCTTGCCCCACGACCAGAGGGTGCCGTCGTTTTTAAGGGCGAGGGTGTGCTCACTACCTGCGGCAATCGACGTCCAGTCGCTCTCCGTGCCAACCTGTGTTGGTGTACAGCGATCCCAGCTGCCATCGAGGCCGAGTTGGCCCTCCTCGTTTTGGCCCCAAGCCCAAAGGGTGCCGTCGTTTTTGAGGGCGAGGGTATGGCTGAAGCCAGCAGCGACGACCATCCAGTCGTTCTCCGCACCAACCTGTGTTGGTGTACAGCGGTCTTCAGTGTCTCCCAAGCCGAGCTCGCCGTACGTATTGTTCCCCCACGCCCAGAGGGTGCCATCGTTTTTGAGGGCGTGGGTGTGATCACCTTCGCCGATGACGATCGTTGCCCAGTCGCTCTCCGCACCAACCTGTGTTGGAATGGAGCACCCCATGTCGTAGTCGCCGCTGCCGAGGCCGAGCTGACCGGACAGGTTATCTCCCCACGCCCAGAGGGTGCCATCGCTCTTGATTGCGAGGGCGCACCTCGAATCGGCGGCGAGCGCCGTCCAGTTGGTCTCGGTGTCAACTTGCGTTGGGACACAACACCCCCCACCGCCGTTGAGGCCGAGTTGGTCGAACATGTTGTCACCCCACGCCCAGAGGGTGCCATCGCTCTTGAGGACGAGGGTCTGGCGTTCGCCGGCGTCGATCACCCTCCGCTCACCAACGCCCGAAGAAGAAAGCGCCGGCGTCGGCGTACTCGCCAGCTGCTGCTTCTCGATCGCTAAGCCGCCGGTGTTCCAGCCTGGGTTCCAGTAAATGATGCCGACGTTGACGTTGAACTGGGCTCCCATGCGAACCTCGGCGCCGGCTGCGAGGACCCACCAAGGGATCTTCGTGGTGTCGGCGGTGCGCTCACCAGGGTTGGTGAGCACAAGAGCACCCCCGCGCCCATCGGAGGCCAAGGCATGCGGAACACCCAACAGGAAGGATGCACCTAAAAGCACCCCTAGGCTGCACAGGAAGAGGAGGAGCAAATGGAGGGGCAAATGGCCTGCAGCACGAAGAGGCGAACGCTTTATAGTCGCTACCCCCACTCTCCTTTTAGAGCCCTAGCTATGAAGCGGGAGGAGCTTATCATGGGGATAAGGCGCGCACACGATCGCACACCATGGGGAATTTAGAGCGGGTACGTCTTTCCGCTCAGCGCGATCACGACCTGCGACGTCGTTAAAAGCGGCGCCGCCAACGTTGTGCCGTAGTGGTAAAAGGCCCCGGAACCGCTCTGCAGCGAGAGCAAGAACGCGATCGGCGTCTTGCCCCCCTTCTTCCAGGCTGCGCCGGCGGGGTTTTGCCCGGCCGCGCGAATGGCCTGCACCGCCCACGCGGTGGACTCGGCGTTCGTCGCCGCGCCCATGCCGGAGACGAAGCCGCCGTTCGTCATCTGCTGCGTGTGGAGGTAAGCGATCGCGCGTTTAATGGTCGGCGAGGAGGCCGCAACGCCGCCGGCCCTCAACGCCTGCACGGCCGCCGCCGTGGAGTCCGCATCCGGCGCGCCCCCCGGGGTAAACGAGAAGCCCCCGTTGCTCTCCTGTTGGCGCGCGAGCCAGGAGACCGATTCGTCGTACTGCGACGAGCTCACCCTCGCCGCCTTGAGGGCGATCACCGCCCAGCTGGTGGTGGAGATGGCGGCGTAGGTGCTGGCCCCGCCCTGTGTCGCCGAAAACGCGCCGCTCTGACTGTTTTTGTACGCGAGAAGACGAGAAACGAGATCGATTCGCTTGCTCCCAGCGGCTTTGATCGACGACGAGGCACCGGCGGCGCGATACGCGATGATCATCTTGGTGTACACGTTCGCGGGGTTGCGAGTCGCCCCCGAGCCGCTGAGCGCCTCGCCGTCGATATCGAGCGACTGCAGATAGGCGATCGGGCTCCTGCCGCCCGAGCGCTTAAACCCCGAGACGTCCGCACCGGTGGCGGCGATCGCCTGCACAACCCAAGGTGTCATCGACGCGGTCTGCCCCGAGGGGCCGAAGCCGCCCTGCGTGAGCTGGGCGCTGCGGAAGTACGCGATCGCCTTATTGATCGAGACGCGCGTAGGCGAGGACGGCGGCTTAACGCTGGGGGTTTTCGTCGGCTTCGGCCTCGGCGTGCTCGTGCTTTGCGCCCCCGAGGGGCGCGACGCCCCGGCTTTCGAGGCGGTTGTAGCCCGCGACGCCCCGCCGCTGGACGCCGCCGCAGAGCGGGCGGCGGAGGCCGGGCGCGAGGCGGCCGGCGTGGACAGCAGCGCCGATCCCGGCAGCGCGGTCGCACCGGGCGACGAGCTCCCGCTCAGCGGAAGACCCTGATCTATAGGAGGTGCTGCGGCTAAATCGCCGCTCGCCACCCCCGACGCTGCGGGCGACGGCGACGCATTCACGACCTCAGCTCTCAAGGAAAGCGCCCTCCCCACGGGCAGCGAGAAGTAGACCTCGACCGCCACGATCACGAAGACCACGGCCATTAGCGCAATGAAACGCTCGGCTCTCGCGACGCGCTCTGGACCACCGCTCACACGGTCCCTCCCTCTGCGATCTCCACCAACGATTGACCCGTGCAGCCATCATACTTGATAATTATCATCATTCTACAGGATCTACCGCCCTCAAGGAGGCGAAGCGATGACGACTCACACCACGCGACCGTGGACCATTCGCACCGCGCTCGTATTCCTCCTTCTCCTGCTGGCCGGCGGAGCCGCCGGCTGCGCCGGCGTAAAGGGCAAGGGCGCCACGTCGGCGGAGGGGCGCCCCCCTCAGGCCACCGAAGTGCGCCTTATCGTCTCCCGCGACTTCGGCGCCACCGTCATGCACGACGCGCTCGTGCCGTGGCGTGAGGACCTCAGCGTCATGACGGTCCTCGCGGAGCAGGCCGAGGTGGAGACCGCCTACGGCGGCGGGTTCGTTAACTCCATCGATGGCGTTAAATCCACCTTCAGCGGCACGCCCTCCGCAGACGCCGCCGACTGGTTTTACTGGGTCGACGGCATCATGGCCGGAGCCGGAGCCGCCGACTACAAACTCCCGAAGGGCGCCACGATCTGGTGGGACTACCACACGTGGACCGACGTGATGTCTGTGCCCACGACGCTCTCGGCCTTTCCCGCCCCCTGGAGAGGGCACACGCTCCCCGTGAGCGCGGACGATCAATGGCCGAGCGCGCAGCAGTGGGCGAAGGCGTCGGGGCTCACGCTGGGCGAGCAGAGCGGCCTGCGCGGCGAGGCGCCCGCCGGCAGCCTGGTCCTCGCCACACCCAAGCAGGCCGCCGCAACCCCCTGGCTCAGCGCGCGCCTCGCGCGCAAAGAGGGCATCAGGCTCGTCGACGTCGAGACCAACGCCATCTCCCTCCTGTCGATAAAGGGAGTGCGAGGCCCACGCGCCGCCGCCGCAGCGCTCACCCTGCCCGCGGAGAACGCCGACGACCGGCCGCTCCTCGTCGTCCTGGCCGACTCGCCCTCGGCGGCGGATCGGTTCTTCACCCTGCTCACCCCCAAGGCCCTCGCGGGTCGGGTGGGCGTAGCCCTCATCGGCGACGAGCTCGTGCCGCTGCCGTGGAAGGGCGAATGAACGAACTACCACGGGTCACCCCGCGAAGGCGAGCGGAGCCGAGGCGCCGCGGGCTCTCCCGCCGGCAACCGGCCGCCATAGCCGCCTACGTAGGCGCCTTGATCCTAGCGGCGATCGTGCTCGTTAACCCCCTCCAGGTCGTCGCGGTGCTCGCGCTCTGCCTCGTGGTGCTTCTGGGAGCGGGCAAAGGGCGCGCGGCGTGGCCCTACCTCAAGACGGCCCTCTTCATCGGCTGCTTTCTCGCCATTCTCAACCTGCTCATCAGTCACAGCGGCAGCACCGTGTTGTGGCAGCTCCACCTGGGGCCGTTCTCACTCCCCATCAGCCTCCAGGGGATCGTCTACGGCCTCGCCACCGCCCTGCGCATCTTCGCCGTCATTGCGGCGTTCGCATTGCTCACGCTCGTGCTCGACCCGGATGACCAGCTCAGCCTCATGAGTCGTCTCTCGTTTCGCACCGGCCTCGTGCTCTCACTCGCCTGCCGTCTGCTGCCGGTCTTCTCACACGACGCCGAGCGCATCTCCGACGCGCAGCGCGCCCGCGGCGTGGAGCTCGACGCGGGCCGCCGCCGCGCGCGTATCGCGGCGCGGGTACCGCTCCTCGCCGCGCTGCTCTCACAGAGCCTCGAGCGAGCCGTGGACGTCGCCGCCTCCATGGAGGCGCGCGGATTCGGCTCGCACTGCCGCTCCCGCTGGTCGCACGGCCGGCCGTGGAGGGCCGCTGACCTTCTCACGACCGCGGCGGCGATCGTCGCCACCGGGGCGCTCGTCGCGGGCGTCGTCACCAGGGTTTTCTCCTACAACTTCTACCCCTTGCTCGACGACCCACTCGCCCAGCTCACGAGCACCTGCTGGCTCCTCGTCCTCCTCACCCTCGCCCTCCCCGCACTCTGGACCCTGCCGTGGCACCGCTCGCACAACTAACCGACGTCAGCTACTGGTACCCGGGCTGCGAGCGTCCGGCCCTCCGCAACGTCTCGCTCCAGATCGAGCCGGCGGAGGTTATCCTGCTCGTCGGCTCCTCCGGCAGCGGTAAATCGACCCTCCTGCGCTGCCTCAACGGCCTGGTGCCGCACTTTCACGGCGGCACGCTCGCGGGGCGAGTGGAGGTGGACGGCCACGACACGCGCACCTCCCCTCCGCACAAGCTCGCCCGCTCCGTGGGCCTCGTCTTTCAAGACCCCGAGAGCCAGGCGGTTATGACCACCGTGGAGCGGGAGATCGCCTTTGGGCTCGAGAACATGGGCGTCCCCAGCTCCGCGATCAGCCGCCTCGTCGAGGAGGCGCTTATCCTGCTCGGCCTCTCGCACCTGCGGCACGCCCCCCTCGCCACCCTCTCCGGTGGAGAGCTCCAAAAGGTAGCGCTCGCCTCGGTCCTCGCCATGCAGCCGCAGCTCCTGCTGCTCGACGAGCCCACGTCGCAGCTCGACCCGGTGAGCTCCGAGGAGCTCCTGGCAGCGATCCGCCGGCTCTCGGAGGACACGGGCTCGACCATCGTCCTCTCGGAGCACCGAACAGAGCGCTGCCTGCACATCGCGACCCGCGTACTCTCCCTCGACGGCGGCGCCCTCGTCGCCGACGCCGACCCACAGGGCTTCGCCTCCTGGGCCCTTGAGGGACGAAGCGGGGCGGTGCCGCCGGTCACCCGCCTCTTCGCCCGGCGGCACGCACCGGGAGAGGCTCGTGAGCATCAGCTCCCCATGACCGTTAAAGACGCACGTCGACTTCTCCTGCGCGGAGGGACGCTCCGCCCGCTCCGCCGCCCTCCCACACAGCCGGCCTCAGCGGGCGCCACGGCGCTGGAGGTCCGCAAGCTCACGGTCGGCTACGACCGCTGCCAGCCGCTGCTCGAGAACCTGAGCTTTACGCTCCGGCGCGGCGAGATCATCGCCTTCATGGGCGAGAACGGCGCCGGCAAATCCACACTGATCCGCCACTTCATCGGCCTCGCCAAGCCGTTCTCCGGCACCGTCACCCTTCTCGGACGCGAGGTAGCCAAGCTCAGCGTAGCGGCGGCCGCACGGGACTGCGCCCTCATGGGGCAAAACCCCAGCGACCTCTTCGTCAAAGACACCGTCGCTGAGGAGATCGCCTTCACCCTCACGACGCTAGGCATTGAGGGTGAGTGGCACAACGCACTGATGGAGAAGGTCGTCGATGAGCTCGACATCTCGACCTTCATGGAGCGAAACCCCCGCGACCTCTCGGGCGGCGAGCAAACGCGCGTCGCGCTCGCCGCAACGGTCTGCGGGAACCCCCCCATGGTCGTGCTCGACGAACCGACGCGAGGCATGGACGCGCAGCACAAGGAGAGCCTCACCCGGCTGCTCCGCCGCTGGTCCCGAGCCGACCGCTGCATCGCACTCGTCACCCACGACGTAGAGCTCGCGGCGAGCGTCGCCGACCGCATTATCATCCTCGGCGACCGCGGCGTGCTCGCCGACGGGCCCGCCGCTGAGGTACTCGACGGATCGCTCTTTTTCTCAACGCAGATCAACCGGCTCCTCCGCCACGCCATCCCCTACATCCTCTGCGAGGAGGAACTCATGTGGGAGGACGAGCCGTCGTGAGGCTCACCGCGAACCCGAAAAACCTCTCCGGCCGGCTCCTCCTTATCGCCCTCGGGGGCGTAGCGGCAGCTGCGGCCGGCGTCGCCGTCCTCAACCCGGGCGCCGTGGATTGGGGGGTGCTCAGCCTCATCCTTATCGTCGCCGTCCTCGGGCTCATCATGGTCTCCTACGGCCTGCGCGACTCGAGCGCCGGCGAACTCTCCCTGATCGCCGCACTCGCGGCCCTGGCTACGGCCGGCCGCGTCCTGTTCGCCTCGCTCCCCAACATCAAGCCGGTCACCTTCATCGTCCTCGTCTCGGGCATCGCCCTGGGGCCGACGCCCGGCTTTATGGTCGGCGCCACAACGGCCGTCGTCTCCAATATGTTCTTCGGTCAAGGGCCGTGGACCCCCTGGCAGATGCTGGCGTGGGGGTTCGTGGGCGCCATCGGCGGGCTCATGGGTGCGCGAGGCCGACGCCCGGGGCGCTGGGAGATCGTCGTGGTGGGTGCGGTGGTCTCCGTCGGGTTCGACTGGTTCGTGAGCATCTGGATGTTTCTCTCCTACACACCGCGAACCTGGCCGGCGCTCGTAGCCCTCTACGCCCAGGGCCTCCTCTTCGACCTCGCACACCTCACCGCCACGGCGGTCTTGGCCGCGTTCTTCGGGCCCCGCGCAGTGGCGATCATCGCGCGGTTCCGCGCCCGCACGAGCGCCACCTTCATCGACGCGCCACAGCCGCCCGGCGACAAACCCTCACCCGCCACCGCCGAGCGATGACCCTCCCCGCCACCATCGGCCTCGCCGCCGCAGCCTGGTTCGACAAGCCCCTCGGGGAGGCCCTCGGCGAGATCGCCGCCATTGCCCAGCTCGCCGAGATCTACAGCGACTACAACCACAGCCTCATGAAGGCACACAACCGCCGAGCCGCACGGGAGAGCGGCCTGCAGCTGACCGTGCACGGCCCCTGGGAGAACGCGGATGTAGGGCATCCGCACGAGGACGCTCGCAGGGCGGCGCTCGCCGTCCACCGCCGCCATATTGAGGCGGCCGCGGAGGTGGAGGCCAGCCTCTACGTACTCCACCCCGACTACAGCCTCACCCCGATCGTTCGCAGCCGCCGCATCGTCGAGGCCCTCACTCAGAGCATCGCCGAGCTCGCGGAGCTCCAACGAGAGCTCGGGGTGCGAATCACCCTCGAGAACATGCCCGGCGCCGACCACAGCCACTTCGCCCACCCCGGCGACCTCGAGCTCGGCGCCATCGGCCTCACGCTCGACACAGGGCACGCGGCCGCCTGCGGCGCACTCGCGGCGTTTCTGCGTGAGCCGCGACCCCCCATCGCCCACGTCCACCTCCACGACAACCCGGGGCCAACTGCGAGCGGCGCCACGGGGGGAGACCCGCACCTCCCCCTCGGGCTCGGGGTCGTCGACGTGAACGCGGTGCTCGCGGCTGCCCGCGCGGATGGGGCGACGGTGATCTTGGAGGTGCTCACGCCCGAGGGGGTCGAGGCGAGCCTCGCGTTTCTCGAGCGGGAGCTCCTCGCCCCGTCGAGGGCGAATACGCTATGATACCGAGCGGCCTCTCCGCGAGAGAAGAGCGCTGCTGCCTCCGTAGCTCAGGGGATAGAGCACAGGTTTCCTAAACCTGGTGTCGCTGGTTCGATTCCAGCCGGGGGCACCACCACCCAGTGATCCAACCGGAAACCCCTCCCGCGCTATTTCCCCCTCCTCGCCCCCACGAGGACTAAGACCCCGCCGACGAGCGCCAGGATCATAAAAACCGCCACAAAGGTCCCGCCGAACACGGCCCCGAGGACGGCGCAGGCGATAAGCAGGACGCCGAGCAGCTGACGCCTCACGCCGAGCGACACCGCCCCTAAGACGATCGTGGCGAAGGAGAACAACACGCCACCCCAGCCGAGGCCGATAACGACACCGGCGCCCTCTACTTCAACCGCAGAGCCGACCCCGCCGATGAGCAACGTCACCACCCCGGCGATCACGCCGAAGATGCCCGCGACCATCGCGGTGACTCCCCCTGCTTTTCTCATCGCTCGTGCTCCTCTCGTTGTGATACGGCGCGAGCCTACAGGGGGCTGCGGACGGAAAACGGGGAGGAGGGCTGCGGGAGCACCCACGCCGCACGGCGAGAGAACAGGCGGCGGCGCCTCACCCTCAGCACGAGCTGCGAAGAATTCTCATAAATAAACCCCCTCAAAAACCGAGAGCTCCGTTTTATACGTTGAATACCGCCCTTCTTTATGATAATAATTTGCAATCCGGGGCGCATCGCACGCCCCAGACTTATGGCCCGACCGCCGAAAAGGAGAGCAGATGAAGAGAAGGGTTATTACCGGCGCGCTCGTTGCGGCTCTCGCCGCCCTCGTCGCCGCCCCAGCAGCCTTCGCCGTCACGAGCAGCGTGCGCATCGAGGGATCGAACTACCAAGTGCTCCCCCGCTCCGTCGTCGACGAGGGCAAAGCGGGCGGCATCTACGCCGACACGGAGGGAACGTCGTTTACCACCGAGTCAGCGACGGCGCTCGGCGCCACCGCCCTCGCCCTCCGGGCGAGCGGCCTACCGTGGGATATGACCGTCGGCAGCTACGGCCCCTTCATTAACTCGTTCAACGGCCTCGGCATGGATCCCACCACCTACGCTAACTGGTGGAACCTCGTCGTCAACGGGTTCAACGCCCCGGTGGGCTGCAGCTCGCTCACCACAACGGCCGGCGACAGCTACCTCTGGTTCCAAAACCCCGATGCCTCTTACCCGAGCAAGCCCAGCAAGCTCCTCGTGGTCAAGCCGAGCGGCGGGACCGCAAAGGGCGGCTTCGTAACGGGCAAGACGGTCACCGTGGCGACGCTCGCCGACGACCTCGCCAAGGTCAACAGCGCCGCCGATGCCGCCCGCTTCGGCAGCACGGCGATCGAGACCCCCAAGCAGTTTCAGCCGATCGCCGGAACGACGCTTCACGTAGGCGAAAAGGTCTACAGCGAGGCCGAGGCATCGTCCCAACTCAAAAACCTCACCCCGGGCACCTACGCCGTGTGGGCCGAGAAGGCGATGGACGATACCGGCGTCTACGCCCGCTCCGAGACCGTCCTCATCAACATCGACAGCGCCCCCTCACTCGGAGCGCTCACGGCTTCGAGCAGGGGCTCGCAGGTCGTCGTCCGCTGCGCCCTCAGCAAGAAGTCCACGGTGCGCATCGTCCTCACGCGTGGCTCCAAGCGAGTCGGCACCCTCACCGCCACGAAGGCAGCGGGCACCCAAACGTTTACGGTGCGCCTCACCTCAAGAGTCCCGACCAATGCCACGATCAAGGCCACCGTCACCGCGCAAGACGACTGGGGCCGCTCGGTCAGCAAGAGCATTACCCTGAAGAAGCGCTAACGAACGCCGCTCTAAACCACCGCTAACGCAAAAGGGGCGGGAGGGTCTTTCGACCCTCCCGCCCCTTTTTGCTACGGGCCCCTCACGACGAGAGGACTCCCCGCCCCCGCCTAGCTCAACAGCCCCTCAATGATGAGGTCGGTGGCATCCTCCTCGCTGAGGCCGCGGCTCATGAGCGTCTGCAGCTGCTTGGAATCCACCGAGCCGATCGCAGCCTCGTGCGTGACGTGGGCGAGCGGGTGGTTGACCTCGACGATCGGAACCGCCTTGGCGATCGCCCTGCCCTGCACGATCTCCCGGCAGTCCACGTGGCCACGGGCGTACGGCGCCGCCGCCGTGAGCGTGTTGTACACCTCGGCGCGGGCGTCGTCGCGCAGCGCCAGGTAGCTGTTGAGCACCGCGCGAGCGGCCTCGCCGTTAAGGCGAGCGCCCTCGCGGATCGTAATCGTGTCGTCGCCCCGCCCGATGATGCGGGTGATCATCTCGAGCGTGCTGCGGGCGGCGCACTCGGCGTCGTAGTCGAAGTCGATAACGCCGGCCTGCCCCTTGATGAGCTCGAACTCCGTTTTAAAGTGGGCGTCCTCGGCGAGGTTTATATGCGTTTTGGGCACCACGATCACGCCGCCCTCGGCGCCGTGCAGGTGCCGCTCCAGGTACTCATAGCGAGCACCTTGGCCGACGTTGATGACAGCGTCCGTGGTGTGCCGCACGTTAAGGGCGTTGGGGAACGTGCAGTGTGCCTGCACTGACGCCGATGAGTTGGCCTCTATGTCGATGTGCATGTCGATGTGCTGCACGCCCTCGCTCGGCAGGAGCCCAAAGCAGAGGTGCACCGGGTTGGCCAGCTGCACGCCCTCGCGCAGGCGAAGGTGAACCTCGACCCCGTCGCTCGTGGGGTCGGCCTCCACCTCAAGGCCGGGCACGAGGTGCAGGCCGACGACCTCGTTGCCGTGTACCTCGACGTGGGCGACGTCGTCGCCCCCCGCGTGCCCACCGGCGCCGAGCGAAGCGAGAAGCTCTCGTGCTTTTGCCACATCACTCATCGCCGACCTCCTCGGGTGAGGGTTTATTCTTGTGACTGCAGGGGAGGCACCGGTCGGTGAAGTACTCACGAATGCGGGCCACCGGCCCCTCGTCCACCACGCGCCCGTCACAGAGCAAGAAGGCGCTCTCCGCGTGGTCGAGCACCGTGAGGCTGTGGGTGATCATGAGCACGGCGGCGCCCATCTCCCTGAAGTCGTCGAGCGCGCCGAAGATGTACGTGAGCGCCTCGACGTCGATGCCGGAGTCCGGCTCGTCCATGACGACGAGGCGGGGCTTCATAACGAGAATCGAGGCGAGCTCCACGCGCTTGCGCTCGCCGCCCGAGAGCGTCTTGTCGACCTTACGCGTTAAGTAGCGAGCGGGGTCGAGGCCGACGCGCTCGAGCGCGGCCTCAAGGTTCTCGCGCGTCTTCTCGCGAGCGCCGGCGCCGATGAAGCGGTCGAGGCGGAGCCCCTCGAAGCGGGCGGGCTCCTGCCACGACATCGTAATGCCGAGCTTGCCGCGCTCGTCGATAGGCACACCTCGCAGCGAGCGCCCCTCGAAGGTGAGCTCGCCGTCGAACTCGGTGTAGCCAGGCAGGCCCATGATCGTGTTGGCCAGCGTGGATTTGCCGGCGCCGTTGGGGCCGACGAGGGCGTACACCCGCCCCGCCTCAATGTCGGCGGTGACGCCGTTGAGGATATGTTTGCCGCCCAGTTCCAGGGCGACATTCTTGAGTTCAAGGATATTCATAGTCTGGTTTATTCCCCCATACCGTTAAATGTATGCCGCCCATCATACGCCCATCGCACTTGCCGCAGGGGGAGGCATTTGACAGCATGGATCGATGATGCCCGTGAGAGCACAGCCCCCGGAGCCAGACTCGAAGTGGCGCCTGCGTTTTTGGCTCATCTTCGGCGGCCAGGGGCTCTCGCTGCTCGGCTCGGCGGTCACTCAGTTCGTGTTGCTGTGGTGGATCACCGCCACCACCGGCAGCATCGTCAACCTCAGCCTGGCGGGCATCGCGGCGCTCCTCCCGCACGCAATCCTCGGGCCGTTCGGGGGCATCCTCGCGGACCGCCTCAACCGGCGGTGGATGATGATCGTCGCCGACGCCCTCACGGCGGCCACGATCGCCGTACTCATCGCGCTCTTCGCTACAGGATCGGTTCAGCTGTGGCACGTGTACGTCATTATGGCGATCCGCAGCGGCTTCCAAGCATTCCAGGAGCCGGCGGCCAGCGCCAGCACGGCGATGCTGGTGCCCACCGGCTTTCTGCTGCGCGCGGCCGGCTTCTCCCAGACGGTCCTGGGGCTCATTACGATCATCGCGGCCCCCCTCGGGGCGTTCGCCATGAGCCTCCTGCCGCTCGCGGGGGCACTCTGCATCGACGTCGTCACCGCGCTCTTCGGCATTGTCCCCCTGCTCTGCTTCACGATCCCTCAGCCGCCCAGAGGCGAGCAGCGGCACTTCTTCACCGAGTTCAAAGAGGGCGTGCACGCGGTGTGGGAAAACCCCGGCGTGCGCCGCCTGCTCGGCCTGCAGGCCCTCATGCTCTTCCTCACCATGCCCGCGTGGATCCTCGCCCTCCTGCTCGTGCGGGAGCACTTCGGCGGGGGCGCCCACCAGGCGGCGCTCATGGAGGGCATCTCCGGGGTCGGTGTCCTCGTAGGGGGCGCGGTGGTAGCCGCGCTCAACCCCAAGCGTCAGACCATCGTCATCGGCGTCAGCTTGGGGGTCTCGTGCCTCACCATGGCGTTCGCCGCCCTCCCCCCTCGGTCGATGTTCTGGCTCGCGATCGTGTGGTGGACGGTGAGCGGCGTCACCTACTCTCTAGGACTGGCCCCCATCACCTCGCTCCTTCAGCGGCTGATCCCCAACGAGCTCCAAGGCCGCGTGTTCTCGCTCTTCACCACGGTCGCCGCCTTCGCCTCGCCGCTCGGCATCTTGTTGGCGGGGCCGCTCGGCCGTCTGGTGGGCGTACGTGGCCTCTTCCTCATCGGCGGGGTACTCGGCGCCGCGGTCTGCTTCGCCAGCGCGCTCTCACCCAAGCTGCGCGCCCTCGACCGCGTGGCGGCGGAGCAAGACACGAAGAGATCGGCGTGCGTACGACGTTGATGGGAGAAAAACGTCGTATACTTTTTCGCCAGAAGAGTCCGTGTGACGCCGAAATGGGAGACGCCCCGTGGCCAGCGAGATCGAATTCACCAACAACTACACCGACCTCAGCACTAACAACGGATTCCAGTACGAGTTCACCTGTAACCGCTGCGGAAGCGGCTACCGCACTCGCTTCGATGCGTGGTCCCTGGGCACGGCATCGCAGGCGCTAGAGGGGGCGAGCAGCCTCTTCGGCGGCATCCTCGGGCGCGCCGCAGACGCAGCGGAGCGCGCCAGATCCGCAGCGTGGGAAAAAGCTCACGACAAAGCTTTTGAATCGGCCGCAAAAGAGGTCGTCCCGAAGTTCGCCCAATGCCCGCACTGCTCCTCCTGGGTCTGCCGCGACCACTGCTGGAACAAGAAGCGCGGCCTCTGCAAGCAGTGCGCACCCGACCTGGGCGTAGAGATGACCGCCGCGCAGATGAGCAAATCCGTGGAGGAGATACGAGCACACGCCAAGATGGCGGAGGACGACCTCCACCTCGCCGAGAGCGACTGGCGCGAAGGCGTCATTGCCTCCTGCCCAGCGTGCGGGGCGCCTCAGGCGACAAACGCCAAGTTCTGCCCGGAGTGCGGGGCCAGCCTGAAGGCAGCCAAGCACTGCTCCCAGTGCGGCACCAAGCTGCAGCCCAACGCCAAGTTCTGCCCGGAGTGCGGGGCGAAGGGCAGCTGAGAGAAGGGTAAAGAGAAGAGCACGGGCGCTGAGCGCGACCTCATCGCGCTCAGCGCCCGTCAAGATGAACGGCTGGATGGCGAGAGCTACGGCGAGCGCCCCTCGACCTCATCGCCGAAACCCCTCGTGCGCTCCTACTTTTTAAGCAGCCACTCCCCCACCTCCTCGCCGCAGCCGCTGCTCGGCGTAAACTGAAACGCGCGCGGCTTCTCCGTCTTCTTGAGGGGGAAGAAGACCCAGCCGGTGCGCTTGTCGCCGGTGCGGATCTTGACCGACTCGAGCTGCCCCGGAAGGATGTTCATATTGGCGTCCGCCACGCATGACTCTGGGTTATGGCTCTGGTCTTTGGCGTCGATGAGCACCACGCAGTTGCTAATGGAGTCGTCGTAGACATTCTCCCCGATATTGGTGACCGTGAGCTTGACGCCGTAGAGGGCGGGGTGCATCTCCTCGCCGTAAGCGGAGGCGGCCGGCAACCGCTTGGTAGCGACGAGCTTCACGGTGATCTCCTCGTCGATGCCCTTGAGCTGCAGGGTGCTCCCCACCGTCGCGCTCGGGGGCGCGGCGGAGCCCTTCGCCCCCTCATCATTCGATGGCTCGGTCTTGGAGCTCGTCGTGCCACAGCCGGCGGCGATCATCAAAAGCGCCGCCAGTGCAACGACGAGCACGATAATCTTTGCACGCATCTCGATCCCCCTTATCGCTGGTGTTGACGGCAAGAGCATAGTGAGGGAGGCGGACGGAAAACCCATCTCTCGCAAACAGGGGAAAACGCACATAAAATAGGCGCATGAGGCGAACGATACGAAGATCCCAAAACGCGCAGTATCTTCGCGCTCTCACGGGAGCTCTCCTGCCGATCCTCCTCGTGCTTTCAGTCGCAAGCTCCCCGGTGTGCAACCCAGAGCCCGCCGACGCCACGGTTCGGAGCATTCGTATGGTCGCACCGCAGGCCTACCAGGTTGCGCAGCGCACCACCAGCAATAGGGGGGCGATTCGCGTAGCGGGAACAACCACCGGCCTGAGCGGCGAGATCCAGGCCTCCTGGAGGAACAGCCCCTGGCGCACCGTCGCACGCATCAACAAAGGGCGTTTCTCCGGCTGGCTCTACGGACAACCGGCGGGCCAGGGCACGCTCCGCGTGCGAAGCGCCGCCCACCCCTCTATCGCAAAGAGCGTCTGGTTCGTGGGCGTCGGCGATATCTTCGTCATCGCCGGCCAGAGCAACGCCGTCGGTCACGGATCTTATCGATTCGCCTCCACCAGGACCACGCCGCGAGCATCCCTCTTCGGTAACGACTACCGCTGGCACCCGCTCACCGACCCCACCGACTCAAACGTCAACCAGCGCGATATCGTGAGCCGCGATAAAAACCCCGAGGGATCTATCTGGCCCGTCGTCGGCACGCTCCTTATTCTCGCTCACAACGATGGAGTCCCTCTCGCCTTCTTGACGTGTGCCAAAGGAGGAACGGCGATAGCGGAGTGGCAACGCAAGGGCACAGGTACGACCGACCACACCACGCTCTACGGATCAATGGTTAAAAGAGTGCGCGCAGTAGGAGGGGCCAAGGCGGTGCTCTTTTGGCATGGAGAGACCGACGCGTTCATAGGAGTCACGAGAGCCACTTACAAAGCGCGCACGGCCTCCTTTTGCACCGCCGTACGCCGCGACCTCCGTATCCCGGTGGTACTCGGCCAAGCGGGTGACTACAACGGCGTTATCCCGAGAGCATCTATGGATAACGTGCGGCTCGCGCAGGAGGACCTCTGGCGCACCACCACGAACAACGTGCTCACCGGCCCCTCGCTCTACGACATCGACCTCCGCGGCAACATCCACTTTTTATGGAAGCCGGAGGCCATGATCGCCGCCCAACGCTGGGCGGCGGCGATTGACGCAACCGTCTATAAGCGCGGCGACGGCACGGGGCCCGTGCTCACCGCCGCCACGTACGACGGGAATCTCAACGTGCAGCTCGTCTTCCGCGACGCGAGCCTGCCGCTGCAACCCGCCAAGCAAAGGCTCGGCGGGTTCACCCTCACCGCAGGCGGCGTGCCAGTAACGATCACGAGCGCGAGGGTGACCTCATCTACCACCGTCGCCCTCACGCTCGCTCAACCGACGACGAAGCCGCTCGCGGTCTCGCTGGGGAGCTTCCGCAGCGGGGCCGGCGCCGCGGTGCCCCGCGACAGCTCTCCGGCCGCACTCCCGGCTCGCTGCTTCGTGGGGGTGCCCGTTAAGCGCGTCACCCCCACCCCTCAGCCATCTCCCAGCGAGAGCGGCCTCGGTGAGCCTCTCGCTACTTGACCTGCTCGAGGTACGAGTCGTCCGCGACGTTGTAGCTGTGGGCCTCGTCGGGGAAGGTGATGACGCGGATAGAATAGTGAGCATGAGACGAGTCACGCCGATACACCGGATCGCCCTCGGCTTCTCCATCCTCGCGATGCTCCTCACGCTGACTGCGCCAGCGATCTCGACAGCGGCCTCCTCGGCACCCCAGCCGAGCCCCGCCAGCCGCACACACACCACTACCCGCAGCATCCGTGTCACGACGCCACGGGCCTACCAGGTGGTGCAACGCGGCTCCTCCACTAAAGGCACCCTCCGCGTGGTGGGGACCACCACGAACCTCAGCGGATCGATAGAGGCATCCTGGAGAGGCGGGCCGTGGCGCACCATAGCGCAGGTGCGCTGGGGGCGATTCGCCGGCCAACTCTCCGGGCAGCCAGCCGGCCAGGGTACGCTCCGCGTGCGCAGTGCCACCCACCGCTCCATCACGAAAAGCGTACGCTTCGTGGGTATCGGCGACATCTTCGTCATCGCCGGCCAGAGCAACGCGGCCGGCTACGGACGGTGCCGATCCTCCTACACCTGCACCACGGTGCGCGCCTCTCTCTTCGGCAACGACTACCACTGGCACCCACTCACCGACCCCACCGACTCAAACGTCAATCAGCGCGACACCGTAAGCCGCGACAGCAAACCAGGCGGATCGGCGTGGCCTCTCGTCGGCACGATCCTCGCCACCGCCCACGGCGACGGAGTCCCCATCGCCTTCGTGCCGTGCGCCCGGGGGGCATCAACCATAGAGGACTGGCGCCGCACAACCGCGAGCGGCAACACCACGCTCTACAGCTCAATGGTGAAGAGGGTACGAGCCGTCGGAGGGGCGCGAGCGGTACTCTTTTGGCAGGGCGAGTCGGATGCACTCATGAACACCTCACGCGCTCACTACCGCAAGCGGGCGGGCGCCTTTTGCGCCGCCGTCCGCCGCGACCTCCGCATCCCGGTCGTGCTCGGCCAGATCGGCGACTACAGCGACGCCCTACCGCGGATCGGCATCGACAACGTGCGGCTCGCGCAAGAGGACCTCTGGCGTACCGCCACGACCAACGCGCTCGCCGGTCCCTCGCTCTACGACATCGACCTCGCCGGCGACGTCCATTTCCTGCAAGGGCCCCAGATCGCGATCGCCGCCCAACGCTGGGCGGCGGCGATCGACGCGGCGATCTACAAGCGCGGCGACGGCACGGGGCCCGTGCTCACCACCGCCACGTACGATGGCGCCCTTGAGGTACAGCTGATCTTTAACGATATAAGCCTGCCGCTGCAGCCGACCGACCGCGAGCTGGGCGGGTTCACCCTCACCGCAGGCGACGCACCACTAACGATCACGAGCGCGAGGGTGACCTCAGTTACCACCGTCACCCTCACGCTCGCTCAACCGACGACGAAGCCGCTCGCGGTCTCGCTGGGGAGCTTCCGCAGCGGGGCCGGCGCCGCGGTGCCCCGCGACAGCTCTCCGGCCGCACTCCCGGCTCGCTGCTTCGTGGGGGTGCCCGTTAAGCGCGTCACCCCCACCCCTCAGCCATCTCCCAGCGAGAGCGGCCTCGGTGAGCCTCTCGCTACTTGACCTGCTCGAGGTACGAGTCGTCCGCGACGTTGTAGCTGTGGGCCTCGTCGGGGAAGGTACCGCCGGCTACATCATCCACGAAGGCCTTAATGCCCGCCGTGAAGAACCCACGCATGTCGGCGTACTTCTTGACGAACTTGGGGCTGAAGTCCGGCATGTAGCCCATGAGGTCGTCGGTCACGAGGAACTGGCCGTTACAGTACTTGCCGGCGCCGATACCGCAGGTGCACACGCCGAGCTCCTCGGTGATCTTCTTGCCGAGCGCCGTGGGGATACCCTCGAGGACCACACAGAAGGCACCAGCCTCCTCAAGCGCCCTGCAGTAGTCCAGAATGGCCTGCGCCTCTTCGCGCGTGCGCCCGATGAACTTGTGCGAGCCGGTGGAGGTGAAGTGGAACTTATTGAGGCCGGCGTGCCCGAGCACCGGCCAGCCGGCGTCGCAGACGGCCTTGACGCACTCCACGGGCGCCCCCTCCATGTGCAGAGCGTCGGCCCCGGTCTCCTTCATGATGCGCGTGGCGGCGGCGACGGCCTGCGCCGGCGCGTTGTAGTAGCCGAAGGGGATGGAGGGGATGACGAGGCAGTCACCGGATCCGTTTTTAACGGCCTTGGTGACGAGGATCATCTCCTCGATGGAGGTGGAATAGTCGAACCCCTCGGGGCGACCGAGGAGCAGCCGGCTCACGGCGACATCGTTGACGTTGATGACGGCGGCGCCGCCCTCCGCCGCGCAGACGGCCTGCCAGTAGCTCACTGCGGTGACCGCCGTAAAGGTGTTGAGACCGGCGGATTTGAGGCCCCGGACGTCGGTGATGGTTGGCTTAGCCATACGCACTCACTCCTTCACTGCTCCCGTAGTTAGTGAAAACTAATTCTTCTCTTCACTTACCCGTTTTTCGCGGTTCCATGCGTCGCGACACGAAGGGCGAGCGGGAGAGCGGAAAAACGACCGTCTTGCTGGGTAAAAAAAAGGGGGCCGAGACGACGTCCCGGCCCCCTTTTTTTTAGCGCTTCGCGTGGCTTAGCTCAGCGGAGGCGTACCCTCCTCGTTGGCTACCACTGCGTCGATCTGGATAAGCGCGCCCTTGGGCAGAGCCGACACGCCGATGACCCTGCGAGCGGGAATACCGCCGGGGAAGAAGGTCGCGTACACCTCGTCCACGGCGTCCATATTCGCCAGGTCGGTGACGGCGATGTTGACCTTGACCACGTCCTCCAGCTTGTGGTCGATGCTCTCCACGATCACCTTGAGGTTCTTGAGGCACTGCTCGGTCTGCGCCTTGATGCCGTCCGCCAGCTGGCCGGAGGCGGCGTCCACACCGCGCTGCGCCGAGATGTGGTTGTAGTGAGAGAACGCCACGGTCTGCGTGCAGATGGAGCACTTGGGCGCGGCGTCGGTGTTATTGGGCTCCACGATGAGGCCATGCCTGTCCTCAACGGCCTGCGGGGGCGTACCGTCGCCGTGCGAGACCACGGCCTCCATCTGCACCAGGGCGTACATGGGCAGGTTGGCCACCTGGACGACCGTGCGAGCCGGGAAGTAGCCCACGGTACGGGCGATGCCGCTGTCCGGGAAGAAGGTCTTGTAGACCTCGTTCACGACCTCCATGTCGGCGAGGTTCTTAACGAAGATCGTCATGCGCACGATGTCGTCGAAGGGCACGTCGATGCTCTCAAGGATCGCCTTGATGTTGCGCAGACACTGCGCGGCCTGCTCTTTAACCCCACCGGGCACAAGCACGCCGGACTTGGGGTTAATGGGCAGCTGGGCGGTGATGTTGTTGTAGTGCGAAAAGGCGACCGTCTGCGTGGAGAGGCTGCTCAGCGGCGCCTTGCAGGTGTTGTTGGTGAGCTTAATGAGGTCGCCGGCCTGCGGCGCGTTGGGGATAGTGCCCTCGCCGTTGGAGATGAGCGCCTCGACCTGCACCAGGGCGCCCATGGGGAGCGCGGCGACCGCGGCCGTGGTGCGCGTCGGCACGTAGGTCGGGAAGAACTTCTTGTACACCTCATCCACGACGTCGACGTCCTCGATATCCGTGACGAAGACGGTGATCCTGATGACGTCACTCATGACGTGGCCGATGCTCTCAAGCACAGCCTCGATGTTCTTAAAGCACTGCTTAGCCTGCTTTTTGACGCCGCCCCCTACCAGCTTGCCCGTCTTCGGGTCGATCGGCAGCTGCGCGGAGAGGTTGTTGTAGTGCGAAAACGCTACGGTCTGCGAAGAGAGACCCATGGCCTTTGGAGCATTATCCGTGTTCCTCGCCAGGACTGCGTTGTAACCACTCATACTCGTATGCTCCCTTTTGTTGTTGTTTTTGCAGAGTGGTGGGCCCAGCAGGGCTCGAACCTGCGACCGGCCGATTATGAGTCGGCTGCTCTAACCAACTGAGCTATAGGCCCACCGACGTGCCTATGCTACCAGGTACGCGAGCGCCCGTCTCCACCCTCTTCCACCTCTCCCCTCGCCGATGGTACGCTTAGGAGAAAGAAGGTCGCATCGCCGTGCCCCGTGGAGGGCGAGAAGAGATGAGCGCAAAGAACAAACGCCGAGTGCTAGACCCACAGGTGTCCGAGCTCATGCGCCGCACTGCCACCATTACGCTCACGGCATTAGGCATCATCGGCATCGTCTTCTTTCTCTTTAAGATTCAACGCATCCTCATCTGGATCCTCATCGGCGTCGTGCTCACCATCGCGCTGCTGCCGGCGGTGGCTTGGTTTCAACGGCACCGCTTTAACCGCACCTTCGCGACCATAACCGTCGTCCTCATCGCCACCGCGGTAATCGGCGGTCTCATCGTGCTCGTCGCCGTCCCCGTCGTCACGCAGGCGAGCGAGTTCCTCCGCAACCTCTCACAGATCGCGCAGTCGCTCTTCGGCCCGGGCAGTAAACTCGCCTCCATCCAGCAGCACTTTCACGTGCTTGAGCGCCTCTCCCGCATCACCCCCGAGCAGGTCCTGCACCTCCTCGCCGGCAACCGCGAGACGCTCCTCAACGCCGTCACCCGCATCGCCACCCTGGCGGCCGCCTGCATCACGATCCTCACCATCACCGTCATGCTCCTCCTCGAGGGGCCCAAAGCGTGGCGAGCAATCCTCCGGGAGCTCAGCGAAGAGCACCGCCTGTGGGCGATCCATATAGGGGAGAACTTCATCCACGCGACCGGCGGCTATATACGCGGCAGCCTCAGCCTCTGCCTCATCGCGGGCGTCACCTCGTTCATCACCCTCAAGATCCTCCACGTACCGTACGCGGAGACGCTGGCGGTCTTCGTGGCCATCCTCGACATCATCCCGCTCGTCGGAGCCACCATCGCGGCCATCGTCGTCGCGCTCATCGGCGTGGCGACCTGCGGCACCAACGCCGGCATCGTGCTGTTGATCTTCTTCGTCATCTATCAGCAGTTCGAGAACAACGTCCTGCAGAACCTCATCTACTCGAAGACCGTAGCCATCTCACCGCTCCTCGTCTTCGTCGCCGCGCTCTCAGGGGCGGCACTCGCAGGCCTCGTGGGCGCGCTGCTAGCGATCCCCTTGGCCTCGGCCCTCTGGTCGCTCGTGCGCGACTTCTTCGCCCTCCGCCAAGCACAGCGAGCCGCCGCGGCGGCCGCGGCGGCGGTTGCGGCGGCCGAGCGCAAACGAAGAAAAGCCCGAAGAATGATCCCCGAGGCCACCGGGGAGACATGGGGGCCACGAGCAGAGACACCGGCTGGCCCGGCGGGCGAAGCCCCACCGGGGGACACGGAAGCGTAAAAGACGACGGGGAGCGTACGGCCGAACGGAGAGCCGACCGAGCTGAAAAAGCAGAAAGGGCGCCGTGGCCTTCGGCCGCGGCGCCCTGTTCTCAACTGGCTCCTCGGGCAGGACTCGAACCTGCAACCCTTCGGTTAACAGCCGAATGCTCTACCATTGAGCTACCGAGGATCGTACACGCCTGCGTAGTATAAGCGACCTTCGCGACGGCGACAAATGGGGCTTTCGAGCCCCCGTGGTCACTCCAAAAAGTCGCGCAGGCGCTGCGCCTCGCGATACGTCCTGAGCTTAACGAGGGTCTTGGACTCGATCTGCCTGATGCGCTCGCGCGTGACGCCGAACCGCTGACCCACCTCCTCAAGGGTGCGGGGTGGCTCGCCCCTGAGGCCAAAGCGAAGCTCGATCACCCTCCGCTCGCGGTGGGTGAGCATGCCGAGCACGACGGCGAGGTCCTCTTTTTGCAGAATCTCGCCGACCACCTCCACGGGCGCCGCCACGCCGTCGTCCTCGATAAAGTCGCTGAGCTGGGAGTCCTCCTCGTCGCCGACCGGCGCCTCCAGACTGACCGGCTCCTGGCTGATCTTGAGGATCTCGCGCACCTTGGCGGGCGTCATATTCATCTCCAGCGCAATCTCCTCGGGGGTTGGCTCACGACCCATATCTTGCAAAAGCTGACGCTGCACGCGGATGAGCCTATTGATGGTCTCCACCATGTGCACCGGAATGCGGATGGTGCGAGCCTGGTCGGCGATCGCCCGCGTGATGCCCTGGCGAATCCACCACGTGGCGTACGTGCTGAACTTATACCCCTTACGGTAGTCGAACTTCTCAACCGCACGGATCAGCCCGAGGTTGCCCTCCTGAATGAGATCGAGAAACAACAGACCGCGACCCATATACCGCTTGGCGATGGAGACGACGAGCCGCAGGTTGGCCTCAATTAAAGCGCCTTTGGCATCCGGATCGCAGCGCTCCATGCGCTTAGCGAGCGAGACCTCCTCCTCCGCGGTGAGGAGCGGGACCTTGCCGATCTCTCTAAGGTACGCACGCACGGAATCGCTGGTCTGCGTCCTCGTCGAGAGGTCGAGCTTAGCCGCGCCCGTCCCCGCGGACTCGCCCTCTGAGTCCGCGGTATCGCCCTCCACGATGTCGATGCCGAGGTCGGCGAAGAGGCCGTAGAGCGCATCGCTCTGCTCCACGGTGAGCTCAACGTCTTTAAGCACCTCGGCGATGTGGTCGCCGGCGAGGTACCCTTGCTCGCGACCCTCCTGAATGAGGAGCCGCACCTCCTCGAAGGCGAGCTCCTTGAGTTCGCCCTGTCTACCGTGCTCTTCTTCGAATTCGATCGCGTCTCTCGTCATCTACCCTCGCTCGAGCTCCTCCTCAATAGGAATACGGCGCCGGGCCTCGCGGAGGGAACGACGCAGCTTCTGCAGCGCCATGAGCTCCTCCCGCTGGCTACCGGTCTCGTCGCCCTCTACGGTGAGCTTAAGCTTCGCGATGAGGCGGCTCACCTGCGCCTCCTGGAGCCGCAAAAACAGCTCGTCGAGCACCACGGCCGTAAAGCGCTCTCGGCCGGCGCGGACCGCGACCTCCGCGAGCACTTCGTCGGCGGCTGCAGAGGGCTCGCCCTCTGCACCTCCGCCCAGCTGGCCCTCGTGCTCTTCTATGAGTCTTTCCCGTACCGCCGCAAATGCAAGCCGCGTCTGAGCGGTCGCGAAGTACTCTTCGTCGAGCCCGGCGACGATAGCGCGACCTTGCTCCGACCGCGCGAGACACCCGGCCAAAAACCGCACCTCGAGCTCGTACGCGGTGCCGCGGCCGGCGAGCGACGGCGTGTGTTGCGGACCCGAGGAGGGCCCGGCGCGTTCCGGGGCTTCGCCGGCCCCCGAGACCAAGTAGCGCGCAGCCTCCGGCGAGAGCTGCAGGGCGTCGGCGATGGTGCGAAGCTCATCGTCGCGCTCTAGAGGAGTCGCCGCCTCGCGGAGGATCCCGCGGAGCTGCGCGAACGCACCCGCCCTCCCGTCTGGCTTTTCCAGATCATAGGAGGAGAGTGTGAGACGCACGTGAAACTGCAACAACGTCTGCGCCCGCTCGGCGAGCGCAGCGAACCCCTCACGGCCGGCGCCCGAGAGCACGTAGTCGGCGGGGTCGAGCCCCTCCGGGATGCGAACAACGTGAAGCCGAAGGCCCATCGTGCGGCCGAGCGAGAGCGCACGGCTCATGGCACCGATGCCCGCGGCGTCGGCGTCGAAGCACAGGTAGAGGTTGCGCGTCACACGGGAGAGCCGGCCGAGCTGCTGAGCGGTGAGCGCCGTGCCCATACTCGCCACGGCGTTCTCCACCCCCACCTGCGCCAGCGCGAGGACGTCGGTGTACCCCTCCACGACGTACATGCGGTCCGCACGCGTCGCCGCCGCACGGGCGTTACCCATACCGAAGACGGCCTCGCTCTTGTGGTAGAGCGGCGTCTCCGGCGAGTTTAAATACTTCGGTTTTTCGTCCCCCAGGGTGCGCGCACCGAACCCTAAGGTACGGCCGCGGTCGTCCGCCAGGGGAAACATAATGCGTCCGCGAAAACGGTCGTAGGGGGACCCGCGACGGCCGGGGAGCACGAGCCCGGCGTCGAGCAACTCCTGATCGGTAAAGCGCGCCGAGCGCGCCGCCTCGCGGAGCCGCTCCCAGCCGGGCAGACTATACCCCACGCGAAACCGGCGGCAGACCTCGTCGCCGAGGCCGCGCCGCGCCAGGTACTCACGGGCCGGCGCGGCCGCCCGCGACTCGCGCAGCACTCGCTCGTAGTACACCGTCGCCTGCTCGAGCAGCGCCCGAAGGCGCTCGCGGCGGCGGCGCTCGGCGTCGCCGTGAGGGCTCATCTGCTCGTACTCGAGCGTAATGCCGTAGCGGTCGGCCAGGTACTCCACCGCCCCGGCGAAGTCGAGGCTCTCCTTCGCCTGCACGAAGCCGAAGAGGTCGCCGCCGACGCCGCACCCAAAGCAGTAGTAGAGCTTCTCGGTGGGGTTGACGGAGAAGGAGGGCGTGCGCTCCTCGTGAAAGGGGCAGCGGCCGCTAAAGGCGGCGCCCGCCTTACGGAGCTCGGTGTACTGGCCGACGATCTCGACGATATCGGCGGCGGCCTGTACTCGCTCGATGCTCTCCCGCGCGATCCGCGGCATCAGAAAACCAGCTTCGCGTAGCCGCGAAGAACTGCGGACCGTGATGCGATCACGGAGTACAGCGTGCGGTTGTAAAGGGATACAGCGATAAGCACACCGCCATCATAAACGAACGTGCGCCGGGGCGCGGCACGGACCTCACGGTCCGCGTGCCCGCCCCGGCGCACATCACTCGCCCGGGCCGCCCGCCCCCGACGGCCGGGCGGCACGGTTCCTCGTGTTTTACTTCTCCAACTCGAGCTCGCCACGCTCCTCGATGGCGGCCTGGGCCGCCGCGAGGCGCGCCACCGGCAGGCGGAAGGGCGAGCAGCTCACGTAGTTCATGCCGACCCGATGGCAGAACTTAACGGTCGCCGGGTCGCCACCGTGCTCGCCGCAGATGCCGATCTTGAGGTCGGGAGAGGTAGAGCGACCGCGCTCTATGCCGATCTCCACGAGCTGACCCACGCCCTCCTGGTCGAGGGTCTCGAACGGATCGGCCGCCCAGATCTGGCTCTCCACGTACTGCGGCAAGAACTTGCCGGCGTCGTCGCGCGAGACGCCGAGCGTCATCTGGGTGAGGTCGTTGGTGCCGAAGCTGAAGAACTCGGCGACCTCGGCGATCTGGTCGGCGACGAGGGCCGCACGCGGCACCTCGATCATCGTGCCGGCGAGGTAGTCGACGGTGATGCCCTGCTCCTCGAAGACCTTAGCGGCCACGTCGCGCACGAGCGCGACTTGATGCTCCACCTCGGCCTTGCCGCCCGCGAGCGGGATCATGATCTCGGGGGCGACCGCGACGCCCTCCTTCTTCACGATGCAGGCCGCCTCGAGAATAGCGCGCACCTGCATCCGCGTGATCTCGGGGAAGGCGACGCCGAGGCGGCACCCACGGTGGCCGAGCATCGGGTTGCTCTCGTGGAGGTCGGCGACCTTAGCGGCGACCGTGGCGGGCTCGACGCCCATGAGCGCGGCGACCTCGGCCTGGCCGGCCTCATCGTGCGGCACGAACTCGTGCAGCGGCGGGTCGAGCGCGCGGATGGTCACGGAGAAGCCGTCCATCTCGCGGAAGATGCCGGCGAAGTCGTCGCGCTGCATCGGCAGGAGCTTGGCGAGCGCGAGCTCACGGGCCTCGATGTTCTCGGCGAGGATCATCTCGCGCATGGCGGTGATGCGGTCGCCGCCGAAGAACATGTGCTCGGTGCGGCAGAGGCCGATGCCCTCAGCGCCGAAGGAGATGGCGTTGGCGGCCTGGTCCGGCTGGTCGGCGTTGGTGCGTACGCGGAGCGTGCGCTCCTCGTCGGCCCACTTCATGATCTGCTCGTAGTACCCATACGAGGAAGAGTCGGCAGCGTCGAGGGTACCGTCGATGAGCACCTGGAGGACCTCCGACGGATGCGCCTCAAGCTGGCCGAGGATAACCTCGCCGCTGAAGCCGTCGATGGAGACCCAGTCGCCCTCTTTGACGGTGGTGCCGCTGGCGACGAACTGGCGGGCGCGCAGGTCGATGTCGAGCGAGCCGCAGCCCACGATGCAGACCTTGCCCATCTGGCGGGCGACGAGGGCCGCGTGGCTGGTCATACCGCCCTGAGCGGTGAGGATGCCCTGGGCGGCGTCCATGCCGCGGATGTCCTCGGGGCTCGTGAAGTCGCGGACGAGCAACACACGCTCACCGCGCTCCGCCCACGCAACGGCGTCGGAGGCGCTAAAAACGACACGGCCGGCGGCGGCGCCGGGGCCGGCGGGCAGCCCGACGGCGAGCACGTGGCCCTCCTCGGTGGCGCGCTTCTTGTCGCCGGGCGAGAAGATGGGGCGCAGGAGCTGATTGAGCTGCTCGGGGTCGATGCGCATGAGTGCCTCTTCGGGGCTGATAAGCCCCTCGGCGGCCATGTCGACGGCGATGCGCAGGGCCGCGAAGCCGGTGCGCTTACCGTTGCGCGTCTGGAGCATAAAGAGGCGACCCTTCTCGATCGTGAACTCGAAGTCTTGCATGTCGCGCATCTCGTGCTCGAGCGTCTTGCGCACGTCCATGAGCTCGGCGTAGACGTCGGGCCATACGGCCTCGAGCTCCACGGCCGGACGCGGCGTACGCACGCCGGCCACGACGTCCTCGCCCTGGGCGTTCACCAGGAACTCGCCGTAAAACACGTTCTCGCCGTTGGCGGGGTTACGGGTGAAGGCCACACCGGTACCGGAGTCCTCGCCGGTGTTGCCGTAGACCATGGTCTGGATGTTGACGGCCGTACCCCAGCTGTCGGGGATGTCGTACATGCGGCGGTAGGCCACGGCGCGGTCGTTGCCCCACGAGCTGAAGACCGCCGTGACGGCGCCCCAGAGCTGCTGTACGGGATCGTCCGGGAAGTCGTGGCCGGTGCGGTCCTTAACGGCGGCCTTAAAGCGCGCCGTGAGCTCCTTGAGGTCGTCGGCGGTGAGCTCGGTGTCGTCGGTCACGCCGAGCTCACGCTTCATGGCGTCGAGAAGCTCCTCGAAGGGGTCGCCCTCGTCGTCGCTCTCCGGCTTGCAGCCGAGCACGACGTCGCCGTACATGCTCACGAAGCGGCGGTAGCAGTCGTAGGCGAACCGCGGATTGTTCGTGCTCGCAATGACGCCCTGTACGGTCTCGTCGTTGAGGCCGAGGTTGAGGACCGTGTCCATCATGCCGGGCATGGAGGCGCGAGCACCGGAGCGCACGCTCAAGAGGAGCGGGTTGCTGACGTCGCCGAAGAGCTTGCCGGTGTCGGCCTCAAGCGCCTTAATGGCGGCCTCGACCTGGCCGTCGAGACCCTCGGGGTAGCCGCCGTTGGCCGCGTAGAGGTTGCAGACCTCGGTCGTGATGGTGAAGCCGGGCGGCACGGGGAGGCCGATCCCGGTCATCTCGGCGAGGTTGGCGCCCTTACCGCCGAGCAGCGACCTCATGCTCTTGTTACCCTCGTTGAATCCGTACACGTACTTCGTTGGCATACATCCTCCTGGATGAGAGTCTGCACCTCATCGGGAGGTGCATCCGTGTGATCGTCCTTACAAATCGATAGCCGCGAGCCCTAGGCGTGCGGCAGGCGGCTGAACTCCCCAATCGTACCGATGAGCGCGGCCACGGCGGCGAGCTGCGCGAGACGGTTGGCGCGCACCGCCGGGTCCTCGTCCATCACGAGCACGTCGTCGAAGTAACGGTCGACGGCCGGCCGCATGCCGGCGGCCACGTTAACGGCCTCCTCGATAGCGAGGCGCGAAAGCGCGTCGGCGAGCGGCTCACGCGCGGCCTCATAAGCATCCTGCAGCTCGCGCTCGGCTTCGAACGCGAAGAGGCGAGGATCGACCGACCCAGAGGCGCCCTCGGCCCGCTTCGCCGCGAGGGCCGCGCAACGGTTGTACGCGGCGACGGCGTCCTCGAAGCGCGGCTGGCCGACGAGCGCGGCGAAAGCGCGCGCCCGCGCCGCCAAGCCGGGAAGCTCCCGGACGGGCGCGGCGAGGGCGGCCTCGACGCTCGGGAAGGGCACGCCCTCGTCGAGCAGCAGCACCTGCAGCCGCTCGACGATAAAGGCCGATGCGTCGGCGACGATCTCGGCGCGGCGTGCGTCGTCGTCGAGGCCCTCGACCCCTTGGATCTCAAAGAGGTCGAGCCCCGAGGCGAGCAGGCCCGCGAGCGAACACCGAAGGTTGGCGGTGAGCGCGATGCGCACGATACCCATAGCCGCACGCCGCAGCCCGTACGGGTCGCGTGAGCCGGTCGGCCGCTGACCGGTAACCCACGCCCCGACGATGTTGTCGACCTTATCGGCGACGGCTAAAAGGGCTCCGGCCTCCGTAGACGGCAGCGGCGCCGTCGTCGAGAGGGGCCGATAGTGCTCGCCGATGGCGCGTGCGACCTCCTCGCCGAGGCCGGCGGAGGAGGCGTAGAGGCCGCCCATCACGCCCTGCAGCGATGGGAACTCGATAACCAGCTGGCTTACGAGGTCGGCCTTGGCGAGCCGCGCCGCCTCCCGAAGCGTCTCGGCGAGCGACGCAGCGGAGCCAGTTGCACCCTCCGACGACGCCTCAACGCCCGCGGCGAGCCCGGCGACGAGGCCCTGCAGCCGGCCGGTCTTGTCGGCCAGCGAACCGAGCTTTTCATGAAAAGCGACGGCGGAGAGCCTGGTGGCCATGGCCTGAAGGCCCTCGTTGAGGTCGTGGTCGTAGGCGAACTCGGCGTCGTCGAGGCGGCCGGCGAGCACGCGTTCGTTGCCTCGTGAGATGAGCTCGGCTTGCTGCGGATCGCCGTTGGAGACGAAGAGAAACGTGGGCAGCAGCCGCTGCGTACCGTCGTGAACGGGGAAGTAACGCTGATGGCTCTGCATGGCCGTAATCAGCACCTCGTCGGGCAGCCGCAGGTAGCTCTCATTAAAGCCACCCGAGGCGACGCTCGGCCACTCGGCGAGGTAGACGGCCTCGGCGAGCACACCGCCGGGGTCGGACCACTCGCCGCCGAGCCGCGCGGCCCACTCGGCGAGCCCCTGCTCGATAAGCCGTCGCCGCTCGTGCTGCGAGACGATCACGCACTGCTCGCGGAGGAGCTGCTCGTAGCGGTCGGCGTGGTCCACAACGACCGGCGCGCCCAGGGCACGATGCCCCTGCGAGAGGTCGCCGAAGGAGAGGCCGTAGTGCGACCCCTCGATCGTGAGGGCGCCGAGCTTGCAGACGAGCCACCGCACCGGCCTCGAGAAGCGGGCGTACTCGGCCTCGCCCTCGGGGCGCCTACCCCAGCGCATGCCGCGGGGGATCTGCAGCCCGGTGAGGAGCTTGGAGACGAGCCCCGGCAACACGCTGACGGCCTCGCGCCGCTCGGCCTCCACGCGCACTACAGCGAACTCGGTGCCGTCGATAACCTCCCGGCGCACATCGGCCGGCGCGGCACCGCGGGAGCGGGCAAACCCCTGCCCCGCCTTGGTGAGCTCGCCGTGCTCGTCGAAGGCGATCTCGGCCTTAGGGCCGCGGAAGTCTTGCACCTGCGCGGTCTGCCGATCCAGCACGTCGGCGACGAGCACTGCGATGCGGCGCGGCGTGATGAGCACCCGCACGGCGGGCTCGCCGCTCGACAACAGCCGCTCGGCGACGAGGAGCGTGCGCACGAGGCCGAGCCCCTCAGCATCGCCCTCGAGCTGCCGCTCGATCGACTCACAGATGCGGTACGGAAGCTCTTCGCAACCGATCTCGATCAGAAGCGTACTCATGCGCCCTCCCCCTCGGCCGGCTCTCGGCCGTCGCCGACGACCTCAAGGTAGCTCGCGGCGACCTTGCGGGCGAGGTTGCGTACTCGAGCTATATACATAGTGCGGTCGGTAACGCTGATAACGCCGCGCGCGTCGAGCACGTTAAACGCATGGCTGCACTTGAGCACGTGGTCGTACGCGGGGAGGGGAAGCTGAGCCTCGAGACACCGCTCCGCCTCCAGCTCGTGGTCGCGGAAGTGGCGGTACACCATGTCGGCGTCAGCGTGCTCGAAGTGATAGCGGCTGAACTCGCGCTCGCTCTCGAGGTAGACGTCGCCGTACGTAACGGTCACCGTGCGGCCATCCTCCTCCCAGCGCGACCAGATGAGGTCGAAGACGTTGTCGACGCCTTGTAAGTACATGGCGATGCGCTCGAGCCCGTAGGTGAGCTCCACGGTGATGGGGTCGAGGTCGATGCCGCCGACCTGCTGAAAGTACGTGAACTGCGTGGCCTCCATGCCATCGATCCAGACCTCCCACCCGAGGCCCCACGCGCCGAGCGTCGGGCTCTCCCAGTTGTCCTCGACGAACCGCACATCGTGCCGCTTGAGGTCGATGCCCAAGGCGACCAACGACTGCAGGTACATCTCCTGAACGTCGGGGGGTGAGGGCTTCATGACTACCTGGTACTGGTAGTAATGGCCGAGGCGGTACGGGTTCTCGCCGTAGCGGCCGTCGGCGGGCCGAAGGGATGGCTCGACGTACGCGGCGCGCCACGGACGCGCGTCGAGACAGCGCAGCGTCGTCGCCGGGTTCATAGTGCCGGCGCCGACCTCCGTGTGGTACGGCTGCAGCACGACGCACCCTTGCTTCTCCCAAAAAGCCTGTAAACTCTGGATGATCTGCTGGAAGGTTGGAGTGGACCCTGCGGGACCCGCGCCGCTTCCGTGCATGCTTGTGTGCTCCTCTGTGTCGGGGGGGTCTTAGATTCTACCAGGGTGGCGGCGCACACCAAAACACCCGACCGGCTCCGCCCCAAAAGGCTACACGCTGCGAGTTGTGAAACGGTGACGGCGTCGTTGCGGTATTGTTCGCCACAGTACGGTAAGCTTCGCTTCTTACACGCCTAAAACCGTCAGTGCAACGAGTGCACAGCGCAGGGAGATCACCTATTCCATTCGACGCCACACTACCCCCACCGCGAGAGACGCTCGACCTCTCCATCGTCGCTCCCGCTTTTAACGAGGCGGCGAATATCGATGCCTTGGTTAACCGTACCCGCAAGGCGGTCGAGCACCTCGGCTCGTGGGAGCTGATCATCGTGGACGATGGCTCGACCGACGAAACGTGGAAGGCCATCACCGCGGCCGCCGAGCGGGATCAGGCGGTAGTCGGCGTGCGCCTACAACGCAACTTCGGGCAACACCCTGCGGTCTCAGCCGGCCTTGCTGCAGCGCGCGGCACCGTCATCGTCACCCTCGACGCCGACCTACAAAACCCTCCGGAGGAGATACCGAAACTCGTCGCCACGCTCGGCCCAGAGTGCGACGTGGCGAGCGGGTGGCGGCAGTCTCGCCACGACGGCTTTGCACGTACGCTCCCCTCGCGGTTTATCAACATCATTATCGCGAGGATGACCGGCGTTAAGCTTAACGACTACGGCTGCATGCTCCGCGCTTATAAACGTGAGGTTGTACAGCAAGTCCTCGCATGCCCCGAGGCCAACAAGGTCATCACGGCGCTCGTCTCGTGGCTTGGAGTCCGCATCGTCGAGGTACCTATCGAGCACGCCCCTCGCGCCGCCGGCACCTCACGCTACGGGTACTGGCGCCTCATCCGCATGAGCCTCGACCTCCTCACGGGCTTCAGCACTGGGACCTTGCAGACCGTCTCGATAGGCGGATTTATCCTCTCGGCGCTTGGCCTCTTCGCCGGTGTCTTCCTGGCGGCATGGCGACTCTTCCACGGCTCTGGCCCGCTCGGCCTTACCACCTTCTTCGCACTCCTCCTGTTTCTCTCCGGCGCCCAGATAGCGGCGATCGGCATTGTGGGCGAGTACGTCGGCCGCATCCACCTGCAAACCCAAGGGCGACCCTGCTTCATCGTTAAAGAGCGCACGCCGGCAAGAGGCGCCGATGACTGACGCTCTCCAGATCACCTCTCTCGACGCAGAGCACCATACCGGCCTCCTCCGCCTCATGGAGCGAATCGGGGCAGATGAGCCGGCGCGAGTCGGCACCCCCTCGATGGCAGCGCTGCAGGACCTCACCCCTCAACGCATCGCAGCAGATGCGAGCCGCGACGACGCCGAGTCGTTCATCGCCCTTCAGGGCGATGAGGCCGTCGGCGCTCTCGTCCTTCGCTTCCCGCGCTGGGACGCGGCGCACTTCGGCTACCCGATAGCGCGCATCGAACATTTTAGCGGCGAGCCTCAAGCGCTCGACTGCCTCGCCGCGAAGGCACTCGAGCTGCTCGATAAACGCGGCGCGGCGTTCTGCTCGGCGAGGCTCTCAAACGACGACCTCACGGCCATCAACTGCCTGGAGCGCGCCGGGTTCAGGTACCGAGAGCTCATCCTCTCGCCGTGGCGAGACCTCAGCACGTGGCGCCCACAGCGGCACGGCGTCACACGGCCGACGGAAACGAGCGACCTGGAGCGCATCCGCTCGATCGCACGGACCGCATTTCGCACCGACAGATTCCACCGAGACAAACGGTTTAGCCCAGAGGCAGCCGACGGCGTGTATGAAAAATGGGTGCGCACCTGGCACGACGAGCCGGCCCCCAACCGCTTCAGCCGTGTGCTCACCCTCGACGACGACGTAGTCGGCTTCTTCCTCTTCGAGATCACCAGCCCCGCGGCGAAACCCGCGAGCACCGTCGCCCGTATCGTCCTCAACGGCGTCGACCCAACGGTCGCCGGGCGCGGCTACGGCCTTAAAATGTACTGCGACGCACTCGACGAGGTGAGCTCACTCGCCGCGTTCGCCGTTGCCGACGTCGCAGCGGCAAACCCGGCAGCCCTCAACCTCTATAGAAAACTCGGCTTCTCCCTGAGCGGCAGCGGACGCGTCACCTTGCACCGATGGAGCCATCATTAAGAAAAAGACCATGCGCATTCTCGTCACCGGCGGAGCCGGTTTTATCGGCAGTACCTTCGTGCGGCATGTCCTTGCGACGCGCCCCGACGTTGAGGTCGTCGTCCTCGACGCACTCACCTACGCCGGCAACCTCGAGAACCTCGAGAGCTGCCGCCAAAACCCCCGCTTCTCTTTCTGGTACGGCAACATCACCAACGCCGACCTCGTCTACGATCTCGTACATAAAGTCGATGCGGTGTTCCACTTCGCGGCGGAGTCACACGTGGCCCGCTCTATCTACGACAACTCCCTCTTCTTCACTACCGACGTAATCGGCACGCAGACCGTAGCCAACGCCGTCACCAAGAGCGATCGAGTGCGTGTCTTCGTTCATATCTCGACCTCTGAGGTCTACGGCACCGCCCTCTCTGAACCAATGGATGAGGATCACCCGCTCAACCCGCTCAGCCCGTACGCCGGCGCGAAAGCTGGAGCCGACCGCCTCGTCTACTCCTACCGCGCGGCCTACGACATTCCGGCCGTGATCGTGAGGCCTTTTAACAATTACGGTCCCCACCAGCACCTCGAAAAGGTGGTGCCGCGGTTCATCACGAGCGCCCTTGAGGGCAAGCCCCTCACGATCCACGGCGACGGCTCAGCGATGCGTGACTGGCTATACGTGGACGACACCGCCGAGGCCCTTGCACTACTCATCGATCACGTACCGCCGGCGGGCCCCTGCGAGGTGTTCAACCTCGGCACAGGGCGCCCGACGAGCGTACGGCAGATCGCTGAAGTGATCTGCAGTACGCTCGGTCGAGACCTCTCAGCACTCCACGCTATCGGAGACCGTCCGGGTCAGGTGAAAAAACACATCGCCGACGCCTCGCGCTTCTGCACACGCTTCGACTGGCGACCGAGAGTCACCCTCGAGGAGGGCCTCGCGCAGACTATCCGCTGGTACAGCGAGAACGAGGCGTGGTGGCGCAAGCTCGAATGGATGAAGCTCGTCCCCGTACGCACCACCTCCGGGGAGGTGGAATATCATTAACACCGACAACACCTTCATCATGTTCAACCGCCCGAGTATTGGGGCGGATGAGGAAGCCGCGGTCCTCGATGTTCTCCGCTCGGGGTGGCTCACCACGGGTCCGCGAACGAAGGCCCTTGAGGAGCGATTCGCGCGGTTCCGTGGCTGTACTAACGCCGTCGGCGTCAACAGCTGCACCGCCGCGCTCCACCTCTGTCTGCAGAGCCTCGGCGTGGGGCGGGGCGACGAAGTTATCACTTCGCCCCTCACCTTCGCCTCCACGGCTAACGTTATCGTGCACTGCGGCGCCACGCCCGTGTTCTGCGACGTCTCGCCCGATACGCTCAACATGGATCCGGAGGCCCTCGCGGCCGCCGTTACGGCACGCACGAGGGCGATTATCCCCGTTCACTTCGCCGGGCATCCCTGCGAGATGGACGAGATCAACGCCGTGGCGGCACGCCACAGCATCCCGGTGATCGAAGACGCCGCCCACGCCGTCGAGGCCGAGTACCGCGGGCGGCCCACCGGCTCACTCGGCACCGCCGCCGCCTTCAGCTTCTACGCCACGAAAAACATCACGAGCGGCGAGGGCGGCATGCTCACGACTAACGATCAGGAACTCGCCGAGCGCGCCGCACTCCTCGCCCTCCACGGCATCAGCCGCGACGCCTGGAAGCGCTACAGCGAGGAGGGGTACCGCCACTGGGAGATCGTTGCGCCGGGCTACAAATACAATATGTACGATCTCCAAGCCGCCCTGCTCGACGTCCAACTCAACCGCGTCGACTCGTTCTGGGAGCGACGGCGCGACCTCGTTGAGTTCTACGATGAGGCCTTCGCGAACGTTGAAGAGCTTCGGCCGCTCGCGCGACGTGCCTCCGCCACCAAGCACGCGCATCACCTCTACGTCGTGCGCGTCACCGAGGAGGCTCACCCCACCCGCGACGCCTTCCTCAACGCCGTCCAGGCACGCGGCGTCGGGCTCGGCGTACACTTCCGCGCGGTCCACCTCCACGAGTACTACCGTGAGACCTTCGGCTTAAGCCGCGGCAGTTACCCCGTCGCGGAGGCGGCCGGCGACACCGTCGTCTCACTCCCCCTCTACCCCGATCTCCGCCGCGACGAGGCGGAACGCGTCGTACGCACCTGCATCGCGGCGCTCAAGGAGACTCCGTGAATCGCGCCTGGGCGTTTGTCGCCATGACCCTCGTGGGCACAGTAGCCGGCCAGCTCGTGCTTAAACACGCGATGGGACGCCATGGCGCTATCCCCAAAGACCTCGTCGGAGCGGCGGGCTTTATCGGCAAAACGCTGCTCGACCCTCTCGTGATCCTCAGCCTTGCGCTCGCCTTCGGCGCCTCGCTCATGTGGATCGCAGCCCTCTCCCGTCTGAGCCTCGCCACCGCTTATCCGTTTATGAGCCTGGCGTTTGTGGGCACGGCGCTCCTCAGCATGCTCCTCCTCGGAGAGTCGGTCAGCGCAACACGATGGATAGGCATCGGCGTCGTCGTCGTGGGCCTCCTCCTCGTCGCCCGAGGCTAGATCTTCAGCCGCAAGAGGACCCAGCGTCCGCTACGATCGACCACCTGCGCGATCGATCGCAGCCCCCTCGGCGAGGGCTTGTCGAGGTCAACAACGGCGAACTCCGCCTGGGCATCCCGCGCCGCCCGACGCGCCCGGTCAGGGTCGGTCGTCGTATACAGCGTCGCGATGGCTCGCTCCAAATGAGCCGTTCGCTCCGGGTAGAGGTCGCGCCCGAGGACGGCGCGCTCCAACACCGCCCCGCGCCCCGTAAGCGCGCTCGCCCAATTACACCGCTCGCTATCGTACGTCTGCACAATACGACTCGCCGGCGGAATACGCTCATCGGCGCGTTGGAGGAGCACGCGGAGATCCGTGGGCACGACGAGAGGCGTATCGGAATGCTTCATCGACGTAACCCCCTGAAGTGAGCCCGCCACGAATACCACAGCGGCTGCAGCGAGAAGCACCTGAAGGGATCGTGACACCGCTCGCCCAATCGTCGCCCGATCGCCTACCGCTATTCGCTCACCGCTCGCCTCCGCCCCGGAGGAGCATCCCTCTCCACGACACACCGCCGCCCAAGCGACGGCAGCCGCTGAGAGACCGATCCACCAGAGGTTTCTCACCGTGTGAAGTGAGATATTCCACGAAGCCGCGGAGCCCTCACCGCGCTGCGCCACGAAGAGCGCCATCAGCGTGGAGAAGACGAGGAGGAGAAGCACGAGAAGCGAGGTGGTGGGGGCGTGACTGAACGGCCGCCGCCCGCGCCAGCGAGCGAAAAGCGCGGCGACGAGCATCGCGAGCAGCCACCATCCGAGGAGGACGAGCACGATGTAGAGCATCACGGTGCCGATACGTGCAAAACCGCCACCGTGCTGAAGCAAAGCGATACCCCAGCGAAAGAGCTCGCCGGTAGAGCCGAACCCGCGCTCGCCGTTCGCGACCAGCACCAGGTGCTCGCTCATCCGCGCGACGCTCAACTCCAACGGCGTGCTCGTGCCGCGGGTTGCAAGGTAAGACACCGCGCTGACGACAACCACCGTAAGGCCACCGACGAAGCCGGCTCGCCGCGTCGGCCGACGCAGAAGCCCGAGGGAGAACACCAGCCCGATCGCCGGTACAAACGCGAGGGCGAAGTTCGCCTTCATCACGACGATCGCCCCGGCGAGGGCTCCAGCGAGCATCGCCAACCGAGCCCTTGGGAATCCATCGCCGAGCGCGAGTACGGCGAGACACGCCATCGCCGAGATGGCCGCCAATGCGGCGGGGGGGTTGCGAATAAAGTACGAAAGCGAGCCCGCTCCGAGGTCGCCCCACCGCAGATACGCCTCCGGAGAAAGGCCAGCGACCGCGAAGACCGCGGAGAGAAACAGCAGGGCGATCACCCCGGCGCGCGCCGACCGAGCCCACGAGGCCGCGAACACGGCGATCCCGAGCAAAAAGCCGAACAGTGTGACCGGGAGGAGCAGGTGAAAGAGCGCGGCGTCGACCGGAAGACCGAACCCCTTTATCAACACACTTCCAAGCGAGTCGAAGGCTGGATGATACGCGGGCCGAGGGACACCGCTCTCGAGCACCCAGCCGTTTAAAGGCAGACCACAAGCGATGCCGCGCTTGATAAACGCGAGGTGATAGAGCGTGTCGAAGTACTGAAGAAACTGACTTTTTCTGCCCTGGGCTATCCAGAACTCCGCGCCCGCAAGCGCCACGCGAAGCACCGCGGCGCCGAGGAATACCTCCAGGGCGAGGAGCGAGACCCGAGGACGTGTGGCCCCCCGTACGAGAAGGTCACGAACCCCCACCCCCCACCCGCACAACGCGAACGCGCCAACGAACCAAAAAGCGACTGTCATCTGCCCAAGGGCGGCGATCAACGTCGCGAGGAGGGCGGTGAGCGCGAAACCGACGATGTAGCGGATCCCCAACCATGTGAACTCACACCCCCCTCCGCGGCCGAAGCTCAGCGCAAGGTGCCCCACTCCGAGAAACAGGAACGTGGTGACGCCGAAGAACAGCACGGCTTCGCCACCCATAGCAACATCCCGAAGCACCGAGAGCGACCACCAGAGAAAAGCGAGCGCGCCGCCGATGAGAAGGGCCGGCCACAACGCGGAGAGAAGGAGTGAGCGCGTCCGCGTCATCATAGTCGCGGAGGGGCGCAGGACGCCTGCGCAAAGCGCAGCGACCGCAGCCGCGACCCCGTGTGGTAGGCGTAAAGGGCGTGGAGGTGACGGAGGGCCTCCTGCGCGGCGGCCGAGGGGGGCAGCACGCGGAGCTCCGCCAACATCCGCTCCGCCACCTCGCACAGCGCCGCAACCGCCTCCCGTGTAATAGCCACCGCCTCACCCGTACAACACTCGCACACGAGCCCACCGCGGGCGGCCGAGAATCCGGCCACAGCCACCCCCGCGACCTCACCACACGCACTGCAGTGGTCGAGCACGGGGAGGTAGCCTGCCTCACAGAGCAACTTAAAGAAGATACCGAGGACGAGCGGCGAGCTCACGGCCGGGCCGGCGAAGCCCCGCCCGAGCTCCCTGAGCGCGGCGGTGAGCAGCGCGAAGATCCGCCGGTCGGGCTCGTAGAGCGGCGTTAACCCCGCGAACGCCTCGCAGGTGAGCGCCGCCCCGGTGAGCGCCTCTCGCCCCTCGCGCAAGAGGGGAAACGCCTCGACGAGCTGCGCCTGCGTCACCGTGTACAGCGACCTCCCCGGGTGGAGCATGAGGTCGCAGATGTTAAAGGGCTCCAGACGACCGCCCCACCTGGAGCTCGTCTTGCGCACGCCTTTAACCACCGCGTCGACCCGCCCGAGCTCCCGCGTGGCGAGGCGCACGATACGATCGGCCTCGCCGAGCGGACGAGAGGAGAGGATAACGGCCCGCGCCTTCTCACTCCGCACGGGCGCTCCCCCCTCCCCTACGAGCAGTGACGACTCGCGACACCCCGGCGAGATCGGCGTACTCCACTGCATCATCGTACAGACCGGTCGCCGCGATGAGCTCGCCTACGGCGGCGGCCTGTCCGTAGCCGACCTCGAGGGCGAGGAGGCCGCCCTGGCGCAGCCATCCGGCGGCCTCCGGCACGATACGGCGGTAAAAGCTGAGTCCGTCGTCCCCTCCGTGAAGGGCGCATCGCGGCTCGTACTCGCGCACGTTTTGCTCGAGCGCCACGTACTCAGCCTCCGGGATGTACGGCGGGTTGCTGACGATGAGGTCGAAACGCTCGGGGGGCGACAGCGCCTCGAAGAGGTCGGAGCGCACAACGCGTACCCGCTCGCCGAGCCCGCAGCGCACTACGTTGCGACGCGCCACCTCCAGCGCGGCCTCCTGCACCTCGACCGCCACCACGCGCACCGAGGGATGCTCGGCCGCGAGCGCCAACGCGATACACCCGGAGCCGGTGCCCAGGTCGAGCGCGAGCGGCGCCGCGAGCTGCGCGCGCACGAGTTCGTCCAGCGCGACCTCAACGAGCGTCTCGGTCTCCGGCCGCGGGATCAGCACGGCCGGCGTTACCTCAAGCTCAAGCGTGCGAAAGCCACGGCGGCCGCGCAGGTAGGCTACGGGCTCGTGCGCCTCGCGGCGCCGCAGGAGGCGCTCAAAGCGCTCCACCTCTGCGGAGGAGAGCGGACGATCCGGATGAGAGAAGAGGGCGACGCGTTCAAGGCTGAGTACATCCCCGAGCAGGAGCTCCGCGTCGAGCCGCGGCGAGCGGGAGCCACTCGCTCGGAGCCGTGCGGCGGCCGCGCGGAGCGCCTCGCCCACACAAGCCATCACGTTACTCCTCGCCGGCGGCCGCCAGCTGCTTGCGGCGATCCTCCGCGGCGAGCGCCTCCGTGAACTCGTCGAGCGAGCCCTCCATGATCTCGGCGATGCGGTGGCTCGTGAGGCCGATACGGTGGTCGCTCACGCGGTTTTGGGGGAAGTTGTAAGTGCGGATCTTCTGCGAGCGATCGCCGCTCCCAACCATGCTGCGCCGGGCCGCGCCGCGAGCCTCGTCGAGCCGCGCCTGCTCCACCTCGAAGAGCCGGGCGCGCAAGATGCGCATCGCCTTCTCTTTGTTCTGCAGCTGGCTCTTCTCATCTTGGCAGCTCACCGTCACCCCCGTGGGCAGATGAGTGATGCGCACGGCGGAGTCGGTGGTATTGACGCTCTGCCCGCCCGGACCACGCGCCCTGAAGATGTCGACGCGAAGGTCGTTAGCGGCGATCGCGATCTCGACCTCCTCGGCCTCCGGCAGCACCGCCACCGTCGCCGTGGAGGTGTGAATGCGCCCGGTGGCCTCGGTGACCGGCACCCGCTGCACCCGATGCACACCCCCCTCGTACTTGAGGAGGGAATAGGCACCCTGGCCGCGAACGCCGAGCGTGACCTCTTTAAAGCCACCATCGTCGCTCTCGTTGCCGCCCAGCTGCTCTACGGTGAAGCCCTTGCTCTGAGCGTAGCGCGTGTACAGACGGGCGAGCTCGCCGGCGAAGAGGCAGGCCTCGTCGCCGCCGGCCCCCGCCCTGATCTCGAGGATCACGTCTTTGGCGTCGTTGGGGTCGGCGGTGAGCATGCTCACGCGGATCTGCTCGCCGAGCTCCTCGAGGTCGCGGCGAGCCCCAATGAGCTCGAGCTGCACGAATTCGCGGAGCTCCGCGTCGGAGGAATCGTCGTCCAGCAGGGCGCCGGCGTCGTCGGCGGTCTGCTGGGCGACGCGGTAGCGCTGCGTGAGCTCAAACACGCCCTGAAGCTCGGCGTGCTTGCGCGCGGCCGCGGTGTAGCGCGCGCGGTCGCCAAGCACCTCGGGGTCGGCGAGCTGCCCCGTGAGCTCCTCGTAGGTGCGCTCGATCTCGGCGATCAGCCTCTCGACGGCAGCCAAAGCTCTCCTCAGGCCATGATCTCGACGCCCGCGACGGGGGGTCGGTCTTGCGGCTCTATCTCGATAACCCGCTTGAGCGCCGCGAGGCCGACCTCGAGCTGCTCGTCGTTCGGCCGCTTCGCGGTGAGCCGCTGAAGCCCGAGGCCCGGAGCCATCGTAATACGCACGATGAGGTTGTCCTCGTGCCGTCCAGCGACCTTCGTGATCTCGTAGCTTATGCCGGCGATCAGCGGCACGAGCACCACGCGGCTCGCGATAAGCAGGTACCACGCCGGCCAGCGGACGAGCGCGAAGACGAAGATGCTGATAACCATAACGATGAGCAGAAACGAGGTGCCGCAACGCAGGTGGAGCCTCGAGTACTTCTTGGCGTTGGCGACGGTGAGCTCGTCCCCGTGCTCGAGCGCGTGAATGCTCATGTGCTCCGCGCCGTGGTACTCGAAGACGCGGCGCAGATCGCCGATCTGCGTAACGGCGACGATGTAGCCGATAAAGATCGCGACACGCATAACGCCCTCCACGGCCCAGAAGAGAAACCCGGTGCCGAGCCAGCTGCGGAAGAGGCCGGTGAGCCCGAGGGGGAGCAAGAAGAAGAGCACGAGGGCGATCACGAGGGCGACGGCGAGGGTGAGGCCGATCTCCTTCTTGCTGAGCTCTTCCTCCTCTTCACCTAACGATTCGTTGGCCGAGAGCGAGAGGGCGCGCATACCGATAATGAGCGATTCCACGAGCGCGACGACGCCTCTGACGAGCGGTATGCCGAGGATCGGCCACCGCTTCATCCAGCTCACGAGGGGGAAGTCGCGAACCCCGATCGTGCCGTCGGGGCGGCGCACCGCCAGCGACCACACACCGACGCCGCGCATCATGACGCCCTCGATAACGGCCTGCCCTCCGACCTGAGCCCGGCGGGCGCCGAGGAGGAGCGCGGAGAGAATCAACGAGAGGATGCGAAGAGGCCGGCGAGTCATAGGGGCAGGACGGGGAAGCTGCGGAGGGCCGTTACGCCCCCTCGCCGGCCGTCCCGTCGACGTCGGCCGGCTTGTAAGGCGAACCGCAGGTCATGCGGCCCTCGGGGCAGGAGCCGTAGAGGCAACTCGGACCGCCGCCCTCGAAGAGGCCGGGGGCGATACCCTTGACCTCCTCGCGCATACGCCAGGCGAGCGCGCGGATCTCCCACTGAGCGCGGTTACAACAGCGCACCGTGAAGAAGTGCCGGAGCTCGCGGGCATTCATGGTGACGACGAGCCTGGTCTCAGCGGCGTTGGGGAGCACGAACCGCGCGTCCTCCTGCACGCTCTCGCGTGAGCGACCCTCGCTGAGGCCCAGCGCCACGAGCTGATCGTAGGCACGACGAGCGTGCTCCATAGCGTCGAGAAACACGGTGCGCGCCTCGGGGTTTTCGGCGAGAGAGGGTGGCATGACGAAGCTGTCGGCCGACCCGAAGTTGACGTAGCGCTGCGACTGCTGGTTGTAGCTCGCGAGGCGGTGCCGCACGAGCTGGTGGCTCAGCGCCCGCGAGACGCCGTCGATGGCGAAGCTGAAGGTGGCGTGCTCGAGCGCAGAGTGATGGCCGGAGCGCACGAGGATGCGCACGAGCTTGGCGACGTCGGCGTCGTCCATCTCGTGCATAAGCTCAGCGGCCGAGATGGGCGCATAGCAAAGCCGCCCCGCGACCGCAACGGTGCGGTCGGGGTGCGGCGTGTACTGGAGAAGCTCGACGTGGAGCTCGGCGCTCACCTCCGCCTCTTAGGAGCTCGCGTCGGCGGTCTTCTTGCTGTAGCGACGCTTGAACCGCTCGACGCGCCCACCGGAGTCGACCAGCTTCTGCTTGCCGGTGTAGAACGGGTGGCACTGCGAGCAGAGCTCGATGCGCAGCTCAGACGTGGTACTCCGCGTGACAAACGTATTGCCACAGGAGCAGTGCACCGTGGCCTCTTCGTACTTCGGGTGGATGTTTTTCTTCATGGTGACGGATCCCTTCGAGACGTCCGTGTGATTCGTTCTTATAAGGCCCGCGCGAGGCGAACCGAATCGGCATAATAGCATGAACGCCCGTCGCTCCGAAAGCCCCGCGACAGGCGAACGCGACTACCGCGAGTTCTTCATGAGCGCGTTGAGAAACTCCGCGTTGTTCTTCGTCTCGCGGATCTTCTTGATGATGAGCTCGATCGCCGCGGCCGGGTCGAGACTGTGAAGCACGGCGCGGAGCTTCCAGACGGCCGCCGCCTCCGCCGGCTCCATGAGCAGCTCCTCTTTGCGCGTCCCGGTTGCCTCAATGTCGATGGCCGGGAAGATGCGCTTGTCGGCGAGCTTACGGTCGAGGCGAATCTCCATGTTGCCGGTACCCTTGAACTCCTCGAAGATGACCTCGTCCATCCGCGAGCCCGTCTCCACAAGCGCCGTGGCGAGGATCGTGAGCGAGCCGCCCTCCTCGATGTTGCGCGCCGCACCGAAGAACTTCTTGGGCGGGTAGAGCGCCGTGGAGTCGACGCCGCCGGAGAGAATACGACCGCTGGCCGGCGTATTGAGGTTAAAGGCACGGGCCATCCGCGTAATGGAGTCGAGCAGCACGACCACGTCGCGGCCCATCTCCACGAGGCGCTTAACGCGGTCGAGCACGAGCTCGGTGACCTGTACGTGGCTCTCGCTCGGCTGATCGAACGTGCTGGCGACAACCGTACCCCTCACCGAGCGCTGCATGTCGGTGACCTCCTCCGGACGCTCGTCGACGAGCAGCACGAAGAGATCGACCTCGGGGTTGTTCTTCGCGATCGAGTTCGCGAGCTTCTTGAGGATCGTGGTCTTGCCCGCCTTCGGCGGCGAGACGATGAGGCCGCGCTGCCCCTTGCCGATGGGGCACATGAGGTCCATGATGCGCGCTGCCGTATCGTGCTCCTCGGTCTCGAGGCGCAGCCGCTCGTCGGGAAAGAGCGGCGTGAGCTGCTCGAAGACCGGCCGCTTGCGCGCCGTCTCCGGATCGATGTCGTTAACGCTGTCGATCTTGAGGAGCGCGCTGTACTTCTCGTTCTCCTTGGGCTCACGCACCTGACCGCGGATCTGATCGCCGCGACGCAGACAGAAACGCCGGATTTGGCTGAGGCTCACGTACACATCGCGGTCACCTTGGGTGAACCCGCCCGTACGCAGAAACCCGAACCCGTCGGGGAGCACGTCGAGGATGCCGGCACAGGGCACGGTGGGGCGATCGTCGCGCTGCTCCTGACGTTGCTTCTCGCCGCGCCCGCGACGCCCCTTGCCCTTAACCTGCTGGCGAGGCCGACCCTGCTGCTCGCCCTGCTGCTCGGCGGAGCCCTCCGCGGGCTTTGCGGAACGCGCTGGCGCGGAGGGTTGCTCTACGGAGGAAGACTGGGAGGCGCTACTCGCAAACGATGAGGGAGCCGGTGGGGCGGATGACTGCGAAGCGGATGAAGCCGATGGCGGCGCGGCGGGGGACTGCGCGAGGGGCGCGGCAGCCGGTGAAGCTGACGGCGCGGCGGGTGAGGAGGAGGCTGGCGGAGCCGCCACCTCTGCGGCCGGTGGCGGCGCCGGTGGTGGCGCGACGGGCGAAGTGCTCGGCGCGGGCTCCCCTGCGGCCACCCTCCTCGTCCTCGCTGCAGATGAAGTCGCTGGCTTCGCAGGCGACTCTTCGGCGGTACTCAATTGATCCTTGTTATCGTGCGTACTCATGAGCTCCCGTGGGCCGTGGCACTACCTGCAAAGATGGCCGTCAAGAGAGACTGCCCCGTTAACAGGAGGTACCGGACGGACGAAGTGAACCGTGCGGTTACGATGGAAGAGGAGGTCGCGTAAGGACCTCTTTCGTTAGTATCTCACAGAAAACGAAAGATTCCCACTTGCCCCAGTCTACTCGACCACGACGATGCGGCCAGGTCCCTCCTTGTCGAGCACCACGAGGCTCGTCTGGCTGCCCTTACGGCGGAACCGCAACCGCATCGTCGTGCGGCCGACCCTGAGGTTCGCGAGCGTCACCTCGTTGAGCCACCTCGGGAGGGCCGGGTTGTGCACGTACACGACGTTCTCGTCGGCGTGTGCGTACACCCCAACCATGGACTGCAGGATGTGGAAGAGCGCCCCGGCCGCCCCTATCTCCGGCGAGCACGCCATGGGGAACGAGACGGGCTTGCTCATCATTCGCCGGGTGAACCCACAGAAGAGCTCGGGGAGCCGCGTGTACTCGTGAGTCAGCGCGGCCTCGACGAGGCACCGCGCGAGGCGGTTGGACTCCTGTACGTACCCGTGCTTCTTGAGCCCGTTGGCGATGATCGCCGTGTCCGCCGTCCAGACGCCGCCGTTGTAGAAGCTGACGGGGTTATAGCCCTTCATCTCCTTGCTGAGCGTACGGATACCCCAACCGGTGAACATATCGGGCGCCATAAGCCGCTTCGCGACTGCGGGGACGTGCTCGTCGTCGATGATGCGCGCCCAGAGGGCGTGACCGATGGTCGAGCACACGCTTTTAACCTGGCGCTTCTCGCCGTCGAGCGCCATGGCGAAGTAACCCTCGTCTTCCATCCAGAACTGCTCGTTGAAGCGCCGTTTGAGGGTCGCCGCCTCCCGGGCGAGCCGCTCGGCGCGCTCCACGTCGCCGAGCTCGCCGTAGAGGGCGGCGAGGCGCCGCTTGGCGTAGTACACGTAACCCTGCGTCTCGGCGAGGGCGATAGGGCCCTCGGCGAGCGTGCCATCGCGGTGCAGAATGGCGTCGCTGGCGTCGCGCCAGCCCTGGTTGCTGATCCCGGTACCCGACCGCTGGCTGTACTCCACGAAGCCGTCGCCGTCGAGGTCGCCGTAGCGCTCGAGCCACCCGAGCGCGGCGTCCACCTCGTCACGGCGAAAGTCGAAGCCGTCGAGGTCGCCGGTCCACATGGTGGACTCGCAGAGCGAGAGCAACCAGAGCGGTGTGGCGTCCACCGAGGCGTAGTACAGGGCGTGCGGGATCTCCCGTAGATTAGCGAGCTCTCCACGCCGCTGCTCATGCATGATCTTGCCCGGTTGCTCACCGCGGAAGCCGCTACTGCCGGACCCTTGACGCTCCGCCAAATACGCCACGGCACTTTGAGACCAGCGCAGGTCGAGCATAAGCGTCTCCAAGCCGGCGAAGAGCATCTCGCGCCCGAAGGGCGCCGCGAACCACGGCAGTCCGGCGAGGGGGATGGTGTGACCGCCGATCGAGGCGCCGAGCATCCGCAGGTCTTCCTTCCCGCGGCGGAGCACCTTATTGACCAGCTCGTTGTCGGTGAAGATGTCGGTCGTGGCCGCATCCCAGCGCTCGTGGTCGGCCCGGAGCATCCCGAGCTTCTCCCTAAACCCGCCCTCCACGAGCTTCGGCGGATGCGGCTCCACGATCTGGATGTCGTACTTAATGGCCACGGCCTCCCGAGGCGCGAGCCGCAGCACGTGCCGCACCGTCCCCTCTCTAATAGAGGAGGGCCGATCGGCGAAGGTCACCACGGTCTTACGGACGATCTCGTCGAGACCGAGGTAGGAGAAGGTGAGTGAGGTGTCGTCGGCGACGACCGGGAACTTCAGGCCGCGCTTACTCCGATGCAACCCGCGCACCTCGAAGAAATCGGCGAAATCGGCGTCGAACGTGAGCTCAAGGGCGACTTCGATCTCTTCGTGGTGGTAGTTGCGCACCTGGATGCGCTCGTGCAGACGGTCGAGGAGGAACCGCGAGCGGTGGACGTGGACGCAGGCCTGGGGCACCGTGCGGCCGTCGTCGTCCTGTCCCTCGAGGTTGGTGAGCTCGATCGTGGCCTCGTGTCCGTGCTCCGCGGTCGCGGCCAAGAAGACGGGCTGGCGACCGGCGAGTGAGAGCTCCCACCGGCTCAAGAATCTCGTATCTTGGTAGTACATACCGAGGAAGGTGTTCTCCCCGCCGCGGATCTGCCCAAGCGTGTCGCTGTAGAGAAAGAGGTCGCCCTCCTTGATCGCGAGCAACGGCGAGCGGCTGCCGCTCATAACGTAGCGCTCAGCGCTCTGCGTAACGATCGGCTCCCCGGGGATGGACACCCGTTGCGACATACCGGCGACCCCGCCCATCTCGTTGTTCGAAGCCATGCTCAGGTACCCCTCTCGCTATCACTGTCACTCTCTACAGAACGATCGCCGTCGCAGCCGCAGCACGGCGTCCAGTCCCCTACCTCTAAGAAAAACCGAAGGAGCTCGGCCCCCGAGAGCATCGCCACCTCCGTCCGCCTCGCGGCGGCCTCGCCGAAGGACTCAACACCCCGACAACCCTCCGGCCGATCCGAGACGCCGTCGGCCGCACCGATCACGAAGGGCACGGGGGACGCCCCGTGTACGCGCCCCTTCACGGGGGTCTCGTGGTCGGGGAGGACGAGGAAGAGCGGCTTGCGGGGCGAGGCGAGCAACGGTGCGAGCACCTGGGCGTCGACGCGCTCAATCGCCTCTTTTTTACCGAAGAGATCTCCCATGTGAGCGGCCTCGTCCGGCGCCTCCACGTGAATGAGCACGAAGTCGTACGCGTCGAGCGCCGCGAGCGCGGTGCGGCCCTTCGCCGCGTAGTCCGTAGCCAGATCGCCGGTGGCACCGGGCGTGTCGAGCACGTCGAACCCGGCGAGAAGACCCATGCCGCGAATGAGGTCGACCGCGCCCACCACCGCCCCCCTCAGGCCGTAACGCCGGTGAAAGCTCGGGAGGTGAGGCGCCCTGCCCTCGCCCCAGAACCACACGCCGGTGGCCGGGCGCACGCCGGCGAGCACCTGGTCGGCGCGGCGGCGTACGTCGGCGAGCGCACGGGCGCCGGGCGAGGCGGCCACCCCAGCCGCCTCGCCCGGCAAAAAGCGATCGATCGGCTGGTCGAGAATATCGTTCGGCGGCGTGCAGGGTACCACCTCGCCGCCGCGCCACACGAGGAGGTTGCGGTAGCTCACGCCGGCGAAGAACTCGAACGGCCCGTCGGCGAACTCCTCGCGGAGGGCCGCGATGCAGCGCCGAGCGTCCTCGGTAGAGAGGTGGCCGGCGGTGTGGTCGGCCATCACGCCGTCGGCCACTGTGACGAAGTTGCAGCGGTAGGCGACGTCGTGCGGGCCGAGCTCCACGCCCATGGCGGCGGCCTCCAGCGGGCTTCTGCCCGTGTAGACGGCCGCGGGGTCGTAGCCGAGCACGGCGAGGTTGGCCACATCGCTCCCCGCCGTCATGCCCTCCGGCACGGTGCGCACGGTGCCGACGATGCCGGTGCGCGCGAGCGCATCCATCGCGGGCGTCTGCGCGGCCTCCAGCGGCGTTAACCCGCCGAGGGCCTCCTGGGGCTCATCCGCCATCCCATCCGGTACGAGGACGATATAGGGGCGCGTCACCTCATGCCTCGAGTCAGGCTCCGGAGCCGCCGAGGATAAAGAGGGGCAGCCCCGCGAGACCGTCGTAGCGGGGCCGGTACCGCTCCACATCGAAGCACCGCTCCACGTCGACGACCTTCTTGGACGCCACCACGGTCTCGAGCGGCACGGAGTCGTAGCGACCGTCGCGCAGCGCCACCATGCGGCCGGTCTGCCCGCGGAGGATGAGGTCGACCGCGAGGTTGCCGTACACCATGGGGACCACGGAATCGGTCACGTCGGGGGCGCCGCTCCGCACCAAATACCCGAGGTTCATGCTGATCATGTCGATCTTCTTCCCGCCGTTAAAGCGCGGGGAGAGCTGCTTGATCTTGGCGCTCACGGCATCGCCGATGCCGCCGAGCTTGGCGTGGCCGTACTGGTCGGTCTCGCCGCTCAAAAAGGCCATCTCCCCGCCCTCGGGCACCGCGCCCTCGCTGATCAGGCAGACGGCGCAGCCGTTGGGGCTGGCGTTGCGGTCGGCCACGATGAGCTCGGCGAGGCGCTCCACGTTAAAGGCGACCTCGGGGATCACACAGCGCTGCGCCGCCCCGGCGAACGTGGGAAGCAGGGCCGTGAACCCGGCGTAGCGCCCAAAGACCTCGAGCACGACGATGCGCTCGTGCGATGTAGCCGAGCTCGTGACCTGGTGCGCAAGCTGGATAGTACGGGAGACGCAGGTGCTGAACCCCATGCAGTAGTCGGTGCCGGGGACGTCGTTGTCCATGGTCTTCGGCAGGGCGACCACGGGGAACCCGCGGCGGCCGAGCTCGACGCCGTAACTCAGCGTGTCGTCGCCACCCATGGGCACGAGGTAGTCGACGCCGAGGTAGGCGAGGTTGGCGAGCACCTCGTCGGTGAGGTCGTTCTTCTCGTCGGTGTACGTGGCCTTGAGGTGCTGCGGCACGTCCTTCGCGGGCACGGCGCTCGGCCGGGTACGCGACGAGCGGAGCATCGTGCCGCCCACGTCGACGACGGCGTTGACCGCATCGGCGGTGAGCTCCGTTACCCAGGCGCTGTTGTCGGCCTCGTCGTCGCGGACGAGCTCGACGAGCCCAGCCCAGCCGCGCCGAATGCCGATAACGTCGAACCCCTCCGCGAGCGCGCGGAGCGTGACGGCGCGGATCGCGGGGTTGAGCCCCGGAATGTCGCCGCCGCCGGTGAGGATCGCGATGCGCCCTCTCTTGCCCTTATCCATGACTCTCTCTCCTCTTCTCCTCAGGCTTCGCCCTCGACGCGGATGTAGGCGGGCTCTCCCTGTACTTCGGGCAGGGCTTTGATCTCTTCAAGCGACGCGAAGAACTGCGCCTCACGGACCGGGTGAAGCACGAGGATGAGGTCGGCGGCGTCGCCGTGCCCCTCTTGCACCATGGAGGCGATGCTCACGCCGTGGTCGCCGAAGAGCGTCGCGAGCTTCGCGAGCACGCCCGGCCGATCGATCACGCTCATCCTGAGGTAGAAGCTCGAGACCATATCCTGGTCGTCGAGGAAGGGGACCGTGCGGTAGCAGGGGCAGTTCCGCGGCGGCTGCCCCTCCGGCGAGGTGACGATCGAGATGATGTCGCCGATCACGGCCGACGCCGTGGGCACGCTCCCGGCGCCGGGGCCGAAGAGCATGATCTGGTCGAAGGCCTCGCCCTCGAGGAAGACGGCGTTGTACGCGCCGCTCACGCTGGCGATGGGGTGCGTGCTGGGGATAAACGCCGGGTATGCCCGCACGTTCATGCGCCCGTCGATGAGCTTGGCGACGCCGAGGAGCTTCGCGGTAAAGCCCAGCTGGCGGCCGTGGGCGATGTCGAAGGCGCTGACGCCCGAGATGCCCTCGTAGGTAACGTCGTCGAGGGTCGTGCGGCTGTGGAACGCGAGGGAGCTGAGAATGGCCATCTTAGCCGCCGCGTCTTTGCCGCCCACGTCCTCGGTGGGGTCGGCCTCGGCGTACCCCAGCCGCTGCGCCTCTTTGAGCACGTCGTCGTACTCAGCGCCGGTCTCGGCCATAGCGCTCAACATGTAGTTTGTCGTGCCGTTGACGATGCCGAAGATCGTGGCGACGCCGGCGGCCGAGAGCGACTCGCGCAGCACCTTAATGACCGGCACGGCGCCAACCGCGCTGGCCTCAAACCGCAGACAGAGCCCGGCCTCCTCGGCCACCTCGAAGAGCTCCACGCCGTGCTGTGCGAGGAGCTGCTTATTGGCCGTGACCACGTGCTTGCCGGCGCGCAGCGCGCGCAGCTCGAAGTCGCGCGCGACGTCGGTGCCGCCGATGAGCTCGACGACGATGTCGATCTCGGGGTCCTCAAGGATGTCCTCGAAGCGCGTCGTGAGAAGCGCGGGGTCCAGCCCCGGAGCGCTGAACGAAGGGTCCTTCTCGAGTACCCTCTTGAGTACGACCTGTTTGCCGGCGGCGAGGGTGATGTGCTCGGCGTGACTCGCGAGGAGCTTGCCGACGCCGGAGCCGACCGTGCCGTAGCCCAAAAGTCCGATGCCTACTTTGTCCACTTGGTGCCCTCCCGGTTCTGGGACGGACGCTAGCCCAGCGGGCGCTGCAGGCGGAGGACGTCGTCCCAAGTCTCTCGCTCGATAATGACCCGCGCCTCACCGTCTTTCACGAGAACGACGGCCGGACGCGGCTGCGCATTGTAATTGTTGGCCATGGCGTAGCCGTATGCACCGGTGCTCGGCGTGACGAGCAGGTCGCCGGGCTCCGGCGAGGCGATACGGACGTCGCGCACCAGCACGTCGCCCGACTCACAGTGCTTGCCGGCGATCGTTACGACCTCGGTCGCCGGCACCTCGACCTTATTGGCGAGTATGGCCTCGTACCGTGAGTCGTAGAGCATCGGCCGGAGGTTATCGCTCATGCCGCCGTCGACGGCGACGTAGGTGCGCACCCCGGGGATTACCTTGACCGTCCCCACCGTGTAGGCGGTGACGCAGGCGGTGCCGGTGATGCTGCGCCCCGGCTCGACCATGATGCGCGGCATGGGCATGTCGTAGCGCTCCACAGCGTCGCGGAGCGCCGAGACGTTGACCTCCGCGAACTCCGAGATCGTGCTCGGCGTGTCGGCGGTGGTGTAGCGGATGCCGAGCCCGCCACCGATATTGAAGATGCGACACGTGAAGTCGAACTCGCGCCGCCAGTCGGCCAGCGCGACGAAGAGGACCTCGATCGCGCGGCGATAGGAGCCGAGCTCGAAGATCTGCGAGCCGATATGAGCGTGAATACCCACGAGCCTGAGGTGGGCGGAGTCTCGAAGGCGGCGCACCGCCTCCGACGCACGCCCGTCGGCCAGGCCGAAGCCGAACTTGCTGTCTTGCTGCCCCGTCTGCACGGCGCCGTGTGTGTTGGGCCGTACGCCGGGCGTGACGCGCACCAGCACGTCTTGCACCGTATCGCGCCGCGCCGCGGCCGCCGCGAGACGCTCGATCTCCTCAAAGGAGTCGACCACGAAGTGGCCGATGCCCTCGTCGAGGCCGAACTCGATCTCGGCCTGCGACTTGTTGTTGCCGTGGAAGAAGATGCGCTCCGGCGGGAAGGAGGCGGCACACGCCACGGCCAGCTCGCCCCCCGTAGCCACGTCGAGGGAGAGGCCCTCCTGGCACACGAGCTCCGCCATGGCCCGGCAGCTGAACGCCTTGCTCGCGTAGAGCACCTCGAACGAGTCGGTGCGCTCGGCGAAAGCTGCGCGGTAGGCGCGGCACTGGTCGCGGAGCGTCTGCTCGTCGTAAATAAAGAGAGGCGTGCCGAACTCGCGGGCGAGGGAGACGACATCGCACCCGCCCACCTCAAGGTGGCCGGCGGCGTTGTGCACGGTGGTGTGTGGGTAGATCAGCGTGTGTGTCATGGGTGTAATCCTACCATCGGGTATCTCATCATAAAGCGACGATCGTGTGCACGGTACGCGAAGAGGGCGCAGAGCTCAATACTCAATCCCGCTCCGCGCCTCCACACCGGCGTCGTAATAGTGTTTAACCGCGCGCATCTCGGTGACGAGATCGGCGGCGGCCAGGAGCTCCGCCGGTGCATCTCGGCCGGTGAGGACGAGCTCTACGGAGCCGGGGCGCTGCTTAAGCATCGCGAGCACCTCCTCGAGCGAAACGAGGCCGAAGGAGAGCGCCGTGGCGAGCTCGTCGAGTACGACGACGTCGTACTCGCCGCCTTGCACGAGCGCTCGTGCCCGCCGAAGGCCGTCTGCGGCGGCGGCGAGATCGTCCGGCCCCGCCGCCCCTTTGCACACCCAATGGTCGAGGCCACACTGCACCACCTCGACCCCGAGCCTGCGCAACATCACGATCTCCCCCCACGTGGGGTCGGACTTCATAAACTGGAGGACGGCGACCCGCAGGCCGCGCCCGAGGGCGCGCAGCGTGAGGCCGAGGGCGGCGGTCGTCTTGCCCTTGCCGTCGCCCGTGTACACCTGCACACGCCCTCGTCGATCGTCGCCCATGAGCCGAGCCTTTCCCGTCGCGTCACCGAAGCGGCGGAGCGGCTTCGCACGCCGCCCCGCCCCATGCTACCGCACCTCCCGCTAGGGAGCACTGCCCTCTCTTGCTATCATGGCGCCATGGAACGTGAGCCCAAGATCATCGCCTGCGAGGTCCTCCGCAAGGAGGTCGAACACCTCAACCCCGGCTACGAAGTGGAGTTCTACGAGGGCGCCCTGCACAACCACCCCGACAAGCTCCGCGAGACCCTCCAGCGCTGCATCGACGAAACCCCCGGCGAGCGCCAGATCCTCCTCTGCTGCGGCCGCTGCAGCAACGGCACGGCCGGCCTCAGAGCCGGATGCCACCGGTTGATCCTCCCAGCGGTCGACGACTGCATCTCGCTCCTCCTCGGCTCGCGAAAGCGCTACCTCGAGGAGTACGTCGACAAGCCGGGCACCTTTTACTACACGCGCGGCTGGGTCGACTTTATCGACGACCCGTACAAGGAGTACCTCAAGACGGTCCCCAAGTACGGCGAGGAGCTCGCGCGGGAGCTCGCCCATCTGATCCTCCAAAACTACACTCGCCTCGTGCTCATCGAGACGCCGGAGATGGCCGAGGTGAGCCGAGAGGTCGAGCCCTACCTCGCCACCGTCTCGGCGTTCTACAACCTCCCGCTCGAGCGCATCGTGGGCTCGCTCCGCTTCTTCAACAAGCTCCTCCACGGGCCCCACGACGACGAGTTCATCGTGGTCGAGCCCCACGGAGTGCTCGAGGAGAAGCTCTTCTGGGACCTTCCGCGCACGTAAGGAGACTACGAGAGCCCGCCTAACGGCGCGGGCGGGCTACGCCTCTGCCCCGGGCTGCGCTTCGTCCGGCCCGGGCTCCGCCGCCGGCTCTTGCCCCTCGGCGTCGCCCCGGGCGACGCGCGCGTAGTCGAGCTGCAGCTGGGCGAGCCCCGCACGAAACACGCGGACGCTCTCCTCGCCACGCTCGCGCTCGAGCACCGCAATGGTGCTGCGCAAGAGCTCGATCGCGAGCCGCACATCGTCGAGATCGCGGAGCTCCTTAGTGCCCTCGTTCAGCCCCATCTTGAGGGCGCCGAACTCCACGAACCGCTCCACCATCTCGGCGGCGAGCTGCTCGGTGCGCAACTGTTTGAGCTGTTCGAAGAAGGCCCTCGCGCGCGCCTCGTCATTAAGCTCTTCGGCGCGATGTTCGTCGTTCATCTGCTACCTCCCACATGTCGTCGTCGACGACGACGCTTGTTTTACCGTCTCGGCGTAGACTTCCTCGAGGCTCCGCCCGGCGAGATACGCGCTCGCCTGTCGTTGTGCCCCGTTTCCCTCCCGAAGCATCCGCTCCACGCCCTCGAGGGAGGAGGCGAGACCGAGGGCGTCGGCCTGCGAACCCACTAGCTCGATCAAACGAGCGAGGGCGTCGCGAGCCGGCACTTCCTCTCGCGCCGACCAGTCCACAAGCCGCCCGTCCAGCCCGAAGCGAATGGCCCGCCAGAGGTTCTCCTCGATGTAGCGCGTGGGGAGAATAGGCAGCGGCGCACCTTCATCGTACAGCGCCGTGAGAAAGGCGATGAGGGCGACGGTGAGCGCGCAGATGGCGAGGCTCTGCCACGCCTCGGTCTGGCTGTCGCAGATGCGCACCTCGACCGTGCCGAAGCGGTGGTGTGGCCGCACCGCCCACCAGATCTGCGTGAACTCCTCGATGCACCCGGTGTCGACGAGCTCCTCGTAGAACCTGCGGTGCTCGGCCCAGCGCCCGAAGATGTCGGGGATGCCGCAGCGCGGAAACATGCGCAAAAAAGTCTGCGTGCGTGCGGAGTGAAGCTGCGTCCACACCCCCTCTATAAACGGCGAGTTCGCCGAGAGCGCGAGGAGATGGGGCAGGTAACCCCGCAGCGCATCGCACACGGCCACGGTGCGGTCGAGGCCGCGTACGCCGACGTGCACGTGCAACGCCCAGGTGTTGTTGCGCCAAGCGACGTATTTAAGGCGCTCCTCGACGAGCCGATAGTGCGGCGTGTCGATGATCTCCTGGTCGCGCCAGCTGGAAAACGGGTGCGTGCCGGTGGCGCCGAGCGCGAAGCCCTCGCGCTCGGCGAGGGCGAAGAGCTCGGCCCGCTGCCGGTGGAGATGCCGCGCGGCCTCGTTAAGGGAGAACGCGCGCGGCGTCGCTAGCTCGATCTCGGAGCGCAGAAGCTCGCCGGAGATGCGCTGCGCGAGGTACCCGGAGGCCGCACGCTGAAGCGTCTCAAACCCCGGGGTGAGCGCCAACGTCAGCGGATCGAGGACCTGAAATTCCTCCTCAATACCGATGGTGAAATCGAGGGCGCATTCGAAGCGCTCCTCGACCTCGGCGAAGTATGCAGCGTGTTCCCTACCCATCGATGGCGGACTCTATAAAATACGGATGGGCTCCGCACGCCGCGAGAGTTCACGATCGGCGTTTTTTCCGTCAACGTGGAGTTTGCGCGCCACCTCAGAACGGGTAGCATTACCCTCGGCGCAGGGCTACGCCGGCGCCTCGAAAGGAGCCCGCGTGAAACTCAGCCTCGTCCCAAAAGAACACGAGTACTTCCGCCTGTTCGTCGAGCTCGCCACGAACCTCGACGCCGCAGCACAACTCCTCGTCGAGTTCATGAACGGCGGCGACCGTAAACAGCTCGCGGCGTCTATCCTTGAGCATGAGCACCTCGGCGATCAGCTCGTCCACGACATCGTGCGGCGTCTCAACAAATCGTTCATCACGCCGATCGATCGCGAAGACATCTACGACCTCATCGCCAGCATCGACGACATCCTCGACAACATAGAGGCCGCAACCGATTCCATGCTCCTCTACAAGCTCGGAGAGCCCACCGATCACGCCCGCAGCCAAGCAAGCGTGATCGCCAAAGCAACCCCCATCCTCCTTGAGTGCATGTCGCGCCTGGAGAAGCCCAAGGGCCTCGACGAGCGCATCATCGCCGTTAATAGCCTCGAGAACGAGGGCGACCGCATCCTCCGCGAGGCCATCGCCAACCTCTTCGACAGCGATATCCCCTGCACCGAAATCATCAAGTGGAAGGATATCTACGAGATCCTCGAGGCCGCGATCGACGACTGCGAACACGTCGCGAACGTTATCGAGAGCATCGTCCTCAAGCACAACTAGCCGCCGAACCGTGCTCCTGCTCATCACGATCATCGTTATTGCGCTCGTCTTCGACTTCACCAACGGCTTTCACGACACCGCTAACGCGATCGCGACCTCGGTCTCCACGCGAGCCCTCTCGCCGCGCACGGCCGTCATCATGGCGGCCCTTCTCAACCTCGTCGGCGCGCTCACCTTCACCGGCGTCGCCAAGACGGTCGGCTCCGGCCTCGTCGACACGAACCTCGTGAGCCCAGGGCTCGTCCTCGCCGCCCTCGTGGGCGCCGTGGTCTGGAACTTCGTAACGTGGTACTTCGGCCTCCCCTCCAGCTCGTCGCACGCCCTCGTCGGCGGCCTCGTGGGCGCCATGATCGCCAAGGCCGGCCTCACCGGCGTGCTCTGGGGTGGCATCGCGAAGAAGGTCCTCCTGCCGATGATCGGCTCGCCGTTCTTCGGCTTCGTTATCGCGTGGATCATCATGACCGGCCTCACGTGGCTCGTTCACCGGTGGCCTCCGGCGCCGGTGAACCGCTGGTTCCGCATCCTGCAGCCCATCTCGGCCGGCTTTATGGCCTTCTCCCACGGCGGCAACGACGCGCAGAAGACCATGGGGATCATCACGCTCGCCCTCTTCGCGAGCGGCGAGATCACCACGTTCACCATCCCGCTCTGGGTCAAAATAGCCTGCGCCGTCGCTATGGCCCTCGGCACCTACTCCGGCGGCTGGCGCATTATCCATACGCTCGGCTCCAAGATCATCAAGCTCGACCCCATCCACGGCTTCGCCGCGGAGACGAGCGCGGCCACCATCATCCAGCTGGCCACGCACTTCGGCCTCCCCGTCTCCACCACCCACACCATCACGGCGGCTATTATGGGCGTCGGGTCGACCCAGCGGCTCTCCGCGGTTCGCTGGGGCGTCGCCGGCAACATCCTGGGCGCCTGGTTGCTCACGATCCCCGCGGCGGGCATCGTCTCGGCGACCGTCTACCTCATCGGCGGCGTCATTTTTTAGGTCCGCTTATGCTTCCTTTGACGTTAAAAAGCAACTACCATGTGGGGGATAGACCCCGATAAGTCAGCCGAATGAGCGCCGCAACGGCGCGCCGCAGCCATCGCGTCGGCTTCGAAGGAGAGACATGAAAGTCCGTTTAATTGAGCCAGAACCCCCCGGGATGCACGTGTGGGCTAAAGTGCTACTTCCGCGCCTCGGGCTACCGATCATCGGAGCAGCGCTCAAAGCCGCCGGTCACGATGTCCTCATCTACAACCCGCAGATGGCCCCTATCGACTGGGACGACGTCAACAGCGCCGACCTCGTCGGACTCTCAACCACCACCTCAACGGCTCCGGTCGCCTACGCCATGGCCGACGACCTCCGCGCGCGCGGCATACCCGTCGTCATCGGGGGCTCGCACGTCACCTTTATGGCCGAGGAGGCACTTGAGCACGTCGACTACGTCGCGCGCGGCGAGGGCGGGGAGCAACTCACACTCGAGCTTATCGAGGCGCTCAACGGCCGCCGCGAGCTCAGCACTATCGCCGGACTCTCCTATACAGACGCCGACGGCGTCATCCAGCACAACGAGCTGCGGCCACCCTGCGCCGACCTCGACACCCTTCCCTTCCCCGATCTCGACCTCCTCGTGGGCAAGGAGAACCTTCACACCACACCGATCATGACGAGCTGGGGGTGCCCCTTCGACTGCACCTTCTGCTCGGTCACCGCGATGTTCGGCAAGAAGTACCGCTTCCGCAGCGCCGAGAACGTCATCGCGGAGATCAAAGCGAAGCAGCCAAAGGTCATCTTCTTCTACGACGACAATATGGCGGCGAGCCGCAAGCGGCTCAAGCAGCTCCTCACCATGATGATCGAGCAGGACCTCGTGATCCCCTGGTCCACGCAGGTGCGCACCGACGTGGTGCGCGACCCGGAGCTCCTCGACCTCATGCGCCGCAGCGGCTGCAACATCGTCTACCTTGGGCTCGAGTCGGTGAACCAAGACACCCTCGATAAGTTCGAGAAGGCGCAGACCGTAGAGGAGATCGAGCACGCCATCAAGGTGCTGCACGAGTACGGCATTAAAACCCACGGCATGTTCGTACTCGGCGCCGACACCGACACCGTGCAGACGATCCGCGACACCGTCGACTTCGCGATCAACAACCGCATCGACACCATCATGCTCAACATCCTCACGCCGCTCCCCGGCACGGCCCAGTTCAATGAGCTCAACGACGACGGTCGTATCTTCGACAAGCACTGGGAGCTCTACGACGCGCACCACGCCGTCTTCACCCCCAAACTCATGACGCCCTATGAGCTCCAGATGGAGGTGCTCCGCGCGTACATGAAGTTCTACTCACTCCGCACGTGGTTTAAGTACATCCTCGGGCTCAAGTTCACCAAGCAACTGCTCTTCCACAGCTGGGGCATGGTGATTATCCGCAACTGGCGAAAGGACAAGCGCAATAAAGCGTTCATCCAGACGCTCAAGCGCATGTGGCCGAAGGGTACCGGCCGGCAGACCACCGACGGAGCACACCATAGGTAAGCACCTCGCAGGGGCTTGTAGCAACGCCCAGCCGATGCTAGCATTTTCGACTTAGACTCGATGAGTTCGTCCGAGCATGACGCACCTCACGAAGGCAGCACGTGCGTTTATGTGATGCGCCGAAACGGAGGCAAGTATGTCTAGTACACGACGGTTTACGCTTCTCTTCCTCATAAGCACCTTCCTCGTCCTCGCGTTCGCGGCGGGCGCCCACGCCTCTCCGCTCGCGCAGAAGAAGCAGCGCCTCAAAGCCGTTCAAGCACAGCTGCAGAGCGTGTACCAAGAGAGCGATATGGCCGTCGAGCAGTACAACGACGCAACCGCCCGTCTCAAGCTCATCAAGCAGCAGATCGCGAAGAACACCAGCCTTCTCGCGGTCGCCCGGCAGAAGCTCCTCGAGGCCGAGCAGCAGCTGGGCGTTCGCGCGCAGGCGATCTACAAGAGCAACAACATCGGAATGGTCGACGTCGTCTTCTCCTCAGGCAGCTTCGACGACCTCGTCACGCAGGTCGGCATGATGCAGCGCATCGGCAACCACGACGCAGCTATCGTCGGCTCGGTCATCTCCTACCAAAACGACATCAAGAAGCGCCAAGCCGAGCTCAACGCCGACGAGGCCACCGCCACCAAGCTCGTCGCGCAGCGCGCCGAGCAGAAAAACAAGGTGCTCGCCACTCAGCGCAAGCTCGAGAACCTCACCGCCGGCATTAAGGGCGACATCAAGCGAATCCAAGACCAACAGGCCGCGGCAGCCCGCGCCGCGGCGGAGCGGGCTGCCCGTCGCCCCGCCGCCAGCAACCCGGGCGGTGGCGGTGGCAATCCCGGCGGTGGCGGTGGCAATACTCCGGCCCCCGTCGACCCAGGCGGCTCCGGCCGCTCGGCGGTCCTCGGTATCGCCCGGCAGTACCTCGGCGTCCCCTACGTCTGGGCTGGCGCGAGCCCCAGCGGCTTCGACTGCTCCGGCTTCACCATGTACTGCTACGGTAAGCTCGGCATCGGCCTCGCGCACGGCGCCACCATGCAGCAGAAGTGCAGTAGGCCCGTGCCGATCGGCTCCCTGCAGCCCGGCGACCTTGTCTTCTTCGGCAACGCCAGCTACAGCAGCCACGTCGGCATCTACGTCGGCGGCGGCAGCATCATCCACGCCTCCTCCAGCCAGGGACGCGTCTGCTACGGCTCCGTCGGCAACGCCTGGATAGGCGGCCGCCTCTAAAAAACACTGAAGGGAAACCCGCCCCAGTCGCGAAAAAGGCTGGGGCGGGTTTCCCGTTTTCGTTTAACACCGTCCCCTCCAACGACCAACTATCGCCGGACGGCGGAGAGACGAAAGGACTACTCTAGAGTGATCGCTTTTGTACGCACGCGCTCCCTCCTTACACTCACCCTCCTCGCATGCCTTATCGGCCTCGCGCTCGCAGGGCAGGCGAACGCCTCACCTATCTCCGCAAAAAAGGCGAAGCTCCGCGCCGTGCAGGCGCAGCTCGAGAAGACCTACGCGAAGGCGGAGGACGCCACTGAGCGTTACAACCAAGCCAACGCACGGCTCACAGAGGTCCGCGAGCGCATCGTGGAGAACGAGCGCAAGCTCACGATCGCCGAGGCCAACCTCGCGAAGGCGAAGGCACACCTCACCTCTCGTGCGCAAGCCATGTACAAGGCGGGCACCGTCGGGATCACCGATATCCTCTTCGAGTCGCACTCCTTCGACGACCTCGTTACGCAGATCGACCTCATGGAGCGCCTCGGCGAGAACGACGCCGCCACGGTAAAAGCCGTTGAGGCTTACTGCCGCGAGATCAAGGATCGGCAGGCCAAGCTCGCCACGGAGAAGGCGGAAGCGGTCGAGCTCCTCGCCAAGCGCGAGCGCGAGAAGAACGAGATCCTCGCCGTCGAGGCCAAGCTCAACCGCATGACGAAGGGGCTTAAAAAAGAGATTAAGCAGCTGCAGCAAGAGGCGGCGCGCGCGGCGCGCCTCGCCGCTCAGCGCTCATGGGGCGGCATTAAACCGCCGCCGGTCGACCCCAACAGCCCGGGCCACCCGGAGATCGTCACCATCGCTCAGCGCTACTTCGGCGTGCCCTACGTCTGGGGCGGCGCGAGCCCCAGCGGCTTCGACTGCTCGGGTCTCACCATGTACTGCTACGGCAAAATCGGCATAAACCTCTCGCACGGCGCCACCGACCAGCAGCGTGCCAGTACGCCGGTGGCACTTAGCGCACTACGCCCCGGCGACCTCGTCTTCTTCGGCAACGCCAGCTACAGCCACCACGTAGCCATTTACGCCGGCGGCGGGAGCGTTATCGAGGCACCGCACACCGGCGACGTCGTCCGCTACGGCTCCCTCGGCGGTCGCGACGCCTGGATCGGCGGCCGTTTTTAACACACGCAACATCGGGTGACTAGAGTATGAAAGCGATCAGAGAGCTCCTCCTTGAGATGGGGCAGCGCCAAGCCTCCGACCTCCACATTAAAGCGGGAAGCCCGCCGATCCTCCGCGTTCACGGTTCTCTCATCCCCATAGAGGAGGCCAACCTCAGCCCACAGAACACGGAGGCCATGGCGGCCGACATCATGGACCCCGAGCAGTTTCAGCGCTTCACCGACTCCAATGAGATCGACTTCGCCTACTCCGCCCCCGAACTCGGCCGCTTCCGCGTTAACGCCTTTAGGCAACGCGGCAGCATCAGCATGGCGATCCGCGCCGTCAGCACCGTCATCCCCTCCTTCGAAAGCCTGCATCTACCCGACGCCATCAGTAAGCTCGCGCTACAGCCGCGAGGCCTTGTCCTCGTCACGGGGGTGACCGGCTCGGGCAAGACCACGACGCTCGCCGCCATGATCGACCACATCAACCGCACACAGCGGCGTCACATCGTCACGATCGAGGATCCCATCGAGGTACTCCACAGAGACCAGCTCTCGATCATCAATCAACGAGAGCTCGGGATCGATACCGAATCGTACGCGAGCGCCCTTAAATACGTACTACGCCAAGACCCCGATGTCATCCTCATCGGAGAGATGCGCGACAGCGAGACGGCCTCGGCCGCGCTCACAGCGGCACAGACGGGTCACCTCGTCATGAGCACACTCCACACGATCGACGCGACGGAGACCATTAACCGCATTATCGACCTCTTCCCCGTCTACCAGCAAAAGCAGATACGCATCATGCTCGCCGGGAGCCTCCAGGGAATCATCTCGCAGCGCCTCCTCACCAGGGCCTCCAACGACGGCCGCGTACCCGCCGTCGAGATCCTGCTGGCCACAACCCGTATCCGCGACTTCATCCTTAACCCGGAGGAGACCTCCATGGTCGGCGACGCGATTAAAGAGGGGGCCTACTACGGCATGCAGACCTTCGATCAGGCGCTCCTCGGGCTCTATGAAGAGGGCTTGATCACTCTCGAAAGCGCGATGGAGGCGGCGAGAAACGCTCACGACTTCAAGCTCTTGGTGCATCAAAGCGGCCACGACATCAGCCTCATGGGGCGCTGACAGACCGGCAAACAGGCCGCCTGCAAAAGCGAAGAGCTAGCTGAGAACTCGCCGACTCTTGAGGTGGAGGTCGACCTTTCGCTTAATGCGCTGAAGCGCGTTGTCGACCGCCTTGCAATCGCACGAGAGCTCCGCAGCGATACACTCGTAACTCAGCCCCTTGAGATAGCACTGGAGCACGCGGCTCTCGAGAGGCGAGAGTACGGTGGAGAGGCACCCCATGAGGCTCTCCACCTCCTCCGAGCTGATCACTTGATTGACGGGGTCGTGAGCACTCGGCCCCGGTAGTACATCGCCCAGGGAGCACTCGCCGTCCTCAGAAAGGCCACTCGGCGACTGACTGAAGGAGAGGTAGCCGTTCAGCGGCACGTGTTTCTGCCGCGTCGCCGTCTTAATCGCGGTGATGATCTGCCGCGTAATGCAAAGCTCGGCGAAGCTCCTGAAGGAGGCCTGGCGGTCGTTGCGGTAGTCGCGCACCGCCTTGTACAGGCCGAGCATGCCCTCTTGGATGAGATCTTCGGCATCTCCGCCGGCGAGGAAGTAGGAACTCGCCTTAAGGCGAACGAACTGATGATACCGCGCCATCAGCACGTCGAGCGCGGCTTGGTTGCCCCGCCGGTACGCCTGCACCAACGCGTAATCCGCACTCTCAGCGAAAGGTCGAGAGCCCTGATTCGCCGCTTTACGGTTGTAGTCGGCTCGGTGCCGCATCCACCCGCCTCGTCTCTCTCCGCACGTTCCCCCCCTAAGACGACCGCTCGGGCCCGAAGAGGAGGCGCTGAAGGGCCTGTAAAGTCTCAAGGTCAACCTTATCCTCAAGCCGTGAGGGCATTGTAGTGGACTCAGCGGGAGAGTCAAGATCGTCCGAGCACTCCCCAGCCCTCAAGGCACCACCGAACTCGAGCGGCGTCATGCGGTGCACACCGGCGCGAGCGGCCGTTCGCTGCACCTCCTGGTCGGCCGTAACGACGACGACCTCCTGATCGGCTGATCGCCCGGCGATGCGGCGAGCGATCAGCGTGTCGGCGGTAAACCGTCCGCCGGCGAAGCAGACTTCGATCGGCGCCCCTTTAATAGGCCTCCCGCTCGAGCTGCGCTCGCCCGGACCGTCGAATACGAGAACCGCCTCGGCGTCCCGGAGCGCCACGAAACCCGCGAGCTGGTCGACGAGCCAGTCTCGCCGCGCGAAGAGCTCCTCAGCCGACACACCGGGGTACAACGCGTGCAAGACGTTGTAGCCGTCGACGATGTAGAGGGGCCTGGTCATCCCACCGCGGAGAGGCGCACTGTCATCGGCCCTCGCGAGCCCCCACCGAGCGCTGACGGCTCGCCTCGTAGAGGAGGAGGGCCGCCGCTACACTCACGTTAAGGCTCTCCACGCGTGCGTCCATGGGAATAGAGACGAGCGCGTCGCAGGTTCGCGCCACGAGTGGCCGCAAGCCACGACCCTCCGCGCCGAAGACGAAGAGCACGCGACCATCCAGATCGAGGTCGAGATACGACTGCCGGGCTTGACCGGCCGCACCGTACACCCAAAACCCGCACTCCTTCGCCGCCTCAAGAGCGGCGACGGTGTTGGTGACCTGGGCCACCCGCAGGTGCTCGATCGCGCCGGCCGAGGCCTTTACGGCGGCCGGCGTGACCGAGGCCGAACGGTGTTTGGGAATGATCAGCCCGCTCGCACCGACGGCGAGAGCACTCCGCGCCGTCGCGCCGAGGTTGCGCGGGTCTGAGATCTCGTCGAGCGCAACGACCAGGTCGCCGCTGAGCACGTCGTCCACCGAGGCGTACGCGTACGGTCCAACCGAGAGGGCTACCCCCTGATGCTCCTGGCTCTGCGTGAGCTCGTCGAGCTCCCGGCCCGACCGCACCTCGACGGTGAGGTCGGGCGGCGGCTCACGGTGCAGGGCCTTGAGCGCGGAGGTGGTGGCGACGAGCTTGTACACCGGCCGCCGCGATCCCTCCGCCAGCGCGAGCTTGACGACGTTGCGGCCGTAGAGCCACTCCACACCGCTCCGCGCTGTGGATATGCGGCTCATCCCCTTCTCACGACCTGCGTGCCCTGCGGCGTGTCGCGGACCTCAAAGCCGGCGCCCTGGATCTCGTCGCGGAGCCGGTCGGCCCCGGCCCAGTCCTTCTCGGCGCGGGCGTGGTCGCGCAGCGCGCAGGCGTACGAGGCATCGCCCGCGGCGAGGCGGTCCGCGTAGACGAGGGCGACGTCGTCCCACCGAGCATCCGCGGCGAGGCGGTCGGCCGGCGGAAGCGCAGCGGCATCGCCGGCTTCGTCCTGAGCTGCGGCACAGGCCGTCTCGGGCAATGGGATCAACAACGCCGCGAGCGACTCGCGGATGACCTCGCAGACCGCGGTGAGCGCCTCCACGTCGAGCGGCGCCTCGCCACCGTCGACCTCGGCGAGGTAGCGCCTCGTCTCGGCCACGAGACCGAACAGCTCGCCGATGGCGCCGGCCGTGTTGAGATCGTCGTCCATGCGCTCCCCGAAGGCGACCGCCGCGGCCTGCGCGCGCAGCGCGATGCTCGGCCACTCGCCCAAACGCGAGGCGCGCTCGGCGGTCTCCCGGCGGAAGGTGAAGTCGGCGAGGGCGTCGGTGAGCCGTGTATACGCCGCCTTGGACTCCTCGAGCTTCTCCATCGAGAACTCGAGGGGGCTCCGATAGTGCGTCGTGAGGAAGTACATGAGGATCGTCGCCGGCGAGTACCGGTCGAGGACCTCGCGCAGCAAGAAGATGTTGCCCACGCTCTTGGCCATCTTCGCGCCGTCGCTGCGGATCATGCCGTTGTGCATCCAGACCTGAGCGAAGGGGAGGCCGGCGGCCTCGCTCTGGGCGATCTCGTTTTCGTGATGCGGGAAGATGAGGTCGCGGCCGCCGCCGTGCACGTCGAACCCGGCGCCGAGGTAGCGAAGCCCCATGGCCGAGCACTCGATATGCCAGCCCGGCCGCCCCGGCCCCCACGGGCTCTCCCACATGGGCTCTCCCGGCTTGGCGGCCTTCCAGACGGCGAAGTCCAGCGGATCCTTTTTGCCGGGCTCGGAGTCGATGCGCACGCCCTCCTCCAGCTCGTCGATGCGCTGCTTGCTGAGCTTGCCGTACTCCGGGAAGCTCCGCACGCGAAAGTAAACGCTCCCGGAGCTCTCGTAGGCGTGCCCACCTTCGATCAGCCGCTCCACGAGGTCGATGATCTCGGGGATCGTCTCGGTCGCTCTGGGCTCAACGTCCGGGCGGGGGATCCCCAGCCGGTCGGTGTCGGCGATGTAGGCCGCGGTGTACTCCTCGGCTATCTCCGCCGAGGTCTTGCCCTCGGCCGCCGCCTTCGTGATGATCTTGTCGTCGACGTCGGTGATGTTGGCCACGAGCGTCGCGTCGAGGCCGCGGTGGCGGAGCCACGAGCGCAGCACGGCGAAGGTGACGTACGGCCTGGCGTTGCCGATGTGCACGAGGTTATAGACCGTCGGCCCGCAGCAGTAGATCCCGGCCTTTCCTGAGTCGCGCGGCTCAAAGGCCTCTTTGTTCTGCGTGAGCGAGTTGAAGAGACGGATCATAACGGTGTGCCCCTTAAATCGTCGTGGATAAGTCGGAAGAACCTGCGGTGAGGGCGGCATCGAGCCGGCCGAGGGCCTCGGCGCGGGGGAGCGCCGCGAGGACGTACGGGAGCTCCGGCCCGTGCTCCCTGCCGGTGAGCGCGAGGCGGAGCGGCATGAGCACGCCGCGCGCGCCGATGCCGTGCTGCTTACCCCACGAGCGGTACGCGGCGAGCAGCTCGTGGGCGGCCTCGAACGAGAGCCACTCCGGCGCGGCCGCCCGCAGACGACGCGCCTCGAGGAGTTGTGACCCCGCGTCGGCAAGACGGCCGAGGTCCGGCTCCGGCACGGCGAGCACCTCGGCCGCGAGGGCCGGCGCCTGGCCGTAGGCCACGAGCGACGGCTGAAACGCGGCCGCGAGCGCGGCGGCCGACTCGGGCGGCGTGCCGGGCGCCAAGCGCTCGGCGAAGAGCCGCTCGTGCTCCGCCCGGGGGAGCGCCATGATGTGCTCGTGCCCCAGCCAGTCGAGCTTGGCCTGGTCGAAGGTGCTGGGGCTCGGCGAAAGCCGCTCGAGCGCGAACTCCTCGACCAGCCGCCGCAGGCTGAGGACCTCGTCCCCCCCGTGCGACCAGCTCAAGAGCGCCAGGTAGTTAACGAGGGCGCTCGGTAAATACCCGAGTCGGCGAAAGTCGCCCACGGAGGTGGCGCCGTGGCGCTTGGAGAGCTTGGCGCCGTCGGGACCGAGCACCATGGAGTGATGAGCGAAGCGCGGAGGATCCGCTCCGAGCGCCTCCGCGAGGCGAATCTGCCGTGCGGTGTTGGTGAGGTGATCGTCGCCGCGAATCACGTGAGTGATTCGCATGGCGAGGTCGTCGACGACCGTGGCGAAGTTGTAGCTGGCAACGCCATCTGAGCGCACGAGGATGAAGTCGCCGATGGCGTGAGCGCCTACGGCGACGGCGCCGCGGGTGACGTCGTGGATCACCGTGGGCTCCTCCGGCATACGAAAGCGGAGCACGAAGGGCTCGCCGGCCGCGAGCCGCCGCTCGACCTCACCCTCCGAGAGAGTGAGGCAGTGGCGGTCGTACCGCGGCGTACCGCCCGAGGCGAGCGTCGCGGCGCGAAGCCCCTCGAGCCGCTCCTCGGAGCAAAAGCAGACGTACGCGTGCCCGCTCGCCACGAGCGTCTCGGCGGCGGCGCGATACTGCTCTAGCCGCTCGCTCTGGCGGTAGGGCCCGTAGGGACCGCCCTCGCCGGGTCCCTCGTCCCACGTGAGGCCGAGCCAACGAAGGTCGTCGAGAATGTCCTCCTCGTGCTGCCGCTCGGAGCGATCCGCGTCGGTGTCGTCGATGCGCACCACGAAGGTGCCGCCGTGATGGCGCGCGTAGAGCCAGTTAAAGAGCGCGGCGCGCGCCGACCCGACGTGGAGGGTCCCCGTGGGGCTGGGCGCGAAGCGCACCCGCACGGCCGACGTAGTGCTCGCGTCGCTCACTCCGCTCAACCCTTCGGTTTGATCCCGAGCGACGTGGCCGTGAAGAGCGGGCTGAAGATAAGGTCCTTCGCCTCGATCTGCTCGCGTCCGCCCTCCTCCCGGTCCACGACGCAGAGCAAGGTGCCGACCTTGAGCCCCGCCTCGCGGAGCCGGTCGACGGCCTGCAGCGCCGCGCCGCCCGAGGTGACTACATCCTCGATCATGACGACGCGCTGCCCGGGCTCGGCCTTTCCCTCCATCGCCTTCGCGGTGCCGTAGTCCTTTTGCCCCTTACGGACGATAACGAAGGGCTTTCCGCTCGCCAGTGAGACGGCGGCCACGATCGCCACGGCGCCGAGCTCCGGGCCGGCGAGGAGGTCGAAGGGTTCGTAGGCCGGCAGCTTGGCGGCGAGCCCGGCCGCGATATCGCGGAGCAGGTCTGGCTGCGTGGAGAAGAGGTATTTATCGAGGTAAAACGAGCTCCGCTTGCCGGAGCGAAGCAGGAAGTCCCCCTCAAGGTAACTCGCCTTGAGAAGACGCCGATCGAGATCGCTCATAAAGACCCTTTCATCGAAGACGGGGGCAACTCAGCTCCCACCGATGGTCATACCGTCGATAACGACGGATGGTGTCAGAATGCTCCCCCCGGGCATCCAGCGGGCATCGTCGCCGAGCAGCCGTACATTCTTTAGCATCTCGAGGAGGTCGCCCGCGAGGGTAACCTCGTGGATGGGGGTCGTGAGGTGGCCGTCCTCAATGAGCACACCGGCGATGCCGACGGAGAACTCACCGGAGACGGGGTTGACGCCGGAGTGGACCCCCACGGCGTCCGTCACGAGCACGCCGCGCCCCACCTCGCGGAGCAGGGCCTCGAGCGGCGTCGTGGGCCCGCCAACAACGAGGTTCGTGGGGCGCACCCCGGGCAAGCCGGCGTACGAGCCGCGAAGCCCGTTGCCGGTGGAGCGAAGCCCCGCCCGGCGAGCGGAGCGCGTGTCGTAGAGGGCCCCCCGGAGCACGCCGTCGTGAATGAGCGCGGTGCGCTGCGCGGGCACCCCTTCGTCGTCGAAGGGGATACTGCTGAGGCCGCCGGCGCGCGCGCCGTCGTCCTCGAGGCTGAGGAACTCGGCGGCGACCCGCTGACCCTCCCGCCCGGCGAAGAGCGAACGGCCCTTTTGCATGGCGTCGCCGGTGAGGGCGGAGCCGATAACGCCGAAGAGATCGGCCGCGACGAAGGGGTCGAGCACTACGGGGACGGCGAGCGACGGGCAGCTACGTGCGCCGAGCAGCCTGCAGGCTCGCTCGGCGGCCTCGCGCCCGCACGCCTCCACCCGAAGATCGGCCGGCGCGCGACCGAAGGAGAAGGAGAAGCCGGTCTCGACCTGCTCGTCGGCCTCGGCCAAGACGTACGCGAAGACCGAGCACGACGTGCTCCGGTAGCTCCCGCGGACGCCGGCGCTGTTGGCGAGGAAGACCTCGCCCTCTTCATCTGCGTAGACCGCGTCTTCGGCCATCTTAACGCGCGGGTCGGCCGCGAGCGCCGCCGCCTCAAGCTCCAGCGCCACCTCGATGCGCTGGGCGTTGGTGGTGGCCGCGAACCGCTCGTCGAAGGTCTCGACCTCGGCCGGCGGGCCGGCGGGCTCGGGGAGCGCCGCGAACTCGTCGGCGTCGGCGATGCTCGCGTTGGCGGCGGCGCGACGCACGACCTCGCTCAACGCGTCGGGGTGGAGGACGGAGGTGGAGGCATGCCCCACCGCTCCACCTCGGAACACCCGCACGCCCACGCCACGTCGCTCCGCGGCGGTGAGCTGCTCGACCTCCCGCCGAAACACCTTAATGCGCGTCGACCGCGAGCGCTCCGCATACACCTCGACCTCGCGCAGCCCCTGGGCGCGCGCCTCGGCGAGGACGCCCTCGACGATCTCGAACATCAGCCCGTCCCCCCTACCGTCATCTCGGCGATGCGGAGCGTGGCCTGGCCGGTGCCGACCGGCACGCCCTGGCCGTCTTTTCCGCAGATCCCCGTCTTCATCTCGAAGTCGTCCGCGATCATGTCGATCTTGGTGAGGATGTCGATGCCGCTGCCCACCAGCGTCGCGCCGCGCAGCGGCGTCGTGATGCGGCCATCCTCGATGAGGTAGCCCTCGGCGACGCCGAAGACGAAGGAGCCGCTCGCCGGCTCGACCTGCCCGCCGGAGAGGCTCTTGGCGTAAAAGCCGTACGGGGTGGCGGCGATGATCTCTTGAGGAGTGGCCTTCCCGGACGCGATATACGTGCTGGTCATGCGCGGGATAGGGACGTGGCGGAAGGATTGCCGACGGCCGTTGCCGGTTGGGGCCACCCCCGCCTCACCGGCGCGGAGACGGTCGTAGAGGTAGCCGGTGAGCCGACCCTCCTCGATGACGAGGGTCTTCTGCGTGGGCACGCCCTCGTCGTCGTACGCCTGCGACCCCCAGCCGTTGGGGACGGTGCCGTCGTCGTACGCGCTCACCAGCGGCGTCGCGACAAGCTCGCCGAGCTTACCCGCGTAGATGCTCGCGCCCTTGGCGACCGCGTCGGCCTCGAGCCCGTGGCCGCAGGCCTCATGAAAGAGCGTGCCGCCGAACCCGTTGGCCAACACGACGGGCATGGCGCCCACGGGCGCCGGCCGCGCGTCGAGCATCGTGAGCGCCTTGGTGGCGGCGGTGGTGGCCGTGGCCGTGGCGACCTCCTCGTCGAGGAGTTCGAACCCAGCACTGGCGCCGAGCGTCTCGTGGCCGGTCTGCACCACCTCGCCACGGCGAGCAACCGCCTGAGCGACGAAGTGCGTGCGGGTGCGCTCATCGACAACAACGTCGCCGAGTGAGTTGGTAATGAGGACGTGCTGACGGGCCTCGCTGTAGCCGAGAACGGCCTGGATGATCTCGGCGCCGGCGGAGCGAATGGCCTCGTCGCCGGCGCGCAGAAGCTGCGCCTTGCGGGCGGCCTCGACGGCCTCGGGCGGGAGCACGACGACGTGCCGCCCCCGGCCGCTCACCGCCGCGCCCAGCTCGACCACGGCGACCGGAGTGGTTGCGCGCGCCGCAGCGGCGACTGCGTCGGCCGCGGCGAAGAGGCCGGCCTCGTCGAGCACGTCGCTGTAGGCGTAGAGCGTACGGCCGCCACTCAAGAGACGGACGGCGGCCCCGAGCTCCCGGCCGCCGCTCGCCTGCTCTATACGGCCGTCTTCGAGCCGCAAGCCGAGGCTCTCGCGGTCCTCCACGTAGACCTCGGCGAACTCACCGCCTCGCCGCAGCGCGCGGGCGATCGTCGCCTGCAGAAGGCCACGGTCGAAGGCGAGCAGATCGGGCACAGCACCGTCGGCGGTCACCCATCCTCCTTGACTCGTTATAAGTAGTGATCACTCTATCACCGAGCGCCGATTTTTTGGTGCCGCTCACCGCCGAATCCCGCGAAAAACGGGTGGGTGGGCGAACTCCTGTAGAATCCCCGTGAACAACCAGGAGTCACCATGCCCAATCTCTCCCGCAACGATCGCGGTAAAGAAGTCCTCGACGTCCAGACGCGCCTCCAGCACCTCGGGTGCGAACTCGGCCGCGAGGGGGCCGACGGGTTCTACGGCCCCAACACCGAGCTGGCCGTCCGGCTCTTTCAGCAACAACGCCGTCTCCTCGTCGACGGCATCGTAGGCCCCAATACCTGGCGCGAGCTCGTCGAGACGGGCTACGTGCTGGGCGACCGCCTCCTCTACCTCCGCGACCCGCCCTTCCGCGGCGCCGATGTCTCAACGCTCGAGCACAAACTCAACCTCCTCGGCTTTAACGCCGGGCCCGAACGCGGCATCCACGACGAGGAGGTGGAGCGCGCCGTCCTCGACTTTCAGCGCAACACGGGCCTGCCCACCGACGGACTGGTGGGCGAGGACACCGTCTCCAAGCTGCAGGCCCTCCGCAAAGCCGAGTCGGGCCGCGAGAGCAAGAAGATCCCGGAGCGCGACGGGGGGTTTGTGGCCGCACGCACCCTCACCGGCCAGGAGATCGTGATCGACCCCGGCCACGGCGGCACCGACGCCGGCGTGCGCTCCCCCGAGGGCGTCGCCGAAAAAGACGTCACCTTAGCCCTGGGACTACGGCTGGCGGAGCTCCTCCGCGCCGAGGGCTGCCGCGTGCACCTCACCCGCGACAGCGATGAGGAGGTCGGCTACTACGCCCGCGCGGAGCTCGCCAATGCGGTCCGCGCCGACTTCCTCCTCTCGCTCCACTGCAACGCCAACGAGGCGCCGGAGGCGCGTGGGGCGGCGTGCTACTACTTCCGCCGCGGCCACTACTTCTCCGAGCACGGCTCCAAACTCGCCGACTACATCGGTGAGGCGTTCGCCGAAGGCGGCACGCCCTACATCGCCGGCGTCGGGCGCAACTACGGCATCCTCCGCGAGCCGTCCGCCATCTCCCTCGTCGTGGAGCCCCTCTTTTTAACCAACCCGGCAGACGCCCAGCTGGCCACGCGGCCCGCCCACATCGAGGTGCTCGCCAGGGCGGTGCTCGGCGGACTCGCCAACTACGTCGCCCGCACACCACGAACCGAGAGGTAGCACCATGACCGCACGACGGAGAACCAAAAGCGCACGCGTCGCGCTGCTGATGGCGGCCTTAGCGCTCATCATCGCCGCCGCCTGCCTCGCCGGCTGCGGCGACCGCTCCGACAACCCATCCTCCACACCGGAGCCCACGAGTTCGCCACAGGCTTCAGTGGCGGCCTCAAAGACCCCCGCCGCCTCGCCCTCGGCCTCCTCAAGCTCCCCCGCACGGACGATGCGAGTGCCCGTTTTCTTCATGCGCGGAGGAAAGCTCGGACTCTCCGAGCGCTCCGTACCCGCCACCTCAGCCGTCGCCACGGCCGCGATCACCGCGCTGTGCCAGGGGCCAACCGCCGCCGAGCGGAGCGCAGGCCTTAGCTCCGCGCTCCCCCCTCGCACCACCTTGCGCAGCGTCCGGGTCGACGGCGGCGTCGCCACCGTCGACCTCACCGCGGCGTTCACCGCAAACGGCAGCGCCTCCTCGCTCAAAGCCCGCGCGGCGCAACTCGTCTACACCCTCACCGCCATCCCCGGCATTAAGGCGGTCCGCCTCTCCGTCGAGGGCAAACCCCTTGAGGAGCTCGGCGGCGTCGCGCTGGGCGAGCGGCAGACGCGCGCTAACTGGCGCACACTCGAGCCCGCGATCCACGTGGAGAGCCCGGGCGTGGGCGCCACCCTGCAGAGCCCCTTCACGCTCTCGGGTACCGCGTGCGCCTTCGAGGGATCCTTCGTCGTGGAGCTCCTCGACGACGCCGGCAAACGGCTCTTCGCCGGCCCGGTGCAGGCCTCCCGCGGCGCCCCGCAACGGGGGAACTTCTCCAAGCAGATCGCCTTCAGGACGACGGCTTCAAAGGGCACGCTGGTCGTCTACGAACAGTCGATGGAGGACGGCGGAGGGCGCCTCAACGAGGTACGCATCCCCGTGTTCTTCGCCCACTAGAGCTCCGCGACCGAAAGCCGCTGCGTGTGCAAAAAAACGGCCGCCGCGCCCGACCGCAGGGGTCGGGCGCGGCGGCCGTCGGTTCTCCAGCCGTGAGCGCTACTCGCCGCGGTCGGACACCTCCGGGAGGTTTTTGATGTTCTCCGCCGCCTGCCACCTGCTGTAGTTGTCGGCCATGGCGTCGAGCAGCTCCTTCATGAAGCGCGGCGCCATGTTAACCCGGCTCACCACCACGCCGTTCATCTCGCCGTGCTCCTGCGCCTCGTGGTCGAGCCGCACGAACGTGACGGAGAACTCGTAGTCGGAGTGGCTGACGTTGGCGAAGTTCGCGTAGACCCCCGCCATCATCTCCGGTGTAGCGTGCAGATTGATCCTCTCCTCATCCATGAGGAGCCTCCTTTTTCGGGTACGGGGCGGCACCCTGCGAGCGCCGCCCCGTCTCTCACCGTTGACCGGTGTGTTACGCCTGAATGCGGCGGGCGATCGCCGCAGCCATGCCGCTGGTGCCGGCCGAACCGCCGAGATCGTACGTTACGTCTTTGCCCTCGGCGACGACCGCGGCGATGGCGTCTTCCATCCGCCGCGCCGCATCGAGCTCGCCGAGATGCTCCAGCAGAAGCACGCCGGAGCGCAGCAACGCGACCGGGTTAACTTTGTCTTGCCCCGCGTACTTGGGGGCGCTGCCATGCACCGGCTCGAAGACTGCAGCATCCCGACCGATGTTGGCACCGGGGGCCACGCCCAGACCACCAATGAGGCCGGCGCAGAGATCGCTGACGATATCGCCGTAGAGGTTGGGGAGCACGAGCACGTCGTAGAGCTCGGGCTTCTGCACCAACTGCATACACATGTTGTCGACGATGCGGTCCTCGAACTCGATGTCGGTGTACTCCTCGGCGACCTCACGTGCCACGGCCAAAAAGAGGCCGTCGGTGCACTTCATGATGTTGGCCTTGTGCACGGCGGTGACCTTACGGCGACCGTGCTTGCGCGCGTAGTCGAAGGCGAAGCGCACGATGCGCTCGCTGCCCTTACGTGTGATGATCTTGATGCTCTCCGCCGCGTCGTCGCCGACCATGTGCTCGATACCGGCGTAGAGGTCTTCGGTGTTCTCGCGTACGACGACGAGGTCGATGTGGTCGAACCTCGTGCGCACCCCGGTGAGCGTCTTGGAGGGGCGCAGGCAGGCGAAGAGATCGAGCTCCTTACGGAGGGCGACGTTGACGCTGCGGAACCCATGGCCGACCGGCGTCGTAATGGGGCCCTTAATGGCGACCTTGGTGCGCCTGATCGACTCGAGGACGCGCTCCGGCAGGGGCGTACCCTCGGCCTCCATCACCGCGAGGCCGGCGTCCTGCCGCTCCCACTCGATGGGGACGCCGGTGGCGGCGATTACGGTCTCAAGGGCGGCGGCGAGCTCGGGGCCGGTGCCGTCGCCGGGGATCAGCGTAACTGTGTAGCTCATACTACTCCTTACTCAGCTCTCGGGCAGCGCGAACCCGCCGTGCTTCTTGAGGTGCGGCACGAGCCCACCGTCGTTGAGAATAGTGACCATGACCGGCGAGAGCGGGACGAAGGGGATGATCGCGCCGTTGGTGAGGTCGCGGACCTCGCCGGCGATGAGGTCGACCTCGAGTTCGTCCTGCTCGCCGATCAAACTCGTGTCGCACTGCAGTACCGGCAGGCCGACGTTGATGGCGTTGCGGAAGAAGATGCGGGCGAAGCTCTGGGCGAGCACCGCCCCGGCACCCGAGATCTTGATGATCCGGGGGGCGTGCTCGCGGCTGGAGCCCAGGCCGAAGTTGCGGCCGCCGACGACGAAGTCGCCGGGCTTCATGTTGGGCGCGAAGTCGGTGCGGGCATCCTCGAGCACGTGCTTGGCGAGCTCGGGGAGGTTGGTGCGCAGGTGGAAGAGCCGGCCGGGGGCGATGTGGTCGGTCGAGATGCCGTCGCCGAAGAGCCAGGCCTTGCCGCGCAGCTGCTCGGCGCTCACGCGACTTCCTCCTCGGCGATCGTGACCTTGTTCATCGCCACGCCGGGCTCGCGCGCCTGCATGGGGTCGCGCTCGGGGATAGCCTCGAGCACCTCCATGCCCTCAACGACCCGCCCGAACACGGCGTGGCGGCCGTCGAGGTGGGGCGTGGCGGCGTAGGTGATAAAGAACTGCGAGCCGTTGGTGTTGGGGCCAGCGTTCGCCATGGAGAGGACACCGGGGCCGCTGTGGCGGAGGTCCCGGTGGAACTCGTCAGCGAAGCGGTATCCGGGACCGCCCCGGCCGGTGCCGGTGGGGTCGCCGCCCTGGGCCATAAACCCCTTAATTACCCGATGAAACGTGACGCCATCGTAGAAGCCCTCGCGGGCGAGGAAGACGAAGTTGTTCACCGTCGCCGGTGCCTTCTCCGCGTACAGCTCGATAACGATATCGCCGAGGTCGGTCGAGATCGTCGCCGAGTAGCGCTTTGCGGAGTCGATAGCGAGCGACGGCGGTGCGTCGTACTGTTTGAGCACGCCCTTCTCCTTATGAAAGTAGCTCTCTGGGGTCAGTGATCTCGCCGGTGAGGGCCGTAGCGGCTGCGGTGGCCGGCGACGCCAGGTAGATAAACGCCTCGGGGTTACCCATGCGCCCGTGGAAGTTGCGATTGGCGGTGCTGACACAGCGCTCGCCGTCGGCGAGGATGCCCTCGTGAACGCCAACACAGGCGCCGCACCCCGGGTTTGTGATGAGGGCGCCGGCGCTCCAGAAGATGTCGAAGAGGCCCTCCGCCGCGGCCGCGCGGGCGACCGCCTGCGACGCCGGCGTGACGATGAGGCGGGTGTGCTGCGCACGCCGCTTGCCCTTGAGCACCTGCGCCGCGACGCGGAGGTCCTCCAGACGGCCGTTGGTGCAGGTCCCGATGAGCACTTGGTCGATCTTGGTGCCCTTGAGGGAGGCGGCGGTCGCCGTGTTGTCTACGGTGTGTGGCTGCGCCACCATGGGCACGACGGCGGAGGCGTTCATAGGCACCACCCGCTCGTACACCGCACCCGGCTCCACCGAGAGCGCACGCCAGTCGGCCTCGCGGCCCTGGGCGGCCAAGAACGCGCGAGTCGTCTCGTCGCTCGCTATAAGGCCGGCCTTGGCGCCCGCCTCGACCGCCATATTGCTGAGCGTGAGCCGCCCGGCCATGGGCAGAGCGTCGATGCCGGGGCCACCGAACTCGAGCGCCTTGTAGGTGGCGCCGTCGGCGCCCAGCGTACCGATAAGCGTGAGCATGAGGTCTTTGGCCTCGACGCCGGGGGCGAGCTCGCCCGTTACCTCCACGCGGAACGTCTCGGGCACCCGCAGCCACGTCTTGCCGCTCGCCATGCCGACGGCGACATCGGTGCTGCCCATGCCGGTCCCGAAGGCGCCGAGGGCGCCCGCCGTGCAGGTGTGTGAGTCGGCGCCGATCACGAGGTCGCCGGGCTTGGCGTAGTCCTCGGCGACCCGCTGATGGCAGACGCCCATCTCGACGTCGCTGAGCGTGGCGCCGGAGCTCGCGCAGAAGGCTCTGATCGTCTTCTGCGCGTTAGCCAGCTCGCTTCGCGGCGCCGGTGCGGCGTGGTCGATGAAGAAGATACAGGTGGGGGCGGCCACCGCGCCGCCGCCGAGCTCCTCGATCTGCTGAATCGCCAGCGGGCCGGTGCCGTCTTGCGCTATGGCGACGTCGACGTCGCAGATCACGATCTGCCCCGGTACGACCGAGGAAAGCCCAGCGCGCTCGCTCAGCAGCTTCTCCGCGAGCGTCATGGGCGTCACGACTTCACCTCACCCTCTGCGTCTTTTTGGGAGCCCATCGGCACGGAGTCGCCGAGCTTGCCGAGGTAATCCTTGTAGATGTACATGAGCTCTTTGTCGAAGAGGGCGCGCTTGAGCTCCACCGCGGTCTTGCGGACGAGCTCGAGGATGGCGTCGCAGTCCTGCTGCGAGAGCTCCAGGCCGAACTCCTGGAACTTGCGGTAGATCGTGCGGGAGCCCGAGTGCTTGCCCACCACGATCTGGCGCTCCAGGCCGACGTCTTCGGGTGCGAAGGCCTCGTAGTTCAGCGGGTTTTTAATGACGCCGTCGGCGTGAATGCCGCTCTCATGGGCGAAGACGTTGGTGCCGACGATGCTCTTCCAGGCTGGCACCGTGCGGGCGGACGCCGCGGCCACGTACTCGCTGAGCTCACGGAACCGACTGGTCTGCAGGCCCACGTCGATCTTTCCGAGGTGCTTGAGCGCCATCACGACCTCCTCGAGGGCGGCGTTGCCGGCGCGCTCCCCGAGGCCGTTGACGGTGGTATTAACGTAGGTGGCACCGGCTTTAATGCCCGCGAGCGCGTTGGCCGTGGCCATGCCGAAGTCGTCGTGCGTATGCATCTCGATGGCGAGGCCCGTCTCACGGATGAGGAACGCGATCACGTTGTACGTGTCGAAGGGGTCGAGAATGCCGAGGGTGTCGCAGAAGCGCAGACGGTCGGCGCCCTCGTCCTTCGCGGCCTGCGCGAAGCGCATGAGGAAGTCCAGGTCGGAGCGCGAGGCGTCCTCGGCGTTCACCGACACGTAGAGGTCGCGCTCTTTGGCGAAGGCGACCGCCTGGCTGATCTGGTCGAGGACCCACTGCCGCGACTTCTTGAGCTTGTGCTCAATATGGATGTCGCTCGCCGACATGGAGATGGCCACGGCGTCGACGCCGCAGTCGATGGAGTGCTCGAGGTCGCCGATCACCGCGCGGTTCCAGGCGAGGATAGAGGCGTCGAGGCCGAGGTCGACGATCTGTTTGATCGTCACCTTCTCGTCGCCGCCCATCGCCGGAATACCGACCTCTATCTGGTGGACGCCAACCTCGTCGAGCAGCTTGGCGATCCTGATTTTCTCGTGGTTCGAAAAGACGACGCCCGCCGTCTGCTCGCCATCACGAAGTGTGGTGTCGTCGATGAGCACCGGCGGCTCGGCCGGTTTCGCTCTACCGATGACGAAGCTGGAGAGATCACTGGTTATCATCTAGTACCTACCTATCAACGGAGATACACCCCCGCGGCGCGGGTTTAAAGAAGGCGACGGTTTCGCGCCCTCCGCGTGCGAGGCGAGAAAGATCTTGCATTCTTCCACAGCGCGACGAACTCGGGCAAGCCTCATTCGCCGAGCGCCTTTCGGAGCAGCTCGTTGACGAGCGCGGGGTTGGCCCTCCCCTTCGTGGCTTTCATCACCCGACCGACGAAGAAGCCCAGCACTTGGTGCTTCCCGGAGCGGTACTGCTCGACCTGCGCCGAGCTCTCCGCCACGATCTCGTCGACGACGGCCTGGAGGGCCGAGGTGTCGCTGATCTGGCCGAGGCCGTACTTCTCGACCACGGCCTCCGGCTCGTCCCGCTCGGCGACCATCTTGGCGAAGACCTCTTTACCGGCGCTACTGGAGAGGACGCCGTCGTCCACCAGCCGGATGAGCTTGGCGAGGCGCTCGGCGGTGACGTGCCCGCGACCGGCGTCGAGGCCGGCGGTGTTGAGATGCGCGAGGTACTCGCCCTTGGTCCAGTTGGCCGCAGAGCGCGCGGGGACACCGTGCGCCACGACGGCCTCGTAAAACGCGGCGAGCGCCCGCGAGCCACCCAGCACGAGTGCGTCGGCGCGCGAGAGCTCGTACTCCTCCATAAAGCGCGTCACCCGCGCCGCCGGAAGCTCGGGCTGTGTGGAGCGGATCTCCTCGACCCACTCGGGGTCGATCTCGAGCGGCACGAGGTCGGGGTCGGGGAAGTACCGGTAGTCGTGAGCCTCCTCCTTCGACCGCAGCGGACTCGTGGTGCCCGTCTCGGGGTCGAAGTGGAGCGTCTCCTGGCTGATGCTGCCGCCGCCCTCGAGGATCTCGGCCTGGCGCGCGATCTCGGCCTCGAGCCCCTGCTGGAGAAAGCGGAAGCTGTTCATGTTTTTGATCTCGGCACGGGTGCCGAGGGTGTCGCTCCCCGCCGGACGAAGGCTGATGTTGGCGTCCCAGCGGATCTGCCCCTCCTCCATGTTGCACTCACTCACGCCGAGCTCGGCAATGGTGGCGCGGAGCTGCTGGAGGAACTCCCTCGCCGCATCCGGCGAGGGAATATCCGGCTCGCTCACGATCTCGATGAGGGGCGTGCCGGCGCGGTTGAAGTCGACCATGGAGTACTCGGAGCCCGCTATGCGGCCCGTCTCGCCGCCCGCATGGATGAGCTTGGCGGCGTCCTCCTCCATGTGCACCCGGTTGATCCGGCAGCGCCGCTTTTCGTCGCCGACCCAATAGTCGAACCAGCCGGCGACGGCCAACGGCTCATCGTACTGGCTAATCTGGTACGCCTTGGGGAGGTCGGGGTAGAAGTAGCTCTTGCGGTGGAAGATGTTGCGCGGCTGCACCGTGCAGTTGAGCGCGAGCGCGATGCGGGTGGCGTACTCAATGGCGCGTTGATTCACGACCGGCAACGTGCCGGGGTGGGCCAAGCAGATGGGGCAGGTGTGCACGTTGGGGTCGTCCCCCTTTGCCACCCGGCACCCGCAGAACATCTTGGTCTGCGTATCGAGCTCCACGTGGAGCTCGATACCGACAACCGATTCCCAGGTGGTCACCGCTCCTCCTCTCCGCCTCGACCGCACGGCGGCCCGGCTACGCCGACGCCGGACTCCGCGGAGCGCCGAAACTGCGGAAGCTCGTTAAAGCCGATGGCCTGCTCCAGGGCGTGGGCAGCCTGCAGCATGCGGTTCTCGCTGAACGCCGGCCCGATGAGCTGCAGCCCCACGGGAAGGCCTTCGCTGAGGCCACAGGGGATGCTGATCGCGGGCAGGCCGGCGAGGTTGACCGGGATCGTGCAGACGTCGTTTTTGTACATGGCGAGTGGGTCGTCGATCTTCTCGCCGATCCCGAAGGCCACACTCGGAGCCGTGGGCGCGAGGAGGAGGTCGACCCCGGCGAAAGCGTCTGCGAAGTCGCGGCACACGAGCGTGCGCACGCGCTGCGCGCAGCCGTAGTACGCGTCGTAGTAGCCGGCCGAGAGGGCGTAGGTGCCGATCATGACGCGGCGCTTTACCTCGGCGCCGAAGCCCTCGCTGCGGGTGCGCTCGTAAAGATCGAGTAGATCCTCCGGATCGGCGCAGTGGTAGCCGTAGCGCATACCGTCGAAGCGGGCGAGGTTCGCGCTCGCCTCGGCGGGAGCGATGACGTAAAAGACGGGAAGGGCGTACTCGGTGTGCGGCAGGCTGACCTCTACACACCTCCCCCCCAGCTCCTCGACGAGGGCGATGGCCTCGTCGAAGCGGGCGCGCACGCCGTCTTCTATACCGATCGCCAAGTACTCGCGCGGGATGCCGATCTGCAGGCCGTCGAGGCGCGTGGCGTCTGGCAGGGCGATCGGCTCGGGGGAGTCCACGCTGGTGGCGTCGTACGGGTCGCGCCCGGTGATGTGGCGCAGGAGCAGGGCGCAGTCGTACACGGAGCGCGTGAGCGGCCCGATTTGGTCGAGCGAGCTGGCGAAGGCGACGAGGCCGTAGCGGCTGACGGTACCGTACGTAGGCTTCATGCCGACGATACCGCAGTAGGCGGCTGGCTGGCGAATGGAGCCGCCGGTGTCGCTGCCCAACGCCCAGAGCGACTCCCCGGAAGCCACGGCGGCTGCGGAGCCGCCGCTGGAGCCGCCGGGGACCTTCGCGAGGTCCCAGGGGTTCCTCGTGAGCTTAAAGGCGGAGCGCTCGGTAGAGGAGCCCATGGCGAACTCATCCATGTTCGTCTTGCCGAGCATGACGACGTGGCCGTCCCAGAGCTTGCGCACCGCCGTGGCGGTGGAGACGGGTAGGTAGCTCTCGAGCATACGCGAGGCGCAGGTCGTGACCACGCCCTCCGTCACGAGGTTGTCCTTAATGGCGATGGGCAAGCCGGCCAGCGGACCGCGCATGGCCTGCGCCTCACGGTCGACCTGCGTGGAGTACTTCGCGACGTTGTCGGAGGTAACGCGGATGAAGGCGCCTACGTCGCCCTCAACCTCCTCGATGCGGTCGAGGTAGACCTTGGCGAGCTCGGCGGCGGAGATCTCTCCGTCTACCAAGAGGCGCTTTGCCTCGCGCGCTGTGAGCGAAAGGGGGTTCACAGCAGCATCACCCCATCCTCGGAACGCGGAAGCACTCCGCGGCGACGGCCGGCGCGTTGTGCAGCGCCTCCGCCCGCGAGAGACTCGGCCGCGGCTTATCGGGACGCACCACGTTGGTCACGCTGTGCACGTGCGTCGTGGGCGGAACATCGGTGGTGTCGAGCTCGTTGATCTTCGCGATGGAGCCGAGGATCTTCGCGAGCTCCTCGGTCATGCGCTGGGCTTCGTCCGCGTCGAGGCGAAGGCGAGCGAGCCCCGCAACGTAACGAACGTCATTCTCACTGATCACGGCGTGCTCCTCTTGCCGGGGGCCACAAAAAGGGTTAATCATCCTACGCCACACGAGGTCACGCCACAAGAAAGGGTCCGCAGATCCCGGGGGAACCACGGACCCGAACGAGCCAGCTACCGCGAGGGTTAAGAGAGCGGTCTCACCGTGGAGGCCTGAAGCCCCTTGCTGCCCTCGGTGACGTCGAACTCCACGCGCTGACCCTGGACGAGCGTCTTATAGCCCTCCATGGTGATCTCGGAGTAGTGAACGAAGAGGTCTTCGCCGTCCTCCCGCTCGATGAAGCCATACCCCTTTTCGTTGCTGAACCACTTTACGGTTCCCTCAGCCACTGCGAACTCCTCCCGATGAAAACGACGGACGAACTCACCCAACCACAGCTTGTGCGGCGACCGCCTCCGCGATCTGCTCCGGACCACTGACCACCCGTATGGCCCCGAAGCGGCATGAGGAACGGCAGGCGTCGCACTTGATGCACTTCTCTTGATCGATAGCGTGAGGCTGCTTTCTGGTGCCGTGCGTGGCCTGGACCGGGCACTTCTTCACGCAGAGCGTGCAGCCGTTGCAGAGCTCGGGGTCGATCACGTAGCTCACCAGAGCCTCGCACGATAACGCGGGGCACCGGTGACCCTCGATGTGGGCCTCGTACTCATCGCGGAAGTACTTGAGCGTCGTGAGTACGGGGTTGGGCGCCGTTTGGCCGAGCCCGCAGAGGCTCGTCTTTTTGACGGTGACCGCGAGCGTCTCGAGCGTCTCGATGTCGTCCGGCCGGCCCCGGCCCGCGGTGATGCGCTCGAGGATCTCGAGCATCCGCTTGGTGCCGATGCGGCAGGGCACGCACTTCCCGCAGCTCTCGTTTTGCGTGAACTGCAAGAAGTACTTAGCCAAGTCGACCATGCAGGTGGAGTCGTCGGCGACCACCATGCCGCCGGACCCCATAATCGCCCCGGTCGCGGCGAGGCTCTCGTAGTCGACCGGGGTGTCGAGGAGCGAGGCTGGCACGCAGCCACCGGAGGGGCCCCCGAGCTGCGCGGCCTTAAACGCTCGGCCGTCTTTAACCCCACCGCCGACGTCGAAGATAACGTGGCGGAGGGTGGAGCCCATGGGGACCTCGGCGAGCCCGCCGTTCACGATCTTGCCGGCGAGGCTGAAGGCCTTCGTGCCCTTGCACGACTCGCTGCCGATAGCGGCGAACGCCTCGGCGCCGTTGGCGATGATCCAGGGTACGGTGGCGTACGTCTCCACGTTGTTGATGTTGGTGGGCTTGCCCCACAACCCGGAGACGGCGGGGAACGGCGGTCGTTTACGGGGCATCCCGCGCTCGCCCATGATGGAGGCGAGCAGCGCGGTCTCCTCGCCGCAGACGAAGGCGCCGGCGCCCTCTTTAATCTTCAGCGTAAAGTCCCAGCCGGAGCCGAAGATGTTGCGCCCGAGGTAGCCCCCCTCCTCGGCGGCGGCGATAGCCAAGCGAAGACGCTTAACGGCGAGGGGGTACTCGGCGCGCACGTAGAGATACCCCTCGTTGGCGCCGATGGCGTACGAGGCGATCAGCATGCCCTCGATGACGGCGTGTGGGTCGCCGTCCATAATGGAGGCGTCCATAAAGGCGCCCGGGTCGCCCTCATCGCCGTTGCAGACGACGTATTTAACGGGGCCGGGCGACGAGCGAGCGAACCGCCACTTGGTGCCGGCCGAGAAGCCCGCGCCGCCTCGACCTCGCAAGCCGGAGGCCACAATGGCCTCGATGATGTGGTCGGGCTGCATCTCGAGGAGCGCCGTGCGCGCCGCCTCGTAGCCGTCGCGGGCGAGGTAGTCGTTAATGCTCTCCGGGTCGACGACGCCGACGTTGCGCAGGGCGATACGGGTCTGCTGCCGGTAAAATGGGATGTCGTGGGCGCAGGCGACCCGCTCGCCGGTGGCCGGGTCGGTGTAGAGGAGCTTCTCCACCGGCGCGCCGCCCACGAGGTGCTCCTGCACGACCGTGGCGACGTCTTTTACTTTGAGCCGCGGGTAGTACGTCTCACCGTCGGAGACGATCGCGGAGGGGCCCTGCGAGCAGAGGCCATGGCAGCCGACGACCCTAACCTCGACCTCGTCGGCGAGGCCGGCGGCCTCAACCTCGGCCACGAAGGCCTCGTACACCTTAAGGGAGCCAGCGAAGACGCACGCGGTGCCGGCGCACACGGCGACACGCCGCTTGCCTGCGGCCGCCGGCACGACCTCAACCCTCACGCCGTGAGCCGGCGCCTCCGCGCCCGTGTGCTCTCGCTCAACCACGCGCGTCACCGCCCTTCTCGCCGACCTCTGCAGTGAAATGGAGGTCGAGCTCTTTGATCATCGTGCGGATAATACGCCGTGCCTCGTCTGAGCTCACGTTGCCGTACGTGTCGTCGTCGATGCGCATGACCGGCGCCAACGAGCAGGCGCCCATACAGGCCACTGAGTCCAGCGTGAACTCCCTGTCCTCGGTGGTGTCGCCGTTGGTCACGCCGAGCTCCTGCTCGAAGGCCTCGGTGACGCGCGAGGCGCCGGCGACGTGACAAGCGGTACCGTGGCAGACGCAGATCTTGTGGCGCCCACTCGGGACCGTGGAGAACTGGGAGTAAAAGGTGATGACTCCATAGATACGCGAGGTGGGTACACCGGTAACCCGAGAGATCTCGCCGACCACGGCCTCGGGGAGGTAGCCGAACTCCCGCTGCACCCGCTGGAGCAGGGCAATGAGGTTACTGCGAGCATCGCCCTCAGCGGCTATCTCCTCGATCTTCGCGAGGGGGAGATCGTCTACTCTTCCAGCCATCGCATTAGCTCCATGTCGCCATCACCGTCTCGAGACGGCCGGCCACGAAGAGTGACGGCCGTGCTCTCTCTATTGAATCACGTCTGGGGAGGCGACGCGCCCCACGGAGGGCGCGTCGCCCCCTCTTTTTTCTCACTCGAGGCCGAGCTGTGTTTTGCAGGCGGCGAGCGCGTTTTTCAGCAGGATCACGTTGGTAACAGGACCCACGCCGCCGGGCACCGGCGTAACCTTGCCGGCGACCTCCACGACGCTCTCCCAGTCGAGGCTGCCCACCTGCTTGCCATCGTCGCCCCGCATCGTCGTCACGTCGATTACGACCGCCCCGGGCTTCACCATGTCGCCGCGAATGAGGCCGCGCACCGGCGCCGCGCTGATGAGCACATCGGCCTCGAGACAGGCGGCGGCGAGGTCTTTGGTGAACACGTGAGTGACGTGCACCGAGGCGTTCCGGTTGAGGCACAACAACGCCGCCGGCTTCCCGACGATGTTGGAATGATTGACGATCGTGACGTCGAGCCCCTTGAGCTCGATCCCCTCGCGGTCGAGGATCTCGATGCAGGCCGAGGGGGTCGCCGGCGCGAAGAGGAAGTCGCCGAGCAACACGTGCCCGATGTTCGCGGAGTTCACGCAATCGAGGTCTTTGACGGGCGCGATCGCGTTAAACACCTTGTGCTGATCGATGCCGGCGGGCATGGGCATGAGGGCGAGGATGCCGTGCACTGCGGGGTCGTCGTTGAGTTCGGCGATGAGCTCCAGCACCTCGTCCTCACCGGCGTCGGCCGGCAGGACGTTGTTGAAGTACCGCAGCCCGACGGTGGCGGTGTTCTTCTCGATCTGGCCGCGGTAGAACTGCGCGCCGCCGTCGTCGCCCACGAGAATGGTGGCGACGCCGGGCTGCACGCCTCTGGCCGCGAGCACGGCCACCTCCGCCTTGATCTCCTCGCGGATCCGCTCGGCGATCGCCTTACCGTCGATAGTATGAGCTGCCATGTCGCTGCCTTTCGTCCGTTCGCGTGCGAGTGGCTAAAGTTTAGAGAGCGTTGTAGCGAGCACCTCGGCGCGAAGCGCCGTAGCCTCGGCCTGGAGCTCCTCGAGCTCGGCGGCGACCCGCTCCACGTACGATCGATCTTTGATCGATCCGAGGTTGATCTTGACGTTGAGCGCGGCGCCCACCACGGCGGCCTCCCCGAGGAGGGCACCGATGCCGGCGTCGGTCACCGCAGCTGGATTACCGAGCTCCGCGGCGACCTTGGCCAGCCGAGAGGCCCGAAGGGAGGCGCGGCAGATGTCGAGGGGCACGTTGGCCGCGTGCACGAGCCCGATCTGAACGGCCTCCGCACGCGCCGCCTTCTCGGCCTCCGTGCGCTTGGCCATCTTGTACGCCGCTATCACGCCGTTGTAGGCGACCGTGTCCTCTTGCAGCAAACACTCGAGCTCGGCACGGATCTCCTCGCACTGCACGGCGACCCTCTTTATCTCGGGCTCCGCGTCGGCGAAGGCCTCCCTGCCGATCGTGAGGTTGCACACCATAACGACCAACGCGGCGCCGAGGGCGCCGACGCACGCCGAGACGCTCCCGCCACCCGGCGCGGGCTTTCCGGAGGCCGCATCGTCGAGATAGACCCCCAAGGGTTCCTCTCTGTACACGAGAGCTGTTCCACTCACCGTCCACCTCCGCACTTCGTGTGACCGTCCCGGCGGGCTCGACGAGCCCGCCGGGACGGTCGCGAGAGTCGACTTCTAGAAGAGACCGATAATGCGGCCGGTCTCGACGTCAATATCGACGTCGACGGCCGCCGGCCGCTTCGCCAAACCGGGCATGGTGCGCATCTCGCCGAGCAAGGGGTAGAGATACCCGGAACCGGTCGCCGGCACAATGTCGCGAATGGGCACGCGGAACCCGCGCGGCCGCCCCTTGAGCGCGGGGTCGTGCGAGAGCGAGAGGTGCGTCTTGGCCATACAGATCGGCAGCTTGTCGAGCCCCTGCGCCGTGAACTGCGCGATCTTCGCCTCCGCGGTGGGGAGGTAGTCCACACCGTCGGCGCCGTAGATCTTGGTGGCGATCGTCTCGATCTTCTCCTTAATGGAGGCGTCGAGGTCGTAGAGGAACTTAAACTCGCCGCCGCGATCGGCCGCCGCCGCAACGACCTCGGCGGCCTCCTGGCCGCCGTCGCCGCCGAGCGCGTGGACGTTGATCGGCACGGCATCCTCCGCGCCCGCCGCCACAGCCGCCCTGCGGACGATCTCGATCTCGCTGTCGCGGTCGAAGGCGAACCGGTTGATGGTGACCACCACCGGGATGCCGAAGAGCTTCATGTTCTCGACCTGCTTAGCGAGGTTCTCGCAGCCCTTCTCGAGCGCCTCGTTGTTCTCGGCCTTGAGCAGCTCAGGGTCGACCGGCAGGCCGCCGTGCATCTTGAGGGCCCGCATGGTGCAGGTAATGACCACGGCGCTGGGGGCGAAGCCGCCGTAGCGGCAGATGATGTTCATGAACTTCTCGGAGCCGAGGTCGGCGGCGAAGCCGCTCTCGGTGACCACGTAGTCGCTGAGCTTCATCGAGACCTTGTCGGCGATAATCGAGTTGTTGCCCTGCGCGATGTTGGCGAACGGCCCCGCGTGGATGAGCGCCGGGTTGCCCTCGAGCGTCTGGATGAGGTTGGGCTTGAGGGCATCTTTAAGCAGCACCGTCATGGCACCGCCTGCGCCGATGTCGTCGGCGGTGAGCGGCTCGCCGGAGGTGGTGTAGCCCCATGTGATGCGGCCGAGCCGCTCGCGCAGGTCGGCGAGGCTGGTCGCCAGGCCGAGGATGGCCATAACCTCGCTCGCGACGGTGATGTCGTAGCCGGTCTGGCGCGGCACGCCGTTGAGCCGGCCGCCGAGGCCGTTGACGATCTCGCGCATCGCGCGGTCGTTGAGGTCGACGCAGCGGCGCCACGAGATGCTCAGGGGGTCGATGCCGAGCTCGTTGCCGTGCATGAGATGGCTGTCGATCATGGCGGCGAGGAGGTTGTTGGCCGCGCCCACGGCGTGAATGTCGCCGGTGAAGTGCAGGTTGAGGTCCTCCATGGGGAGGAGCTGCGAGTAACCGCCGCCGGCCGCCCCGCCCTTGATGCCGAAGACCGGCCCAAGCGAGGGCTCGCGGAGGGCGAGCATGGTGTTGAGGCCGATGGCGTTCATGGACTCGGCCAGGCCGATCGAGGTGACCGTCTTGCCCTCGCCGAGCGGCGTGGGGGTAATGGCGGTCACGTTGATGATCTTGCCGTCCGGTTTATCCTTGAGACGCTTGAGCAAGGCCATGTAGTCGATCTTGGCCTTGTACCTGCCGTAGAGCTCAAGCTCATCGTCGAGAATGCCTGCCTTCTCGGCGATCGCCTGAATCGGCTGCATCGTCGCGGCCTGTGCGATCTCGATGTCGCTCGGCACCGGCGATGTACGGGCGGGTTTCACGGACTCAGTCAACGCGTCCTCCTTTTGAGGCCACCCTTACCGCGTGTGGCACGGTTTGTCTCTCGGCCGCCCTCTACCGGACGACGGCGAGCTGTGATAAATATACACAAGACGGCTGTACTCATTCGCATTTTTAGCGAATGAGGGTGGGATCTCAACCCGAGGGGCTGCGCCGCGGATCGCATCGGTCACAGCTCCCGAAAACGAGCGTGGGCGGCGGCGCTCGCGGCCTCGAACACCGCCCTCTGGGACGAGCCGGCCGCCGCCGCAACGCGGCGTACATCCTCGTACTCCGGCGACGCCGTCACCAGGTGGCCGTGTAAAAACCCGAGCCGCACCGCCACCTCGCCCCCGCGCACCGCAACCCTCTCCCGGCGCTCGTCGAGGTACCGACGCCGCACCGGGGAGATGCGCACCCCGAAGGTCGTGGTCTCACGAAAGACGACCTCGGCGAGCCGCTCCTCGTCTCGCGCCGCGGCGAGCACGTAAAGCACGACCCCCGGCCGACCCTTCTTCATGAGCGCGGGAGTAACCCACACGTCGAGGGCGCCGGCGCGGCGAAGCGCCTCGGCGGCGCCGGCCACGAGCTCGGCGCTCATGTCGTCGAGCGTGCAGGCGATGAGCACGACGTCGGCCGACTCGGCCGACTCCCGCTCGGCGGCACTGGAATCGATGAGGACGGCCCGCAGTATGTTCGGCCGGCCCGGTACCTCACGAAGCCCGGCGCCGCAGCCGCTTCCCACGATGCGGCCGGCGGGGAACCCGTCGACTACATCGGCGATGTGCGTGAGGAGCGCCGCCCCGGTGGGCGTGGTGAGCTCGCCACGGACGGAGCCGCCGGCCACCGGGGAACAGCCGGAGGTGGGCCACCCCCTCAGGAGCGAGAGGACGGCCGGGACCGGCACGGCGAGCTCGCCGTGCGCCGTGCGCACCACCCCGTCGCCCAGCGCCGGCGGGGAGGCAACCACGCGCTCGGGCGCCAGGTGGTGGAGGAGCGCCGCGGCGGCGATGAGGTCGACCGCGGTGTCGATGGCGCTGAGCTCGTGCAGATGCTCCACCTCGCTCCCGTGGACCTCGGCCTCCGCGGCCGCGAGCCGCCGCGCGACGGCGACGACCGCGCGCACCACGGGGTCGGCGAGCGGCGAGAACTCCACGCACGCGATGAGCTCCGCGAACGCGGCGAACCCGGGTGCGTCGACGACGGTAAAGCTGAGCGCCGCCATGCCGCCGCGCCGCACCGGCGTCGCCGCGACCAAACTCGGATCGATACCCGCAGCCGAGAGCGCGGGCCGCACCACGGCATCCAACGGTCCGCCCCCACCGCCCTCCTCTTTGAGGAGGGCGAGCAGGGAACCGACGAGCATGTCGCCGCTTACTCCACTCGAACAGTCGAGGTAGAGATCCATACGCCCACTTTATCCTGTATGATGTGGTTATGAGAATAGCTCAACTCGCTCCTCCATGGATTACCGTGCCCCCCGCGGGGTACGGCGGCACCGAATGGGTCGTGCAGCAGCTCTGCGACGGGCTCGTAGAGCGCGGTCACGAGGTCGTGCTCTACGCCACCGGCGACTCGCACACCTCGGCCGAGCTCCGCGCCCACTTCCCGGTGCAAATGCCCGAGGTCCTCGGCCAGACCAGCTACGACGCGCGTCACGTCTCGGCCGCCTTCGCCGACATCGAGCGGGGCGAGTTCGACCTCATCCACGACCACTCCGGGTTCCTCGGCATCGCCTTCGGCCGCTACCTGCAAACCCCCATGGTCCACACGGTGCACTGTGCCTTCGACACCGGCGCCTACGGCTTCTACGAGCAGTTTAAAGACGCCGTCGGCTACATCGGCATCAGCGAGTACCAGCAGAGCATGAGCCCGCCCGGCATGAACTGGGCCGGCCTCGCGTACAACGCGATCGCCGTAGAGGAGTGGCCGTATACACCGGCGAAAGACGACTACCTCCTCGCCTTCGGCCGCGTCTGCGAGGCAAAGGGCTTCCACCTCTCCATAGAGGCCGCCAAGCGCACCGGCCACCGTCTCATCATGGCCGGCGTCCTCCAAGAGCCCTACCGCCCCTACTTCGAGGAGAAGATAGAGCCGCTCATCGACGGGGAGCAGATCATCTACGAGGGCGAGGTCACCGACGCCCGCAAGCGCGAACTCTTCTCGCACGCCAAGGCCTTCGTCTTCCCCATCACCTGGCCCGAGCCGTTCGGCCTGGTCATGATCGAGGCCATGGCCACCGGCACGCCGGTGGTCGCCCTCCGCGAGGGCTCCGTGCCGGAGGTTATCGACCACGGCAAAACGGGCTTCGTGTGCGACTCCTTCGAGGAGTTCGTCGCCGCCGTGGGGCGCGTGGGCGAGATCGACGCCGCCGTGTGCCGCCGCACCGTGGAGGAGCGCTTCACCGTAGGGCGCATGGTCGCCGACTACGAGGCGATCTACCGCCGAGTGCTCGGCGACTCGTAGCACACACCCCGCGTTCGGCTCCACCTCCACCCGCGCGTTGAGCTAGCGCTCCACGCCGCCCGCGCGTCTCACCCCGCCGCCTCGCCCGTTACGGACGGTCGAGCGTCTTGGCGGCGATGTCCTCGAACTGTGCCGTTACCCACTTCTCGATGCTGTTGGTGTCGACCACCCGCCGCAGGCTCTGAAGCCTGTCGCGCCGCTCCTCGCGCGGCATCGTGAGGGCGCGGTAGAGGGCGTCGGCCTGCTCTTCGATGTCGAAGGGGTTAACGCTCACGGCGAAGGCGCCGAGCTCCTCCGAGGCCCCCGTGTTCTCGGAGAGCACGAGCACGCCGTCGCGCTGGTTGACGATGGGCCCCTCCTTGGCCACGAGGTTCATGCCGTCAAAGGTCGCGTTAACCAGGAGCACGTCGTAGTGCCGGTAGGCGGCCAGCGTCATGGGGAAGTTGTCGTGCACCCGCAGGTCGATCGGCATCCAGTCGGTGGTGCCGTACTTCGTGTTGATCTGCTCGACCGTCCGCATGACGCGCTCGCGGTAGACGACGTACTCCTCCACGTCCTCGCGCGAGGGCTGGAGGAGCGCCAAAAACGTGATGCGCTCGTGAAACTCCGGGTGGAGCTCGAGCAACCGGTCGAAGGCGAGGAAGCCCCGGATGATGTTTTTGCTGAGGTCGAGGCGGTCGACGCGCACGAGTAAAAACTCGCGGCGGCGCTCGAGCAACGTGCGCTCCGCGGCCGCCACCCGCTGCGCGCGGGCGGCCCTCCGCAAGCTCTCCGCGTCGATCGAGACCGGGTACGCGCGCACCCACACCTCGCGGCCGCCGACGTCGACGGTGAGCCGCTGCGGGTCGACCGAGAGCCCGAGGAGCTCGCTGCAGCAGTTGAGGAAGTTCACGGCGTAGTGCCGCGTGTGGAACGCGACGATGTCGTTGCCGAGCAACCCCTCGAAGAGCGCCGTGCGAATACGCTCGGGCAGCACCCGCCACGAGTCGCTCTGCGCCCAGGGGATGTGGATGAACTGGTGCAGGAAGACGCCGGGGAGGGCGGCGCGCACCGCCCCGGCGACGCAGTACAGATGGTAGTCGTGGAGCATCACGACGGCGTCGTCGTCGGCCTCGTCCACGATCGCATCGGCGATGAGGTCGTTGACGAGCAAGTAGCCGTTCTCCCAGGCGTCGATCTCGTTGAGCGAGATGTCGGGGTGCCGCCCCAAGTCCCAGAGGTAGTGCTGGATAAACCAGAGGATGGGGTTGGAGATGATGTTGTAGTACTTGTGGTATGCATCGGGGGGCACGGCGACGTACCGCAGGCCGTACGCGTCGCCGTCCAGCACTACCTCGACCGAGTGGCCGTCGGCGGCGAGGCGCTCCTCCTCCTCGCCGTGGGCGGTGGAGACCCAAACCCCGGGGTGCTTGCGGAGCACCTCCGTAAGCACGGTGACGAGCCCGCCCGGCCCGCGGGTGACCACGGGCTCTCCGGACGGGTCGGTGTGAAACGAGACCGGACCGCGGTTAGCCGCAATCACGAGGCGTTTCGCGAACCCTTCACCGCTCATCTCGACCACCTTCCGTCGCTCCAGCTCTCGGCATCAGCTCTCGCGCTCACTCGCTAGTCTGCAACTATCTTACCCGTTAGGAGGTCGCTGAAGAGACGCAGGTCGTCTCGTAAGAGCCTCGGTGTGAGGAACTCCCGGCGCACGTGCTCCTTGCCGAGCAGCGCCATGCGGCGGTGCTCCTGCGGCGCCGCCAAGATCTCGAGGCAGCGCTGCGCGCACCGTTCGACCGACTCGACGAGGTAGCCGGTAACGCCGTCCTCGATCTGCAGCGGGATGCCGCCGACTCGCCCGCCGATCGTCGGCTTCGCCTTCCAGAGCGCCTCCGTCACCGTGAGGCCGAACCCCTCACGGAGGGACTTCTGCAGCACGATATCGGCGTGACTCTGAAAGGCGTTCACCTCCAGCGGCCCGATGTGGTCGAGGTTGGAGAGCACGAAGACGTCGGGGTCGCCGCCCACGTAGTCGGTGAGGCGTGCGAGCTCCTCCCACCCCTCGGGGTCGTCGCTCGCCATGGAGCCCACCAGCGCCAACTGAAGGCCGGGGTGGACCTCCTTGACGATGCGATAAGCGTCGACGACCCCCAGCGGGTCCTTCCAGGGGTCGAAGCGGGAGATCTGAAGCAGGAGCGGCCGCTCCACGTCGATCCCGAACTTCTCGACGACGAAGGCGGCGTCCTGCGGCGAGAGCTGCATGTTCTTAATGGAGAGCGGATCGATGGTGGGGGCCACCTCGCGCAGCGGAATCCGAAGGCCGGCGGGCACGTAGTCGCGCAGCGTGTACACGGCGGCGTCGTACCGATTAATGAAGGGGAGCAGGTACGAGGAGAGGTCGGGGTCGGGCGTCGAGGTGTCGATGTGACACCGCCAGACCCAACGGGAGGAGGCGGCCACCGCGTCGGCGACGCTCTCGCGGATCATGAGCGGCTGCGGGTCGTGGACGACGATCACGTCGTACGCCCTCGCGAGCTCGGCGGCGTTGGCGCGGCAGACCTCTTCGTACAGCTCGCGCCCCTCGGGCGAGAGCTCGATGCGATGACCCTGAAGGCCGTTGTGGAAGCTCTTGGTGACCGTGAAGAACTCGGGGGGAGCCGAGATGACCCGCCACTCCACGTCGAGGCCCACGTCGACGGCGAGGGGGACGAGCGTCTCGAGGATCTCGGCTACTCCACCGCCGTAGGCGGTCGCGTTGAGGTGCAGCACGCTGCAGCCCCGTAGATGAGCGGCGAGCTCCTCGATCTCCGTCACCAGCTCCTCGGAGAGGAGAGAGCGGTAGTCGGCGAGCGACTTACGACCGACGTTGACCTCGTACATGTATCCTCCCGTCTCGACGCTCCCCGCGGTATCCCGCCTAAGGTAACTGTACACCGCCGAGATGAGGATCGCCTTACGAGCCGAAGAGCAGCAGGATACGGGCGAGGACGCCGCCCACGGCAACCGCCACCACGATCGTGCCCACCGAGACGACCGCCGTGCGCCACCACCCTATCTCGCGCCCGAGGACGGCGATCGTGGCGATGCAGGGGATGTAGATGGAGTTAACGACGGCGTACGTAACGATCTGCGTCGTCGTCATGACGCTCCCGATGTCGAGCACGGCGCCGCCGGCGCTGACCGCGGCGAAGACGAGGAGCAACTGAAGCGCCAGCTCCTTGCGCAGGACCGCGAAGAGAAGGGTGAGCCCGGCGACGGAGGGCAGCAGCAGCCAACCCTCGACGACCGGGGCGAGGATCGAGGTGAACCGCCAAACGGTGTTCGTCTCGTAGAGGGCGCCGAGCACCGTGCTGCCCAGGAGGATGATCGGCGCCGCGTCCCACACGAACTCGCGAAACCGCCGCCAGGTCTTGGCGAGGACCTGCCGCGCCACGGGGCGGCGGAGGGGGAACATCTCCATAACGAAGGCGCTCTCCCGCCCCGGCAGGAAGCGGTTGAGCACCAGCCCGGTCGTCACGATAACCGCGAACAAGATGACGTACGTGAGCACGGCGTACTGCCAGCCGGCCACGCCCGCCACGGCCCCCACGATCACCGCGGTGCGGGCGGAGCACGGCACCAAGGTCGCGAGCGTGGAGGCGATCACGCGCTCCCGCATGGTCCGCAGCGAGCGCGTAGCGATAACGGCGGGGACGTTGCACCCGCCCGCCGCGATCAGGGGAACAACGGCGCGGCCGTGAAGCCCGAATCGGTGCATCACGCGGTCGCTCAAAAAAGCCGCCGCGTTCATGTAGCCGGAGTCCTCGACGAAGGCGAGGATGAGGTAAAAGGTGAGGATGTAGGGGATCCCCACGGCGAGCGTGGCGAGGATCCCGCCGTCCAGCCCCCACAGCACGATGCGGCCACCCACGCCGTCGCCGAGGATCCCCTTAACAAACGAGTCGAGCGCCGGGGAGATGGAGGAGGTCCACAGCGTCGTCAAGAGGCGAGAGAGGAGCTCACCGACCACGAAGAGCACGGCGAACATGGCTGCGAGCACGCCGAGGAGGATCGGCACGCCGGTGCGCGGCGTCGTCGCGAGCCGCCAGAGGCGATCCATGGGGGCGGAGCGCGGGGCCCTCTGCACCGCCCCGGCGAGGCGCCTCGTCTCGGCGTGCCGCGCCTGCGCGACGTGCATGGCGAGCTCCTCGTCGGTGGAGACTAATCCGCCCTCCCCGAGGAGGGCCGCCATCTCCTCGTCTCCCTCGAGGGCGCCGAGGGCGACCGCACGGGCCGAGAGCCCAAAGGGCAGAGGCCGCTCGGTGGCCGAGCGCTCGAGCACCTCGGCGAGGACGCCGAGGCGGAGCTCCACCTCCGCCGAAAGCGGAGTACCCGCGGCACCCTGCGGCGCGCGGGAGGCGGCGAGCTTCGCGACCTCGGCGGAGAGGCGGCCGAGCCCCTCCCCGCGTGGCGCCGACGTGGCCACCACCGGAACCCCGAGCTCGCGGGAGAGAGCCTCGGCGTCTACCTCGGACTTCCGTCGACGCGCCTCGTCCGAGAGGTTAACGGCGACGACCACGCGAAACCCGAGGTCGATGAGCTGTAGGGGCAGGTAGAGGCTGCGCGCCAAGTTCGTCGCGTCGGCCACGGCTACGACGATGTCGGGCCGCTGCACGAAGAGCGCCTCGCGTACAGCTCGCTGATCGTCCCCCCGCTCCGCGAGCGAGTACGCCCCCGGAAGGTCGACCACCTCCACGCTCCGTCCGCCCCATCGTATACAAGCGGCGCACGCCTCGGTCGTCACCCCCGCACAGTGCGCTGTCTCGCAGCCCTCGCCCGTCAGGGCGTTGAAGAGCGAGCTCTTCCCCACGTTCGGGTTGCCGACCAGGCAGACCACGAGCTCGCGGTCGGAGGGGCGATGCGCCACGTGGCTACCCTCGCACGAGGATCTTCTCGGCGACCTCGCGGCCGAGGGCGTACTGTGCATCGCCGACGTGCACGAGCAGCGGCCCGCCGAAGGGGGCGACGCTCTTCACCTCCACCGAGGCCTCCGGCACCATCCCGAGCGACCCCAGGTACCGCAGGAGCTCGCCGTCCTCTTTTGCAATGCACCCGATAACGCCGTGCTCGCCGGGGGTGAGCTGGTTGAGGGGGCGAAGTTGATCGACCGGCAACGAGCCATCGGCCTCGGGGATCGCGCGCCCGTGCGGGCAGGTGCGCGGGTTGCCCAGCTGCTGCGCCAGGCGCTCCTCGACCTCCGCACTGAGTACGTGCTCGAGCTTACAGGCCTCGTCGTGCACCGCGTCCCAGGGCATATGGAGGTAGTCGACGAGAAACCGCTCGCTGAGACGGTGGCGGCGGACGAGCCGAGCGCCGGCGAGCTTGCCCCGCTCGGTGAGGCGAAGGGGCTTCGCCCGCGCCCGCGGCTCAACCAGTCCGGCGATCCGCAAGCGAGAGAGCATAGCCGAGGCCGACGAGCGGGAGACGCCAAGCTCGTCGGCGAGGCGTTTTACGGTCACCGAGCCGTCTTCGAACTGCAGTTTAAAGAGCGTCTCGAGGTATTCCTCGACGTTCTCTGTATAGCCCCCCATTACGCCTCCAGCGGGCCGTGCCGTCCCCCCGCCGATCGATGAACAGTTCCCCTTTGACCGTGAATAGGATAGCCTAAGCACTCTGCTTAAAGAATCACGGTCACGCCACACGTGCAGCACGGAGAACTTCGCCCGGGACAACGAAGGGAAACGATGCGGAGATGGAGCGGATGACGGGACTCGAACCCGCGGTCTTCAGCTTGGGAAGCTGACGTGTTACCAACTACACTACATCCGCCCGCGCAGATAGTTCACCACACTCAGAACCCGCTCGCAACTGCACGCCACACGAAGCTAAACGACGCATTGTTGTTTTTATTCTTCAGAATTGGTGCAAAAACGGTGAAGAGAGCGCGCACGGCGAACTTTAAACAGATACACTATGCAGAAGGGCGGTCGTTCTTTGCAACGCCGCCACATCATCATTAACACCACAACGGAGATGGCAGCGATGGATGCAGAACAGCAGCCCAAATGGTTGCGAAGCACGAAAGGGGCACCCTTCACCGGGATCGGCTCGCTTGAGGCCGATATCCTTGCGGTGGTCTGGGAGATCGACGAGACCTCCGATAGGCCGGTGACCGTCCGAAGCGTCTACGAACAACTCCTTAAGCGTCGTCAAATTGCGTATACAACCGTGATGACGGTTATGAATAACTTGGTGAAGAAGGGCCTCCTCGAGCAAAACAGAGAAGGTGTCGCCTACTCGTACACCCCCGCCATCCCCGGCAGGGAGGTCGTGCGCACCGTCCTCCTCAGCGTCACCGACCGTCTCCTGGCCGGACGCTCCCACATCGCGGTCTCCCAGCTCCTCGACCTCAACCGCGAGCTCACCCCCGAAGAACTCGAAGAACTCACCTCCTGGGCCAAAAAGCGGTTCGGCGCCTGAGAGGCAAAAGCCGGGGGCTCCCCCTTACATCGCGTGCGGCGCACCTACACCGAGCAGCGCTAGCCCGCAGGCGAGGGTGGTCTTCGTGGCCGTACAGAGGGCCCCTCTAAAGGCGACTGTCGCCGGATCGTCGCTCAAGACGCGGCAGTGCCGGTAAAACACGTGGAACTCCTCGGCGAGTTCGCCAAGATAGCCGTGGACGCGCTGAGGCGCGCGTAGCGCTGCGGCCGCGAGCACGACCTCTGGGAACCGTGCGAGCCGGAGGAGCAACGAGCGCTCGTGCTCGCCGACGGGAACCTCGGGCAGCTTAGCCGCAGGCGAAGCTGCCTCAGGCTTCTCGAGATTGCGAAGGATACTGCAGATCCGCGCATGGGCGTACTGCACGTAGTACACCGGGTTCTGATTCGACTGCTCCACGGCGAGGTCGAGGTCGAGGTCGAGCGCCGTGTCGTGCGAGCGGCCGACGAGGAGGAACCGCGCGGCGTCCACACCGATGGCGTCGATCAAATCGTCGACCGTCACGATGTCGCCACGACGCTTGCTCATACGCTTAACCTCGCCACCCTCCAACAGGTTGACGAGCTGGCCGATGAGGAGTTCCAACCGCTCAGGCTCGTGAGGTGGAAGCGCCGTAAAGGCGGCCTTCATCCGCGGCACGTACCCGTGGTGATCGGCCCCCCAAATATCGATAAGGTGCGCGAAGCCGCGGTCGAGCTTGTCGCGGTGATAGGCGATGTCGGAGAGGAAGTACGTAGGCTCACCGGTCGACCTGATGAGCACCCGGTCTTTGTCGTCGCCGTACTCCGTGGTGCGCAGCCAAACCGCGTCTTCCTTCTCGTAGAGAAGGCCCTCGCCGTCGAGATCCGCGAGCGCGCGGCCGACCTCGCCCGCGAACCCGCGGTATGCGGCCCCGCCGGTGTACAACGAACTCTCCGAGGTCCACACCTCGAGCGCGACGCCGAGCCGCTCGAGCGTAACGCCGAACTGGGCGAGCACGGCGTCGCGCCCCCACGTGCGCAGCTCTACGAGCGTAGCGTGAGAGAGCCGAGAGAGGTCGTCGCCTGCGGCCACGAGCTCGTCGCGGTACCGCTCGCCGACCTCCTCGATCAGCCTGTCGGCGAGGTCGAGGAGGTACTCGCCGGCGTAGCCGTCTGCCGGCACCTGCGTTGCGAGCCCCAGGCGCTCGCCGTAGCGTGCGGCCAACGAGATCGCGAAGCGCAGCATCTGCGTACCGAAGTCGTTAACGTAGAACTCCCGCGTCACCTCGTGCCCGACGAAACTGAAGATACGACAGAGCGCGTCGCCGTAGGCGGCGTAGCGAGCGTGACCGACGTGGAGGGGCCCCGTGGGGTTGACGCTGACGAACTCCACGTTGAGCCGCTGACGGTCGTGAAGGGGGAGCGCGTCGCGACCGTAGTCAGCACCCTCCCTGAGCAACCGGCCGAGCACCCCGTGGTACCAACCGTCGTGGAGGAAGAGGTTGAGAAAGCCGGGTCCGGCGACCTCGATACGGTCGCAGATGCCGGCCCCCGGGCCGGCCAGCCAGGCGTCTCCGAGCTCCTGCGCGAGCTCGCGCGGCCGACGGCCGGCGCGCTTGGCGCTCACCAGCGCCGCGTTGGTGGTGAGGTCGCCGTGCTCGGCGCGCGCCGGCACGGTGAGCTCGACCGGCGATGCGGCCGCTGCGCCCTCGCGCGCGCCCCCGAGGAGCTCCGAGAGCACCGCACCGAGCGACGCGGCTACACCGCTAAGATCGTAGAGTTCGTCAGTCATCGTCCACCGTTTCGTCGTCGCGCTCAGAGAGCTTCTTCTCGGGGATCCATTGTACCGATAGCGGAGGACGAAGCGACCACCCGCGGGCATCGTCAGTGATGATACGGCTCACCGCGCAGGATCTTCGCGGAGCGAAAGAGCTGCTCCAAGAGCACCACGCGGGCGAGCTGATGCGGCAGGGTGAGCGCCGAGAGCGACACGCACGCGTCGGCGCGCGCCACGACCTCGGGTGAGAGGCCGAGCGACCCCCCGATAACGAAGCCCACCCCTCCCCGCTCGAGGCGCGGACGCAAAAACGCCGCGAACCCCTCGCTCGTCAGCGTGCGACCGTCGATCGTGAGCGCCACCACTGTGGGCACACGCGGCCACGCGGCAAGGAGCCGCTTGCCCTCTTCGCGAAGCACCTCACCCTCGCTGCGGCCGCGCAAAGGCACCTCTTTGACCTCTCGCTCGATGAGGGCGACGTGCGGTCGAAGGAGCTTGGTGTAGTGCTGAGCCGCCGGCTGAACGTCGCGGTGGAGCGACCCGACGACGAGGACCTCCACGCGAGCCGCCACAAAGAACCCTTAGGAAGAGGCGACGCCGGAGGAGAAGGCGATGCCGCCCCCCTCCCCCTTCTTCGCCGTGTAGAGGACGGCCAAGGCCTTCGCGAGGAGCTCGTCGAGCTCCTCGCCGTCGTCGGGGGAGATCGCCACGCCGGCGGAGGCCGTGAGCGCGAAGGTGTGCCCGCCGGTGTCGATCGTGAAGCCCTTCATGAAGCTGAGAATGCGCCGGAGCACCCGCTCGACCTGCTCCCCCGCCGTCTCCGGCAGCACGAGGAGGAACTGGTGATCGGCGTACCTACAGACGAAGTCGGAGCCGCGGAGCTGCGCCGTAAGCGCGGCGGCCCAGTGGCAGAGCACCTCGTCACAGCCATCCCTCCCCGCAAGTTCGCTAACGGTGTCGAAGCCGTGGATGTCGATGAGGGCGAAGGCGATCTTGCGACCGAAGCGCTCGGCTCGGGTGAGCTCGTACGCGGCGCGCTCGCGGAGGTGGCGGAAGTTAAAGAGCCCGGTGAGCGGGTCGTAGATCTCTCGCTCCCGCAACTTCTCGGCGAGACGTACGTTCTCGAGCGCGACCTCCGTCTCGTCGGCGATCTGCAGGAGGAGCTTGCGCTGAAGCGAGGGCAGGGGAACGCTCTCGCAATAAAGGTAGTCGGTGTCGTCGCTGGCGTACCCCTCGAACTGGCACACCGTGTCGCCGAGGCCCCAACATTTGGTCTCCCTGGTGACCACCGTCGCTCCGGTGATGCCCTCGAGGACACCGTCGATGATGCCGCGCTCGAAGTCGCAGAGGGGGGTACCCCCGGCCGGCAACTGCTGGCAGCTCAAGCAGCCGTGAAGCCTGACGAAGACGTGCTCGTTGTCGAGCTCGATCTCGAGCTCGCCGAGGTGCATCCGCGAGAACCAAGCCTTGAGTGCCTGCAGCGACCTGATCTCGAGCTCGCGGCTGAACTGCTTGCTCGCCACGTAGATCGCGGCACCGGTGCTCGCGCCGAAGAGGTGCGGCAGCACCGAGAACTGGAGGAGGCGAAAGAGGGCGATGGGCGCCTCGGAGGGCGAGGAAAACGCGGTGAGCTCCTCCGTGCTCGGCCGGGAGCGCCCATCCTTGCCCACCGATAAAGCGAGCATATTGCGGAGGGCGCGTCCGAAAACGGCCGCCAGGGCCACCTCTTCTCGTGCGGACTTCATCCCTTCCTCGCTCACCGTTCCCCCTTGCGATAGCCGCCATCCACCTGTGGACGGCGAGAAGGTGTGGGTATACTACAGGAAGAAAAGGTCATGACCTACTACCCCCTCAGAAAACAAGAGGAGCGTCGCCTCGCGGTGGCGCGCCGGGAGGCGCTCTCGCCAGCACGGCGGGCCGCCTCGAGCGCCGCGATCTGCGCCACTGCGAGCGCCCTCCCGGAGCTTCGCTCGGCGAGCACGCTCCTCCTCTTCGCGTCGTTCGGCAGCGAGGTCGCCACGGGCGCGCTGATCGCCTGGGCTCTCACCGAGCGAAAGACGGTCTGCCTGCCGCGAGTGCTCGGCCCCCGGCGCATGGCCGCCCACCGCATCACCGGCGAGGCCGACGAGCTCCTCGCGAGCACTTGGGGCATCCCGGAGCCCCGAGAACACCTTGAGGTCGTCGCCCCCGAACAACTCGACGTCGTCGTGGTACCCGGCACCGCCTTCGACGTCACGGGGGGCCGCTGCGGCTACGGCGGGGGCTTTTACGACACCTACCTCCCAGCCACCCGAGCCGGCGTCACGCGCGTGGCGCTCGCGTTCGAGACGCAGATCGTGGAGCGGCTCACTCGCGAGCCGCACGACCTCGCGATGCACGTGATCGTCACGGAGTCCCGCACCATCAGACCCGCGCACGACGATGCCACCTAGCCCCGTCGCGATCGGCGCGCTCATGGCCGGCGGCGAGGCGAGGCGCATGGGCAGCGACAAGCGGCAGCTCGAGCTCAACGGCACCTCGCTCCTCGCGCGCAACCTCGCCTTTCTCCAGCGGATCTTCCCCACGGTCGCGCTCTCCCTGCGCCATACAACGCAGTGGCCGCATCCGCTGCCGCCGGAGGTCATCGTTGTACCAGACGTACTCACCGGCTCCCCCCTGGCGGGGATCGCCACGCTTCTGCAGCGCTTCGGCGAGCCCGTCTTCGTCCTCGCCGCCGACACCGCCTTCCCCGAGGAGGGGGTGGTTCAGCAGCTCCTCAATGCCTTCCGCGACGCCGACATCGCCGTCCCCCGGCTCAACGGCCACCACGAGCCCCTCTCCGCGGTGTACGGGCCCGGATGCTTGCCCTTTATAGAGGACCTCCTCGCTCGCGGTCGGCACCGCATCGGCGACCTCTTCCCCAGAGTGCGCACGGTCGAGGTCCCGTTCACCGACGGCGCTCCCTTCTTCAACGTCAACACCCTCGAGGACTGGCGAGAGGCGCAGCGCCGCCTCGCCGAGAGCACACCGGCGGCGCCCCAGCCGCCGAGCGGCCCGGCGATCGTCTCCTTCGTCGGCAAGAGCAACTCGGGAAAGACCACGCTCATCGAGCGCTTGATCCCGCAGCTCATCGCGCTCGGACTCCGCGTGGGGGCGATCAAGCACGACGCCCACGACTTCGAGATCGACTACCCGGGAAAGGATTCGTGGCGCCACGGAAGGGCTGGGGGGACTCCGTACGTTATCGCCTCACCCACTCGGCTGGCGCTGGTCGCCGAGCTCCCCCGCGAGCTCTCGCTCTTAGAGATCGTCCACGCCCACTTCTCGGCCGTCGACATCGTCGTCGTGGAGGGGTACAAGCACACCGCGCCGCACCGCGTGGAGGTCTTTCGCGCCGCGGCGGGCCACGAGAGGCCGCTGCTCACCCCCCGCGAGAGCATCGCACTCGCGACCGATGTGCATGACTTACCGCACGATCATCGCTTCGCCCTCGACGACGCTGCGGGCTTGGCCGCGTTTCTCGCGGAGCGCCTCGACCTCCTGCGCGAGGAGACGGAGCGAAGCTCGATTTAGGCGGACGAGAGCCCCTCGGCTCGGGTGAGGAGTGCGACGGCCGCTGAGCTAATGCCCTCCCCGCGGCCCTCGAACCCCATACCCTCGCTGGTCGTCGCCTTTACGCTCACCGCGTCGACACCGACGCTGAGCGCGACAGCGAGCGCCTCCCTCATGCGGTCCCGGTACCCCGCGAGCCGCGGGCGCTCGCAGACCACCGTCACGTCGACGTTGCCGACGACCCAGCCTTCCGTGTGGAGGAGCTCGACGACGCGGCGGAGGAGCTCGACGCTTGAGATGCCGGCGTACGAGGGGTCGGAGTCGGGGAAGAGTAGACCCACGTCGCCGAGGGCGGAGGCGCCGAGCAACGCATCGATCAGCGCGTGGACGGCGACGTCGGCGTCTGAGTGGCCGAGCAGCCCCAGCGAGTGCTCTACTTCAACACCGCAGAGCACGAGACGACGCCCTTCCACAAACCGATGGGCGTCGTAGCCGTATCCGACCCTATACGTCAGCCTCCGCCTCCCAGGAGAGGAGCGCGCTGGCGAGCGGAAGGTCGGCGGGCGTCGTGATCTTAACGTTCGCGGGCGTGGAGGGGATCAGCGCAACCTTGTAGCCCTCGCGCTCCAGCAGCAGGGAGTCGTCGGTGGCCCCCTCGAAGTCGCCGCACCCATACACATACCGCAGCGCATCCGCGCGGAAAACCTGCGGCGTTTGCACCGCCCAGAGCCGACGGCGATCGACCGTAGCGGCGACGAAACCGTCCACGTCGCAGCGCTTAAGCGTATCGCTCACCCCGACGCCGGGGACCGCGCCGTCGGCGTCGGCGAGGGCGCCGATGCACTGCTCGAAGACGTGACGAGCGAAGAGTGGGCGAGCGCCGTCGTGCACCGCGATAGCCGTCGCGGTGCTCGGCACCTCGATAAGGCCCGCGCGCACGGAGTCGCACCGCGTATAGCCGCCCTCGGCGACCAAGAGGGGCTTGCTCTCGGCGAAGACACCGAGCTGCCGGGCGAACCGCACCGTGTGCGATGGGTGGAGCACCACGACGACCCCCGCCACCTCGGGCATCGCGAGTAGCCGCCGCACCGAGTGGTTGAGGATCGGCTCGCCGCCGAGCAGGAGGAACTGCTTTGACTCGCCGTCGGGTAGGCCCATGCGCTCGCTCTCCCCCGCAGCCGCGATGATCACCCAGAGTTCGGCTCCTCGCTGTTCGCCCACGCTCACTCCCCGTTCGCCGCGCACGCGGACGTGCTCATTACGACGCTACTTTGCTGAAGACCATCTTGCCTGAGGGCCCCTGCAACACGCTGGTCACCTCGGCCTTAACGCGTGAGCCGATCAGAGCGGCTCCGGATTCCACGACGATCATCGTGCCGTCGTCGAAGTACCCCACGCCTTGGTTTTGCTCACGCCCCTCGCGCACGATCTTGACCTCGATGACCTCGCCCGGCAGCACGGCCGGCTTGAGCGCGTTGGCGAGGTCGTTGATATTGAGCACCTTAACCCCTTGGATCTCCGCGATCTTGAGGAGCGGGGCGTCGGTGGTGATGAGCACGGCGTTGAGCTCCAAGGCGAGCCGCACGAGCTTGTCGTCGACCTCGCCGATCTCCTTGTAGTCGGTCTCGTCGATACGCACGACCGCCTCGCTTATCTGAAGCTTTTGCACGAAGTCGAGGCCACGCCGGCCGCGCACACGCTTCTCGGCGTCGGAGGAGTCGGCGAGGTGCTGCAGCTCCTCGAGCACGAAGTGCGGCACGATAAGGTCGCCCTCGATAAAGCCGGTAGCGTGTACGTCGAGGACGCGCCCGTCGATGAGCGCGCTCGAGTCAAGAACCTTCGGCTGGATGAAGATCTCCATGGGATCGGTCTTGCCACGGATGCCGAAGAGCCTGAGAACCTCGAGGTGCTTCTTCATCATGAGATGAGCCGTAAAGTAGCTCGAGAGGAAGTAGAGGGGGACGATGAGGTACGGTCCGGCGATGGGGATGCGGATCATCGCGATGCCGGCGAGCGCCGCTATGACCAGCCCCAGCAACGCACCGATGATGCCGGCGACCACCTCGAGCCCTGAGATGCGGGCGAGGAGCTCGTCGACGTAGTCGAGCCCTTTGCGCAGTTTACTGGCGAGGTAGACCCCGAGGGCGAAGCCCCCGGCGAAGCCGAACATGGAGAAGGAGACGAGCGGGAACACCCGACCGAGCTGATTAAAGCTCGTGGAGAGCGAGGATTCGCCGATACGCTCCGCGAGCTGATAGCAGACGATAGCGCCGAAAACGGCACAGATCAGCCAGACCGTCGGCTCCAGCAAGCTGATGCCGCGCGACGATCGGCGGGGACGTCGCTGCTTAGACGACGGAGGCTGGCTCTCGTGATTCGTCTGCAATCGGGTGCCCATCGACGTGGAGGGTGTTCAGGAGATTATCGAGGTAGGAGTTCGCCTGCTCTTCGCTGTAGTCGCGAACGTACATGAGCTCACTCGCGAGGATCTTCTTCGCCTTCGAGAACATTTGCTTCTCGCCGGTGGAGAGGCCCTTGTCTGCGTGACGGATCGCGAGGTTGCGAACGACCTCGGCGACCTCAAAGATGTCGCCGGTCTTCAACTTATCGCGGTTGTGCTTGTAGCGCCGACTCCAGTTTTTGGGCATCCGCGTGGGGTCGCCGTGAAGCACCTCGAGTACTTCATCGATAACATCTGAACCCACGACCTTGCGCAGGCCCGCGCGATCTGCGTTCTCCACCGGAACCATAACCGTCATATCGTTGTGGAGAATCTGGATAGTAAGGTAGTCGCGCTGCTGGCCGAGAACTTCTCGCTGCTCGATCTTCACGATATTCCCCGCACCGTGATGCGGATACACAACTTTGTCGCCAACTGAGTACAACGTCCTCACACCCCCTGTGTTGGTCGCCCAGCCGTATCGGCCGGCGTGCGAACCGCAACCTCGGGAAGAAGCGAGGAGACGGCGGTGCGCACATCGGCGACCCTTATGAGAGTATTATTCGCGAGGGAGGGATCTCCTGCAGGGACAATGACGTGCATAAGGCCGGCACGCTCGGCCTCAGCCACCCGTCGCTCGGTTTGACTACAAGAGCGAAGCTCGCCCGTCAAAGCAATCTCTCCGATCGCCGCGGCCTGAGGCGACAAAATTCGTCCGCGCTCCGCAGAAGCGAGAGCGAGGACGACAGCGAAGTCGGCCGCAGGCTCGTCGATACGAATTCCTCCTGCAATTGTAACAAATACATCGACTCCTGACAATGGGATCCCAGCGTGACGATCTAAAACGGCGATCAGCATCATAAGACGAGTCCGGTCGAACCCAACGGCTACCCTCCGCGGGACGGCCTGTTCGCTCGGACTGACGAGCGCCTGGATCTCGACGGGAAAGCAGCGGCTCCCCTCGACGGCGATATGCACGCAAGAACCGATAGCAGGAGCCCCGGTGCCCAGGAAGAGGCGTGAGGCGTCGGCCACGGGGTTCAGCCCGGAGCTGCGCATCTCGAAGATGCCGAGCTCGTCGGTGGAGCCGAAGCGGTTTTTTACCGCCCGAAGCGTACGGTACGCGCGGTACCGGTCGCCCTCGAACTGGAGGACGGTGTCGACCATGTGCTCCAGTACCCTCGGCCCCGCGATGGAGCCGTCTTTGGTGACGTGACCGACCAAGAAGACGGCGGCGTCGGTCTCCTTGGCTAAACGGAGAAAGCGGGTCGCGACCTCCCTCACCTGGCTCACGCTGCCGGGCGCGGAGGTATGGGCGTCGCTGTAGAGCGTCTGCACCGAGTCGACGACGATGAGGTCGGGTGACTCCGCCATCACGGTGGCGACGACCGTCTCGAGCTCGGTCTCGGCGAACACGAGCACGCCGCCCGGGTCGCGGCAGATGCGGTCGGCGCGCATTTTAACCTGCGAGGCCGACTCCTCGCCGCAGACGAGCAGGGCGCGGCGGCCGCCGGCCGCAACCGCGTCCAGCGCCTGCAGGAGCAAGGTGGACTTACCGATGCCGGGCTCGCCGCCGACCAGCACGAGCGACCCCGGCACGATGCCGCCGCCGAGCACGAGGTCGAGCTCTGAGATGCCGCTCGTGAACCGCGCAACGGCCGAGGAGGCGACCTCTGAGAGGCGAAGCGCCTTGCCGGGGGCCGCCGCGCCCCGCCGCACTGCGGCGGCGGACGGCGGCGCCTCCTCCACGAAGGAGTCCCACGCACCGCAGTCGGGGCAGCGGCCGAGCCACTTGAGCTCTCGGCGCCCGCAACTGCCGCAGAGAAAGACCGTCTGGTGTCGGGCCACGCGCGCGTTAGCGACCGGAGGTCGCCCCGCCCGCGTCGGCTGCATCCCCACCGTAGGTGGAGACCGAGATGGGCTCCACGCCGCCGAAGAAGGGCTCCTCGAGCCCGACCATGGGCAGCTCGGCGGGCCCGCCGATGACGACGCCGTCGGCGGTGATCACCGTGTCGTCGTCGGCCGCATCCACCACGAGGTGCGCGGAGTCGGCGAACCGCCGCAGCAGCAGCGCATCGCTGAGCTTGTCCTCAATGTAGCGCTGAATAGCGCGGCGCAGCGGTCGCGCACCGAGCATGGGGTCGTACCCCTTCTCGGTGAGGAGGTCGCGAGCGGCGGGCGTGAGCTCTATGGTGACGCCGAGCGTGGCGAGCTGCTGACCGAGGCGAGCGACCATGAGATCGACGATCTCGCCGATCTCCTCGCGCTCCAGCTTGTGGAAGACGATGACCTCATCCACACGGTTGAGGAACTCGGGGCGGAAGACCCGCTTGAGCTCGCCGGTGATGCGTTGCTTCATGTCGGCGTAGGTCATGCCCTTGTCGACGCTCTGCGTGAACCCCAGCGGCGTGTTCTTCGTGATCATCGACGCGCCGATGTTGCTCGTCATGATGAGCACCGTGCTGCGGAAGTCGACCACGCGCCCCTGCGAGTCGGTGAGGCGGCCGTCCTCGAGGATCTGCAGGAGGATGTTGAAGACGTCGGGGTGGGCCTTCTCGATCTCGTCGAAGAGCACGACGCTGTACGGACGGCGGCGCACCACCTCGGTGAGCTGACCGCCGTCTTCGTGCCCTACGTAGCCGGGTGGCGAGCCGACGAGGCGCGAGACCGCGTGCTTCTCCATGTACTCGCTCATGTCGATCTGCACGAGGTGGTCCTCGTCGCCGAAGAGGAACTCCGCAAGCGTGCGCGCGAGCTCGGTCTTGCCGACGCCGGAGGGCCCGAGGAAGATAAACGAGCCGGTGGGCCTGCGGGGGTCCTTGAGGCCGGCGCGGCCGCGACGTATAGCCTTACTGACGGCGCGCACGGCGGCGTTTTGGCCGATGAGCCGGCGGTGGAGCTCGTCCTCCATACGCAGGAGCTTCGCGCTCTCGGCTTCCGTGATTTTAACGACCGGGATGCCCGTCCACATGCTCACGATCTCGGCTACTTCGTCCTCGCCGATGCTCGCCCACATCTCCTGCTCGCTGGCCTTCCACTGCTCCTCGAGCTCGATCTTGCGATAGCCGAGCTTGCGCTCCACGTCGCGGAGGTTCGCGGCCCGCTCGAACTCCTGGGCGCTGATGGCCGCCTCTTTCTCTTTGCAAACGGCGGCGATCTCCTCCTCCAGCTCGCGGAAGCTCGGGGGCGGCACCATAGTGCGAATGCGCATGCGGCTCGCCGCCTCATCGATGAGGTCGATCGCCTTGTCGGGCAAAAACCGCTCGCTGATGTAGCGACCAGCCAACTCCGCCGCCGCGACGGTGGCTTCGTCGGTGATGCGCACGCGGTGGTGCTCCTCGTAGCGGCCGCGAAGGCCCTTGAGGATCTCGACCGTCTCCTCGGCGGAGGGCTCCGCGACGTTAACCCGCTGGAACCGACGCTCGAGGGCCGCATCGCGCTCCAGATACTTACGGTACTCGTCGGTGGTGGTGGCGCCGATGGTCTGGAGCTCGCCGCGGGCGAGCGCCGGCTTAAGGATGCTGGCCGCGTCGATAGCGCCCTCGGCGGCACCGGCCCCCACGAGGTTGTGGATCTCGTCGATGAACAAGATGATGTTGCCGTTTTCGCGGATCTCTTTAATGACCTTCTTGAGGCGCTCCTCGAACTCACCGCGGTACTTGGATCCCGCGATGACGGAGGCGAGGTCGAGCATGTAGACCTGCTTCTTCTTGAGCGGCTCGGGCACCTCTTGCTTGGCGATACGCTGCGCGAACCCCTCGACCACGGCCGTCTTGCCCACACCCGGCTCGCCGATGAGCACCGGGTTGTTTTTGGTGCGCCGCGAGAGGATCTGCATAACGCGCTCGATCTCGACCTCACGACCGATGCAGGGGTCGAGCTTCTCCTCCTGCGCGAGCTTGGTGAGGTTGCGAGCGAACTGCTCGAGCAGCTTGGGCGAGCGCTTGTGCTCGCCGCCCTGCTGCGAGGCGCGGCGCGACGGACTGCTCAAAAACCGCATGACCTCGCCACGGACCTTCTCCGCCTCCACCTCGCTGCCGAGCAAGATGCGAGCGGCGACGCCCTCCTCCTCGCGCACGAGGCCGAGCAGGATGTGCTCGGTGCCGATGTAGCTGTGCCCCAACGAGAGCGCCTCGCGTAGGGCGAGCTCAAGCACCTTCTTGGCGCGGGGCGTAAAGGGGATCTGCCCCTGCGGCGCCTCCTCCCCGGAGCCCACGACCTGCACGACGGCGGCGCGGACCTCCTCGATGGAGACGTCGAAGTCGTCGAGTACGCGCGCAGCGACGCCCTCCTCCTCGCGCAAGAGGCCGAGCAGGAGGTGTTCCGTACCGATGTAATTATGCTTAAGCGCACGGGCTTCTTCTTGGGCGAAGACGACGACCTGCCTGGCGCGTTCGGTGAAACGCTCGAACATGCAGCTCTCCTTCCGCAACGACGGCGCCGTAACCACGAATCGATGAGAGGGGGGACGGCGGACAACACGAGCTCCCCTTATGCTACCCGATTTAAGGGGAGACACACCTTTTTTACGAGAACCTACTGGAGGAGTGAGTTAAGTGCGCAGCGCCGGGAAGAGGACGACGTCGCGGATCGACGAAGCCCCGGTGAGGAGCATGACGAGGCGGTCGATACCCATGCCCATGCCTCCGGTGGGCGGCATGCCGTACTCCATGGCCTCCAAAAACGCCTCGTCAAGCTGGTGAGCCTCGTCGTCGCCGGCATGGAGGTCGTCCATCTGCTGCAAAAAGCGCTGGCGCTGGTCGTCGGGGTCGTTGAGCTCCGTAAAGGCGTTGCACAGCTCCATGCCCGCCGCGAAGCCCTCGAAGCGCTCCACGAAGCGGTCGTCGTGCGGCGTCTTCTTGGCGAAGGGGCTGAGCTCGAGCGGGTGCTCGGTGATGAAGACGGGTTGGATGAGCGAGGGCTCCACCGTCTCGCCGAAGAGCTTGTCGACCTGCTTACCCCAGGTGGGGACGAGCGGCACTTTATCGGCGAGGCCCGCGTTGCGGATAGCCTCGTGCAGCTCGCCGACCTCGCGGAGCTCGCCGATATCGACGCCGGTGGCGTCGATAATGGATTGCCGCATGGTGCGACGCGGCCACGGCGGCGTGAGGTCGATTACCTCGCCGCGGAACGCGATCTGGAGCCCGCCGATAGCCTCAGCGGCGGCGCAGACCATGGCCTCGACCATCTCCATAACGTGGGTGTAGTCGACGTAGGCCTCGTACGTCTCGAGCATCGTGAACTCGGGGTTGTGCTTAAAGCTCACGCCCTCGTTGCGAAAATCCTTGCCGAGCTCGTAGACTCGGTCGATGCCGCCCACGATGCAGCGCTTGAGGTAGAGCTCGGTCGCGATGCGCAGGTACAGATCGCGCCCGAGTTCGTTGTGGTGAGTGACGAAGGGACGCGCCATGGCGCCGCCGTAGAGGGGCTGCAACACGGGCGTCTCGACCTCGACGAAGCTCCGCCGGTCGAGAAAGTCGCGCACCGCGCGAATGACCGCCGCGCGCTTAAGGAACACCTCGCGCGACTCGTCGTTGACCATGAGGTCGAGGTACCGCTTGCGGTAGCGCGTCTCTACATCGGTGAGGCCGTGGAACTTCTCGGGGAGCGGCCGGAGCGACTTAGTGAGCAGCTGCCACGCCGTGAGGCGAAGCGAGAGCTCGCCGCGGCGCGTGCGCATAACGGTGCCCTCGGCGCCCACAATGTCGCCGAGGTCCAGCTCGCCGAGCTCAGCGTAGCGCTCGTCGCCGAGCGTGTTGAGCTGTGCGAAGAGCTGGAGCTCGCCGGTGACGTCTTTGAGCACGACGAAGGTGAGCTTGCCGTGGGCGCGGCGGGCGATAACCCGGCCCGCGATGCGATGCACCTCGCCGGAGTCTTGCCCCGCCTCGAGCTCGGCGTACGCCGCCTGCAGCGCCGCGATCTCGTCGCGCGGCTGGAACTTGGTGGGGTACGCCTCGCCGGTCTCGCGCCAGGCCGCGAGCTTTACGCGGCGCTCGGCGAAGACGTCGAGGACCTCCTCGGTGGTGTGCTCGTTAGAGGTGATGGCTAGGCCCTCTCGATCGTGAGGATTTTAAACCGGCGGGAGCCGCGGGGGACGCTGACCTCGACCTTGTCGCCCGGCTTGCGGCCGACGATGGCGCGGCCGACCGGCGACTCGTTTGAGAGCTTGCGCTCGGCGGGGTCGGCCTCGGAGGAGCCGACGATGGCGTACTGCAGGAGCTCGCCGCCGCCCATATCTTGAAGGGTGACCTTGGTGCCGACGCCGACGACGTCGGTCGAGATGTCTTCGGCGGCGATAACGGTGGCGCTCCGCAAACGGTCCTCGAGCGTGTAGATGCGGGCCTCGAGCATAGCCTGCTCGTTTTTCGCATCGTCGTACTCGGAGTTCTCGGAGATGTCGCCGAAGTCGCGCGCCGCGCGGATACGCTCGGCGACCTCGTCCCGCTTTACGCTCGAGAGATACTCGATCTCCTCCTTGAGGCGTTGAAAGCCCTCGGGGGTGAGGATGATCTCGCGATCGACCACTACTGCCTCCTCTGCAAACACGGCACGCCGCCCTCTTCTCGAAAGGCCGTGCCAAACGGGCAAAAGAGTATAGGCTAAAGAAACTCTTTTGGGCAAACGACGGCTGACGGACGCGCGAGCAAGCGCTCGACCTCCTCGGGGCTCCGAGCGGTCATAACCTCCGTCGCGAGGACGCGGTCGATCGTCGCCGAACGACGGAAGGACGGCCAAAACCGGCGGAGGTACCCCACGCCGCGCGGCCCCATCTCCTCGAACACCTCGGCGACGAAGCGGCGGAGCTCCGCCAGGCGCTCCGCCGTGCTCGGTGCGGCCTCACCGAGCACCTCCGCGAAGAGCCAAGGCGCCCCGAGGGCGTGACGGGCGAGCATCACCGCGGCCGCCCCGTCGGCGAGCCTCGCGAGCACCGCGGGGCGGCCGTCTACATCGCCGGAGGCGATCACCGGCACGGGCAGCTCGGCCGCCAGGGCCGAGGTGAGCTCGTGGCGAGCGGTGCCACGGTAGAACTGAGCGGCCGTACGCGGGTGCAAGCAAACCGCGGCCACGCCGGCCTCCACGAGGGCGTGCGCCGTGCGGCGGCCCGCATCGTCGCCCTCCCGCAGGCCCGCGCGGATCTTGGCGGTCACCGGCACGCTCCCCCCCACCGCGCCAACGACCGCGGCGGCCACCGCGGCTGCGGCGGCCGGGTCGGCCAAAAGGGCGGCGCCGGAGCCCGTCTTTACCACCTTGCGCACCGGGCACGCCATATTGAGATCTACGAGGTCGGCGCCGGCCTCCACACACCGCACGGCGGCCTCGGCCATGAGCGCCGGGTCGGCGCCGAAGAGCTGAAACCCGATGGGGTGCTCGTCGTCGCCGCAGTCCAAGTACTCAAACGTGCGGCGACTCCCGTAGTGGATGCCGCAGGAGGAGATCATCTCGGTAAAGAGGAGGCCCGCGCCCCAGCGCCGCACACTACGCCGAAAGGCGCGGGTGGTCACGCCGGCCATGGGTGCCATAAAGAGCCGCCGGTCGAGCTCAAGAGAGCCGATCCGAAGCGGCGCGGCGATGGGGTCGAGAGGGGCTGCTGGCGATGTCACAGACGCGCGCCGACTACGCCGACCGGCTTCGGCGCATGATGAGCTCGATGCCGCGGAGCGTGAGGTGCCGGTCGACCGCGGAGATAACCGGCGTGTGCCGCGCGATCATCTCGGCGAGGCCACCGGTACCGACGACGACGGCCTCCTGACCGAGCTCGCGCCAGATGGCCCGGACGATGCCCTCAAGGGCGCCAGCGAACCCGTACACGGCGCCGACCTGGAGGGCCTCGGCGGTGGACTTGCCGATGGCGCAGGGGGGCTCCACGAGCTCCACCTTGGCGAGCTTGGCGGCGCTGCTGGTGAGCGCGTCGAGGGAGAGCTCGATGCCCGGGGAGATAGCACCGCCGAGGTAGTCGCCCTCGGCCGAGACAACGTCGACGGTGGTCGCCGTGCCGAAGTCGGCGACAATACAGGGTCCGCCGTACTGTTCGTAGGCGGCCACCGCATTAACCACTCGGTCGGCGCCCACCTCGATGGGGCTCTTCATCGCGATGCGCATGCCGGTGCGCACGCCGGGGCCGACCACGAAAGCGTCGAGGTTGAGGTGCGTGCAGCACATCTCGACCCACAGCTGCGTGAGGCTGGGGACGACAGAGGCGATGCCGACGTCGTCGATCGCCCCGCGCAGCGACTCGCCGCGAAGCGAGAAGAGCCCTTGCAGAAGCGCGGCGAGCTCGTCGGCGGTGCGCCGCCGCTCGGTGGAGAGGCGCCACTCGTGGACGATCTCGGAGCCGTCCATGAGGCCGAGGTGAGTCTGTGTGTTGCCGACGTCGACGACGAGCAGCACGCTACACCTCGACGTCGAGGCTGAGGTCGATCCAGGGCGCCCGCGTGGTGAGCGCGCCCACCGAGATGATGTCGACACCGGCCTCGGCGAGCTCCCTCACACCGGCGAGCTGTACACCGCCAGAGACCTCGACGAGCGCGCGCCCGGCCACCATCTCGACCGCCGTACGCACCTGCTCCACCTCCATGTTGTCGAGCAGGACGAGAGTGGCGCCGGCGTCGAGCGCCTCCGCGAGCTGGGCGAGCGTGTCGACCTCGACCTCCAACCCGTGAACGTGCGCGGCGCCGCCGCGGACGAGCTCGATAGCGCGGCGCACGCCGCCGGCGGCCGCCACGTGATTGTCTTTGATTATGGCGGCGTCGAAGAGGCCGAAGCGGTGGGGTATGCCGCCGCCGTGCACGACGGCCTCCTTCTCGAGCGCGCGGAGGCCAGGCGTCGTTTTGCGGGTCGCGGCGATGCGCGCCCGAACCCCGTCGCCGAGCGCCTCCACGTAGCGAGCGGTCATCGTGGCGACGCCGGAGAGGCGGGAGAGAAAGTTGAGCCCGGTTCGTTCGGCGGCCAGGAGCGAGGCAAACGGGCCACGCGCGATGGCGAGTACGTCGCCGGCGGCGAAGCGCTCGCCGTCGTTGACGAGGAGCTCCACGCGCAGCGCGGCGTCGACGAGCTCCGCCGTGGCGAGCAACGCGGCCGAGCCGGAGAGCACGCCCTGCTGCTTGGCCACAACCCGAGCGACGCCGTCGCCGTGAAACGCCGAGCCGGTGATGTCGCCGTACCCGGCGAGGTCTTCGTTGAGGGCGAGGAGCGCGGCGGCGCGGGCGGCCTCGCGGTAGCCGCGCCCGCTCACTGACCCCGCCTCTCGGCGGTGAGCTTGGCGGCACGAGCGGCGCCGGGCAGCCTCATCGCGGTGTGACGACGCCACCGCTCGTCGTCCGCCAACGGGAAGTCGTCGCGAAGGTGGACCCCCCGCGATTCCTCCCGCAGCAGGGCGGACTTTGCCACCTGCATGCCGATCGTGAGGAGGTTGAGCACCTCGTACTCCGGTTCGTTGAGCTCGACGAATCTGAGTTGCGGCACGAAGCGCTCGAGCTCGGCGAGCGCGTCGCGCAGGTCGTCGCGGCGGCGGAGCACACCGACCTTTGAGGACATGATCTCGGTGAGCCGCGCACGCACCTCTGCGGCCGTGAACTCGCCGGCGCCCTCGGCCGCCGAAGGCAGGTCGAAGCGGATGCGGCGAACGTCTTCGCCGAGCGTGCCGATGTAGCGGTCGAGGTCGCGGACCACGCGGTCGGAGAACACGAGGCCCTCCAGGAGCGAGTTGCTCGCGAGCCGGTTGGCGCCGTGCACACCCGTGCTGGCGACCTCCCCGCTGGCGTACAGCCCCGGGACGGTCGTGCGACCCCAGCGGTCGGTCATGACCCCACCGACGAAGTAGTGGCAGACGGGCGCGACGGGGATGAGGTGCTGAGCGAGGTCGAGTCCGTGCTCCGCGAGGCCGCGCGTAACCTGCGGGAACCGGCGGTGGAGCCACCCGCCGTCGAGGTGCGTGGCGTCGAGGGAGACGTGCGTGGTGCCCTCGCGGCGCATCTCGGCCATCATGGCGCGCACCACGACGTCGCGCGAGGCGAGCTCCGCACGCGGGTCGGCGGCGAGCATAAACCGCTCGCCCGCGGCGTTGCGCAGGTGCGCACCCTCGCCGCGGAGCGCCTCGGTGATGAGCTGGACGGTGCGCTGCCCCGGGACGGCGAGCCCCGTGGGGTGGAACTGGACGAACTCGAGGTCGCGGATCACGGCGCCGGCGCGGTACGCCATGGCGATGCCGTCGCCCGTGGCCACCGAGGGATTCGTGGTGCGCCCGTAGACCTGCCCGGCGCCCCCCGTGGCGAGCACCGTGACCATCGCGACGTTGAGCGTGAGGCTGCGGTCTTCGATGTTGAGCGTGAGCGCGCCCACGCAGCGCCCGTCGATAGTGAGGAGATCGATGACGAACTCGTTTTCGTAAAGCTGGACGCGGCTGCCCACGCGGGCCGCCTCCGCCAGCGCGCTGGAGACCTCGCTGCCGGTGGCGTCGCCGCCGGCGTGCAGCACGCGCGCAACGGAGTGGGCACCCTCGCGCCCCAAGACGATCTCGCCGTCGACCCTGTCGAAGCGTGGGCAGATCTCCATGAGCTCACGCACGCGGTCGGGGCCCTCGGAGACGAGCACGCGCACCGCCTCCGCGTCGCAGAGGCCGGCCCCCGCGTTCATGGTGTCGTGAAAGTGAAGCTCGGGCGAGTCGGTAGGGCCGAGCGCGGCGGCGATACCGCCCTGGGCGAGAAAGGTGGTGGTGTCGTCGAGCGTCGACTTCGTGAGTAGGCCGACGCGCCACCGACGCGCGGCGCCAATGGCCGCAGTGAGCCCGGCGATGCCGCCGCCGAGGACGAGGACGTCGAAGGAACGGCGACGCACAACACCATCTGGAGCGCTCGCGATAAAAGATCGTATCACCGCACCATCGCCTTTAGTTGTGACCGCCGGGTACCGAGTTAAAACGGCGCACCGCCTGAACCCGCGCGGTGGCCTGCGCCAACGCGGGGACGTCGAGATGGAACACGCCCTCGGCGAGGTGCCAGAGCTCGGCGAGCGGCACCAGCACGAAGGCCCGCTGCGAGAGCCGCGGATGCGGGATCGTGAGCACGGCGTCCTCCATCTCGACGTCTTGGAAGAGAAGTATATCGACATCGAGCGTGCGAGGGCCAAAACGGACCGTCCGCGTGCGGCCGCGCTCCTCCTCGATGCGCCCGCAGGCAGCGAGGAGGTCGTGAGGCGCGAGCTCCGTCTGGAGGCAGACCACCTGGTTGAGAAACTCGGGCTGGTCCGCGAGGTCTTGCGGCTCGGTCTCGTAGAGGTGCGAGGCGGCGAGCAGCGTGGTGGCCGGGAGGGCGGCGAGCGCCTCGCGGGCGGCCGCCAGGGAGGCCGCGCGGTCGCCGAGGTTGGCGCCCAGCGAGAGGAACGCGCGTTTGCCTACGGCCGCGCTCACCGCGAGAGCGCGACCTCCACCCGCGCCGCCGAGACCGGAATAGCCACCGGCGGCGCCAGCTTCGCAACGCTGACGTCGAGGGAGACCGGCGCGAACTCGCTCCAGAGCGTGTCGGCGATGACCGTGGCGAGGCGCTCCAGCAAGCTGAACTCGCCGGTGCAGACGACCTCGCGGACGAGGTCGACCACGCGCCCGTAGTCGACGGTACCGGCGAGGGAATCGGTGGCCGCGCCGACGCACTCGGCGGGCTCCAAGTGGACGTCGACGACGAGCGTCTGCCCCACGGCGCGCTCCTGCTCGGTAACGCCGCAACGGCCGCGGAGCTCTATACCCTCGACCGAGATCGAAAGACTGCGCTGCATTGGATGACCTCCCCTGCGGGCACGGACCCGCGCGTTAAAGGGCGCCCGCCTCAGCGGACGGCGCCCCCCGCAGAACCGCCTGCGCCACACGCAGCGCCTCGGCGTTGGGCTTAACGTCGTGGACGCGGAAGATGTGAGCGCCGGCCAAGGCGCCGATGACGGTAGTGGCGGCGGTGGCGGTGGCGCGCTCGCGCGGCTCCCCGCCGACGACGGCGCCCAAGAACCGCTTACGCGAGGTACCCAGCAGCACCGGCCGACCGAACTCGCAGAACCGAGAGAGCTCGCGGAGCAGCACGAGGTTGTGCTCGACCGTCTTGCCGAACCCGATGCCGGGGTCGAGGATGAGCTGCTCCTCGCGCACGCCGTGGGCGAGCGCGAAGTTCATGCGCTCCTCTAAAAACGCCGCGACCTCGGCGACCACGTCGCCGTAGACCGGCGCGTCTTGCATCGTCTTGGGCTCGCCCAGCATGTGCATAAGGCAGATGGGGCACCCCGCGTCGGCGATAACGTCGACCAGCTCCGGGTCTGAGCGGAGCGCGCTGATGTCGTTGATGATGCCCGCGCCCGCGGCGAGCGCCCGCTCGGCCACGAGGGCCTTGGTGGTGTCGACGGAGATAGGCACCGGGAGCGACGCCGTCATGGCCTCCACTACCGGCACCACCCGGCGTAGCTCCTCCTCCACCGCAACTGAATCGGAGCCCGGCCGTGTGGACTCGCCGCCGATGTCGATGATGCCGGCGCCGTCGTGCACCAGAGCCGTAGCCTGAGCGAGCGCCTCCTGAAGGCCGAAGAAACGCCCGCCGTCGGAGAAGGAGTCGGGCGTAACGTTGACGATGCCCATGACGCACGGGAGGTCGAGGGAGAGCGAGAGACGCGGAGCGGAGGCCATGGGGAAGGACCTCAGCTCGGCGCGCCGATGAGGGCGAACGCCTCCGCGCGCGTCGCGTCGTTGGTTTGGATGATGCCGCGCACGGCGCTCGTGACCGTCTGCGCACCCGGCGTGCGGATGCCGCGCATGGACATGCAGAGGTGCTCCGCCCGTATGAGCACGAGCGCGCCAGCCGGGTTGAGCGCGCGCACAATGGCGTCGGCGACCTCGGAGGTGATGCGCTCCTGGAGCTGCGGCCGCGCCGCCACCAGCCGCACCAGCTGCGCCAGCTTGGAGAGGCCGGTGATGTGGCCGTCTCTGCTGGGAATATAGGCCACGTGCGCCACCCCCGCGAAGGGCAAGAGGTGGTGCTCGCAGACGGAGTAAAAGCTGATGTCGCGGATGATGACCATCTCACGATGGTGATCGCCCTTCATGGTGACCAAGACCTCGGCCGGGTCGGCCGTGCCGATGCCGCAGAAGATCTCCTCGTACATATCGGCGACTCGCTGCGGGGTGGCGCGCAGGCCGGGGCGGTTAAGGTCTTCGCCGACCCCCTCGAGGATCAGCCGCACGCCCTCCATGATTTTGTCGCGATCCATCGTCCTCCCGGCTGAGCGCTAGACGCTTCCGTGGCTCAGGGGCTTAATGCGAGCCGGCTTGGGTACCGGCGTCGACGACGAGTGCGACCGCTCGTGCTTGCCCTCCTCGCGCCGCTCGTGCTCCCTCGCCGCCCGCTCATCGCGCTCCTTAAAGACCTCCTCCTCGGGGACGTCGTTGAGCAGCGCCTGGAACTCGTCGGCCTCGATCGTCTCGCGCTCCATGAGGATCTTCGCGATGCGGTCGAGCTGCTCGCGCTTCTCGGTGAGCAGGTCGCAGGCCCGCTGGTGCGCACTCTCGATGATGCGCCGGATCTCGTCGTCGATCTGCCGCGCGACCTCTTCGGAATAGTCGGTCTGCTGCTGGAACTCACGGCCCAAGAAGGGCATGGATTGGTCGTGGCCGAGAGTGCGCGGACCGAGCTCCTCGCTCATGCCGTAGCGCATGATCATCTGCTTGGCCGTAGCGGTGGCCTTCTCCAGGTCGTTGGCCGCGCCGGTCGTGATCTCGCCGAAGACGACCTCCTCGGCGGCGCGCCCGCCGAGCGTCATGGCGAGCGTGTCCATGAGCTCCTGCTTGGTGGTGAGGAACTTGTCCTCCGTGGGCAGGGAGATGGTGTAGCCGAGCGCCTGCCCGCGGCTCACGATGGAGATCTTGTGCACGGGGTCGGTGTGCTCGAGGAAGTTGGCCACTATGGCGTGCCCCATCTCGTGGTAGGCGGTAATGGCCTTCTCCTTCTCGGAGATGAGACGGCTCTTCTTCTCGGGGCCGGCGAGCACCCGCATGACGCCCTCTTCGAGCTCCTCCATGCCGATGATGCGCTTGCCGTGGCGGGCGGCGAGCAGGGCGGCCTCGTTGATGAGGTTGGAGAGGTCGGCGCCGGTGAACCCGGGGGTTTGGGCGGCGAGGGCGTCGAGGTCGATGTCTTTGCTAATGGGCTTACCGCGAGCGTGCACCCGCAGGATGTCGCGCCGGCCGGGGCGGTCGGGGCGGTCGACCACGATCTGCCGGTCGAAGCGGCCGGGCCGCAGGAGCGCCGGGTCGAGGATGTCTGGCCGGTTGGTGGCGGCGATGAGGATGATGTTGTCTTTCATCTCGAAGCCGTCCATCTCGACGAGCAGCTGGTTGAGCGTTTGCTCGCGCTCGTCGTGGCCGCCGCCGAGGCCGGCGCCGCGGTGCCGACCGACGGCGTCGATCTCGTCGACGAAGATGATGCACGGAGCGTTTTGCTTAGCCTGCTCGAAGAGGTCGCGCACGCGGGAGGCGCCGACGCCGACGAACATCTCCACGAAGTCTGAGCCGGAGATGCTGAAGAAGGGCACGCCGGCCTCGCCCGCGACCGCCCGCGCCAGCAAGGTCTTGCCGGTGCCGGGAGGACCGTAGAGCAACACGCCCTTGGGGATGCGGGCACCGAGCTGCTGGAACTTCTTGGCGTTCTCGAGGAACTCTTTGATCTCGTACAGCTCCTCCACGGCCTCATCGGCGCCCGCGACATCGCGGAAGGTGACCCGCGGGGCGTCGGGGCTGACCCGCTTGGCCCGACTCTTGCCGAAGCTCATGACCTTTGAGCCGCCACCCTGCATTTGATTCATGATGAAGAACCAGAAGGCGAAGATGAGGATGAGCGGCAGGATAAAGGTGAGCGCGCTCGTCCACCAGGCGGCCTTGGGGCTCGTGGCGTTGTAGGGCACCTGGTACTGCGTGAGGAGCTGCGTGGTGGTGACGGGGTCGGTGTAGGCGACGGAGTACGAGGGCTTCTTGTCTTTGGTCTGCCCCTTGAGCGTGACCTGGAGCATCTGCTCCTTGACGTTCATAACGGCCGACTCGACGCGGTTGTTAATGACGTCGTCGGTAAAGCTCGGGGTGACGGTAGCGGGGGCGTTAACCGTCGCAGTGCCGACGGCGACCCTGGGGTGCTCACGCCGGATTTGATCCGCGAGCTCCGACGGGTTGGGGAGCTTGGTGACGTAGTAGAGGGCCTCCGAGCTGTGGTTGACCCGAACGGTGCGTGAATGCGTGTCGACGACGACGCTCTTGATGGCGTCGTTTTGCAGGTCGCTCTGCAGCACCTGGAGCGAGGCGATACCCGGCGCTGAGTAAATGCGCTTCTCCGCCGCTTGTTTCTCGCTGCTCTGGAAGAACGCCCACTGGATGAAGAAGGCGAGAGCGAGGACGACCACGATGGGGAAGAAGGCGCTCCGGATAAACTTAGCCACAAAAATCCTTTTCTGGTGGAGAAGGCGAATTACTCAAAGGCGAGCGGCAGAGCACATGCTCGTACGAGCCTCGCCTTGAGGGTAGCATACCCGCTTTTCTACAGTAAAGAACCCTCATGGTCGACAATCTCCGCTATGGCCTCCGGCGTGAGCGCGCCGATAAAGCGGAAGGTGCGATACCGATCGGCCAGGTCGAGGCCGTACCCCACAACGTACAGATCGGGGATCTCGAAACCCGTGTACTTACAGGCGAGCTTGCTCTGCTTAGAGGAGGGTTTAGAGAGGAGCGTGCAGACCTCCAACGAGGCGGGATTGCGGCTCCAGAGGCTCTTGAGGAGGTAGCCGACGGTGAGGCCGGAGTCGATAACGTCCTCCACGATGATGACGTGGCGGCCGGTTATGTCGGAGTCCAGATCCTTAAGGATGCGCACGACGCCGGAGGAGTTTGTAGCGGAGCCGTAGCTCGAGACGCCCATGAAGTCGAGCGCGACGGGGACCGTGATGCGACGGGCGAGGTCGGCGAGGAAGAACACGGCGCCCTTAAGGATGCCGACCAGGACGATCTCCTCGCCGGCGTAGTCGCGGGAGATGCGCGCGGCGAGTTCGTCGACCCGCTCGGCGAGTTCGTGCTCTGCGACGATGATCTCGGCGATTGGCTGATTCACTAGTCCTCCAAGGCGATATGCAGGGTACTCTGCGTACTCTGGTCGACGCGGCACACTTGCGCAACCCTACTGCGAAACCCGTGAGCCTCGGGGTGGCCGACCCAGCCGACCACACCGTCCGCCTCGAGGAGCACGGCGAGCGACCGGACGGCGGGCGACACGCCGGCGGCGGCGAGGTAGCGGGCGACGGTCGTGGAGGCGCCGAGGCCGGAGGGGGCGAAGCGGTCGCCGACGCGCCGCGGGCGAAGCACGAGGCGGCGCGGCGGACGCTCGAACCCCAAAAAGCCCTCGCCGGCGAGGGCAGCCGAGCGATCGAAGACCGGCTCGGCGAACAGCCGTAGGCGATAGATCCGGCCGGAGACGCACACCCGGAGGCCCTCGGCGCCCGCGCCGAGGAGCGCCGGGCACGAGACCTCCACGGCCTCCGCCGCGGCCAGCTCCGCCGCCGCGCGCAGCACGAGGCGGCGGCCCTCGCGCGCCGCCTCGAGCCCCCCTCGCAGCGAGAGGCGCCCGCCGCCCTCCCGCCGCTCGCAGAGGCGGCGCAGGGCGCCGACGGTGCGGCGAGAGACCAGCGCCTCGCCGCCCAACGCCCCTTTAACTGCGTCGCGCACGAGAAGATCACGCAACGCGGGGGGCTCCGCGGCGAGCGCGTCGAGGTCGAGGGCGACCACGTCGCCCTCGTGGAGCTCCGCGCGCACCCGCCGCCGAGCCTCCTCGACCGCCGCCGCGACGAAGTCGGCCTCGGCGGCGGCCAGCAACGCGCCGTCCGCGAGCGTCTGCGCGCAGCGGGGGTTAATGCGCTCGAGCAGCGGGAGCACCTCGTGCCGCAGCGCGTTGCGCGCGTACACCACCCGCTCGTTGCTCTCGTCCTCGCCGTAGGCGATGCCCTCTCGCACGCAGAAGGCGCGGACCTCGGCGGCGCCGAGGCAGAGGAGCGGCTTCGCGAGGCGCCCCTCGCGGGGGCGCATGCCCACGAGCCCCCTCGGCGTCGCGTACTTCACCAGGCGATAAAGGACCGTCTCCGCCTGGTCGTCGCGGTTGTGCGCCGTGGCCACCGCACTGTACCCGTACTCCTCGGCGAGCTCCTGCGCGCGACGGTAGCGCACCTCCCGCGCCCGCGCCTGAAAGTTGGCCCCGGCGAGCGCCCCCTCGAGCCGCACCACGTGAAGCTCGACCCCGGCGGCCGCACAGCCGCGCTCCACGATCTCACGGTCCCGCGTGGAGCGGGCGCCGCGCATGCCGTAGTCCACGTGCAGCGCGGCGAACGTGAGGCCGAGCGCGAGGCGGCGGTTGAGGCGCAGCAGGAGCTCGAGCATGACCATGGAGTCGGCGCCGCCGGAGAGCATGAGGAGCACGCGCTCACCGGGCTCGACCACGCGCTCAGCCTCCAAAAACGAGGCCACGCGCTGCTGAAGCCTGTAGCTCTGCGCCGAGACCGCCGACATGCTCCTCCTCCCCAGCCGCACGAGCGGCCGCGGTAGCTCCCTCTCCGTCCCCCGGAGCATAGCGGAGGCGCGGGGCGCGGGGCGAACAGCCAAAGCGGAGCGAGAGGAGCGGACGGCGGCGAAAGGTGGAGGCCCGTGGGGCAACGGTGAGGTGAGCACGCAGAAGGCATACCGGGCGTGGCGGAGAAGAGAGGGGCAACAAAAAAGGCGCCCGAGGCGCCTGAAACAACATGGTAGCGGGGGCAGGATTCGAACCTGCGACCTTCGGGTTATGAGCCCGACGAGCTACCGGACTGCTCCACCCCGCGACGTTGAAATGGCAGTATACTGCAACACTCCAACGGGTGCAAGACGCCTGCGAAGCACCCTACGACCACCGCTCACAGTGAGATGACGACCGCGAGATGAACCACGAGCTCCACGCAGCACACAACCGCCCGAGCTCCTTCGGGCTCAGCACAGCGGCTTGGCCGACACCCTTCCGCGGCGGCGCCCTGCTCCGTCTCGTGCTGTTCGTGCTGCTCGCGCTGCTCTGCCTCGCCCCGGCGGCGCTCGCCACACCGGGCGACCTCTTCGAGGCGCAGCGGGAGGCCGCGCGCGTACGTGCGCAGGTGGAGGAGCTCGACCGAAGGGCGAGCATCGCGGTGGAGCGCTACAACACCGCACGGGCCGAGCTCGACGCCATTACCGCGCGCCTCTCCACGGCGCGCCGCACCCTCGACCGCACGCAGACGCAGCTGGACGTAGCCCATACGGTCTACGACCGGCGCATGGCCGACATGTACAAGAGCGGGGGCATCTCCGTACTCGACATCCTCGTCTCCACCGAGAGCTTCGCCGAGCTCGAGACCCACGTCGATTACTTCCTCCAGATCAACGAGGCCGACACCGACTCCATCGAGGAGCTCCAACGGCTCTCCGCTCAAGTCGAGAAGCTCACCGCACAGCTGGACAGCGACCGCTCCACCCTGCTTAAAAAGGAGGTGGCGCTCCGCGGCGCGCGCATCGACGTGGAGGACCGCCTCGCCGAGCGCAAGGCGGTGCTCGCCGACCTCGACGCCCGCGTTAAAGAGATCCTCCGCCGTCAAAACGAGATGACTTCGGTCGTCGACCTCGACCTGGGCACCGTTACGGGCACCGCCGTGCAGATCGCCGTGATCAAGGAGACGTCGCGCTACCTGGGGATCCCCTACGTATGGGCCGGCGCCACGCCCTCCGGGGGGTTCGACTGCTCCGGCCTCGTCATGTACGTCTACGCCAAGTTCGGCGTGCGATTCCCCCACGGCGCGACGATGCAGGCGCGCATGGGCAAGCCGGTGCCGCTCTCGCAGCTACAGGCGGGCGACCTCGTCTTCTTCGGCTCGCCCGCCTTCTACCACCACGTCGGCATCGCCATCGACAGAGACCGCTTTATAGAGGCTCCCCGCACCGGCGACGTCGTTAAAGTGAGCGCGCTCGCCGGGCGCAACTGCGCGCTCGCCTGCCGCTACGCCATCAAGCTCCCGTAGGGCGAAGCCGACGGAGCGTAAGCGCCGCCGACGCGATACACTAAGCGCATGAACACGCTGATCCTCCTCGCGATCGCCCTCGCTGGCCTCCTCCTCGTGATCGGCTCGCTCATCTGGATGGCCCTTAAAGGCTGGCGGCTCGCCAAGCGCAGCCTGCAGGTGCTGGACCACGTAAGCGAACCCGTGGGCGACCTCATGAGCCACCTCGACACCCTCGGCACGTCGGCGAACCGTCTCGCCGACGGCGGCCAGCGCGTAGAGGAAAACCTCTCGCAGCTGCAAGCGTCGCTCGCTCGGCTCCAGGTGCTCATAGACGCGCTCGAGCAGGCCGCGCAGCCGTACCGCAAGCTCAACAAGTACCTCGGGCGCTAGCCCTCACGGCCCCGTGCGCCTCGCCGGCTCCCGCATTCTCGTTATCGGAGGAGCACGCCGCCTAGGCGGCGTCGTAGCGCGCGACCTCGCCGCACGGGGCGCGGCGGTCTGCGCCACCACACGGCAGCTCGACGCCGCGGCCGAAGAGCAACGCTCGGCGCTCGGCGACGCCGGCGTACTCCTCGCCGGCACCACGAGCTCCGCGGCCTCCGCCGGCCGCCTCGTGCACGAGGCGGCGGAGGCGCTCGGCGGCCTCGACGCACTCGTGTACGCCGCGAGCGGCCCCTTTACCCCCACGCCGCCGGAGCTCCTCGATGAGGCCGCGTGGGACGCCTCCTTCGACGTGGTGGCCAAGGGCTTCTTCTTCGCGGCGTGCGCCGCGCGGAGCCGGTTTGCGGAGCGCCCGCCGGCGGAGCCCTGCGACTCGGCGGGCGTGGTGGTGGCTATCACCGACCTGCTGGGTGTGCAGCCGTGGGCCAACTTCGCGGCGCACGGCGCCGCGCGGGCCGCACAGATCCACACCGTCAAGGAGCTCGCGAGGGCCTGGGCGCCGGAGCGGGTACGCGTCTGCGGCGTAGCCCCAGGCGCCGTGGACCTCGCGGACGACGAGCGGCGCGAGGCCTCGTTGCGTACCGCGGCGCGGTGCGCCGCTCAGCGCCTCGTACCCGCCGCGGAGGTGGCGGCGGCCGTGCGGTTCTGCCTTAAAACGAGCTCGCTGACCGGCATTAACCTCACCGTGGAGAACGGCGCGCTGCTCACGAGCTAACCGACCGTTAAAAGCCGACCGGCGGGCCCCACGCAGGGCGGCCCGCCGGTCGGCTTATCTCGTTAACGCACGCCGAAGGCGACGATCAGTCGCCGAACTCGCCGGCGCGGTGGGCCGTGAGGTAGCCCATGCAGTACTCGTCCTCGCCGCGCAGCGCGCGAATGGCCTTAACGGCGGCCATCATGGACGCGTTGCGCACATCTAGCACCGCAGCGTCGATGCCGATACCGGCACACATAGCCACAAAGGTGCGGTTGAGGAGGGAGCGGTTGGGGAGCCCGAAGCTCACGTTGCTGAGCCCGCCGGTGGTGCGCACGGGCAGCCGCTCTTTAACGAGCCTCAGGGTGTCCATGCAGACCACGGCGGCCTGCGGGTCGGCGGAGACGGTGAGCACGAGCGGGTCGACCCAAATATCCTCGGCCGGCAGGCCGGCCGCGGTGCACAGGTCGTGGATCTCCTGGGCGACGGCGAAGCGGTCTTCGGCTGTGGGAGGAATGCCCGTCTCGCTCAGGCAGAGGGCGATAACCGGGCACTTGTACTGCTCCACGAGCGGCAGCACGGCGTCTTTGCGCGACTGCTCGCCGCTGATGGAGTTAATGAAGGGGACCTTGCCGCCCCTGTCGATGATGGAGCGAACGCCGGCCTGCAGCACCTCGGGGCTGGCCGAGTCGACCATGAGCTGCTTATCGGTGACGCCCATGACGACGTCGATGAGCCACTCCATGTCGGCGAGCTCGTTACCGCCGGCCACACCGCCGTTGACGTCGAGGAGCTCGGCCCCGGCGTCGACCTGGTCTTTTGCGAGCGACTTAATGAACTCCTCGTCGCGCGCTTGGATCGCCTCAGCAACCTGCTTGCGCGTTCCATTAATTGACTCACCCATCAACAGCATGTTCGGAACCTCCACGTCTGGTTGACCAGAGAAGAACACACAAGGCCATTCCCGTGAAGTATACGCGAACGGCGAGAGGTGGGGGAACCGCGGGGTGAGTTTAAAGGAGCGGCGGCGGGCGGCCGAAGGGCCACCCGCCGCCGCGATCCGAACAGCTCCGCCACGGGCGGAGCCATAAGGCGTGCCTACCGGCTTACATCATCCCCGGCATACCGCCGCCCGGCATACCGCCGCCCATGGGCGCAGCCGGCATGGGCTCGGGCTTGTCGGCCACGATGCACTCGGTGGTGAGGATGTTCTTGGCGATCGACGCGGCGTTCTGGAGCGCCGAACGGGTGACCATGGCGGGGTCGATGATGCCGACCTTGACCAGGTCCTCGTACTCGCCGGTGTCGGCGTTGAGGCCCTCACCGGCGGGGAGCTCCTTGACCCTGTTGACCACAACGGAGCCCTCGAGGCCGGCGTTCTCGGCGATCTGGCGAAGCGGCTCCTCGAGCGCGCGAGCGATGATCTGCTTGCCGGAGCGGAAGTCCACGTCGTCCTGCGCGCTGATCTTGATGGCGCCGATGGCGTTGACGAGCACCACACCGCCGCCGGGCACGATGCCCTCCTCAAGGGCGGCGCGCGTAGCGTTGAGGGCGTCCTCCACGCGGTGCTTGGTCTCCTTCATCTCGACCTCGGTGGCCGCGCCGACCTTGACCACGGCCACGCCGCCGGCCAGCTTAGCGAGGCGCTCCTGGAGCTTCTCGCGATCGAAATCGGAGTCGGTGTTCTCGAGCTCACCCTTGATCTGGCGGATGCGAGCCTTGATCTGCTCAAGGTCGCCGGCGCCGTCGACGATCGTGGTGTTGTCTTTGGTCACCACGACCTTACGGGCGCGACCGAGCTGCGAGACCTGCGTACCCTCGAGCTTGTGGCCCATCTCCTCGGTAATGACCTCGCCGCCGGTGAGAATGGCGATGTCCTCGAGCATGCGCTTGCGGCGGTCGCCGAAGCCCGGCGCCTTGACGGCGACGCTGGTGAAGGTGCCGCGGAGCTTGTTGACCACGAGGGTGGCGAGCGCCTCGCCCTCGACGTCCTCGGAGACGATGAGGAGGCCCTTGCCCTGCTGGATGACCTTCTCGAGCACGGGGAGAAGATCCTGCATGGCGGCGATCTTCTGGTTGGCGATCAGCACGTACGGGTCCTCGAGCACGGCCTCCATACGCTCCGAGTCGGTGACCATGTAGGGGCTGAGGTAGCCGCGGTCGAACTGCATGCCCTCGGTGAACTCGAGGTCGAGGCCGAAGGTGTTGGACTCCTCCACGTTCACCACGCCGTCTTTACCGACCTTCTCGATGGCGTCGGCGATGACGTCGCCCACAGCGCGGTCGCGGGCGGAGATGGTGGCTACGCGAGCGATCTCCTCCTTGCCGGAGACCTCTTTGGACTGCGCCTGAACGGCGTCGATGGCCTCACGCACGGCGTCCTCGATGCCGCGCTTAATGGCCATGGGGTTGGCGCCGGCGGTGACCATGCGCAGACCCTCGCGCACGATCGCCTGGGCGAGCAGGGTGGCGGTGGTGGTGCCGTCACCGGCGATGTCGTTGGTCTTGGTGGCGACCTCTTTGACGAGCTGGGCGCCCTGGTTCTCGAAGACGTCCTCGAGCTCGATCTCGCGGGCGATCGTCACACCGTCGTTGGTGATGGTGGGAGCGCCGAACTTCTTGTCGAGCACCACGTAACGGCCCTTGGGGCCGAGGGTGATCTTTACGGCGTCCGCAAGCGCGTTAACGCCGCGCTCGAGAGCCCTGCGGGCCTCGTCGTTGTACTTCAGTTCTTTAGCCACGTTTCGTCAGCCTCCCCTCGATCAGTCGACTACGGCCAGGATCTCGCTGGCGCGCAGAATGAGAAGTTCGTCACCGGAAGCGGTCTTGTACTCGGTGCCCGAGTACTTACCGTAAATAACCTTGTCGCCCATCTTGACGTCGACGGGAATACGCTTGCTGCCGGACTCGTCCCACTTACCATCGCCGACGGCGATAACCTCGCCCATCATCGGCTTCTCTTTGGCGGTATCGGGGAGCACGATCCCGCTGGCCGTCTTCTCCTCCTCGGCCATAGCCTGAACGACCACGCGGTCTTCGAGCGGCTTGAGCTTCATGCAGCAACCCTCCTCTGTTCATTTTTGTTGGATTCTGGCACTCTCGATGCGAGAGTGCTACGTAACACTGCGGTACTTTATGTCCGTTCCCGAACGGAGTCAAACACGGTACACTGCGCGTATGCGGATCGTGCTACAGAGGGTTACCGACGCCTGTGTGCGAGTCAACGGCGAGGTGGTCGGCGAGGTCGGCGTGGGCTTTTTGGCCCTCGTGGGGGTTACGCACGACGACACGCCGGCGGCCGCCGCCAGGCTCGCCGCCAAAACGGCTCGCCTCCGGGTGTTCACAGACGAAGCCGGCCTCATGAACCTCTCGCTCGCGCAGGTGGGCGGAGCGGTACTCGCCGTCTCGCAGTTCACCCTCTACGGCGACGCGCGCCGCGGCAACCGGCCGAGCTTTAGCCAGGCGGCGCCGGCGGAGCTGGCGGAGCGCCTCTACGAAGCGTACGTAGCGGCACTGCGCGACGAGGGCGTGCCGGTGCAAACCGGCAGGTTCGGCGCACATATGGCCGTAGCCCTCACCAACGACGGCCCGGTGACGATCACCCTGGAGGCGTAGCCGCCCCCGCACCGCGCCCCTTGCCCTTCGGCCGCCGGGGCGGCCTGGCCTCGGCGTCGCTCGCGTACGCGTCCAGCGCGAGGTAGTGGGGCCAGGGCACGGGCTCCGTAAAGCACGCCGCCAGGCCGATCATGGCGGCGTTGTCGGTACACAACGAGAGCGGGGGCAGGTACAACCGCAGCCCGCGCTGCTCGCAGCGCTCACGGAGCGCCTCGCGCAGGCCGCCGTTGGCGGCCACGCCGCCGGCCACCGCGACACGCCGTAGCCCTTCGGCCTCGGCGCAGCGCACCGTCTTCTCCACCAGCTGCGTCACAATAGCCCGCTGGTACGAGGCGGCTATGTCGGCTTTGCGCTCCTGCACCTCCCGCTCGGAGCGCGCGCGCAGGTCGTAGAGGAGCGCGGTCTTAAGGCCGCTGAAGCTGAAGTTCTGCCCGCGCGGCACCGCGCGCGGAAATTTAACGAACGAGGGGTCGCCTCGCGAAGCGAGTTCATCGATCTCTCGGCCGCCGGGGTACCCCAAGCCGAGCAGCCGCGCGCCCTTGTCGAAGGCCTCGCCGGCCGCGTCGTCCAGCGTACGGGCCACGACACGGTAGCTCACACCCTCCTCCACGCTCGCCAGCAAGGTATGGCCGCCGCTCGCGAGCAGGCACAAAAACGGCGCCTCCACCCCCAGTGCGTAGTTGGCGGCCACGTGCCCCTGAAGGTGGTTCACGGGGATCAGGGGCAGCTTGAGGCGGTAGGCGAACGCCTTGGCGGCGGCGAGCCCCACCAAGAGCGAGCCTATGAGGCCGGGGCCCTGCGTAACGGCGACGGCGGCGATGCTCTCCCAGCCCACGCCAGCCACGGCGAGCGCCTCCTCCACAACGGCGCCGATGAGCTCGGTGTGGCGGCGCGAGGCCACCTCGGGCACCACTCCACCGAAGCGCGCGTGCAACTCGTCTTGCGAGGAGACGATGGAGGAGAGCACCTCCTGGCCCACGAGCACCGCCGCGCTGGTGTCGTCGCAGGAGGTCTCGATGCAGAGTACCGGTGCGTTTACGTCGAGGAGCGTGCTCACGCCGGCTCCCCCTCCCAGCCCTTCCACATAATGAGCGCGTCCTCGTTGTTGTCTCTAAAGTACCGAGGGCGTACCCCCGTGGGTATAAACCCGAAGCTCTTGTAGAGGCCTATAGCCGGGGAGTTAGAGACCCTCACCTCCAGCGTATGCCCGCGGTGAGCCTCGAGCTCGGCCACGGCGAAGTAGGCCTCGATCAGGGCGGAGGCGAACGCCTTACGGCGATGAGGGATGTCGACACCGACGGTCATGAGGTGCCACGTATCCACGAATCTGCGGGCGATAAAGTAGCCCACCACCGTGCCGTCGAGCTCCGCGACCAGGCAGATGGTGTCGGGGTGGGCGAGCTCGTCTTTAAAGCTCTGCAGCGACCACGGAGCCGAGAAGATGCGGCGATCGATAGCGTGGACCGCCGCGAGGTCGAGCGAGGTGAGCGCTCGTATGCAGCGGTGCTCGGGGCCCGCGGAGTGGAGCTCGAAGAGCATCATGCCGGCGCACCCCGCAGATGAGTGGGTACGGCGTCGGGGCTGCGCCCGTAGAGGGGCAGCACCTCCGAGAAACCCTGCACCACGCCGGGCGCGCCGCAGGCGGCCGCCCGGCCCACCATCGCGGCGGTCGGCCCGTGCACCCCGCGGGCGCGGCGAGCGCTCGGTGGGAGCTCCAGTGAGGCGAAGAGCGCCTCCTCCCCAACCACCGCTACCTCGCCGAGACCGTGCAACCACGCCGTGAGCTCGGCCACCGGCACCACCTGGACGGCGAGCTCCTGCCGAAGACCCTCGCCCTCGGCGCAGCCGAAGACCGTGGCGAACACCTCGTTGCGCTTGCCGTCGAGCAGCGCCACGATGCGCTCACCGGCCGCAGGGGCAAAGGAGTCCGCCTCGAGCGCGGCGAGCGCGAGCGCCGAGGCGGTGGGCACGCCCACGATGCCCACGCCGCCGGCCTGCGCCAGCGCGCGGGCCGTGGCGATGCCGATGCGCAAGCCGGTAAAAGCACCCGGCCCGAGGCCTACGGCCACCGGGCCAACCTCCTCCACCTGCACCCCCGCCTCCTCGAGCACCTCGTGGGCGGCGAGCAACAACTTGCGGGTGTGCGCCGGTCCGTCGCCGTAGTAAGCCTCGGCCACCGTGATGCCGTCGGGGCCACAGAGGGCCGCGGAGCACGCGCGGGACGCCGACTCGAGTGCGAGGATCACAGCGCGGCCTCCAGCTGCGGTGGGCCGAAGACGCGTAGCACCCGAGAGCGCGGCGAGTGGTGCTCGAGCTCTATGCGCACGGTCGGCTCCGGCAGCACCTCGGCGCCGGCGGCCGGCCACTCCACAAAGGTGATGGCGTCGGGGCCGAGGTAGTCGTCCCAGGCGAAGAGCTCGACGTCGGCGCCGCCGCTCAGGCGGTACAGGTCGAGGTGGTGGAGCTGCACGCCGCCGCGGCCGCGGTACGACTGCGCCAGTGTGAAGGAGGGACTCGTGATGGCGCCGCGCACGCCGAAGGCGCGCAGCGCGGCGCGCACCACCGTGGACTTGCCGGTGCCCAGGTCGCCGCTGAGCGTGACGAGCGCCGGCGCGGCGAGCTCACCGGCGAGACGCCGGGCTACTTGCCGCGTGTGCGTCGGCGACGATAAGAGGAGCTCTCGCACGCTAAAAGAGTCCAAGCTGCTCGTGCTCCGGCGGCGGCGCGGGGGTTACGGGCGCGGGAGGCGCATCGTGTGTTCCGGGTGCCTCGTGTGGAGCGCGTGCTTCGTGCACTTCCGCGGCCGGCACTTCGGCCGCTTCGGGCGCCTCGTACACTTCGGGTGCCTCGTGTGGAGCGCGTGCTTCGTGCAGTTCGTGCGCGGGAGGCCCTTTGGGGGCATCGGCGACCGGCGTCTCGGCCGCTTCGCGCAGCTCGCGCGCCTCCTTCGCCTCGGCGGCCGGCGATGTCTCGCGCGCCTCTGCGGCCGACACTTCGGCGGCCGGCGCCTCATTCACCCCGGCGGCCGGCGATGCTTCGCTCGCCTCGGCGGCCGGCGCAGCCTGGCCCGCCCCCTCACCCGCGAGCTCCGCCAACAGCGCGGGCAGCCGCAGCACGTCGGCCTGGAGCTCCTGGAGCATGGAGGGCGTGTAGAGGGCCGCGGCGGGGTGGAAGATGGGGTACACCACCAGCTCCACCCCCGCTATCTCGTGCCGCTGAGGGCGACCGTGCACCCGCGTGATGCCGGCGGGGTTGCCGGTGAGGAACTTGGTGGCGTGGTTGCCGAGGGTGCAAATAACCAACGGGCGCACGATCTCTATTTGGCGCCAGAGGTACGGCTGGCACGCCGCGATCTCGTCTTGTTGTGGGTCGCGGTTGCCCGGCGGCCGGCTCTTGAGCACGTTAGCGATAAAGATGTGCTCGCGCGAGAGCCCGATGGAGGCGAGGAGTTTGTCGAGGAGCTTGCCGGCCCTGCCGACGAACGGCCGGCCCTGCTGGTCCTCGTGGTACCCGGGTGCCTCGCCCACGACCATGAGCTCGGCGCACGGGTGCCCCTCGCCGGGCACGGCGTTGGTGCGCGTGCGATGAAGCTCACAGGCGGTACAGGCGGCGATCTCGGCGGTAAGCGCCTCCAGAGCGGTGATCCTGCGGGAAAGGTCCTTCATGTGATGGGAGAGTTTACCATCGTACAGCCCAGTAAGCGCACCGAACGTTGACCGGGGGAAACCCAAGGGTTACGCTCAAAAGACATCGAGCCACCACTCCTCGAGGAGCTGCGTGAACACCGGCAACGAGCGTCACTGCGTTATAGGGCCCGGGCGGCTCGGGCGAAGCCTTTTAGCCGCCCTCTCCGCCGCCCACTGCCACGTCGTTGCCGTAGTCGGGCGCGGCAACGTGCCCGCGCGCACCCGCGAGGGCGCGGGCGGGCTCACGGGTGTGCCGGCAGATGAGCTCACGGGCACGGGCGGGCTCGCGGGCACGCTTACGGGCGCGCCGGCGAGCGGGCTCGCGGGCGCGGGCGGGCGAGCAAACCCGCAGACCTCGCCGCCCCGGCTCACCATCGGCGAGGCCGCGCTAACGGCCGACCTGTGGTGGCTCACCGTGCCGGACGACGCTCTCGCCGAGGTCGCCGCCGCGTTGGCGGCGGCGCTGCCGGCGAGCCGCCAGGCGAGCGGCCTCACCGCCGTTCACTGCAGCGGCCTGGGCTCCCTCGAGCTCCTCGCCCCCCTCGCGAAGCGCGGCGTGCGCACCTTGAGCATGCACCCGCTCACGAGCTTCTCCCGCGCGCGCGAGCCGCAGGCGAGCGACCTCGCGGGTGTGCCCTGCGCCGTCACCGCTCAGAGCGAGGCCAGCTCGGCCTTCGGCGAGCGGCTGGCCTTCCACCTCGGCATGCTCCCCTTCGGCCTCACCGACGAGCGCAAACCGGCGTACCACCTGGCGGCCACCGTTGCCTGCAACCTCCTGGTGGCGCTCCAGAGCGTCGCCGGCCGCCTCATGAATGAGGCCACCGGCGCCACCAACGGCCTGGAGCTGCTCAAACCGCTCCTGGCCGCCACCGCAACCAACCTGCACACGGCGAGCCACCCGGCGGAGGCGCTCTCCGGCCCGGTGGCGCGCGGCGACATGGCTACCGTGCTCGCCCACCTCACCACGCTCACCGCGACCCACCCCGAGTTCCTACCCGCCTACCGCGCCCTCTCGCTGGAGGCCCTCGCGCTCGCGGAGCCGCAGCTCGCCGAGGACCGCGCGGCGCAGCTGGCCGCGGCCCTCGCCGCACCGGTTAGCAGCCTCGCGCCGCCGGTTAGCAGCCTCGCTCCGGCCAGCATCCCCGCGCCGCCGACCAGCGCCCTCACCCCGCCGGTCAGCAGCCTCGCCCCACCAACCGTTAAAGAGGAGACTCCCTCATGATCATCGCTCGCTCCGTCGCCGAAGCGCGAAGGGCGCTCGCCGAGCTGCCGCGCCCGCTCGGCTTCGTGCCCACCATGGGCGCCCTCCACGCCGGCCACCTCAGCCTCGTCGACGTGGCCGCCGCCCGTTGCGCCTCCCTGGCGGCCTCCATCTTCGTTAACCCCACGCAGTTCCTGCCGGGTGAGGACCTCGACCAGTACCCGCGCGACGAGGGCGGCGACGTAGCCAAACTCGAGGAGCGGGGCGTGCAGCTCGTGTTCGCCCCGCCGGCGGAGGAGCTCTACCCGAGCGGCTTCGCCACCGGCATCCGGGTGGGCGGCACGCTCACCGAGACCCTCGAGGGGGCCTGCCGCCCCGGGCACTTCGACGGCGTCGCGCTCGTGGTCGCCAAGCTCCTCAGCATCGTGCAGCCCGACGTCGTCGTGCTCGGCCAAAAAGACGCCCAGCAGCTCGCGGTGCTGCGCCGGCTCGTGCTCGACCTCAACCTGCCGGTGGAGGTGGTGGGCGCGCCCATCGTGCGCGAGCCCGACGGCCTCGCCATGAGCTCTCGCAACGCCTACCTCAGCCCGCAGCAACGAGCGGCCGCCCCCTCCCTCTCGGCGGCGCTCGCCGCGGGCCGCGAGGCGGCGCAGCAGCCGAGCGCCACGTGCGCCAGCGTCATAGCCGCCGCCGAGCGTTCGCTCGCCGAGAGCGGCTCCCGCGCGCCGAGCCCCGACTGCCGGTTTGTACCGGACTACCTCACCGTCGTCGACGGGGTAAGCTTTGAGCAGCGAGACGAGCTCACCGAGCGCTCGCTCATCGTCACCGCGGCGCGCATCGGCACCACCCGACTCATCGACAACCTCTGGCTCACCGCGCAACCCGCCTCCGCAACCGAAGAAAGCGAGACCACAGCATGAGCTCCTTCAGCTCGACGGACTGCCCCATGAACCCCACCGGCGACGTCCGCGTCCACATGACGTCCATAGAGTTCTCCACCCAGGGCAACACCGACATGGTGCCGCTCACCGAGAAGGCGGCGGAGATCGTCCTGGCCAGCGACCTGCGCACCGGCATCCTCACGCTCTTCGTGCCCGGCGCCACCGGCGCGCTCACCACCGTAGAGTACGAGCCGGGCGTAGTGGCCGACATCCGCGCAGCGCTCGAGATCATCTCGCCGCTCGACGGCTTCTACGAACACAACCGCAACCTCGGCGACAACAACGGCCACGCGCACGTACGCGCCGGGCTACTCGGACCCTCGCTGGTGATCCCCTTCCGCTGCCGCCAGCTCATCCTGGGGCGCTACCAAGACATCGTCTTCTGCGACTTCGACGACCGCCCGCGCAGGCGCAGCGTCGCCGCGCAGGCCATGGGCGTGTAAGCATGAGCGCTAAGGTTCAGGTGGCCCTCGACTTCGTCGATCTCTCCCGCGCCCTCGCCGTGGCGCGGGAGGCGGTGGCGGGCGGCGCCGACTGGCTCGAGGCCGGCACGCCGCTCATTAAAGCGGAGGGGCTTGAGGCCGTGCGCGCGCTGCGGCGCGAGTTCCCGGCCCTCACCATCGTCGCCGACATGAAGACCATGGACGCCGGCCGCACGGAGGTGGAGTACGCCGCCAAGGCGGGCGCCACCGTTATCGGCGTGCTCGGCGCCGCCTCAGATGCCACCATTAAAGAGTGCGCAGAGGCGGCACGCACCTACGGCTGCCGCCTCTGCGTCGACATGATCGAGGTGGCCGACCCGGTGGCACGCGCCCGCCGCGCGCAGGAGCTCGGCGCGCACCTCATCGGCATCCACACCGCTATCGACCAGCAGATGCGGGGCGAATCGCCCTTCGCCACGCTCCGCGCGGTCGTGGAGGCCGTGGAGCTGCCCGTCTCGGTGGCCGGAGGCATCACCAGCGAGACGGCCGCCGAGGCCGTAGAGGCCGGCGCGTCCGTAGTGGTCGTAGGCGGCGCTATCACCAAGTCACCCGACGCCGCGCAGGCCACGGCGACGCTCCGCCGCGCCGTGCACGAGGGTGTGCGCATAGAGAGCGCGCTGTACCGCCGCGTCGGCCAAGCCGACGTGCGCAGCGCGCTCGAGCAGGTCTCGGTGGCCAACATCAGCGACGCCCGCCACCGCCACCCGGGCATCCGCGGCATTAAACCCCTTCTGCGCGGCTTCCGCTTCTGCGGGCCCGCCGTCACCTGCCGCACCCACCCGGGCGACTGGGCCAAGCCGGTGGAGGCTATCGACCACTGCCAGCCCGGCGACGTGCTCGTGGTCGACGCCTTTAACACCGAGCCGGCCGTGTGGGGTGAGCTCGCCACCCACAGCGCCAAAGTTAAGCAGCTCGCCGGCGTGGTGGTGTGGGGCGCCGTGCGCGACACCGACGACATCTGCAAGCTCGGCCTGCCCGTGTTCTCCAGCCTCGTCTGTCCCGACGCGGCCGAGCCCAAGGGGTTCGGCGAGATAGGCTGCCCCCTGCGTATAGCCGGCGAGATCATTAACCCCGGCGACTGGGTGGTGGGCGACGGCGACGGCGTTATGGTGGTGCCGCAGGCCGAGGCGGCGGAACTAGCTAACAGGGCCATGGACGTGCTGGAGCGCGAGAACCGCCTGCGCGGCGAGATCGACGCCGGCAGCACGCTCGCGGAGGTGACGCACCTGCTGAAGTGGGAGAAGCGCTAAGCGGCTGCGCCCCGCGCCAGCCGCCTCGCACCCCGCCCGCGCGCCGCCACCCGCCGCACCACGCGCCAGCGCGCCAGCGCGCCGCCCGCCAGCGCCGCGCCGCCAGCATCCCTCCGAAGTGACTCGCCCTGAGCGCGTGCTTCGTGCAAAAAAACCCCCAAAAAACTGCACGAAACACGAGCCTCCGCCGAGGAACAAAAAGAGTACTACCCCCGGGGCGCACCGCCACGGCCCCGCGAGCACCCCACGAGCACCCCGCGAGCAGGGGCCGGGGAGGGGCTGCCCCGCTCCCCTACGCCCCGCCTACCCGCCTGAGCCCCGCCTGGGCCCCACCCTCTACCCCCCCACGGCAGATGCGCCATGTAGAACGGCAAAAACACGCGGTCGCCCTCGACCCTTAACTGCTTCGGGTGCACAACGTACTGTGCGCCCACCCTCTCGCCGAACTTCTCCTTAAACTTGCGGAGCGAGAGGGTCGAGCAGCGCCTCCCGGGCTTCACGTCAACAGGGCTCACCAAGAGCCTCTCACCGCCCCCGCGGGGCCTCTTGACTAGGAGGAAGTCGATCTCCATGCGCTCAGACGTGGTGGTGCGGTCGTAGCTCGAGTAAAAGAACAGATCGCCCTGGGCGCGCAGCACCTGGGCGACGGCGTTCTCCGCGAGCATGCCCTCGTTGATGTTCGCGTTACACAGCAGAATACGCCTATACAGCGAGTCCAACTGCTCCCCCCGTGGAAACGCGTGCGTCATCAGCAGGCCCGTGTCGGCCATGTAGCACTTAGCCGCCCCGCTGCCCCTGGTGAGAGGGAGGTCGAGGGCGGGGTCCGTAACGGGGTAACACCGGTTAACGATCCCCGCGTCCGCGAGCCAAGAGAACGCGCGCTCGTAGGACCTCGCGCGGGCCTCCTTACTTATCGAGCTCAGAGCGAACTTCTTCTCGTGCTTCGAGAGCTGGTCGGGGATCCGCTCGAACACCTGCATCACCTTGTACCCGTAGCTTCTCGTGATCCGGCCGATCTCGCGGCGGTAGAGCTCGAGGATCTCGCGCTTAAGGGCGTCGGCGCTCGAGAAGCTCTCGTTGCGTGCGTAGTCGGCAACTACCGCCGGCATGCCGCCGATCAGCATGTACGCGCGAAAGAAGCGCGAAAGCCTCCGGTGCAGCCCCTCGAAACAAAGATCTGGCCACGCTCGCTCCCTCGCGATGATCTTGCAGCGGGAGCCTTCGCCCAGAGCCCAGAGGAACTCCTCAAAGTCGAGCGGCCGCAGGCAAAGCAGCCACTCCTCCGAGGGGAGAACGACGCCGCTCGTGCGCTCGCGCAGGGAGAGAAGCGAGCTGGTCTGGATGTAGTCGTACCGGCCGTCGGCTACGAGGCGGCTCACCAGCTGCCGAGCGAGCGGAAAGCACTGAACCTCGTCGAAGACGATGAGGCTGCCTCGCTCGTAGAGCTCCACGCCGTAGTGCGCCGAGAGATGCCGAAACAGGGAGTCGAGGTCGCCCGCCATGCTGGAGAAGTAGCCCTTAACCTCCCTCCCGGCCGTGGCGAAGTCTACGAGCAACAGGGAGCGATACTCGCGCCTGCCGAACTCGGAGACGAGCGTGGTCTTGCCCACACACCGAGCGCCCTCCACGAGCAAGGCCGTCGTCCCGGCGGACTCTAGCTTCCATTTAAGAAGCGCGTCGTAGGCCTTTCTCTCCAGCAACTCCGGCACCTCCGGCACCTCCGCCTCTGCCACTTCTCATCCCCGCACCTACACGGGGTGCGAGCCTACACCGAGGAGTAAGTGCGGGGAAGGGTTACGAAGGGGGGTGTCAGGAAGGGGTGTCGCTACCGTCCCTCGGAGTCGCTCGCCTGGAGCTCGTGTTTCGTGCAAAACCCAGAAACTGCACGAAGCACGAGCCTCCCACGAGTCACGGCGAAGGGATAACGCCTGCGGGAAGGCGAGCCGAGCGTGCTGCGGGGAGGCGAGGAGCGGCGGCGCTACGGGGCGCTCCGGGCGCCGCCTTCGGCCGGCACCCTCCGCACCCGCGCGCCAACGTCGCAGACGACCTCGTGGGTGATGGTGCCGAGCAGGTGCGCGACCTCCTCGCAGAGCAGGTCGCGCGTACCGAAGAGCACCACGGGGTCGCCGGGGGCGCCGTGGCCGGGCGGTAAGAGCACGGTGAGTTGGTCCATGCTCACCGCCCCCACAATACGGCACCGCCGGCCGGCAACCAGCACCTCGCCCACGCCGCCGAGCGCTCGGCGCACCCCGTCGGCGTAGCCTACGGGCACCACGCCGACGCGCTCGGGCTGCGTGGCCACGAAGCGCTGGCCGTACCCCACCGACTCGCCGGCCTGGAGCTCCCGCACGGCGGCGAGGTACGAGGTAAACCTCATCACGGGCTGCAGATCGTGCTCGGCGGGGTCTCCACCACAGGGGTGGAGGCCGTAGAGCGCGATGCCCGGCCTGACCATGTCGAAATGCGCGGCGGGGTCGCGCAGCGTGGCCGCGCTGTTGGCCGTGTGGCACAGCAAGCTGGGGTAGTGGGCGCGCAGGCCGGAGGCGAGCGCGGTGAAGCGCTTTAGCTGCACGTTAAAGAAGGGGGAGTCGGGCTCGTCGGCGGTGGCGAAGTGCGTCATAAAGCCGTGCAGCAGCCCGGCCTCGGCCGCCAGCTCGCAGAGCTGGGGCACCTCGTCGGCGGAGGCGCCGAGCCTGCCCATGCCGGAGTTGAATTTAACGTGCACGGGCACGCCGCAGCGCGCGGCCTCGCGGGTAAAGCTGTGCGACCACGCCAGTGCATGCGCCCCCGCGCGCGCTACGCGCGCGAGCTCGGCGCCCGTGAGTGGGCCCAGCACGAGGATGGTGGGGGTCGTGGGGGTGAGCTCGGTGGAGGCGAGCCCGGCGGCCAGCTCCTCGGCCTCGGCGGCGGTGGCCACGGCGCACCACGTGGCCCCCGCCTCGGCGGCGGCGCGCGCCACCGGCAGCATGCCGTGGCCGTAGGCGTCGGCTTTAACGACCGCGCAGAGCTGCGTGGCGGCGGGCACCGCTTGGAGCACCCGCCGCACGTTGTGTTGGAGCGCCCGCAGATCGATAACGGCGGTGGAGCGCTCGCACCCGTTGAGCAGCTGCACTCTCAGAGGGCGAGCAACCCGATAATGGCGTGGCGAGTCACCAAACCAAGCAGGTTGTCGTCGGGATCGATAACGGGGATCTGCGCGAACCGGTGCCGGAGCATGAGCGTGGCGGCGGCGGAGGCCGGCTCGTCGGGGCCCACCGTACGCACCTCGCGGCGGTGGGTCATGAGCTGGCCTACGTTGGCCGCGGCGGCCTTTTGGAGCTGCTCCTCGAACTTCTTGATGTTGCTGAGGTAGATGATGCTGTCGAAGAGCTCGATGTAGTGCGGCAGACGGATGTCGGCGGCCGGCGCCATGAGGTCCCCCTCCGTGACGACGCCGACGAGCTTGCCCCCCTCCACCACGGGGAGGCCGTCCATGCCCGTCTCTTTAAAGATGGCGATGAGGTCTTTGAGCGTGCACTCGGGGGTGACCACCGGCACGCCCGTCTGCATAATCTGGCGTACGAGCGCAGGGGTCTCGGCCCTTCTTTGATCAATGGTGCTCATGTCTAGCCTCCTCTTGATCGCTCTTGAGCTGTTCTATGGCCGCCGGCAGGAAGTCGAGGAGATCGCTGGCGAGCATGCCCTCGGTGCCCACCGCCCGCTCGGCTGCGAGGTCGGCGGCGAGGCCGTGCAGGTACGCGCCCAGGCAGGCTGCGTCCAGGGCGCCGAGGCCCTTGGCGAGCTGCGCCCCTATAACCCCGCTGAGTACATCGCCGGTGCCCGGCGTGGCGAGCCCGGGGTTGCCGGTGGGCACCACGAACGCCGCGCCCAGATGGTCGGCCACCACGGTGCCTTCGCCCTTGAGTACCACGACGCAACGGCCGCGCTCCGCGGCCAGGCGAGCGCAGCCGAGGCGGTCGGCGGCCACCTGCTCGGGCGAGAGCGCGAGCAAGCGTGCCATCTCGCCCTCGTGGGGCGTGAGCACCGTGGGCTGCTCGCGCTCGGTGAGCAGCTCAAGGCCGTCGGCGCCGAGGGCGTAGAGGCCATCGGCGTCGAGCAGTAGCGGACGCGGGGTGAGCATGAGGTGAGCGGCGAGGTGCTGCGCCGCGCCGCCGCGCCCGTACCCCGGCCCGAGCACCAGAGCACCGAGCGCGGAGGCCTCGGCCTTAAGCCGCTCGGCGGACGCCTCGCAGAACTCGCCCGCCTCGCCCGGCACCTCGAGCTCGATGAGCTCGGGGTAGAGGCCGGCGGCCGCAGGCGAGCCGGCGGGCCGCAGCACCCGAGTGAGGCCGCCCCCCGCGCGCAGCGCCGCCACGCCGGCGAGCCGCGCGGCTCCGCCCATGCCGGCCGCGCCGCCCACCACCGTTAGGGTGCCCACCGAGCGCTTATGGCTGAGGGCGCCCTTGGGCACGAGTAGCTCGGCCATGACCTCCTCGGTGAGCAGCCAGGCTTGCGCCTCGGCGTTGCACCCGCTGGGGATGCCGATGGCCACCACCACGACCTCGCCGCTGGAGATGCCGCCTGGCGTGACGAAGTGGCCCACCTTGGGGGCGTGCAGGGCGACGGTGAGGTCGGCCATCACCACCGGGCCCTCTACGCGGCCGGTGCTGGCGTCGACCCCGCTGGCGATGTCGACGCTCACCACGGGGGAGCAGGCGTCGTTAATGAGCTCGATAGCCGCGGCCGCCTCGCCGGAGGCCGCGCCCCTAAACCCCGTGCCGAAGATGGCGTCGACCACCACGTCGGCCATGGCCGCCTGCAGCTCGACGCTCTCGAGCGGCGCCTCGCCGCCGAAGAGGTGGAGCACCTCCACGGTGCCGAGCGCGCGCAGGATGCGGAGGTTGAGGGCCGCCTCGGCGGTGTAGGCCTCGTCGGGGGCGAGCGTGTACACGGTGACGGCCGCGTCGGCCTCGGCGAGCTCGCGGGCCACCACAAAGCCGTCGCCGCCGTTGTTGCCCTTACCGGCGAAGACAACGGCGTCGCGCGGCTCGTAGCGCTCGATGATCTCGCGGGCCACCGCGAGGCCCGCCCGCTCCATAAGGTGGCCAGAGGGTATGCCCACGTCGTTAATGGCCGCGTGGTCGGTGGCGCGCATGGCCTCCGCGGTAAAGAGCGCGGGGAGCAACGGCTTACTCATAACTGGGTGCCTCCCTCATGGCGGCGGCGACGGCGTACGCCGCCCCCGCCTCGTGACACAACGAAAGCTCTATACGGGTAACGCCGCCCTCGTGCGCTACGCGCGCGAGGGCGCCGCTCAGCACCACCTCCGGCTTGCCGCTGGGGGCGTCTACCACCTCCACCTCGCGCCAGCCGTAGCCGATAAGGCCGACGCCGAGGGCCTTGCCCACCGCCTCTTTGGCGGCGAACCTGGCGGCGTAGCGGCTCCAGGGATCCGAGAAGCGCTCGCAGCGTTGCTGCTCGCGAGGGCTAAAGAGCCGGTCGCGAGCCGCCGGCACCCGGCGCAGCAAGCTGCGCACCCGGCCGGCGGCCACCACATCCACCCCCACGCCGAGCAGCTGGCACGGGGCGAGGGGGGGCCGGGACGCCGCGGGCGGCGCGGGCCGGTGGCGAGTCACCGCAGCCCCCTTTACTCGACGGTGACCGTTTTGGCCAGGTTGCGCGGCTGATCCACGTTGAGCCCCTTAATGACCGCGATGTGGTAGGCCAGTAGCTGCAACGGTATAACGGCGAGCATGGGCGCCAGATGAGGGTCGCACGGGGGTATCCAGAGCACGCTCTGCGAGAGCTCGTTAATGACCTCGTCGCCGTCGGTGGCCACGGCTATTACGTCTGCGCCGCGCGCTTTAACCTCCTCGATGTTGCTGATGAGCTTGGGCAACACGGGGCTGTTGTCGGCCACCACGATAACGGGTGAGCCTTCGTCTAGCAGGGCGATGGGGCCGTGCTTCATCTCGCCGGCGGCGTACGCCTCGGTGGGTATGTAGCTGATCTCCTTGAGCTTGAGCGCGCCCTCGAGGCACACGGCGAACCCCATGCCGCGACCGAGGTAGAGGAAGAAGCGCTCGTTGTGGTAGCGCTCGGCTATGCGCTCCACGTCGCTGTGGCGCTCCAGCAGCTGCTCGGCCAGCTCGGGCAGGGCGCGGAGCTTGCGCCCGAGCCTGCGGAGCTCGACCTCGGGCATGACCCCACGGGCCCACGCCAGCCGCAGGGCCAGCAGCGAGAGCGCGGCCACCTGCGCCGTGTGCGTCTTGGTGGCGGCCACGCCTATCTCGAGGCCGGCACGCGTGTACATAACGGAGTCCGCCTCGCGGGTTGCTTGGCTGCCCATCACGTTGGTGAGCGCCAGCACCGGCGAGCCGGCCTCGCGGGCCAGGCGCATGGCCGCCAGGGTGTCGGCCGTCTCGCCCGACTGCGTAATGCCTATAACGAGGGTCTCGGGGGTAAACACCGGCTCGCGGTAGCGGAACTCGCTGGCCACGTCTATTTGCACCGGCACGCGGGCGAGCTGCTCTATGGCGTACACCGCTATGAGGCCGGCGTGGTAAGAGGTGCCACAGGCCACAATAAAGACGCGGCGCACGCGGCGCAGCAGCTCGTCGCTGATGCCCACATCTGAGAGGTCGACCGTGCCGTTAACCCTAAGGCGGCCGGCCAACGTGTCGCGCAGCGCGGCCGGCTGCTCGTGAATCTCTTTGAGCATAAAGGTGTTGTAGCCGCCCTTCTCGGCGGCGTCGGCGCTCCAGGTAACCTCGGTGACCTCGCGCTCCACGGGCTCGCCCTGCGCGTTGGTGTAGGAGCCGCCGGTGGCGCGCAGCTCCACAAAATCGCCATCTTCCAGCACCACCACGCGGCGCGTGTGCGCCAAAAAGGCCGGTATGGCGGAGGCGAAGAACATCTCGCCCTCCCCCACGCCCACAATGAGCGGCGCCTCGTGGCGCGTGCCCACAATGAGGTCTGGCTCGTGGGCGCTCACGGCGCAGATAGCGTAGTGGCCCTGCAGCCGCGCGGTGGTGGCGCGCAGCGCGGCGGCCAAGCCGAGCTCCGCGTGCTCCTCGAGTAGATGGGCGACCACCTCGGCGTCGGTCTCGCTGGTGAGGGTGTGGCCGCGCTCGGTGAGCTCCGCGCGCAGCTCTTTGTAATTCTCGATGATGCCGTTGAGCACAATAGAGAACGTGCCGGTGCAGTCGGTGTGCGGGTGGGCATTGGCCTCGCTCGGCTTGCCGTGCGTAGCCCACCGCGTGTGGCCGAGGCCAACGCAAGCCCGCGAGTCGCCTTCGGCGGCGCGGGCCAACAACGCATCCAAGTTGCCCACCGCGCGCAGCGAGACGAGCTCGCCCTCCTCCAGCAGCACGAGCCCGGCTGAATCGTAGCCACGGTACTCGAGGCGCTTGAGCCCCTCGAGGATAATGGCTTTACCGGGCCGTCCGCCGACGTAGCCGACAATACCGCACATAGGTACTCCCTTCGTGCGCCCTGAGGTTAGAGGGCACCGAGATCTTCGCGGATAACGAGCGCGAGGCGCTCGCAGATGGCCTCGCACTCCTCCATAGTGGGGGCCTCGGCCATGACCCGTACGAGTGGCTCGGTGCCCGAGGGGCGCACCAGAATGCGGCCCGCCTCGCCCAAGCGCCGCTGCTCGGCGCGCACGGCACTCCACACGCGCTCGGCGCCGGCGAGCTCCTGCATGCGCTGCACCTTAATGTTGAGCAGGTGCTGCGGGAGTTGCTTCATCACACTGGCCGCCTCCGCGAGGCTCACGCCCCGCTCGGTGAGCACCTTGAGCAGCAAGAGCGCGGTGGCCAAGCCGTCGCCGGTGGTGGAGAGCGAGGCGTTAATAATGTGGCCGCTCTGCTCGCCGCCGAGTGTGTAGCCCCGTACTCGCATGAGCTCGAGCACGGCGCGGTCGCCCACGTCGGTGACCTCCACGTTAATGCCCTCGCGGCGCATGGCCTGGTGAAACCCGAGGTTGGTCATCACGGTGGTGACCACCGTGTTGTGGGCGAGCTTACCCTTGGCTTTAAGGTAGGTGGCCAGAATGGCCATAATGGCGTCGCCGTCGACGAGCTCGCCGCGGGCGTCGACGGCGAGCACACGGTCGCCGTCGCCGTCGAAGGCGAGCCCCAGGTGGTAGGTGCCGGCGCGCACAAAGGTCTGTAGGCCGGCCAGGTGAGTGGAGCCGCACTTGGCGTTGATGTTAACGCCGTTTGGCTCGGCGCCCAGCACCGTGACGGTGGCCCCCAAACGCCTCAGGGCCTGCGGCGCGGCCTCGTACATCGCCCCATTGGCGCAGTCCAGCGCAATGCGCAGGCCGCGCAGGCTGGGGGCGATGGCCTTAACGAGCGGGTCCACGTACCACTGCAGCGCGTTGGGCAGCTGCTCCACCCCGCCGAACGGCCGCCAGGGCAGGCGGCGCGGCGGGGTACGCAAATACGCCTCTATGCGCGCCTCCTCCGCCTCGGTGAGCTTGTAGCCGGAGGAGGAGAAGAACTTAATGCCGTTGTCGGTGTACGGGTTGTGACTGGCGGTGAGCATAACGCCGGCGTCGGCCCCGCGCTGGTACACCAGCGCGGCGAGCGCCGGCGTGGGCACCACACCGGCCAGCTCTACCTGCACGCCTGCGGCCCGCAGGCCTATAGAGAGAGCGCTCTCGAGCATGGGCCCGCTCTCGCGGGTGTCGCGCGCTATGAGCACGCAGGCCGGGCCGGGGTGCAGGAGCTGCTCGTGCAGCACGAGCGCGGCGGCGCGGCCCACCCGCGCCGTAAAGCTCGGCTTAAAGAGCTGGTAGGCCACGCCCCTTATGCCGTCGGTTCCAAAGTACCGTGTCATAAGCGAAAGAGTACCTTAACCACCGGGGGCGGGGCAACGAGTGCCCCGCCCCCGGAAGAGTGCGGCTAGGGTTGTCTCACCTCTTAGCGAACGGTGATCAGCGCCGAGCCAATGGAGCGCTGGTTGTTGCCAGCAGCATCCTGTGCATACACGTAGTAGCGGAAGGTGCCGCGCTTGGTGGCCTTCCAGCTCTTGTAGTACCAGAAATTGGCCTTCTTGGTACCCGAGATGGACATGCGGGCCACGATCTTGTTCTTGCTGTCCTTCACAACGAACTTGAAGTTCTTGACGGTAGAGCTCTTGTCGTCAATCGCCATGAAGGGGAGTTTCGCGATGGCGTACCGCTTCGTGCGCACGCTCTTCGCGTAGGTACGCGGACCGACCTTGTCGCGATTGATCTGCACGACGGTGGTCTTGGCGGTCTCCACGTTGCCCTCGGGCTTAGCGTTATCGACCGAGCGATACTGAACGGTGTACTTGCCGTCCTTGCCGAAGGGCAGGGTGTTGCTCACGGGGAGCTTCTTCCAGCCAGCACCGTTGATGTTGTACTCGGTGTAGGCGACGCCGGAGCCGGCATCCTCCGCCTCAAAGAAGAGGTTCACCGGGTAGTCCACAACGCCCTCTTCCGCACCCTGAACGGTGGTTACGGGAGCGGTTTTGTCGAGGGTGACGGTACCCTTCTCGTCCACTGTAGCCGCATTACCCGCCACATCGGTGGCAGCAGCGTACACCTTGACAACGTCGCCATCGACGCCGGCGAGCGGGATGTCGTAGGTGAAGCTGAGCGCCCCAAGCGGGGTGGCCGCCACGTCGGTGAGGTCGCCCGTATCGGCGAACCGGTAGCTCACCTTGGCGATGCCGCTGGCGGTGTCCTTAGCAAGAACGCGGAAGGCGCCGTTGGAGTAGACAGTGGCCTCGGAACTCGCTGCCATCTCGGAGGCGGCGGCCACGGTCGGGTTGCCGCCGTCGGCACGCACGCTCGGGACCTCGACGGTGCCCTTGTTGGCGGTGCTGACGGCATTGTCGCTAATGCTCAGGCTGAGGGTGCCGTTGTCGGTGGTGTCGATAGTCTGCTCAGCGCCGCTAGCAAAGCCAGACCCCGCAGACCCGGCGCCGAAGGTCGGCGTTACATTGCTGCCGTTAGCGCCAGAACCGTCGAGCGCGGTCCCGTCGAGGTTCGTGCCCCTGGGGTCCGCGAGGGTGAAGGCGAGCGTGTACTTGTCCGTAGCCCTAAGCCACTTATCGGCGGGGATAGGGGCGGGTGTGCCACCATTGACGTTCCACGTTATCGCGGTCACCGTAATGACCGGAGCGTCGGAGTCGGCGTGCCAGGTCTGGGAGCCCGAGGTGATGTTGCCGGCCTTGTCGAGGGCACGCCACATGACCTTGTGCTCCTTGGTGCCACCGGCGGGCACGCTTACGGCCGTGCCGGTGGTCCACTCGGTGGCGTTGTCGACCTTGTACTCCACCTTGTCCATGCCGCTGAGGGCGTCGGTGGCGGTGAAGCCGAAGTCGAGGGTGCCGTTGAGGTAGCTACCACCAGCGTCCTCATTGCTGAAGAGGCCGGCCGGAGCGTCCGTGGTGCCGACCTTCTTGCTCACGGTGAGCTGCGGTGCCGTGGCATCGATCTTCACGCTGAGTTCACGGGCGGTCTCGATGTTGCCGAAGTTATCCCTGGAGTAGTAGCGGATGGTGTTGACGCCTTCGGTGGCCTGGGTGGCCGGCACGGTGATCTTGCCGCCGGTGACCAGGGTATCGCTACCAAATGTGCTAGCGGTGCCTGGGTTCTTGATCTTGTAGTAGGTGCTGACATCCGCACCGGTGGCGCCGGTAGCGCTCACGGAGAGAGTCGCGCCACTGTTGCCGTACCAAGTGTCGCCGCCGCCGGTGATGGTGGTGACGGGGGTAGTGGTGACGTAGTTGAGGGTGAAGCTCTTGTGCACACCGCTGTTGGCCGGCACGGCGTCGTCGGAGGCGTAGTACTCCACGGCGACCCTGCCGTTGACGGCGTCGGACGGCTTGACGGTGAAGGTAATGTCAGTACTGGCGCCGCCCGGAGTTTCACCAGCCTTGGTCTTCCAGCCGGTCCCGTTGAAGTTGTAGTGGAGGGTGCGGGTTTCGTTTCTATCAGACACGTTGTCGCCAGCTACGGTGACGGTATAGGTCTTGTCGATAGAACCGGAGGTGACGGTCGCTTTGTCGTCAACACCCGTAATTACGACGGTGGGGGCGTTCTGGTCGTAACGGACCTTGCCGCTAAGGTTGGTTGTATTCTCGTTGCCAGCGTTATCCGTCGCCTTGGCCCAGTAGTAGACGGTTGAGTTGCTATCCGTGCTGCACCCCGAGGAGGGAAGGGTGACGATGATGGAGCCCTGTGCGGTGCGGTCGACGCCGTTAGAGTCGCCAAACGAAGTACCGGCTTGACCGGCACCCACTACTTTTTCGATGCCGGAGTCTTTGGAGAAGTCTGCAGCGGTGCCCACATTGGCGTAGTGATCCTTCGCCGTGAAGGGGACGGTGATGCTGCTGCCGCTGTACCACTTGCCAGCGCCCAAATCCGTCATGGTGACAACTGGGGCCTGCGTGTCGACGCCGATCTGGAACTGCTTCCAGGCGCTCCAGTTGGGAGTCGCGGCGGTGTCTTTGGCGCGCATCCAGACGGAGGTGAGGCCAGCGTCATCACCAATGGTGCCCCCGGCCTTGAAGAGATCGGCGTTGGTAGCGACATCCGCATAGGCGGAGTTCGTGTTAGTACCGTCATCGTAGTTTGCCAGAGCTGCCGCTGAAGGCGTAGGGATGGGGTTTTCCGCAGCAGGAGAGGCAGTGGCCACGACGGCCTGAACTGCACCAGTAGTGGCGACCGGGGCGTACGAAGGAGCGGGCGAAACGCCATTAACCGGCTTATGCGCGACGATACCGAGGTCAGGAGTACTATTCTTCAGCCAAATCGTGGTGGCCGTAGGCTTGAGGTAGTTAGCCGACCAGGTCGTCACTGTCCCCTTGGAGAGATAGAGGGTGGGGGCGGTGGGGTCGGCATTGTAGGTAGCGGCATCATCAGTGGCGACATTGCCGACGTTATCGAAGGCGCGCACCTTGATAGTGCCCTTAGAAAGCGCGGTGGCCGCCGGAAGCTTGATCACTGACGTAGCGTTAGGCGCGCCGGCGGAGACCCAGTCCCCACTGTTGACGGAGTAGTCCCAGCTGCTGACGCCGGAGCCGGCGCTGTCAGCGATCTTAGTGGCTGAATCATAGGGGAAGCTATGGCCGGCAGCACCGACGAAGATGGTGCTGGTGAGCGGAGCGGTGATCGTCGGAGCAGCGGTGTCGGGGGTGATGCTCGTGCCTGCAGCAAGAACGAAGGATGCCTCAGTGCCCGTATTGCTGGTAGCCGTCTGGACGTAGAGGTGGATGGCGGTGCCATTTGCGAGCGTAGCATCACTCCGGCCGGGGAGCTTGACGATGTAGGTGTCATCGGAGCTCTTCGCCGTCCAGGTGGCGTCCCAGTTTACGTCCGTAGCCTCCTGGCCGCTATTAGCATGCGTACCGAAGCGAACGTGGCTGTAGGAGCTAGTGATACCGGAGAGCGAAACCTTGACCGTAGTCTCAGGGCCGGTGCTGCCGATATAGACAGTGCTGGCCCCGTTGAAGACGTTGCAGCCGGTGATACCGGTGTCTTTAGCGATCGATACAGTGGCCGCCGCGAACGCCGCCGGCGCAACCATGAGCGCGAAGAGCGCCGCCAAGAGCACGAAGAGCGGCGCCTTCAGTTTTATTCTTGCTGTCTTTACCATAAGAAACCTCCTTGGGGTTCTACCTGCTGCTGGATACTGCTCAGTGGAGCCGAGCTCCAGCGAACGCAGTAAAACAAATGCCTGTGGGTGCATGGGGCACCCCAGTCCTCATTTGCCTCGACTACGTAAGCTAATTTTTCATACAACCTCCGCCCCCTGAACAGTGACAGCAAAGATACGAACGCACACCGCCACCTAATGGTAGCAGTGGATCATTGCTAGGGTAGCGCAGGCGGAGGTGCAACGCAAGTAAAAGGTGAGGGGCAGGGGCGGGGCGCCGCAGGCACCCCGCCCCCGCCCTTAACACTCGGGATGACCCACCGAGAGCGGGGCAACCGTGGCGGCCAGCCCCGCGCGGCTCGTCTCTCTATAACTGCTCAACATATCGCGCCCCGTGCGGTACATGGTCTCCACCACCGTGTCGAACGGCACCAGGTGTGTACCGTCGCCGCGCAGGGCGAGCGTGGCCGCGGTAATGGCCGTTACGGCCGCCACCGCGTTGCGCTCTATGCAGGGCACCTGCACCAGCCCACACACCGGGTCGCAGGTGAGCCCCAGGTTGTGCTCCATGGCTATCTCCGCGGCGGCCTCCACCTGCTGGGGCGTGCCGCCGAGCACCTCGGCAAGGCCGCCGGCGGCCATGGAGCAGGCCACGCCCACCTCGCCCTGGCAGCCCACCTCCGCGCCGCTGATGGAGGCGTTGCGGCGAAACAGCAGGCCGATAGCCCCGGCGGCCAGCAAAAACTCCACCACGCCGGAGTCGCCGGGCACCGGCCACGAGCGCTGGATGTACTGCAGCACGGCGGGCACTATACCGGCGGCGCCGTTGGTGGGCGCGGTGACCACGCGGCCGCCGGCGGCGTTCTCCTCCGCCACGGCGAGGGCGTAGAGGGTGACGCGCTCTATCTGTGTGTATTGGCCGTGCGCGCGCGAGCGGCCGAGGCTGCGCAGGTAGGCGGCGGCCCGGCGCGGCAGCTCCAGGCCGCCGGGTAGCACCCCACTCGCACGGCACCCGTGCTCTATGGCCTCTTGCATCACCCGCCAGATGCGCAGCAGCCCCTGGCGCACCTCCTGCTCGCTGCGCCAGGAGGCCTCGTTGCGCAGCATCACCCCGCTGATGCTGAGGCCGCTGGCCTCGCACTGCGCCAGTAGCTCCACGCCGCTGGTAAAGGGCAGCGGAGGCTCGGCCAAGCAGGCGAGCGCGCCTATGTGCTGGCCGCGCTCGTCGTAGAGGGTGCCGCCGCCCACGGAGTACAGCTCGCGGGAGCTCAGCACCTGGCCCTCGGCGCCCAGCGCCGTGAACCGCATGGCGTTGGCGTGGCGCGGCAGCGCCTCGTGTGGGCGCATGAGCACGTGCTGCTCAAGGTTAAAGGGCACCGGGCGCTCGCCGGCGAGTGGCAGGCGGCCGCTCGCGGCCACCTCGGTGGCCAGGGCCGCCACCTCGGCACCGGTTACGAGCTCGGGGCGCACGCCGGCGAACCCGGCCAGCACGGCCGTGGGCGTGCCGTGCCCCACGCCGGTAGCCGCGAGCGAGCCGAAGAGCTCGGCGCGCACGCCGGCCACCTCGCCCAGCACCCCCCGTGTGCGCAGCCCCTCTACGAAAAACCGGGCGGCCCGCATGGGGCCCACGGTGTGGGAGCTGGAGGGGCCGGGGCCCACGGTGTAGAGCTCAAAGATGCTGCTGAGCATGGAGTGCGCTCACCTCCTCGGCGAGTACGAGTGACCAACGCAAACGAGCCGCCCCACCGGACGGCTCGCTGCACAACACCTGAATGAGGGTAAAAAGCCTAGCGCTTGCTGAACTGAGGCTTTTTGCGGGCCTTGTGGAAACCGGCCTTTTTGCGCTCCACCTGGCGGTCGTCGCGGGTGAGAAACCCGGCGCGCTTGAGCGGCGTACGCAAATTTTCATCCGCGGTGCAGAGCGCGCGGGCGATGCCGTGGCGCAGCGCGCCGGCCTGAGCGGCTATGCCGCCGCCGTACACGTTGGCCTGCACGTTAAAGCGGCCGCTTACATGCGTGACCTCGAAGGGCATGAGGGCGATGGTCTCGAGCACCTTGCGGCCGAAGTACTGGTCGATCTCGCGGCCGTTAACGGTGGTGGTGCCGGGGCCGGGCGTGAGGACCACGCGGGCCACGCTCGTCTTGCGCTTGCCGGTGGCGCGATAGGCTATGGGGCTAGGCACGGCGTTACTCCTTGATCTCGAGCGCTGTGGGCTGCTGCGCCTCGTGAGGATGCTGCGCGCCCGCGTAGATCTTGAGCTTGCGCAGCTGCGCGCGGCCGAGGCGGTTGTGCGGCAGCATGCCGCGCACGGCGTGGCGCACGACCTCCTCGGGGCGACGGGCCAAGAGCTTGGCGTAGGACTCGCTCTTGATGCCGCCGGGGTAGCCCGTGTGGTGGTAGTACATCTTTTGCTCGGGCTTGTTGCCCGTAACGACGATTTTGTCGGCGTTGACGACCACGACGAAATCGCCGGTGTCGATGTGAGGAGTGTACGTGGGCTTGCGCTTACCGCGCAGGCAGTCGGCGACCACGGTGGAGAGGCGGCCCAGCGTGTGGCCGGTGGCGTCGACGATGTACCACTTCTTCTCGATAGTGGAAGGTTTGGCGACGTAAGTCTTCATGAGCTCACTTGGTTAGATGACTGGGCACGCGCCCCTACCTTGCGTGCACGGCGCGCGAAGGCGAACTATACCGGCTCGCGGCGGGCGACGCAAACGGGGGTGCGCGAGGCGTGGGCCACGAGCGCCGCCACGAGGCCCTGCACGGTGTGCTCGGCGGCCTCCACGGCCACCGGCAGGCCCAGCCGGCGCACCGCGGCGCTCGTGGCCGGGCCTATGGTGCAGATGTGCACGGCGGCGAGGCGGTGGGCGAGGGGTGAGGTGGGGTGCTGAGGGGTGCTCGCGCCGGGGTGGGGTGCTGGGGTAGAGCCTTTGGGGACGCTCGTACGGAGCTCGTGCGTCGTGCTAAAACGCGTGGGTGTGGGGGGTGCGGCGGGGGGTGCGGGGGGCGGAGGCAACGGGGCGCAGCCCTCGGCCGCCAACAACGCGGCCAGCTCCTCGGCCGCGCTGCCGGAGGTAAAGGTGAGGTAGTGCGCGGCCTCGATGCACTCGGCCGGCACCGCCAGGCGCTCGGCCGCCACCGTGTGGTACAGCGGCAGCACCTGCACGCTCGCGCCCAGGGCGCGCAGGCCCTGGGCCAGGGCGGGCCGGGCGCGAGCCGCGCCCGCTACGAGTACTCGGCGGCCGGGCGCAGCCAAGCCGCCCTCCGCCAGCGCCTCCACGAGCCCCTCGGCCACGTAGCGCCGGGCCATCACCGTGCACGGCGCCCCGCGCTCCGCGAGCGCCGCCGCCGTGGCGGGCCCTACGGCCGCCACGGCCGTGCGCGTGAGCTGCTCGGCGGAGCCGCCGAGCTCGAAGAAGGCGCGCACGCCATTAACGCTGGTAAACACCACCACGTGGTGGCTCGCAGCGCCCCGCAGCACGGTGAGCTCCCGCTCGCTGAGGTGCCGGAGCTGCACGCGGATGGTGGGCGCCAGCACCACCTGGGCGCCCAGGCGCTCCAGCGGCCGCACCAGCTCGGCGGCCTGCTCGGCCGGGCGGGTCACCACCACCGAGCGGCCGCGAAGCGGCTCGGGCACGCCCTCGCCCCGCACGGCTACCCGCCGAGGCGCACGGCCGCCAGCAGCTCGCCCGCGCCGCGGGCGAGCAACCGCTGGGCGAGCGCCGTACCCAGCTGCTCGGGCTCGGCGGCCGGCCCCACCAGCTCGTCGCGCAGGGTCTGCCGACCGTCTACGGAACCCACGAAGGCGCGCAGCGTGAGCTGCTCGCCACACAGCTCGGCGTGCCCGGCTATGGGCACCTGGCAGCCGCCCTCGAGCGCGCGCATGAGCGCGCGCTCGGCGCGCACGGCCAAGCTGCTGGGCTCGTGCACGAGCGGGGCGAGCAGCTGCGCCACGCGCTCGTCGTCCGCACGGGCCTCCACGGCCAACGAGCCCTGGCCCACGGCCGGGAGCATCTCGTGCGGCGAGAAGCCGAAGGCGGCGAGCTGCAGCTGCCCCAGCCGCGCCAGGCCGGCCGCCGCGAGCACGGTGCCGGCCATGCCCTGCTCCTCTACCTTGCGCAGCCGCGTTTGCACGTTGCCGCGTATGTCCACAAGCTCCAAGTCGGGCCGCAGGGCCAGCAGCTGCGAGCGCCTGCGCAAGCTGGAGCTGCCCACACGAGCGCCCGCGGGGAGCTCTGCGAGCGCCCGCGGCGGCCGCTCGCCGGCCCGCGGTTGCCGCGCCACAAACACATCGTGCGCGGCCTCCCGCCGAGTAAGGGCCACCAGCGTGAGCCCCTCGGGCAGCTGGGTGGGCATGTCTTTAGCCGAGTGCACCGCCAGGTGTGTGCGGCCCTCCAGCATGGCCACCTCGAGCTCCTTGGTAAAGAGCCCTTTGCTGCCTATCTTGGCCAGTGGCACGTCGAGCAGCCGGTCGCCCACGGTGGAGATCACCTCCACCTCCACCCGCAGACCGGGGTGCAGCTCCATGAGCCTGCGGCGCACCCACTCGCTCTGCAGCAGGGCGAGCTCGCTGCCGCGCGAGCCTATACGAAGGCACTCACTCATGGTCCCTCCCGGTTGACGGTAGCCCCTGCCGGCTCACGATGACTCCTCCAAGCCGAAGAGCGTGCGCGTGGCTGCGGTGTACAGCGAGCACTCCTCGCGCCCGGCGAGCTCCTTCATCTTCACCGTGGGTGCGTGCAAGATCTTGTTGACGATGCTGGTGGTGAGAAACTCCACCTCGGCGCGCTGCTCGCAGCTGAGCTCGCCCAGGCGGCCGCCGAGGCGCTCCAGCTCCGCGCGGCGGATGCCCTCCACCAGCTCGCGCAGGTCGGTAATGGTGGGCACCACCTCGAGCGAGCTAAACCACTGGCTGATGCGCTCGAGCTCCTCGGCGATGATGCGCTCGGCCCCCTGAGCGGCCAGCTCGCGCTCGCCCCGGTTGTGCTGCACCACCCGTTCCAGGTGGTCGATGTGGTGCAACGAGACGCCCTCAATGCCGTGCACCGCGGGGTCGACGTCGCGCGGCACGGCGATGTCGAAGAGGTACAGGGGGCTGGTGCGGCGCGCGGCCGCGCGGGCCACCAGCTCCGGCGTGAGCACGTAGCAGGGCGCCGCCGTGGAGCTCACCACGATGTCGGCGGCCGCCAGGTGCTGCTCCAGCTGCTCAAAGGGCACGGCGGTGCCGTTAACGCGCCGCGCCAGCCTCTCGGCGGCCGCGGCCGTGCGGTTTGCCACCAGCACGCGCCCGGCACCCCGCGAGGCGAAGTGCACGGCCACGAGCGCGCCCGTCTCGCCGGCGCCCACCACGAGCACGGTGGCCGTGCCGAGCGCGCCGTACAGCCGCTGCGCCAGCTCCACGGCCGCCGAGCTCACGCTCACCGGCCGCTGGGCTATGGCCGTCTCGGTGCGCACGCGCTTGCCCACCTCTATAGCCCGGCGGAAGAGCCTGTTGAGCACGGCGCTGGTGCAGCCGGCGGCGTGGGCGTGCCGGTACGCCGCTTTAACTTGCGAGAGGATTTGATCCTCCCCCAGCACGAGCGAGTCGAGGCTCGCCGCCACGCGGAAGAGGTGCTCTATGGCGGCGTCGCCCGTGTGCGTGTACACGCTGGGCGCGAGCGACTCGCCCGCCACGCCGGCGTGGCGGGCAAACTCCGCGAGCGCCGCCTCGTGCGCGGCCTGCGGCGTACTGGTAAAGGTGTACAGCTCGGTGCGGTTGCAGGTGCTCAGCACCACCGCCTCGCGGGCGGAGTGGGTGGCGAGGAGGCTCTGCGCCGTGCACACGGCGGCCTCCTCCCCAAAAGCTAAGCGCTCGCGCAGCTCGAGGGGTGCGGTTTTGTGCGAAACACCGGTAACGGTGCAGTCCACGTACTACTGTGCTCCTGAGGCGGTGGGGGGCAAAAACGGCCGCCCGCGGCGGCCCCTAACCACTCAGTTTACCGGCGGGGCCGCCCGGTGTCATTCCGCCGGGCGCGGGTGCGAGCGCGAGCGCCGGAGCGGGGGCGTGGGCGGGCGCCGGGGGCGGAGGCGGCGCCAGCGCCGGAGCGGGAGCTGGCGCCGGGAGCGGAGCGGGGGCCGGAGCTGGCGTCGCTGCGGAAACCGGGGGCGGAGTCGGCGCCGGCGCCGGAGCGAGGGGCGGAATCGGGGCCGGCGCCGGAACGCGAACCGGAGCCGGGGCCGCCGCGGGAGCCGGCGCCGAGGGCGGAGCCGGAGGCGGACCGCTCCCCGCTGGGCCCCGCGAACCGCGCGAAGATGTATACCCCCGCGTAGATAAAGAGGAAGAGGAGGGCGAAGAGCACGGTGAAGGCGGCTATACGGGGCCGGGCCAGCGGGCCGCCCGCGGCGCTCAAGAGCTGGTCGGCCAGCGGCAGCGGCCGGCACAGCAGGTCCCAGCTATTGAGGCGCAAAAACCGCCCCAGGTAGATGCCGAAGCTGCCGAGGCTGGCGGCCACCACCACAAACACCCAGCCCGCGAGGGGGCCGCGCGCCTTGCGCACGATGCCGTGCATGAGGTAGAGCGAGACCACCCCGAGCAGCAGCCCCGTCCAGGCGAACCAGAAGAGCATGATGACGTCGTACCAGCCCGGCACGAGGTCGCCCATGCCCCCCAGGTGCAAAAAGTCGGTGAGGATGTACGGCGCGTTGGGAAAGAAGAGCAGCCACAGCGCCGCCGCCAGGGTAATAGCCACCCGCCCACCCGCCCGAGCGATAGAGAGCCGGTGCGCCACGCTGGCCATAACCAGCGGCACCCACGCCAGTGCCAAGTTCCAGAGCAAAAACCAGTAGTGCGCCGTTTGCGTGTAGAGCATGCGCACGCCCACCAGCACGCAGCCCATGAGCGAGGCGGCGAGGAGGAGGCCGATGATAGCGATGGCGAAGCGAGAGCTCTGCTGAATAGCCTTGCGAAGACGCGACTTCATACGCCTGACTGTACTTGACTCGAGCCGGCTGGTACAGTGCCCCTTCCACGTCGTCACCCGACGGCGTGTCACCCCTGCTCCGGCGCAGAGGCCGGGGCCGCGTAGACCACAGGAGGTGATCGCGATCACTAAGTACGAACTCATGCTCATCGTGAACCCCGCGACCGATGAGGAGCGCCAGCAGGAGATCGTGGCCCGTCTTCGCACCATCATCGAGGAGGGCTCCGGTACGCTCGTCGGCATCGACGAGTGGGGCAAAAAGCAACTCGCCTACGAGATCAAAAAGCAGACCGAGGGCATTTACTACATCGTGACGTTCACGGCCGCCGCCGCGACCCTCTTTGAGGCCGAGCGCATCCTGAGCATCACCGACGAAGTGCTCCGGTTTCAGACGATCCGCCTTAAGTCCTAACCGCCTAAAGAGGAAGGAAGCACATCGTGGCTGGATCAGTCAACGTCGTCGTCCTCATCGGCAACCTCACGCGCGACCCAGAGCTGAGGTCCATCGGGAGCGGCACCAGCGTTTGCAACCTGCGGCTGGCAGTTAACGACCGCTACAAAGATCCCGCGACCGGCGAGTGGGGCGACCGCCCCAACTACTTCGACGTCGACGTATTTGGCGGCCAGGGCGAGCGCTGCGCGCAGTACCTCAACAAGGGCCGCCAAGTGGCCGTTGAGGGCCGTCTGCGCTGGCGCGAGTGGGAGACCCAAGACGGCCAAAAGCGCCAAGCCGTCTCCGTGGTGGCCAACAGCGTGCAGTTCATAGGTCCGCGCGACCCGGCTGCCGGCTCCGCCGGCGGCGGGCAAAGCGCGTGGGGCGCGCCGCCACAGCGCCCGTACGTCGCCGAGCAGGGCGCAGCCCCGCACGACGACGACGACATCCCGTTTTAACGTACATTCGTGTTGTTGCAGGAGAGCTACAGAATGCCGAGTGCCAGACAATCGTCACAGCGTGTCTGCGCCTTTTGCGAGGCGCAGATCGACGAGATCGACTTTAAAGACGTCGCCTCGCTCCGCCGCATGATCACGCCCAAGGGTAAAATACGGGCGAGTCACACCACCGGTACCTGTCGCCGACATCAAACCCAGGTAGCCATGGCCGTTAAGCGTGCGCGCGAGACGGCATTGCTGCCCTACGCAAGCCGCTGAGGAGGGCGTTCATGGAGGTTATTCTTCTACAGGACGTCGAGCACCTCGGAGACAAGGGCTCCTTGGCCAACGTCGCCCGCGGGTACGCTCGTAACTACTTAATTCCACGCGGGCTCGTGGAGCCCGCCACGCCGGGTAAGGTGGCCGAGTTCCGCCGCCGCGAGGAGGAGCGCAAGGCCCGCGAAGCCCGCATGGCCGTGCAGGCCGAGGAGTACACGGCCACGCTCAACCGCACGGTGCTCACCATCACCGGCAAGGCCGGCGAGGGCGACCGCCTCTTCGGCTCGGTCGGCGCAGCCGACATAGCCGACGCCATTAAGGCGGCCCGCGGCTTCACCATCGACAAGCGCAAGGTGCAGCTGGAGGAGCCCATCAAGGAGCTCGGCACCTTTATGGTCGACGTGGAGGTCGCCGAGGGCTTCGTGGCCTCGGTCAAGACTATCGTCGTCTCAGAGTAAGCACGCCGCGGCCCCTCGCCCGCAGCCGCGGCGCGAGGGGCCGCGAGCTCGTTTAACGAGCCTCAAAGGAGGCACACGGTGGCAGGCACCAACACCACCACACCCGATCACCTCCCGCCGCACAACGTAGAGGCCGAGCAGTCGGTGCTCGGCGCCATGCTCGTTAACCCCAACGCTATAGCGGCGGCGGCCGAGGTGCTCAGCCCCGACGACTTTTACCGCGACGCGCACCGGTTGCTCTACCGCGCCGTGCTCACGCTCTTCGACCGCGGCGAGGAGGTCGACGTGGTCACGCTGGGCGCGCAGCTCGAGCGCGAGGGCGTGCTGGAGCGCGCGGGCGGCCGCGAGCTGCTGCACACGCTGGCGGAGTTCGTACCCGCAGCCGCCAACGCCCTGCACTACGCCGGCATCGTGCGGGAGCAGAGCGTGCTGCGCTCGCTGATCCGCGTGGGCAACGAGATAGCCGAGCTCGGCTACCGCCACCCCGGCGACACCGCCACGCTCCTCGACGCCTGCGAGCAAAAGGTGTTCGCCATCCAGCAGCAACGCCGTGTGGCCGAGTTTCAGCACATCCAAGATGTGCTGGTGCGCAACTTCGAGTACCTCGACGCCCTGGAGCGCGAGCACGGCGTGAGCGGCGTGGCCACCGGCTTTGAGAGCATCGACCGCCTCACCGGCGGCCTGCAAAAGAGCAACTTAGTGGTGCTGGCTGCCCGCCCGGGCGTGGGCAAAACGTCACTCGCGCTCAACATCGCCCAGCACGTCACCACCCACGAGGGCAACGCCGTGGCCGTCTTCAGCCTCGAGATGAGCGCGCAGGAGCTCGGCGAGCGCCTCATGTGCTCGCTGGCGCGCGTGAGCTCCCACAAGCTCCGCACCGGCTCGCTCTCCGACGGCGACTACGCCAAGCTCGTGCAGGCGGCGAGCGAGCTGGAGAAGACCGACCTGTACATAGACGACACCGCCGGCCTCAACATGTTTGAGCTGCGCGGCAAGGCGCGGCGCCTGCACTCCAAGCGGCCGCTCACCATGATCGTGGTGGACTACCTGCAGCTCATGGCCGGCGACGGCCGCGCCGACAACCGCCAGCAGGAGGTCTCCAACATCTCGCGGGCGCTCAAGCAGCTGGCCCGCGAGCTGGAGGTGCCCGTCATAGCCATCTCGCAGCTCAACCGCAGCCCCGAGGCGCGCGCCGACCGCGAGCCCCAGCTCTCCGACCTGCGCGAGTCCGGCGCTATTGAGCAAGACGCCGACATGGTCATGTTTCTCTACGAAGACCCCAGCGACCCGCAGGGCAAGGGCACGGTAAAGCTCAAGGTGGCCAAGCACCGCAACGGCCCCACCGGCCTCGTTAAGCTCGGCTTCGTGCGCGACTACACGCGGTTTCGCGCGCTCAGCCCGGCGGAGGAGTACGAGCACGAATGAGCTTCGTCACCCTCAACGGCGAGCTGGTGCCCGGCGAGCGGGCCCACGTCTCTGTGCGGGACCGCGGCTTTACCCACGGGCTGGGCCTCTACGAGACCCTCAAGCTGTACGAGGGCGTGCCCGTCTTCTTCGAGGAGCACCTCGCCCGCCTGGGGCGCGGGCTGCAAGAGATCGGCCTGGCGTGGCCCGCCACCCGCGCCCAGCTGGCCGAGCACATCACGCTGCTGGCCCGCGCAAACGACGTGCAACGCGGCGCCTGCCGGCTGCTCATAACGGCCGGCCCGCCGGAGGGCGAGCCCACCCTGCTCATCCAAACGGAGCGGCGGGATCCCCCCGAGCGCCCGCTCCGAGTGATCACCCACCTCGGCGTACGCGTGCGCGCGCAGCTCAAGGCCATGACGGTCATGCAGTCGTACCTCGCGCAGCGCGCCGCGGCCGCAGCCGGTGCCGACGACGCCCTCCTCGTAGACGAGGAGGGCCGCATCTTTGAGGGCGCCACCTCCAACGTCTTCGTGGTGCGCGGCGGCGGCCTGGTAACCCCGCCGGCCGAGGGCGCCCTGCTGCCCGGCATTATGCGCGCCGTGGTGGAGCAGCTCGCCGAGGCGAGCGGCATACCGGTGGTGGAGGCCTACCTGCGCACCGCCGACCTGCGGCCGCAGGATTCGCTGCTGCTCACCAGCAGCGTGCGCGGCATTGTGCTGGTGCAGAGCGTCGACGACCTCGAGCTGCGCGCCGACCACACCATGCTCACCGCGCTGCGCAGCGCAGTGCACGCCGCCGAGCTGGCGAGCGCGGCGGCCTTCCGCCAGCTCTACGGCGCTTAGCGGCTCGGCCGGTCGCCTGCGGCCGGCGACACCCGGCCCTTACCGCCGCTGCCCCTCCAGCAGCCAACTCACGTGGCGGTGCACCACCCCGCCCGCGTTGCGCTCCTCGTAGGGGTGCTCCTCGAGGTCGAGCACCTCGAAGGGGGCGAAGTCGGCGGCCAGCTCCTCCGCCGTGCAAAAGTGCAAATACACGTGCTCAAACCAGCTGCGCTCCTCGCCCTCCACCCGCTCGCCCACCGCGTAGTGCTGCGGGTCGCGCGGCGAGAACGTGCTTAAAAAGAGGAGGCCGTTGGGCCGGGCGAGGGCGGCGAGCGCCGCCGCGAAGGCCCGGCGCTGCTGCGGCCGCATGAGGTGGTACACGCCGCACGAGTACACCGCGTGGTAGCGCCCGGCGTGCTCCGGCTGCGCGGCGAGCTCGCCCACCGCGCCCACCGCAAACTCCACCTGGAGCCCCTCGGCGGGCTCGGCGAGCGCGCCCTCGATGGCCCGCGGCGAGGGGTCTACGCCGAGCACCCGGCAACGCAGTTCGGCCGCTAGGTAGCGGGCGTCGCGGCCGTACCCACAGCCGGCGTCCAGCACCAGCAGCTGCGGGCCGGCGTACGGGCGCAGCCGCGTTACGGTGAGCCGGGCGAGCTCGCTCGGCCCCTGCGCCCACAGCCGGCCGTCCACTGCGTAGCGGCCGTTCCAGTAGGCGGCGTCTGCCACCTCGTTCACGCCTGCGTGAGCCGGCGCTGCGCCTCCCGGTACTTGCTGGCCGTGCGCTCCACTACGGCCGGCGGCAGCTCCGGGCCCGGCGCCGTTTTGTTCCACTCCAGCGACTCGAGGTAGTCGCGCACGTACTGCTTGTCGTAGCTGGGCTGCACGCGGCCGGGCTCGTAGCCCTCCGCCGGCCAAAACCGCGACGAGTCCGGCGTGAGCGCCTCGTCGATAAGCACGAGCTCGCCGCCTAGCAGGCCGAACTCGAACTTGGTGTCGGCGATGATGATGCCCCGCTCGAGCGCGTAGGCCGCGCCGGCCTCGTAGAGCGCGAGCGAGACCCGCCGCACCTGCTCGGCCAACTCGACGCCGATGAGCTCTTGCACCCGCTCGAACCCGATGTTTTCGTCGTGCTCGCCCACCGCCGCCTTGGTGGACGGGGTAAAGAGCGGCTCCGGCAGTTTGCTGGACTCCACGAGCCCCGGCGGGAGCGCTATGCCGCACACCGCGCCGGTGCTCGTGTACTCCTTGAGCCCCGAGCCCGTGAGGTAGCCGCGCACAATAGCCTCCACCGGCAGCGGCTGCGCCTTGCGCACCACCACCGACCGGCCGGCGAGGTGCGCGTACTCCTCGCTCGCCGCAAACGGGTCGGGGTCGACGATGTGGTTGGCTATAACGCCGCTGGTGCGCGCAAACCAGAAGTTGCTGATCTGCGTGAGCACCTCGCCCTTCTCGGGGATAGGCGTCGGCAGCACCACGTCGAAGGCCGAGAGCCGGTCGGTGGTGACGATAAGCAGCTCGTGCGCTCCGTACTCGTAAATATCGCGCACCTTACCGCGGCTGACGAGCCTCCACGCTTGCTCGTTGGACTCGGAGAGGACGGGCATACACGAGCTCCTTTCGCTGAGGGATGAGGCGGCCGGCGAAGCTCCGCCGCCTTTAGCGCGCCGCGGCGAGGTTGGCGGCCGCGAACTCCCAGTTCACCAGGTTGTCGAAGAACGCCTGCACATAGGCTGGGCGGAGGTTTTGGTAGTCGAGGTAATACGCGTGCTCCCACACGTCGACCACGAAGAGCGGCACCACGCCCTGGTCCGCGGGGATCTCGGCGTTGGGCGTACTCACTAGCTTGAGCTCGCCGCGATCCACAACACACCATACCCAGCCGCTGCCGAACCGAGCGGCGGCGGCGGCCTTAAAGGCGTCGACGAAGGCCTGGTAGCTCCCAAACGTGGCGTTAATGCGCTCCGCGAGCTCGCCCTCGGGCTCCCCGCCGCCGCCGGGCTTCATGCTCTTCCAGAAAAACGTGTGGTTCCACACCTGGGCGGCGTTGTTGAACACGGCCTGCTTGTCGGCCACACCGACCGCGGCCATGATGATCTCCTCAAGCGACTTACCCGCGAGCTCGGTGCCCTCCACGAGCTTGTTGAGCGTGTCGACGTAGGTCTTATGGTGCTTACCGTAGTGAAAACTCACGGTGCGGGCGGAATACGCCGGCTCGAGTGCATCCTCGGCGTACGGAAGAGGCGGAAGCTCGATAGACATAACGGCTCCTTTCGGTGATGCGGACGCGAGGAGGCTGACCCTCCCCGCGAGTGCGTACGTTGTAGCATACCCCGCGCGGCCGCGCGGCGATGCGCGGTTACGTGGCCTTTACCGTGAGGGTGAAGACCTCGGAGGGGGCAACCGAGTGCTCCCAGGAGCGCCGGTACTGCCCCTTTACCTTAAAAGTGCCGGCCTTGGTGGCGCGCACTACCCACCGGTGCTTTACGGGCGCGCCCATGATCTGCTCTGCGCCGCCGCCTTTGACCTGCTTGGCGTCGTCGCCTTTAACCTGCTTGACGCCGTCGTCCGCGATCTGTCTGGCGTCGTCGCTCGCGACCGGTGAGGGCACCTCGGGGACGTCGCGGAGCAGCTCGAGCCCCGGGTCGAAGACCATGCTCCAGCTGTACCCCGTGGAGGGGTTCTCCTCCAGGACGATCACGAACTCCTCACCCACAGCGACGGAGATCTGCGAACCGCTGTGCGTAAGGCCCAGCGGGCTCGGGGAGGGGCTGGGCACGGGCGTGCCGCCACACCCCACCACGCCCAAGGCCACCACGATGGCGGCCGCTACGCACCCCGTACCGATCAGCAATCTCCTCACGATCTCTCCTCTCCTCACGCTAGTTGTGTTGTGCGCACACCCCAACTACTATCCCCTGTAGGCTCCTTTTCAACTCAACCATCCGCTTCGCGGAGAGGAATAGCAACCATGCCAGGATCAGTCGTAGTTGGCGCCCAGTGGGGCGACGAGGGCAAAGGTAAAATCACCGACATGCTGGCCGAGAAGGCCGATGTCATCGCCCGATTCCAAGGCGGCAACAACGCCGGCCACACCATCGTCCGCGACGGTGAGGAGTTTAAGCTTCACCTCATCCCCTCCGGAATCCTCCACGAGGCCAAAACGTGCATTATCGGCAACGGCGTCGTTATCGACCCGCGCATCCTCTTCGGCGAGATAGAGGCGCTGCGCGCGCGGGGCGTGAGCACCAGCAACCTGCGCATCAGCGGCAACGCGCACCTCATTATGCCCTACCACATGCTCCTCGACGGCGCCAACGAGCAGCAGCTGGGCAAGTACAAAATAGGCACCACCGGCCGCGGCATAGGGCCGTGCTACGTGGACAAATACACCCGCGTCGGCATCCGTGTGCAAGACCTCCTCGACGAGGGCATCCTGGCCCGCAAGATAGCGACGGCGCTGGAGGAAAAAAACTTCTTGCTCCAGCGCTACGACGTGGGCGTGCTCGACCCGCAGCAGGTCACCGAGGAGCTGCTCTCCTACCGCGAGCGGTTTAAGCCCTTTATCTGCGACGCGAGCCTACTCATAAGCGAGGCCCTCGACCAGGATAAACACGTGTTGTTTGAGGGCGCGCAGGGCGCGCTGCTCGACATCGACTTCGGCACGTACCCCTTCGTCACGAGCAGCAACCCCATAGCCGGTGCGGCGTGTACCGGCACCGGCGTCGGCCCCACGCGCATCGACCACGTCATAGGCGTGGCCAAGGCCTACACCACCCGCGTGGGCGAGGGCCCCTTTCCCACCGAGCTGTTCGACGCCACCGGCGACGCGCTGCGCGATGTGGGCCACGAGTTCGGCACCACCACCGGGCGCGAGCGTCGCTGCGGCTGGCTCGACCTCGTGGCGCTTAAGTACGCGGTGCGCCTCAACGGCGTTACGCACCTCGCCATAACCAAGCTGGACGTGCTCAGCGACCTGCCCAGCATTAAAGTGTGTACCCGCTACCGCACCGAGACGGCGGAGCTCGAGGAGTTCCCGCTGCTGCAGACCGACTTCCACCACGCTGAGCCCGTGTACGAGGAGCTCCCCGGGTGGAGCGGCGACATAACCAACTGCGAGATCTGGCAGGAGCTGCCGCAGGAGGCCCGCGACTACGTACAGTACATCGCGGACTTCACGCAGACGCGCGTTAAATTCATCGCCGTAGGCCCAGGGCGCGACGAGACGATCGTGCTGCCGCGGAGTATCGGGCGGGGCGGCGTGTTCTAATGCATACCCCCTAGCCGTTGCTGCCTCATACCCGTGCGAGTACACTTGGGGGGCTGATCGGCCGAGCGGGCGCAGCCCATCTCGGCACCACGACGCCTCTGGAGGCCACATGCGAGTGCTCGTTGTAGGTGGCGGCGGTAGAGAGCACGCCCTCTGCCACTCGTTCGCCAAGTCGCCTCTCGCGGAGCGCATCTTCTGCGCCCCCGGCAACGCCGGCACCGCTCAGGTGGCCGAAACCGTCCCCCTCAGCGCGAGCGACCTCCCGGGGCTGCTCGCGTTCGCCCGCAAGGAGCGCATCGACCTCACCGTGGTGGGGCCCGAGGCGCCGCTCGTCGCCGGCATTACCAACCTCTTTGAGGAGCACGGCCTCGCGGTCTTCGGGCCGTCGCAGGCGGGCGCCCAGCTCGAGGGCAGCAAGCTCTTCGCCAAAGAGGTCATGGCGCAGGGCGACGTGCCCACCGGCCGCTACCACCGCATCGCGAGCCTCTCGCAGGGCCTCACGCTCCTCGAGACGCTCTCGCCGCCGCTCGTCATTAAGGCCGACGGCCTCGCCGCCGGCAAGGGCGTCATTATCTGCACCGACATCGAAAGCGCGCGCGACGCGCTCACGAGCTGCCTCACCGACGGCACCTTCGGCAAGGCCGGCTCCACCGTGCTCGTCGAGGAGTACCTGGTGGGCACCGAGGTCTCGCTGCTCATGCTCTGCGACGGCCGCACTGTGGTACCGCTCGCCCCCGCGCAAGACTACAAGCGCATCGGCGCGGGCGACCGCGGCCCCAACACCGGCGGCATGGGCAGCTACTGCCCCGTGCCCGGGTTCGAGCACGCGGCCGTGGAGCACGTGCTGGAGCACGTCGCCGAGCCCGTCATAGCGACGCTGCGCCGGCGCGGCATCCCCTTTAAAGGCGTGCTCTACGCCGGGCTCATGGTCACCGCCGACGGCGTTAAAGTGCTCGAGTTTAACTGCCGGTTCGGCGACCCCGAGACCCAAGCGGTGCTGCCCCGGCTCCAGAGCGACCTGCTGGAGCTGTGCGCGGCCGCCGCAGTGGGCGAGCTGGCCGGCACAAAGGCCATCTGGCGGCCGCAGAGCTGCGTCACAGTCGTGCTCGCCGCCGAGGGCTACCCGGGCGCCATTCGCACCGGCGACCCCATCGAGGGCCTCGCGCAGGCGGCCGCCCTCGACGACGTCACCGTGTACCACGCGGGCACCGCTCAGCGGGGCGACGAGGTGGTCACCGCCGGCGGTAGAGTGCTCGCCGTGAGCGCCCTCGGCGACGGCTTCGAGGCCGCCCGCACCCGCGCCTACGAGGCGGTGGGCCACATCCGCTTCGCCGGCCAGCAGGCGCGCCCCGACATCGCCGAGCGCGCCATCCGTGCGGCCGCCGGCGAGATATCCCTCTTCCCGGGCGTACTCCCCGGCTGACCAACGAGAGGAGTCCAGGTGCACGAGGTTAAAACCGAAGCAACCACCCACATCTTCAGCGGCATAGAGCTCGAGCCCGTCGCCGTGGGCATCGTCATGGGCAGCGAGAGCGACCGGGCCGTTATGGAGGCCGCCTGCCGCGAGCTCGACGACCGCTCCATTAAGTACGAGATCAGCGTACTCTCGGCCCACCGCAACCCCGACGACGTGGCCGAGTACGCCCGCACGGCGCAGTCCCGCGGGCTCAAGGTGCTCATCGGCGGGGCGGGCAAGGCGGCGGCGCTCCCCGGCGTGCTCGCCGCCTACACCAACCTCCCCGTTATCGGCGTACCCATAAAGACCAGCGATCTCGGCGGCCTCGACTCATTGCTCAGCATCGTGCAAATGCCGCCCGGCGTCCCCGTGGCCTGCGTCGCCATCAACGGCGCGCGCAACGCCGCCATACTCGCCGCCAAGATCCTCGACGTGTAGATCGGAGACCGTATGATCGAGCGCTACACCCTCCCCGAGATGGGCGCGATCTGGACCGAAGAGGCCAAGATGCGCGCTTGGCTCGACGTCGAGATCGCGGCCGTAAAGGCCTGGAGCACCCTCGGCAAGGTGCCGGCCGAGGCCGTCGCCGAGATCGAGGCTAAGGCCACCTTCGACCCCGTCCGCGTCGCCGAGATCGAGGCCACCACCAACCACGACGTTATCGCCTTTCTCACCAACGTCGCGGAGTACGTGGGCGACGCCAGCAAATACATCCACTACGGCATGACCTCGAGCGACATGCTCGACACCGGCCTCGCGCTCCAAATAAAGCGCGCCGGCGAGCTCCTCGAGCGCGACCTCGTCACGCTCGGCGAGGTGCTCAAGCGGCGCGCCTTCGAGTTCCGCGACGCCGTGCAGGTGGGGCGCACCCACGGCATCCACGCCGAGCCCATCACCTTCGGCATGAAGCTCGGTATGTGGGCCTTCGAGGTGCACCGCCACCTCGAGCGCGTGCGCTCCGTCACGGCCAACGCCGCCGTGGGCAAGATCAGCGGCGCCGTGGGCGCCTACAACAACATCGACCCGCGCGTGGAAGAGCTCACCTGCGCCCACCTCGGGCTCGCCGTAGAGCCCATCAGTAACCAGGTGGTGCAGCGCGACCGGCACGCCGCCTTCCTCAGCTGCCTCGCCATCGTGGCCAGCGGCATCGAGAAGTTCTCGGTCGAGATCCGCCATCTGCAGCGCACCGAGCTCCGCGAGGCCGCAGAGGCCTTCGCCCGCGGCCAAAAGGGCTCCAGCGCCATGCCCCACAAGCGCAACCCCATCTTGAGCGAGCGCATGGCGGGGTGCGCCCGTGTGCTGCGCGGCAACGCCCTGGTGGGCATGGAGAACGTCGCCCTCTGGCACGAGCGCGACATCAGCCACAGCTCGGCCGAGCGCATCGTCTTCCCCGACAGCTGTATCCTGCTCGACTACATGCTGCAGAAGTTCACCCAGCTCATCGACACCCTCGTGGTCGACGTGGAGCGCATGGCCGCCAACTTCGACCAGAGCTACCGGCTCGTCTTCAGCGGCTCCCTGCTGCTCGCGCTCATCGACAAAGGCATGCTGCGCGAAGACGCTTACCGCATCGTGCAAGCCGCCGCGATGCGCGCGTGGAGCGTCGGCATCGACTTCGGCGACCTCATTAAGGAGGACCCGGAGGCCATGGCCGTCATGAGCCCGCAGGAGGTAGACGAGGCCATGGACCCCGACCGCTCGCAGGAGGGCCGCTCCACCATCTTCGCCCGCCTCGAGCGGCTGCACTTTAACGACGACGTGAGCTAAGAGCGCCACCAGCCAGAAGGGACAACCTATGAACCAACACACGACGGGCTCACCGCCACCACAGCCCACCATCGTCATGTCGAGCGCGCCGCGGCGCGGCGGCCGCGGCGGCGAGAGCGGCGGCACGGGCGGCGGCGGCGGCAAAAAGATCGTACTGGTGGCCATCATCGTGATCGTCCTCGCGGCCGCCGCAGCTATCGCCTGGCAGGTTAAGCGCGGGCAGAGCGCCAAGGCGCCGTCGCAGCCCGCCGCCGAGCAAAACGCCACCCCGGCTGGCACCGCCTGGGAGGGCGCGTGGGGCCGCACCGACAACGTCTCCGGCGGCCTCGCCGTAGAGCGCTCCGGCAACGGCTTCACCGTCACCGCCTACGACGACAAGCTCGCCGTGGTCGGCACCACGAGCGCCACGGCGAGCACCACGGCGCCTTACACGCTCACCTTCACCTTCCCGGCCGGCTCCTCCATTAACGGGCTGCCGGGGCCGCTGGAGTGCGACCTCGTGGCCACCGAGCCGGAGGGCTCGGCGCTCTTCACCGCCACCACGAGCAACCAAACCAGCATCTCCATGCCGCTCAAGCGCGTGGCCGCCCTCACACCGTCCTCGCCTCTCAGCTCGGCGTCGCCGCAGGCAAACACGGAGCAAAAGCCAGACGCCTCATCGCAGGCCAAGGCGCCCAACTCCTCCCCTACCGACTCCGCGATTATCGAGGGCGCACTCGCCATTAAAAAGGGCATCACCGCCTGGGCGGAGCAGCACAACGGCTCCTACCCAGAGCCCTCGCAGGTCACCAGCACCGGCGACGTCGCCCGCTTCGTCGACCCCTGGCCCTCTAACCCAGCGGCGGAGGGCACCAAGCCTATGGCGCAGGGCACAGAGGCGGGCACCTTCACCTACCAACAGCTCGGCGGCGGCAAAGGGTACCGCCTTGAGGTACACCTCGCCGGCGGCACTTCCTGCACGCTGAAGTAGTGGAGTGCGGGGAGAGGTGGCGTACCTGCGGCGCGCCACCTCTCCCCGCACCACCCAGAGGGAGAACACCATGAACGAACAAAGCGAGAGTGAGGTAGCCCACCTCTCCAGCGACCTCGACCACCTCCTCAGCACCTTCTTCAGCCACCGAGGCTGGCGCACCGAGGTGGGTGTCGACCGGGAGGAGAGCACCATTGAGGTTATCGTGCGGCTCTCCAACCGCAGGCTCTCGCGCGACGACCGCTTTCTCTCGCTGATCGAGGAGTTCACCGCCATGAGGAGCTCGCGGGTGCTCCAGCGCACCGGCCTCTCGCTGCAGTCCCGCCTCTTCTCGGCGGACGGCGACGAGATCACCTCCACGCTCCACCGCCGCGGACAGCTCTACCTCACCGACGCCTCCCGCGCCACGCAGATGCGCCGGCGACTCACCAGGCTCGGCCTCTGGCGACGGTTCCTCCTGCATATCCTGCCGAACAGCCTGCTCTGGCTCGCGGCGCTCCTCTTCGTGGTGTACGTGATCGGCCTCTCGCTGATCCTCACCGTAGTACTCGCGAGCGCGGCGATGTTGCTGCAGTCGCTCATCCTTCTTCGCATAGAAGTACGCGATGAGATGCGCAGGGGCTGACGCGAGGAGAGGTTAAATAACGAGGCGGTTGCGGAAGGTGGCGCGGCTGAGGCCCAACTCGATCATCTCGTCGATGAGCGCGGCGCCGGTGAGCCCCATGCCGGCCCACAGCTCCGGAAACACGCTGAGGTCGGTCATGCCGGGTATGGTGTTGATCTCGTTAACGAGGAGCCTGCCGGTGCTGCGCTCCATGAAGAAGTCGCAGCGGGCGTACCCACAGCAGTCGATAGCCCTGTAGACGACCTCGGCGAGCGCCATGATCTCCTCTTGCTTCTCGGCGGAGATGGGGGCGGGCACCGTGAGCTCGAGCTTGCCGGTGGTGTACTTAGCCTCGTAGTCGAAGTACTCGTTGGTGTGGGTGATCTCGCCGGCCAACGTAACGCGCACCTCCTCGTTGCCGAGCACCGCGCATTCCAACTCGCGACCGTCGCACGCCTCCTCCACGATCACCTTGCGGTCGTAGGAGGCGGCGAGCACGAGCGCTGCCTCGAGCTCGGCGCGGTCGTGCGCTTTGGTCATGCCCATGCTCGAGCCGGCGTTGACGGGCTTAACGAACACGGGGTACGGCAGGCGGGCCTCCACGGCGGCCACGGCGGCCGGGCCGGTGGTGGCGCTGTCGCGCAGCACCAGGTAGTCGACCTGCGGCAGACCGTGCGCCGCGAACACATCTTTCATGTGCTCTTTGTCCATACCGATAGCGCTCGCGGCCACACCGGCGCCCACGTACGGCAGCCCGGCGAACTCGAAGAGCGCCTGGAGGGTGCCGTCCTCGCCAAAGGTGCCGTGCACCACGGGAAAGGCGAGGTGTAACGGCTGAAAAACGCCGTCGGCACGCTGGAGCCCCGGCCGCGACGGGTCGGAGACGAGCTGTACGCCGACGCTCGGGGTTGCCTCCAGGCCCTCGGTAAACGCCGCCTCAAGGTTGAGCGGCGTGACCCAGCGGCCCTTGCGTGTGATCCCGACCGGGACGAGCTCGTACTTCTTGGGGTCGAGCTTGGCGGCCACGGAGCGCGCGGAGGCGAGCGAGACGTCGTGCTCGGCGGTGCGACCGCCGAAAACTAGAGCAACGGTGAGCATGGGCGCAAGACTATCGGTCGGCGCGGGAGTGTGCAACGTAGCCGGCGGCACGGCGGGCGATCAGCGCGGCCGTGGCGCCCGCGCCGATACCGTTGTCGATGTTGACCACGCAGAGGCCGGGGCTGCAGCTCTGCAGCATGCCGAGGAGCGCGGCCTCGCCCCGGCCGCCGAGGCCGTACCCGACGGAGGTGGGCAGGCCCACTACCGGCACGTCGACGAGGCCGGCGACCACGGAGGGCAAGGCCCCCTCCATGCCGGCCGCGACGACGACGGCGGCCACCTCGGCCTCGGGGGGGGGCGCGGGCCGGGGCCCCCTCCACGAGACGGTGCAGGCCGGCCACGCCCACGTCGTAGGCGCTCACCACGCGGACGCCCATGGCCCGGCACATCGCCGCCGCCTCACCGGCCACGGCGATGTCGCTGGTGCCGGCGGCCAACAGGCCGACGGCGCCGCACTCCTGCGGCGGCGGCGCCCCCTCGGGCCGCACCGTGAGCACGCGGCTGCGCGCGTCGTATGCCACCGCGCCGCCCTCCACGCCGGCGAGCGCCTCCGCCTGCTCTGGGGTAACGCGGCTGCAGAGCGCGACCTCGCCGCCGGCGAGCAGCCGCGCGACGATCCCCACGAGCTGCTCGGTCGTCTTGCCCTCGGCGTAGACGACCTCGGGCACTCCCTTGCGGGCCGCACGGGAGAGGTCGAGGCGGGCGTAGTCGCCCACTGAGGCGTAGCCGAAGAGCCGGAGCCGCTCGGCCGCCTCGGCGGCCGAGAGCTCTCCGGCGGCCACCCGCTTCAGCACCGCTTCAACGGTGTGATCTGTGGAAAAACCCGTGATTTCGCCCCACCAGTGGAAGGAACTACGATAACCCGTCTCGAACCCTCAAAAGCACGTATCCTCATCGTAGTACAATCCAGACCCCACCGCCCACGAGCCCGAGAGCGCCGATGACCGCAAAGCCGTATACCGTCTACACCGCCACAACCCCTCCCAAACGCCCCCGCCGCCGCTGGCCCTTCGTGCTCCTCGCGGCGGTTCTCGTGCTCGGCGGCGGCTTGGCGGGCTGGCAGCTCCTCACCGCCCCGCGCATCTCAGCTCTCACCCCCAAGCCCGAGGCGTTCACCAAAGACTCTTCACCCGCAGTCTCCTTTGACGTTCGCGGGCTCCGCTCGCTCACTCACGTCCGCGTGGTCTTCAACGGTGAGGATGTGACCGAGAGCATCACGCGCCACGAAAACACCGTCTCCATCCACCCCGGCCATCTGCACGACGGAACGTACACCGTCGCCTTCAGCGCCCAGAGCTCCAACCTCTTCGTGCGCCACCCGCAAAAGCACTGGCGCTTCACCGTCGACACCGTGCCCCCCAAGCCCGAGATCGCCGGTGAGGCCGGCAAGGGGCGCGTCAACAAATCCCCGGCGGTGTTCACCGGCACCACGGAGCCCCTCTCCACTATCACCGTCACGAGCGGCGCCGTTAAAGCGAGCGGTACGGCCGACGAGCACGGCGCCTACTCCGTAGAGGCCAACCTCCCCGACGGCCCCTCCTCGGTTACACTCGAGATCACCGACCGCGCCGGCAACTCCGCCGAAAAGACCTATAAGGTCTACGTCGACGCCGTGCCCCCCACCCTCGAGGTCACGAAGATCGCGAAGCACCGCAAGAGCCCCTCGCTCAAGATCCACATGCGCGCCACCGACCAGCTCGGCAAGCCGAAGCTCGAGGTCATCCTCAACGGCAAGCGGCAGCGGTACACCGGGTCGCCGGAGAACGCCACCCTTAAGCTCACCGGGCTCGCCGAGGGGCGGCACGTGCTCGAGGTGCGCGCAAGCGACCGAGGCGGCAACGTAGTCGTCAAAAAGCAATCCTTCTTGATCGACAGTACCGAGCGGTTCGGCTGGGCCTCCATGCGCACCGGCGCACGCGGCAAAGACGTCAAAGAGCTCCAGGCGAAGCTCATCACCGCCGGCGTATACAAAGGCAAGAAGACCGGCGTGTACGACGACGCCACCACCAAGGCCGTGCGCAAACTCCAGACGCGCTACAACATGGAGGCCGACGGCATCGTGGGCGGTACCTTCCTCGCGGCGCTGAGCGGCAAGATCGTGGTCGACCTCAGTGAGTGCCGCCTCTACCTCTACCGCGGCACCCGCCTCGTGAAGACGTACCCGGTGGCCGTAGGCCAGCCGGCGTACCCCACCCCCACCGGGGTCTTCTCCATAGCCACCAAGCAGAAGGACCCGAGCTGGCTACCCCCCGACTCGGGCTGGGCGGCCGGCTCCAAGCCCATCGCGCCGGGCATCAACAACCCGCTCGGCACCCGCTGGATGGGCACCACGGCCTCGGGCGTGGGTATTCACGGCATCCCGCCGAGCGCGGCGGGGAGCATAGGCACCCACGCCTCCCACGGCTGCATCCGCATGCACAACTCCGACGCCATGGACCTCTACGAGCGCGTCGTGATCGGCATGCCGGTTATCATCAGGCCGTAGGTCGCCCGCGGGGAGGAGCTCGGCGCATAGCGCGCGCCGGTCCGCCGCCCCGAGCTTGCCCAGCACGGCACGGCAGTGCGAGCGCGCCGTAGCCGGCGCGACGCAGAGCTGGCCGGCTATGGTCGGCGTAGTGCACCCCGCCAGGAGCAGTAAGAGCACGTCGGCCTCGCGGACGGTGAGGCCGGCCCACTCGAGCGCACACCGCACGGGCGGGTGGTAAAAGCGCGGCCGCCCGCCGCCCACCCGGAGCAACACGAAGGCGTCGCAGCAGCCGTGCAGGCGGTGTGCGGCGAGCACCACCTGCGGCCGCGTCGTGTACCCCACCACCGGTGGCCGGTTGCCCTCGGCGGCCGGCGGTGCGAACCGCGCACACCGGGCGTCCGCCCCGAGCGCCACGAAGCTGGCGGAGAGGCTACGCCGCTCCGCCAGCTCACCCGCCCCCTCCTCTCCGCTAGCGCCCGGCCGCACCACGCTGAAGCCGAGCGCCCGTACGGCCTCCTCGGCGTGAAGCCGTAAAAAAGGGTCGGGATCCACCACCTCCGCATACACCACGCACCTCCCCGCTCGACGAAACCCCCTTCACGGCTCGCCAGCTTACGACCCCTCACGCCAGGCTTCATCACCCCCTGGGTGGAGCGGGGGTTGAACCGTTTCGCCGCTCACACCGACCCTCTTCGACGCGCAGCTCCACCAAAGGCCGCAGTGCGATACACTGATAGCGTCCTCGTAGGTCTCTCCTCTGGCAGGTAAGCGATGAAGGTCCGCGTCTACGTCACTCCCAAACAGGGTATCCTCGATCCGCAGGGCGCAGCCGTTGAGCGCTCGCTCCCCAACCTCGGCTACGACGGCGTCAGCGATGTACGCGTCGGCAAGATCATCGATCTCACCCTGGCCGACGGCCTCACCGAGAGCGAGGCACGCGCCGAGATGGACGAGATGTGCCGCCGGCTCCTCGCCAACCCGATCATCGAGGACTACACCTTCGAGATCATCGGAGGTTGAGATGAGTGCCTCCTCCCCCGTGCGCTTCGGCGTCGTCGTCTTCCCCGGGAGCAACTGCGACGCCGACTCTCACCACGCCATCTCGACCTTTCCGGATGCCACGGTGCAGTACCTCTGGCACAAGCACACCGACCTCTGTGGCGTGCAGGCCATCATCCTGCCGGGCGGGTTCAGCTACGGCGACTACCTGCGCTGCGGCGCGCTCGCGCGCTTCAGCCCCATCATGCAGTCGGTCATCGAGTTCGCCAACAACGGCGGCTTGGTCATGGGCATCTGCAACGGGTTTCAGACCCTCGTAGAGGCCGGCCTCCTGCCGGGCGGCCTCATCCGCAACACCGGCCTTAAGTTCGTCTGCCGCTACGTTAACCTGCGGGTGGAGACTACGGCCACGCCGTTCACGAGCGCCTGCGAGCGTGGCGACCTCCTGCGCGTTATCGTCAAGCATAACGACGGCAACTACGTGGCCGACGCAGAGACGCTCGCCCGCCTCGAGGCAAACGACCAAGTGGTGCTGCGCTACGCCGACGTCGGCGGGGCCGCTACGGCCGCCGCCAACCCCAACGGCTCGGCGCAGCACATAGCCGGCATCTGCAACGAGGCGCGTAACGTCTTCGGCATGATGCCCCACCCGGAGAACTCCGTGGAGGAGGGCCTCGCGGGCGGCACCGACGGCCGCGCGTTCTTCCAGTCCATCATCAACACCGTGTTGCAGACCTCGGAGGTGAGGGCATGACGCAGCGAGCCACACTCGAGGCAGCCATCAAACTCGGCCTCGACGCCGAGGAATACGAGCATATCTGCGAGATCCAAGGCGGCGAGCCCACGTACGTCGAGCTCGCCATCTACTCGCTCATGTGGAGCGAGCACTGCGGCTACAAGCACTCGCGGCCCATCTTGGGGCGGTTCCCCTCCGAGGGGCCGCGCATCCTGCAGGGCCCCGGCGAAAACGCCGGCATTATCGACGTGGGCGACGGCTGGGCCGTGGCCATGAAGGTCGAGAGCCACAACCACCCCTCCGCCGTGGAGCCCTTCCAGGGCGCGGCCACCGGCGTGGGCGGCATCGTGCGCGACATCTTCACCATGGGCGCGCGCCCCTGCGTGGCGCTCAACTCCCTGCGCTTCGGCGAGCTCGACGAGCCGCGCCAGCGCTACCTCCTGGACGGCGTGGTGGGCGGCATCGCCCACTACGGCAACTGCCTCGGCATCCCCACCGTGGGCGGCGAGATCTCCTTCGAGCCGAGCTACAAGGGCAACTGCCTGGTTAACGCCATGTGCGCCGGCCTCATTCGCACCGATGGCATCGTGCGCGCTATCGCCTCCGGCCTCGGCAACCACGTCGTGCTCATCGGCTCCAAGACCGGCCGCGACGGCATCGGCGGCGCCAGCGTGCTCGCGAGCCAGGAGTTCGACGAGACGCTGGAGGAGAAGCGCCCCTCCGTACAGGTCGGCGACCCCTTTACCGAGAAGAAGCTCATCGAGGCCTGCCTCGAGCTCCTCAGCCGCGAGCTCGTGGTGAGCATGCAAGACCTCGGCGCGGCCGGCCTCACCAGCTCCAGCTCCGAGATGGCCAGCAAGGGCATGGTGGGCCTCGACATCCACGCCGACCGCGTGCCGCTGCGCGAGGCCGACATGGAGCCGTGGGAGATCATGATCAGCGAGAGCCAGGAGCGCATGCTGGCGATCGTCACCCCCGAGCAGTTTAACGAGGTGTACGAGGTCTGCGAGCGCTGGGACCTCGACTGCACCGCGATCGGCGAGGTCACCGACAGCACGATGCTGCGCATCATCTGGCACGGCGAGCGCGTGGCCGACATACCCGCACGGCGCCTGGCCGACGAGAGCCCCGTGGTGCGCACGCCCTCCTTTAAGCCGGAGTACATCGTCGACGAGCCGCTCGCCGTCACCAGCGCGGCCTACCCGCAGCCGGCCGATCTGGGGGCGGCGCTCACGGAGCTCCTCGCCGCACCCAACATCGCGAGCAAACGCTGGGCCTACGAGCAGTACGACTACATCGTGCAGGCCAACACCGTGCAGATCCCGGGCGGCGACGCCGCCGTGCTGCGCATTAAGGGCACGCAGCGCGGCATGGCCTTTACCAACGACTGCAACGGCCGCCACTGCTACCTCGACCCGTACCGCGGCGCCAAGGCGGCCGTGGCCGAGGCGGCGCGCAACCTCGCCTGCGCGGGGGCGCTGCCGGTGGCCGTTACCGACTGCCTCAACTTCGGCAACCCCGAGAAGGGCGACATTTACTGGCAGTTCGAGCAGGCAGTGGAGGGCGTCGCCCAGGCCTGCGAGGCCTTCGACACGCCGGTCGTGAGCGGCAACGTGAGCTTCTACAACGAGAGCTTCGGCCAGGCCATCTACCCCACGCCCATGATCGGTATGCTCGGGCTCTACGACGACGTGAGCGTGCACATCGACTCATCCTTTAAGGACGAGGGCGACGTTATCCTCACGCTCGGCCCCGAGGAGGCTTGGCTCGACGGCTCCGAGTACCAAAAGACGCACTTCAACGAGGTCGCCGGGCGCATACCCGACGTCGACCTCGCGCTGGAGGCCTCACTGCAGCGCACGCTGCGCGAAGCTATCGAGGCGCGGCTCCTCAAGAGCGCCCATGACTGCTCCGACGGCGGGCTCGCCGTGGCGCTCGCCGAGTGCTGCATTTTGAGCGGCATGAACGGCGGCGCGGACTACGCCGACCCGGAGGCCGCCGAGCGCCTGCCGGGTAATCGAGGCCGTTGGCTCGGCGCCGAGGTCGACCTCGGCGACGTCGCCTCGGTCGTCGGCGCCGCCGGCCGGCCCGACCTCGCGCTCTTCGGCGAGGCACCGGGGCGCGTTATCGTGAGCGTCGCCCCCTCCTCGCTGAAGCGCCTGGTAGACCTCCTCGGCGACCTCCCGCACCGTGTTATCGGCCGCGTTACCTCCGGCGACCTCCGCTGGAGCGAAAAGGGCACTCAGCTCTTCGTGCTCCCGGTGCGCGAGCTCACCTCCGCCTACGAGTCGCTCCCCGAGCGGCTCTCCTGATACGGCGATGAACGACCTCGCAAACAGCGACCGCCTGCACGACAGCTGCGGCGTCTTCGGTATCCACGCGCCAGGCCGCAACGTGGCGCGCTTGGCCTTCTTCGGCCTCTACGCCCTGCAGCACCGCGGGCAGGAGAGCGCCGGCATCGCCGTGAGCGATCACGGGCAGATCACCGTGATCAAAGACCTCGGCCTCGTGAGCCAGGTCTTTAACGAACAGATCCTCGGGAGCCTAAGCGGCCAGTACGCGATCGGCCACGTGCGCTACTCCACCACGGGAGCCAGCCACTGGCAGAACTCCCAGCCCTTCGTCCGCACCCGCAAGGGCGGCGTTATCGCGCTCGGCCACAACGGCAACCTCGTCAACACCACCACGCTGCGCGACGAGCTCATGGCCGAGGGCATGAAGTTCTCGAGCACCAGCGACACCGAGGTGATCACCGCCCTCATCGCGCAGGGGGCCGAAAACGGCGACCTGCTCGAGGCCATTCACTCCACGGTGAGCAAGATCCGCGGGGCGTTCTCGGCCGTCGTCATGAGCGGCAACGCGCTGGTCGGCTTTCGCGACCCCTTCGGCGTGCGGCCGCTCTGCCTCGGCGACTTCGAGGGCCACCCCGTGCTCAGCAGCGAGACCGCCGGCCTCGACATCGTCGGCGCGAACTTCGTGCGAGAGATCCAACCCGGCGAGATCGTTATCGTCGACGACGAGCACGGCGTCCGCAGCGACCGCGTGGAGATCGCCGCCGATGAGCGGCAGGCGCTCTGCATCTTCGAGTTTATCTACTTCGCGCGCCCCGACAGCGTTATCAGCGGGCGTACGCTGCACCTCGCCCGGCAGGCCATGGGCCGGCGCCTCGCGGCCGAGGCGCCGGTAGAGGCCGACCTCGTTATCCCCGTGCCCGACACGGGGATCCCGGCGGCCATAGGCTACGCCGCCGCCTCCGGGATCCCCTACACCGAGGGGCTCATCAAAAACCGCTACGTCCACCGCACGTTTATCCAGCCCGACGACCGGCTCCGCCAGCTCGGGATCCGCATGAAGCTCAACCCCCTCAGCGGCGTCATTAGCGGCAAACGGCTCGTGGTGGTCGACGACTCCATCGTACGCGGCAACACCACCAGCAAGCTCGTGCGCATGCTCTACGCCGCCGGCGCCAAAGAGGTACATCTGCGCATCAGCGCACCGCCCATTAAGTGGCCGTGCTTCTACGGCATCGACATGACCACCCGCGACGAGCTCATCGCCGCCAACCTCACCATCGAGGAGATCCGCGACAAAGTCGGCGCCACGAGCCTGCACTTCCTCACACTCGAGGGGCTCCAGGAGAGCACCGGCCTGCCGGCGTGCAAGTTCTGCCGCGCCTGTTTCGACGGCGACTACCCCATCGAGGTGCCCGAGGAGTACTCCATGAGCAAGATGCGGTTCGAGAAGACGCTCAAGCGAAACGAACCGTAACCCGTGAGGGAGCCCCGGCAACTCGAGCATATCCCGCTCTCGCTCCCGCGGTGGTTACGCCAGTTCGGCTACGCCAGCTGGCTCCTCATCGGCATCGTCATCCTCCTGGTGGGCGTCAGCATGGCGCTCTCGGCGGTGCAGAGCGTCGTGGTGCCCACGCTGTTCGCGGTCCTCCTGGCGGCGACCTTCTTGCCGCTCGTCGACCTCCTGCAGCGGTGGCACATCCGGCGGTGGGCCGGGGCGCTCATCGTCACGCTCCTCATCCTCATCGGCGTGGGGGGCCTCCTCGTGGTCGTCGTTAAAGGCCTCGTGGAGCAAGCGCCGGCGATCGCAGCCCAGATCAACTCGGCGCTCCACGCCATCCAGAGCGCCTTGGCCAACCACGACATCAACCCCGAGGCCCTGGACTCCCTCAACGCCTCCATCAAGAAGAGCGCCTCGGCTATCACCAAGGGCGCGGTGGGCGGCGTGGTCTCGGGGGTGCAGTCACTGGCCGCCCTCCTCTTCGGCACCTTTATCGCCCTCAACATCTTGGTGTACCTCCTCATCGACGGCCGGGGTATCGGCCTCTGGCTCTCGCGGGCCATGCACCCCCTGCCGCAGCCCACCGCCTACGCGATCATCGCCGACAGCGCCCGCTTTTTGCGCAGCTACCTCTGGGGCAGCACGCTCGTCGGGGTCTTCAACGGCGTCATCGTCGGCATCGGCACACTCATCATCAACGTTCCACTCGCCTTCACCATCGGGGTCATCTGCTGGGTCACCAACTACATCCCCATGTTCGGCGCGTTTATCGGCGGTGCGTTTGCGATCCTCATCGCCCTGGGCGTCGGCGGCATCAAGAAGGCCTTGCTCATGGTGCTCTTTATCCTCATCGCCAACGGCCCGCTGCAGAACGTGGTCTCCCAGTTCGCCCTCGGTGGCGCCCTTAAGCTCCACGGGCTGGTGATCCTCTTCTCCACCACCATCGGCGCCGTCCTCGCCGGGGCGATCGGCGGCGTGTTCGCCGCCCCCTTCACCAAGATCGCGATCGACGCCTACTCCCGCCTCAAGGAGACGGACATGTTCACCGAGCCCGACGTCGAGGAGGAGGGAGGCCCCCCCTGATCGAGCAGGGCCTTATGCACCTCCTCCACCTCGACGCTTCCCTCATCGAGGTGGTCAACAAGTCCGGCTCCTGGGTCTACGCGGCGATCTTCGCGACCATCTTCGCCGAGACGGGGCTCGTGGTGACCCCTTTTCTGCCGGGGGAGTCGCTCCTCATGGCCAGCGGCACGCTCGCCGGGGCCGGCGTCCTGCGCATTACGATCCTCGCCCCGCTCCTCGTCCTCGCCGCGTTCTGCGGCGACCTCTGCAACTACTTCATCGGGCGCTTCGTGGGGCGGCACGTACTCAGCAAACCGCGCCGCTACCCGCGCCCGGAACACGTAGAGAAGGCGCACGCGTTTTACGAGCACCACGGCGCCTTCGCCGTCATCTGGGCGCGGTTTTTGCCCATCGTGCGCACCCTTGTGCCCTTTCTCGCCGGCGCCACCCGCATGGACTTACACCGCTTTCTCGTAGCGGCGGCGGTGGCGGCGGCCGGCTGGTCCGTGCTCTTCGTCGGGGCCGGCTACTGGTTCGGCACTATCCCGGCCATCAAGAAGTATCTCGTCGTCGCGGTGTTCATCGCGGCGCTCGCCTCCACGCTCCCCGCGCTCATCACCGCGATCGTCCGTGTGCTGCGGGGGCGACGGCCGCAGGGGTAAAAAGGGGAGGGCGGCCGCGCGGGCGAAGCCGGCCGCGAGCCCTCGCCCTCCTCCCCGAAATTCGATACACTTCTCCAAGCTCACTGCAGCGCGAAGAGGAGAGAAGACAACCCCGTGGCCACCGCCCCCACAGCAAGCGTCGCCTCAGTCCTCTCCCTTACCCTCTCGCTCCCCTGGTGGGTCCTCGTCCCCGCCATTATCAACCTCTTCGCCGTCGTGATCCTCGTGATCACCGACAACAGAGAGCCCTCACACGCCATCGCCTGGCTCTTCGTGCTCATCCTCCTGCCGGTCGTCGGCCTTCTCTTCTTCTTCTTCTTCGGCCGCGACTGGAAAATCATCACCGCGCGCAGAAAGACCACCAAAGACCTCATGGCCCTGGTGCGCACGCGCATGCAGCCGGTGTACGAGCGCAACCTCAAAGCCGCGCTGCGGTTCGAGCGGGAGTACTCGGGAACGGCCGCCATGGACGTCTTTCTCACCATCAGGCGGCTCAACGGCACCGAGATCCTCCCCGCCAAGACGCTCCAGATCTTCACGAGCGGTGCCGAGAAGTTCGCGCACCTCAAGCGCGACCTCGCCGCCGCCAAGCGCTTCATCAACCTCGAGTACTTCATCTGGGAGTACGACAAACTCACCGCCGAGATCAGCGAGATCCTCCACGAGCGCCTCGCCGCCGGCGTTAAAGTCGACATCATGTACGACTACATCGGCTGCCTCAGCTACGACAAGAGCGAGCTCCAGCTGCTCGCCAAGGCGGGGGCCACGGTGAGCGCCGACATGAAGAGCCTGACCAAGCTCAACTACCGCAACCACCGCAAGATCGCCGTGATCGACGGCGAGATAGGCTACACCGGCGGCATGAACATGGGCCAGGAGTACATCGACGGCGGCGACCGCTTCGCCGTCTGGCGCGACACCCACCTGCGCATCACCGGGCAAGCCGTCGCCGAGCTGCAAAAGCTCTTCGCCATGCGGTGGCTCGAAGACGTGCACGAAGACCTCCTGGGCGACGCCTACCTGCCGGCCCCCTGCAACGACGGCTGCACCGGACCCCTCACCCAGCTCGTCGCGCACACCGTGGAGGACCCGTGGGAGGCCGGCCGCCGCGCACACATGACAGCGATCGCAAGCGCACGCTACACGCTGCGCATTCAGTCGCCGTACTTCGTGCCCGACCAGGCGGTGTTTGAGTGCCTCATGAACGCAGCGCTCCGCGGCGTCGACGTGCAGTTCATGATGACCGCCAAGCTCGACAAACGGCTCCCCTTCTGGGCGGCGCAGACCTACTACCGGCCGTTTCTCGAGGCCGGCGGCCGTATCTTTCTCTACGAGGCCGGCTTTTTGCACTCCAAGACGATCGTCGTCGACTCCTCTTTCGGCGCGGTCGGCACCATGAATATGGACACCCGCAGCCTCCGGCTCCACAAAGAGCTCATGATCTGGATCTACGACCCTCACAAAGCCGTCGAGATGGAGAAGACCTTCGACGACGATCTGGAGGACTGCTTCGAGATCACCCTCGCCGATGTGGAGTCCACACCCCGCCCCCTCCGCTTCCGCAACTCGGTCGCACGACTCTTCTCGGCGCAGATCTAGCGGATGCACGCTGCTACGGACGATCGGAGCCCCATGAACAACGATCAGCGATTCACCTACAAAGAAGCCGGTGTCGACGTAGAGGCGGGCAACCGCGCCGTCGAGCTCATGAAGCAACGCCTCACGAGCACCAACCACCCGCTCGTGCTCGGAGGGCTCGGTGGCTTCGGCGGGGCGATGCAGCTGCCGCCGCTCGCCAACCCCGTGCTCGTCGCCGGCGCAGACGGCATCGGCACCAAGATCGAGCTGGCGCGCGCCGTGGGCCGACTCACCACCATCGGTATCGACCTCGTCGCCATGAGCGTCAACGACGTGGCCACCTGTGGCGCCACCCCGCTCTTCTTCCTCGACTACCTCGTGGTCGGCAAGGTGGTGCCCGAGCGGGTCGCCGAGATCGTCTCCGGCGTCGACGAGGGCTGCCGCCTCGCCGGGTGTGCGCTGCTCGGCGGCGAGACCGCCGAGCACCCCGGCCAGTTCGCCGACGGCGACTTCGACCTCGCCGGCTTCGCCGTGGGCACCGCAGAGCGCGACGCCCTCTGGGGACCACAGCGCGTCACGGCCGGCGACGCACTGCTCGGCATCCGCTCCAGCGGCCTGCACTCCAACGGCTTCAGCCTCGTACGCCACCTGCTTAAGGCGCACGCCGTGAACCTCGCGGACGAGCTCCCCGGCGCCCCCGAGCGCCTCAGCATCGGCGACGCCCTCCTCGCCCCCACCACCATCTACAGCCCGGTGCTCGAGGCCCTTGGCCGCGACGTCGCCGTACACGCGGCCGCGCACATCACCGGCGGCGGCTACCCCGACAACGTCGGCCGGGCCGTACCTCAAGGACTCGCGGCCGCGCTCGACCTTGAGGCGTGGGTGCCGGGCCCCCTCTTCAGCTGGCTTCACTCACTGGGCGTGAGCGAGAGCGAGATGCTCCGCACCTTTAACTGCGGCATCGGCATGGTCGTCGCCCTCGCGCACGACGACGCCCCGCGGGCCCTCGAGATCGTCGCCGCACACGACCTCGAGGCCTCCCTCGTCGGCGAGGTCGTGGAGCGCGTCGGCGACGAGGCGGTTACGTACAGGGGCGCCTTGGCGCTATGAGATCCTGCGATCTCATAGGGTGCGGCGCGCTTAACCTCGACCTCATCTACCGCCTACCCCGCGACTCCACGCTCTGGGCCGCGCTCGGACCACCGGGCGAGGAGCGCCCCACCGACGAGCAATTGGGGGAGCTCCTCCACCACACGCTCAGCGAGGAGCAGGTGGCGCGCTTCGGCGGCGGGCAAGCCGCGAACACCGCCCACGCCCTCGCCCGCATGGGCTACCGCGCCGTCGTCGTCGGGCGCGCGGGGGCCGACGACGACGGCGACTTTTTGCTGCAACAGCTGCACCCCGCCGACCACCGCTCAGTCGTGCGCGACGGCACCACGGGCCGCACGTACGTCCTGCTCGACCAAGACGGCGAGCGCCGCAACCTCATCTCGCCGGGCGCCAACAGCTCGTTTTGCCCGGCCGACCTGCCGCGCCGCCTCCCCACCGCCCGCTTCGCCCACTTCACGAGCTTCGCCAACGACGAGCCGCTCGCGGCACAGCTCGCCCTCCTCAAAAGGCTGCCCGCCAAGACTGAGGTCACCTTCGACCCCGGCGAGATCTACGCCCGCCGAGGCGTTAAACGGTTTCTGCCGATCCTCAAGCGCTGCGCCTACCTCTTCGTCACGGAGCGCGAGCTCGAGATGCTCTGCGGCCTCTCGCTCCCGGAGTCGCTCGACTTCACCCTGCGGGCGGGCGTCAACCTCGTGGTCGTCAAGATGGGGGGTCGCGGCGCCAGGCTCGTCGGCCACCACATCGACCTCTACGTCCCGCCGCTGCCAACCGAGGTGGTCGACGTCACCGGCGCCGGCGACCTCTTCGCGGCCGGTTTTATCGCCGCCATGATCGAGCACGTAGGCCTGGCGAGCGCCGGAAGGCTCGCGGCGTGGGCCGCGAGCCGCGGCATCGCCGGGCTCGGCCGAAGCTCTTACCCCGACGCCGCCGCGTGGCGCGCCCGCCTCGCACAGGAGCGCCGCCACAACGCGCAGTTGTCCTAAAAAATAACCGCCGTTTGCTAACAGCATCGTTTGGGTTACGCTAGGCGTTCGGATTGGCCGTGCACGGCACCGGCCCTCGTTGTGTCGACCACTCTAAAGGAGCGTGTCAGTGAAAGTTAAGCGAGCGCTTATCTCGGTTTTCGACAAGAGCGGTGTGGAGCCGTTCGCCAGAGAACTCGTAGACATGGGCGTCCAGATCATCTCCACCGGCGGTACCGCCAAGCTCTTCAAAGACGTCGGCATCCCGGTCACCCTCGTCGAGGAGGTCACCGGCTTTCCGGAGATGCTCGACGGCCGCGTTAAAACGATGCACCCCCGCCTCATGGCCGGTGTGCTCGCACGGCGCGACGTGCCCGCGCACATGGAGACCATCGCCGAGCACGACATCGAGTCCATCGACATGATCGTCTGCAACCTCTACCCCTTCGAAGAGGTCGCGGGGCGCCGCGGCGTAGAGGACCAGGTCGTCATCGAGAACATCGACATCGGTGGCCCCTCTATGATCCGCGCCGCCGCCAAGAACCACGCGGGCGTCGCCGTGGTCACGAGCCCCAGCGACTACGAGGAGCTCCTCAAGGAGCTGCGCGCCAATGAGGGCGAGCTCAGCTACGCTACGCTCCGTGGGCTCGCCACCAAGGCCTTCCAGCGCACCGCCCGCTACGATTTCACCATCGCCAACTGGTTCAGCGTCGACGAGGGCGACTTCCCCAGCACGTTTATTCGCGGCTACGAGAAGGTCCTCGACCTCAAGTACGGCGAAAACCCGCACCAGCGGGCGGCGTACTACGCCGAGTCCGGCAGCCGTCAGCACCTGCTCTCAAAGGTCAGCCAGCTTCACGGCTCGCAGCTCGGCTTCAACAACCTCTACGACCTCGGCGCCGCGCGCGGCATCTGCGACGAGTTCAGCCTCCCCTGCGTCACCATCATTAAGCACAACAATCCCTGCGGCTGCGCGCTCGGCGAGAACCTCGCCGCCGCGTACGACAAAGCCCTCGCCTGCGACCCGGTGAGCGCGTTCGGCTCCGTCATCGCCGTCAACCGCACCGTCGACCTCGCCCTCGCGGAGCGGCTCAGCGAGCTCTTCGTGGAGGTCATCTTCGCGCCGGACTACGACGAGGACGCCCTCGAGGTCCTCTGCCGTAAGGCCAACATCCGGATCCTCCGCAACGAGGAGCACCGGCAGGCCAACCTCGGCGAGCTCGACTACAAGCGCGTGCTCGGCGGCCTGCTCATTCAAGACAAAGACACCGAGTCGGAGGAGCGCGACGAGATGACCGTCGCCACCACCACGCACCCGAGCGAGCAGGAGTGGGGCGACCTCATCTTCGCCTTCCGGGTCGCCAAGCACGTTAAGAGCAACGCGATCGTGATCGCCCGCAACCTCGCCACGCTCGGCGTCGGCGCCGGCCAGATGAGCCGTGTGGACTCCACGCAGATCGCGATCCAAAAGGCCCAGTTCGACCTCAAGGGCGCGGTCGTGGGCTCCGACGCCTTCTTCCCCTTCCCCGACGCGGTCGAGCTGGCCATAGCGCAGGGCATCACCGCCTTTATGCAGCCCGGCGGCTCCAAGGGCGACGAGAAGGCCGTGGCCGCCTGCGAGGCGCATGGCGCGTCCATGGTCTTCACCGGCCGCAGGCACTTCCTGCACTAAGCGAAACGTTCACCGAGGGCGGGGTGCCGGTTCCGGCGCCCCGCCCTCGAAGCACAAGCCCCCACGACGGTGGTACAATGACGCCCCGGGGCCGCTAGCTCAGTTGGTAGAGCAGGGGACTTTTAATCCCAAGGTCACAGGTTCGATCCCTGTGCGGCCCACCATTCACCCCTCACAAGTGGAGTTCACTATCCTCCTCACGTACCGTACCTGGCAGCTCAACCTCGACCCCGACGCGGTTATCCGCGGTCAGGGCATGGACCCAGTAGCCGTGCGAGCCCGCAGCCAGCGCATCGTCACAGCCGCCGAGCGGGCTATCGAGCTCGCCTCGCCGCTCCTTGAGCCCGTCGTGATGACCCGCACGCGGTCGATCACGGGCCGCGAGAGCGCCCGGCTCCTCCTCGACGACGGGGGCGAACTGCTCTGCAGCCCGGAGCTCGTGGAGCTGCTGGCGCCCGCCACCTCCCTCATCGTCGTGGCCGCCACCGTCGGCCAGCCCATCGACACCCGCGCAATCGAGCTCTTCGCCGACGACCCCATGCTCGCCCTCGCCGTGCACGGTGTGGGCAGCGCCGCCGTCGAAGACCTCGCCATGCAGGCGTGCTGCCTGCTCCAGCGCGAGAGCGACGGCCCAAGCCTCACGCTGCCCTGCTGGCCCGGCTTCTGCGCCTGGCCTATCCGCGAGGCGCAGGCGCAGATCTTCACCGCCCTCAGCCCCAAAGGGGAGGCGGGCGGCGTTATCGAGCTCAACGCCGCAAGGCTCCTACGGCCGGCAAAGTCGCTCTCGTTTCTCATCGGCCTCGCCGCCGAGCCCTCCGCCGGCGAGGAGGTCTGCACCCGCTGCGGCCTCGCGCCGGTGTGCGGCTACCCGCGCTCCGCGTAGCCCGGCGCGCGCAGGCCGCGCGCACGCGAGCCGTATGCTTGATACAATGCGGTGCTGCTTTACGTGCCCCCATCGTCTAGTGGCCTAGGACACCGGCCTTTCAAGCCGGCGGCACGGATTCGAATTCCGTTGGGGGCACCACCTTTTCCCCACAGCGCGCGAGCACCACTGCGTCCCTCCGCAAAGCTCCTCGGGCGCCCGATCGGCGAAGCCGCTACCGCTTTACGGTCACCACCTTGCTCTTACGCGCAACGGTGCTTTTACCGTCCGAGACCACCACACGCACGAAGTACTTGCCCTTCTTGGGGCAGAGCAGCTTAACCGCTGCGGCCGTAGAGCTCGTTTGGCGAAGCTTCTTCGTGCCGCTGTAGAGCGCGTACGTGAAACGATACTTGTTGGAGACTCCACCCGAGACGGCCGGCCGCTTGGCCGTCACCGTACGGCCCTTGAGGCTCACGTTCACAGCGCCCATCCGAAGCGGCGAGGGGGATGCCGTCGGAGAGGGCGAAGGGGAGGGCGAGGGCTCCACACCCTCAGTGGTAAACGCTTTAATGCGCCAGTTCGTACCCTGAACGCCGGCGCCATTACCTGGATTCAGGTCTGTCCACACGCCGTTTGTCCATTGATAGCTCTGCCGAGCAGTCGCGAAGGCGCGAAGATACGCCCCGTCGCTCCAGTTGACTGTGCCGTCTCTCTCCATTTGCACCTGAGAGCCGGGGAAGGAGAGCACTACACTGAAGCGCTCACCGGGGCGGAGGGAGGGGCTCCCCGGCAGAGAGACCGTATAGTAGCCATTGTGCAGGGTTGTACCGCTCATAGTGGCGATGAGGCTGCCCTCCTCTGGCTTCTCATCGGCGGAACTCTGCTTGTACACCTTCACAACGTAGCCAACTGCGGGTGTGTACAGCCAAAAGCTCACCGCCTTGAGGCGCTCGTCGTGCTGCGCGGTGAATACGTTGGCCACTTTATCCGCAGCTCCCAGCGTCTGAGTGAAGGGAGCGCTCGAACCATCGTACTGGTAGCAGTAGTCGTAAACGTCGACCGCCTCCATCTCGAAGGCGTAGACGGCACTCTCCCGGTTACAGAAGTTGAGGCTCTCGTAGCTGGCCCAGAAGTAGCCACCGAGGTACCCCCAGCCGGAACCCCAGTTATTACGCACCAGCCAGGCGCCGTTACTCCGCGGCAGTGAGCCGTTGGAAGGCTTGAAGTTCGTGCGGCTATAGGAGTCGTTCCAGCCCACGAGGGTGACCGAATGGTTAACGCGCGTGGTCTCCCGCTGATAGTAAGACCTGTTGCTCGAATAAAAATCGTCCCTGTGCAGGTACGCCACATCGAGTGCGCCGTAATCGAGAATGAGCTGTTTTACGACGGCGGGCTGATCCATCGTCGCGGTGCGCACCCCGCGCAGGTGGCAGGCGTCTTTGGCGAAGGCGTAGTTGTAGGGCAAGCCGTTGGCCGCGATCGCCTCTGCGTTGGCCACGGTGTAGGCGGTGCGACTCTCCTCCGCCATAGGGCCCATCCACGAGGCGATCGTGTACTGAGCGTAGACCGTATCGCCGCCGTCTCTGAGTATGTCCTTCGCGAGGTAGTGGCGGTCGCCGCCGAAGTTATTGAGGGGATCCTCGTACTTGCCACTGTTGTTCTTCGCGTTGCGATTCGCAAACCACACGGTCTGCAGCTCGGCGAAATTAACCGAGTCCTTCTTCACCAAGCCCTTCTTAATGGCGTTGGACTCCATGGCGGCGTTAACGGAGAAGGCCCAGCAAGTGCCGTAGGGGCGCTGCTCACGCACCGCGGGCAGCCCGACGGCGGTCCGCAGATCGTAGGCGCTGGGCAGTGCCTTCCCCGACGAGACCGTGCGTTGCGGTACCGGCTGCAGGCTGACGACGGCGCCCGTCTTCGCATCCAGCCTCCTGACAGCGTCGCTGCGGCCGAGCGACTCAGCCGGCGCGGCCTTCGCAGTCGGCCCTACAGCGTCGCCGGAGACGCTATAGGCGCCGATCAGCAACCCCCCGCAGAGGGCGAGCGCCACCACAAGCGCTCCGCGCCCAATCCTCAGCCACGTAGCCATCGACCTCCACCTCCTCTCGATGAGCACCTCCTGAATCACTCTACCCTCACAGCTTACCCCACTCACTACACCGGCGTAGCGCGTGATACGGTGAGCGCGACGACGAGAGAAAGGAGCCCCTATGGCATCTACCGAAATCGACAGCGGTATCTGCGGCTTTCACACCACCGTCCGCTCAACCAACGAGGGGGACTCGGTGCGACTGGAGTTCGCGTCGGGCTGCCCGCACGTCGCGGAGCTCGCCGAACACCTCACCGAAGTAGACCCCTGGCGAGAGATCAGCTTCCGCGGTGAGGGGCCGCTCACCCTCCGCCTCGCCGCCGAGCACCTTGCACACCCCGCGTGCCCCGTGCCCTGCGGCATCATCAAGGCGATCGAGGTGGCCGCACAGCTAGCGCTCCCCAAAGAGGTCTCCATTAAGCCCTCGAGGGACTGAACCTCCGGCACAACGCCTTCCGCCTCGACGAGCACCAAGACGACGACGGCCCCCTCGCGGCACCCAAGGTGCACACGAGGGGGCCGTCGCTTAAAGCCGCTTACCGCGCCCGGCGCGTCGCCCTACACGATCGCCGGAAGCGAACCTATGGGGCGCAGCACACACACCGGCGTCTGCTCGTGGCTCTGACCTAGCGGGTTGTCGCGCATGAGCGCCACCGCGAGTTCGGGGTCGGCGCCGGACGAGAAGCCGAGCACTGTGGCGTCGAGGTCGTTGGCGTCGATCACCACGAAATCCACCCGACCGCCGACGAGGCCACTGAGCTCCGCGGCGAGACGCTCGGCCACGCCGCCCGGGTCGGACGGCGCGAGCTTAGCGTGGGTGTTGTGCGGCGGCAGGGTGTTGTGCGTGGGGCCGTCGATCGCCTCCACCTTCGGCCCGGCGACCTTATAGAAGAGCCCACGCTTGCCGAAGAGCTTGCCCACCACGGAGGCGGCGGAGGCGGCGAGAATGCGCGGCGTCCCGACCTCGTCGATAGCGAGCTGCATGGTCTCGGGGATGCCGAGGCCGATGCCGTGCGGCGTACGCGTAACGGCCTTGCTCAGGAACTGAGCGAGCCTCGTGGGTTTGATCTCGTCCAGCGCGAAGCTGCGGCCCTGGCTGGCGGCAATGGGCTTCTCGGCCATCACCACAATGTCGCCCTCTTTAACGTGACCGGCGACCTGCCGCGTGATGAGCTCGGTGAGGCTATCGCCGCGCTTCACGAGATCGGTGCGAATGGGCAGCCGCGCCCAGACAGTACCGTAGAGAGCCGCGAAAAGGTGCTTGCGGTCGTTCGGCGTGTAGGCGGCGAGGAGCGCCTCGGCCTCCTCGCCGGCGGCGGTGGCGGCCTCTGAGCTCTCGCCGACCATCGCGAGCAACACGGGCACGCCGCGGTCGCCCACCTCGGGCACCGAGCCGCGGTGCTTGGGGCCCACGGGCACCGCGGCGGTCAACGCCTGCTCACCATCGGCGTCTTCTAGCACGGGGCTGTTGTCGACGAACTCGCGGAGCCAGAGCTCGACGTTCGCGGTACGCCAGAAGAAGGCCGACTCCTCGACCTCGCCCCGGCAACAGGCGGCGAAGGCATTAACGACCTCCTCGCCGCGCCAGTACGGCCGCGCCTGAAAGCTCGGCGAGCGGTAGAGGCTCGTAAAGACCGCCCGACGCGCCTTGATCCAGCGCATCTCGGGCGTAGTAAACCCGACCTTCCAGCGCCGCTTGCGGATCTTCTCGGGGAGCGTGTCTTTAAGCGCCTCGCGCAGAATCCAGCGGCTCCACCCGTCTTTAACGATAGCCGTGTCGGGCAGACTGAGGATGTGACTCACCAGCTCCTGGTCGAGGTACGGCACCCTGCTCTCTATGCTGAAGGCCGTGGAGTTGCGATCCTCGTAGCGAAGCAAGCACGGCAGGCTGTAGAAGCGAAGGTCTTGCAGCAGGCGCTGCTTAAGGTCGTCCTGCGAGCGACCGTAGCCGGGGTCGGTGACGCGCTGCAGAAAGCCAGGGCGCAAGAGCTGCCGAATAGGCAAGCGCTTGCGCCGCTGGGCGAGCCGGCGGCGGATGAGCGGCCAGAGCACGTCCCACGCCGCGAAGGCCTCGCGGCGCAGCTCGGCGTAGCGACGCTGGCGGAAGAGCTGACGCAGGTAGACGAGCTGATACGGCACGTACCCGGCGAGCAGCTCGTCGCCGCCCTGACCGTCGAGGAGCACGGTGGCCTGCTCGCGGGCGCACCGCATAACGCACCACTGCGCGTACGGCCCGGTGCTCACGAGCGGTTGCTCCTGATGCCACACGAAGTCGCGGAGCTCGTCGACGAACTCGGGTGAGGTGGGCCGCGTGTAGGTGGTGTCGGCCCCGGTGCACTCGACGGCGACCTCGATGTACTCGCGCTCGTCGATAGGGTCGCCGTCGAACACGGCGCTGAAGGTCTTGAGGTGGCCACTCATGGAGGAGGCGTCGGGTACGTTCTCCGCGAGGAGCTCGCTCATATAGCAAACGATCGTCGTGGAGTCGAGGCCGCCGGAGAGGCAGGAGCCCACCGGAACCTCGGAGACGAGCCGCCGCTCCACGCTGTCGCGAAAGCGGCGGCGGAAGGCGACCGGGTTGGGGTCGCCGGTGGTGCTGAGCTCCGGCTCCCAGTAGGTACGTGAGCGAAGCGGCGAGGTGAGGTAGCCGGGCTGCTCCGCGAGCGCGCCGAGCAGCACGCCGGTGGCGCCCGGCGAGAGCTCGACCTCGATCCAGCTCGCCGAAGGCACCTCGTAGACGCCGGTGAAGAACGTCTCGAGGCGGTGGTCGTGCAGGCCGTGCTGGAGGTACTCAAACACCATCTGCTCGTTGGGCACGGCCTCAAGCTCCGGATCCTGCAGGAGCGCTTTAATTTCGCTGGCGAAGAGGAGACGCCCGTTGCGCGGCGAGCGCGCGTAGTACAACGGTTTGATGCCGAAGTGGTCGCGGTTGAGCACGAGCTTGCCGTCGCCCTCGCGCAGGTCGGCGATGGCGAAGGCCCACATGCCGTTAAACCGCTCGGCGCACGTGGGGCCCCACTCCTGGTAGGCGTGGAGCACGACCTCGCTGTCGCTCTGCGTGTGAAAACGGTGGCCGAGGACCTCGAGCTCCGCACGGAGCTCTCGGTAGTTGTAGACCTCGCCGTTGTAGACGAGCCAAAGGGTCTCGTCGTCGTTGGCGACGGGCTGGTGGCCGCCGACCCGATCGATAACGCTCAGGCGGCGGTGGCCGAGGCTGACGAACGGCCGCTCAAACGAGCCGGCGTCGTCTGGACCACGGTGGACGAGAGAGGCCGCCATGCGGCCGAGAAGGCGCCGATCTGGAGGCCCGGCGAAGCCGAAGATGCCGCACATACGCGGAAGCTCCTGGAGTGTTGTGTGCTTGCAAGACGACGCGGCCGAGCCGCCCCCCAACCTTATCACGGTCGGTCGGTGCAGAACACGGCGAGTAGGGTAAACTCGAAGGAACGACACGCTGCCACCCTACTGAGAGGCCGTATGTATATCGGAGCGCACGTTAAGTCCTCGGGCGGCGTCTGGAACGCCGTCCACAACGGAACCTCGCTCGGATGCGAGGCTATTCAGTTCTTCGCCGGCAGCCCGCGCACCTGGGCGCCCACTCTCTACAGAGAAGAGGATGCGGCGCGCTTTCGTGAGGCGCGGGCGGCCTCCGCCATCCACTTCACCGTTATCCACACGATCTACCTCATCAACCTCGCGAGCGAACGCGAGGATCACGTACAGCGGTCTATCGCCTCGCTCATCGGCGCGGTCGCCGCGGCGGAGCAACTCGGCGTGGATGCGGTGGTCACCCACATCGGCTCCCATCGAGGGGCCGGCTTCGCGGTGGGCCTCGAACGCGTCCGAGAGGCACTCGCGCACATCCTCACGGAGACCGAGGGTTCGCCGGTGCGCATCCTCCTCGAGAACACCGCCGGCGCCGGCGGCACCATCGGCGTCACCTTCGGAGAGCTCGGCGCGATCATCGAAGCCGCAGAAGGTCACCCACGGCTCGGCGTCTGCCTCGACACCGCACACGCCTTCGAGGCGGGGTACGACCTGCGGACCGAAGCCGGGCTCGGCGACGCACTCACCCAACTCGACGACGCCTGCGGCCTCGACCGCCTCGCACTCCTCCACCTCAACGACTCCAAAACCCCACTCGGCTCCAACCACGACCGCCACGAGAACATCGGAGAGGGAGAGATAGGCCTCGAGGGTTTTCGCCATCTCGTCCAGCACCCCGCGCTCGCAGACCTCCCCGGCGTGCTCGAGGTACCCGGCTTCGCCGGCGACGGACCGGACCGCGAGAACATCGAGCTCCTTCGCGGGCTCATTAAACCCAAAGGGTAAGCGTCGAGTGCACGCCTGCGTCTGTTATCATAAAAAATTCGGAGCGCGATCTATTCGCCCTCAGCCAGCGTACCCACAGGAGTGATGATGTTTAAACGCGCCTTCGGTCGCAGCAAAGACAGCTTCGATCTCACCGCCTGCGCAGCCTGCGGCCGCACCCTCCTCGCCGGCGAGCAAACCCAGAGCATCCTCGAGGAAGACGGCACGGAGCGGCGCATCTGCATGCTCTGCGCCAGGCCGGAGACCCTCTCCCTCGGCGACGACGCCGGTCAAAACGCCACCATTAAGTCGACGCGCCGTATCTACCGGTCGGTCGCCGAGGAGCCGAGCCCACAATCCAACGAGGATGCGCTGCGGCGCGCTCTCGCCGAGAAAGAAGACGAGATCGAGCGGGTCAACGCACAGCTCACCCGCCTGGAGGCCGAGCGCCGCGACCTCCTCGACCGCCTCTCCCACGTCCCCGCAATCGCCCAAGAGCCCGAGGAAGAGGGCGATGAGATGAGCCTCGAGGAGCTCGAGCGCACGCTCGCCGGCAAGGAGCCCCTCCTCACCACGCCACAGCCAGCGGAGTCCGCACAAGAATCCTCCGCACCCGCGATCGCCTTCGAGGACACCCAACCCATCTCACTGGCAGCACTCGAGGCGCTCCAAGAGGAGGCGGCCACTATCGCGGAGGAGCTCTCGGCCGACGAGATGCTCTCCGCAGAGCAAAAGGCAAGCGCGCCGTCCCACGACCGCGACGCGGCCGAAGCCCCGGCCCTCGAACTCGAGGAGGAGCCCGCAACGAACGAGTTCAACGAAGCTGAACTCGCGGAGGAGGAGGCCTCCTTTACGCTCCTCCAGCGCGGCGTCGACCTCCTCAACGTCAGCTCGGTACCCCGCAGAATCGTCGAGACGAGCGAGCAGCTGGGCACGCCGACCCTCAACATCACGTACACCGGCGAGGCACTCACAGCCACCTTTATGTGGTCGATCGGCTGGTACCGGTTCCAGGTCGATACCGAGAGCGGCGACATAGAGCTGCAGGACCGCGGCTACGACGAGCTCACACTACCGCCCAACGCCGGCGTCCGCGAAGACGGCACCATCCAGCTCACAGCCGGTCGCCTCAACCGCCCTTCAGCAACCCGTCGACCGCCGGCGACCCCAACCGCCACCACGCCGGAGCCACCGAGCGTCGCCACACAGAAGGCCCCGGAGATCCTCAGCAAGTCGCTCCTCGGACAGCGGAGCGACGATCAGCCGGCCACCTGGGAGCAAGCGCAGGCGCGCGACTTCGACTGGACCCGCTGAGCGGGCGCGCCGCCACACAAGAACCCGCGCAAAAAAGGGGCCGACCGGGAAATCCCCCGGTCGGCCCCTTTGGCGTGCACGAGGCGCGAACGCTTTGAGTCCGTGCTTAGAGACCCGCGCCGGACATCATCTTCTCGAACGGCTTAGCACCCTTCGGCGGCACGACCTTCACCGGCTCGTTGAACTTGCTGTAGTCCAGAGAACCCGTGAGGGTGAGCCCCTTGAGGCCAGCCGGCACGTCCTTCATGCCCTCAAGCACGACGCCGGCCGAGAAGGCCATCTTGTAGGTGAGCTGGTCGTCGATGCCGATCCAGTACTCAACCTGCACGTCTTTGACGGCCTTCTTGATCTCATCGATCCGCGCCTTGTTGTCGGCGATCGTCTTCTTGAGCTCCTTCGTCTGCTTCTCCCCGACCTGCTTAGCGAACTCGGGGGTCTCGACCGCGGCGAAGATGCTGTCGGCGACCTTCTGGGCGTCGGCGGTCGCCTTGATGTGCTTCACCTTGACGTTGTTGACGGTCTCCTCGCCGACCAGCTCGTAGGTGATGCCCCACGTCGACGTGTCGATGCCGAAGTCCTTGGCCGTGAGCTGCTTCTCACCGGCGTCATTCATCTGCGCGGCGAGCTCGGGCGGAAGGGCCATGACGTACCACGAGCCCATGTAGTTGAGCCAGAGCTTCTTGGTGTTGGCGCGAAGATCGGCGCTGAAGGTCTGCCCGATGGCGTCGGCGGTCATGTTCATGTCGAAGAGGACCGGCGAGGTCTGCGCGGAGCCCTTGAGCTTCAGGCTGACGCCCTTGGCGAGCATATCGGCCTGCGCCTTGTCTTTCTCGCCGAGCTTAGCCTCGTCGAGGTCTATCTTGACGTCGATGGCGGAGTCGAACGCGGCACTCTTGATGTCGCTCATCTTCGTCTGACTCTGCTTCACCAGCTCCTGCAGCGAAGCCGAGTCGTCCTTCTTCCCACCGCAGCCGGCGAGCACCGACGCGACGAGCACGAGGGCGAGGGCGAGAAGCCCCCACTTTTTAAACTGACGGTACATACGCAACCTCCTCAAACGCCGTTTACACCCTGGGAGCGATGACGACCGACCGGAAGGGCTCGGAGCCCTCCGAGAAGGTCTGAACCTCCTGATACTCCCTCAGGTAAAGATGGATAACCTTGCGCTCCGCAGCCGTCATGGGCTTGAGCGTGATGCTCACACCCTCCCGCGCTACGCGCTGCGCGCTGCGCTCGGCGATCGCGATAAGCGCCGCCTCGCGGCGTTCGCGGTAGCCCTCGGCGTCGACCACGATGTGGCGCCGCTGATGGCGGTCGCCGTTAACGACGATCGCGGCGAGGTACTGGAGCGCGTCGATCGTGGAGCCGTGGCGGCCGATAAGGAGGCCGAGGTCTTCGCCGGTGATCTCGGCCCGCAGCGCAGACTCGTCCTCGCGGACGAACACCTGAGCCTCGAGCCCCATGAGGTGCGTCACGGTGCGGATAAACTCCCGCAGCACCTCGGCATCTGAGGAGCCCTCCGGGGAGTCGCCTGCAGGGCACGGCCGCACCCGAGCCTCCACCCGAGCCTCCGACCGCCCACGGCCGAAGAACCCACCGCGGGTACCCTCCTCGACGACGAAGAACTCGACGTCGTCCTCCGCCAGGAGCGGGACGAGCTTTCGGAGCTGCTCGAGCGCCTTTTTGCGCGCCTCCGCAGTGGTAGGAGCGGTGGCTATCGTCGCGAACTCAACGTCGTCTTCTTGCTCGCCGTGCACGTGCTCAAGGTCGTCAGGCCCTGCCATTGTTACCTCCCTGCCACGGAAAGCATACAGTACCTTCACGAATCAGGCGAGGTTATTCTGATGCATCCTTACTGGAGGCACCCTCCGGCTTATTCCCGCCCGACTGAGCGCCGGGCTTCGCGCCGGCCGCCGGGGGCTTAGCGTCGCCCTTCGGCGAACGGGCGGCGGGCTTGCGCTGGCCACCGGGGGTGGCTTTGCGCTGCGATTGTTGAGCGCCGGCAGGCTTCTTGCGCTGCTGCGGCTGGCCTCCAGCGGACTTCTTGCGCTGCTGCTGGGCGCCGCCTGCGGGCTTCTTGCGCTGCTGCTGACTGCCACCTGCAGGCTTCTTGCGCTGCTGCTGAGCGCCGGCAGGCTTCTTGCGCTGCGGCTGGGCGCCGGCGCCGGCCTCGCCGGCTTCCTTCTGCTGCTCCTGCGCCTCCGCGAGCATCTCCAGAAAACGACTGCGCTTCGCGGGCTTGGCGGGCTTGCCGGAGGACTTCTCGGCCTCCTCCGCGCGGGCGGACCGGCGGATGATGATCTGTTGGCCGATCGTCCAGATGTTGGTGGTCACCCAGTAGACGAAGAGGCCCGCTGGAAACCTGAAGAGGAAGAAGACGAAGAAGATGGGCATGGACCGCATCATGATCTTCTGCGACTTCTCCGTGGTGGGGGAGAGCGTGAGCTCCGTGGAGATGAACTGCGTGACCACGTAGATGATCAACAGGATGAAGTACGGGTCGGGATTGCCGAGGTGCGGGATCCAGAGGAACGCCGCATCCCCGAGCGAACGCGTGGTCTCGGGGTCGAGGTAGCTCGTGCCCCTGATGGCATAGTAGAGGGCGAAGAACACCGGCAGCTGCAGCAACACTGGTAGACACGAGGCGAAGGGGTTAACGCGATGCTCTTGATAGAGCTTCATCGTCTCCTCGTTGAGCTTCTCCCGGTTGTTTTTGTACTTGCGCTGCAGCTCCTGGAGCTTCGGCTGAATAGCCTGAAGCGCCTGCGTGGAGCTGAACTGCCGCCACGTCAGGGGGAAGAGGATCGTGCGCACCATAATGGTGAGGCCGATGATGGCGAGGCCCCACGTCCACGAAGAGCCGAGGCCCATACTGGCGAAGAGGTCGTGGAGGGCGACGAGGACCTGGTGGAGCACCAGGATGAGCTGCTTAATAATTGGGAGATTAGGCACAGGTACTCACTTCATCGTTGTGCGAACAGCCGCGGCGCGGCGGAACCGGGTCATACCCCCCGTAGCTGAACGGATTGCAGCGCAACAGCCGCCAGCCGGCGAGCGCCACACCGCGCACGATGCCGTGCTCGCGCAGGGCGCCAATAGCGTAGTTCGAGCACGAAGGGTAGTACTTACACCGCTGCCCCAAAAACGGTGAGAGGGTGTACTGGTACACCTTAATAAGGCCGGTGAGAAGGGCGACGGCGAAGCGGTTCACGCCCCGCCCTCTCCCGACAAAAGGCCGCTGCGCACGAAGAGCTCCCGCGCAGCGGCGCTCACAACGCCTTTTTCGCCGGCGTTCTCGCGGGCGATGAGATCGAGCAGTTGCGGACGTGCTATGAGCACGACATCGTACTCCTCGGCCAGCTGCCCCTCGCAGCCCCGAAAGGCCTCGCGAAGCAGACGCTTAATGCGGTTGCGTACAACCGCCCCCCCGAGCTTCTTGGAGACTGAGAGCCCCAACCGCGGCCCGCCCGCACCCGCCTCTGAGGAGCGCTCAAAGGTGTAGAGCACGAGAAATCGGGATGCGACTGAACTCCCCTGCCGGTAGACCCGTGTAAAATCAGAGGAGCGCGAAAGCCGAAGGCGCTTCGCGGGCATCAGGGCCGAGCGCGCGCTACGCGGAGAGGCGCTTGCGCCCCTTCTGGCGCCGCTTCTTGAGGACCAACCGGCCGGCGCGCGTGCTCATGCGCTTGCGGAATCCATGGGTTTTGCTGCGCTTTCTTGTATTCGGCTGGTAGGTTCTCTTCACGGCGTCCTCGCTCGATCGTCAATGCTCAGAAGGATGAGTATAGCTGGATGGTTGAGCGCCGGTCAATTTAAACGAGCGCGCAACACAGCTGCACGAGGGCATTGCGATGAATTCACCGAGCCCTCGACGCTCACGCGCGTACAGAGTAGCCTAGTTAACGAGAATCCGAAAGCCTCGGGGGAGCGGGCGCCCCTCACGGGGGGAGAGAAGGGGGCGACCACCTATGCGCAGCGACGACGGCGAGCTTCGCCACAACCGGGTAAATGGAAAGGCCGCGATCATCGCGCCGAGGCGCGCCACGCGGCCCTCAGACCTCCACGGCGCCGGCAAGCACCGGCCCGGCCCCTGCCCCTTCTGCGCCGGCAACGAACACCTCACCCCGCCGGAGACCGAGGCTATCCGGCCGGGAGGCCGAGCCGACACGCCGGGCTGGCGGGTGCGGGCGGTGCCCAACAAGTACCCAGCGCTCGCGGGGATGCACGAGGTGATCCTCCACTCGTCAGCTCACGAAGCGCAGCTCGAGGACCTCGATGCGGATGCGCTCACCGAGGTCATCGGCGTGTGGCAGCACCGCATCGACGCCCTACTCAACGCGGGCGCCGCGGCCGCAACGCTCTTTATGAACCGCGGCGCCGCGGCCGGCGCCTCCCTGGCGCATCCGCACGCGCAGCTCATCGGCACTCCGGTGGTGCCGCCGCTGCTCGCCCACGAGCTCCACGCCTTTAAGCGCCACCGCGAGCGCCACGGGGGCTGCCTGCTCTGCGAGGAGCTCACCGGTGCGCGGGAGCGCCTCATCCTCGCCGGGCCGATTGCGGTGTGGGCGCCCGCGGCGCCGAGGCTCCCCGGCGAGATCTGGATGGCGCCGGCCGAGCACGCGGCCGACGTACGTGAAGCCAACCCGGCGCCGCTCGCCGCCGCACTGCGCCGCACCCTCGCCACACTTAAGAAGGTCACCGACGACGCCCCACTCAACCTCTGGATCCACACGGCCCCGGCAGAGGGGGCCGATGAGTTTCACTGGCACGTGGAGATCGTGCCCCGGCGGTCCTCGCTGGCCGGCTTCGAGCTGGCGAGCGAGATGCTGCTGCTCGCGACCTCCCCGGAGGAGACGGCGAGGGCCATGAGGGAGGCGCTCGACGCCTAGCCGGCCTCGCCCCGCGAGCGACGGAGGGCGAGCTGACCGCACGCCGCGCTTATCTCGCCGCCGGGGGAGCGCCGCACCGTATGCCGCACGCCGGCGGCATCGAGCCGCGCACAGAACGCGGCCACCTCGGCCAGCGTGGGCGTGCGAAAGCCGGCGACCGTCTCGTTGTAGGGGATCACGTTGAGGTGGTAGAGCGGCGAGGCCAGCGCGCGCGCCAGCGCGCGGACCTGCTCGCCCGTGTCGTTAACCCCCGGCAGGAGTACGTACTCGACCATCAACTGCCGCCGCGTCCGCTCCGTATACCTCCAGCAAGCCGGCAGTAAAACACCGAGCGGCACGGTGCGGTTGAGCGGCACGAGCTCGTTGCGCAGCTCGTCGGTGGCGGCGTGCAGGCTCACCGCAAGGTTGAACTGCTCGGGCTCCGCCGCGAACCGATCTATCCCCGCCGCCACACCCGCGGTCGAGAGGGAGATGCTGCGCGCGGCGAGGCCGAACCCCTCGGGGTCGTTGAGGAGCCGGCAGGCCCGTAGCGTCTCATCGTAGGCGTGAAACGGCTCACCCATGCCCATCACCACGACGTTGGTGACCCGGCGCCCCTCGGCCTTAAGCCGCCGGGCGAAGTGCAGCACCTGGTCGACCATCTCCTCGGCCGTTAAACTGCGACGTAACCCGAGCTGCCCCGACGCGCAAAACGAACAACCCACGGCGCACCCGACCTGCGAGGAGAGGCAGACGGTGGCCCGCGAGGGGTATACCATAAGGACGGATTCCACCGAGTGGCCGTCCGAGGTCGCAAAGAGCGTCTTCGTGACGGCGCTCCGTGGCTCCTCTTGCGTCTGGCATACGCGGAGCGACTGCACCGTGGCCCGCTCCGCGAGCGCACGGCGCAGCGTAACCGGGAGCGTCGTGATCTCCGAGAACTCGCCCACGAGGTCGCGGGTGAGCGCTCGGTAGATCTGCCGCGCGCGGTAGGCGGGTTCGTGGAGCTCCGCCACGAGGGCGGCGATGGCAGACGGATCGATCACGAGTGCATTGTACCGCCCCGCACGCAAGGACTTTAGGGCGGGCGGGCGAACAGTGAACGATAAGTTGAATAAACCTGCACGCTCGAGTACAGATTAACCGACGAAGATCGAGCGAAAGGAGGCATCAGCGCATGAACCTCAGTATGTTTCTCAAACAGCCGTATATCGCGATTGGCGCCGCCGTCATCATCCTCATCGTGCTTATCGTGGTGATCATCGCCGTTAAGCGGCGCAACGCCAGACGCGAAGAGGAAGAGTTCGAGCTCGAGGGCACCTTCCTCACCCAGGTCCCCCTCGACACCCTCTCCCGGCTCGGCAAGCCCGAACGGCCGGTGGAGGAGGTTACCTTCGACCCCGTCGTGGAGCGGCACGCCGCCGCAATGGACGAGGGTATCGACCTCGGCGACGAGCCCCTCCAGGAGCCGGCACCGGCGCAACCGCAGCCGCGCCAGGAGCGCGAGCTCGTGCCGCTCGCCAGTATCATCGCGACTACGAGTACCAAGATGATCGACCTCGCCGACCCCGATGTGCGGCGCATGCTCACCGACCTCGTGCGCGACGAGATCGACCAGGCGGTGCGGCTCAGCGGCGAGGGACGCGTCGCCGAGGCCGTCGCCCAGCTCGCCGAGGCCGAGCGCATCTCTCGGGCACTCGGCATGGAGGAGTCGGCGCAGCGCATCCGCACGATGCTCGGAGAACTCCAGGTTAATCCGTAATCGCCCTCCCCCTTTTCCTCACGGGGGAGCTATACTAGGGGGCGATATATGCCTCCTCTCTCCAACCCCAATACATCGGCGGCGAGCCCGTTCGCGCGGCTCAATCGCCTCGACCGAGACTGGTCGCGCGCCATCGCGACCGGGTTGCCGCACCCTCGCTGGCTACAGCTTCCGCTGGGCGCGCTCTCCCGCTCGGCTAACTACGGCATCCTCTGGTACGCCATCGCGCTGCTCCCGCTGCTCCTCGGCGAGCCGCGACCGCTCGTGAAGGCGCTCTCCGTCGCCGTCCCCGTCACGCTCGTCGAGCTCACCGGTTTCGGCATTAAGCACCTCGTGGCGCGGCCGCGGCCGCCGCTGGCCGACCCGGGGCAACCGCAGCAGATCCCCCTGCCCAACAGCAAGTCCTTCCCCTCGTCGCACGCCAGTATGTCGATGGTCGGCGTGCTCACCCTTGGCGGGCTCTTTCCGCAAGCCATGCCCGCCCTCGTCGCCCTCGCCGTCGTGCTCTGTTGCAGCCGCGTCTACCTCGGCGTGCACTACCTCGGCGACGTCCTGGGGGGCGCCGCTTACGGGCTCCTCTTCGGCGCGCTCTGGCTTCATTTTCTCCCCACGGGGCTGTGGACATGAAGTCACTACGCTCGCGCGAGACGATCCTCGCCCTCGCCATCGCGGCGGCCCTCATCCTCTCCATCGCCCTCGCCAACAGCGGCCTCTTCTCCCACAGCGACCAGCAGCCCGCACCCCGCAAGGAGCGACCCTCTACGGCCATGTCCGCCAGCCCCCATGGCTCCATCGCCCGCATCACAGCGATGACCCTCGCCATGCAGATCCACCCGCGCACCGTGAACACCTGGGGGGAGATCGAGACCCGCTCCTTCGTCTTCGACTCACTCCAGCGCTACGGCTACTACCCCCGCACACAGGAGTTCATCTCCGACTCCGGCGGCGTCCACGTGCACTCGGGCAACATCATCGCTATCAAAGAGGGGGTCTCGACCAAGCAGATCGTCGTCGGTGCGCACTACGACTCCGAGGGCGCCGACCAGGGCTACCTCGACAACGCCTCGGGCGTGGGCCTCCTCATCGAGCTCGCGGCGCGCCTTAAATCCAAGAGCGCGCCCTACACGATCGTCTTCGTGGCCTTCGGCGCCGGCGAGCGCGGCACCCTCGGCGCCCACCACTACCTCGCCTCCCTCGACAAAGCGCAGCGAGCCGCGACGATCGGCGTACTCGACCTCGACACCGTCGCCGGCGGCTCCCGCCTCGTCGTCACGAATCGCAGCTCCTCCACGGCGTTTCGCGACTCCCTCCTCGCGACGGCGAAGCGCCTCCACATCGAGCTCGCGGCGCGCTCTCACGCGCCGGAGATGACCGGAGGCGACGAAGCCACCTTCGCCTCACACGGCATCGCCACGGCGAGCCTCGCCAGCACCGGCTGGAAGCCCCTGCCCTCCTCACCGCACTCGCTGGGCAAGGACTCCGTCACCTTCGTCGAGAAGACGTACCCCAAGAGGGTGCAGCGCCAGCTCACCACTCTCTCCCGTCTCCTCGAGACCTTCCTCCTCACCAAGAAACCGGAGGCATCTCTGTGAAACTCGGTATCGTCGGCCTCCCCAACGTCGGCAAAACAACGCTCTTTAACGCCCTCACCAACGGCAACGCAGCGGCGACCGCCTACGCCTACACCTCGGCCGAGTCCAACATGGGCGTGGTCGCCGTGCCGGACCCACGCCTCGACCGGCTCAACGAGATCCTCGAGACCTCCAAGAAGGTCAACGCCACGATGGACATCGTCGATATCGCGGGCCTGGCCGAGGGGGCGAGCCGCGGCGAGGGCCTCGGCAACCGGTTCCTCGCCGACATCCGCGGCGTAGACGCCATAGCGCACGTCGTCCGCGTTTTCGACAACGAAGAGGTCGCCCACGTGCGCGAGGGGGCCGACCCGCGCGCCGACGTCGACCTCGTGGAGATGGAGCTCGTGCTCAGCGACCTCGAGCTCGTGGAGCGGCGCGTGGAGAAGACGCGCAAGGCGGCGCGAAGCGGCAATAAAGAGGCCGTGAGAGAGCTCGAGCTGCTCGAGCGGTTGATCGCGGAGCTCGAGCAGGGCCGCTTGGCGCGCACGTTTGAGCGCGCGCCCGAAGACGACGCGCTCTTCAGGGAGCTCGCGCTCGTGGGCGAGCGGCCGGTGCTCTTCGTGCTCAACGTGGACGACGACCAGAGCGCCGCGGAGGCGCTGGAGGCCCACGCCGACTTCGTCGCGTGGGCGCAGAGCCGCGGCGACCACGTAGTGGCCGTCGCCGCCCGCCTCGAGGCCGAGCTCGCCGACCTCAGCCCCGAGGAGGCCGCCGAGTTCCGCGCCGAGCTGGGTGGCGAAGACGCCGGCGCAGTCGACGTCTTCCTCCGCGCCGCCTACGACGTGCTCGGGTACATCACCTTCTTCACCGGCGACTTCCGCAGCACCGAGGCGCGGGCCTGGCAGCTCCCCCGCGGCTGGACCGCCAAGCAGGCCGCGGGGCGCATCCACAGCGACATCGAGCGTGGATTCGTGCGCGCGCAGGTGGTCGACATCAGCGACCTCATCGCGCTCGGCTCGTTTCGCGCCGCCCGCGAGAACGCCCTGCTCCGCACCGAGGGCAAGGAGTACGTCGTAAACGACGGCGACGTGATCAACTTTATGCACACCGCCTAGCACCTCGTCTCCCTCGCGGATCGACCCGGCCTCCAAAAAGCACCCTCTTGACGGAGTGATATCACTTATATATCATTCTGGTGTCGGATTGTGCCTTTCGTGACCCGTTGCACGCTCGCGAGAAGAACGATCGGGGCGACGCCCTACCCCCAGGAGGGGAGCGTCGGCGAGTTAATATCCCACCCGGGCGACCCTAAAAGTCCCGCCCGGGGGTGACGACCGCTCGCCCGCCGCTCGCTAGGGTTTGCGGGTACACAACAGCGACTCTTCGGAGGTGATCCATTTGACAACCCCGAGTGCGGAGCCGGTGATCGAGGTTGAGCACCTCACCAAGCGGTTCGGCAAGGTCCTCGCCGTGGACGATGTGAGCTTCTCCATTAAGCCCGGCACCATTACCGGATTCCTCGGGCCCAACGGCGCCGGCAAGACGACGGTGCTGCGCATGCTCGTGGGGCTCACCCGGCCCACGAGCGGCACCGCGCGGGTCCTCGGCGTCGCGTACCGCGACCTCGCACGCCCCACCACCCGCGTCGGCACGCTGCTCGACCCCTCCGCCTTTCATCCGGGCTGCTCCGGCCGCAACGCGCTGCGCGTGAGCGCCCGCGCGGCGGGCGTGAGCTTTAACCGCGTAGAGGCCGTGCTCGAGATGGTCGAGCTCACGGACGACGCCAACCGCATCGTCAAGGGGTATTCCCTGGGCATGCAGCAGCGCCTCGCGCTCGCCTGCGCACTGCTCGGCTCCCCCGAGATCCTCCTCCTCGACGAGCCGGCAAACGGCCTCGACCCGGAGGGCATGCGGTGGCTGCGCACCTTTCTGCGAGCCCGCGCCGAGGAGGGCACGACCGTGCTCATCTCCAGCCACGTGCTCGCCGAGATCGAGCAGATCGCGAGTGACGTGCTCGTGATCAGCAAGGGCAAGCTCCTCGCACAGGGCTCGATCCACGACCTCGCGGCCAAGAGCGCCCCCGTGGTGCGTGCTCGCAGCCCGCAGGCCGAGCGGCTCCAGGAGCTGCTCATCGCCCGCGGGGCTGCGGTCAACAGAGAGGGTGAGGCGCTCGCCATCCGCGGGCCGAGCGGCGCCGAGGTGGGCCGCGTGGCGCACGACGGCGACGTGGTGCTCAGCGAGCTCTTCACCGAGCAGGTGAGCCTCGAAGACCTCTTCCTGCAGATCGCCGGCTCGAGGAGGGCATCGTGATCGCCCTCATCCGCGCCGAGTTCCTCAAGCTCCGCAGCACGCGCACGGCACGCGGCTTCTTCTTCGCCGCGCTCATCACGAGCCTCGGGGGGAGTATCCTCGCGGCGGCCTTCGTCCCGGAGGCGCTCGCCAGCTTCGCGATCAACGTCACCTCCGCCCTCTCGCTCATGCCGCTCCTCGTCCTCGTCTTCGGCATCCTCGGAGCCACGAGCGAGTACCGGCACAACACGATCACCACCACCTACCTCACCACGCCGCGTCGCGGCCGGGTGCTGCTGACGAAGCTCCTGTGCTACGCCCTGACGGGCGCGGGGATGCTGGCGCTCACCTGGATCATCACAGTCGTCTGCGCCGGCGTCACCCTCTCGGTGCGGGGCATCCCCGTACCGTGGGTGAGCGCCTCCACGCACCTCCTCACAGCGGAGGCTCTCCACAACCTGCTGATGAGCTCGGTGGGAGCTGGGCTCACCGCGGCCCTCGGCGTCAGCCTGGGCGCGCTGATCCGCTCTCAGGCCCTCGCGATAACCAGCGCCCTGATCTGGTCCCTCCTCGTCGAGAGCATCGTGACGGTCGTCTGCACCATGGTGCTCGTGCCACGGTTCCACATCCCGGAGGAAACCGGGCTCTACCTGCCCTTCTCCGCACTCGGTCAGATCTCGGCGTCGGGGCAGGCGGCGGGGCTTGGCGCACCGTCGCTCTCGGAGCCCGTCGCCATCGCCGTGAGCCTCGTGTACGTGGCGATCGTCGGGGTACTCGCGCTCGTGTTCTCGGTGCGGCGCGACACCGCCTAACGCCTTTAACGACGAAAGCGGCCGGCCTCTCCTCGCGGAGGGGCCGGCCGCTCGCAGTCCGCTGCCGGGTTACTCGGCCGCAGGCACGAAGACCCGCGTCGCCAGCTCTTTGTCCAGCTGGTAGAGGCCGGCGGGGTGCTCCCCGGCCATCGTGAACTTCTGGACCATCTCGCCGGCCGTCTCCTCCTCCTCGACCTGCTCCGCAATAAACCACTGGAGGAAGTTGTAGGTGGCGTGGTCCTTGAGCTCCAGGGCGAGCGAAGCAATGGCGTGGATACGCTCGGTGACGCCCTCCTCGTGAGCGAGGGCGTCCTTAAACATCGAGAGGCCGTCGGGCCACTCGGCGCGCGGCTCCGGAATAGCGGCGAGCTTCACGCGGCCGCCGCGGGCGACGACGTAGTTGATCATCTTCTCGGCGTGCGCGAGCTCTTCCTTGTACTGCGCGACCATCCAGTTTTGCCCACCCGACATACCGAGCTCGGCGAACTGAGCGGCCATGGCGAGGTACAGGTACCCCGAGGAGATCTCCCAGTTGATCTGGTCGTTGAGCGCGTCTTGGATCTTGGCGTCGATCATCGCCCTCTCCCTCTCGATTGCGGAACGATACGGTGGCGAAGCGGCATGGGAGTCGAACCCACCCAGGACGAGATCATCGCCCCGCAGACGGTTTTGAAGACCGCGCCGGTCACCGGACCGGACGCCGCTCCACCTCACCGCTATCTTGCCACGGCAGCGAGGCGGTGTCACGTCCTAAGTGGGCGAAGCGGGATCCGGCGGGGCGGGAGAGGGCGGGGCGGGCGGGCGAAGCCGAGCCCGGCGGGCGCGCGGGCGACCTCGTCTCAGCCGCGGCGGCGGCGCAGCACCCGCTCGTCGCCGCGACGCAGGGTAAGGCCCTCCCGGTCGAAGAACTCCAGGAGGGCCTGCGCGTTGCGCCGGCCGCAGGCGAGACGATCGCGAAGGCTCGCGATCGTGACCCGGCCGTCGGCCTCGAAGAGCTCGAGCAACGCCGCGCGCGCGCCATCGACCGCGGCGGCGCTCAACCAGAGCTCCTTGTCGAGCCGCACTACCTCTCCCCTGCGCGCGAGCACGTCGAGCACCTGCACGACCTCGCGGGAGGGGCGCCGCACCGATTCCACGAGCACGGAGAGCGTCGGTGGGGTGAGGGGAGTGGCGTCGAGCTGGCCGAGGAGGACCTCAGCCAAGGCGGCCTGCTCCCGCCCCAGTACGCCGGCGCCGGCGGGGGCGTACCCCCCCTCGTCGGCGACGAGCGCGCCCTCCTCCGCGAGCAGCCGCAGGAGCTCTTGCACGTCGGCGAGCGGCAACAGGGGCGCCGCAACCGCCAGCTCGGCGGCGCTCGAGAAGGGGCGCTGCGGCCGCGCCTCAGCGCGCTCGGCCGCGGCGGCCACCAACGCCGACCGCAGATCGACGAGGGCGCCGGCAACGAACCAACGGCTCGCATCGACCGAGCGAAGCGCCTCGAGCCGGCCCGAGCGCTCCAGCGCGGCGAACGCCGCGGCGACCTCGCGGGCGCTCCACCCCGCCTCGAGGAGATCGCCCCTCGCCACACCGACGAGCGGCGCGTCGGCGGCCAACGCGTACGCGGCGGCTGCGGGATCCCCACTGCGCAGCGCCTGGAGGAACTCGTCGTGGCGATCCCGCTCCCGCCAACGACGGCGGCGGGCGGCGAGCACCTCTCCGCCACCAATAGTCACAACGGGCGAGAGCGCGCGGGCGACAAACCGGTCATGAGGCTCCGCCGAGACCGGCTCCTCAAACCGCAACGACGCCAGCCCCTCCGCACCGGGGGCGATCTCCCGTCCCCCCAGAGGGGTGATACGCGCCAGGTGTTGCGCCGTACCGTGATGCACCCGCGCTCGTGTACCGACACGCAGCGCGGGGGCGTCGGCGAGCACTTTAACCCACACGTCGAAGCGGCGGCTCGCACGGCCCGCGAGCTCCGGGCTGAGCAGCCACCCCCCGCGCTCCACCTCCTCGCGACTCAACCCCCGAAGGCTTAAGCCGACGCGGCTGCCGGCGCCGGCTGCTTCGCTCTCGGACTCGTGCACCTGGACGGTGCGCACCACGGCACGTGCACCGCCCGGCTCCACCACGAGCGTATCGCCGGGCCTCACCTCGCCGCGCCAGATGGTACCGGTCACCACCGTCCCGATGCCCTTGAGCGGGAACACGCGGTCGATCGGCAGCCGCAGCGGACCCTCACGACGCCTCACCTCGAAGCCCTCGACCGCCCGCTCGAGCGCCGCCAGCACTTCGTCCACACCGCTGCCGTCGCGAGAGCTCACGGGGATAACCTCACAGCCCTCGTAGGGGCCACCCGCGAGCAGTTCGCGCACATCCGTGGCGGCGAGCTGCAACAGCTCGTCGTCGACGAGGTCGGCCTTGCTCAACGCCACAACCCCGTGCCGCACGCCGAGCAGCTCGATGATGGCGAGGTGCTCCACGGTCTGCGGCATCACGCCGTCGTCGGCGGCTACGACGAGGAGAAAGAGGTCGATACCGGTGGCGCCCGCGACCATGGTGCGCACAAACCGCTCGTGCCCCGGTACGTCCACCACGCTGAGACGCCCCCCGCCCGGCAGGGTGAGGTCGGCGTAGCCGAGCTCAATAGAGATGCCGCGCTCCCGCTCCTCGCGGAGCCGGTCGGTGTTCGTGCCGGTGAGCAGCGAGACCAGTGCCGTCTTGCCGTGGTCGATATGCCCGGCCGTGCCGAGCGTGAGCGAGGGGGACGGGGAGCGGTCGCCGGCCACGCGAAGCCTCAGGCGAGTGCGGCCAGCACGGCGGCGGCGAGCTCTTCGAGCTCCTCGTCGGCCACGCCGCAGAGGTCGAAGAGGAGGCTGCCCTCCTGCAGACGGCACACAACGGCGGGTGAGCCGGCGCGCAGCGCGGCGGCGAGGCGCTCGCCCTCACCGTCAGCGCAGGCCAGCGCCACGGCGGCGCTCGGAACCTCCACGGCGGGCAGCGCGCCGGCGCCCGCCCGCGCCGTAGTCTTGACGATCGTCACCTTGCGACTGTCGAGGAGCTCGGCGGAGCTCGGCGCGGAGGCCAGTAGCCCCACCAGACGCTCCGCGCGCCTGCGCACCTTAGAGCGAGGGATCGCAAGCGCGCGAAGGGTTGGGATCTGCGCGAGGGCGGCGGGCGGGTCGAGGTAGAGCCGTAACGTAGCGTCGAGCGCGGCGATATCCAGCTTGTCGATGCGCACCGCCCGCGCCAGCGGGTGGCGCCGCACGGCCTCGACGGCGGTGGAGCGGCCGACGACGATGCCGGCCTGCGGGCCGCCCAGCAGCTTGTCGCCGCTAAACGTGAGGAGGTCGGCGCCGACCTCGATCCAGTCACGAAGCGAGGGCTCGTCGGCGAAGAGCGGTACGTCGGCCAGGGCACCGCTGCCGAGGTCGGCGATCAAAAGGGAGCCGCGAGCGCGCGCCAACTCCGCCAGCTCCGCCGGCTCCGGCTCCGCCGTAAACCCGACCACGCGGTAGTTGCTCGTGTGCACGTAGAGCACCGCGCACGTGCGCTCCGTCCAGGCGCGTTCGTAGTCTCGCAGGTACGTGCGGTTCGTGGTGCCGACCTCCACGAGCTCGGCGCCGCTCTCGCGCAGGATGTCGGGTATGCGGAACCCGTCGCCGATCTCCACGAGCTGGCCGCGGGAGACGAGCACCTCGCCGCCGCGGCTGGTGGCGGCGAGCGCCAGCAGCACCGCCGCCGCGTTGTTGTTGACCACGTGCGCATCCTCGGCGCCGGTGAGGGAGCACAGCACCTCGCGCACGTGGTCCTGCCGAGAGGCTCGCCGGCCGGAGCCCAGATCGTACTCGAGGTTACTGCACCCGGACGCCGCGGTAACAACGGCGTCCACAGCACACGCGGGTAGCGCAGCCCGCCCGAGGTTGGTGTGCACCACCACACCGGCCGCGTTAATGACGCGGCGGAGCGACGGCGTCACCGCCGCCTCCAAGAGCTCCGCGACCCAGGGGGTAAGGTCCGAGGGGGCGAGCGATGCGGCGGCGGCCACGGCGTCCGCGCCGCCGGAGAGGATCTCGCCGCGCAAGCGGTCGATCACCGCACGCACCGCCTCGGTCACGAGCGCGCGCGGGTAGCGCCGCAGCAGCGGCTCCGCCGTGGGGTCACGAAGGACTTCGTCGACCGCGGCCAGCGACCGCACGGCCCGCTGGCGCTCCGGGCTCACGGCCCGCTGGCGCTGCTGTCTCTCGGTCACCCTCGGCCTCCTCAGCTTAAGACGATTGAGCCGCTCGGCCCGGCGGTGGCCTCGCCGACCGTCCACGCGTCGACTCCCTCCCGGGCGAGTCGCCCGAGGAGCGGCTCGTGCCGCTCGGACGCTACCGCCAGCAAGAGCCCACCCGAGGTCTGCGGGTCGAAGAGCGCGAGCACACGGGGGTCGGCCACCGCGCCGGCGTCGGCCAGTCGGGGCGCGAGGTAGTCGCGGTTGCTCCGAAGCCCTCCGGCGTACACCTCCTGCTCGATAAAGTCGAGCACGCGATCGTGCAGCGGCACCTCGCTCACCCGCACACGGGCCGCGACGCCACTCGCGTCGAGCATCTCACCGAGGTGCCCGAGCAGCCCGAACCCGCTCACGTCGGTGCAGGCGTGCACGCCGACGGCGGCCATGGCCTCGGCGGCGGCGGCGTTGAGCGCGGCGGCCTCCTCTATGGCCGGCATCATCTGCTCCTCCGTCAGCAACCCCTTTTTAAGGGCGCTGGCGAGCACGCCGATGCCGATGCGCTTGGTGAGCACGAAGAGGTCGCCCGGCCGCGCCCCGGCGTTGTAGACGATCTCGCTCGGCCGCGCCACGCCGGTCACCGAAAGCCCGTACTTGGGCTCGCGGTCCTCCACCGAGTGGCCACCGGCGAGCTCCGCACCCGCCTCCATCACCTTCTGCGCCCCGCCCTGCAGCACCTGCGCGAGGTACTCCATGCCCAACGAGGTGGGCCAAGCCACGAGGTTCATCGCGGTGAGCGGGCGAGCGCCCATGGCGTACACGTCGCTCAACGCGTTGGCGGCCGCGAGCTGACCGAAGAGGAGCGGCGAGTCCACCACGGGCGTGAAGAAGTCGACCGTCTGCACCAGGCAGAGGTCGTCGGAGATGCGCGTGACCGCCGCGTCGTCGCGCGTCTCAAGGAGCCGCGTGAACTCCGGAGAGCTCCGCGGCAACGCATCCAAAACGGCTTGCAGGTCGCACGGACCCAGCTTGGACGCTCAGCCGCTTTTAGCCGCGTACTGGGTGAGGCGGATTTTCTCGCTCGAAGTCATGGGAAGAGTCTACCCGCAAAGCTCCCCCCACCGCGAGTCTCAGCTGCGCCCGACCATCTCCCCGGCTCGATACGACGAGCGCACGAAGGGCGCCGCCGTGACCACGAGCCCGAGCTCGGCGCCACGACGCTCGTACTCGCGGAACTCGGCAGGCCGCACGTACCGGGCGACCGGCAGGCAACCCCGCTGGGGCTGCAGATACTGGCCGATCGTCACGAGGTCGACGCCGGCCTCGACGCACTCGGCGAGCACGGCCATGACCTCGTCGGTCTCCTCGCCCACGCCGACCATGAGGCCGGTCTTAGTCTTGGGGCGGCCGAGCTCGTCGCTCCCCGAAGCCCGCGGCCCGCTCTCGCACGCGCGGGCCCAGCGGGCGCTGCGCCGCAAGAGCTCGAGCGAACGCTCGTACTGCGCCTGCGGACGCACCTCCGGGTACAGGCGCGGAACGGTCTCGAGGTTGTGGTTGAGCACGTCGGGGCGCGCGTCCAGCACGACCTGCAGCGCGTCTTCGTCGCCCTGCAGGTCGGGTATGAGCACCTCGACCGTCGCCGACGGCAGCTGCTCGCGCACCGCGTGGATGCACGCCGCGAACTGCGCGGCGCCGCCGTCGTCCAGATCGTCGCGCGTGACGCTCGTAATGACCACGTGACGGAGCCCGAGCCGCCGCGCCGCCTCTGCGTGGCGGCGCGGCTCGTCGGGATCGATATCGCAGAGCCCGGTGACCTCGCCGCCGGTCTCGATAGAGCAGAAGCGACAGGCGCGGGTGCACTGGTCGCCCATGATCAAGAAGGTCGCCGTGCCCATGGCGTAGCACTCGCCCTTATTGGGGCACCGCGCCTCACGACACACCGTGTGGAGGTCGAGTTCGTCGAGCAACGCACCGGTGGCGCGGAACTGCCGCGGTGCCGGCGCTTTAACCTTTAGCCACGCCGGCTTGCGCCGACTGTTCTCAGACGCCACCATCTCGACCTCAGAGACTGTGGATGCCGCGCCCGAACCCGCTGAGGGCCGCGTCGGCGATGCCCTCGGAGAGCGTGGGGTGAGCGTGGATCGTGTTGGCGATGTCGGCGAGCGTGAGGCCGGCGTGCGTAGCCACCGCCAGCTCGTGGATCATCTCGGTGACGTGCGGGCCAACCATGCTGGCGCCCAACACGCGGCCGCCACCTGGCTCGCAGACCACGCGGATGAAGCCGTCCGGCTCGCCGGCGATGACCGCCTTGGAGTTGCCGTTAAAGCGCACGTTGACCACCTCGAACTCCACGCCCTCGGCGGCGGCGCGGTCCTCGGTGAGCCCACAGCTGGCCACCTCGGGCGAGCTGAACACGCAGTTGGGCACCATGGTGCGGTCGCAGAGGAGGCTGGAGCCGGTCACCGCGTTCTCGGCGGCGATCATGCCCTGGTGGTACGCCCAGTGCGCGAGCTGCGGCGGGCCGGCCACGTCGCCCACGGCGAAGACGCCGGGCAGCGTGGTGCGGCAGCTCTCGTCGGTCACCACGAAGCCGCGCTCGTCGAGCTTTACGCCGGCCTCCTCGTAGCCGAGGCCGGCGCTCACCGGACGACGACCAACGGAGACGAGCACGATAGCGCCCACGAGTTCCTTACCGCCGGCGAGCTGGAGCGCGACGCCCTCCTGGCGGGCCTCCATGGACTCCACCGTGGTCTTCACGAGGGAGGTGATGCCGGCCTTCTTAAAGGCCTGCTGCAGCGTGCGCCCGGTGCGCTTGTCCTCGCCGGGGAGCAGCTGGTCGAGCATCTCGACGATGGTGACCTTGGTGCCCAGGCGGGAGAACACCGAGGCGAACTCGCAGCCTATAACGCCGCCGCCCACGATAAGCAGGCTCTCCGGCACGTGGTCGATAAAGAGCAGCTCGTCGCTGGTCATAACGCGGGGGTCCGAGAAGTCGAACATGCGAAGCTTGACGGTCTCGGAGCCGCTCGCCAAGATGACGGCGTCGCCCTCGAGCACGGTGCCGTCGGCGAGCTTGAGGCTGCCGGCGCCGGCAAGTGTAGCCCGGCTGTTGATGACCTCGACCTTACGCGCCTTGAGCAGGTGAGCGATGCCGTCCCGCAGCTGCTTCGTAACGGCCTCTTTGCGCGCCATAAAGGCGTCGAAGTCGAGGGTGACCTCCCCGGTGTTCACGCCGAAGGCCGAGCCCTCTTTAGCGTTGTGGTAGCAGGAGGCGCCGGCGACCATCGCTTTGGTGGGTATACAGCCCCGGTTGAGACAGGTACCTCCGAGGTCCCGCTCCTCCACGAGCGTTACCTCGGCGCCGAGCTGAGCGGCACGCCCCGCCGCAACGTAGCCACCGGGGCCACCACCGAGCACGAGTACTTTGGTCATGTCGCCTCCTCACTTCGCGGCCGACGGCTGCAACGCGATCTCCAGCCGTTCGAGCACACGGTTCCATATCATCTCGGGCGCCAGCGTAACGCCGGCACCCGCTAATCCTTCGCCCTGCCACGGCTCGCCGAGCAGGACCTCTGCCGCCCGCACGAGCTCCTGCGGCGGGCGGCGCTCCAGTACCGAGCCGTGCACCAGCGCACACCCCTCATGGCGCGCCTGCGCAATAGCCACGATCTTCTCGCCGCGGGCCATAAGGTCTTGGCGCAGCGCCGTGGCGAAGCAGAGCGTGGAGCGCTGGTACGGGATCGTGCGCTCGTCGTCGAGCGTTACGCCCAGCTCCTCGAACGTCGCCGCAAACGCCCCGGCGACGAGGTCGTAGGGCCGACTCACGTCGATGTCGGCCCGCACGTCGTCGCCGAGCGACCCCGAGGGAAAGACGACGGCGAACGACCACTCAAAGCCCTCGCCGTGCATTACCGCGCGGCCGCCGGAGGGCCGCCGCACCACGGTGAACGGCGTGGGCACCGCCGACTCAATGCGCTGGAACTTACCCAGCGAAAGAGCCGGCGGTGCCCAAAGATACCGCCGAGCCACAACGGCCTCGGCGGTCTCAAGCAACCCAACGTCGAGCGCCATCTGCGCGCCGCCCGAAGCGCGCAGGTCCGGGAGCACCTTAACGATGCTCACCGCTGGCACTCTGCGTCGAAGACGTAGCCTACGAGCAGCACTCGCCTTCGCCGTCCGGGAACTGCTGCCGCAGCACGGGGTTGCGCGCGGCGCCGGCCTCGTCGAGGCGGCGCACCGGCATCGTCGTGGGTGCGTTCTGCAACAGCTCGGGGCTCTCCTTCGCCTCCTGCACGATCGTGCGGAAGACGTTGATAACCCGGTCGAGGTCCTCCAGCGACTCCGTCTCGGTGGGCTCGATCATGAGCGCCTCGTCGACGATGAGCGGGAAGTACGTGGTCGGCGGATGCACGTCGTAGTCGAGCAGCCGCTTAGCGATGTCGAGCGTACGCACGCCGTACTTCTTGAGCGGCGTCGCCGAGGCGACGAACTCGTGGCTACAGCGCCGCTTAAAGGGCACGTCGAAGACGTCGTTCAGCCTCTCCATCATGTAGTTGGCGTTGAGCACCGCCATCTCGCTGGCACGACGCAGGCCGTCTGGCCCGAGCGAGCGGATGTAGGTATGCGCGCGCACCAACACACCGAAGTTGCCGTAGAACGTGCGGACCTTACCGATGGACTCCGGACGGTCGTAGTCGAGGTAGTAGGTGCCGTCGTCGGCCTTCTCCGCGAGCGGGACCGGCAGGAACTGAGCGAGGTCCTCGCGGACCGAGATAGGCCCAGCGCCGGAGCCGCCGCCACCGTGCGGCGTGGAGAAGGTTTTGTGCAGGTTGTAGTGGACGACGTCGAAGCCCATGTCGCCGGGCCGCGAGATGCCGAGCACGGCGTTCGCGTTGGCGCCGTCGTAGTAGAGCAGGCCGCCCGCCTCGTGCACCAGGCGTGCTACCTCGGTGATGTTCTCGTCGTACACACCGACCGTGTTGGGGTTGGTGAGCATCAGACCGGCGATATCGTCGTCGAGGATCGCCTTGAGCGCCTCGAGGTCGACGCCGCCGCGCCCATCGCCGGGGACGGCGATGGGCGTAAAGCCGGCCAGCACCACCGACGCGGGGTTGGTGCCGTGCGCGGTCTCGGGGATGATGATCTTTTTGGGATCGCGCCCCTTGGAGTGGTGGTACGCACGCATCACGAGCAAGCCGGTGAACTCACCGTGGGCGCCGGCCGCCGGCTGGAGCGTGGTACGCGCCAGCCCGGAGATCTCGGCCAGCGAGCGCTCGAGCTCGTACATGAGCTCTATGGCACCCTGGGCGAGCGACTCGGGCTCGTAGGGGTGCATACCCGCGAAGCCCTCGAGGTTGCAGGCAACCTCGTTGACCTTCGGGTTGTACTTCATGGTGCAAGAACCGAGCGGGTAGCTGCCGCTCTCCACGCCGAAGTTGAGCGTGGAGAGGAGCGTGAAGTGGCGCAGAAGCCCGATCTCGCTCACCTCGGGAAGGCGGGCGAGGTTCTTGCGCCGCATACCGGCAGGGACGAGCTCGTCGAGAGAGAGCTCGGGCACATCGGTCGCCGGCAGGCTGTACGAACGGTGCCCGCAGCGCGACTTCTCGTAGATCGTCCGACGATCCACCTCGATCATGACTCACCTCCCGCGTTAGCCAGGTACTCGGCCACAGCGGCGACGAACGCGTCCATCTCGGCGCGCGTACGCTTCTCGGTGACGGCCACGAGCAAGACCCCGAAGATCGTGTCGTCGTCGGTGGCGGCGCCACTGAAACGACCGACGAACCGACCCACGGGCACGCCCGCGAGGAAGCCCTTCGACGCGAGGGCGTCGACGAGGTCTCGGGGGCAGACCGGCAGACTGATGGCGAACTCGCGGAACACGGGACCCTCCGTGTACGCCTCGACCCCGGGCAGCTCGAGCAGACGCTCGCGCAGGTACGCGGTCTTGCGGGCGCAGAGCGCGCCGAGCTCCGGCAGGCCCTTCTTGCCGAGCCACGTCATGTGGATCAGCGCAGCGAGTGCGTTGATGGCGTGGTTGGAGCAGATGTTGGAGGTCGCCTTCTCGCGACGGATGTGCTGCTCGCGCGTCTGCAGCGTGAGCACGAAGCCGCGCTTGCCGTCGGCGTCGACGGTCTCGCCGACGAGACGGCCGGGGATGCGGCGGATGAGCTTTTTGGTGACGGCCATGAAGCCCACGCCCGGGCCGCCGAAGCTCATGGCGTTGCCGAACGCCTGACCCTCGCCGACGACGATGTCGGCGCCAAGGGCGCCGGGGGCCTCGAGGAGGCCGAGCGACATGGGATCGGCGACCACGATGAGCAGCGCACCGGCCTCATGGGCGATGGCGGCGGCGGCGGAGATGTCTTCGAGAGCGCCGAAGAAGTTGGGCTGCTGCACGACGACGGCGGCCGTGTCGGAGCCGACCGCGGCCTTGAGGGCGTCGAGATCGGTGGCGGCGCCGGCCTTAATGCCGACGGGCTCCGAGTCTGGGCCGAAGTACGCCGTCTGCGTCTCGAGCACCTGGCGGTACTCCGGATGCACGCCGGAGCTCACCAGTACACGACCCCTGCGGGTCTGGCTGCCGGCGACCACGCACGCCTCGCCGAGCGCCGTACCCGCGTCGTACATGGAGGCATTGGATACGTCCATGCCGGTGAGCTCGCAGATCGCGGTCTGCCACTCGAAGATGCTCTGCAGCACGCCCTGGCTGCGCTCCGGCTGGTACGGCGTGTACGCCGTGAGGAACTCCGAGCGCGAGATGATCGCGTTGACCACCGAAGGCACGTAGTGGTCGTAGATGCCGGCGCCCATGAAGTTCACCATCGAGGTGGCGGGCGTGTTGGCGTCTGCCAAGCGGCGAAGCTCGGCGAGTACTTCCGCCTCAGAGAGGCCAGCCGGGAGGTCGAGCAGACGGTCGAGACGAACGTCTTTGGGGATCTCCGAGAGGAGGTCCTCTATGCTCTCCGCATTACAGGCGGCGAGCATCTCCTCGATCTCCGACTGGCCGTGAGGCACGTAGTCGGTGCCCGCCACGTCAAGCCTCTTTGAGAATGCTGGAATACGCGTCGACGTCCAAAAGCGTCTCGACCTCAGCCAGGTCGCTCATGCGAACGCGCAGGAGCCAACCGGACCCGTAGCAGTCCTCGTTGATGCTCTGCGGGTCGTCCTGCAGATCCTCGTTCACCTCGACGACCTCGCCGCTCAGCGGGGAGTATACGTCGGTGACGGCCTTGACGGACTCGAGCTCGCCGTACGGCGTGCCAGCGGAGACGGTATCGCCGACGGACGGAAGGTCAGCGTAGACGATCTCGCCGAGTGCGTCCTGGGCGAACCAGGTGATGCCGAAGATAGCGTCCTCGCCATCGATGCGCACCCAGTCGTGCTCCTTGTAGTACTTCAGATCCTGCGGATAGGTTTCGTCGGCCATGGTCCCTCCAGTCGGCGTTGCCGCAACTCACTCTTCGGCGCGCTCATGCTGCCTGCGGCAGAATACAGACACGAACGCGGGGGGCCGCCGCCCCGGTACAAACCGAACGCAGGCGGGGTGAACTCGCACCCCGTCTGACGATCAGCATCTCAGCGGCGATGCTCGTCGTTCGGGGGCCCGTCTTGCCGGGCTTCGCCTTACTCGGCTCAGCCGAGACACTGTAGCACCGTCGGGCCGTGAGGCACAACACCATCATGCCAGAATCGCGAGCAAAGGTCACGGTCGAAACGTTAAAAACACCGTTTACTTATCGCGCGCGTACGCGCATCGACGAACAGATGCGAGCGATCGTCCCCCCGCAGGGAGGGTGTCGACGCCGCCCTTGTGAGGGAGGAACCGATCTGCTAGCGTCGCCATCGGTACTCGAGGGTCGAGGGAAGGAAGGGCGATGACGAGCGATCACACCCGCACACCGCCGAACGAGCGCGGCGAACGGCTCTGGCCGACCGCACCGCCGGAGCTCCTCAGCCTGCTGGAGCTGGCCACCGACCTCGCATGGGCGGCCGGCGCCGTGCACCGCGAGGGGCGGCACGTCGAGCTCCTGGTCGAGAAGAAGTCCTCCCCCACCGACCACGTCAGCCAGGTCGACCGAGAGGCCGAGCGCTCCATCGTCGAGCGACTCGGCCGTGAGCGGGCCGCAGACGCCATCCTCGCCGAGGAGGGCGGTTGCAGGGCCGGCACCAGCGGCGTCCGCTGGATCATCGACCCCCTCGACGGCACTACGAACTACATCTACGGCTACCCCGCCTACGCGGTCTCCATCGCGGTGGAGGTGGAGGGGATCGCCGAGATCGGCGTGGTCTACAACTCGGCGACCGACCGCCTGTACCGGGCCATCCGCGGCTTCGGCGCCTTCTGCAACGGCGAGCGGCTCCGCGCGCGCCGGCCGGCCGCGCTCAGCGAGGCCCTCGTCGCCACCGGCTTCTCCTACAGCGCCGAGCAGCGCGCGCAGCAGAGCGCGGCGCTCGCCCGCATCCTCCCGCGCATCCGCGACATCCGGCGCGGCGGCTCCGCGGCGCTCGACCTCTGCCACCTCGCCTCCGGCGCCGTAGACGCCTACTGGGAGCTCGACCTCTCGCGGTGGGACTACGCCGCCGGCTGCGTCATCGCCCGTGAGGCGGGTGCGGAGCTCTCGTTCGCCCGTGCCGCCCACGGCAGCGGGCCCGCCGTCGTGGGCGCACACCCCAACATCCTGCCCTCACTCCTCTCACTCCTCACCGAGGCCAAAGTACTTATTTAACGCTCCCGCCACCTTCGGGTCTGGATCTTCACCGCAAGAGGCGGTAACATCGTGTTGAGTTCGTGTACCTAAGCTACACGCGTGCGGCTGTGCACCGTGTCGCCAATCACTAGCAAGGGAGGACAAAGCATGGCAGTAAACTTGCGTAATCGTCACTACCTCAAGGAGCTCGACTTCACCCCGACCGAGTTCCGCTTCCTTCTCAAGCTCTCCGCCGACCTCAAAGCGGCGAAGTACGGCGGCTACGAGGTCAAGCGCCTCACCGGTAAGAACGTCGCCCTCATCTTCGAGAAGGACTCCACGCGTACGCGTTGTGCCTTCGAGGTCGCCGCGCTCGACCAGGGCGCCGGCGTCACCTACCTCGGCCCGTCGGGTTCGCAGCTCGGTCACAAAGAGACCATGAAAGACACCGCCCGTGTGCTCGGCCGCATGTACGACGGTATCGAGTACCGCGGTTTCGCTCAGGACATGGTCGAGGAGCTCGCCGCTAACGCAGGCGTCCCCGTCTGGAACGGCCTCACCAACGAGTTCCACCCCACGCAGGCTCTCTGCGACATGCTCACCATGAGCGAGCATTGCGACAAGCCGGTCAACGAGATCACCTTCGCCTTCCTCGGCGACGCCCGCTTCAACATGGGCAACTCCCTGATGATCGCCGGCTGCCTCCTCGGCATGGACGTGCGTCTCTGCACCCCCAAGTCCCTCTGGCCGTCCGAGGACCTCGTCGCCAAGGCTCGCGAGATCGCCGAGCAGACCGGCGCCAAGCTCACCCTCACTGAGGATGTGGCTGAGGGCGTCAAGGGTGCCGATTTCGTGCACACCGACGTGTGGGTCTCCATGGGCGAGCCCAAAGAGGTATGGCAGGAGCGTATCAAGCTGCTCACCCCGTACCGCGTCACCGCGGACGTCATGAAGCAGACCGGCAACCCGAACGTCAAGTTCATGCACTGCCTGCCGGCGTTCCACAACCGCGACACCAAGATCGGCGAGCAGATCTTCCAGGAGCACGGCATCGACTGCATGGAGGTCAGCGAAGAGGTCTTCGAGTCCGAGGCCTCCGTGGTCTTCGACCAGGCCGAGAACCGCATGCACACCATCAAGGCCGTCATGGTGGCGACGCTCGGCGCGTAAGCAGCCACAAGAGCAACGTCCGCGGGGAGACAGCACCTCCCCGTAACGTTCTCACAACCGCCGGCGTGCCCCTTCCGGGCGCGCCGGCGGTTTTTTTGTCCCATTGCGGCATCGTCTATACTTACTTCATGAAGAATGGCACTCCCAAACCCGCCCCGCACTGGCAGCTCATCGAGCGCCGCGGAAAGGCCGGCCTGCAGAGCCTGGAGGCCGACTGGCGCCATATCTACCAAAGCCTGCCGCTGCGCACCAACTTTCTCTCCTACGAAGCGTGCCTCTCCCACGTCGAGCACTCGACCAAAGAGCCCGACCTCCTCAGATGCCTCGTTCTCAGCGACGGCGAGAGGGTGCGGGGCATCTGCGTACTCGAAGCCGGCACGCACAGTATGCTGAAGAAAAAGCAGCGCATATGGAAGGTCCTCTATCACTGGAAGCACGCCTGCGAGGCCAACATCCTCTGCGCCGACGACGAAGCCCACTCGGCGATGCTCCCCCTGGTCGTCGCCCACGTACGGCAGCGCCCGGAGGGCCGCTGGCTCCTGCGGCTGGGGCCCTCGCCGGAGGCCTCCCCCCTCTGGAGGCAGCTTCCACGGCTCTCATCCCTCAGCTACTACCTCGACAAAAACGAGGTTGTGAGCGTCTTCGACTGCGCACGGTCGTTCGAGGAGTTCCAGGCGCCGCTCTCCGTGAAATTCCTCAGAAATCTACGCCGCAAGAAGCGCCGGCTCTCGGAGCTCGAGGGCGTCTCCCTCACCACCGTAACCTCCCTTGAGGAGGGGTTCACCGAGGCGTACCACGCCTTCCTCGAGCTGGAGGCCTCCGGATGGAAGGGGGAGAAGGGAGCGCAAATCGCGGCGCTCTGCGACCCCAGGCAGGTCGCCTACCTCGACGCCCTCGGCACAGGCCTCCGCTCAACCAGCGATCACTGCACCGTCACCCTGCTCCACGCCGAGGGCCGCTGCATCGCGGCCGGGTTCATCGCCCATACCGGCGCGGTCTCCTGCTGGCTCAGGACCGCGTACGATGAGAGCTACAGCCGAGTCTCCCCGGGAGACCTGCTCGCGGAGGTAACGATCGAGCGGTCCTGCCAAGACCCAACCGTCGCGGTGCTCGATATGGTGAGCGGTGCACCGTGGGCGCTCGGATGGCAGCCTAGGCGCATACAGCTCCAGCGTTGCTGGATCAACGTCGCACCACAACCGCTTCGCCCCATCGTGAGCGGCCTGCTTCAGCTCCGCCTCGGCCCCGTCCGGCGACTGGCACACCGGCTCCGCGAGCGCAAGAAGGCATAAAGATCAACGCCGAGCCCCCTCCACGCTGGCGACTCACCGAGCGCCGCGGCCGGGCCGGCCTCCAGAGCCTGGAGGCCGATTGGCGCCGCATCTACGAGAGCCTGCCACTGCGCACCGGCTGCCTCTCCTACGAAGCGTGTCTCGCCCACGTCGATCACTTCATTGAGAAGCCCGACCTCCTCAGATGCCTCGCCCTCAGCAACGGCGAGAGCGTGCGAGGCATCTGCGTACTGGAGGCGGGCAGGCACGACGTACTGAAGAAAGACCAGCGCGTATGGGGGGTTCTCCACCACCAGAACATCAGCTGCCAAGCAAACACGCTCTGCGCCGACGACGAAGCCCACTCGGCGATACTCCCCCTCGTCGTCGCCCACGTACAGCAGCACCCGGAGGGCCTCTGGCTCCTACGGCTGGGGGCCTCGCCGGAGGAGTCTCCCCTCTGGAGGCAACTCCCACAGCTCTCGCCCCTTAGCTGCTACGTTGATAAAAGTGCAGTCGTGAGCATCTTCGACTGCTCGCGGTCGTTCGAGGAGTTCCAGTCGCGGCTCCCCGCAAAGTTCCTCAAGGACCTCCGCCGAAGGAAACGCCGCCTCTCCGAGCGCGAGGGCGTCTCCTTCACCACGATCACCTCCCTAGAAGCGGGGTTTACCGACGCCTACCGAACGTTCCTCGAGGTGGAGGCCTCCGGGTGGAAGGGAGAGAGGGGAGAGAGGAGCGCACTACTCTGCGCCCCGCGAAAGGTCGCTTACTTCGAAACCCTCGGCGCGAGCATCCGCTCACCGAGCGATCACTGCGTCATCACGCTGCTCCACGCCGAGGGTCGCTGCATCGCGGCGAGCTTCTCCATCCGCACCGGCACGCTCTTCTCCTTCATCAAGATCGGCTACGACGAGAACTACGACAAGTTCTCCCCGGGAAGTCTTCTTACGGAGAGAATGATCGAAGACTGCTGCCAAGACCCAGATGTGGAGTGGCTCGACATGGCGAGCGAGGCCCAGTGGGCACTCCGGTGGCAGCCCAATCGCGTGCAGCTTCAGCGCTGCTGGGTCAGCATCGCACCGCAACCGCTTCGCCCCATCATTAAGGGCCTGTTGCACCTTCGCTTCGGCCCAGTCCGGCAGCTTGTGCACCGACTCCGCACGGAGAAGAAGGAGCGGTAGGCCGCGGGCGAACCGCCTCCCCGCACTCGTAGGCCCTTACGGGTACGGGTACAGCCCGTAGTGTACGAACCCGGCCCGTTGAGCCGCAGCCCTCCAGCGCTTCAGCGAGGCCGCTGACACCTTTTTCTCGGTCTTCCAGTCGAGGGTCTGGAACTTAAAGACAACCCGCCCCTGCCTGCCGAGCGACCGCTGTTTGGCCTTCTTCACGAGCGAGGTCACCCACGCATCAGGGTTACGCGCACCCTCCAGGTAGGGGTAGGCCATGACCACCGCCCCGTCGTAGAGTCGCAGGTAGCTCTCGAAGTTCTGCGCGAACCACTCCTCTGACCACGGGTCCAGCACGATGCTGGCATAGCAGTTGCGGTAAAAGCGAGCTTTTGGCTTGTACGTTCTGACCGCGCGCATGAGGTCGACCGTTATCTCGTTGAGCGTAGCGGTTTTAACGTCGGTCCAGCGGTCGAGGTCGTCTTGATCCTTCAGGATGCTCGGCGCGAGCGGCTTGTGGAACTTCGCGAGGTACGCAGCCTTGCCCGCCTCGGAGAAGTCCTCGAAGTCGTTGAGGTAAAGGTCGTCCTGAAACAGCACGCCGTCGATAGCGTTGCGACGCGCGAGGTCGGCGAACAGCGCGCGCAGCCGCAGCTTCGTCTTTCGCGAAAACGGCGTGGCGCGGTTGTACCAGCCGAGCTCCTCGGGGTCGAAGGCCCGCACGAGGTTGCCGGGATCGTCTTTCGTGAGCCACTGGCCGGAGAGCGTAGGCATCCACGCGTACACTACGAACCCCGCCTTTTTAAAACGACGAGCCGCCTGGTTAAAGACGTTCGCTTTAATGGGCGCGTGCGTCGTTGCGAAGTACACGCCCTTCGTCTCCCCGTCGCCGTCCTCATCGCAAAACGCCTGCAAAAACACGGCGTTAATGCGCTCACACCTGAACCGAGCGATCAGCCCGTCGACCCTGCGGTCGAGCACTTTGGGATCGTGAGAATCGTACGCGAAGTCGAGGTCGATCTGCGCGGCGGCGAGGCCCCGCGTCTGCGTGGCCGCAGCCGCCGAAGAGGGCGGAGTGGCTGCGCCCGCCGCCCCCGCCGCAGCCCCCACGAGCGCGGCGCACAGGAGCAGGGCGAGCGGCATACCGCCGATCCTCGCCCACGGGCGCCGCGCAGCTCTCGTGCTCTTCGCCGGCGCATACACCATGCTCAGCCCCTCCCGCTTATACGCTCACTCTCTGCCTGTGAGTATATGGATTTTTAACAGGGAATACGGAGCAATCTGCAGCGGGCGGCAACAAACGGGCAACGAATCTGAGCGGGCGAGGAGGGGGAGATCACGCAACGTACCTGCACAACACTGGTGGGCGCACCTGGATTCGAACCAGGGACCTCTTCCTTATCAGAGAAGCGCTCTAACCGACTGAGCTATGCGCCCGCAGGAGTTTGGAGTTTAAGAGTGCGAGCGGCTGAGGTCAACCCTCGCACCGCTCCACCCCCGTGTGAGCACCACGAAGGTATCGTATACTCCAAGCCTATGGATCTTCAGGAAGTCATCATCTACGGCGTCAGCTTCGACGTGATCGGCAAGCAGCCAATAGTCCTCCTCAAGACGCTGGAGGGCAACCGGTTTCTCCCCATCTGGATCGGGCACCCCGAGGCTGCCGCTATCCTCATCAGGCTGCAGAACTCCGAGCTTCCGCGGCCCATGACGCACGACCTGCTCGGCAACGTCATCACCGCCTGCGGGGCCAACATCGCCCACATCACCATCACTCAGCTCAAAGAGAGCACCTTCTACGCCACGTTAACGCTCACCAAGGGCGAGGAGGAGATCGTCGTCGACTCGCGGCCCAGCGACGCCCTCGCGCTCGCCGTGCGCAGCGACGCCCGCATTTACGCCGCCACCTCGCTCATCGAGGAGAACGCCATCGAGTTCGAGCACGGGGTCGACGACACCGAGGAGATCGTCGACAGCTTCCGCGACTTCCTCGAGAGCGTCTCCCCCGACGACTTCGCGAACGCCGAGGTCGCACCGGCGCTGCACGACGAAGATGAAGACGGCGATGAGGGCGAGGACGAGGGAGACGAGGAGGATGACGAAGGGGACGAGGACGACGAGCGGTTCCTCGTCTAAGGCGCGCTCGCGATGACGACCCCCGACGACGACCCCGTCATTAAGCAGTTCCGCGACCTCATCTCCGACAACGACCTCCGCATCGTCGAGGCCGTCAACAAACGGCTTGAGCTCGTACGGCAGCTCTGGCAGTACAAGGCGGCCAAGGGCATCGGCAGGCTGAGCCCGGAGCGCGAGGAGTGGATGCTCACCTTCGTCACGCGGGCGAACAAGGGCCCGCTCAGCCCGGAGGGCCTCCGCGACGTCTACCGCACGATCGTCGAGGTGACGAAGCGGGAGGCGGGGAGCGCGGAGGAGCCGGAGCTCCCCCCTACGAGCTCACCGTAGCGCCGGCCGGCGAGGCGTCGAGGTTGAGCGGCAGGGCGGTGAGGCCAGCCGAGCGAAAGACCTCGACCATAGCGCCGGAGATGCGCGGAGCGTCGGCGGCGTTAGCGACGAAGGCCACGAGGCTTGGGCCGGAGCCGGAGATAGCCACGGCCGCCGCCCCGGCCTCCTCCGCGGCGCGCCAGGCATCCTGGCCGCCCGGGATGAGCTTGAGGCGGGCGGCTTGGTGCAACCGGTCGTCCATCACATCGCCGAGTAGCTCGTAGTCGCCGGTGCGAAGCGCCTCCATCACCAGCGGCGCGCGGCCGAGGTTAAAGACCGCGTCGGCCATGGAGACCTCGGTGGGCAGCTGGGCGCGCGCGGCGTTGGTGCTGAACTCGAGCCTGGGCACGGCGAGCGCCACGTGCAGCTTAGGCACCTCGATGCGCTTCGTTAAGACGGCCTCGCCCTTTTGCACCACGATCGTGAGGCCGCCCCAGATGGCCGCCGCCACGTTGTCGGGGTGCCCCTCGATCTCCACGGCGAGCTCCAAAATACCCGTACGGTCGAGCGGGCGCCCCAAAAGCTCGTTTGCGCCCATGAGGCCAGCCACGATCGCCGTAGAGCTCGAGCCGAGCCCCGACGAGAGCGGCACGCGTACGGTGCTGTGAATGCGGAGGTCGGCCGGCGGCGTGGCGCCGACCGCTCGGTACAGCCGCAGAAACGCGGTGGCGATGAGGTTGCGCTCATCGGTCGGCAGGCGCTCCGTGCCGGCGCCCTCGGCGCTCACGCACACCCCGCTGCCGCCGAGCGTAAACCGCACCTCGTTCCACAAGTCGAGCGCGAGGCCGAAGCAGTCGAAGCCCGGCCCGAGGTTCGCCGTGGTCGCCGGTACACGCACACAGCACGACGCGATTTCAGTCATGCGTACCCTCCGCTTCTGACGACGCACCGCGGCGCCGCCGCCATCTGATAATTGCATACGCCGCGAGCCCCACTAATGCGGCGGCGACCACGTAGTCGGCGTAGTGGAGGTACGGCTGAATGCGCTCCCAGTTGGCGCCGAGTTTAACGCCGACGTACCCGAGCATGGCGACCCAGGGAACGCAGCCGATCGTCGTGTAGAGCGTGAACTTGCCGAAGCTCATGCGGCCGAACCCGGCGGGCAGCGAGATAAAGGTGCGCACGATCGGCAACATTCGCGTAAAGAAGATGACGAGCACGCCGTATTTGTCGAACCACCGCTGCGCCATGTCGACGTGGTCGATGCGCAAGAAGACGTACTTACCCCACCGGTCGACGAACGGCCGACCGCCGTAATACCCAACGGCGTAGGCGATCCAGGATCCCACGAGGTTGCCGAGCACGCCGGCGATGACGATGCTCGCGAAGGAGAGCGTGCCCTCGCTCACGGCGAACCCGGCGAACGGCATGATGGCCTCGCTGGGCACCGGAATACAGGCGCTCTCGAGCAACATGAGGAAGAAGACGGCCGGCAGCCCCCAAACGCCGATGAGGTGCGTTGCCCACTGCACGACTTCGTTGATAATCGAATGCATATGCGCATAGTATCGCACAGCCTGCGGAGGACGCGACCGATCACCCCAGGAAGTAAGAGGAACCCACCGCCCCATGAAGATCTGGATCGACATCACCGACGCCGGGCACCTCGCCTTCTTCGCCCCGGTCATACGGCGCCTCGAGGGCCTCGGCCACACCGTAACCCTCACGGCGAGGCGCTTCGCCGGCGCTGACCAAGTGCTGCACCACTACGGCCTCCCCACGGCACTCACGACGAGCCACCGCGGAGGGGGGCTCGGCGTGCGGGCCGTTGGCCTGGCGAACCGCACCGCGCGGCTGCTCTCCCTGAGCGCGGGGCGCCGTTTCGACGCCGCCCTTGGGGGTCACACCAGCGACTTCGTAACCACGGCGCGAGCGCTCGGCATCCCGAGCATGACGCTGCTCGACGACGACTGGCCGGCGCGCGCCACTACACTCGCCCTTCGGCTGGCCGACGAGGTAGCCGTGCCCGACGCGCTGCCACCCGCGGCGCTCGCCGCTCACGGCAGGCGGGCGAACACCCTCTTCAGGTACCCCGGCTTTAAAGAGGAGTACTACCTCTACGACTTCGTGCCGGACCCCGACGCCCTCGCCAAGCTCGGCGTTGCGGGCGAGCGGCTCGTCGGGGTCGTACGGCCCTGCTCTCCGGGTGGAGACGCGGCCTCCTTCGCCGACGAGGCCGCGCTCCTGCGCCTCACCCGAGAGCTCGCCGAACGGCCGAACGTCACCCTCGTGGTCCTCAGCACCGATGAGGGACAACGCGAGCGGTTTCTCGCACTCGACCGGGCATCGCTGCTCGCGCCGTGCAACCCGGAGGTGGAGGGCGCGAGTTTGGTGGCCGCCGCCGACTTCGTCCTCGGCGCCGGCGGCACCACGCTGCGAGAGGCGGCGGCCCTCGGGGTGCCCGTGTACACGGTCTCCCGTCGACCCGCCACGCCCGTTGAGGCGGCGCTCGTCGGCGCAAAGCGTCTTCGGTACATCACCTCAGGGCGGGAGATCGCCGTATGCAAACGAACCGCGCGCACGAGCCCGCGCCCCACACGCGACCCAGCGCTCTTCGTGGAGCGGACCCTCTCGCTTCCGTACCGCCACCCTCACCCCGCCCGGCTCGACCGCTTGGTCTACGACCTCAGGCGCCGAGGAGGCCGGGGTAACGTTAGCGGCCGACCTCGGTAACCCGGTAGGAGAAGGCCTCCGCCGGGCCGACGCGGACGGTGCGGCCGCCCTGCTGCACCTCGACCCACCCCGCCCAACGCCCGACGAGCGTCGCGGTGACCGAGGCCGTCAGCGCATGCGACTCCCCCGGCCTCAGGGTGAAGCCTCCGCGAGAGATCATGTCGGCGCTCGCACCGTCTGGCCCCCGGACGACGAGCCTGACGCCCTGAAGGGAGACCGACGCCTTGCCGGCGTTGGTGAGGACGAAGTGAAGCTTGACGTACTGGTCGGGCGCCAGCTGTGCCGGACTCACCCGTACGGAGTCGACGAGCGTAACACCGGCACCCTTCGTGCGCGGCGCGGAGGAGGAGAACCCGAGCCGCGTCTCGGAGGGATCAGCGCCGAGCCTCTCCATAAACACGGTGACGTTGCTCAGCCACTCCGCGGTGCCCACGGGGCAGTAGCGAAACGAGATGCCGGGCACCGAGGTAAGCCCGGAGCCGTAGTAGAGCGACCCGGAGATGCCCTTCGCCACCCGGGCGATCGCCTCGTCCCAGGAGGCGAAGTCGCTCTGCTGCCGCGTTGCGCCGTAGAACCAGTTAAAGGCGTTGTAGGTGCAGACGTCACCGTGTTGCGAGTAGAGCAGGCGGCCGAAGCTCGTCTCGGCGCCGGCGATAGCCACCAAGAAAGCCGGGTTAACGCCGTACCGCCGCCCCTCCCTCACGAAGACGGCCCCTTTACCGACCATCGGGGAGTTGTACTCGGCGAGGAGCTCCTCGATCTGCGCGACGCTCGGCACACCGCCGGCGAGGGCGGGTGGGGGGGCGGAGGAGAACACCGCGAGCGCCAGGAGGAGCGCGCAGCCCACGAGTACCGCGCGGCATATACAACGACTCCGTAGCTCACGACCCATAGACACCTCTTCTCACCGCCAATCGCCTTACCTCAGTATACCGAGAGAGGAGGGCGGTCGCAGTGATAAGATCGCCGCAGAGCAATCGGCGAGAAAGGATGCAGCATGAATCCAGCCGACGTCCGCGTTATGCACCTCTCGGTCGTCCACGGGCCAGATGAGCCCCGTATTTACGAGCGCGAGTGCCGCAGCCTCGCGGAGGCGGGCTACAACGTCGCCTACCTCGTACCCGGAGCGACGCCCTCCTGCGACGACGTCGGCGTTTACCTGCTCCCGCTCCCCCCGCGCCCGCGCTCCAAGCGCTGGATGAGCGCGAAGGAGATCCTCTCGGTCGTCCGCAGCCTCAAGCCACACATCGTGCACATCCACGACCCCGAGCTTCTCACTCTCTTCCCCGTGCTTAAACTCTTCGTGCCACGGCTCGTCTACGATATGCACGACTACGTCCCGCAGCAGGTCATGGCCAAAGAATACATTCCGGCTCGCCTGCGGCCGGCCGTCGCCACAGCGAGCGACGTCGGCCAAAAATCCCTCGCCAGCGTGGGGCACGGCGTGGTCACCGCCTACGAGGAGATGCTCACCCTCCTCGGGCCGCGGCCGCAGCTTCGCACCGTCGCACCCAACTACCCGCGGCTCACGCGCTTCACCGGCGCCGCCCCCATACCGGAGCTCGCAAACGACCCGCGGCTCAAGCTCGTCTACATCGGCAGCCTCTCCCGCACCCGCGGCTGCAGCCTCATGCTCGACGTTATGGAGCGGCTCGACCGCGACGACGCCGTGCTCTACCTCGGCGGCTCCTTCGCCAGTAAAGACCTGGAGGACGAGGTCCGCAGCCGTCTCGCCGGCGGCCTGAGCGACCGCGTGCTCTTCTTCGGCCGCGTACCCCCGCCGGAGCTCCCCCGGTACCTCGCCTCGGCGGAGGTGGTCTGGATGCCGTCGTTGCCGAGCGTGCAGTACGCACGCCCCAACGTCGAGACCAAGATCTACGAGGGCATGGCCGTCGGCCTCGCCTCGCTGGTGAGCGATATGTCGGGGCGCGGCGAGTTCGTGCACACCGTGGAGTGCGGTATCGCCGTGCCGCCCGACGTGGACGGCCACCTCGGGGGCATCCGCCGCCTCATCGCCGAGCGGGGCGAGATCGCCGCCATGGGCGAGCGCGGCCGAGAGGCCGTGCAGCGCGAGTTCTCCTGGGAGGCGGCGCAGGCCGACCTCCTCAGCTTCTACGCCACGCTCTGCGCCGGGCTCTAAGCGCCCGCAGGGGCCGAGCGCGCCGGCGCGGTGGCGATGAGGCTGAGCATCTCCCAGACAACGGTGGCGGCCAGCGTCGCCGTGAGACGCGAGCAGTCCAGCTCTTGAATCACCTCGACCACGTCGGCGCCCACCAGCTGGAGCCCCCTGCAGGCGCGCAGCAACGCCAGCGCCTGCAGAGAGGTGGGGCCACCGCATTCGGGCGCGGCCACCCCGGGGGCGAAGGCGGGGTCGACGAAGTCGAGGGAAAACGAGAGGTGCGCCGCGCCCGCAGCGCGGTCGACTACTGCGGTGATGGCGCCGGTGCCGAGCTGCGCGAGCTCCTCCCAGCCCACCACTAAAAACCCCCTCTCACGAAGCCGCTCCAACTCGTCGGCGGTGGCGAACCCCCCGCGAGCGCCCAAGAGCGACGAGCGAGCGGGGTCCACAAGCCCCTCCTCAGCGGCACACAACAGCGCCTCGACCGACGACGAGGGCGCGCCGGTGGCATCGCCATAAGCGGCCTCAACGCGAGCGCTCAACGCGACGAGCGCCAGGGCGCCGTGCACCTCCGCGGCCGCCCGAAGCTGGGGCAGCACGATGCTCCGGTCGCCGCCGAGACAGAGCGGGATAACGCCGGCGGCGTGCAGTGAGGCGAGCTCCGCGACGACGCGGCGGTACGCGGGGTCGACGAACCCGGAGCTCCCGGGCAGATCGCCGCAGTCGACCACCGAGAGGTGGTCAAAGGGGGCCACCCGCTGCGCCGGATTGTAGAAAGGCCGCAGAGAGAGCGATGCCTCGCGAATCGCCCGCGGCCCGAAGCGGGCGCCGGTGTGGGAGCCGGCCTCGCCCTCAAACGGCAGGCCAAGCACCGCCACATCCACACCGTCGAGGCTGACCACGTAAGGAAGCCGCAGTAGCGTCGCTCTACCCGCTACGCGCGGCACCGCCGGTGGGCTCGCAGGACCATACCCCTTCATGCGCAACCTCCTCGCTCCGCCGCGACATTCACGCCAAACGCTTGCGCATCGCGGTAACCGTCGCTACAATCACCCCCTATGATAACGGTTGACGCCACATCACATCGGCCCACCCCCCTCGCCGCATGGCGTCGCTGGCTCTGGCGCATCTCCCTTTAACGCGCCCAAAGCCACCCCTTCATCCGCGGGCTCAGCTCGCACCTCAGGCTTTTCACACCACCACCGCGCACCCACCACCCGGACGCACGCTCCTCAGCCGTGCGCCGCATCCCCCGAGAGGAGGTCAGTCATGAGCGAGTGTAAAAAGAAGTTCGTCCTTGACGAAGAGAGGATCCCTTCAACCTGGTACAACATCGTCGCAGACCTCCCCACCCCACCCGCCCCACCGGTCAACCCGGCCACGCTGAAGCCAGCGACGGCCGACGACCTCTCGGCGCTCTTCTCCCCCAGTATCATCGAGCAAGAGGTCTCCACGGAGCGCTTTATCGAGATCCCCGAGGAGGTCCGCCGCTGCTATCAGCTGTGGAGGCCCTCGCCCCTCATCCGCGCAACGGGGCTGGAGAAGGCACTGGATACGCCAGCCAAGATCTTCTTTAAGTACGAAGGCGTGAGCCCGGCCGGCTCGCACAAGAGCAACAGCGCCGTCGCCCAGGCGTACTACAACAAGCTCGACGGCACCACGCGACTCGCCACCGAGACGGGGGCGGGGCAGTGGGGCAGCGCCCTCAGCATGGCGTGCCAGCGCTTCGGCCTCGAGTGTATGGTCTACATGGTCAAGGTGAGCTACCAGCAAAAGCCCTACCGGCGCTCCATGATGCGGCTCTGGGGAGCCGACGTCGTGGCGAGCCCGAGCGAGCTCACCCAGGCGGGCCGCGACATGCTGGCGAGCCACCCGAACGCCCCCGGCACCCTCGGGGGGGCCATCAGCGAGGCGGTCGAGGACGTCATCGCCCACCCGGGCTCCAAGTACGCGCTCGGCAGCGTGCTCAACCACGTGCTGCTGCACCAGACGGTGATCGGCGAGGAGGCGCTCCTGCAGATGGAGCTCGCCGACGAGTACCCCGACGTCGTGGTCGGCTGTGTGGGCGGCGGCTCGAGCTTCGGCGGCATCGCCTTCCCCTTCTTGCGCGAGAAGCTCGCCGGCAAGTCCAAGACGCGCTTCGTGGCAGTGGAGCCCACGGCCTGCCCCACGATCACCAAGGGCAAGTTCGTCTACGACTTCGGCGACGAGGCGGGCATGACGCCGCTCTTTAAGATGTACACCCTGGGCCACGACTTCATGCCCGGGGGCATCCACGCCGGCGGGCTCCGCTACCACGCCATGGCGCCGCTCTTCAGCCACGTGCACAGCCTGGGGCTGACGGAGGCGGTCGCGGTGCCGCAGACGAAGGTCTTCGCGGCGGCACAGCTCTTTATCCAAACGGAGGGCATCATCCCCGCGCCCGAGAGCAGCCACGGCATCTGCGCGGCCATCGACGAGGCGCTCGCGGCCAAGGAGGCGGGCGAGAGCCGCACGATCCTCTTCAACCTCACCGGCCACGGATTCCTCGACCTCACCGCCTACGAGTCCTACCTCGCCGGCAACCTCGAGGACTGCGAGCACCCCGAGGAGGCTATCGAGGCCTCTATTGCCAAGCTGCCGAAGGTGGAGTAGGGCGACAAACAGAGGGGCCGTATTAAAAACGGCACTTAAACCCAAAGGGCCGAGTCCAACCCCACGGACTCGGCCCTTTAGCTGCGTGTGAGGCTGGGGCAACCCTCGTTCGCTACTCCCTCAAAACCGGGCGGGAGCGACCCCAGCCATTCGCTTTGATACGATGAGCGACGTTTAAGGAGGTCTCCTCTGCCGAACTTAAAGATCTACCGCGTCGCCTGGTTGGCGGTACTCGTCGTACTGATCGTCTCCGTCTTCGTGCTGGGACGCACAAACACCCCCACGGTGCGCAATCAGCCGACTACCGTCGACACCCAACAGCTCGCAAGAGACGTCGCCGCAATTGCGGAGGGCTACCCCCACCGAACCGCCGGCTCCGAGGCCGATAACGGCCTCTCCCTCTGGCTCTACGACGAGTTTAAGCGAGCCGGACTCGAGCCCCACATCGAGAGCTTCCCGGCGAAGATCGACGGCGTAGACGTCGCCCTCCAGAATATCTGGGCGATCTCATCCGGCACGGGGGAGGCGGTGCTCGTGCTCGCCAACCGCGATATTCAGCGCCCAGCCACACAGGGCGCCAACGACAACGCCTCCGGCGTCGCCGCGCTCCTCGCCCTCACCCGCACCTTCACCAGCACGACGCACACACGCCCCATCGTCTTCCTCTGCACGACGGGCGACGCAGCGGGCGCCGTTGGGGCGCGCCACTTCATGAAGGCCCATTCGGGCGATATAGCGGCCACCATCGCGCTTCGCAAGGTGGCCACGAGGCACCCCGGCGTCTTCGCCCTCGACGGATGGAGCTCCGGCCCAAAGACCGCGCCGCCGTGGCTCTGGCAGCTCATCCCGGCGTCGGTCTCCGCCGCCCGCACGAAGACAAGGGCACAGCTCCCGGGCATCGGCGACCAACTCATCCGGCTGGCAGCCCCCATTAACTCCGGCGCACAGGCGCCGTTCGTAGCGGCGGGGGTGCCGGCCATCTCCCTCCGCGTAACGGGCGACGAGCAGCCTCGCGCCAACGATACCGTCGACACCACCTCTACCCACACGTTGGAGCAAACCTGCCTCGTCGCGGCCCACGCGATCGCGGCGATCGACGGCTCCACGCTCCCTAAAGAGCGCAGCGGCGGCGCGATCTCGCTGACCGATCAGCGGACCCTCCCGGGCTCGACGCTCATGGTGATCTTGCTCGCGCTCATCGCGCCCCTCGCGGCCGTCACGCTCGACCTCTTCGCGCAGTGCAAACGCGCGCGAGTGCGGCTGCGCCCCGCCCTTCTGCACGTAGCCGTCCGCTTCGCGCCCTGGGTGCTCACCCTCGTTGTGATCTACCTCTGCAACCTCATCGGGCTGCTCCCCAAGAGCCCCGGTGCACTGCCCCCACCAGACTCCACAGCGGCGCTCCGCCCCAGTTACTTCCTCGGGCTCATCTTCTTGCTTATCTTGATCGGCTCCTCCGTCTTTATGGGCACCGTAGAACGGCGCCTGAAGAAGAGGGTCACAATCGATCCGCGGGCGCTCATCTTCGTCGCGCATGGAGCGCTCGTGGGTATCGCCCTCGTCGCCCTCCTGGTCAGCCCTTACTCCATCCTGCTCTTGGTGCCCGCGGCGGTGCTCTGGCCCCTGGCGAAGCCGGGCGAGTGGTTCCGCTCCTCGCTCCCGATCTTCCTCGGCCTACTCATGATCGCGGTCGTCTTCGTCTACTACACACTCAAACTCGACCTCGGGCTGCGCGCATGGTGGTACCTGCTCATACTCCTGGAGAGCAGGGTAATCCCGATCAGCATGACCCTCATGGGTGCGCTGCTCTTCTCGGTAACCGGGCTCTTTGCAACGACGCTCCACACATCAGGTAGCACAACGAAGTTCTCCCTGCAGGCGCTCCTCGCACACGTGGGCCTCGGCGACGGCGCAAGGGAAGAGGCTGTGGACGAAGCGAACCGCTCCGCGGCCGGCGGCGAGGCTGAGCTCCGACGCGGGCGCACCCGCTCAACCCGCTCAACCCGCTCGCGCGGGCGGAGGGGTCCGCTCAGACGATAAGCAAACGGCGGGCGGCCGCGGCCGCAGGGGGCGGCTAGAGGGCTTCTTCGGTCGGCTCGTCGGCGGCGTAAGGAAGAAGCGCCGACTCACCGCTCGTCATCGCGTCGAAGGCCTTCGCCTTGAGGCGCTCCCTGGTCTCCTCAATACGGCGTCGCATCTTCATCTGTTGGTCGACGACGCCGTCTTCTTCCGGGGACCCCTCAGAGGAATCGGGGGAGACGGTGGGAGCGAAAGTCTCGGCGAAGTCGGGAGCTTCGGGAGCTCCTTCGCTGACGACGGTCGGCTCCGCCGGCGAAGCCTCCACGACGATCACCGACTCATCTGCAGCCGCCGGCTCATCTATGCTCGCGGGACCCTGCCACGGAGAACCCCCCTCAGGCCCTGGCCACGCGGAGTTCTCCTCGGGGGTGGGAAACTGATCTGGTGCGGCGGTGAGCAGGCGCCCACTCGCAGCGCCGAGCAAGCGCTTGCACATCCCCTTACCGCTCTTCGAGGTAAAGAAGATCGCCGCCCCCACGCCGAGCGCGATTCCCGCAATATAGTTGACTAGCCGCCGCATTCCCGTCTCCTTATCTCCCCGCGAACTGAAACAGAACCGTACGCCACCTGCGCGCTTCAATCCACCACACCCTCACTGAAGTCGTACCTTCAGGCGAGGCGCTGCACTGAGAGTTGGTCGTCGCCAACGGGGGAGACCACCACGACCCAACGAACGCCGTACAGGCGCGTAACCGCAACGCCAGCCTCGCCCAACGCCCCACTCGCCCCCTGCTCGACGAACGCGGAGGAGGGGACCATACGTCGGTTCTCGATCTGCACCCGCAGTCCTTCTTCCGTCTGCTTGAGGAGGATGGGCTCTCCGCTGAGCTGACGCAGCACCGCCACACTCTGCGGCGAGAACTGGACGGTCGCACGGGCACCGGCGAGAGCCCACGGTGCCTCATCGTCCGCACCGCGCTTCACCCGCCGCCCGTAGAGCCAGCCCCCAATGAACAACGCGAGGACGCCGAAGAGGAAGAGGAGAGCGAAGAGCACGGCGCTACTCACGACCCCTCCGCTCCGCGAGACGCTCCGCCATAGCCACCTCCGCCCCCGTAATGGGTGTGTAGTACCTCCGCCCGGCGAGGCGCTCGGGGAGGTACTGCTGCTCCACCCACCCGCCGGAGCGGTGAGGGTAGAGGTAGCCCTCTCCGTGGCCGAGCTCCTTTGCCCCGCGGTAGTGCGCGTCGCGCAGGTGCGGGGGCGGCGGCTCGTTGCCCGCGCGCCGCACCTCGCTGAGCGCCGCGTCGATCGCCACAATGGCGGCGTTACTCTTGGGCGCAAGCGCGAGGTAGGTCGCCGCTTGACTCAAGTTTATGCGACACTCCGGCAGCCCCACCACCTCGACCGCCCGCGCAGCGGCTACAGCCACCTGCAGCGCCTGCGGGTCGGCATTGCCCACGTCTTCGCTCGCGAAGATGATCATGCGGCGCGCGATGAACTTGGGGTCCTCGCCGCCGGCGATCATGGACGCCAGGTAGTACACGGCGGCGTCGGGGTCGCTCCCCCGCATGGATTTAATGAACGCCGAGGTGGTGTCGTAGTGGGCGTCGCGGCGGTCGTAGGCGACCGGGTGCTTTTGGGCTGCATCGCGGAGGTCGTCGACGGTGAGCATGACCGGCTCGCCCGAGGGCGAACCGCCGCCGCGCGCGCGCCACGCGGCCTCCACCGCGTTGAGCGCAACGCGCGCATCGCCGCGAGCGACCTCCACCAAAAAAGAGGGCGCCTCCTCGTGAAGCGCAACGCCCGCGCCCCCCAACCCGCGCTCGGCGTCGGTGAGCGCCATCTGCACCACACGCTCCACGGCCTCCGAGGGGAGCGGCTCAAACCGGTAGAGCCGGCAGCGGCTGATAAGCGCTGCGTTGACCTCGAAGTAAGGGTTCTCGGTCGTGGCGCCGATGAGGGTGAGCACGCCGTCCTCGAGGGCGTGCAGGAGCGCGTCCTGCTGCCCTTTATTAAAGCGGTGGATCTCGTCGATAAAGAGGAGTGTCTGCGCCGCACTAAAGGAGCGCGCCTCGCGCGCTCCTTGAATAGCCGAGCGTACATCGGCCGTACCGGAGCTGATGGCCGAGAGCTCCACAAAGCGCACGGCCGTCTCGGCCGCTATGACCCGCGCGAGCGTGGTCTTGCCGCACCCCGGAGGCCCGAAGAAGATGGCGGAGAAGGGCCGGCCGGCTTCGACCGCGGCCCGCAGTACCGTCCCCGGCCCCACGAGGTGCTCTTGCCCGACGAACTCGGCGAGCGAGCGTGGGCGCATGCGCGCCGCGAGCGGCGCCTCAGCGGCGGCTTGTTCGTCGTTCTGTGAGAAGAGGTCCATGGTCAGCTAAGGATAAAGGGGCGGGGTGCCTGCGGCGCCGCCCCCTCGCCCTCCACCCAAACACGTGCGTTAGGGCACGGTGATGATGGCGTTAGGGGAGGGGCCGGCCGCATTTTTACCCCAACCGGTGAGGCTGAAGACCTTATCCGTCACGCCGGTTCGCTTATAGAAGTAGTTGCCCTGCCAATCTGTTGCGGTAGTGGTAGGGGTAGGCTGCTTCCGGATCATAAAAGTGCTCTTCTTCCAGGGATTCTTAGGCCAGGGGCTCACGTAGTCGCCAACAGCTTTATCGTTCTCGACATCGCTTGACTCCGGGTAGATATCGTTGTTGTCCACCGCGAAGGTCTGCACGCCTATCTGAATGCTGTGCACCCCCGACTTCACCGCGGCCTCTTTGGCCTTATCGCGCTGCCCGAGGAACATAGGGATGGCGATGGCGCTGAGGATGCCGATGATGATGATAACCACCAGCAGCTCGATGAGGGTGAACCCGGCTTTGCCCTTTGTGAACCGTTTCATGAATGCTCTCCTCTCCCGCAGCGCTTAATGCCCTCGCCTGCGAAAGTTTTATTCTCGTATCTGCATCTTCCTTCGGCAGAACCGGCGAAAACCTAAAGGCGCACGGGGCCTGAAGGGCGGGCGGCGTAGCCCACCCGCATCTTTACTCTACCCGGCTTTCCTTAATTCGGACGGAGGGCGAAGCGATTCCCGCTGGCATACAGCGAAACGCGCATCGAAACGGCGAGAGCTGAGCGTAACCTGAGGGCCAGGGCACGGACACATGCAGGCCCCTATCCTTATCCCGTAAGGCGAGGGTAAGGGGCTAATAGCACAAAGGGGCGGGGCGCCGTAGGCACCCCGCCCCTTTGTGTGTTCTCGCCCGCCGCGGCTACGCCGGGCGGCGAGGGCTGATGTGCAGATTAGGGGACGGTGATAACAGGGGCAGTCTTGCCGTAGCCGATGAGCTGGAAGCCCGTGTTACTATCTTTGGCTACATAGTAAAAGTTGCCCCTCGCTGCATCCGCATTGGCCTCCCTGCTCGGCGTGACATTAACCATCCCCTCATTCGTCCACGGGTTCTTCGGCCACGGGCTCACATAAGTGGAGCCGTACATGACTCGCGAAGGAGGTAGGGAAATGAGAGCGACCTCAGAGATGCTCGCCACGGTGAGAACTCCGGTCGCGGTGTCGTCTTCCGTAGCCTCTTTCTCCTGCAACTCATCGGGGTAGAGGTCGTTGTTATCCACCGCATACGACTGCACGCCCACCTGAAGGTTGTGGATGCCCGACTTCACCGCGGCCTCTTTTGCCTTATCCCGCTGCCCGAGGAACATAGGGATAGCGATGGCGCTGAGAATGCCGATGATGATGATAACCACCAGCAGCTCGATGAGGGTGAAGCCCCCCTGGCCCTTTGCGAAGCGCTTCATTGGTACTCTCCTTTTTCTTTCGCTCACGGAGCTCGGTGCCCTCACCTGCGAGAGCGTTGTGCTGTGCCTAGGTCTTTTTTCGGCAGAACGAGCGAAGAACTAAAGGGGCGGGGCGGCTACGCCGGGCGGCGAGGGCTAAGGTCTGGCTTAGGGGACGGTGATGATGGCCGCCTTCTCTGTCTTGCCGCAGCCCCAGAGGGTGAAGCTGTCAGTACCCGTGGTGTAGGCGAAGTCACCCTTCGTGAGGGAAGCCGTCGTATTTCCTTTATTAGCCATGGGCGAGCTCTCCGTCCATGGATTCTTCGGCCACGGGCTCACGTAGGTTGTGCCGAGGGCGCCGGTGGACGTAACCGGATCAGATTCATCATTACCAGCAGTGGGATAAGCATCATTATTATCAACTGCATACGACTGCACGCCCACCTGGATGTTGTGGATGCCCGACTTCACCGCGGCCTCTTTGGCCTTATCGCGCTGCCCGAGGAACATAGGGATGGCGATGGCGCTGAGGATGCCGATGATGATGATGACCACCAGCAGCTCGATGAGGGTGAAGCCCCCCTGGCCCTTTGCGAAACGCTTCATGTGATACTCCTCTCGCTCTTGTGGCGTGGTAGCGTCTCTCGTCTTCTGCGAGAGCTCCCTTTTTCGATCTCTGACGCTTCTTTCGGCAGAACGGGTGAAAAACTGTAGAGAACGTTGTCTCTCCCGCTCTGCCCGCCTCATCGTTTTACCCTCAGCTCACGGATTTGCGGGGCGAGACGGGGCTTCTGGCGGGCGGCGAGCTCGCACCGCACTTACTGACCGACGGTGATGAGGCCGGTGCTACCGTCTTTTCCGTACCCGGTGAGCGTATAGCTCGTCCTCTCCGAGCTGACGGTATAGACAAAGTGGCCTCGCCTATGTTGAGGCTCCAGTGGCGTCTTCATATTCATCATCACCTCGTCAGCCCAGGGATTCATCGGCCACGGGCTGACGTAGGAAGCGCCGACGTTGAGCCCTTCCAAAAAGCTCGGCAAGTCCGAATTCCCGTCCTCATCCCTGTCGTACATCACTTCCTTCGGATACAAGTCGTTGTTATCCACCGCGTACGAATGTATGCCTACCTGGAGGCTGTGGATGCCCGACTTAACCGCAGCCTCTTTGGCCTTATCCCTCTGCCCGAGGAACATGGGAATAGCGATGGCGCTGAGGATGCCGATGATGATGATAACCACCAGCAGCTCGATGAGGGTGAAGCCCCCCTGGCCCTTACTGAAACGCTTCATATACCTCTCCCTCCCGCTGATACCATAACCCCGTTGAGATGAGAGCCCTACGGAACGGTGATGATCCAGCTGACTCCACTGCCAACCGAAACCGTGCCGCCCCCCCGAAGCTTGTATGCCTCCTCTGGATCGGGCGAACCCGCGAACCAGTACATGTAGTTGCCCTTATGTGACTTCGCCGCACCCGTCCACCCAAGCTCGCTCGCCATGCCTGGCATGCTGCCATCATTGGGATAGCGGGCCATCTTCGCACCCGTCCAGGGGTTTTTGGGCCACGGGCTGACGTACTTAGCCACCGACCCGGTAGGCTGCACCGCCATCGGGGAGGGGTACTTATCGTCGTTGTCTGCGGCGGCGGCCTGCACGCCCACCTGGATGTGGTGGATACCGGCCTTAACCGCCGTGTTGCGCGCCCGCTGCCGCTGCACGAGGAACATGGGTACGGCGATCGCCGTGAGGATGCCGATGATGATGGTGACCAGGAGCAGCTCGATGAGGCTGAAGCCCCCCTGGCCTTTTGCACGCCTCCTCACAACTACCTCCTCTTATCCAAACGGAGCTCCCGTAAACGCCGCATTATTACTCTACCCAGCTTCGCAGAGCTCGGACACTCGTACACAATGCCACCAACGCACCAGTGGGCGGGGCACCTGCGGCACCCCGCCCCCTCGCGTTGCCCCTCGCCCGCCGCAGCTACGCCGGGCGGCGAGCCTTAGCTGCCTGCCGGCCCTACTGGCACTGATTCCGTCTTGGGGGTACCGACCGTGATGATGGCGGTACCGGCGGTTTTGCCGTAACCGGTGAGGAGGAAGGTACCGGAGCCCAGGGTGTAGCTGTACTGGCCCTTGCCTGTACCCGCGGTCATCAGCTTATTGTCCCACGGGTTCTTAGGCCACGGATTCACGAGGTTGCCGACGGCGCCGGTGCTTGCAACCTCTGTTGCTGCCGGGTACGTATCGTTGTTGTCCACCGCGTACGTCTGTATGCCCACCTGAATGTTGTGGATGTTGGACTTCACTGCGGCCTCTTTGGCCTTATCGCGCTGCCCGAGGAACATGGGGATGGCGATGGCGCTGAGCTTGCGAGAGCCTTATGGAGTACCTGGATCTTCTTTCGGCAAAACGGGCGAGGAGCTAAAGCAGCTGCACCCTCCATGGACCGCTGGGGGCCTGGATGTGGTGATGATGCCCCGGACGGGCTACGGCGCGGAAGACTTAGGGTTTCTGACCGAATTCGATCACTTTGCTCTTATTATATCCGTAGCCGCAGAGGGAGAAGCCCACCCTCGTACTGGCTGTTTGCGGGATGTAGTTGTAGTGACCCCGAACCGCTACCCCAGGAGGAACAGGTATATTCGCCATCGGCTTACCATCCCGCCAGGGGTCTGTTGGCCACGGGCTGACGAGCTTGCCAACCGCTCCGGTGCTCGCAACGTCGACCTTCGGCGGGTACAAATCCTTGTTGTCCACAGCGTACGTCTGCACCCCCACGTAGATGTGATGAACAGCCGTCTTAACGGCGGCGTCTCTCGCCCTCTCCTTCTGCCTGAGATACAGGGGCGTAGCGATGGCGGCCAGGATGCCGATGATGATGATGACCACGAGCAGCTCAATGAGGGTGAAGCCCCTCTGACCTTTTGTGACGCGCTTCATATGCCTCTCCCTCCTGCTGATACCGCAACCCCCGTCGCCACGAAAGCTTGTTGAGGTGTCTCTTTCTTCTTTCGGCGAATCCACGGAGAAGTTGAGCGACCTCGGCAGGCCCCCGTCGTCTCCGCGTAAACCGCACCGCCTCCACGCCAGCAGCGTGCGCTAGGGAACGGTGATAACGCCCCCGGTGGAGCCGACGCCGATGAGGACGTAAGAGGTGGGCGTTGCGAGGGGCTTTGGGTTGTACACAAACGTGCCTTTGTTCGGCTTACCCCCCGACCCCGGGATATTAGTGCCATTGTTATAGACCGTGGTGGAGCGCCCCATGGGCACATGCGGAACGTGCCCCCATGGATTCTCAGGCCAGGGGCTGACGAGCTTGCCGACTTTTGCAGTCTTCGCAACCTCAGCTTGTACAGGGTAGGTATCGTTGTTCTCGACCGCGTACGTGTGGATGCCCACCTGAATACTGTGGATGCCCGACTTAACTGCGGCGTCCTTTGCCTTCTCCCTCTGCCCGAAGAACAGAGGGATGGCGATGGCGGCGAGGATGCCAATGAAGCTGAATGCGCGGCAAATGGGCCTCTTTTCGGGGGAGCGATGCTATACTCCATGCAAACTCCAGCGAGGTCGCCATGAAGGGACTCATCTTGAGCGGCGGCGCGGGCACACGCCTACGCCCCATTACGCACACCTCGGCCAAGCAGCTCGTACCCGTGGCCAACAAGCCGGTGCTCTTTTACGGCCTGGAGGCCATGTACGCCGCGGGCATCCGCGAGGTCGGCATCGTCGTGGGCAGCACCCGCGCGGAGATCGAGGAGGCGGTCGGCGACGGCAGCCGCTTCGGGCTCAGCGTCACGTACCTCCCGCAGGAGGCGCCGCTGGGCCTCGCCCACGCAGTGCTCATCAGCGAGGCCTTTCTCGGCGACGAGCCCTTTGTGATGTACCTCGGCGACAACCTCCTCAAAGAGGGCATAGAGCCGTTCGTGCGTGCTTTTAACGAGCATCGCCCGGATTCACTGATCTTACTGCAGCGGGTCGACGACCCCAGCTCGTACGGCATCGCGGAGCTCGACGCGGAGGGCCGCGTCACCCAGCTCGTGGAGAAGCCAGCCGAGCCGCGCAGCGACCTCGCGCTGGTGGGCGTGTACCTCTTCACCCCGGCCATCTTCGAGAGCGTTAAGGCCATCTCGCCCTCCGCCCGCGGCGAGCTCGAGATAACCGACGCCATTCAGCACCTCATCGAGCGCGGCCTCCGCGTCGACCCCCACACGGTCACGGGCTGGTGGAAAGACACGGGCAAGCTGGAGGACATGCTCGAGGCCAACCGCCTCATCCTTAACACCATCACTCGCGACCTGCGTGGCACCGTTATCGATAGCCTCATTGAGGACGCGGTACAGGTGGGCGAGGGGAGCGTGCTCGAGCGCTGCAGCGTGCGCGGCCCAGTGGTCATAGGCCGCAACTGCCGCATAACCGACGCCTACGTCGGCCCCTACACGGCCATCGGCGACGACGTAGTGGTGGAGCGCGCCGAGCTGGAGCACTCGATCCTCCTCGAGGAGAGCTGCATCCGCCGCCTCGGCGCACGCCTCACCGACAGCCTCGTCGGCCGAAACTGCACGATAGAACACAGCGACGCGCCGCCGGTAGCGTACCGGTTTATGATCGGCGACTCCTGCCAGATCGGCCTCCCCTGAGCGCATCGCACGAGAGAGGAGCCCCATGATCCACGGCGTGATGACGAAGAACCTCCGAGTGGTCCCCGACGAACGCGGACGCCTCATGGAGTGCCTCCGCAACGACGACGACCTCTTTATTCAGTTCGGCCAGCTCTACATGACGACCACCTACCCCGGCGTCGTTAAAGGCTGGCACCTCCACGACGCACAGTGGGACAACATCGTCTGTGTTAAGGGCATGCTCAAACTCGTGTTGTGCGACGGCCGCGGGGCCGAAGGCGACGCGGCCGCTCCCGGCCACGCGGCGAGCCCCACCGCCGGCGAGATTCAAGAGTTCTTTATCGGCGAGTACAAGCCCATGCTCGTCCGCGTACCACCGGGCGTGTGGCACGGCTGGAAGTGCGTGAGCGTTGAGGAGGCCTACGTCGTCAACGCCCCCACCGAGACCTATAAGTACGACACGCCCGACCAGCGCGAGCTGCCGCACAACACGCCCGCTATTAACTACGACTGGGGCGTCCGACTGCGCTAGCGCGCGGCCGGAGCACGCACATGCTGCGCTGGTTTATCACGGGCGGCGGCGGCCAGCTCGCCACCGCGTTCGCCGAGCGACTCACCGGCGAGGTCTTTCTCAGCCGCGAGGAGACCCTCGACATACGCAACGCGGCGGCCGTGGCCGCGGCGATCCACAGCTTCGCCCCCCACGTCGTGCTGCACACCGCCGCCTTCACCGACGTGGACGGCGCGGAGGCAACCTCCGCGGCCGCGGAGGTTAATGTAGACGGCACGCGCAACATCGTTAACGCCGTGCGCGGCAGCTCCACGGCGGTCATCTCCTTCAGCACCGACTACGTCTTCGACGGCACCAAAGGCGCTCCGTACGTGGAGAGCGACGCGCCGAGGCCGCTCAACGCCTACGGCCGCACCAAGTTGCTCAGCGAGGAGATCGTGCTGAGCTGGGCGCACGGCACCGTTATACGCACCTCGTGGCTCTTCAGCGAGACCGGCCGCAACTTCGTAAAGACGATCCTCGCCGCCGGCCGCCAAAAGGCCGCGGCGGGCGAGCCCCTTCGCGTCGTCGACGACCAGGTGGGCTCCCCCACGTACGCCGGCCACCTCGCCGCCGGCGTTGAGGAGGCCGTCCTCGGCGACCTCGCGCCCGGCCTCTACCACATGGCGGGCGGCGGCTGGTGCTCGTGGCGAACCTTCGCCGCCCAGATCCTCCACGACGCCGGCATCGCCGCAGAGGTCCTGCCCATCACCACGGCCGAGCTGGGCCGACCGGCGGCGCGCCCGGCGTTCTCCGCCCTTATCAGCGAGCGCGGCGCCCCGCAGCTGCCGCACTGGCGAGAGGGCACCGCCCTCGCGGTCCAGGCCCTCACCAAGGATGACCGACGCCCCCCACACACCGAGGAGACGCACCCATGAAGCTCGTGGTCACCGGCGGCGCCGGGTTTATAGGCTCCAACTTCATCCTCCACATGCTGAGGCGCCACGCCGACATCGAGATCGTCAATCTCGACAAGCTCACCTACGCCGGCAACCTCGAGAACCTCCGCGAGGTGGAGGCCGACGAGCGCTACTCCTTCGTTAAGGGCGACATCTGCGACGCGGCGCTCGTGCGCCGGGCGCTGCGCGGCGCGGACGCCGTCGTTAACTTCGCCGCGGAGACCCACGTCGACCGCTCCATCAGCGGGCCACAAGACTTCATCCGCACCGACGTACTGGGCACGCAGACCCTCCTGGAGGCGGTGCGCGAGTTCGGCATCGCCCGCTACCTGCAAATCAGCACCGACGAGGTGTACGGCTCCACGGAGGTGGGCTCCTTCGGCGAGCACGACCCGCTGAACCCCTCGAGCCCCTACTCGGCCAGCAAAGCCGCCGGCGACCTGCTCGTGCTGGCTTACGCCACCACGTACGGCACGCCGGCGCTCATCACCCGCAGCTCCAATAATTACGGGCCGCGGCAGTACCCCGAAAAGCTCGTGCCGCTCTTTATCACCAACGCGGTCGACGACCTGGCGCTCCCGGTGTACGGCGACGGCCAGCAAATACGCGACTGGATCTACGTCGACGACAACTGCGCCGGCATCGAGGCCGTGCTCCTCAACGGCACCGACGGCGAAATTTACAACATCGGGGGCGGCAACGAGGTCGCCAACCTCACCATCACCGGGGAGATCCTGCGCCTGCTCGAGAAGGGCGACGAGCTCATCCGCTACGTCGCCGACAGACCCGGGCACGACCGCCGCTACTCCATTAGCTGCGCCAAGGCCCACGCCCTCGGCTGGCGGCCGGAGGTGCCCTTCGCGGTCGGCCTCGAGCGCACCGTGGCGTGGTACCGCGACAACCCGCAGTGGTGGCGCCCCATTAAGTCGGGGGAGTGGCGAGCGTACTACGAGGCGCAGTACCCCGAGGTGGGGCGAGCATAACCGAGTGAGTGAGGGCGGGGCGAAGAAGCGGCGCTCGCTCAGCTCTGCTTTTGAATCCGAGTACATTCCCCTGTCCGAACTTCGGGAAGATGGGCAGAGTAAGAGAGACAACGTTGCCTACAGTTTTTCACCCGTTCTGCCGAAAGAAGCGTCAGAGATCAAAAAGGGGGCTCTCGCACAAGACGAGAGACGCTACCACGCCACAAGAGCGAGAGGAGTATCACATGAAGCGTTTCGCAAAGGGCCAGGGGGGTTTCACCCTCATCGAGCTGCTGGTGGTTATCATCATCATCGGCATCCTCAGCGCCATCGCTATCCCTATGTTCCTCGGGCAGCGCGATAAGGCCAAAGAGGCCGCGATGAAGTCCGGTATCCACAGCATCCAGGTGGGCGTGCAGAGTTATGCCGTGGACAACAACGATGTGTATCCGTCGGCTGCAGCAAGCGGTGGCGATATTCTTGCTGCAGATAAAACCAAAGTCCAAGCGCTCGTGAGCCCGTGGCCGAACAACCCGTGGAGTACTAGCAGCGCTGCGATGACGGGCACGGCAGCCGGGGCGAAGGGCGACTATACCTACGCGACGGCAACCGACAGCTTTAGTCTTAAAGGCTGGGGTAAAAGTAGCACCACCGCCCCCATCATCACCGTCCCCTAAGCAACACCGCAAGCCTCGCCGCCCGGCGTAGCCGCGGCGGGCGAGAGCACGCGAAGGGGCCGCAGTAAGCCCCTCGCAAGCAAAAGGGTCGAGTTCGCAACTGCGAACTCGACCCTTTTGCTTGCGCTCTCGAAGACGGGCGTATACGCCGAGTGGCTCACTCAGTGCGTTGCCTCGGGAGGGGAAGAGCCGAGGGGTGCCCCTCAAAGCTACCCCCCTGCGAGGAAAAAAGAGCCGCCCTGTAGCCGTAAGGATGCTACAGGGCGGCTCTTCTGCGAAGGCGTACCTTTACGCCACCGTCTCTCGTCGCTACTTGCTCCACACCCCTTAATGCTCGCCTTCCCGGCCTTCTTAGGGCATGCGAGATGCACTTTACGAGCTTCTTGCCGCTCTTGATCTCGACCCCGGGGTAGCCGAGACCGACTAGAGCTTGAGCTCGGCCGGCGTGAGCACCCGCCGGCCCCAGGCGAAGTACTGCTTGTAGTACGGCGTCTTGTCGAGTGAATTAAGGGTGACGCCAGCACTCGAGGAGCTCCTTGAGGAGCTAGTAGAGTGGATAAACCACCCGTTGCCGAGGTACAGCCCGGCGTGGTAGATCTCCTGCTTCGCGACGCTCGACTTGGGGCCGTTGCGCCCGAAGAAGATGAGGTCGCAGCCCTTGAGCTGCGCGCGGGTAATGCGGGGTTTGGCCCGCGCGGCCATATCGTTGGCGCCGCGCTCGTTAACCGGGTACCCAAACCGCATCTTCATGAGGTAGAAGACGAACCCGGAGCAGTCGAACCCACCGCTCGCCTGGTAGCCGTAAGGTGAGTTCTCGGTGGGGTACTCGCCCCCCCATACGTACGGGTAGCCGATGTATTTAAAGGCGACCTCCATGATCTGCCGCTGCCGGGCGCTGAGAGGCGGAAACTCGATCGTCTTAAAGTCGCCGAGGTAGAGCGGGTACCACTTGCCACTCACCGCGTAGCCGCGGGAGATGAGGTTGGCGGCCTCGGCCCTGTTGAGCGGCTCGGTGGGCACGAGCTCGCGGTCATCGTTCTGCGCGAGATGATTAAATCGCAGCTGAAGCTGCCGCGAGGCAACGACGAAGGGGAGGTAGGAGGGCGCGCGGGTGTTCCAGCCCTTATTGGGCCGCCAGCGGGTGGGGTACAGCGTGGTGAGCAGCCCCCAGTTGTAGCTTGGGTACCGCAGCTTGAGCCACCGCACCACACCTACCTCAGCCTGCCACGTCAGTACGGGGCCCTCCGGGTTAAACTTGCCGTCTTTGGCGAGCACCAAAAACCCTAAGCGAAGCGCCATCTGGACGGTACGGTACGAGGGGTGGGAGGGCGGGATGTCGACGACGTTGACCGGGTTCTTCACGGGGACGCCCTCGCGTTTTGCGGCGCGCACCATCGCGGTGGCGAACTGCAACCTCGTTAGCGGCCGCTGCGGCGCGAAGAGCTTGCCGTAGTCGGTGAGAAGCCGTTTGTCGGTAACATCGTCGATCTGGTCGTGAGCCCAGTGCGTGGCGGGGACGTCGGAGAAAGTCGTGGCGTGCACCCGAGGAGCGGCGCCGAGGAAGAGGCCGGCGACACCGAGAAGACAAACGACGACGATGACGAATTTGTAATGAAGTGCGTGCATACGTCTACCTTGCGCGTATTCGCCACCGACGGCCAATCTCCTGTAGGGTCGCCTTCGGTGGGTCAGCGCGGTAGTCTCTTGTGTTCCACTGCAGGATATCAGAGCTTCACGGGCGTTTCTTGGAGGTACAGGTGATGACGACGAAACCGCAGAGCACCACCACACCCAAACGCACCCGGTCGGCCGCCGCGGCCCGCTGGTGCCGTATTGCAACCCTCACCGCACTCACCGCGCTCGTGGCGGCCTCCCCGGCGCTCGCGGGCACCGAGACCAAGTTCACCATCTCCGGCAAGGGTTGGGGCCACGGCATCGGCCTCTCGCAATGGGGCGCCTACGGGTTCGCCAAGCACGGCTGGAAGTACGACCGCATTCTCGCGCGCTACTACAAAGGCACCTCGCTCAAGCGCATGAGCTTCGCCCCTATGCGCGTGCTCCTCAAGAGCGGCCTCACGAGCGCCAAGGTCACCTACTCCACGCAGTACACCGCCTCGGGCGGCGGTAAGAGCATGACGATCCCCGCCAATACCGTAGCCGTCACGACCTACGCGAGAAACCTCTACACCGTAACGGCCGGCTCCAAAAAAGAGACTTTCTCCTCCGCCGTCACCTTTAAATCGCCCAAAAACATCATGAATGTACGCACGCCGAGCGACATGAACGTCGTCGGCCTCTACCACGGCACGATCACCGTCGCCCTCTACAACGGAAAGCTCGCGATCGTCAACACCGTGCCCATGGAGAACTTCACCTGCTCCAACATCTCGCACGAGGTGAGCGGCTCATGGCCGGCGGAGGCGATCAAGGCCCAGGCCTGCGCGGCGCGCTCCTATGCTGCACGGGTCGCCATGGGGGCGCCGAAGGGGCGTATCTTCGACGTGTACTGCGACACGCGGCGCGCGCAGACCTATACCGGTATCGGCCACGAGCACCCGGCCATCAACGCCGCCGTGCGGGCAACCGCCGGCATCGGGCCCGTCTACAACGGCGCGCCCATCTCCGCCTTCTACTTCGCCTCCTCCGGCGGCTACACCGAGAACATCGAGTACGGCTGGTGGCCGGGCGGCTCCCCCATCCCCTACCTCAAGGGGGTACGCGACCCGTACGATACGTACGCCTCGCGCCACACGTGGGGGCCCTTTACCTTTACACAGAGGGCCGCGACCGCCTCGCTGGGCGGCGACGTGCGCGGGGATCTACGCGCCATTACCACCGTGCGCCGCGGCGTCTCACCCCGCACCGTGCAGGCGGCCGTGGTGGGCAGTAAGGGCACCACGCTCATCGGCGGCAACGCGTTGCGCGTAAAACTCGGCCTCTACAGCACGTGGCTGTCGATCCGCAGTATGGCCATAAGCCCCGCGGCGGGCGACAAAAAGAGGGTGACCCCAGGCACAAAGGTCACCCTCTCCGGTCGCACGTACCCGGGAATCGCCACCGGGGGCATCGTCACGCTCAACTCCTACTACAACGGCGCATGGCACACCCAGCGCGTAACGACCACGCGCTCCAGCACCCCCCTGCCGGGGGGCAAGAGCGCGAGCTTCTCGTCGTACAAGGCGACCGTCACGGTGCGGAGCACCACGAGGTACTACTGGTCGTACGGCGCCACAACCTCGCCGTCCACGACCATCACTACGACGAGGTGAGCGCCACCGGGTAAAACCCCGGCGTCTGGTGGCGGTAGATCTCGCCCTCCACCATGTAGAGCACATCCTCGGCGATGTTAGTGGCGTGGTCGGCCATGCGCTCGAGGCAGCGAGCAACGTTGACGAGCAAGATTAAGCCGTCGAGGTCGTCGAGGTCGGCCCGGATCCGGTTTTTGAGCTCCTCAATGAGGCTCGCGTAAAACGCGTCGATCTCGTCGTCGGCCGCCAGCACCCGGCGCGCCGTGCGCGCGTCCTGGCGTACCAGGGAGTCGAGCGCCCGCTCCACGATACGCTCGGTGCGGTCCGCCAAGGTGATCATCTCGGAGGGCACTGCGACCGCCGAGCCGGCGACGCACTCTATAGCCTTCTCGGCTATCTCGGCCGAGAGGTCGCCGATGCGCTCCAGCTCGCTGTTGATCTTAACGACGGCGATCAAAAAGCGTAGGTCTTTGGCGACCGGCTGGTAGAGCGCGAGGATCTTGAGGCACTCCTCCTCCACGTCGACCTCTTGCTCATCGATCACCGCATCGGTGTTGATAACCCGATGCGCCTTCTCTACGTCGTGCTCCTCGAGCCCCTGCATGGCGAGGCGCATGCTCTCCTCCACCAAGGCGCCGAGCGCCAGCATTTTGCGCTTGAGCCTATCGATCTCACGCTGCAGATGTACCATGATGTCCTCGTCGATCAGCCGAAGCGGCCGGTGATGTAGTCCTCGGTCTGCTTCTCCTTCGGGTTGGAGAAGATCTGTGTCGTCGGCCCGAACTCCACGATCCGCCCCTTAAAGAAGAAGGCCGTGTAGTCGCTCACGCGTGCGGCCTGCTGCATGTTGTGCGTCACGAGCACGATCGTGTACTTGTCTTTAAGCTCGAGGATCAACTCCTCGATCTTCGCCGTGGCGACCGGGTCGATGGCCGAGCAGGGCTCGTCCATGAGCAGGATGTCGGGCTCAGCCGCGATCGCGCGGGCGATACACAGGCGCTGCTGCTGCCCGCCGGAGAGCGCGTTGCCCGGCTCGTCGAGCTTGTCCTTAACCTCGTCCCAAATAGCGGACCTGCGCAGCGCGTCCTCGACGCGCTGCGAGAGCTCCGCGCGACCCATCTTGTAGTGCTGCCGCAGGCCGTAGGCCACGTTGTCGAAGACGGTCATGGGAAACGGGCTCGGCTTCTGAAAGATCATCCCCACACGGCGACGCAGGTCGAGCAGGTCGGTGCGCGACGAGAGAATATTGCCGCCGTCGAAGAGGATCTCGCCGGTGGCCCGCTGCTCGCGGTAGAGGTTGTAGATGCGGTTGTAGGTGCGCAGGTGCGTCGACTTACCGCAGCCCGAGGGCCCGATAACGGCCGTGACCCTGTTCTTCTTAACTTCGAGGAAGTTGTCGAAGAGCGCCTGGCTCTTACCGTAGAAGAAGTTGAGGTTGCGGACCGAGATCGCGCTGGGAAGCGCGTCGAAGTCCTCACCGGCTGCGGCGGCGCGCTCCACGGAGACCTCGACGCGCGGCGGCATCACCGTCTGTGCCGAGCCTCTCGCCCCAGCCTCCGTCTTGGCCTTCGTCTCTGTTTCGGATGTATCCATTGTTACCGTCTTCATTCATGTCCTCGCTGGAAAAGGAATCGTACGAGTAGGTTCATGCCGAGCACCGCAACGATGATCAGCAGCGCTCCACCCCAGGCAAGCTCCTGCCACTGTGGGTAGGGGGAGGCGGAGAAGTCGTAGATCGTCTTCGTGAGGTTGGCCACGGGGCCACCGAAGAAGCCGCTCTGCCCGAAGAGCCCGCTGAGCCAGTACGGACTGCTCAATGCCGTAAAGAGAAGCGGGGCCGTCTCCCCGGCGACGCGCACCACGGCGAGCGTCGCACCGGTGATAAGGCCGCCGCGAGCCGCCTTGCAGATCACGCCGAGCGTGACCTTCCAGCGCGGCGCGCCCATGGCGAGGCCCGACTCGCGGAGCTCGTTGGGCACGAGGTTGAGGATGTCTTCGGTGGTGCGCGCCATAACCGGCAGCATGATGAACGCGAGGGCGACCGCTCCTGCGAACCCGGAGTAGTGCTGCAGCGGTTTAACGAGGATGGCGAACGCGAAGACGCCGACGATGATAGAGGGCACGCCCATCACCACGTTCGCGACCATGCGCACGCCGGTCGCGAAGCGGCCGTCGCGCCCGAACTCGGAGAGGTACACCCCGCCGAGAAACCCTATGGGGAGGGCGATAAGCGCTGCGGCGCCCGTAAGCGCCAGCGTACCGACGATCGCGTTGGCGAAGCCGCCGACCGCTGATGTTGGGTCTTGCGGGGTCGCCTGCGTAAAGAAGGCGACGTCCCAGGAGGCGAGGCCACGCGTAACGACCTCGTAGACGATAAAGGCCATCGCCAATATGCCGAGCAGGGCGCCGACCCACGAGAAGGCCTTGACCACGATATCCGCCGCCTTGCGCCCGTTAATGGACCGCGTGCGCACCGCACCCTCGGGCGCACGACCAGCCGTTGCTTCACGTGTGCTCATGCACGACCTCCCGTACGACGGCGCACTCGGCGAAGCCACATCTGCGCGAGGATCTGAAAGACCACCGTGATGAGGAAGAGGATCAAGCCGAGCTCGATCAGCGCACTCATCTGGACCGGGTTGGTGGCCTCGCTGAACTGCTGCGCGATCAACGAGGCGATCGAGGTACCCGGGTCGAAGAGCGACTTCGGCAGGCCGGTGTAGACGCTGCCGATGAGGTACGCCACGGCCATCGTCTCGCCCAGCGCCCGGCCGAGCCCGATAAAGATGGCGCCCACGATCCCGCTGTTGGCGTAGCGCAGGCTGATGTTGCGCATGACCTCCCACGTGGTGGAGCCCATACCGTACCCGGCCTCTTTGGTCACACGGGGGACCATGGAGAGCACGTCGCGGGAGACCGCCGTGATGTAGGGGAGCACCATGAAGGCGAGCACCACACCAGCCGTGAAGATCGAGAGGCCGCCGCCCTGAAACTGAGGGCCGGGCTTAATGCCGAGCAGCCCGCCCAGCGGCGTGCCCAAAAACCACGGCACCGCGTGCTCTTGGAGAAAGGGGACGACCACGAAGAGGCCGACCATGCCGTAGATGATGCTGGGGATAGCCGCGAGCATCTCGATACCCGTGCTCACGACGCGCCCGAGAGAGGGGTGCACGAGCTCCACGAGTAGGAGTGCGATCACCATGGCGATCGGCACGGCGATCACCATGGCGATGATCGAGGAGAGAGCGGTTCCGGCGAGCGCCCCGAGCGCCCCGTACTGCCCTATGCTCGGTGCCCACGACACCGTCGTGAGGACTTTAAGGCCGAGGGTAGAGATCGCCGGCCATGAGTTGTAGATAAGGACGCCGGCGAGCCCGAACATCGCCGCCGCAACAACACCGCCGCTGGCGGTGGCCAGGCCCTTAAAGAGCGTGTCGCCGAAGTGCGAACGCCCGCCGCGCGGCGCCGTGGTAGCGGCGCCGCGCGGCAGAAAAGAGCCCGGAGATGGATTTACATCAGGTGCACTCACCGTCTCCGCCTTCTTGAAGAAAAGTCGACAATTCGCTCCTGCTTACTTCTACACCACAGGGGAGCCGCCGGCGGTGATGCCAGACCAGACCTCGTCCTGCACGATCTTGTAGACGGAGGCCGGGATGGCGACGTAGTTGAGCTTGCCGGCGGCGTTCTCGCCGTTGGCGTAGCACCAGTCGAAGAACTTGAACATCTCGGTGGCGCGGGCGGCATCCTGCTGCTCTTTGTGCACGAGGATGAAGGAGGCACCGGTGATCGGCCATGCGTCCTTGCCCTTTTGGTCCACGAGTACCAGCGCCATGCTCGGGAGGCTGCCCTTCCAGTCGGCGGTAGCGGTGGCCGCGGTGAAGGCCTTGATGCTCGGCTTCACCCAGGCGCCGCTCTTGTTCTTCATCTGGACGGTGGTCATGCCCGTCTCGGCCGCGTAGGCGTACTCGACGTAGCCGATAGCGCCGTTGAGCTGCTGCACGCTGGCGGCCACGCCCTCGTTGCCCTTACCGCCGACGCCGGCCGGCCAAGGCACCTCTTTACCAGCACCGGCGGTCCAGACCTTACCGGCGGCTGCGTCGAGGTAGTTGGTGAAGATCCACGAGGTGCCCGAGCTGTCGGAGCGGTGCACGACGCTGATCTTGGTGTCGGGGAGGGTGACGCCGGAGTTGATCTTGGCGATCGTGGGGTCGTTCCACTTCGTGGTCTTGCCCATGTAGATGCTCGCGAGCACGTCGGAGGTGAGGCGCAGTTGGCCGTCTTTGACGCCCTTGATGTTCACGACGACGACCACACCGCCTACGGTCATCGGGAACTGAGCGAGACCGGCCTCTTTGAGCTCCTTCTCATCGAGAGGGGCGTCGGAGGCACCGAAGTCGACGGTCTTGGCCTTGATCGCGGAGATGCCGGCACCGGAGCCGACGGACTGATAGTTGAGCTTGGTACCGGCTACGCCCTGGTAGTCGGAGCCCCACCGCGTGTAGAGCGGGGCCGGGAAGCTCGCGCCGGCACCGATAATGGTGCCACTCGCCATCGCCGATGAAGCACTGGGGGATGCGCCCGAGCTGGAGCTCCCCTCGCCCCCGCAACCGGCCACGACGAACGACGGGACCGCAACCGCAGCACAGAGTGCGGCCGCCATCACGACACGTCGCAGGGATTTCGGCATCTTCATAGTCTGCTCCTCGCTTTCGTCCACAGGTAGTTGAAACGGCAGTACGCCACTGGGACGATGCTAGGAGACCTCTGTGTCCGCCCGGTTAGCCGAAGGCGAACCGGGGGCAAAGCCGAAGAGCGCTGCGCCTTACGAAAGCGAGTCCTTCGCCGAACTTTTCGGGATATGCAGCGTAAACGTGCTGCCCCGGCCGAGCTCACTCTCCACGGAGACTCTACCGCCGTGAAGCTGCATGACGTGCTTAACGATCGCCAAACCGAGACCCGTGCCGCCGAGATCGCGACTCCGCGCTTTATCGACGCGGAAGAAGCGCTCGAAGAGCCTGGAGAGGTGCTCTCGCTCCACGCCGAGCCCGTAGTCGCGCACAATGACCTGCACCTCCGCGGGCGTCTCGACGATCATCACCTCGACCTCACTGCCGTCTGGGCTGTACTTCACCGCGTTATCGACGAGGTTGATGATCGCTTGCTCGATGAGCGGCGGGTTGATGAGCACGACGGTCGGCATCTCGGGCACACGCACCCTTAAGTTAATGTCGCGCGCCGCCGCCTTCACGCTGCAGACCTCGGCGGCCACGTGCGCGATCGTGCGCACATCGCCCTCGCTCATCGCGGGGGGCTTCGTCTCCACCGCCTCAAGGGTAGAGAGCGAGAGGAGATCGTCGACGATCGCGTTGAGCCTGTCGGCCTGCCCGGCGACGATGGTTAAAAACCGGCGCGCCGTGGCCGCATCCTCCACAGCCCCGTCGAGCAGGGTCTCGGTGAAGCCCTTAATGGAGGTCACCGGGGTCTTGAGCTCATGAGAGACGTTGGCCACGAAGTCGCTCCGTACCGCCTCGAGGCGCTTAAGGCGCGTCACGTCGTTGAGCACCACAACGGCACCGTAGGTGCTGGAGTCTGGCCGATGGAGGAGCACGCCGTTGGTCTGCAAGACCCGCTCCTCGTCGCACACCCGCAGGACGATCTCTCGCTCCACCGGCCCGTCGCCGGCGAGGGTGTCGGCGACGGTGCGCTGTAGCTCCGGGTTGCGGACGACCTCCTGGATACTGCGTCCCACGGCGGCGTCTCGCTCCACATCCAGGAGCCGGGCGGCCGCCTCGTTCATGGTGAGCACCCGCTCCTCCCTGTCGACGGCGAAAACGCCCTCGATCATGCTCCCCAAGATAGCCTCGCGCTCGTTGCGCTCGTGGGTGAGCTTATGAACCTCTTCGTTGAGCCGCTCCGCCATGGCGTTGAGGCTCTGGCCGATGAAGTTGAACTCGTAAACCCGCAGAGGCGGGAGCTTGACCGTAAAATCGCCGGCGGAGAACCGCTGCGCACCGTCCGTTAGCTCGCGAACTTGCTTGTTGGTCCACAGCGTAAACCAGAGGACGACAGCTCCAGCGAAGAACGCCACGAAGAGCGACCCGAGAGCGATGCGGCGATAGAGCTGCTGAAGCACCTCATCGATCTCGCTGAGGGGGAGGCCGCACGCGCGACCGCGATAACCTTACCGTTCGCTATTACCGGCGCGGCAACGTACATCTCGTCGACGCCCAACGAGGTGCTGCGCCGCACGGCGTTCCCGATCTCGCCACGCAGGGCCGCTTTAACCTCGGGGCGATCGCGGTGATTAGCCGCGGTGTCGGCCGAGACCATGGAGTCGGCGAGCACGAGGCCCGTCTTCCCACCGAACGCACCGGAGGAGATCAGGGTGAGTCGGCTTCTGACCCCAATGGAGAGGGTTTTAAGGTGCGCGTTGAGATCGTTTGACGAGGTATGGCGAACCGTCGGCTCGATCTCCTTCGCCAAATACACGGCGGCCGCCCGAAGGTTATCCTGCGCCTTCTCGGTGAAGTAGCTCCGCAGGGCATCCGCCGCGAGGAACCCACTCGCCGCGGCGCAGAGCACCACGACGACGAGATACGTTACGTAGCTGCGCCAGAAGAGGTGCGACCGCCGCATGGTCACCCCTCGCGAAGGCGATAGCCCACGCCGCGTACCGTCTCTATAGCATCGGCGGCCGACTTAGCGGCCGCGCCGAGCTTACGACGGAGGGAGACGATGTGGACGTCGACGGAGCGCTCGGTGATGTAGCGGTCCTCCACGTAGGAGTCGTCGGCCTGAGCGGCGTCGACGAGCTGCTGCCTGGTGAAGACCCAGCCCGGACGGCGCGCTAAAAACTGCAGAATGCGGAACTCCGCTGCGGTGAGATTGACGGGCTCCTCCTCGGCGAAGACGAGGTGCTTGCCGGGGTGCACGGTGATGACCCCGGCGCGCAACACAGCCCCGTCGTCCGTTTGCTCGTTCTCGCGCCGGAGCACAGCGCGGACGCGCGCCACCAGCACCCGCGGGCTGAAGGGTTTTGTGACGTAGTCGGACGCACCGAGCTCAAGGCCGGTGACGATGTCGGCCTCGGTGCCCTTCGCGGTGAGGATCACGATCGGGATGGAGCGCGTAGTGGCGTCCGCCTTAAGGCGCCGACAAATCTCGAGACCGTCGAGCCCCGGGAGCATGAGGTCGAGGAGAATGAGGTCGGGCTGCTTAGTGCGCACCGCCGGCAAAGCGGTCTCGCCGCTCATTACACAGGTTACCGAGTAGCCCTCCTTGCAGAGGTTGTACTCGACCAGTTCAAGAATATCGCTCTCGTCGTCGACGACGAGAATGTGCCCGTTCGGCATGCCCACAGCTCCTCTTTCCAGCCTATGCTAGCGACGGCATCATACCCGCCTCATGTGAGGGAGCTGTAAGCGATGAGGCGCTGTTTTCAGCGTACGAGCTCGCGAAACACCGTGAAGAGCGCGGACGCCTCGAACGCCGATGCGCCCTCACCCGACCACACGATCTTGCCGGCGCGGTCGACGAGGAACGCCGTGCACCGGCACCTACCGTCCGCCCGCGCCGCTCCGTAACGCTGGGCCACGGCACCACCGTCGGTGAGAATGGGGTACGAGAGACCCCCGGTGGCCTCAACGAGCCGGGAGACCTCCTCGAACCCAGCGTCGCAGACGACGAGCACTTGACCACGCAGGCCCCACAGCACGCCAGCGGCCTCGTCGAGTGCGGCGAGCTGCTGCTCCACGTCGGCGTCCGAAGCCGAGACGAAGGCGAGCACGACGTGCCAGTCGCCCCGGTAACGTTTGAGGTCGATCTCGCCGCCATCCGCCGCCACGAGAGCGAAGGCGGGTGCCTCTCGGCCGACTCCGAAGTTGTATGCCACGTCGTGTACCTCCTCGTCGTAAGGCGGCTCAGCCCGCGCCGCCACCGCCACCGCCGCCACCGCCGCCGCCACCACCGGAGAACCCGCCACCGCCGCCGCTCCCGGAGGAGGCGTTGGAGCTCGCGACGGCGCTCGTAAAGCCGGACGATAGCGCCGAGAACGGCGACGCACCGGCGGAGGTGTACATCATAAAGCCCATCGTCCTAAAGGCCGGGTCGTCGACGACCTCGGGAACCTTGAGCTTCATATCCTTCACCACTTGATCGGCGATGCCGAAGGTAACGGCGTACACCAAGAACTGCTGCCACACGACGACGGCTGTCGGTGGCTTTTCGTCGAGGCGCCCGAAGTCCTTCATGTAGCGCTCGAGCGCGCGATACTGCGCGCAGAGTTCGGCCCCCTCTTGCGTGCGCCGTTTTACGTAGCGCGAGAGGAAGAGGGTGAGGAAGGAGAGGGCGGAGAGGACGATAAACCACCAGGGACCGCCGAGCGAGAAGCCCACGAACCCGCAAACACCGCCGGCGATTGCGGCGAACATCGACATCTTGGCGCTTTTAGTCGACGCCTCGTCGAGAAAGTCGCGAGACTCGCCCTCGGTGCCGACCATCGTCTTCCATTCGTTAAAGCCCTTGGAGAACCCCTCCGCGTTCTTTTTGGCGAGCTTCTTGAGCTCATCGAGCATGAGGGTGTCGCTCCCGGCAGTCTCTCTGAAGAGGAGATTGATGAGCCTGTGCTCCTGCCTCGAGACGCCGGGTACCTTCTTCTTACTTACGGAGAGCTGGTAGCCCTCCTTCGGCCCCTTCCGCAAAAGGCCATCCCGCTCCACCGTCACACGCTCTATCGTGAGCACGCCGCGGTTAACGAGGTCGAGCAACGTGGCGACGGCGTCTTTGCTCTCGACGGTGCCCTGCCTGACGAGGTACCCCACGAGTGCCGGCGGCAGCGCCGACTCCGGGATCTCCCGCAGGTACTGCGCGCTGAACTGCGGGTGCGGCTCGCGACCGTTCCGCCAAAACATCACGCCCACGAAGAGCAGGGCGAGCAGCGGCCCGCATAAACCGAGGGCGAAAACCCCCTTGGCTTTGAGGCGACTTACCGAACGCTGGTGATTGGCCTCGTCGGCGAGCTTTTGCTCCTCCGCGAGCACAGCCTGCTCGCGGGGCTCCGCGTTCTCCGCAGCGCCCTTAGCCGGAGACTTGGAGAGCGCCGCCACGGGGAAGAGGAGGCGCGCCTCCACGAAGGTCTCGGCCGGTAGGTTGTCGACCACGAGGGTGACGTCGGCGTTTGGCTGAATGGCGACGTCGCCCCACAGCGGCCCGTGCGCCCATGCACGGACCTGGTCGCGGGTGACGCCCTTGGGCGGGTGCACCGTAATGCGCACCCGATCCACGGGTTTATCCCATTTGTCGCCGATGAGCTTCCAGTAAAACTCCGAGGTGTCGGACCAGCGTTTCGCCGCGCCGTACACCGTGTAGTCCACGAAGAAGGTCACGCTTTGATTCTCGACCGAGAAGTTGAGCTGCACGCGGACGCTGTCGCCGTACCTGCTGAGCGTGTACGTGCGCGGGCGACCCGCCATGCCCTCGGAGTAGACCGACCGCGAGCTCCCGGCCTTATCGATAAAAATGCCGTTTGAGCCCTTTGTCTCGTAGTCCCAATAGACGTAGGTAAAGGGGCCGGAGAAGGCGAAGGTGCGCTCCTCGTGCACGCGCACATCGCCGTTGGGCTGAATCCGCGCGTCGATAACCGCCTCTTTAATCTCGTAGGACTTGGCGAAGGCGGGCGTAGCCGTGAGGCCCGCACACAGAGCGGCGAGGAGGAGCGCCGAGAGCGCGATCGAGAGCACGATGGCTTTACGCATGGACCCTCCCTAAAAGTAGGCGGCAGCTACAAGCGATCTTAGCAGAGCGCGGATTCAACGCATAGAGAGAGAAGGGGCCCGCAAAGGCACCCTCCCGCTTGGGCCACACGACGTCCGCGTTGTAGACTGCTTCTTGACCCCTTGGGCTCTCGGAGAGCGAGCGAATGGAGTTGCTGTGACCGAGCCTGCAGCCTCAAAGCCGACCCCCGCGGTCGCGCTCACGATCGACGGCGAACACGTAAGCGTCCCCCCGGGGAGCACGATCCTCGAAGCCGCACGTACCCTCGGCATCGAGATCCCCACCCTCTGCCAGCACGACACCCTTAAACCCGCGTCGGCGTGCCGCCTCTGCGTGGTCGAGGTCGCCGGTCGCCGCGACCCCGTCACCGCCTGCGACACGTACGTGGCGGAGGGCATGATCATCACCACTCACAACGAGGAGCTTCGCGCTATCCGCCAGCTCAACCTCGAGCTGCTGTTCAGCGACCACACCTCGTACTGCACGCCGCCCTGCCGCGACGCCTGCCCCACGCACATCAAGATCCCCGAGTTTCTCGAGCACATCGCGGCCCGCGACTACGAGGCCGGCATGCGGGTGCTGCGCGAGGACCTGCCCTTCCCCGGCATCCTCGGCCGCGTCTGCCCGCAGCCCTGCCAGACGCCCTGCCGCCGCCAGCTCGTGGACAGCGGCATCACGATCTGCCAGCTCCACCGCTTTATGGCCGACAGCACGCGCGCCGGCGAACAACTCGGCGAGCTGCTCCTGCCCACCGAGCAAAAGCCGGAGAGCGGCAAGCGCATCGCTATCGTCGGCGGCGGCCCCGCAGGGCTCTCCGCCGCCTTCTACTCCCGGCTCGAGGGCCACGCCGTCAAGATCTTCGAGGCGCAGCCCAAGCCCGGCGGCATGCTGCGCTACGGCATCCCGAGCTACCGCCTTCCGCGCGCGATCCTTGAGGAGGAGATCAACCTCCTCTGGCGCATGGGCGTAGAGATCGAGACCGGCGTGCGCCTCGGCACCCACCTCCACCTCGCCGACCTGCGAGAGGAGTACGACGCCGTCTTCCTCGCCCTCGGCGCCTTTAACGCGAACGCCATGCGCTGCGAGGGCGAAGACGCCCCCGGTGTGGTCACCGCTATCGACTTCCTCGGCGACCTGGAGCGCAACGGCACCGTCGCCTGCGGCAACAAGGTCACCGTCATCGGCGGCGGCTTTACCGCCATGGACGCCTGCCGCACCGCCGTCCGCCTCGGCGCCGAGGAGGTCACCTGCCTCTACCGGCGCTCGCGCAAGGAGATGCCAGCCCATCACACCGAGGTGGACGAGGCCGAGGAGGAGGGCGTGCGCCTCGAGCTGCAGGTCGCGCCGCTGCGCGTGCTCACCGACGAGGCGGGCGACGTGTGCGGCATCGAGATGATCCGCATGGAGCTCGGCGAGCCAGATGCCTCCGGCCGCCGGCGCCCCGTCCCCATGGAGGGCTCCGAGTTCGTCATCGAGTGCGACCAAGTTATCAGCGCCATCGGCCAGTACCCCAAGCTCGACGGCGCGGGCGAGGCCGAGGGCATCGAGCACACCCGCTGGCGCACCATCCAGGTCGACGACTGGACGCTCCAAACCGCCCTGCCTAACGTGTTCGCCGGCGGCGACGCCGTCCTGGGCGCACAGACGGTTGTGCAGGCTATCGCGCAGGGCAAGAAGGCCGCCTGGAGCATCGCGGCCTTCCTTGAGGGCGACGATCTGCAGGCCATCTCGGCCCACCTCCAGGGGCTCCACGACGCGCCCTTCCTCGAGGCGCTCCGCACCAAGGGCGAGCTCGAGCGCCGCGTCCGCCGACTGGCCGAGATCCCGCCGGTCTTTATCGACATCAACACCGGGATTACACAGACAAGCGCCCCGGCCACCATGCCCAAGCTCAGCCCTGAGGAGCGCCGCACCAACTTCGAGCAAATAGAGCTCGGGTTCGCCGAGGACGACGCCGTCCGCGGCGCCGAGCTCTGCCTGCAGTGCACCTGCGAGGCACACGGCGCCTGCGACCTGCAGCGCTACGGTATTGAGTACGAGGTCGCGCAAAACCGGTTCCAGGGCACTGAGGCCAGGGCGTACGAGGCCTACGAGACACAGCCGCTCATAGCCTACGACCCCAAACGCTGCATCCTCTGCGGCAAGTGCGTTAACGTCTGCCGCGACGTGCAGGGCACCGAGGCCATTAACTTCTCCCAGCGCGGCTTCAGCGCCAAGGTCGCCGCCTCCTTCGACAAGGAGCTCGACACGTCGTTCTGCCGCTTCTGCGGCCAGTGCGTCGACATTTGCCCAACCGGCGCGCTCACCAACCGGCAGCTCACGAGGGTTCGCTCCTGGGAGCGCACCAAGGTCCGCACCACCTGCCCCTTCTGCGGCGTGGGCTGCAACTTCGACCTCAACGTCGCCGAGGGCAAGGTCGTCGGCGTCACCGCAGCCTACGACGCGCCGGTCAACCAGGGCTCGCTCTGCGTCAAGGGCCGCTTCCACACCGACCTCATCGAGAGCGAGGAGCGCATCACCACACCGCTGATTAAGCGCAACGGTGAGTGGGAGCCGGCCACCTGGGAGGAGGCCCTCGACTTCACCGCCGAGCGGCTCCTGCAGATCAAGGCGAAGCACGGCCCCGACTCCATCGCCGTCCTCAGCTCGGCGCGCTGCACCAACGAGGAGAACTACCTCCTCCAACGCCTCACGAGGGCGGGGCTCAACACCAACTCCATAGACCATTGTGCGCGTACCTGACACGCTCCTACGGTGGCCGGTCTGGCCGCCACGTTAGGTTCAGGCGCGATGACCAACTCGATCGGCGAGATCCCGCACAACGACGTCCTCTTCATCATCGGGTCCAACGCCACTGAGGCGCACCCCATTATCGGCAACAAGATGAAGCAGGCGGCCGCCGGCGGCGCCAAGCTCATCGTCGTCGACCCACGACGCACCGAGCTCGCCGAGCGGGCACACCTCTGGATCCGCATTAAGCCGGGCACCGACAACGCCCTCATTAACGGCATCCTGCACACCATCATCACCAACGGCTGGCACGACCAGGCCTACATCGACGAGCGCTGCGAGGGCTTTAACAACCTCTGGAAGACCGTCGAGGGCTACACGGCGGAGTACTCCGCGGCCATCACCGGCGTGCCACCGGAGCAGATCCGCGAGGCGGCCGAGCTCTACGCCACCACCGAGCGCGCCGGCATCTTCTACACGCTCGGCATCACCGAGCACACCACCGGCACGGCCAACGTCATGAACCTCGCCAACCTGGCCATGGTCACCGGGCACATCGGCGTGGAGTTCGCGGGCATCAACCCCCTGCGCGGGCAAAACAACGTGCAGGGCGCGTGCGACATGGGCGCCCTGCCCAACTCGCTGCCCGGCTACCCGAGCGTCGGCGACCCCTTGGCACGGGCGCGGTTCGAAGAGGTCTACGGCGTCGCCCTCCCCGAGAAGATGGGCCTCCGCATACCCGAGATGCTCGACCTGGCGGTTCACGGGCACCTCAAGGCCCTGTACGTTATGGGCGAGGACCCGGCGCTCACCGACGCCGACGCCAACCACGTGCGCAAGGCACTCGAGAGCGTCGAGTTCCTCGTAGCGCAAAACATCTTTATGACGGAGACGGCCAAGTACGCCGACGTCTTCCTCCCGGCGGCGCTCTACGCCGAGAAGGAGGGCACCTTTACCAACACCGAGCGTCGGGTGCAGCGCGTCCGCAAGGCGGTCGACCCGCCCGGCGACTGCCGGCCCGACTGGCGCATCATCCTCGACCTCAGCGAGCGACTCGGGCACCCCATGCCCTTCTCGTCACCCGAGGAGGTCTTCGAGGAGGTCCGCCGCGTTATCCCCGCCTTCGCCGGCATCTCCTACGCGCGCATTGAGGAGGAGGGCGGGCTGCAGTGGCCGTGCCCGAGCGAGGATCACCCGGGCACGCAGTACCTGCACAAAGGGCGATTCACCCGCGGCAAGGGGCTGCTGCAAGGCATCCCCTTCGAGCCGCCGGCCGAGCTCACCGACGAGGAGTACCCACTACTGCTCACCACCGGGCGCATGCTCTACCAGTACAACATCTCCACGCGCATCTCAAAGAGCCTCGACGGGCTTCGCCCGCACGAGCTCGCCGAGGTCAACCCGGCGGACGCCGAGCGCTACGGGTTCGCCGACGGCGAGCTGATCCGCGTGAGCTCTCGCCGCGGCTCCATCACGAGCCGCATCGTCGTCACCGACAAAGTCGCACCGGGCACCATCTTCATGACCTTCCACTACAAGGAGTCGCCGGTTAACGAGCTCACCAACTCGGCCGCCGACCCCGTCACCATGACGGCGGAGTTTAAGGTGTGCGCCGTCAGGGTGGAGAAGATCGACCAGGTCGTGCCGGCGTAGCCCCGCACGACCGCGGCGCAGACGAACGCCGGCCCGAGGGCGCTTCGCCCTCGGGCCGGCGTCATCTTTTAAGAACGAGCGGTCGGCTCTTCGCCGAGGTCGCCCGTTTGCAGCTCAACGAGGTGGTTCTCGAGGATCTGCGAGCGCTCGAACCCCTCGAGCCTGAGGAAGTACTCGGCGCAGCTCACGAGCGCCTCTTGCGGCAGGGTGCCGATGATCTGCGTGCCCACCACCGGCACCCCGTACCGGGCGGCCTCCAGCTCGATGAGCTGGAAGACCCGGTGGATGGGCGTGGCCGCCGTGTCGAACATGTTCATGGAGACGGCCACCACGCCGCGCTCCGTGAGCGGCAGCCCCACGGAGCGCACGGTGCTAAACCCGCCGCTCGGGCCGCGCACCATCGTAGCGATCGCCTTCGCGATCGCTACGTCGGTGGTGCCGAGCATGACGTTAACGGCCACCAGCCCGGAGGTGCCGGCGCTGACGATGGTGGCGCCGGCGCTCGGGTGCAGCCTCGCGGGGCCCAGGTCGGGCGCCCGCTCCGGCAGATGGGCGACCTCCTTGAGCCCCTCGTACTGACCGGCGCGAATGAAGCTGAGGCTGCGCCGCTCCTCACACCGCGCGTTGGCGCCGCTGAAGTACACGGGCACGCCGTAGCGACCGAAGACCTCCCGCCCGATGCGCTCGGCGAGCTCCACGCACTCCTCCAGCGAGACGCCGAGCAGCGGGAAGACGGGGATCGTATCCTGCGCGCCGATGCGCGGATGGTCGCCGGACTGCCGCTCCATGTCGATGAGCTCGTACGAGGCGCCCGCCATGGCGAGCAGCGCCTCCATGAGGTGCTCGGGCTCGCCGAGCACCTCGACGACGGTGCGGTTAAAGTCGGCGTCGGGGTAGTAGTCGATGAGCTTAACCCCGCTCCGGCCCCGCAGGCGGCCTACGATTGCCTCGATCACCTCCGGCCGCCTGCCCTCGCTGAAGTTGGGGACGGCGTGAATGTACCCGGTCATTGGTGCCCCCTTACCGCACGACGATCTTGCCCGTGCCCGCGATGCGCTGCGCGTTGCCGGTAAAGTCCCGCGCGGTAACGGTGTACGTGTACGCGCCGCGGACGGAGGGCCGCCACTTCGCGATGGTGTGCCACACGCCGACCTTGGCCGTCGCGACCTTGATGGTTTTAACGACGGCCTTCTTCTTGTTGCGCACGGTGATCGTAACGTCGGTGGCCACGGAGCTCTGCGTGTCGTCGACACGATAGCGGAGGGGCAGCAGCCGACCGCGCGTTCCGCTCACCGTCTTAGTACTGGCGCGGGTGATGGGCCCGAGAACGTCGGGCACGCCGCCGGTCGTGGTGGCGAGAATAGTGCCGAAGTCGCCGGTTACCCAAGCGGCCCCCGAGCCGGAGCGAGGGGCGGCGACGGCCAAAAGCCACCTATCCGTCCCCGCGTTTTGCTTCTTCCAGACCTTGCCGCCGTCGGTGGTGGCGAGAATAGTGCCGGCCTCACCGGCAACCCAGCCGCGCTTTGCATCGGCGAAGGAGACGCTCTGGAGACGCGTACTCACCCCCGAGACCTGTGCCTTCCAGGTCGCGCCGGCGTTAGTGGTGGCGAGGATCGTGCCATCCCTCCCCACCGCCCAACCGTGCGCTGCGTCGGGGAAGGAGACGTCGTACAGCCAGGTATCGCTCTTCGAGTTCTGCTTCTTCCAGACCTTACCGGCGTTGGTAGTGGCGAGAATCGTGCCGGCCTCCCCGACGGCCCATCCGCGCTTCGCGTCGGGGAAGGAGACGCTCTCGATCCACCCATCTACCCCGGAGACCTGGAGTTGCCACGCCTTGCCGCCGTTGGTGGTGGCGAGAATCGTGCCATCGTTCGCGGTAACCCAACCGTGCGCTGCGTCGGGGAAGGAGACGCCGCGAAGAGACCCCCCGCCTACCATGGGAGACTGGGGCTTCCAGCTCTTGCCGCCGTTGGTAGTGGCGAGGATGGTACTGCCATCGCCGACGGCCCAGCCACGCGTTGCGTCGGGGAAGGAGACGGCGGTGAGGTGCTTCGTCGTCCCCGAGCCCTGCTCTTGCCAGGTCGCACCACCGTCGGCGGTGGCGAGAACAGTGCCGAGCAAGCCGACGGCCCAGCCACGCGTTGTGGTTGGAAACGCAACGTCCCAGAGGTTTTGCTCCGTCTCGGCCGAGCCCTGAGGCTGCCAGCTCTTGCCGCCATCCGCACTCGTGAAGATAAGACCCCTGGCGTCGTAGTTCTCGAGAACCCAGCCCGTGATAACGCCGGAGTTTGAGCCAAAGGAGGAGACGGCGGTGGCGACCGTAACCCCAACGAGGGTCGTCGTCGTCCAATTCTCGCCACCGTCGGTGGTAGTGAGAACGGTGCCATTGTCGCCGACAACATACCCACGCGCTACGCTGGAGAAGGAGACACCCCTGAGGATCTTCGTCGTCCCCGAGTTCTGAGCAGCCCAAGAGGTGCCGCCATCGGTGGTGGTGAGGAGGGTGCCGGCTTCGCCCACCACCCAGCCGTTGGTCGCGGTGGAGAAGGAGACGGCGGTGAGGTTTACGCCGACCAGCACGGTCTTTTTAACCCAAGTCGCGCCGCCATCGAGCGTGGTGAGCACAACGCCCTTTTGCCCCACGGCGCATCCGTGGAGCGAGTCGGTGAAGGTGATAGCGTTGATCTGCTCGGTCGCCCCGGAGGTTTGCTTCGTCCAGGTCGCGCCACCGTCGACGGTGGCGAGAATGAGGCCGTTTGAGCCCACCACCCAGCCGCGCGACTTCGTGAGCCAAAAGACGGCGGTGAGCCACTCCTTGGTGCCGGCATCCCGCTGCACCCAGGTTTTACCGCCGTCCGCCGTGGTGAGGATGACGCCGTAGCCACCCACGGCGCAGCCCTGCGTCGCGCTCGCGAAGGAGACGGAACTGAGTGTGTTAAGCACCCCCGGGCTCTGCGGCACCCACGTTCGCCCGCCGTTTTTGGTGGCGAGAATCGTGCCGTTATGGCCCACCACCCAGCTGTGACGCTCGTCGGGCGAGGCGACGGAGAAGAAGCTGGGCGCCGGCGCCGCAGCGCTCTGCCAAACCCAGCCGCCGTCGCCGGTGGAGATGAGGGCGCCGGCGCTCGCCGGGCTCAGCAAGAGCAGAGCGAGGAGAAAAAGGAGGGGAAGGAGGGGGCGGCGGGCGAAGCCCCTCCGCCTGCTCGGGATGTGAGCTGTTGGCATCGTACTCATGCGGCCACTCCCTTTTCTTAGTCAGAAGGACTCCGCTTAGCATAGCAAAGGCGAAAGGGCGGGAGAAGGGCACCATCGCCCTTAAACCGATGCACGACGTCGAGTGATAAAAGGCGGAGGGGCCGACCGGGTGTGCCACCCTTTCGTCGGCCCCTCCGCCTCATTATTGCCCTCGCCGCCAGTACGCACGGCGTCGGCGCAACCTGCTCCTTCAGTCGCCCTTGCTCGCCTTAAACTCCTTGAAGGCGGCCATAGTGGCGGCCTTCATCTCGGCCTGGTAGTCGCCGTACAGAAGCGGCTCGCCCTCCCCCAGCCACGCCTCGGTCACCTCGGCGAAAAACGCCGTATGTGTGGAGAGCTCCTTGGCGTCGGTCACCTTGCACCTGAGGTAGGCGGCGGCACCGTCGAGAACGGGGAGCCCCTCAACGACCGTGTGCGCAACGGCGGCCCACTTCTGTGCATCCCGCCCCGACTGAAACCCGAAGTTGCCCACCACAAACGGGTCGACCTCGGTGCTCAGCACGGAGACGGTGAACTCGCCGCTCTGCTTAATGGCCGCGTTGGTCTGGTTACGCTGAATGCTGCACAGAATGACGCTCGGCGTCGGCGAGCTGGTCGCCTGGATAAACGCGTCGACGACGCAGCCGGCGTACTCGCCATCGATCGCCGCGCCCACAACGTACAAGCCGTACGAGATCTTATGAAGTGCCTTTGTCTCCATGGCCCCTCCTGGGGGAAGATGATCAGATCGCCGTCGCGAACCGGGCGCCGAACTCGAAGGCCCCGGAGAGCTCCGACTCCGAGGGGACGAAGCGACAGGTGTAGCCCTCCTCGAAGACGTCCATCTTCAAGGTCCGTAGGCGGGTGAGGAGGCCAGGGACGGCCTCGCCGCTCCAGCCGTAGGAGCCGAACGCGGATGCCGGCTTGCCCTTGCAGCCTATGGCGTCGATGCCGCAGGCCAGCGACCAGACCGGGGCCACCGCGTCTTTATTGATGGTGGGAGAGCCGAGCAAGAAGGCGTCGGAGGCGTCGAGCTCGCCCTGGAGGAACTCCGCCGAGTGCTCGTTGGCGTCGTACACACCCACTTGTGCGTCGCCGAGCACGCTGTGAATGCCCTCGGCGATGCGCTCCGCGAGCAGACCGGTGTTGCCGTACGCGCTGCAGTAGCAGATCGCGATCCGCTTGGCCGCCGCCACGCGGCACGACCAGCTCCACTCGTGGTAGCGGGCCTTGGCCTTCTCCTGAAACACGCCCTTCGTGAGAATGGGCCCGTGGCTCGGGCAGAGGTACTCCGCATCCAGTTCGTTGAGCTTGGCGAGCCCCTTTTGCACGTACGGGGCGAACGGTTTAAAGATGCCGTCGAAGTACTCCTCGAAGGCCCGCTCGAAGGCAGCTGGGTACGACACCTTGCTGTCGAGCATCCGCGGCTCACAGTAGTGACACCCGAGAAAGTCGCAGGTAAACACCACGCCCGCCGACTCCATCCACGTCAACATGCTGTCTGGCCAGTGCAAAAACGGCGCGGAGAGGAAGGTGAGCGAGCGCTCGTCGTCGAGGGCGAGCGTCTCCCCGTCCTTCACCGCCCTTACGTTGAGATCGGAGTTGTTGGTGATCTGCGCAAGGTAGTTTTTGCCGGCGGGCGACGTGATGATCTGCGCCCCTGGGATGCGCTCGGCCAGCTTCGCCAACGACCCGGAGTGATCCGGCTCGTTGTGGTTCATCACGATGTAGTCGATCGACGCCGGGTCGATGACGCTCGCGATGTTGTCGAGGTGCTCCTCGAAGTACCTCGCGTGGACGGTGTCGATGAGCACGTTCTTCTCGCCCGTTATGAGGTACGAATTGTACGAGGTCCCAAAATCCGTTCGCATCACCACATCGAAGATGCGCATGCCCGGGTTGAGAACCCCCACCGAATACACGCCTTCTTTTATCTTCACTACCGCCATACTCCAATCCGCCCCGAAAGTTCCTTCAGCAGTGCAGAGGCTTAACCCTCGACGAACTGATCCTTACCGACGCCGCAGTCGGGGCACATCCAGTCCTCGGGGAGGTCCTCCCACTTCGTGCCCGGGGCGACGTCGTTGTCCGGGTCGCCCTGCGCCTCGTCGTACTCGTAGCCACAGATCTCGCAGACGTACTTCTTCATACTCGTTCCTCTCTTCGTTTTCTTCGCTTTTACGAGCTCTTACCGAAGGGTCCGGTGCCAGCGCCGGTGGAGGAGATCGCCGCGACGATCTCCTCCTCGTCCGCCGCGGTGAGCTCAAGGGCGGCGGCAGAGACCCAGCCCTCCACCTGCTCCGGCGAGCGAGCACCGACGATGGCGCCGCTCACACCCGGCTGAGCGACCACCCACGCGGCCGCCACCGCGGCGGTGGTGGTGCCGTGGCGCTCGGCGATGGGCCGGAGCGCGTCGCGTAGGGCGAGGCTGCGGCCGAGCGCCGGCTCTTTAAAGGCCGGCGGCCGGCGGCGCCAGTCGTCGGCCGCCAGGGCGTCGACGCGCGCGGCGCTGAAGGTGTCGGTGAGCAAACCGGAGCCGAGCGGACTGTAGCAGAGCACGCCGGTGCCGTGGGCTCGCGCCCAGGGCAGGAGCTCACGCGTCGTCTCGCGCTCGAGGAGCGAGAGCGGCGACTGCAGTGAGTCGACGTGGCCGATGGCCTCGCAGCGGTCGAGCAGGTCCACCGTGAAGTTACTCACCCCGATCGCCCGTACCTTTCCCGCATCGCGGAGCTTCACCATCTCGGCCCAGGCCTCCTCAAGCGGGTTACCGTGGGCGTCCGGCCAGTGGATCTGGTAGAGGTCGACGGCGTCGAGGCCGAGGCGCCGCAGCGACTGGTCGAGGCTGCGGCGCACGGTCTGCGGGGTGGTTACCCGTTCCGGCGAACGAAGCGGGTCCGCAGGATCCCACTCGAGACCGCACTTCGTGAAGACGAGCGGGCGGGTAGCCGCGGGCAACGCCCGAAGCGCCCGGCCCACCACCTCCTCGGAGTGCCCGAGCCCGTAGACCGCCGCGGTGTCGATCCAGTTAACGCCGCGCTCCACGGCGCGGCAAATGGCCGCGATGGAGGAGGCGTCGTCTTGGGGGCCCCAACCGAACGCCCACCCGCCTCCACCGGCCGCCCAGGCGCCGAAGCCGAGGCGAGTGATGCTAAGCCCGCAGGTGCCGAGCGCCCTCATGGAGGAGGTCCTCCCCTCTCGTTGAGTGTGAGCGAGCGGCCGACCTCTGCGAGGCCGGCCGCTCGACCGTACAAGTACATCAACCGATGCGGCGCGACCGCGCCGCTGCTGCTCAGCAGCCTCAGCCGAAGCCGGAGCGAGGCGGGGCCCCGCATGTAGGGCTCGAGAGCGGGCCGTTACCTAGCCAGCTCCAGAGAGACTGCTGGAGGTCGGTGGAGCCGCAGGAGATACACCGCTTCTCGGACTCTTTAAGAGCGACCTCCGTCTCGATCTTAAACTTAGTACCGCACGCTCGACAGTGAAGACTGACGACGGGCATGTTACACCTCCGCCTCAAGGGCCTGGGACCGTTCGCTGAACTCTTGCTCGAGGATTTCGTCGATAAGCCAGCAGGCCTCGCAGAGGCGCGAGTCGACCGCCTCCCAAAGTACCTGCCCACCACTCCGCGTGCGCCGCACGAGGCACTCGCGGCGCAGGACCGCGAGGTGCTGGGAGACGTTCGGCCGGCTCACGCCGAGCAGCTCCGCCAGCTCGCTCGGCGACTGCGGCCGCTCGCACAGGAGATGCAGCAGCTGAAGCCGAACCGGGTGAGCGAGCGCGCCGAAAGCCGCGGCGCGAAGAGCGTAGCGTTGTCGATCGCTTTTCATGGGCGTATCCTCTCCATGTTTCGCGACTACGAAACACGGAAACTACATGGGAGAAGCCCTAACTCAGCGGAGCAGCCCCTCTGCGGAAAGGATGCACTATGCAAATGGAGATTCTCTTCCCCGGCGGCAAAAAGGTCTTCGCCGAGAAGGCCGGCTTTACGATCCAGACCGACCAGCCTGAGGCCAGGGGCGGCGACAACTCAGCGCCCTCGCCCTTCGATCTCTTCCTCGCCTCTATTGGCACCTGCGTCGGCATCTTCGCCCTCAGCTTTATGCAGCAGCGCGATATCGACCCGACTGGCTCCAAGATCCTCGTCGACATGGACTACGACGCCCCCAACATGCGCGTCAACTCCATGGACCTCAACCTCGTCCTCCCCGATGGATTCCCGGAGCACTACCGCGATGCGATCCTGCACGCCATGAACGGCTGCGTTGTAAAGAAGCACCTCGAGAACCCGCCGACCTTTACCGTCAGGACGACGGACGCAGGCGCCTAACCGCACCCTGCGTCACGTCGTTCTGCGGCGTTTTTAAAAAAGAGAGAGGGGCCGGCTGCCATACGGCGGCCGGCCCCTTTCGTTAGCGTCTCCGCTTTTACAGCGGTCTTACTTCTCGAGCGGCTTGTGGCAGAACCACCAGTCGTAGCAGTCGTACTGACTGGGGCGCTCCGCCGCAGCGGCCATGGTCTGCGCCGGCGGGATGATGACGCGGTCGCCGAGGAGCTCGTTGTTCGGCCAGTTCGCGGGCATCGCCACGCCGTTCGCGCTGGAGTACTGCAGTGCCTCAATAACGCGGAGGATCTCGTCGACGTTCCGCCCGACCTCCTGCGGATAGTAGAGCATGAGACGCAGTACGCCCTTGTCGTCGATGATGAACACGGCGCGCACGGTGTTGGACCCGAGGCCGGGGTGGATCATGCCGAGCTTCTCGGCGATAGCACCCGTGTCGGCGATGATCGGGAACGGCACCTCCACACCGAGGTTCTCCTCGATCCAATTCGCCCATTTAATGTGGGCGAAGACCTGGTCGATCGAGAGCCCGACCAGCTCGGCGTTGAGCGCCTTAAACTCCTCAACGCGCTTGGAGAACGAGTAAAACTCGGTGGTGCACACGGGCGTGAAGTCGGCGGGGTGGCTGAACAACACGATCCACTTACCGGCGTAGTCGCCGGGGATGTTCTTCGTGCCGTGCGTGGTGGCTACCGTGAGCTCGGGGAACTGCACACCGAGGCGTGGAGCGGTGGATGCGGTCTCTGTCATAAATCCTCCTCGAAGGTCTGTCTGTGTATTTGCTCAAAGAGCATACGCGAAAACGCGTTGCCCTTAGAACATCTCCTTAAAACCTTAATTCGGAACCTCCACAGAAATTTATGAGGATTTGGGGGCCGAGACGCTCACGAAGAAGGGCGATCGCCCGTTGGCCGGTGCAGTGGCAGGGGGCGCAGTACTCCAGGTCGAGCGCCGCCAGGTACTCGACCGTCTCCCGCAGGCGATTCTCCCCAGCTCCGAGGAGGTGCATACCGCCGAGCACCGCCCGCACAACGGGCAGGCCGTCGGCGGCACGGGGCGAGCAACTCGGCTCCCCAGCACGGCTCGCCACCGCCTCGCGAACGTAGCTCACCGTATTGACCACGCCGCTGTGCGCACAGCCGAGGAGCACGACGAGCCCAGAGGGGGTCTCCACCCAGAGCGCCTGGTCCTCCGCCACGTCGTCGCGGAGCGTGCAGGCTTCGTCGAGAAAGAAGTGCGACTGCGGACCCTCCAGAGGGTGGCGCCGGGGCACTGGGCCGGAGGCCCAGACGCTCGGCGCCACCTCAACCGGCCTCAACGCCCACAAGCACCGCTGCGGCGCCGCCCGCAGCGCCAAGAGGCCGGGCTCGGGCAGGCCGATAGCGTCCACGCGCCCGCCCTTCCGCCGCGCGTAGTGCGGCGCGAGCGCGGCGGGGTGGAGGGCGATGCGAGCAGTGGGGGCGGCCTCCAAAAGGTCGGGTAAACCGCCACCGTGGTCGTAGTGCCCGTGGCTGAGCACCGCGGCGCACACGTCGTCCAGCCGCTCGCCCAGCAGTCGAGCGTTGCGGCGAAAGGCGCCGGAGGCGCCGCAGTCGAGCATCACCCGGCACTGGGGCGTTTGGAGGAGGAGCGAGAGCCCGGGCTCGGCGACGAGGTCGCCACGAGACCCGAGCGTGTCCTCCGCGAGCACCCGCACACGAAGAGTATCTGGCACCCCCATCATAGGGCCTCGGTTGTGCCTAAGCGGGTCACCGAAAGTGCGTCAGTGCTGGCAGACCTCGTCGGGTCCCACCTCCGCGAGCCCTCCGCCGAGATAGGCGGTGACGGCGTCCTGTACGTCCTCGCCTTCTCCAACGTAGACGGTAATACCGACCTGCCTACAGCCGAGGAGGGGTCGCCCGCCGATGCCGACGACGATGAGAGCGTCCACGCCCTGCTGGGCGAGCATGCTGACGGGGGCCATGCAGCCTCCGCTACCGTGGGGCGCGTTTTGCAACACCCCTACGCCATCGACCGCGCCGTCGACAAGATCGACGATCGTGAAGAACTCGCAGTGGCCGAAGTGGCCGGAGCGCTGAGCCTCAAGCCCTCCGGGGGCCTCCGATGGAACGGCGACTCGCGTACACGTTCTGCTGACTTTACTCATGTGAACCTGGCTCCCTTCGGCTCTCTTCGGTAACAGTGGGGGCGCATCGCCCGTGACGACCGGACGGCCCGTGGTGGCCAGACCGACCGTGGTGGCAGCCGCCCGAACTGCGGCGGCCGTGGTGCTGATGGCGGCCACAGCCGCACTCATCGGCGTCCAACTCGACAACGCGGTACTGACCGCCCTCAATGGAGATCGCCTTACCGGCGACGAGCGCCTCGGCGACCTTACCCCGGGCGCGCTCTATAACTCGCCCCACGGTCTGGCGCGAGACCCCCATGGCGGCGGCGGCCTGCTCGTGACTCAGCCCCTCTCGGTCCACCAGGCGGATGGCCTCGAACTCGTCGAGGGTGATCACGAGTTGTTCGAGCTCCTGTGCGGGGACGCCAGCGGGCTTAAAAAAGGTGGACCGGGGCAACGCGCCGACGCAGCGCTTGATCAGGGGACGCGGCATGGCTACTCTCCTGCGTTTTTAGCGTGCGCCCATGATACCGGCGCCGACGCACCCGTCAAAACACGGGCTACGTCGTAAACGACGCGAGGAGCGGCCGCACGGCCGCGCCGAAGGCCTCGGCCGTCGCCGACCCGCGGTAGGCCTGAATGTAGGGGACCCCCCGCTCCGCCGCCTCCACGACGCCGGGGTCCATGGGGATGCGACCGAAGAAGGGTACCTGCGCATCGGCGGCCATCGCCTCGGCCCCGCCGCTCAAAAACACGTCGGTCGTCTCGCCGCAGTGCGGGCAGACGAACCCGCTCATATTCTCGATCACCCCGAGGACGGGGAGGTTGAGCGTCTCGCAGAACCTCAAAGCCTTGCGCACGTCGCTCACCGCGACCCGCTGCGGCGTAGAGACGATCACCGCCCCAACCCCGTCGCCGAGGAGCTCGCTCAGGGCGAGCGCCTCATCGCCGGTGCCGGGGGGCGCGTCGACGACCAAGCAGTCGAGCGCGCCCCAGTCGATCGCCGAGAGGAGCTCGCGGATCGCGGAGTACTTGCGCGGACCACGCCAAATGACCGCGTCGTCCTCTTGCTCGAGGAAGAATTGGATCGACATGACACGAAGGTTACGGCCGGCCGGAGCGGGGGCGACGGTGTTGGCGGCGACCCCGGGGCGTGGCTGGTACGTCAACCCGAGCATCCCCGGAACGCTGGGGCCGTGCAGGTCGACGTCGAGCAGCCCCACACGGAGGCCCGCCTCCGCGAGCTCCGCCGCGAGGTTCACCGCGACAGTACTCTTACCAACGCCGCCCTTACCGGAGAGCACGAGTACCTTGTGCTTGATCGCCGCCATTCGCTTCGTAAGAGCGTCGCGCTCTTGTGAAGCATTGCCCTGCGCCTCGGCGCAACCGTGGTCTTCTGTCATCTCTTCCTCCGAATCACGTGTAGTTACTCTCGTCTACTCCCCCGCCGAGTCCTCTTTCGGCAAGGCGCCAAGGCAGGCGATGATCTGATCGAGCTGAGCCTCGATGCGAGCACGAGAGCGACCGGCGAGCTCGCGATGAGCGCGGCGGCCGCCACGACGGCCGTAACCGCGCTCCCGCCCACCGTGCCCGTCGGGGCAGCATTGCCCGCCGCGTCGCGCGCCGAGGCGCTGCCCGCGACCGCTGCCGCGGCCCACGCCGCACTTATCGCCGGAGGGCTGAGCGCCATCCTGCCCGCAGGAGCCCCGGCGAGCCCCCGTGAGGGGGCCAGACCCCGCCGGACCAGTTTTGTCGAACTTCGGCATGATGCCTCCTTTTTCGGCCCGGCGCAGAGGGTCCGAGCCTTAGTTATGAGCGTATGCCCATATTAAATACCCTCCGCCCCTTTGCTTCAATCCTTTTTTCCGCAAAGCGTAACCCGCAGGGAAGACGGCACGCCGAAAAAGAGGGCTCCTCGCGAAGCTTTATATAATCTTCATATTTACGGGGAAGACTCGTCGTTGAGCCAAGAACGGTAAACGGTCACCCCCCGACCGCTAGGGCGCCGGCAGATACAGCGTGCCCCCGCTATGCCGGCAGTCCGCAAGCCCTGCCGTCGCGTTCGGCATGGGCAACCGCTGGCTATCTCGGACCGCGGGGGGGGGGGCCGCCCGGGGCGCCGGGCCCCCCCGGGGGGGGGGGGGGGCCCCCCCCGGGGGGGCCCCCCACCACACCATCCAGTGAAAAGGAGGCAGCATGAGGAAGAAGTTCTCCTACCTACGACCGGGGTCGGTCGCAGAGGCCTGCGAGATGAAGGCTCACCACGGTGAGTCCGCTCTCTTTATCGCCGGCGGTACCGACCTCATGCTCGAGTGGAAGCGCGAGGTCGCTCCCGCGTTCGATTTCGTCATCGACATCACCGGGCTCAGCGAGCTCAGGTACATAAGAGAGGATGCCGGGGAGCTCCGTGTGGGGGCGCTCACGACGCTCGCCATGATCGAGAATGCCACGCCGAGCAACGCGCTCCTCATCTGCATGAGCGCCGCAGCTTCGCAGATGGCGACGCCGCAGCTCCGCACTACGGCGACGATCGGCGGCAACATCTGCCATGCTTCGCCGGTCGCCGATATGGCGACGGTGCTCTCTCTCTTCGACGCCGTCGCGACGGTGCGCTCTTCGAAGGGCGAGCGCACGATCCCCATCTCCGAATTCTTCGTGAGCAATAAAGTGACCTCGATGACCCCCGACGAGCTCCTCACTCAAGTGAGTATGCCGCTGCCGGACTGCCCGACGCGAGCGAGCTATCAGCGCGCCGTGCGCTCCAGCGTCGACCTCGTTCAGTCGTCCGTGGGCGCTTGCCTCACGGCGGACGAAGGGGGCCGTGTTACCAAGGCGCGCATCGCCGTAGGTGCCTGCGCGCCGGTGCCGCTGCGATCTCGGGAGGCCGAGGAGTTGCTGTGCGGCCTTGAGGTGGGCAACCCGGACCAGGACGCTATCGAGCTTGCCGCGGCGCAAGTGGAGTCGGAGATCCGCCCCATCAGCGACCTGCGTGCCGGCGAAGAGTACCGTCGCGACATCACGCACGTGATGGTTCGCCGGGCGGTCACGGAGTGTCTCTCACAACTAGCCGTCCGGGGCAACTGACCGGCCGCCGGGTCGAAAGGAGTACGCTCATGGCGACGCTTAACGTAAATGGCAAGAGCTACGAGCTCGAGTTCGAACCCCATGAGACCCTCGCCGAGGTGCTGCGCACTAAGCTCGGTCTGATCGGGGTGAGGGTTTCGTGTGGTGAGGGAGAGTGCGGTTCGTGCACCGTTCTCCTCGATGGAGAGCCCACCACTTCGTGTCTCACTCTGGCGATGCAGGCTGAGGGTCACGAGATCACCACGATCGAGGGGCTCGGCACCGAGGACGATCTTCACCCGATTCAGCAGGCCTTTATCGATAACCACGGCTTCCAGTGCGGTGTGTGCACGCCGGGGATCATTCTTAGCACGAAGGCGCTGCTCGATAAAAACCCAGATCCGACGACCGATGAGGTGGCGACGGCGCTCAACGGCCACATCTGCCGCTGCGGCGCGTACCCTCAAATCGTCGACTCTGTGATGTGTGCCGCAGAGAGAATGGGAGGAAAATGTGACTGCAAATCGTGAATTCTCAGTCGTCGGCAAGCCTATTCCCGTTAAAGACGGCGCGGAGAAGGTCTGCGGGACGCTTAAGTACCCCGTCGACTTCAACCTGCCGGGGCAGGTGTACGGCAAGATCATCCGCAGCGAACGGCCGCATGCGCTGATCAAGCACATCGACGACTCCAAGGCGCGTAAGGTGCCCGGCTATGTGGGCATGGTGACACACGAAGACGCCCCCGGCCACGTGTGGCACGGCGTCTGGTTTAACTACATCGGCGAGATCATGGACGGCCGCGCCCGGTTCTGCGGCGACGAGATCGGCGCGGTCGCGGCGGAGACGCCTTGGGCCGCGGAGGAGGCGCTCAGCCTCATTGAGGTCGAGTACGAAGACCTGCCCGCCGTGTTCGACGAGGACGAGGCCCTGTTGCCGGATGCGCCGCAGGTGCAGGAGGCCGGTAACGCCCGTGAGCCCGACATGTACGCATGGGGCGACCTCGAGGCCGGTAAGGCTGCGGCGGACTACACAGCCTCCGCCAACGTTAAATTTAAAAGTCAGTCGTACGCGCCCATGGGCCGCAACGCTGCGCTCGCCGAGTGGAGCGGCGACAAGGTGACGCTCTGGACCGGTTCGCAGTCCCCCTCGGAGCTGCGCGACGGGCTCGCCCAGGCCTTCGGCCTCCCGGTCTCCAAGACGCGCGTCATCTCTCTGCCGCTGGGCTGCTCCTTCGGTGAGTTTTGGAGTAACAACTTCATGATGGTCGCGCCGTTGCTCGCGAAGAAGGTGCGGCGCCCCGTCAAGATCGAGCTCACCGCCGAGGAGTGCATCGCTCACGTTAAGCGGCGCCATAACGAGCACTCCAAGGTCAGCATGGGGTGCACGAAGGACGGCGAGATCACCTTCATCGACGTGTACCACATCATGGATAACGGCGCCTACGGGTTCAAGATCGACGTTGGCTACTTCAATATCGACAACTGGGGTGCTCGCGCCCGCAGTGGCCGCTACATCTCCCAGGGCGTCTCCACGAACCTCGTCACCGGCGGCTGCATGCGCGGCGTCGGCGACATTACGATGGGCGCGCTCGTGGAGCGCTGTGCCGACCAGCTCGCGGAGCAGTGCGGCATCGACCCCGTCGAGTTCCGCCGGCGCAATCAAATTAGGCCGGGTGATGCGCTGCGCCAGAGGTGGGCACAGAGCATCATGCGCGACGACGAAGAGGCGTGGCGCGAGCTGATTACGAGGAACAGTGCCGAGGCGCCGAAGGGGTACCTCGACGGGCTCCCCAAGCTCTTCCACCTCTCGAGTGGCGACAGCGCCGAGCTTCTCCGCAAGGGCGCAGAGGCATTCGGCTGGAAGGACAAGTTCGTTGGGTGGGGCAAGCCATACGCCGTGAACGGCACGAAGCGTCGCGCCGTCGGTGTGGGTACCGGTATCCACCTCTGCGGCGAGGAGCCGGAGGGCCAGACCGACGCGGTCGTGCGGATCATGAAGGACGGCAGCGCCAAGGTGCACTGCAGCGTCGGTCGCATGGGTACCTCCGCCGACACCACACAGTCGCAGATCGCCGCCGAGGTGCTCGGCATCTCCATCGACCTCGTGGAGGCCGAGCTCGGCGACACCGACTCCTGCCCTTGGAGCCGTGGCTCACTGGCGAGCACCACGCTCTTCCGCACCGGCTTTAAGACGTGGGCGGCGGCGTGGGACGCCCGCCGGCAGCTGCTCAAGCTCGCCGGCAATGAGTTCTTCGATACGCCCAACGGCATCGATACGCTCGACATTAAAGACGGCATGATCTTCAGCATCGATCCGAGCGTGAAGCTCGTCCGCTACTCCGGAGAGGAGCGTGTGCCGACGCCGCTGCCGGAGGGCGATACCCGCACCTCGATCTCCATCTCCGACGTGATGGGCGCCATGCGGCTCGACGCCCTCGGGCCGACCGACAGCATCACCGGCCGCCCCGGCATCCCCATGCCGCCGTCGACCGCGTTCTCCCGGCACTTCGCCGCGCAGTTCGTCGACCTTGAGGTCGACATTGAGACCGGCGAGATCAAGCTGCTCGACTACCTCGTCGGTCAGGACAGCGGAACGATCATCAATCCCGGGGTATTCGCCGGGCAGATCGTCGGCGGGGCCATCGTCGGCGCCGGGCAGTGCCTCTGCGAGGTGCTCAAGTTCGACGAGCAGGGGCGCATCAGAAACCCCAACCTCTCCGACTACAAGGTGCTGCGCTTTAAGGACTGGCCGTCGGGCTCCACTAAGTGGCTCTTCAACGAGGCGTATGAGCCCATCGGTCCCTTTGGAGCTCGCTCCGGCGGTGAGGCGCCGATCGCGGCGCCACCGGTCGCCATCTCACAGGCCGTGTACAACGCTACGGGGTGCTGGATCGACGTCCCCATGACCCCCGAGAAGGTGCTGAGCACGCTCAAGGCCGCAGGTAAGGGCATCACCGCTTGCAAGGTCGATTCGGGAGCAGCAGCCGACGACGCTCCCCGGCAGTGAGGTAAGGGGCGAGCATGAGGTCCGCTGTTTTGGAGAGGAGAGAGGGATGATGGTAAACGCCGATCGCCGTGTGGCGGTCGTTACGGGGGCGAGCAGCCGACTGGGTCGCATCGCGGTAGGGCGGTTGCAGCGCAGCGGGTACTACGTCTGCGGGCTCGACGCTGAAGGGGCGGCGGGCGACCGAGTGTTCGCCGTCGATCTCACCGACCGCGGGGCGCTGCAGCGAGTGATCGCTCAGATTCACGATGAACTCGGGGGGCCGCAGGCGGTTGTGACGACCTGCGGCCACTGCGATGCCGCGCCGTTCGGCGAGCTCCCGTCGGATAGCTGGGAGCGCCTTCTGCGCGAGCAACTCGGGGGTGCCGTCAACGCCTGTGCGACCGCGCTCCCCTTTATGATCGCGACCGGGACCGGGCGCATCGTCATCACCGTGCCCTGGCTCTCGCTCGCCGGTCGGAGCGGCGAGGCGTACTTCGCCGCCGCCACCGGCTCTTTGCTCGCCTTCACCAAAAGCTTGGCTTTGGAGGTCGCCCCCGCCGGCATACGGGTCAACGGTCTGATCGTCGGTCCCTACGCCGGGAGTCCGGAAGAGCCCATCGATGGATGGGACGAATCTTGTCTCGTGGCGGACTCCCTCACCGCCGCCGCGGAGACCATTCACACGCTGACCGACGAGGATGATGGAGACTTCTTCGTCGGTCAGCTCTTTACGCCCGTGGCTGGGGGGGTGGTCTAAATGGCCAACTTCGATGGCGTTGTGACGCTGGTGACCGGGGCGGCGCAGGGTATCGGCGCGGGCATCGCGCTGCGGTTCGCACGCGAGGGCGCGCGCGTCGCGGTCAACGCTCGCGTGGACGACGCTCGGGTAGCCCACGTCGTGGAGGCCTGCAATGGGGTCGCGGCGATCGCCGATATCGCCGATGCGGCTGCGGTACGCCGCATGGTCGGCGACGTGGAGGAACGTGTTGGCCCGGTCGAGGTCCTCATCTGCAACGCCGCTCGCATGACGATGTGCCCGTTTCTCGCGCAATCTGAGGAGGAGTGGTGGGATCAAGTCACCATCAACCTCACGGGGCATATGGAGCTGATCGCCGCCGTGTTGCCCGGCATGCGCCACCTCGGCCGGGGTCGCATCATCCTCGTCAGCTCCCTTTGGGGCATTGAGGGCTGGCCTAACGCTACGGGGTACGCCGCGACGAAGAGCGCTCTGATCTCCCTGGGGAGGTCGCTCGGCGCGGAGCTCGCCCCGGAGGGCATCGCCGTCTCGGTCGTCTGCCCCGGCATTATCGACACGCCGCAGCTCCAGGTGGATGCCGACGACGCCGGCATAACGCTCACGGAGATGCGCAGCAGGTACGCTGCGACCATACCGGCTGGGCGCATCGGTAAGCCGGCCGATATTGCGGCGGCGTGCGTGCTCCTCGCCGGCCCCGCAGGGCCGGCGTACGCTGGCCAGGTCGTTAACCCAAACGGTGGTGAGATTCGTTGTTCGATCTAAGCCCGAAAGTATCGGTACTAACCGGTGTTCACTTGCATACCCATACGGTTCAGGAGTTCACCTCGGGGGCTTTCCATAACTATCAACTACTGGGCATAATCCCTAGTAGTTCTCATCGACGTCAGTTTTAAAGGGAGGCGAGTATGCCCAAGATCGTGAACGCTTGGAACGAGTGGGACCCATTGGAGAGGTTGATCCTCGGCCGCCCCGAGGGCACACAGGCGGCCGCCCCCGAGCCCGGTATTTATTTGCACATGCCGGAGGGCGGGTTCCCCCTCGGCACGTACGGCAAGTTCCCTCAGGAGTTCGTGGATGAGGCGAACGAGCAAATGGATAACTTCGTCAAGATCCTCACCTCGCGCGGCATCACCGTGGACCGCCTGGAGCTCCACCCCATCTACACCGGCGAGATTCACGGCAACGGGACCCCCGACTGGACGCTGCCCAACGTGCGCGGCTGCAATTGCCCGCGCGACCTCTTTATGACGATCGGTAACGAGATCATCGAGGGCGCCGGCGCCCTGCGCTCTCGTTGGTACGAGTACCTGAGCATTCGCCCCCTGCTCGAGCGCTACTTTAAGGAGGACCCGGAGTTCCTCTGGACCTCAGCCCCCAAGCCGCGCATGACCGACGACTCCTACGTCAAGAGCTACTGGTACGACTACTACAACGTGTGGGACGACGAGGAGCGGCGCAGGCACATGGAGGAGAGCAGCTTCCAGCTTACCGACGTGGAGCCCATGTGGGACGCCGCCTGCGCCATGCGGATGGGTCGCGACATCATCTGGTACCACTCCTGCGTCACCAACAACGCCGGCATCGACTGGCTCAAGCGCTACTTCGGCCAAAAGGGCATTCGTGTGCACGAGGCGCAGTTCGCCACCACGAGCGACACGTTCTACGCCTTCCACATCGACGTCGTGATCTGCCCCATCAGGCCGGGCCTGCTCATGCACAACTCCGAGCGGCCCTTCCTCACGCCCGAGACCGTCCAGCTCTTTAAGCAAAACGACTGGGAGATCGTGGAGACGGTCAAGCCGACGTACTACTACGAGGAGGTGCTGGATTCGTTCGGTACGCCTCGCAGCGGCCTCAACTCGATCTTCATGAACACGCTCTCGCTCGGCCCCAACACGGTCTGTGTGGAGGCCCACGAGACCGGCTACATGGAGCAGCTCGACAAGATGGGCATCGAGGTGATCCCGGTGCCGTACGACAAGGTCGTGCCGTTCGGCGGCTCGCTCCACTGCACTACCGTCGACGTTAAGCGCGACGGCGTGCTGGAGGATTACTTCCCCAAGCAGATTCCGGGGTATTAAAAAGGGAGGCCGGCGCCCGCCCGTAGCGGGGGCGCCGGCCCCTACCCTGGTGAAAACGGAGAGGCGCTTGTCCCCCGGCTCGCTGCCGGCGCTGCCTCCGTCGTGAGGCCGGAGCTTTGTACTCCCTTCCGCTCCGGCCTTGCGAGTCACACGGCCCCTCGTGCCGCCCCGCGCGAGGGGCCGTGGCCTTTTAACTACTACTACGGCCACCGCCGGAGGCGCAAGCTGTTGCTCACAACGGTGACGCTCGAGAAGCCCATGGCGGCCGCCGCGAGGGCGGGGTCGAGGAGGAGGCCGAAGGCGGGGTAGAGGGCTCCCGCAGCGAGGGGGAGGAGTACGACGTTGTAGATGAGCGCCCAGACGAGGTTTTGCTTAACGATCCGCATGGTCGCCCGGGAGAGCGCGATCGCGCTCGCGACGTCGTCGAGGTCGCCCCGTACGAGGGCGATATCGGCGGCCTCCACGGCGATGTCGGCCCCCGTGCCCATGGCCATGCCGATATCGGCTTGAGCGAGGGCCGGGGCGTCGTTGATGCCGTCGCCCACCATCGCGACACGGCGGTCGCCCTCTTGGAGCTCGGCGACCGCCGCCGCCTTGCCCTCCGGTAGTACTTCGGCGACGACGCGGTCGATGCCGACCTGCGCGGCGACCGCCTCGGCGGTGCTGCGGCGGTCGCCGGTGAGCATGACGACCTCCAGCCCGGCGGCCCGTAGGCGTCGGATCGCTGTGGCCGCGCCCGATTTAACGGGGTCCGTGACGGCGATCATGCCCGCGGGGCGGCCGTCGATCTCCACGGCGATCACCGTTTTACCCTCGGCGGCGAGTTGCGCGGCGCCTGGAGCCGTCGAGCCGAGGAGCCGGTCGTTGCCGGCCAGCACGGTGTGGCCCTCCACCACGGCCGAGATGCCGTGCCCCGCGATAGCCTCGAAGGCCGCGGCGGCCGGGAGGGCGATGCCCTCATCCTCCGCGGCGGCGACGATCGCCGCGCCCAACGGGTGCTCGCTGCCGCGCTCGGCCGCCGCCGTGAGGCGGAGGAGCGCACGCCGGTCGAGCTGCGACCCCGGCGCCACGGCGAGGTCTGTAACGCGCGGCTTTCCCTCCGTGATCGTCCCCGTCTTGTCGAGGACGACGGTGTGGAGCTGGCGTGCGGTCTCGAGGGCGGCGCCGTTGCGGATGAGGACGCCGCGTGTGGCGCCCCTGCCCACCCCGGCGACGATCGCCGTCGGGGTGGCGAGGCCGAGGGCGCAGGGGCACGCGGCCACGAGGACGGCGACGAAGCAGAGCACCGCATGGCTGAGTGCCGGCGGCGGGCCGAGGGCGAGCCAGGCGGCGAAGGTGGCGGCTGCGATGCCGAGCACGGCCGGTACGAAGAACGAGGAGATGACGTCGGCGAGGCGGGCCACCGGTGGCTTGGAGCCCTGGGCCCGCTCGACCATCTCCGCGATGCGGGCGAGCGCGGCGTCGGCGCCGACCCTGGTGGCCACGATCGTCAACGAGCCGGTGCCGTTGAGGGTCCCGCCCACGACCTCGGCGCTTCGCTCCTTGCGCACCGGGAGCGGCTCTCCGGTGAGCATCGACTCGTCGACGGATGAAGAGCCGGAGGTGACGACGCCGTCCACCGGGACCCTCTCGCCCGGGCGGACGATGACCACATCGCCCGCGACGACCTCGGCGAGTGGGAGGTCGACCTCGGCGCCCCCGCGGATAACGCTCGCCGTCTTCGGCCGGAGGCCGAGGAGCGCTTTAAGGGCCGCGCCGGTCTTGGCGGTCGCGCGGCTCTCCAGAAGTCGGCCGAGTGAGATGAAGCTGATGATGAAGGCGGCCGTGTCGAAGTACAGCGGTGCCGCCGCGCCCCCGTGCGCGAAGAGCTCGGGGCGGAGCACGCTCACCGCGCTGAAGAGGTAGGCGGTGAGCGAGCCCATCGCCACGAGCGTGTTCATCGTGGCGGTGCGGTGGCGGAGGCTCGACCAGGCGCTCGTGAGAAACCCCCAGCCGACCCAGAGCTGCACCGGCGTCGCCAGCGCCCAGAGGAGGTAGCCGTTGTGGAGCCAGGCGGGGAGGGAGGGGAACCAGGCCGGCTGCATGGCGCCGGCGAAGATGACCGCGCTGAGCGCGAAGCCGACGATGACCTTAAGGCGGAGCGTACGCTCGCCCGCCGTGCGCTCAGCCTCCTCAGCCTCGATCGCGGCGGCGAGAGCATCTGCGCCGCCGCCCTTTTGCTCCACGACGCCGAAGCCCGCGGCGGCGACCGCCGCCACGAGGTCGTCGCGCGTCGTGGTGGCCGGCGCGTAGGTGACCGTCGCCCTCTTCGTCGCCAGGTTCACGCTGGCCTTGGCGACGCCCTCCGTGCTGGCTAGGGCCCTCTCGAGCTTGGCCACGCACCCCGCGCAGCTGAGTCCGGCGAGGGTGAGCTCGATCGTTATGATGGCCTCTCGGGCGTTCATGGCCGCCTCCCCGGCGGGCTCCTCCGCTAATCCTGATAAATAAGAGATAATTACTCTATAAATAGATCCGTGGTTTGTCGAGGGCATTACGGGGCTCCCCCCCTGTATGATGAGCCGACCGCAAGAAAGTGAGGCCACGACGATGGATGGGCAGAGGCGATGATCTGGGATACGCAGAACGAAACGCTCGACCGCGAGAGCCTTGAGCGCCTTCAACTCGAGAGGCTTCGGGCGCTCGTAGCGCGGCTGTACGAGCGCGTCCCCTTTTACCGCCACGCCCTCGACGAGCTCGGCTTCTCGCCGGGCGATCTGCGCACGCTCAGCGACCTCCGTCGTCTGCCCTTTACCGAGAAGGACGATGTGCGCGACCACTCGCCCTACGGCCTCTTCGCCTCGCCGCTCAGCGAGGTGCTTGAGGTGCACTCCTCCTCCGGCACTACGGGGAGGCCGGTGGTGGCGGGCTTCACGCGCGCCGACCTCGACCTGTGGGCGGAGCTCGTCTGTCGCATGGCGGTCATGGCGGGGGTGCGGCGCGACGACGTCGCCCAGGTGAGCTTTGGCTACGGCATGTTCACCGGCGGCTTCGGCCTGCACTACGGCTTGCAGCGCGCCGGCGCCACCGTGGTGCCCATCAGCGCCGGCAACACGCAGCGCCAAATCTCCTTCATGAAGGAGTTCGGCACCACCGTGCTCATCGCGACGCCGTCGTACGCGCTCCACATCGGCGAGACGCTCCACGCGGCCGGCGTCTCGCCGGAGGAGCTCAAGCTCCGCCTGGGCCTCTTCGGCTCCGAGGCCTGCTCCCTCGAGCTGCGCAACCGCATCGAGGAGCGTCTGCCGCTGGTGGCCACCGACAACTACGGACTCACCGAGGTGCTCGGGCCCGGCGTCGCCGGCGAGTGCAAATGCCGGGAGGGTATGCACGTGGCCGAGGACCACTTCATCGTGGAGTGTCTCGACCCGGCAACCGGCGAGCCCGTGGCCGAGGGCGAGGTCGGCGAGCTCGTCTTCACCTCGCTCACGCGCGAGTGCTCACCGGTGCTTCGCTACCGTACGCACGACCTCGCGCGGCTCACCACCGCCCCCTGCGCCTGCGGCCGCACCTCGGTGCGCATGAGCAAGCTCCTCGGCCGCACCGACGACATGTTCATCATCTCCGGTGTCAACGTCTTCCCGACGGCGGTCGAGGCGGCTCTCCTCGCCATCGACGGGGTGGAGCCGCACTACCGCATCGTGCTCACCCGCGAGGGCGCCCTCGACGCCTTCGAGGTACAGGTGGAGGTGGGGGAGCGCATGTTTAACGGCTGGATGGACGACCTACTAGCCTTCGAGCGGCGGGTCGGCGAGGAGCTGCGCTCCGCCCTTTTGGTGCGGCCAAAGGTCACCTTCGTGGAGCCCGGGAGTCTCGGCCGCGCCGAGGGTAAGACCAAGCGCGTGGTCGACCTTCGGTAGCTTGGTATAATCGTCGAACGCTGAACGCTGCCGCGACGGGCGGCGCCAACGATCCTCTTGGAGGGCGGTATGTTCCAAAAGGTCCTCATCGCCAACCGCGGCGAGATCGCTCTCCGCGTCATTCGCGCGTGTAAAGAGCTCGGGGTAAAGGCCGTGGCCGTGTACTCGGAGGCCGACGCCGACTGCCTGCACGTGCGGCACGCCGACGAGGCCGTCTGCATCGGCCCAGCGGCGGCGGCGCAGAGCTACCTCATCATGCCCGCGCTCATCCAGGCGGCCCTGCAGACCGGGGCGCAGGCGATCCACCCGGGGTACGGCTTTTTGGCCGAGCGGGCCGAGTTCTCACGGCTCTGCCGCGAGCAGGGCATTAAATTCATCGGGCCGTCGCCGGAGTCCATCAACCTCATGGGCGACAAGGCCGCGGCGCGCACCACCATGACGGCCGCGGGCGTGCCGGTCACCCCCGGCTCCGAGGGCGTTATCGAAGACTTGGCGCAGGCCGAGGCCGTGGCGCACCGCATCGGCCTGCCGGTGATGGTTAAGGCATCCGCCGGAGGCGGCGGCAAGGGCATCCGCATCGTCAAAGAGGCCTCAGAGTTGCAGAGCGCGGTGCGCCAGGCGCAGGCCGAGGCCGAGGCCGCCTTCGGCAACGGCGCCGTGTATGTAGAGAAGTACATCGAGGCGCCCCGGCACATCGAGATCCAGGTGCTCGCCGACGGCAAGGGGCACGGCATTCACCTCGGCGAGCGCGACTGCTCTATCCAGCGGCGCCACCAAAAGCTCATCGAGGAGGCGCCCTCACCGGCCGTCTCGCCCGAGCTGCGCAACCGCATGGGCGAGGCCGCCGTGGCCGCCGCCGTGGCGGCGGACTACGAGGGGGCCGGCACCGTCGAGTTCCTCCTCGACGCCGACGGCAGCTTCTACTTCATGGAGATGAACACCCGCGTGCAGGTGGAGCACTGCGTCACCGAGATGGTCACGGGTATCGACATCGTCAAGACGGGCATCCGCATCGCCGCCGGCGAGGGGCTCGCCTTTACGCAAGACGACGTGTGCGTGAGCGGCCACGCCATCGAGTTCCGCATCAACGCCGAGGACCCAGCGAGCAACTTCATGCCCTCGCCCGGCCCCGTAACGCGCTGGATGCCTCCCGGCGGGCCGTGGGTGCGTCTCGACAGCCACGTGTATGAGGGCTATATGGTGCCGCCGTTCTACGACAGCCTACTCGGCAAACTCATCGTGTGGGGGCGCGACCGCGAGGAGTGCCTCGCGCGCTCGCGGTGGGCGCTCGAGCAGTTCGTGGTGGAGGGCGTCAAAACGGTGATCCCCTTCCACCGCATCGTGTTGGAGCACCCGCTCTTCGTCGCGGGTACCGTCAACACGCACTTCATCGAGGAGCACCTGGGCTGAGGGCCGCTCGGCGGCGGGTGGGCTTCGCCGCCCGCCTTTAAAGCGGCTCGCCGTGCCCGTCTTCTGCGGCGGGGGAGAGGGAGAACCCCGCGGCGGCGATCTGCGCCGTGAGGTGTTCCACTGCTGGGGTAAGGCGGTCGGCGAGACTCGCAGCGGTGTCGCCGCGGGCGCTCAGGGTGAGGCGGAGCACACGCGTGCTCCCGAAGACCTTGGCGCGCGACTTAATATAGACGGCGGGGAAGGCCTCCTCCGCGCGCTCCAAAATGTCGGCGATCGCCGATTCGTCCTGGATGGCGACGGTGAGCTCGCGCTCCGCGTAGCTCGCCGGCCCGAAGATCGCGGCGAACACCTCCTCAAGCGACTGGTCGACGATCGCCATGAGCTCGGCGGGCACGCCGGGCAGCGAGACGATCGCGGTGTCGCCGGAGCGGCTGAGCACGCCGGGCGCGCCGCCGACGGGGTTAATGAGTGGCGTGGCGCCGGCGGGGAGTCGCGCCATCTTGCGCCTGCTCTCGTTCATCTCGGCGAAGGGGACGAAGCCCCGGGCGTAGAACGCCGCGTACTGCGAGGCGACGAGTTGCTCGGCCTCTTGGTGGAGCGCGAGCTCGACGCCGAGGCCGCGGGCGACGCCCTCGAGGGTGCGGTCGTCGGCGGTGGGGCCGAGGCCGCCGACCGTGAACACCAGGGCCGGCCGGCGCTCCAGGCAGCGGCGGATCTCATCCGCGATCGTCTCTACGTCGTCGCGGAGCATGGTGGTACGCCGCACGAGCCCGCCGAGTGAGGTGACGCGGGTGCAGAGCCAATTCGTGTTGGTGTCGAGTACGTCGCCGATGAGGATCTCGTTGCCGGCGGAGACGATCTCGACGATGGGCGCGGAGGAGGTAGCGTCGACCGCGCCTCGTCTCGGAATAGATCCGCTCATGCGCCGAGTTTGGCAGACTTCGCCGCTGGCGGCAAGGTTCCCCTCGCTTCATGCTCGCTATCGGCCTCTTCCGGGTATACTTAACGTCATACGAGAGGGAGGAAACCGTGGCCATTAAACCCCTTGTGTTACTTCAGCACGAAGAAGAAAACCCGCCAGGCGAGATCGGTGCCGCCCTGGAGCGCGTCTCCATGCCGTTCGAGGTTCGACGTCTCGACCGCGGCGATGCGTTGCCGGTCTGGCCCGACGAGGCTTGCGGCATCATCAGTATCGGCGGCGCTCGTACCCTTGAGCAGCTCCGCGAGCTTCCGCACTACGCGGAGGAGAAGCAACTCATGCAGACCATCGTCCGCCAGGGCGGTCCCCTCTGGGGCGTTTGCCTGGGGGCGCAGCTGCTCACCCTCGCGTGTGGCGGCCAAGTGTGGCGCTCTCAGCGGGCGCCCGTCGGGTGGGTGCGGGTCCAGAAGGTCCTCGAGGATCCCCTTCTCGAGCGCGTCTCCTCGCCGTTCCCCGCTTTTAGTTGGCGCAAGCTCGCCTGTAGCGAGCCGCTTACCGCTCGCAGAGTAGCGAGCTCAGACGAGACGCCGTGGGTCTTCCGCGTCGGTGGGCGCGCCTGGGGCATTCAGTTTCACCCCGAGATCACCGCGGAGCTCGCCGAGCGCTGGCTGGCCGATATCCTTGAGGAGGAGGGCGACGCGGGCGATGAGTTCGTGGCGCAGCTGACCGTCGACACCGAGCAGTACCTCCCCATCAACGCGAGGTTCTGCCAGACCCTCACCGAGAACTTCGTGTACGCGAGCGGGTTGCTCCCGAGGCCGTAGGCGCTTCGGGAACTCGTCGCTCAGCCCGCTGCGTTTTCAGCGATCCGCACCTCACAGAGGTCGGTAACGGCTACGTCTGCGCCGTAGCGGAGGAGCTCCTGCGCCTGGCCGAGGCGGTCGACGCCGATCACGAGCCCGAATCCGCCGCGGCGGCCGGCCTCCACGCCCGAGAGGGCGTCTTCTACGACGACGGTACGCTCTGGCGTTACGCCGAGGCGGAGCGTCGCCTCGAGGTACACCGTTGGGTCTGGCTTGCCGGGGAGCCCGAGTTTCTCGGCCAAGAGGCCGTCGACGCGGACCTCGAAGAACTCACCGAGCTTGGTAACGGCGATCACCATCTCCGTGTTCTTGCTGGAGGAGATGAGGCCGGTTTTAAACCCCGCCGCTCGGAGGTCGTGCAGGAGCTTCACGGTGGAGTCGTACACTTTTACCCCGTGCTCGCTGACCTCGGCGTTAAAGAAGATGTTCTTGCGATTGCCGAGGCCACAGACGGTCTCGTACTCCGGTGGGTCCGAGGGGCTTCCCCACGGGAGCTCGATGCCGCGTGAGGCGAGGAAGTCGCGAACGCCGTCGTACCGCGGCTTGCCGTCGACGTGGAGGCGGTAGTCGCTGGTGGCGTTAAACGGCCTGAAGTCGCGCCCCTCGTGGCCCGAGCGCGTCTTGAGGTAGCTGTCGAAGAGGGTCTTCCATGCGGCGGCGTGGACGAGCGACGTTTGCGTGACCACACCGTCGAGGTCGAAGACGACGGCGTCGAACGCTTCACGTGAGATGACGACGGGTTGCTGCTGCACGGAGACTCCTCCTCCAGGGTTTACGGTTGTTCTCTGCCCGCCGCGAGCGGGTTTTACGCCTTATCGGCGCCGGATGGTGATGAAGGTGCGTACACTGATCGTACGCGGGCGATGAGCTCGGCTGCAAGTGCCCTCGGTTGAATTCGTCTGCCGGTGAGGGGGCGGAGGTCGAGCACGCCCGCGTCGTGGCGGTGCTCCGCGACCCAGTCGGAGACGAGGAGCATCTCCTCAAGGAGGGTCGACCGGAGTGGACTATTGGAGGCTTTGGCTGTGGCGATAGCGGTGAGGATCTGCACAGCCTCCCCTTCGTCGAAGCCGCGGCAGCTCACCTGCCACTCCCCGACGATCGTACCCCCGCGGACGCCCCAGATCGTCGCCCTCCCCGTGCGCCGGGCAGGGTAGATGAGCAGGGCGTCGGTATGGTGAGCCGCCTTAAACCGTCGCATGCTGCGCAGCGCGCGCTCGAGGGCCGTGCGCTGGCCCTGTACCTGAGAGGCGCGGCTCGGGGAGGAGGTTCGAAGGTACTCCTCCTGGCGTCTGTGGAGCTCCGCGTCGAGCTCCCCGCCGTGGCCCGCGAGAACGCGGCGGAGGCGCTCGATGGTGCGGCTCCGCTCCTCCTCGGGGGCGGCTTGGTCTAAGGGGTAGGCGCTGGCGAGGCACGCGGCGAACTGGCGGGCCGTGCTCGACCTGCGGAACGGCCCGGCGAAGCTGGAGCCGTCGTCGCGGAGGTTCGGCGTGGCGGAGAGCCGGGGGCGCGGCCCGTTCGTCAGCTTGACGTACCAACAGGGCCGATTGTGGTAGGTGCGGGGGTTGTAGGGCGGCTTGTGCTTGGCGACGAGCCGCCGTTCGAGCAGGAGCGCCGCGAACGCGGAGCCGGTCGGTACGCCCTCAATGCGCGCGAGGAGCTCGAGCGCCTGACGGGCGCGAAAGGTTTGCCGTTGGAGGAAGTGGTCGCGCGCGCCGCGGCGGATGTTCGCAGCCCTGCCGATGAGGAGGACCGCGTCGTCGGCGTCGCGCAGGAGATAGACGCCGGAGCAGGTGGGGAGCGCGTCGGTGAGGGAGATCTTGTGGTAGTTGCGTCGCTCCTCCGGCTCGCAGAAGCTGGCTACCTCCTCAAGGGTGGTGACGTCGCGCTCCTCCAGCCAGGAGAGGAAGAGGAGTAGGAGCTCGGCGGTGGCCTGAGCGTCGTGCAGGGCGCGGTGTGAGGGCTTGATCCGTGTGCCGTACGTAGCGCTGAGGTGTGCGAGCGAGCAGCGCTGCTGGGGGCAGAGTCGGCGGGCCATGCGCAGGGTGTCGAGCGCCGGCCGGCCGAAGGTCTCGCCGCACAGGCGCCCGAGTTCGTAGTCGAGAAACGCGAGGTCGAAGGGGGCGTTGTGGGCTACCAGCACTGAGTCCTTCGCGAACGCGGCGAAGCGCGGGAGCACCTCCTCAATGGGGGGTGCCTCCGCGACGGTGGCGTCGTCGATGCCGGTGATCTTCGTGATCGTCGCCGGGATGGGAACGCCGGGGTTGACGAGCGAGGAGAAGGTGGCCGCCTCTCGGCCGCCCTCCAGGCGCACGGCGCCGATCTCCGTGATCTTGGAGAAGCCGGGTGTGCCGCCCGTCGTCTCGAGGTCGACGACCGTGAAGGCGACCTCCTCAAGGCTTCGGCTGCGGGAGCTCCAGGAGCTCAAGCCTATGCGGGCGTCGTCCTCCCAGCAGAAGCGGTCGTCGCCGTCGACGATCTCGGCGATGAGCCGGCGGGCGAGTTTGGGTGGGGAGTCGGTGGCCGGAAAGAGGTGTGGCCACGCCTCTCGGTAGTCGATCGCTTCGCCCGTCCGCTCGAGGAGGGCGTGGAGATCGTCGGTAGTGGTGAGGGTGAGCTGCACACCGCTATGGTACTTCGGGAGTGCGGGAGATGCACGGGTGAGCGCTCGTATGCATCGCCCCGGTTTGCGCTGCGGGCGCGCTCGTCGGTACGCTCCTCGGTGAAACGGGTAGGACTTCAGAAGAACCGGAGAGAACCGAGGAGTTGTCGGTGGATTTCGAGAAGATGCACGACGAGGTGCTTCACGCTTTTCATGAGTCATGTGTGGTCGCCGCGCGCCAGCAGTACAGGGGGCGCGGCTTTCGTCCGGCGGCCGACGCGTACTTCGAGGAGGACACGCGTGAGATCGTCGTGCGCTTTGAACTCCCGGGCATGACGCTCGACGGTATCGAGCTGCTCGTCGACCGGCGCGAGTTGGTGGTGCGCGGGGAGCGCCCCTTTCCGACCAGGGAGGGGCGCGTGTACCAGCAGGTCGAGGCCGACTACGGGCACTTCGAACGCCGCGTCCGCCTCCTCGTCGATGTGGAGCCGGAAGTCACCTCCGCCACGTACGAGGCGGGAGTGCTTGAGGTGAGGCTCGTCCTGCGCGAGCCCGAGGAGGGCGTTCGCCGAATCGGTATTCAATCGGGAGGAGGGAGCCGATGAGCGAGATCACGACGCCGCCGTCCGAGGCCTCTGCACAGCAGATCCCCGACAGGCTCCCGGTGTTGCCGCTGCGCGACACCGTCGTCTTCCCCGACACCATGGTCCCACTTACGATCGGGCAGGAGCGCTCTATCAAGCTCATCGACGACGTGCTCGCCGGCGACCGGCTGCTCACGCTCGTGGCGAGCAAAGACGCCGAGGTGGAGGCGCCCGGCCCCGATCTGCTGTACGCGGTCGGCACGGTCGGCCTTGCGCACAAGATGATCAAGCTGCCCGACGGCACTATGCGCGTGTTGTTGCAGGGGCTTCGGCGCGTGCGTATCGGCGAGATCCTCCAGGAGGAGCCCTACATCGCCGCAGAGGTCGAGAGCCTCGAGGAGGTCGTCCGCGGTGGGGAGGTCGACGCCCTGCGTGCGAGCTTACTCGGCGTCTTCAGTAAAGTCGTCGCCCTCTCTCCTCACCTTCCGGAGGAGCTCGAGGTGGCGGCGGCCAACGTGGAGGAGCCCAGCGCCCTCACCTACCTCATCGCCGGCACTCTGCGCCTCAAGGCCGGCGAGAAGCAAGAGCTGCTCGAGCAAGACGACGTGGAGCGGCGCATGCGCCAGCTCATCAGCCTCCTCACGCGCGAGCTCGACGTGCTGGAGCTCGGCTCCAAGATTCAGAGCGACGTGCGCAACGAGATCGAGAAGGGCCAGCGCGAGTTCTTCTTGCGGCAACAGCTGCGCGCGATTCAACAGGAGCTCGGCGATATTAGCGAGCAGGAGGACGAGATCGCCGAGCTCCGCAAGAAGCTCGACGAGCTCGAGCTCCCGGAGGAGGTCGAGAAGGCCGCCCTCCGCGAGCTCGACCGGCTCACCGCCATCTCGCCCCAGAGCGCCGAGTACCCGGTTATCCGCACGTATCTGGACTGGATCATCGCCCTGCCGTGGGGGGTGAACAGCGAGGACAACCTCGACGTGGTGCACGCCCGGGAGATCCTCGACCGCGATCACTACGACCTCGAGAAGGTCAAGGACCGCATCCTGGAGTTCCTCGCGGTGCGCAAGCTCAAAGACGACCTCCGCGGGCCCATCCTCTGCTTCGTGGGCCCGCCGGGCGTGGGCAAGACGAGCCTCGGCCACTCTATCGCCGAGGCGATGGGTCGTAAGTTCGAGCGCATCAGCGTCGGCGGCGTGCGCGACGAGGCCGAGATCCGCGGGCATCGCCGCACCTACGTGGGGGCGATGCCCGGCATCATCCTGCGCGCCATGCGCGACGCGGGCACCAGCAACCCGCTCTTCATGATCGACGAGATCGACAAGACCGGCGCCGACTGGCGCGGCGACCCGTCGAGCGCGTTGCTCGAGGTGCTCGACCCGGAGCAAAACGTCACCTTCCGGGATCATTACCTCGACCTCCCCTTCGACCTCAGCAAGGTCCTCTTCATCACCACCGCCAACCAGCTCGAGCCTATCCCGCCGCCCCTGCGCGACCGCATGGAGATCATCCCCCTCTCGGGGTACACCATCGAGGAGAAGCTCCACATCGCGCGCAACTACCTGATCGCCCGGCAGCTCAAGGCCAACGGCCTCGGGGCGAAGCAAGTGACCTTTAGGGACGACGCCGTGCGAGAGATCATCTCGAGCTACACGCACGAGGCCGGCGTACGCCAGCTCGAGCGGGAGATCGGCGCGATCTGCCGCAAGCTCGCGCGTGAGGTGGTGGAGGGCCTGGAGAGCTCGCCCGCCGCCCGCCGCCGCTTTACCGTCACCGTTAAGCGTGTGCACGCGCTCCTCGGCCGCCCGCGGGTGTTCGCCGAGGCAAAGCGCCGCACCAGCGATCCGGGGGTGGCCACCGGCCTCGCCTGGACGCCGGTCGGCGGCGACATCCTCTTTATCGAGGCCACGGCGATGCCCGGCGGTGGCGGGCTCATGGTCACCGGTCAGCTCGGCGACGTTATGAAGGAGTCGGCCATGGCGGCCATGAGCTACGTGCGCACGCATTCGCGGCAGCTCGGCCTCGCCGCCGACTACTTCCAAAAACACGACATCCACATCCACGTGCCCGCAGGCGCTATTCCTAAAGACGGCCCCAGCGCCGGCGTCACCATGGCCACGGCGATCTGCTCGCTCGTCACCGGAAGGCCGGTGAGCAGCGAGGTGGCGATGACCGGCGAGATCACGCTCACCGGCCAGGTGCTGCCCATCGGCGGGCTCAAGGAGAAGACGCTGGCGGCGCAGCGGGCCGGCATCACGACGGTGATCCTTCCCAGCCGCAACGAGGCGGACCTCGAGGATGTACCCGAGGAGCTTCGCGAGGGTATGCGGTTCGTGCCGGTCGATCGCGTGGAGCAGGTGTGGGAGGCGGCCATGGAGTTCCGCCTCGACGGCGGCGCGACGGGCCTCGACGAGGCCTCGGAGCTCCTCGAGGAGGCGAGTGAGCTGCTGCAGCGGGCGCGTCGGCGGGCCGGAACGCGGTCGAAGCGCACGGCGCCAGCGAAAAAAGAGACAGCGCCCCCGGCGAGCTCTCCGGCCGCCGAGGAGGCTCCCCCTACGCGTACGCTTGGAGGATCATGAAGACGTCTGTCGGCAAAACGAAGCTCGAGGTCGCGCTCGGCGACCTCACCCAGATCGAGGTCGACGCGATCGCTCTCGCGACCGGTGGCGACCTCCTCATGAAGAGTGCCGCTGCCGCCGCCGTTGAGCGCTGCGGCGGCACGGCTATCGGGCGAGAGGCGGTGGAGCAGGGGCCGGTCGCGCTCGGCCAGGCCGTCGCGACCGCCGGGCACGGCCTCGCGGCCGGTGCGGTCGTGCACGTGGCGCTCTACCGTCCCGGCGAGCGTACCGACGCCGACCTCATCGCTGAGGCCACGTACAACGCGCTGGCGTGCGCCGACCGCCGCGGTGCGCGCTCGTTTGCGTTGCCGCCCCTCGGCGCCGGAGTCGGCGGGGTCCGCGTGCAGCGGTGCGCCGACCTCATGGTCGAGAGGGTCGAGCTCTATCTCGAGGATCACCCCAAGACGAAGCTCCGCCACATCATCTTCCTCGCGCCCGACGACGCGGCGAAGGCCGCCTTCCAGCACGCGTTGGTCGGCATGAGGCGCGTGTAGTAGCGGTGCCCTCTTCGGTCGAGTCGGCGGGGAGGGTGCGCTACCTCTCTCGCGCACATCTCGACGCGCTCGGGATCACCATGGGGGAGGTCGTGGACGCCGTGGAGCTCGGCCTCCGTCTTCGCGGGCGGGGGGATGCAGTGGCTCCGCCTAAGCAGAGCCTGCACGGCGAGGGCGGCGCCTTCGCGCAGGTCATGGCCGCGTCGCTGCCCGGCGTGCGGGGGCTCGGGGTGAAGTGGGTGACCGTCTCGCCCGGCAACTCGGCGCGGGGCCTGCCGCTCGTCTCCGGGCTCATCGTGCTCAGCGACGCCGAGACCGGCCTCCCGAGCGCTGTCATGGACGCTGGGGTGGTGACGGCCTGGCGTACGGGCGCCAGCGTCGGCGTCGCCGCGCGGTTCCTCGCGCGTCCCGCCGCGCGGTGCGCCGGCGTGCTCGGCTGCGGTGTGCAGGCGCTCGCCGCGGTGCGCGCGCTCGCGGTCGTCCTGCCGTCGCTTCGCATCGTACGGTGCTTCGACCGCGACCCCGCCGCCGTACGGCGCTTCGCCGCCGAGCTCGGCGGGGGCGAGCCTCAGCTCACGGTCGTCTCCTGCGCGGCGCCCGTAGAGGTAGCGCACGGCGCCGGGGTCGTCGTCAGCGCCATCACCATGGAGGAGGGCGTGCGGCCGCCGCTCGGCGCGGGGCTGCTCGAGCCGGGCGCGCTCGCCATCGCCCTCGACTACGACGCCGCCTGGAGCGCCGAGGCGATGGCGGCGTGCGACCGGTTCTTCTGCGACGATACGGAGCAGGTGCGGGCCACGGCCGCCGCAGGCCCCAGGCTCGGGGGCATCCCCGAGGTCATTACGGCCGACCTCGCCGACCTCGCGGCCGGCGCGGCCGTCGGCCGCCGGCACGACGACGAGCGCCTCTTCTGCCTCAACTTAGGGGTGGCGCTCGAGGACGTGGTCACAGCGCAGCTCGCCCTTGCGCGGGCGGTGGAGCTGGGTGTGGGGTGCGAGCTGCCGCTTTAGCTCGAGTCGCCGGCCTGTGGGCCGGTGGGTGCCGCCAGGGGCTTGTGTTACGTGGGCCGCTGCGTGGGCACGCCGCTCAACCGGAGCTTCCAGACGTTTTTAAACGCCTCGATGGCGATGCCTTTGTCCATCTTGGACTCGCCGACGGCTCGGTCGGTAAAGATAATCGGGAGCTCGGCGACCTTAAAGCCCATCTTGTGGGCGCGGTAGGTCATCTCGATTTGGAAACCGTACCCCTTGGTGTCGATGGCGTCGAGGTCGATGGCCTCAAGCACTTCGCGGCGGAAGCACTTAAACCCGCCGGTGAGGTCGCGGATGGGGAGCCCCAGAATGGCCTGTGCGTAGAGGCAGCCGCCGCGGCTGATGATCTTGCGCGAGAGTGGCCAGTTCTCCACACCGCCGCCCTTGACGTACCGTGAGCCGAGCACGAGGTCGGCGCCGTGGTCGATAAGGCGGAGGAAGTAGGGGAGGTAGAGGGGGTTGTGGCTGAGGTCGGCGTCCATCTCGAAGATGCGCGTGGCGCCCATACCGAGCGCCGTGCGGAAGCCCGCGAGGTAGGCGCGGCCGAGACCCTCTTTGCCCGCGCGGTGGAGTACGGAGATGGTGGGGTCGGCGGCAGCGAGCTCGTCGGCCAGCTGGCCGGTGCCGTCGGGGGAGTTGTCGTCCACGATCAGCGTGTGCAGCTGAATGCGGTTGGCCTCCGCCGTCTCGCGGATGCGCGCGAGCACGCGCTCGAGGTTGTCCCGCTCGTTGTAGGTGGGCAGCACAATAACGTTCATAGCAACGAAGTATAGCTGGGAGTGAGGAGAATGGCGACTGCGCCCCGTCTGCTCGCAGAAAAGAGTTGCTATTTTTCCAAGATACACTATAGAGTGGTCCCTGCAGTGCAATGAGACACTACATCTTGTGGTTGGTGCGGCTAAATGCGATGTCCTTTCTGTAGTAACGATCAAAGCAAGGTCGTCGACTCGCGCGACTCCGAGGCTGGGGATGCTATACGTCGCCGCCGGGAGTGCCTCGCGTGTCGAGGTCGCTACACAACCTACGAGCGCATTGAGGAGGTGCCCCTCGCGGTCATCAAACGAGACGGCGGAGAGGAGCTCTTCTCCCGCCCCAAGCTCCTCAACGGTCTGCTGAGGGCCACGGAGAAGCGCGGTATCGCGATTGAGGTACTCGAGCGCGTCGTCGGCGAGATCGAGCTTGAGCTGCGCCGGGCCTTCGGCGGGCGCGTGAGCACCGAGGTCGTGGGGGAGCGTGCGCTGTGGCATCTCCGCGAGCTCGACAAGGTGGCCTACATTCGCTTCGCCTCCGTGTACCGGCAGTTCGGCAGCATCGAGGAGTTTCAGGAGGAGCTCGTCCGCCTTGAGCAGTCCGGCGCCGATCTCCTCCCCGGAGAGGAGCCGTTGCCCGGGCTCGACGGTGAGTTAAGCACGTGAACAAAGGGTGTGCGGTGGGCGCAGCGCTCACCGTACACGAGGAGAGAGGAATGAGTGCCAAAGTGAAGACAGCGGTTGAGCTCTCGGCGAATGCGCTCACGGTGCTTAAGCGCCGCTACCTCAAGAAGGGGGAGCGCGGGGAGCTGCTCGAGACCCCCGAGGAGATGTTCCGGCGTGTCGCGCGGGCCGTGGCGCAGGCCGAGCGGCTCTACAATCCAGCCGCGCCGGTCGAGCAGTGGGAGTCCACCTTCTACGAGACCATGACCTCGCTTGAGTTTTTACCCAACAGCCCCACGCTCATGAACGCCGGGCGCGAGCTCGGCCAACTCTCGGCGTGCTTCGTCCTGCCCGTGGGTGACTCCATGGAGTCCATCTTCGAGGCCATCAAAAACACCGCCCTCATTCACAAGAGCGGCGGCGGCACCGGCTTCTCCTTCTCCCGTGTGCGTCCGCACAACGATGTTGTGCTCAGCACCAAGGGGGTGTCCAGCGGGCCGCTCTCCTTTATGAGCGTCTTCGACGCCGCCACCGAGACTATTAAGCAGGGTGGCACGCGCAGGGGCGCCAACATGGGCATCATGCGTGTGGACCACCCCGACATTCTCGAATTCATCACCGCCAAGCAAGACGACGACCGCCTCAATAACTTCAACATCTCGGTGGCGGTCACCGACGGCTTCATGGAGGCTGTGGAGCGCGGTGAGGACTACCCGCTCGTCAATCCGCGGTCCGGCGACGTGGTGCGCACGCTCAACGCTCGCAAGGTCTTTAAGAGCATGGTCACCCTGGCGTGGAAGAACGGCGACCCCGGTATCGTCTTCATCGACCGCATTAACGCGGACAACCCCACGCCGCAGCTCGGCGACATAGAGAGCACGAACCCCTGCGGAGAGCAGCCGTTGCTCCCGTACGAGAGCTGCAACTTGGGGTCTCTTAACCTCTCGCGCTTTATCACCGACGGCGCCGTCGACTACGAACGCCTCGGCGAGACCGTACGCATAGCCGTGCGCTTCCTCGACGACGTCATCGACGTCAACCGCTACCCCCTGCCCGAGATCGAGAAGATGACCAAGGGCAATCGCAAGATCGGCCTCGGTGTTATGGGGTTCGCCGACATGCTGATCCAGCTCAAGATCCCCTACGACTCGGAGCGGGCCTGCGAGATCGCCGACGAGGTTATGGGGTTCATCCATCAGGAGGGCTCCAAGGCCAGCCAGGAGCTGGCGGCCGAGCGCGGCGTCTTCCCGAACTTCACGGGCTCTCGCTACGACCGGCCCGGTGGTTCGCAGATGCGAAACGCCACGGTCACGACGATCGCCCCCACCGGTACCATCAGCATTATCGCCTCGTGCTCGAGTGGCATCGAGCCGCTCTTCGCCGTGAGTTACATCCGCGCCAACGTCCTCGACGACGATCGCATGGTCGAGGTGTATCCGTACTTCGAGGAGGTCGCGAAGGACCGCGGGTTCTTCAGCGACGACCTCATGAAGAAAACGGCGGAGGTGGGCTCCGTGCGGCACCTCCAGGGCGTGCCCGCCGACGTGCAGAGCGTCTTCGCCACGGCGCACGACATCTCGCCGTCGTGGCACATCAAGCTCCAAGCGGCGTTCCAAAAGCACACCGACAACGCCGTCTCCAAGACCGTCAACTTCGCGAACGGGGCGACGAGCGACGACGTGGAGACCGCGTACGTGCTGGCCTTTAAGAGTGGCTGTAAAGGGGTCACGATCTACCGCGACGGAAGCCGCGACGAGCAGGTGCTCAACGTGGGGCAGAGCAAGAAGAGCCGGGAGCACACATCCGCGAGCGCTGCAACCTCGCGTCCCTCGCGCCCGCAGCTCCTCAGCGGCGAGACACAGCGCATGGAGACGGGGTGCGGCAAGCTCTTCGTGATCATGAACGACGACGAGATGGGGCCGCGCGAGGTCTTCGCCAATATGGGCAAGGCCGGCGGCTGCGCCTCCAGCAACACCGAGGCGCTCGGTCGGCTTATCTCGCTCGCCCTCAAGAAGGGCGCCTCCGTGCAGGAGATCGTCGATCAGCTCAAGGGTATTCGCTGTCACGTTCCCTACGGGATGGGGCCGAACGCTACGTTGAGCTGCGCCGATGCTATCGGCAAGGCCTTGGAGCGGCGCTACATCCTCGGGGCCTCGCAGGTAAAGGCCGAGCCGCAGCTCTCGCTGATCGAGGTCGCGCAGGGGGCGTGCCCCGACTGCGGCGGATCGATTGAGCACGAGGGAGGTTGCGCTGTCTGCCGAATGTGTGGGTACTCGAAGTGCGGGTGAGCTCTTAGCATACAGTTAACTCGATCTTGGGTATACAGTGGAGAGCAGAGGGGCTACCTGTGCTCACTGAAGATGGGAGGAACAATGGTCGACGCATTTACTCCAGACGACACCGCCCCGATCGGCGGCGTAACGATCTCCGATGGCGTTGTCGCGAAGCTCGCCTACAAGGCCGTTCTCGACATCGACGGCATTAATTCGCTCGGCGGTGGCGGCGGTGGCGCGCGGGCGCTCGCCGGCCTCCGTGGCGACCGAGGCACCCCTGGCATCTCCATCGATCTTCACGAGGGGAGCGTCGATATCGACATCTCCATGAGTATCGACTTCGGCACCAGCATCCCCGCGCTCGCTGAGCTCTGCCGCAAGAAGGTCACGGAGCAGGTGGAGAGCGCTACCGGTCTCACCGTTCGCGGCGTCAGCGTGTACGTCTCCGACATCGTCTTCCCGGAGGAGCAGGCTGGCTCTAACGCCTAAAAAACGGCGGCCTCCGGCGTACGCGCCGGCCGCCGCAACCAGAGTGGCGGCCGCCATCCTGGTTGCGGCGGCCGGGCTTCTCGCTTTGCTCTTCGCCGCCCAATTCGCAGCCGCTTCGTTCGGCTACGGCTTCTCGCCGCTCCTCGTCGTGCGCGAGGCCGTGGGCGGCGACGTCATAGTTTGGTCTCTCGTCGCCCTGCTCGCGCTCCTCGTGCTCTGCCTGTGGCTCGTGCTCCCCCACCGGGAGGCTCGGCTCTGGTTGCCGCTTGAGGGCGGCGGCGTCGCCATCCCGGCCGCCCTCTTCGAGGGCTTCGTGGAGCGGGCGCTCACCGCCCACCCCGAGGTGCTGCGCGTGCGCGTGCAGCTCACCGTGCGCGGTGAGCGCCTCTGCGGCGCGGCGACCGTGCACCTCCGTCCGCTCGCCGACGTCGAGCGCCTCTCGCGTGAGCTCGAGGCCGAGGCTGCTGCGGCGGTGTGTTCCGTCGTTGGGGTTTCCCCCGAGCGTTTCGGCGTGCGCGCACGCGTCGTCTCCGTGCGCCAGCTCAAGAGGTATCTCCCGTGAGGCGCTTCACCCGTGTCATCGCCGTGCTCGCCGGGCTCACGTGTCTCATCGCCGGTGCGGTAACGCTTCTCCTCGAGGTGCGGTTTGGGGCGAGTCGCCCGCTGCCGACGTGGTGGCTTGCTCTCGTGAGCGACTCCTCGTCGCACACGCTCGTCGCTGCCGTTGGCGCGGCACTCCTGGCGCTCGTGCTCCTCGTGCTCGCCGCGTGCGCGCTCTCGCGCCCGCGGCACGCCTCCGTCGTCGAGTTTAGGGGGGAGGGCTCCTCGGTCGCGCGCATCGATGCGCGGGCGCTCGAGCGGATGCTGCAGCGCCGGGTGGCCGAAGGCATCCCCGGCCTTATCCCCGAAGACCTCGAGATACGCCCGGAGGAGTTCGGCTGGGGGGTGCGCCTCACGGCTACGTACACCGGGTCAGATCTCTTGGGCGCTCACTCCGCAACAAAAGACCTCCTCGCCGCCGATTTGCAGGGTATCGGCGGCATCGAGCTCGCCGCGCTCGACGTCGTCGTTACCGGTCTTCCATCGCACAGCGCCCCCGCCTCCTCGGGCGGCGCCTGATCTTCTCTCGCAATAATGGTATTCTTACCTCTTGTTCATTTGAGCGTCTGCACCCGACTATCTTGGCCTCATACGGGCATCCGTTGCGCTTCCGCCTCCCCTCATGGGGTCCGCGCGTACCGATGTGCGTAGAGCCGGCGAAGGGTAGGAGATATTTTGTATGAGTGACTCATCCGTCGATCGCGCCGTCCACAGCGACCTCGACCTCACCGCCACCGATGAGGTACGTCTCCTGCTCGAAGAGGGGAGAGAGCAGGGGTATCTCGAGAGCTCCCGCATTATCACCGCACTGCACGACGTCGACCTCACCACCGAGCAGATCGAGGAGATCCACGACATCCTCACGGATCTCGGTATCGACGTCATCGAGGGCGAGGCCGGCACCGCTCACGTCGCCAGCGATGACGGCGACGAGGAGGGCGGAAATAAACTCGACCTCTCGGTGAAGACGGCGAGCAACGACTCCGTCCGCATGTACTTCGGCGAGATGGGTAAGGTGCCGCTGCTCACGGCGGTCGAAGAGGTCTCGTTGGCCAAGCGTATCGAGCGCAGCGATATGAGCGCAAAGCGCAAGCTCATCGAGGCGAACCTCCGCCTCGTCGTCTCCATCGCCAAGCGGCACATGGGCCGCGGCATGCCGCTGCTCGATCTCATCCAGGAGGGCAACCTGGGCCTTATCCGCGCCGTCGAGAAGTTCGACTACCGCAAGGGGTTCAAGTTCAGCACGTACGCCACCTGGTGGATCCGCCAAGCCATCACGAGGGCGTTGGCCGATCAGGCGCGCACCATTCGCATTCCGGTGCACATGGTGGAGACCATCAACAAGCTCATCCGCGTTCGCCGTCAGCTCCTGCAGGAGATCGGCCACGAGCCCACGCCCGAGGAGATCGCTGCGGAGATGGGCACTACGCCCAACAAGGTGCGCGAGATCCTCAAGATCAGCCAGGAGCCGACGAGCCTGCACGCTCCGGTTGGCGATGAGGGCGACAGCCTTTTAGGCGACTTTATCGAAGACAAAGATGCGCCTTCGCCCGCCGAGGAGGTGGGGGAGCTCGTACAGCGCGAGCAGCTCGCGCACGTGCTCGACCTCCTCACGAGGCGTGAGCGGCGCATTATCGAGCTTCGCTTCGGCCTCAAAGGCGAGAACCCTCGCACCCTTGAGGAGGTTGGGCAGAAGTTCGGCGTTACGCGCGAGCGCATCCGCCAGATCGAGGCGAAGACGCTGGCGAAGCTCAAGGCGTACCGCGCGGCGCAGGGGCTTCGCGGGTTCCTTAACTAGAGGTTATCTGCCGCGGAGCGAAGCGGCAGCCGTACGCTGAAGGTCGCCCCCTCTCCCTCCCGGGAGGAGGCTGTCGCCTCGCCGTTGTGCGCCGCAACGATCGCCGCCACGATCGCCAAGCCGAGACCAGCTCCGCCGCCCGTTCGCGTCCGCGACGGATCCGCACGGTAGAAGGGCTCAAAGACCTTCGCCACCTCCTCCTCGGGGATCCCCGGGCCGCGGTCGCTTACTTCGAAGACCGCAGATGCTCCCTCTTCACGGAGGTACACCTCGATGGCGCTGCCGGCGGGTGTGTGTGTGAGGGCGTTACCGAGGAGGTTGGCGGCGACCTGACGGAGCTGGAGCTCGTCGCCCGTCACCGTGATCGCTCCGGGCGTGTTAAATGCGATCGTCCTCGTGCGGTCGATGGCTCGGGCGTCGTTCACGGCGTCCTCCACGAGTCTCGTGAGGTCGATCGGCTCCTCCTCCGACCGTCGTTCTTTATCCAGCCGCGCTAGCGTGAGGAGCTCCTCCACCAACACGCTCATGCGGCCGCTCTCCTCCTCTATACGGCGCATCGCGGTCGCGAGGTCCTCGGGGTTGTTTTTCGCTCCGCGCTCGAAGAGCTCGGCGTACCCGCGGATCGAGGTGAGCGGTGTGCGGAGCTCGTGCGAGGCGTCGGCGAGAAACCGTCGGAGCTTCTCCTCGGTGGCGGCGCGCTCCGCGAAGGCGCGCTCTATCTGCGCGAGCATCGTGTTAAGGCTGAGGCCGAGCCGGCCGACCTCGGTGGTTTGTTCGGCCGGCTCCACCCGTTGAGTAAGGTCGCCGGCGGCGATGCGGTCGGCGGTCTCGGCCATCGCCTCCAGCGGGCGGAGCTCTCGTTTAATGAGCCACCAGGCGGTGGTCGCCAGGGCGGCGAGTACGGCGAGGGAGACGAGGATCTCCACGACCACGAGGCGCGTGAGCGTCTGCATGGCCTCGGTTGTGGGGATCGCGACGACGAGGAGACGTTGAGTGGTGCGGAGGGGTTGCACGAGTACTCGAAACCGCACGCCGGAGGAGTCGGCTGCACCCGCGGAGAACAGCCGCACGCCGTCTCTCCCGTCGTTCGCCTCGTGGAGCTGCTTCGGGAGCTTGGGGGCCGGCGGGATGCTCTCTCCGTAGGTGAAGACCGTCGCCTCAAGCACGGTTCCGCTGTAGGTGCGGAGCTCGCCGTAGGTCCCCGGTGGGAGGTTTTGGTGGATCCCCCTGGGGACGCCCTCCTCCAGCGACGATCCGGCCCTGAGCGTGAGGGCGACCGGTTGGCGCGCGGCGAGGAGCTGCTGGTCGATACGGGTAAACAAAAAGGAGCGGAGCGAGGTAAAGGTGACCGCGCTCGCGATGAGCAACGCGACTGCGACGAGCCCGAGGAGCGTGAGGAGGAGGCGCGTGCGCAGCGTCATCGTTTAGTCCTTGGGGAGACGGATGGAGTAGCCGACGCCGCGGATCGTGTGGATCAGCGGTGTGCCGCGGGTGTCGATCTTTCGGCGGAGGTAGCTGATGTAGGTCTCGACGATGTTGGCGTTGCCGCCGAAGTCGTAGTTCCAGACGTGGTCGAGGATCTGCTCCTTGGAGAGCACACGCCGCGCGTTGAGCAGGAGGTAGCGCAGGAGGTTGAACTCGGTGGCGGTGAGCTCGACCTCCTCTCCGGCGCGCCAGACCTGGTGTGTGTCCTCGTCGAGCTCCAGGTCGGCGAAGGCGAGGCGGCTTGAGCTGGCGGCGGCTGTTTTCGTCCGCCGCAGAACGGCGCGGATGCGGGCGACCAGCTCCTCTACGCTGAAGGGCTTGGTGAGGTAGTCGTCTCCTCCGAGGGTGAGGCCGCGAACCTTCTCCTCCGTCGTGTCGCGGGCGGTGAGAAAGAGCACAGGTGGGCTCACGCTGCTGTTGCGCAGACGCCGGGCAACCTCGAACCCGTCGATCCCCGGCATCATAACGTCGAGCACGACGAGGTCGGGGGCGAGGGAGTCCACGGCGTCGAGTGCGGCTCTGCCGTCTCGTGCCGTCGCCGTCGCAAAGCCCTCGTACCGGAGTGCCATCGAGACGAGGTCGGTAATGCTCTCCTCGTCGTCTACAACGAGGATAAGGGCTTCTTCCTCCGGTGTGTTGCGCATGGGCAGCCTCTCTGCTCTTTCCGTACGTGTGGTGATTGTAGCTCCGTTTTCTGTGAAGGAGCTGAGAGCGTCTCACCCTTTTTCACAGTCGCCGTTCAGCTCTGACTCAGCGATCTTCAAGATCGCCGCCGTAGAGTGCGTCGCGAGGGCGATGCGTACGGTGCGCTTCGCTTAAAGCGGCTGCAGGCCGCGCGGAGAGAGGGGGGTCGATGTTCGTTACGTATATCTGGCGCGAGCTGCGTCGCAGGTGGCGGCAGACGGTGCTCGCCACGCTGGGTCTTGCCGTTGGGGTGGGCTTAGTGGTGGCCGTCACTTCGTTTGCAAGCGGCGTGGGTGAGGCGCAGCAGCAGGTGCTTCACTCTCTCTATGGGGTGGGCACCGACATCACTGTGACGAAGGAGGAGAAGTTCGAGGGCGGCGGTCCGCAGCGCTTCGATATGAACCCCGGAAGCCGAAGCAACCAGGGTAAGCGTTTCTCCCGCGAGATGGTGAGGGCCGCGCCCGGGCAGGGATCGATGGCCGCCTCAAGCGTGACCACGGTCGCCTCTCTTGATGGTGTGGAGCGAGCGGCGGGCGCCCTCGTGCTCCACGCGACGAAGGTTGACGGTAAGTTCGCCGAGGCCGTCGACCAGGGCGCGCCGAGGTCGGCCGGCTCGCAGCCGCGGCCGACGGCCTCACAGGCGCCGCTGGAGTTCTCCTCCTTCACGCTCACCGGCGTCGACGTAAGCCAGGGGGCACTCGGCCCCTTGAGTGGAGGTGAGATCGTCACCGGCCGCACTCTGACGACCGCCGATGCCAGCGCGAAGGTCGCGGTGATCGGGCGAGCCTACGCAGAGCAGAACAACCTCACGGTCGGCTCAACCGTCACCCTTTCGGGCGCCGCATATAAGGTAGTAGGGGTTGTCTCCCCGGCGACCAGTGGGTCCTCGTCCTCCGGGGTGTTCATCCCACTGAAGCTCGCTCAGCAGTTGAGTGACAACGAGGGTCAGGTCAATCAGATCTTCGTGAAGGCGCAGAGCGCCGACGGCATTGCGGCCGTCAAGACGTCCATTAAGGGTGCGTTGGCCGATACGACGGTGACGACGGCGGCAGACCTCGCCGGGCAGGTCAGCGGGTCGTTAAAGAGCGCCTCAGCGCTCGCGACGACCTTGGGTGTCTGGATCGCCGTCATCGCTGTGGTAGCCGCCTTTACCGTCGTGATCCTCTTGACCATGGCGGCGGTGTCGCGACGCGTGCGCGAGTTCGGCACGCTCAAGGCCCTCGGGTGGCGCACGAGCAGGATCGTCGCTCAGGTGATGGGCGAGGCGTTCGTGCAAGGGGTTTTGGGTGCCGTCGCCGGTGTGCTCCTCGGCGTCGCCGGCGCGAAGCTCATCGCGCGGTTCTCGCCAGCGCTTCAGGCGAGCCTCGGCGGTGCAATGGGCGGCCCCGGGCGGCCGGGCGGCGGCCGGGCGGCCCTCGCGCAGGCTGCGCAGAATGTCAGCGTGGACCTCACCGCCCCCATCAGCCCCAGTCTGATCCTGCTCGCCGTGGGCATCGCGCTGCTCGGGGGGCTCCTCGCCGGCGCCTTCGGTGGCTGGCGTGCCGCACGGCTGCGTCCGGCCGACGCTCTGAGAAAGGTCGACTGATCACGCTGCTCTCGACGATCGATTCCAGGAGGAACCACCATGTTGTATGAGCTCGACGATGTGACCAAATCGTATACAAAGGGGAGCGAGGAGGTTCGCGCTCTCGCGAATATCGATCTCACGATCGAGGAGGGCGACTACCTCGCGCTTCAGGGGGCGACCGGCTCGGGCAAGAGCACGCTGCTCCAGCTCCTGGGGGCGATGGATGCGCCTACGTCCGGCGTGCTCCGCTACGACGGCACAGACATCAACGGCCTCGGCGAGGGCGATCTCTGTGCGCTTCGCGCCTCCGCGTACGGGATCATCTTTCAGTCCTTCAACCTTATCCCCACGCTCAGCGCTCAGGAGAACGTGGAGACCGCACTTGTGCCCCTGGGGACGCCCGCAGAGGAGCGGCGGGAGCGGGCGCTGCAGGCGCTCCACGACGTCGGGCTTGCCGCTCGCGTTGGGCACCTACCCGCAGAGATGAGCGGCGGCGAGCAACAGCGCGTGGGCATCGCCCGCGCGCTCGTGCGCCGCCCGCGGGTGATCCTCGCCGACGAGCCCACCGGTAACCTCGACGAGCGAACTCGAGATGAGGTAGTGGAGCTGCTCGAGAGGTTCTGGCGGGAGCTCGGGCAGACGCTCATCGTCGTTACCCACGACTCGTGGGTGGCGAGCCGCGCGCTGCGTCGTATTCACCTGGATGCCGGGATGCTCAAGCAATAACCCTCCGCTCAAAAGTGTACTCAGCGTGGTTTATACTTTAGTGAGGTTAGCGTAGTGGAGCGAAGCGATCGCGTGGTCGCCGCAGGGTACTTTCGGGAGAGCATAGGTGCACAAGGCGAGGAGCAGCATTCTCCAAGTGTTGGCGGGGTTCTTCGTGTTTGCCGTGTTCGAGGTGCTGCTTCTCTGGGCCTTTCATCCGCAGGGCCCTACCATAGAGAGCTGGCAGGTGGAGGGTCCGGGCTTTCGCTCCCAAGAAAGGGCTCCCTTCAGCATCCCCTTTAAGGAGCGGGCGCAGGGGATCTATCGCTTTACCGCCTCCTTCCCTCGCACGAGCGACGACCTTCTCATCGTGCCTCGACCGATCGGCAATAGCCTGCTGGCGCAGGTCAACGGAGTCACCGTTGGGCAGGTTGGGAGCCTTCGTATTCCCACAGGCAATACTTGGAACAGTACCTTTGCCTTTCCCCTGCCGGAGAGTTGCTCTCGGGGCGTCAACCACGTGACGATCTCCGTGTATGGCCATCACGACGCTGGCCTGCCGTTTGTTCCTTACACTGCAGACTCCGCTCAGGTGGGGAGTAAGCTCGACGTGCAGGATTTTCTCACGCAGAGTACAACGGCGATTGTGTTCGGCATGGCGCTTGTGCTCATGATCCTTCTGCTTCTCCTGGCATTCCGCGTCTCGGATAGACGCGGCGCTTACCTCTGTCTTGTTGCCGCATGTATTTTCTGCATTATCTTCAATCTTGATACAATCGAAAGATTCCAGACATTCAGCGAATCTACCTTCCTTGTATGGAGAAAGGTCATTATTTCATCACTCTTTATTGCAGCTGCTTTGCTTTTCTCTGGAGTATATTTATTTTACAAAAAAAGCAAAGCAAACTACATACTCGCTCTTTCTCCTCTTTTAGCTGTACCATTTCTTCTCTGTGCAAGAGACTTCTATTCTCTTCAAGCGATCTATTCTTTTACATCTCCATTAATTATATTAATAATACCTGTAATTATGGTTCGTGAGAGAAGGCTTCTAGACTATCCACTTATTTTCTCCCTCACATTCCTCGCCTTATGCTCCGTGCACGGTGCGTTTGTTCTCTTTGGCGCTATCACTCAGCCCTATATAGTCTCTCTTGGCATCACAGTCTTCCTTCTCGGCGTTGCGATGGTGCTTATCCAACGAATGGTGTATCTGGAATGGGAGACGAAGGTGCTAAAAGAGGAGGCCATACGCGATCCGCTCACCGGCCTCCTCAGCCGTAAGTACCTGAAGACCCTGACGATTCACGAGCAAGATGCCCTCTTCTTTATGGACCTCGACGGTTTTAAAGAGGTAAACGACCGAGAGGGCCACGCCGAGGGGGATCGGCTCCTCGTCGGCGTGGCCGAGGCGCTTATCGCCGAGACGAGAGGTGCGGACGATGTCCTCCGCTACGGCGGCGACGAGATGATCATCGTCTTTCGGGGCATCACCGAGGCCGACCTCGCCAGCTGCGTACGGCGCATCGAGAGGCGGCTAGCGGCGCTCACCCCTCCGGTCGCCTTCTCCTACGGCGTGGCCGCTGGGCAGGAGAGCCTCCACGACGCCATTAATCTCGCCGATCAGCGCATGTACGAGATGAAGCGAGCGAAGAGGGGCGAGGCTTAGGCGGAGGTACTTGAGGGCTGTGTGCTCAAGCCTTCCGGCTCGCCTTGGCCCTCGAAGACGCTGGTGTTTCTCCCGCGTTCTTTACCCCTATAGAGGTTGCGGTCGGCCGCCTGTAGGAGCTCCGTAAGGCTTACCTTGCCGGCGCTGCTCGCCCCTCCAAAGGTCATCGTCACGTTTATGGTGGTGCCATCGACGAGGTAGGTCTCCGTGCCGATGCGGGTGCGCACGCGTTCCGCGAGGGCGAACATGGAGTCGTTGGGGTCTTTTTCGGTGACGAGGATGACGAACTCATCGCCACCCCAACGCGAGACGTAATCGGACTTTCTAAAGCCCTGCCGAGGATGTTCGCCACCTCGCGGAGTACTTTATCCCCCGTTTGGTGGCCGTAGGTGTCGTTGACCTGTTTAAACAGGTCGATGTCGCCCATGATGAGGTGAAATACCTCCCCGGTCGATCTGTACTGCTCCCAGCAGGCCTCGAGAAGTGAGCTCATCGCTCGGCGATTGAGGAGCTTTGTGAGGTCGTCGTAGTTTGCTTTTTTATGGAGGTCGATAGTGTGCGCAATAATTTCTTCACGGTGGATGAAGTTTGCTATGTCAGCCTTTTTCATTGAAACAATAAGTAAAAGGCTTACGAGGACGAAATATGAAGCATGAATCGTCTTTATTATGACATCAGAGGTATCGAAGATAGGCGGTTTGTCCGAGTAAGTTATATAAAGATAGACGTAGAGAGCTATCTCTATTCCATTAAAAATGAGGGGAATAATTTTACGCTTGAAAGGAGAAAAAAATCCAAGACCGATAGTAAGGAAGATGAGATACTGAAATCCGTACTGCCAGCCAAGTTGTGAGACTAAGAGATATGATGTTATTATTGCGCATACATGTTCTGCAATAACCATAGCAGAAAATGTTATCTTTTTATTTACGAGAAAGTAAAAATTTACGGCAGCTGAGAGAATACCAGCTGCTGCGAGGATAAAGTGATCGTAGAAGAGGAAGAGGATGCCGTATCCGGCATAGGCGATGGCGATGTACTTAACTACCCCACGGTAGAGCTCGGCGGTGCCGAAGCTCCTTACCCCTTCGTCGTTTGTGTAGTCCGCCTTGCTCGGGAGACTGGGGTTCATACTACTCCCCCTCCCTCTGGAAAACGGCGGGAGTGGTTGCTGAGGCACGGGCTCGTAGCGAAAGCGATTCCCTCTTAGTGCGTAGTTTATAACGCTCATGCCCGTAGCGAAAACGTCGAGTGGGTTAGCGTGTGCTAGCGTGCTCCGGGGTGCGCCTTCGACGGCGCGCCGCCTTCCGGCTCCTCGCCGTCGCCTCGCGACCCTTCGTGAGCGGCGGCTCCTCCGCGCCTCCGCTGCACCGCCTCGCGGAGGAGGTACTCCACCTGCGCGTTAACGCTGCGCAGCTCCGCAGCGGCCCAGCGCTCGATCTCCGCCCAGAGCTGTGGGTCGATGCGAAGGGGGAACTGTTTGCGTGCGGCTATATCGTCCTACCTTGTAGGAGGCTCTCCCGCGACGCGACCCCGCAGGGGAGAGGTCGCGTCGCGGGAGAGCGTGGGCTCGTCGTTACTGGTACAGCGTCCCTGCATTAATGACTGGAGTGGTTTGGCTCTCGCTGCAGAGCACCACCATGAGGTTGCTGACCATCGTGGCCTTGCGCTCTTCGTCGAGGTTTACGATATCGCCCTCGTTGAGCTCTTTGAGTGCGAGCTCCACCATGCCGACGGCGCCGGCGACGATCTTGCGCCGCGCTGCGATAACGGCCTCCGCCTGCTGGCGACGGAGCATCGCCTGTGCGATCTCGGGGGCGTAAGCGAGGTGGCTTAGTCGCGCCTGTTCCACGGTGACCCCCGCCTGTGCGAGTCGGGTGCCGAGCTCCACGCGGAGCGCCTCGGAGACCGCGTCGACGTTGCCGCGGAGGCTGATGCCCTCGCCCTCAGCACCCTCCTCTTCGTCGCGGTCGTAGGGGTAGCAGCTCGCCAGGTGCCGGAGCGCCGTCTCGCTCTGCGTGGCCACGTAGCTCTCGTAGTCGTCTACGTCGAACACCGCCCTCGCCGTGTCGTCGACGCGCCACACAATCACGGCCGCGATGTCTACGGGGTTGCCGCGTTGATCGTTCACCTTGAGCTTCTCGCTGTTGAGCGTACGGACGCGCAGGCTAATCTTGTAGCGCTTGAGGTCGGTCTGTTTGCCTGCCTGCTCCTGTTGATCGTCTTTGTGGCGACGGGAGAAGCCGGTCATCGCGGGGGGCTGGCCTGTGCCGGGGCCGTTGCTGTAAAAGGGGTTGGCCCAGCGAAACCCACCCTGCTTCGCCGTGCCGCGGTAGCTGCCGAAGAGCACGAGGACCCGCGCCTCGTTGGGCTGGAGGGTAAAGAAACCGGGGCAGATGAGTACAGCGAGTGTGGTGAGGGCGATGGCGAGGATCAATCGATCGGAGCTCGGGGCGCCCTCCGTGGAGGAGGTGAGAAAGAAAAAGAGGCTCGCCGCGAAGAGGGCGATGACGACGAAGAGCATGGGCCAGCCGCTCAGCGTGGCGGCCTTGCGCTCCTGCGTGGGCGACGAGGTGAGCGTTGGGGGCATGGTTCTCTCCTTCTCTCGACATCGAGCAGGTATGCGTGCTCAATGCTCTAGCTGACACCCTAATGATATTTAAGTGATATCACTTTTGTCAAGGGGAGAAGAGAGGGCTGGTCGCCGCTCGTTCTCGGCCAGCAGCTTCTCGAACTCGTGAGCGGCCAGCGGCTTGGAGAGGTAGAAGCCCTGCGCCTCGTCGCAGCGGAGATGTTTGAGGCGCTCATACTGCTGAAGCGTCTCGATGCCCTCGACATTGACGGTAATGCCCCACCGGTGGAGGAGCCGGACGCCGACCTTAAGCAGCTCGTAGGATCGTACATTTTCGTTAATGGCGGCCACAAACGATCTATCGATTTTAAGGGTATCGATCTCGATGTTCATGAGCATGCCGAGGGAGGAGAACCCCGTACCGAAGTCGTCGATGATGATGGGGAAACCCTTGCTTCTCATCCTCTTGACGAAATCGACGATGGCGTCCTCGTTTTCGATGAGTGCGGTCTCTGTAATCTCTATACCCGTGAGCTCTTTGGGTATGCCGAAGGAGGCCGCGATAGCGTCGTATTCGCTGGCGATATTCGGGATGACGATGTTTTTTCGCGAGAGGTTTGATGAGATCGGAACTACATCGTAGCCCTTATCGATCCACTTCCTTAGATCGGCACATACCTGCCTGAATACGTAATTATCGATTACTGTAATAAAGTCGTTTTCCTCAAATAAATAAATGAAGCTATCTGGCTTCATCATCGTTCCGTCGCTCCTTATCCATCTAACAATAGCTTCAGCACCGATGATTTTACCGTCTCTCATGGAGAACTTAGGTTGATATTTAACTATAAACTCCCGGTTTTTTAAGGCGGAAAGCATATTGTTTTCTATATCGCGTTCCATGAGGATCTTCTTGCGAAAGTTTTCGTCGTAGAACGCGTAGAACATGTGTTTATTGTTCTTTACTTGCTTTTGAGGTATGGTTGCTCTGTCTTTTATAAGATCAACATCAAGGTTTACATATCTGTCTATATCGTCTATTTTATAGATACCGATCGAAAGAGTTATCTCGTAGTTTTTCTTATACGTTTCTTTATATTCTTCAATTTGACATCTTAATAGCTCAAGTCGTTCGCGAAGCTTTTCTTTAGAAGTATATTTAAGCAAAAGTACGAAGTTATCTGCATTTATATGAGCAGCGAGTTCCCCTTGGTCGCAATTATTTACAAATACGCTATCAATAAATGCAATAAGATTATCGCCCTCTTTATACCCAAACATATCATTGATATATTTAAACTTATCTATATCAACAGAGATAATTACGTATCTATCAGGGTCATATTTTTTAGCTAAAATTTCTTTAGCATCTATCTTAAATTTTTCGTAGGTACTATTACCGGTTATTTTATTAACAAAGAGCATGTTCTCAAGTTCTGTCATCCATTTTTTTCGAGAGTTCATAATGCTTCTAATTACTACATAAGATACTGCGAAGATTATGAAACCAAGAAAGCCAGTCAAGGCCATCGATAAGAACATTTTTTTATTTAAAACATCTGCTGGAACTATAGTGAGCAGATACCACTTATTGACGCCAAGTGGTGTGTAGTACATATACTTATTTACTTCGCTTGTTTTATTACTAAACTCTATGTATCCGTTTTCGCCGGATAGCATTCCCTCCCCTAGCTTTACGGCCTCTCCTTCGTTTTCAGGGTCGAGCTCTTTTAGCTTGGAGATGATGTTCTCGAACTCCGATTTACCACTCACGGTGCTCGATGAGGAGATAGCCTCCCCCGTGCTTGTGACGACGTAGGAGTACCCGGCGCCGTCGAAGAGGCTTGAGGAGAGCGAAGATTGGAACCTTTCGATGGAGTAGGTTCCGAAGAGGACTGAGTTCACCCTCTCTCCAGAGGCGTCGTAGATGGGGGCTGCGTAGACGGTAATCGCCCTTCCGTCGACGACGTCGAGCAAGCGGTCTGAGACGGACGATTTTCTTTGAAAGGCGGCGCGGAAGTAGGGGCGCATGGCCAAGTAGAGTGTTTTTCCGTCGGTCGTGATCGCCTTGCCGTTGCGCTCGATGATGCCCATTCGCAGAAGGTGGTGGTTCTCGGCCACGCCCTTGAGGGCGCCGAGCGACTCGAGGGGTGGGTGTTGTTTCGTGGAGAGCATGAGGGCGACATCCTCGATGGCTCGCTGCTCTCCGCTCACTTGGTTTCTGAGGGCTACCGCCGTCTGCTGTGATGCCTCTCGGAGGGTCGAGATGACCTCATCCTTGAGGTTGCGATAGAGCGTAGTAGAGTAAAAGAAGAAGCTAAGCAGCAGGAGGATAATGGCGATGATCGCCAGGGCGAAGGGGCTGGATAACGCCTTTTTAAGAGAGGAAATGCGCATTTCGGGGTATCTTACCGCACCCCTGAGCTCTGCGCGCTTTGGTGGTGAGTCGGGGCGCCTCCGTCCTTAGCGGCTCTCGATGTAGTCGAGTAACGCGTTCATCTCCGGGCCGTACCTGTTGGAGAAGTCGGCGAGCGAGCCGGTGCCGGGCTTGTCTGCAGCCTCGAAGGCGGCTGCGCCGAGCTCCTCGCCGTCGGCCTTACTCAGCGAGGATGCCTGCTTCAGGAGGTAGGGCACGGCGGTCGCGCCGAGCTTGACGAGGGCGGCGCGCTTGCTCTGCGGGGACCTTGAGCTCTTAAGGATGCCCGTGACGCGCTCGGGCATGTCGTTAAGGTAGGCATCCCACTTCGCTCGAAAGACCGTCGCCCTATCCCAGGCGAAGGCGGGGAACTGCTCGAGGTCGCAGTTGGTGATGGCCTCAATGGCGGTGCAGGCGATGTACCCTCTCAGCCCGTCTTCATTAGATGCATCGAGTTCGGCGCTGAGGGCCGGCAAAACGCCGTAGCCCTTAGCGACGAGCGCTTTGTACGTGGCGTTGCTCTTAAGGCCAGTGTAGGGGTTGGAATTTGTGGCGAGCGTGGCGTTGTCGCCTTGGGCCGTCTTTGCGCTGTTCGCGATCTCATCGAGATCAAGGGCGACTTGATTTATTGGGGAGCGGATGGGGTACAGCGCGAGGGTTGCCGCGGCGAGCACGATGATGGCGCCGAGGGCTAGTAGGACGATTGTTCTCTTCTTCATCTCAGCGCCTCCCGGGGGCGTGAGCCAGCGTAAGTGGGGGATGCTCCTTGATCGGAATGTTAGGGTAGTGTTTTTATCCAGTCAAGGTCTCGTTACGTTCATAGGGCGTAGAAAAGAGAAGGGGCGCCGTAGGCGCCCCTTCTCTTTTCTACCTTGGCTGGATGTCGCTCGGTGTTGCCCCTAGCTCATGACCCTCTTGACGTCGATGAAGTGCTTGCCGAGGCCGAGCGCGCTGTTGGGCAGGCCGATGGCGTGGCCCACCAGCTGGCTCAAAAAGATACTGGGGAGCGCCTGCCAGGAGCTGGCCTTGCGGGCGATCTCGGTCTGCCGGCCGTCGAGGTTGGTCTGGCAGAGCGGGCAGGCCATGACGAGCGCCTCCGCACCGCAGTTGCGGGCGTCGGTGACGATGCGCGTTACGAGGTCGTCCGCGATGCCTTGCTCGGTGAGCGAGAGCGAGGCGCCGCAGCAGTCCGTTTTGTAGTTCCAGTCCACCGGCTCACAGCCGAGTGCCGCGACCACCTCGTCCATATGTACGGGGTACTCGGGGTTGTCCGCGTGGGTGACCTCCGGTGGCCTCGTGAGCAGACAGCCGTAGTAGCACGCCACCTTAAGCCCTTTGAGCGGGTGCGTGACGCGCGCCTTGAGCGCCTCGAGCCCGACCACCGTGTGGTAGACGTCGATCAGGTTGTGCACGGCGACGCTCCCGCCGTAGCCGCGGCCGACCACGGCGATAACGTCGCTGGCCATGGCCGGATCTTGCACTTCGTGCGCCCCGGCTTTAAAGCGGCTGTAGCAGGCCGCACAGGGGATCGCGACCGCGTCGAGGTGCATGTCGTGCTCTATCTTGGCGAGCTCGCTCACCGGCAGGGCGATGGAGGCCAGGCGGTTGATGGAGTGCGCCGCGGTGTTGCCGCAGCAGATCCAGTCGGGGATCTCCTGGAGCTCGAGGCCGAGGGCCTTGGCGGTCGCCGTAAAGCTCGCGCCGAGCTCGGAGGAGGTACCGTGAATGGAGCAGCCCGGGTAGTAGGCGACGGTCGTCATCGTTCGCCCTCCTTCTCCCGTGCCTCGGTGATGCTCTCGGCCGTCTTGATCATGCGCTTCATGGCGAGGGAGTCACCCTTTTTGAGGGTCGGGTTAACTTTACCCTTGAGGAGCATCTTGGGCCCGAGGGGGATCCACGACAGGAGGCTCGTGGGCCGTTTGAGGATGTCGCGGGTGAGCAGCTCCACCTCCCACATACGGCCCCAACGGGCGAAGGAGTCGTAGTTGTACTTGAGCATAGCGGCCGCCGGGGCGTCGGGGTGGATCTTGCCCTCGCGGCGGGCGATGATCTTGAGCTCGTCCATGACAGCCGCCACGTCGATGCCCTGCGGGCAGTGTGCCGTGCAGGTCTGGCAGCCGCTGCACAGCCAAATAAAGCGGTCGGCGAGGATCATGTCGAGCTGCCCGAGCTGCACGGCGCGCATGATCTGCGCGGGGTGCAGCTCGGCGTACGAGGCCACGGGGCAGCCGCTCGTACACTTCTTGCATTGGTAGCACTTGTAGGCGTTCTCGCCGCAGCCGGCGGTGACCCGGCCGGCGAGTGTGGCGCTCGGTGTGCAGGTGGCCATATCCGACCTCCTAGGCGACGGATGGCCGCGGCATTAAGCCGGCGGCCTCCACGATCTCCGGCACCGCTGGCTCCCACTCCACGGCCATCACGTGGACGCCGGCGACGCCTTCGATCTCTGCGATCTCTTTGATCATCTCCACGGCCAGCTTTTTGCCCTCGGCTTGCTGGGGCTCGCCCTTCTCCTTGGCCGCGATGCGGTCTACGATCTCCTGCGGCACATCGATGCCCGGCACGAACTTCTGCATGTAGCGGGCCATGCCGGCGCCCTTAATGGGGGTGATGCCGGCGAGAATTTTGATCTCCTGGTGCAGGCCGAGCGAGCGCACCTCCTCCATCCACTTCTTAAACTTGGGAACGTTGAAGATGCACTGGGTTTGCATGAAGTCGGCGCCGGCCTCGATCTTCTTGCGGAGGCGCAGGGCGCGGAACTCGAAGGGGTCGCCGAAGGGGTTCTCGGCGCAGCCGAGGTAGAGCTTCGGCGCCTCCGCCATCTCCTCGCCGCACTGGAACTTCTTCTCGTCGCGCATGTCTTTGTACATCTTGAGCAGGGTAATGGCGTCGAGGTCGTGCACGCCCTTGGCCTCCGGGTGGTTGCCGAAGCTCAAGTGGTCGCCGGTGAGGCAGAGGACGTTGTGGATGCCGAGCGTGTGCGCGCCGAGGATGTCGGCCTGCATGGCCAGGCGGTTACGGTCGCGGCAGGTCATCTGCATGATCGCCTCGAGGCCGTTTTGCTGGGCGGTGTAGCCTGAGGCCATGGAGCACACGCGCACCACGGCGGTTTGGTTGTCGGTGATGTTGACGGCGTCGACGTAGCCCCGCAGGATCTCAGCCTTCTTGGCGATAACGCTGCCGTCGGCGCTCTTGGGTGGGCCGCACTCGCCGGTGACCGCGAACCTGCCGGCGCTGAGGATCTTCTCGAGGTTGCTGCCTGCCTTGTACTCGGGAGCGGTCATACCGGCTTCGCCTCCTCACGTGTCATCTTTCGGGGGCCGCCGGAGCTGCTCTTGCTCCAGTTCTTCGGCGGCCGGTTAACGAGCATGAGCTCCTCGCGGCCCTGGGCCTTAAGGCGGTCCCAGATGAGGTGCCAGGCGCAGTCGAGCTCCTCCTTCTCGGGCGTGGTGACCTCGCACTTGCCGTCGTGGGAGCCGCCGCAGGGGCCGTTCATGAGGCTCTTGCTGCAGCGCACCACGGGGCAGATGCCGGCGGTCTCGCCGATCACGCAGTCGCCGCAGGCGCCGCAGCGCTCGAGCCAGAGCGCGTGCTCCTGCGGCATGCCGAGCATGTTGGTGTTGACGGCCGGCATAACGAGCTTGGGTGCGAAGCGCTCGGCCATGCTCTGAATACCGATACCGCAGGCCATGCTGAGGACGACGTCGGCCTCCTCGACCTTCTCCGCGATCATCTCAAGGTACTCCCACTCGCACTGCCTAATGGCGGCGGTATGCTCTATCTCGACCTCGCGCCCCTCCTTTTTAGCGAGGATCCGGAGCTCGCTCGCGAGGATCTCGGCCTCTTTCTCGCCGCCGGTAAGGCAGATCGCGACGCAGGTGTCGCAACCCGCGACGAGGACCTTCTTCTTGTCGCCGACGAGTGCGATGATCTCGTCGAGGGGTTTGCGTTCGGCGGTGATCATTCTGAGCGTCCTTCCTCGGTGTGAGCGGGGGCGGATGAGGCGGGAGCCTCCGGGAGGGCGTCGCCGCCTAGGGCGTCGCGTGCGGCGGCGTGCGGACTTACTCCGTCGCGTCTGAGCGGGCTGGGGCCGAGCCCCTTGATGCGCTCCGTGAACTCGGTTGCGAAGGCGGCGAACTTGGGGCCGTCGGCCGACGACATGTTGTACATCTCGACGCGCTCCGGCTCCACGCCCACCTCCGCGAGTAGCTCTTTGACGTGGTCGACGCGCTTGCGCGCCCAGAGGTTGCCCTTGAGGTAGTGGCATTCGCCCTCAAGGCAGCCGGCGGCGTACACGCCGTCGGCGCCGGCCTCAATGGCCTTGAGGAGGTGGATAACCTCGAGCTTGCCGGTGCAGGGGAGCTTGATCATGCGGATGTTGGACGGGTATTGCAGGCGCATGCTCCCCGCGAGATCGGCCGCCGCGTATGCGCAGTAGTGGCAGGCGAAGACGATGATCTCCGGCTCGAAGGTGGAGTCGGCCATATCAGTTCACCTCCATGAAGAGAGCCTCTTCTTTGGCGAAGATCTGAGCGTCGGTGTAGTGGTGCAGGGTGATGGCCTTAACGGGGCACTCGCTGGTGCACACGCCGCAGCCCTGGCAGGCGGCCGCCTCGATGGTCGCCTTCTTCGTCTCGGCGTCGATGATGGGCACGTCGTAGGGGCAGATGCGTACGCACGTGAGGCAGGCTGCGCATTTCTCCACGTCGACCTCGGCGACGACGCCGCCGGCCTTAATGACCGGCTTGGCCAGGATGGCGGCGGCGCGTCCCGCCGCCGCGAACGCCTGGCCGATCGTCTCGTCGATGCTCTTGGGGTAGTGCGCGGAGCCGCAGAGGAAGATGCCCTCGGAGGCGAAGTCGACCGGGCGGAGCTTAACGTGCGCCTCGAGGAAGAAGCCGTCGCTTTGGATGGGCACCTTGAGCATCGTGCCGAGCGTAGTGCTGCCCTCGGCGGCGACTGCGGGGGTCGCGAGCACGAGGAGGTCGAGCGGGAGCTCGATGGAGCGGCGCAGATACGGGTCGCGGTAGGAGACGCGTACCGAGCCGTCGGTGCTGACCTGCGGGGGCGCGCCGGCGTCGTAGCGCGTGAAGATAACGCCGAGCTCCCGCGCCTTGGTGTAGTACTCCTCCATGAGCCCGAAGGTGCGGATCTCCTTGAACCAGACGAAGACCTGCCGGGAGGGGTCGCGCTCCTTGAGGGCGATCGCGTTTTTAATGCTCTGTTGGCAGCAGGTGCGCGAGCAGTACGGGTGGCTCTCGTCGAGGGAACCGGCGCAGAGGATAAAGCCGGCCGCCTTGGCCTCGGCGAGCTTGGGGTCATCGCGCTTGAGCATGCCCTCGAGGTCCATGCCGGTGACCACGTCGGGGTGGTCGCCGAGGCCGTGGATGGCGGTGCGCTCCTCGCGCGAGCCGGTGGCGACGATGATCACGCCGTGCTCGATGAGGGTGCGCTGACCGTCGTTCGCGGTGATGGCACTCGAGAAGTTGCCGATAAACCCGTGGAAGTCGGTGACCTCGGAGGCGAGGTGGATGTGCACGTGGGGGTTGTCGATGAGGCGTTGTTCGAGGGAGGCGACGTACGTAGAGGGGTCGCCTCCCTTGAGCGTCGCACCGAGCTTGAGGGCGTGTCCGCCGAGTCGCGCGGCGCGCTCCACGAGGTGGACCTCGTAGCCCATCTCGCCGAGGGCGTTGGCCGCCGTCATGCCGGCGACGCCCCCGCCGATAACGAGCGCGGCGTGAGTGAGCGGCACGTCGATCTTGGAGAGCGGCTCGAGCTCTCGCGCCCGCGCCACGCTCATCTGCACGAGCTCCTTGGCTTTCTGCGTGGCCCTCTCGGGCTCCGCGGCGTGGACCCAACTCGCCTGATCGCGGATGTTGGCCATCTCGAAGAGGAAGGGGTTGAGCCCGGCCTCGCGGATCGTGTCTTGGAAGATGGGCTCGTGGGTGCGTGGCGTGCAGCTCGCGACCACGACGCGGTTGAGCTGGTGCTCCTCGACCTTCTCGCGGATGAGCGAGAGGCTGTCGCTCGAGCACGCGTAGAGCGTGTCGGTCGCGAACGTTACGCCGGGGAGCCGGTCGGCGTACTCGGCCACGCTCTCCACGCCGACCACCCCGGCGATGTTGCTGCCGCAGTGGCAGACGAAGACGCCGACGCGCGGCTCCTCCGCCGTGGTGTCGCGCTCGGCGGGGTACACCTGCTCCTCGGTGAGCGTGCCGCGGGAGTCGGCGAGGTCGGTCATGACCCTGGCCGCCGCCGCCGACGCCTGGGCGACGGAGTCGGGGATGTCTTTGGGCTCGCCGAAGGGCCCGACGACGAAGACGCCCTTGCGGCTCGTCTCGAGCGGGTCGAACTCGGTGAGCGAGCAGAAGCCGTGGCGGTTGAGGGCTACGCCGAGGTGGCCGGCGGCCTCCTGCGCCTTGCGCGCCGGCTCCAGGCCCGCTGAGAGCACGACCATGTCGAAGCGGCTTTGGTGGATCGTGCCGCCCTCGTCCTCCCAGTGGATGAAGAGGTCGTTGGTGAGGGGGTCCTCCTTGATGAAGGAGGGCCGGGAGCGGATGAACTTAACGCCTTTGTCGAGCGCGCGCTGGTAGAAGCCGTCGAACCCCTTGCCCTGGGCCCGCATATCCATGAGGAAGACGGTGGGCTCGCAGTCGGGCTCGTGGTCGATGGTGAGCATGGCCTGCTTGTTGGCGAACATGCAGCACACGCTGGAGCAGTACTCGTGCTGTTGGTCGCGCGAGCCGACGCACTGAATAAAGGCGATCTTCTTGGGGTGCGCGCCGTCGCTCCGGCGCTTAACGGCGCCGGTGGTGGGGCCGCTCGCGCTCAGCGTGCGCTCGTATTCGAGCGAGGAGAGGATGTTGGGGTAGCGGCCGTAGCCGTACTCGCTCTTGTCACCGGGGTCGTAGAGGTCGAAGCCGGTGGCGAGGACGACGGCGCCCACGTCGAACTCGAGCTCGCGGTCGCGGTCGTCGTGCACGATGGCGCCGGGGCCGCAGGCGCGGACGCACTCCATGCACTCCGAGCAGACGGCGCAGTTGAGGCAGCGCTTGGCCTCGGCTACGGCCTGCTCCTCGGTGAACCCGGTGTTGACCTCGTCCCACGTCGTGCGGCGAGCGGCGCCGGGGAGGTGCGGCATGGGCAGGCGCGCCGCCGCCGTCGTCTTGGCGAGCACGGCGTCGTCTGGCTTGGCCTCGTCCATGAGGTCGTCGTCGAGCGGCAGGAGCTCCTCGCCGCGCAGGAAGTTGTGGATGCTGCGCGCCGCGCGACGGCCCGCCGCGATGGCCTCGATGGCCGTCCACGGGCCGCGGGCCGCGGCGTCGCCGCCCGCGAAGACCCCGGCCTTCGCCGTGGCCATGGTGGTGGCGTCGGCGACGATCTGGCCCTTGACCACGGAGAGGCCCTCGCAGCCCTCCAGGAAGTCCTCGACCATGCTCTGGCCGATGGCGAAGATCACGGTGTCGCAGTCGAGCTCGTGCTCAGTGCCCGCCACGGCCACCGGTGGGCGCCAGCCGCGCTCGTTGGGCTCGCCGAGCTCGCAGGCGACGAACTCCACGCCGCGCACGTGGCCGGTGTCGTCGGTGGTGATGGCGGAGGGCATACGCGAGCAGTTAAGGATGACCCGCTCGTCGAGGCCCTCGCGCAGCTCGTCGGCCGAGGCCGGCAGGCTCGCTTCGTCCTCGATGCAGTTAATGGCGACCTTCTCGGCGCCGAGGCGCAGCGCCGTGCGGCCGGCGTCGAAGGCCACATCTCCGCCGCCGATGACCACGACGTTCTTGCCGATCGCGACCTCCTCGCCCAGCGTGGCCGCCTTGAGCACGGCGACGGCGTCGAAGACGCCGGGGGCGTTCGCGCCGGGGATGGGGAGGGTGCGCCCGCCTTGGAGGCCGACGGCGAGGTAGACGGCGCTGTAGCCCTCTGCCAGCAGGCCGTCGACGGTGAAGCTGGTGCCGGCGCTCTGCCCGCAGTTGATCTCGACGCCGAGCGCGGTGATGCGGTTAATGTCTTGCTGCAGGGCGGCCTTGGGGAGCCGGTACTCGGGGATACCGAAGCGCAGCATGCCGCCCGGCTCGGGCTTGCTCTCGAAGACGGTCGTTGCGTAGCCGAGGAGCGCGAGGTCGCGGGCCGCCGTGAGGCCGCTCGGGCCCGCGCCCACGATCGCGACCTTCTCGGCGAACGTAACCTCTGCGCGCTCGGGCTGCGGGACGTTGTGGTGCGCGTAGTCTGTAATGAAGCGCTTGAGCCCGGAGATGGCGATGGGGTCGTCGACCTCGCCGCGGGTGCAGTCGGTCTCGCACTTGTGCGTGCAGATGCGGCCGCAGACGGCGGGGAAGGGGTTGGGCTCGCTGGCGACGGCATACGCCTCGGCGAAGCGGCCGTCGGCGATGAGGGCCACGTAGCCCTGTGCGCTGGTGTGCACGGCACAGGCCCGCTTACAGGGGCTGTGCCCTTTCTTGGTGATCGCGTAGGTAGTGGGGATCGCCTGCGGGTAGAGCTTGTAGATAGCGGCGCGCTCGCCGAGCTCTTCGTTGTAGGCGTCGGGGATGGTGACCGGGCACTTGGGGGTGCACTCGCCGCAGCTGGTGCAAATATCCGGGTCGACGAAGCGCGCGTGATGGTGCACCTTCGCCGTGAATTTGCCCGGCTCGCCCTCGAGCCCGATGAGCTCCGAGTTGGTGACGATCTCGATGTTGAGGTGTCGCCCGGCCTCTACGAGCTTGGGCGAGAGCGTGCACATGGCACAGTCGTTTGTGGGAAACGTTTTATCGAGCTGCGCCATGTGGCCGCCGAGGGCCGGCGCCTTCTCGACCAAGTAGACCTTATACCCCCCTTCCGCGAGATCGAGGGAACATTGGATACCAGCAACGCCTCCACCCAGTACGAGAGCCGCGCCGGTGGACTGAGAGGGTCTCTCCGACATTCGCACTCCTTTAACGGAATCGCGGAAGGTCCAAGACACGGCGAGCTGGAGAGACCACCCCCAGCTCACCCTTGGTCACTGTGCATAGTATATACCGCCTCTCGGGGAGCTATCGTCGCTCTGTAGGTGCTCTTAAAAGGCGGTGGAGCGGAGCGTCACCGCCTTCGGTGGCGTATGCTGAAAGGGCAGACAACAGGAAGAGTTCTTACGAGGGGGCGCACAATGGCTCAGCGGCAGACGACGGTTGTGGGGCGAAGAGGACGCAGCGGGCGGAGCGGAGGGGCAATGGCGAGGCTGATCGCCCTCGGTGTCGCGGGCATCCTGCTCTTGATCTTGCTGTTTCAGAACCTCGCGGGGGTGCCCATTAGGTTCTTCTTCTGGGGTTTTACGATGCCGGGTGCGGTCGTCTTTCTTCTCACGCTCGTCGCCGGTGGCCTCGTGGGGTTCGCCGTGGCCACGGCTCTCGGGCGCGGAAACACGAGGCGGCGTCGGTAGGGCGGTGTACATGGCGCCTCCGTTGAGGTGTCTCTGAGGGGGGGTGGTGCGGTGAGTCAGCAACGGAGCGAGCGGTCGAAGGGGGCGAGCGTCTCTGCGTCCTCGCCGCGCGAGCAACTTCAGCGTGCGGCGGACGCGCTCGACGCCTTTTACGGGCGTCCGGTGCTCGCGCCTCGGTACGCTCCCCTCGACGAGCTCATCTTCACGGTGCTTTCGCAGAACACCGCAGACGTGAACACCGAGCGTACCTTCGCCTCGCTCAAGGAGCGGTTCACCAGCTGGGCCGTCGCGCGAGACGCCTCGGTGGACGAGATCGAGCGTGCCATCGCGCTCGGCGGGCTCTCTCACACCAAGGCGCCGCGTATTAAGCGGATCCTCGAGGAGTTGAGCGATGGCTGCGGCGAGCCGAGCCTCTCGGCGCTCGATGCTCTGGGCGACGCCGAGGCTCAGGCGTACCTTACGCGGTTGCCGGGCGTGGGGCCCAAGACGGCCGCGTGCGTGCTGCTCTTCTCTCTCGGTCGGCCCCTCATGCCCGTGGATACCCACGTGCACCGCGTGGCGCTCCGCCTCGGGGTGATCGACGCCGGGGTGAACGCCGAGCGGGCGCACCCCGTGCTCACCGAGCTCACGCGCCACGGCGGGGCGGAGCAGGTGTTCGCAGTGCACGTGGACTTTATCCGTCACGGCCGGCGACTCTGCAAGGCTCGCCGGCCGCTCTGCTCCTCATGCCCGTTGGCCGCCGAGATCTGCCCCTCCGCTGAGCTCGCGTAGGGTTACGCGTCGCGGCGGAGCCAGTCGGGCAGGTCGCTTGCGTGGGGGAGCTTTGGCGTGCGCGCTTTGCTCGGGTTCTCCGCCGTCCCGAGCCAGCGGTCGAGTACCTTAGAGCGCCAGATGGCGCGGCAGAGCAAGCTCCAGATGGCCGCGAGGGCGAAGAGCACGAGGTACTGCCACGGCGGCAGCGCTTGGAGCTCGAAGAGGATGCGCCCGAGCGGCACGGTAAGCACGGTCGCCATGACCACGAAGAGAAACGCCACAACACCGTAGATCCGGTTGTCGACGTGGCTCTCGGGTGTGCCACCCGCCCACCACGGGCTGGGCGGCACTACGAGCATGATCAAGAAGATCGCGGCGAAGCAGGCGAAGATGGTGAGCGCGGTCTGCGCCGGCGGGTAGGCGAACTGCATGAGCGCGTCTTGCCCCGCGGTGGGGTTAAGCGCGAGGTAGGCACGCTTCGCCGGCACGGCCCACAGCAGGTACACGCCCGTCGCCATCGCCGTCATGAGCAGGGTGGCGGGCACCACGAAACGAGCCAGGAGCTTAAAGAGCCCCACCTTGGGTGTGGGGCCGGGCTTAGCCCAGAGGGCGAAGACCAGCGCCGGCACGGTCGCCCCGAAAAACGAGAGCAGCGCCGACTGGCGCGGGGCGAAGGGAAAGCTGCCGAGCGCCGTGATGATGGCGATCATAAAGGCCTTAAAGAAGATACGCACCATGAAGATCCGCAGGATGTTGTTCATGCCGTTGATGATGCGCTGACCCTCGCGGAAGGCGAAGGGGAGGGGGGCGAAGGTGTTTTTGGTGAGGATGAGGTCGCCGACGCTGCGCGCCGCCTGGCTGCCGCCCTGCATGGCTACGGCCACGTTGGCCTGCTTGAGGGCGATCACGTCGTTAACGCCGTCGCCGACCATGGCCACGTAGTGGCCTTTTTTGCGCAGGGCGAGCACGAGGTCCTGCTTTTGCTCGGGGGTAACGCGGCCGAAGATCTGCGTTCGCTCGGCGGCGGCGCTGAAGGCCTCCTCGTCCATCGCCGCCAGCTCATCGCCGGCCACGGCGACGAGCTGGCCGGGGGCCGAAGGGCCTCCGGCCTCGGCCTCACCTGGCGCTTCGCTCTCGTCGTCTTGCGCTCGACGGTGCAGGCCGGCCTGCGTGGCGAGCGCGCTGACGGTGTGGGGGTTGTCGCCCGAGATGATCTTGACGTCGATGCCGCTTGTGGCGAAGCTCTCGAGCGTTTTGCGCACGCCCGGGCGGAGCTCGTCGCTGAAGAAGAGGAGCGCGAGCGCTTTGAGGCCGTTCGGGAGGGTGGGGGTGTCGTTGCGCTCGCCGAAGGTGAGCGGCTCGGCGCACCCGGCGAAGAGGAGCACGCGCAGGCCCCGCGCGGTGTGCTCCTCGGCGAGCGTGCGCCAGCTCGCCTCGCCGAGGAGCTGCGGCGCGATGATCTCGGGGGCGCCCAGCACGTACGTGCCCTGCGCCGCCCCCTCGTTAAACACGAGCCCGCCCCACTTGCGCTCGGAGGAGAAGAGCGCCTCTTCGGCTGTGCCCTCGGCGGCTGAGGGCAGTGCGCCTCGCAGCGCCTCGATCGTCTGGTTGGCGTCGGCGGTGCTCGCGGCGTAGGTGGCGAGCAGGGAGGTCGCCCGCTGCTCGTCCTCGTCACCGAGCGTGCGGAGCTCCTCAAAGCGGATCGCCCCGGTTGTGAGGGTGCCGGTTTTGTCGGTGCACAGTACATCTACGTTGCTCAGCGACTCCACGGCGCTCGCCTGCTGCACGAGCATGTCGCGGCCCAGCAGGCGCATGGCGCCGAGGGCGTACGTGAGGGCGATAGAGAGTACGAGCCCGTTGGGGATGAGGGCGAGGATCACCGTGGACATGCGCACGCTCTCCACGAAGGGGATGCCGCCCACCACGTTGCGCAGCCACACGAGCGCCTCGAAGACTATGACGACGATGAGGAGGATCCGCACCACCTGCGTGACCTGGCGCTGGAGCGGTGTGAGCTCGCGTTTGTAGGCCGTGGCCTTCGCGGTGAGCTTGTTGGCGAAGCTCTCGAGCCCGACCTTCTCCGCACAGTAGTATCCGCCGCCGGCGGTGCAGAAGCTCCCCGACATGAGGAGCTCGCCGGCCCGCTTGCTCACGGCGTCCGCCTCGCCGGTGAGGAGGGACTCGTCGAGCTCGATGCGCCCCTGGCTGAGCAGGGGGCCGTCCACGACCACTTGGTCCCCCGGCTGAATAAAGAGCACGTCGCCCACTACGATCTGCGAGGGGTCTACCTCTCGTAGCTCCTCGTCGCGCACCACCATGGCCTTGGGGCGCATCAAGATCGTCATCTTATCCATGATGCGCTTGGCGCGGATCTCCTGCACGAGGCTGATCAGCGTGTTGGCGGCGATGATAAAGACGACGGCGAAGGCGTCGAGCGGCTTGCCCAGCACCAGCAGGAGGATGCCGAGGAAGTAAAAGAGGTTGTTGATGAAGTTAAAGACGTTGTCGCGGACGATGCGGCTGTAGCTTCGCCCGGCGCGGATCTCCGCGTTGTTGCCCTGGCCGGCGGCGCGTCGGCGGCCGGCCTCCTCCTCGGTGAGGCCGGCGAACGGCGGGTGCTGCGTGCTCGATGGTGCGGTCACAAGGGGCACGTTATCAGATACGCGGGCGGGCGAACACAGCCTTTTCGCGCGCGGTGCGGCTTGAGGACGGCGATGGAAGGGTTGTGGCGGACGACGACGTTGAAGGCTGCAGATACGCGGAGGAGGGAGCTTGACCGCTCAGTCGCCAAGTACCCTGTTGTCGCCGGCGCTCAAGAGCTCAGCATCGTGCTCATCACGGGGAGCAAGAAGAGGAGGAAGATAACGACGCCGAGCACGCTGCAGATAACGCCGGCGATCGCCCAGTTCCTCTGCGTGAGCTTAAACGCCTCGGCGCTCTCCCAGTACTTGCCCTTCCACGCCCACTCGCGCCCCTTCACCCCGCAGACGATCGCCCAGATGAGCGCTCCCCCGGGGATGAAGGCGAGGAGTAGCCCCCAGAGGGTGATATAGGCGCCGTTGAAGATGCCCCAAAGCCAGGTGAAGAAAAACGCGCCCCAGCTCCATCCGCGCAGCTCGGGTGGCAGTACGGTGAGGCGGCCGAGGCCGCTCTCCTGCGAAGGCGTCAGCGTAACCGGCGTTGCCGGCGCGGGTGGTGTGACGGCCGGCTGGCCCTCGAGTGGCTCCGTCATGGCTCTCTCCCTTGAGTCGGTTGCCGGCGCCCGTGGCGCAGCGCGAGCGCCTCGCGCAGGTGCTCTATGAGTACCCTCGGCTCCGGCGGACAGCCCGGCACGCGCACGTCGACCGGGATGATTCGCTCCACTGGTCCGGCCAGCTCGGCGGGGTCGCCGAGGAGGCCGCGGCCGAGCGCACACTCGCCCATCGCCACCACGAGCCGTGGCTCCGGCATGGCCTTGTAGGCGATGCGCAGCGGCTCGGCCATGCGCGTGGTCACGCACCCCGTCACCAGGAGCACGTCGGCGTGGCGCGGCGAGGCCACCACGCTGATGCCGTAGCGGCTGAGGTCGTAGAAGGGCCCGAGCATGGCGCTGATCTCGTGCTCGCAGCCGTTGCAGGAGCCGGCGTCTACGTGGCGCACCGCGAGCGAGCCGCGCTCCTCGGGGGCCTTGAGGCCCCGCTCTCGGCGGATCCGTTGCAGCTCTTTGAGGAGAACGAACACGGTGGCTCCTAGCGATCGGTGCAGGCGTAGCAGAGCTCGAAGCTCTTGTTGATGAGCGGGAAGTCGGGGAAGATCTGGCCGGTCGCAGCGAGGGCGAGCGCCGGCCAGTTGGTGTATGAGGAGGTGCGGAGGTGGAGGCGGGCGATGCGCCCCTCCACCGCCTCCACCACGCAGGCGGTCTCGCCGCGCGGGCTCTCTATGAGGCCGACCCCGAGCGGTTGCTTCGGCTTGGTGTGTACGGCGCTCGCAGGCCGGTGGGCGCCGCGCAGGAGCTCGTCCAGCGAGGCGAGCGTGGGCGTGAGCTCCCGCGCTCGTTGCCGCACTCGGCTGCTCACGTCGCCGGTGGGCTCCGAGAGCATGGTGGCGGTGAAGCCGGGGTAGTGCAGGCGATCGCGGGAGAAGAGGCGCGCGTCGCGGGCGACGCCGGAGGCGCGCGCCGCAGGCCCCACCGCGCCGACCGCGAGCGCTTGCTCGCGGGTGAGGGGGCCGAAGTCCCTAAACCGGTCCTGTACCGAGGCGTTAAAGAGGATCTCGTCCCACGCCTCGGCGGCGGTGCGCCCGAGGGCGGCGAGCTCCGCTCGCGCCGCCGCCGCGTCGTCGGCTGCGATCTCGAGGGTGCTTTCTCCAACGGCGATGGAGCCGAAGAGGAACCGGTGGCCCGTGAGGAGGGAGTTGACGCGGTGGGCGCGCTCTTTGAGCGCGGCGAACGCCGCCGAGCCGGCGGCGAAGCCCACACCGGCGCACACGGCGCCTATGTCGTTGAGGTGGTTGTAGAGGCGCTCGAGCTCAAGCAGGAGCGTGCGTACGCGGGCGAGCTCGCGTGAGGGGGTGAGGCCCGTGATGCTCTCGCAGGCGTGCGCGTAGGCGAGCGAGTTGCTGATGGCGCAGGCGCCGCAGGCTCGCTGCGCGAAGGCGATGCCCTCGTGGAGCGGGGAGCCCTCGGCCGCCCGCTCGATGCCCCGGTGTTTGTAGAAGAGCCGCACGTCGATGTGGAGGATCCGCTCGCCTACGGCGTGAAAACGGAAGTGCCCCGACTCAATGACGCCCGCGTGGATGGGGCCCACGGCGACGTGGTAGGCGTCGCCGCCGCGCACGGGGATCGTCCAGGCGGCGAGGTCGGGGGTGTGTTCGAGGAACGGCCGTAGGGGGCGGTGCCCCTCGAAGTCGACGCCGTAGGCGTCGTGAGCCTCGCGCTCGCTCCAGGCGGCCGCCGGGGTCTGCTCCACGATCGAGGGCACCTGGCCGCTCACGATCGGGCAGGAGAGCACCTCCGTCCCGTTGCGACCGGTGAAGAGCGCCCTGACGGCGAAGCTCGCTTCGCCGGCTCGCTCGTCATCGTTTGCGTTGACGACGTAGAGCGTGGTGAAGGTGCCGTTGGCCTGCGCCTCGCGGCAGCGTTCGCGCCACGCTGTTGGCTCTATAAAGGCGATCACGGCAGCGCTCCTGCGAGAAGTGCGAGGGTATCCCAGCCGGGGAGGAGGAGGACGGACGCGGCGAGGGCGATGAGCAGTACGCCGGCCGTGACGGAGAGGGCGAGGATCGCCCGGCCACCGTCGCCGTCGCCCTCTTTACTCTGCCGCCCCGGCGCCATGAGGTCGTCGACGAGCACGCGCGAGAGCCCGAGGAAGCCGAGCGCGAGCAGTACGGCGGCCAACGCCGCCGCCACGGTATGCCCCGCCGCGAAGCCGCCGGCCACGATCAAGACCTCGCTGAAGAAGAGGGGCGAGGGCGGCAGGCCGCTGAGTGCGCCGACGCTGAGGCTCATGGCGTTGGCGAGCTGTGGGTTGGAGCGCCGAAGCCCGTGCACGTGTCGGTACCTCGCCGAGGGCTGCACCTGTAGCAGCGGCGTGGCGACGCTGAAGCCGAGTGTTTTGGCCACGGCGTGCCCCGCGACGTGCAGCAGCACGCCGGCGATCGCCAGGGGGTGCCCGAAGCCGATGCCGAGCGCGAGGATGCCCATATTCTCGAGGCTGGAGTAGGCGAGGAGGCGCTTCCAGGCCATGCGGCGCCAGAGGAACGGCACGGCGACGGCGAGCGAGATGAGCCCGAACCCGAGGAAAAACGCGCGGCCCGTTGAGGGGGTGAGCGCGCCGTCGAGGGCGATCCAGACGCGCCAGGCGACGAGCATGACGTTGGGGAGCAACGCCGCCGAGAGCAGGGCGGAGACGGGCGGCGGCGCCTCACTGTGCGCGTCGGGGAGCCAGTTGTGCACGGGCGCCCAGCCGATCTTAGTGGCGAGGCCGACGATGATCAGCAAGAAGCCGGTGAGGGCGGTGTCGTGGGGCATGCGCGCTGCGGCTGCGGCGAGGTTCTCCCAGGAGAGCGCCGTGAGGCTATGGCCGGAGTGCGCCGCCGCGCAGATAATAACGATGCCGTACAGCGAGATCGCCAGGCCGACGGTGGTGAGGAGTAGGTACTTCCAGCAGGCCTCGAGGGCCGTTGCGTAGCCGCTCTGGGCGACGAGGAGGGTGGAGACCCCGGTCGTGGCGGCGATAACGACCCACGCCGCCCCGAGGTTACCCAGCATCGGCAGGGCGAGGAGGGCCGCCCAGAAGATGTGGAAGCAGACGTAGTACCACACATCCTCTGACTCGGTGTGCCAGAGCGTTTCGTGACGCGACCGCAAAAACGCCGGCGAGATGACCGCCGCGCAGAGGCCCACGATGCCCGCGACGGCGAGGAAGGGCGCGCCGATGGTGTCGGTCTGCAGCCAGCCGCCGAAGAAGGAACCGCCGTGGCCGAGGAGTGCGAGCGCGGCGAGGGCGAGCGCCGTGCAGCCCGTTGGGATCGCGGCCACGAGGTTAAACGTGGCGTGCAGCGAGGGGCGCCTGACGACGAGGATGAGCAGGGCGCCGAGGAGCGGGAGGGCGATCGTGACCACACAGAGGATGCTCTGCAGCTCAGTCACGGAGCTTCCTCAAACTGTGCGTGTCGCCGCCGCCGAACTCCTCGAAGATGCGCTCGTGGAGCAGGGCGACGACGACGGTGACGACGATGAGGTCGATCGCCACGCCGAGCTCCACGACGAGCGGCAGCCCTCCGGGCACGCCGATGGCCGCCAGGGCCACGCCGTTCTCGGCGATGAGCAGCCCGAGCGCCTGTAGGATCGTCTCCCGACGGGTGATCACCGTGATGATGCCGGTCGTGAGGAGGGCGACGCTGGCGTGCTCCGCCGTCGGCGTCTCGAGTCCGAGCTGCGGTAGCAGCGCGATGCCCGCCAGGGAGACGGCGAGCGCCAACCCGACGTTGGGCAGCGCCTTCATCTTCTGCTCAACGGGCTTTCGCTCCCGGGTGCGGCGCACGCTGAAGCCGAGCAGGATGAGGAGGGGGATGCTGCGCGCCAGCAGCACGAGGCCGGCGATGAGAAAGGCCGTGGGTCGCCCCGGTGCCAGTAGGAGCGCCCCCACGCCGAGGAGGATCGCCTGGAGCGCGACGAGCAGGATGGCGGCGGAGCGCCCTTGTACCAGGATAACGAGAAATCCGAGGGCGACGAGCGCCCACTGCAGGGTGTCGTTCACGGCGTCGCCCCCAGGTAGTGGCTGATGAGCCCGAGGAGGCACAGGGCGCCGCCGATGAGGAAGAGGCTCGGCACCCGCAGCACGCGCATCTTCGCCTGGAGGGTCTCGATAACGGCGAGCACGACGCAGAGGAGCGGGAGCGCGACGGCGAGCGTCAGCAGCCGCAACGCAAAGTCCGTGGGGTGCGGCACGAAGAGCTCGGTCGCGAGCACGAGCATGAGCCAGTGCCGCGCAGCAGATGCCCACTGGAAGTAGGCGAGGTCGCGGCCCGCGTACTCGAGGAGCGGGCCCTCGTGGATCATGGTGAGCTCCAGGTGGGTGTCGGGGTTATCGATGGGTTGGCGGCCGGTCTCAGCCAAGATCACGATGATAAAGCCGAGGGCCGCCAGCCAGTGCGCCGGCGTGCTCCACACGGCGAGGCCGGCGCTCGCGTCGCTGAGCGAGCGCAGATCCGTGCTCCCGAGGCGGAGCCCGGCCACGAGGAGTACGAGAAACAGCAGGCCCTCCGCGAGTACCGAGAAGGTGAGGTCGCGGCTGGCGCCCATGAGGCCAAACCCGCCGCTCGTGTCCCACGCGGAGGCCACGAGCGCGAAGCGCGCGAGGGTGAGCAGTGCGATGAGCACGAGCACGTCGTTGCCGACCGGCCAGTTAGGGGAGAGTCCGCCGATCGGGAGGAGGAGGCAGGCCGTCGCCGTGGCGCCGGCTACGAGCGCCGGGGCGAGGCGGTATACAAAGGTGGTGCCCTCCGGCGCCACCACGCTCTTGCCCCAAAGGCGCCGGAGCTCCCGGTAGGGCTGCAGCGGTGAGGGTCCGCGCCGGCCCTGCAGCTTCGCCTTTACGTTTTGAACGAGGCCGGGGAGGAGGGGGGCGAGCAGCAGGGCGCCGCCCACCTGCACGATGCCGGCGATGGCGGTTGCGCTCATCGGAGCACCCCTATCTTCGCGGCGGCCAGCAGGAGGAGGACGAGCGCGAGGAGGTACAGCATATAGGTGCGTACGCTGCCCGACTGGAGCCGCCGTGCGCGCTCCGCGGCGCTCAGCGCCCAGCGTACGACCGGCTCGTAGAGCCGCGTCTCGAAGAGGTGGGGCACCTCGCTCTTGTAGGTGAGGTGTTGCGGCACGCCGCCCTCGGAGGTGAGCGTGACGCTTCGCTCGGGTCGCAAGATGCCCGCGAGCGAGAGCCTCATGAGCTTTGTGAAGCCGGCGGAGCTCCAGGAGAGCTGGGGCACGACCTGTTGTCCGCAGTTCCACACCGGTGCCGAGGTCGCGGTGCGGCGGCCGCGGGCCGCACGGAGCACCGCGACGACGCAGACGAGCACGAGCGCGACGCCGAGGTTGGAGAGGCCGCCGGTGCCGGGCAGCGCGATGCCGAGGTGCGCGAGGGCGCCCTCGGTGGCCGGCGCCCACGTCGTGCTGCCGGATATCTCGGCGCCGATGCCGGCGAGGTGTGGGAAGAGGAGGCCGGGGGCGAGCCCCAGTCCCACGCAGAGGAGTGCGAGCAAGGAGGTGCCGACGACCATGCCGCGGGGCGCCTCATGGGCCTGCGCACACGCCTCGGAGCGCGTGGGGCCGAGCAAGGTGAGGCCGATCACTTTAATGAAGCAGAAGGCGGCGAGGGCGGCGGTGACCGCGAGGGCGGCAACGCAGAGCGCGCTCGTGACCATGCTGATGGCGCCCAAGCTCGCCCCGGGGAGCAACGAGCCCAGCACGGCGTCGCCACTGTTGGTGACGAGGTGGATGAGCGCTTGGAGGGTGAGCCACTCGGAGGCGAACCCATTGAGCGGCGGCAAGCCCGCTATGGCCATGCCGCCGAGCAAGAAGCCGGCGCCTGTGTACGGCATGGAGCGCAAGAGGCCGCCGAGCCGGTTGAGGTTGAGCCCATTGACGATTCGCGCAAAGGATCCCGCACCCAGGAAGAGGAGGCTCTTGTAGAGGGCGTGGTTGGCGATGTGGAAGAGGGCGGCGGCGAAGGCGATCGTGGCCCACACGGGTTGGTTGCTGGCGGCGAAGAGGAGGGAGGCGCCGAGCCCGAGGAGGATGATGCCGACGTTCTCGATGGTGCTGAAGGCCAGGAGCCGCTTGAGCTCCCGCTGGAAGAGGGCGTAGGCGATGCCCCCGAGCGCCGAGAGCGCGCCGAGCCCGAGGAGGAGGAGCGCGAGCCACACCGGCGTGGCGCCGAGCCACTCGAAGACGACGCGGATGAGGCCGTAGAGAGCCACTTTAACCATCACGCCCGACATGAGCGCGGAGAAGTGGCTGGGGGCGAGGGGGTGGGCCTGCGGCAGCCACGTGTGGAAGGGCATGGCACCGGCCTTGGTGCCGAACCCAATGACGGCGGCCACCGCGACGATGGCCTGCACGGCGCCTCCGGCCGCGCGGGTGGCGCCGGGGTCGCCGATGCCGCCCACCCCGGCCAAGAGCAGCAAGCAGATCCACACGCCGGCCGAGCCGAGGTGGGTGATCGCGAGGTAGGTGAAGACGGCGCTACGGGCCGTTTGCTCCTTGCGGGTGATGAGGATAGCCGCGGCGGGGATCAGCGTCATGAGCTCCCAGAAGAAGAGAAAACAGAGGGCGCTGCGCGCCGTGATTACGCCGGCCAGCGCGAGCACGAAGCCGGCGCTCAGCACGCCGAGCGAGCGGCTGTGCTCCGGGTCGTCGGCGTAGGCGCTCGCGTAGATCAGCACGGGGCAGGCGCAGAGCGCGAGGACCGTGAGGAAGAAGCCGGTGAGGGCGTCGAGGCCGAAGGTGAGGGCTACGCCGTTCGAGAAGGTCGCGCCGCCTCCGGGTGCGCGGCAGAGCAAGAGCACGCCGGCGGCCCCAAAGCAGGCCGCGCCGGCGGCTTGCAACGCGTAGGCGGGTACCCGTGCGCGGCGCACGAGGGCGAGCGATCCGCCAGCCAGGAGTACCCCCGTGCCGGCCAGCGCTAAGAGCTCTGTGGCCGTCAACGTGGGGGCTCGCCGGGGGTGTCGCCGCCGCGAGGGGAGCGCCGAGGGGGCTGGCGCATCATCGGCTGATCCTCTGTGGTGGGGGCGGCGTTCATCATGGTGCGGCGTAGTATATAAGACAGCGAGAGTCGGCACGCCGTCGGGGGGCTTAACGACGAAGGGCGCCCGTGTGCACGGGCGCCCTTCGTCGTTCGCAACAGAGCTCGGCGGGTTACCGCAGCAGGCGGCCGTTGGCCTGGCGATGCTCCTGCCATTCGGCCTCGCTCGGCTCGCCGCACTTGCGCAAGAGCTTCCCCCATTCCTGGTCGACCCAAGCCTCGAGGTTGAGGAGGACCTCCTCGCTGCCGGGCTTAAAGAGGTGGGCGAAGCGCCCCTGCCGCTTGAGCCATGGAATCAGTGGCTGCTTAACCTGCGGCCGGTAGGTGAGTCGGTACTCGCCGTCCTCCACCTCGAAGAGCGGCCAGTAGCAGGTGTTAACCGCCTCGCGGGCCATGTCGATGGAGTCGGCCGTCTCCGAGCGCCACCCGCGCGGGCAGGGCGCGAGGACGTTCAGGAAGGTCGGGCCGTCGAAGGCGAGGGCCTTGGCGGCCTTTCGCACGAGGTCGCGGGGGTCGTGCGGCGACGCCTGTGCCACGTACCGAATGCCGTGCGCGACCAAGATGTCGGTGAGGTTCTTGCGGTTCTGCAGCTTGCCGGCCTGCTCCCTGCCCACCGGGCTAGTGGTGGTCCAGGCGCCCAGCGGGGTGGCGCCGGAGCGCTGGAACCCGGTGTTCATGTAGGCGCCGTTGTCGTAGCAAACGTAGAGCATGGCGTGGCCGCGCTCCATGGCACCGGAGAGCGCCTGCAGGCCGATGTCGTAGGTGCCGCCGTCGCCGCCGAAGGCGATGAACTTAACGTTCTCCTCTATCTCGCCCTTCTTCTTGAGCGCGCGGAAGGCCGTCTCCACGCCGGAGAGGGAGGCCGCAGCGTTCTCGAAAGCCGAGTGGATGTAGCTGCTCTTCCAGGAGGTGTAGGGGTAGATCGTTGTGGAGACCTCCAGGCAGCCGGTGGCGGCGCTCACCACAACCGGGTCGTCCGTGCCCATGAGCACCTGCCGCACCACGACCGGGGCGCCGCAGCCGGCGCACATGCGGTGGCCGCCGGCGAGCATGCTGCCCTTGGCGACGAGCTCGAGCCACTTGGCGCGAGCGTCTTCGAAGTGGTTCGTCTGCTTAATGGCGCCGACCGGGCAGCTGTTGACACACTCGCTGCACATAATGCAACGGCTCTCGTCGAGGTTAAACGAGAGGAGCTCGCGCTGGTTGAAGGTGAGCGCGCCGGTGGGGCAGTCGGTGACGCAGCGCCCGCAGCTCACGCAGTCGGTGAGCTGAAGCGCCTCGCCGTAGGGCGTGTCGACCTTCATGGTGAACCCGCGGTCGGTGAAGTCGTAGCACGCCGGTCCGGCTACCTCGCGGCAGGTGCGTACGCAGCGCCCGCACGAGATGCAGCGGTTCATGTCGCGGCGGATAAAGGGGTGCTCGTACTGCGGCTCGACCTCGCGCACGCGACCGCCCTTAACGACCAGGTCGTTCTCGACGATGTTGTGCTCCACCGCGAGCCTCTGCAGGTCGCAGGAGCCGAGGCTCGGGCACTCGCACTGCAGGCAGCGCATGGCCTCGGCGCGTGCCGCCGCGAGGCTGTAGCCCTTCTCCACCTCGAGCTCGCCCTCGGTGAGACGCCGCGCTTTGCCGACCTTCGGCATAGTGGGGCGGGTCGCCGTCTCGGCGTTGATGCCCATGCTCAACCAGACCGGCGTGCGCTCGGCGAGGCGACGCCCGAGCTCGCTGAGGTCTTTCTCGGCGTCGAGCTGCTCTAAGTAGGGGAGGCTGGCGAAGTCGGCGAGTTGCTCCTCCAGCTCGCCGAGGTCCTCGCCGCGAAGCCAGGCGTCGACGGCGAGGGCCGCGCGCTTACCGGTCGCTACGGCGTGGATCACCGAGCGGGAACGGGCTATGGCGTCGCCGGCCGCGAAGACGCCCTCCTCCGAGGTGCGGCCCGTGTAGTAGTTGGCCCGCAGGCGGGTGTCGGTGTCGAGGGGCAGGTAGTCGGCGGTGTCGCCGAGCTTGGGTGTGTAGCCGGTGGCCAGCACGACGGTGGTGGCCTCGGCCGTAAAGACCGAGCCCTCGATCTCCGCCGCCGCGCCGTTTTTGCCGCCCACGCGCACGCACTCGACGCCCTGTGCTCTGCCGGAGTCTGAGAGCACGCGCTTGGCTAGGGTGTTGAACTCGAACTTTACCCCCTCTTCGCGCGCCGCTGTGAGCTCGCGGGCGCCCGCGGGGAGGGTCTCGGGGGTGTTCGGCGAGATCACGACGACCTCGCTGGCCCCCTTGCGGCGGGCCGTACGCGCCACGTCGAGCGCCGTGATGCCGTCGCCGATCACGGCCACCGTGTCGGTGAGCTTAACGCTGCGCCCGGTGCGCGCCCGGCGCAGTACGTCGAGGCCGCGGAGGGCCGCTTTGTCGCCGGGGATAACTTGCTTCGGCTCCTCCCAGGCGCCGACGCTGATGACCACGGCGTCGAACCCGGCGTCGAAGAGCCCGTCGGGGTCGACCTCGAACCCGAGCTCGGACTCGCCGACGAAGCGTACGCCGGCCTCCCAGAGCGGGGCGAGTTCCTTCTCGATGACCTTCTCCGGCAGGCGGAACTCGGGGATGCTGTAGCGGAGCGAGCCGCCGGGGCGCTCGTTGCCGTCGTAGAGCGTAACCTCGTTGCCGCGCTCGGTGAGGAACCAGGCGGCGGCGAGGCCGGCCGGGCCCGCGCCGATAACGGCGATCCGCCGGCCGGTCGTGATGCCCGGGAACAGCTGCGGCTCGCTGTGGTCGGCGGCCGCCCGGTGCAGGGCGCAGATGGCGATGGGGTCGTCTACCTCGCCGCGGCGGCAGACGGGCTCACAGTAGCGCGGGCACACGCGCCCGAGGATGCCGGGGAAGGGCAGCTCCTCGCGCACGATCGTGGCCGCCGTCGCGGTGTCGCCGTCGGCGAGGGCCGCCATGTAGGCGGGGATGTCGACGTGCGTGGGGCACGCGTGTGAGCAAGGCGCCTCGCAGTACGAGTTGTGGTCGGAGAGGTACATCTTGAGGTAGCTCTCGCGCCGTGCGCGGATGCGCGGTGTGCTCGTTTGCACCACCATGCCGTCGGCGACGGTGGTGGTGCAGGCCGCCTGCGGCTTGTCCCAGCCCTCAACCTCGACCACGCAGAGGCGGCAGGCGCCCCACGCGGCCATACCGGCCTGGTGGCAGAGCGCCGGGATCTCGATGCCCTCCCGGCGTGCGACGTCGAGGAGTGTTTCGTCGCCTCGGGCGCTGATCTCCCTCCCGTCGATCGTGAGCTTAACGGTGGCTTTGGTGGTTCGTTGGCTCACCGTTGCCTCCTTCCGGCCGGCTTCAGTATGCCTGTCTCTATCGGAATCGCGCCGAACTTACAGACCTGACGGCAGGTGTCGCATTTCGTACAGAGCTTCTGATTGATGACGTGTGGCTCCTTGCGCTCGCCGCTGATCGCCCCCACGGGGCAGACCTTGGAGCAGAGCGTGCACCCGGTGCAGGCGTTTTTGTCGATGGTGTAGCGGATAAGCGGCCGGCAAACCTTAGCGGGGCAGCGCTTGTCGACCACGTGCGCCATGACCTCCTCGCGGAAGTAACGGAGCATGCTGAGCACCGGGTTGGGCGCGCTGCCGCCGAGGGCGCAGAGGGAGCCCTCGATGATGTCTTCGGCGAGGCGCTCAAGGCGGTCCACGTCGGCCAGTGTGGCCTCGCCGCAGCTGATGCGCTCGAGGATCTCGAGCATACGGGTGGTACCCACGCGACACGGCACGCACTTCCCACAGCTCTCCTGCGCCGTGAACTGCAAGAAGAACTTGGCGAAGTCGACCATGCAGGTGGCGTCGTCCACCACCACCATGCCGCCGGAGCCCATCATGGTGCCGTACTTGGTGAGGTTCTCGAAGTCGATCTCGGTGTCGAGGTGCTCGGCGCCGAGGCAGCCACCGGAGGGGCCACCGAGCTGCACGGCCTTAAACTCGCGGCCGGGTAGCATGCCGCCGCCTATGTCGAAGATCACGGTGCGCAGCGTGGCGCCCATGGGCACCTCGATGAGGCCGCCGTTGACGACCTTACCGGTGAGGGCGAAGATCTTGGTGCCCTTGCTGGTCTCGGTGCCGAGCGAGGCGTAGGCCTCGGCGCCGTTGGCGATGATCCACGGCACGCTCGCAAAGGTCTCCACGTTGTTGAGGTTGGTGGGCTGACCCCAGAGGCCGTGGGCCACGGTGCGGATGTGCTTGCCGCGGGGCATACCCCTGCGGCCCTCGATGGAGGCGGTGAGGGCGGTGGACTCGCCGCAGACGAAGGCGCCGGCGCCCTCGTTGATGCGGATGTCGAAGCTGAAGCCGGAGCCCAGGATGTTCTCGCCCAGGAGGTTGCGCTCGCGGGCGCGGTCGAGGGCGTGTTGGAGGCGCTCCACGGCGAAGGGGTACTCGTGGCGTACGTACACGTAGCCCTCCACCGGGCCCACGCCCTGGCCGATCGCGTACGCGGCGATGAGCATGCCCTCAATGACGCTGTGCGGGTTGCCCTCCAGCACCGAGCGGTCCATGAACGCGCCGGGGTCGCCCTCGTCGGCGTTGCAGATGATGTAGTGCACCTCGCCGGGGTTGGCGCGGCAGAAGCGCCACTTCTTGCCGGCGGGGAACCCCGCACCGCCGCGGCCGCGCAGGCCGCTGGCCTCGACTGCGTCGATGACGGCCTCGGGGTCGTCGTCGATGAGGACCTTCGCTAGGGCCTTGTAGCCGCCTTGCGCGAGGTAATCGTCCAGCGAGTACGGGTCGATCTTGCCGTTGAGGCCGAGCACGAGGCGCTGCTGTAGCGCGTAGAAGGGGATCTCCGCCTCGTGGGCGATAGCCTCGCCGGTCTGCGGGTGCTTGTAGAGCAGCCGCTCCACAACGCCGTCGCCGACGACGCTCGTCTCGATGATCTCGTCGATGTCTTTAGGCTTGAGGCGCGGGTAGAAGAGGCCCTGTGGTCTGACGACCGCGATGGGGCCCTCTTCGCAGAAGCCGTGGCAGCCGGTCTCCACGACGGCGACCTTGTCGCTCAGGCCGCGCTCGGCGAGGGAGGCGACGATGGCCTCGCGCAGGGCGACGCGGCCGGAGGCGTGGCAGGCCGTGCCGGCGCAGATGCGGATCTCGACCTTCTCGTCGTCGGCGAGGTAGGCGCTGGCGTCTGCCGCTGCGGCGAGTGCCTTCTCGATCTTCGTAGCCTTTGCGGAGGCGGTCATGGTGTCACCGCCTCTTTGCGGAGTTTACGAACCAATTTGCGTGCCTCGTTGGGGCCTATGCGGCCGAGCGTCTCGTCGTCGCCGATGCGCACCACGGGGGCGAGGGCGCAGGCGCCCACGCAGTTGACCGTCTGGAGGGTGAAGAGGCCGTCGGGTGTGGTGCCACCCACGGGGATCTCGAGCTCCTGGCTGAACGCCTCCACCACGAGCGGCGCGCCGGCCACGTGGCAGGCGGTGCCCATGCAGACGTCGATGATGTGCTTGCCGACGGGGGCGAGGCGAAACTGGCTGTAGAAGCTCGCGACGCCGTAGATGCTCGAGAGCGGGGTGTTCGTCTCGGTGGCGATGTCCTCGAGGGCCGCGCGCGGCAGGTAGCCGAACGCCGCTTGGGTCGCGTGGAGGGTCTGCGTGAGGCCCGCGCCGCTGCGAATGCCGGCGATCACGGGGTCGAGGAGTTTTTTGTCGAGCACGGGCTCGAAGCCCGTGGGCCGCTCAGCCGGTATGGCTGCGCGCTCGGCCTCCGGGTCGAAGGCGACTTCGTCGTACTCCGGGATGTAGTCGACCTCGATGCAGTTCGAGGGGCAGGAGCGCTCGCAGAGCCCGCAGGAGTAGCAGCGGTAGTCGCCGCCCTTCTCCTTGACGAGGTCGAAGAGGCCGACCCCGCGGGGCTTCGCGACGAGCTCGCGGTGCTCGAAGTCGATGCCTTTAATAACTTCGTAGAGCGCCGAACCCTTGGGCTCGGTCGCCTTCGTCTTATTGCTCTGTGCGGTTCGTCTCGCCAACGCACTCACCTCAGTCCGCGCGCAGGTTGAGGTAACGGCGCTCCGTGGAAGCCCGTCCTGTGCCCTGCGCAGCCTGCTCGAGCACGGCGAAGGCCTGCTCGACGTCGTGTGGGTAGATATCGCGGCCGCCCAGTCCGTAGACGAAGGGCAGCACCTGGGGGCGCGTGTCGCAGTCGTAGAGCGCCGCGCGCATTTCGAGGAAGAGGGGACCGCCCTGCGCGCCGAAGGAGTCCGCGCGGTCCATCACGCCGACCGCCTTGACGTGCTGCAGGGCCTCGGCGTACGCCGCGTAGGGGAAGGGCCGGAAGGCGCGCACGCGCACCATGCCGGCCTTAACGCCCCTGGCGCGGAGCTTGTCGACCGTCATGCGCGTGGTGCCGGCGGTGGAGCCGATCACCACGATCGCGATCTCGGCGTCGTCCAGACGGTAGGCGTCGAGGAGGCCGTACTGCCGGCCGGTGAGCTCGGCGTACTCGTCGGCGACGTCTTGAATGACCTTGAGGGCGCGGTCCATGGCGCGGTTCTGCGCCACCTTGTGCTCAAAGTACCAACCCCCGAGGCTGTCGAAGGGGCCCACAGTGACGGGGTTTTTGAGGTCGAGGAGCGGGTTGGTGGCGTGGTAGGCACCCACGAAGTCCTGCACCTGCTGCTTCTCGAGTATCTGCAGCGGGCCGATGGCGCCGCTGATGACGTAGCCGTCGTACATGTGCATGGTGGGGGTGCGCACGTCCATGTGCTCGGCGATGCGGATGGACATAATGCAGTTGTCGTAGGCCTCTTGGTGGTTCTCGCCGTAGATCTGCAGCCAGCCGGTGTCGCGCCCGCCCATCGTGTCGCTGTGGTCGCAGTGGATGTTAATGGGGCCGGAGAGGGCGCGGTTGACGGTGGTCATGACGATCGGCAGCCGGTAGGAGGCGGCGATAAAGAGGACCTCCCACATGAGGGCGAAGCCCTGGGAGGAGGTGGCCGTCATGGTGCGCGCGCCGGCGGCGGCCGAGCCGATAACGGCGCTCATCGCCGAGTGCTCGGACTCCACTGTGACGAACTCCGTGTCGACCTTGCCGTCGGCGACGTACTGCGCGTAGATCTGTACGACCTCGGTCTGCGGGGTGATGGGGTAGGCGCAGACTACATCCGGCTCGATCTGCGCCATGGCTGCGGCGACGGCTTCGTTGCCGGTAACCGCGAGGATTTCGGTAGCAGGAGAGGCCATGGTCTACTCCTTCTCGTCGGTCTTCATGACGATGGCGTTACTGGGGCACTCCCGTGCGCAGATCCCGCACCCCTTGCAGTGGATGAGATCGAAGGAGGTGACCTTGCCGTCCTCCACGATCACCGAGGCGTCCGGGCAGTAAAAGTAGCAGAGCATGCAGCCGTCGCAGCGCTCGGGGATGAGCACGGGGAGGAAGGTACGCCAGCCGCCGGTCTCGTAAAAGGCGGAGTTGCCGGCCTCGGGGATCGTGGCGCCGAGCTCGTGGCGCTCGGGGCCCCACGAGGCGATGTCGCTGATATCCCACTTCGACTTGGGCATGACCGGCCTTATGGGGCACGCTCGCCTCGGTGAAGCCGCTTTCTTCGCCTCGGTCTCTTTTTCAGCGGTCATTCGCCTTGGACCTCCTCGTAGCTGCGCGTTAGCGCAGCGATATTGCCTTCAACGACCTTCGGCGAGAACTTCTTGGAGAACTCGCCGCGCAGGAACTCGACGACGACGTCGATGTTAAACAGGTCGGTGATGCGGGTGAGCGCGCCGACCATGGGGGTGTTGGGGATAGGGCGCTTAATGGTCTCCGTCGCAATGCGCGTGGCCGCGATGGTGAAGTAGCGGAAGCCATCGAGGCCGTAGCACCCGCGGAGCTCCTCGGGGGTCATCTCACTGTTGACGAGCACGATGGCGCCCTCGGGGGCACCTTTCGTGACGTCGACCGTGCTGAGGAGCGACTGGTCGAGCACGACCACGATCTGCGGGTGCAGCACGCCGGAGTAAATCTGGATGGGCTCGTCGCTGACGCGGGTGAAGGCGACGATAGGGGCTCCGGAACGCTCGGGGCCGTACTCCGGGAACGCCTGAAAGAACTTGTTCTCGCCGAGGGCGAGCTCGGCGACGAGTTTCGCCGCGGTGACGGCGCCTTGGCCGCCTCGCCCGTGCCACCGGATCTCCGTGAGGCACCCCGCGGGTTTTGCGTCTGTGTCGCTCGTCGCCATCGTCACTCCTCTTCGTGTCGTACGCTGCGGCGGCCGGCGAGCGCGCGTCCGAGCGTGAGTTCGTCTGCGTATTCGAGATCGCCACCGACCGGGAGGCCGCTGGCGAGCCGTGTTGCTTTGACGGCTGGGGGAAGTACGTCGGCGATGTAGAGGGCGGTAGCCTCGCCGGTCATGGTGGGGTTGGTGGCGAGGATAACCTCCTCCACATCTTCGCCGACGCGTGCGACGAGCTCCGCGATGCGCAGATCTGCGGGCTCCACCCCATCGAGGGGGCTGAGCGCCCCTCCGAGCACGTGGTAGAGGCCGTTAAACTCGTGCGTGCGCTCGATCGTTACGATGTCGAACGGCTGCTCCACGACGCACACCATGCGAGGGTCCCTGCGCGGGTCGGCGCAGATGGGGCAGAGCTCGCCCTCCGCGAGGTTGTAGCAGCGGCGGCAGAAGCCGATGCGCTCCTTAACGGTGGTAATAGCGCCGGCGAGTGGGAGCACGTCTTCGGGGCGTTGTTTGAGGATGTGGAAGGTGAGCCGCTGAGCCGTGCGGGGTCCGATCCCCGGGAGCTTCGCGAGCTCTGTGATCAATCTCTCAACAGCGGGTGAATACAACGCGTATCCCTCGGATCTTGAGTGTATAAACTAACAAAAAAAACGCGAATTATACACGTAAAGATCATCGTAGATCATCTCTGGTGCCATTGTATCGACTTTTGACGGCGAGGGATACCGCACGGGGCAGAACCCCAGTGCGCGAGGTCGAAAGGGGGAGAATGGCGGGCCGATGAGCGGGGAGTGGGAGGTGGGACTCCTCACTCCTTATAAAGAGGATAAAAATACTCCTTTATGCAAAGATTATACTCTCATCACAGCGGTCAAACTCTTCGCCTCTACTAAAAGAGTCCGGGGATGCCGGGGAGCTGGAGGCCGGCGGTGGCGCCGCCTAGTTTACTGTTGGCCATGTCTTGGGCGGCGCGGAGCGCCTCGTTGACGGCGGCGATAACGAGGTCTTGCAGCATCTCCACATCGTCGGGGTCCACGGCCTCCGGTTTAATGGTGACTTCTTTAACCTCGAGCCCTCCCGTGATTACGATGGTGACCATGCCGCCGCCGGCCGTGGCGGTGACGGTTTCGGCCGTGAGCTCTTCTTGGGCCTTCGCCATCTTGGCCTGCATCTCTTGGACCTGCTTCATCATCTTGTTGTACTGGGGGTTGGCCACGGGTCTCTCCTTAGGAGTCGTCGGGGAGCACTTCGGCGTTAAAGGTGTCTTTCGCCTGATTGATGAGGTCGGTGAAGTCGATGGCCGTGGGCGGCGCCTGCGGGGTGCTCGGCTGTTCGGGTGCGGGCTTCGCCGCAAGCTCGAAGACGGGGGTGAGCGGGCTCTCAAGGGTCGCTGCGAGCGCATCGCTTAAAAACTCGATGTTGCCGGGCTGGCTGGCGCGAGTGAGCACGAGGTTGGAGGGGACGGCGATGGTGAGGCGCTCGCCGTTGAGCGCTTTGGGGCGGGCATCGCCCAGGAGGGCCGCGAGGCTCCCGCTCATCGGTTGTACGCGCTGTAGTACGAGCTCCCAGGCGCGCTTAACGCGGTCGAGGGTGACGGCGGAGGGCCGGTACTCCGGCTTCGCCTCTGCGGTGGGCTGCTCGGCCTGCACTGGCGTGGCGTGGGTTGGCGGCTGCGGTGCGGGGCGCGCTGCGCTCGCCCGCTCCTCGCCCGCTCGCCCCGCGTGCGTGCGCTCGGCGAGGCGCAGCGTCTCCTCGCCGGCGAGGGCGTTCTCGAGGCGCCGAAGGCGCTCCTCGAGGGCGGCCGCCGAGTGGTCGAGGTGGGGCTGTGTGGCTTTTACGAGCGCGAGCTCCAGCTGCAGGCGCGGGTCGAGGCCGTCGCGGATTTGGCGCTGTGCATCGCCGAGGAGCTCGATGAGAAAGATGATCTCGTGCGGCGGGAGGTTGTTGGCCTGAGGGAGCAGGCGCAAGAGGAGTTGGTCGTCGAGCTCGACGGTGTGCGCGAGCGCGCGCAGGGTGGCGTCGTCGCGCGCCGAGTCCTCGAGGTGCTGCAGCAGGAAGAGCTGGCGGAGGTGCCGGAGGAGGTCGCGGATAAACGGGGAGGGGTCGATACCGTCGTTTGCGAGGCGCTGCACAAACTGAAGCGCCTCTGCGGTTTGCCGCTCGGCGACGATGTCGACCACCTCGAAGAGGAGGTCGATAGTGGTGACGCCGAGGGCGTCGAGCACATCGCTCGGCGAGATGGTGCCGTCGGCGTAGGTGATGAGCTTTTCGAGCGTGCCGATGGCGTCGCGAAACCCGCCTTGCGAGTGGCGGGCGATCTCGGCGAGCGCCGCCTGTGAGATCGCGATCTCGGTGCCGCCGGGCTCCTCTTTTAGCTGTGTGTTCTCGCGTTCTACGATCGTCGCGAGGAGGTGGGCGATGTCGCGCACGTGCGGCCTGCGAAAGTCGAAGCGCTGGCACCGCGAGATGATCGTCTCGGGGATCTTGTGCGGCTCGGTGGTCGCCAGCACGAAGACGACGTTTGCGGGGGGCTCCTCCAGCGTCTTGAGGAGGGCGTTGAAGGCCTCCCGGGTGAGCATGTGCACCTCATCGATGATGTACACCTTAAAGCGACCGTCGACCGGCGCGAAGGCGATCTTGTCGCGCAGCTCGCGGATGTCGTCGATGCTGCGGTTGGAGGCGGCGTCCATCTCGACCACGTCGAGCGAGACGCCGTCGGCGATGGCCGTGCAGTGGCGGCAGCGCCCGCAGGGGGCGGCCGTGGGGGTCTCGCGCGGCTCGCCCTCGACGCCCACGCAGTTGAGCGCCTTAGCGAGGATGCGCGCGGTGCTCGTCTTGCCGGTGCCGCGCGGCCCCGCGAACACGTAGGCATGCGCCACGGCTGAGCCCTCGACGGCGTTGCGTAGCGTGCGCGCTACGTGATCTTGGCCGACGAGCTCCTCAAAGGTCTGCGGTCTGTAGAGACGGTAAAGAGAGCGCTTCATCGATTGGGTAGTCTACCTCGCCGGGGAGGAGGAGAGAAGCGGCCGCGCACCCGCCGTCGAAACCCACCCCCCGAGCGTCCTCGCCGAGCGCCTGCTCCAGTCAGGTGACCCTGCGGCACATGGAATGGCCTGCTTACCGCTGCTTCCTTCCGGACCTGACGGGGTTCACAGGGTTCCATTGCGCAGGACCCAACCTTCAACGCCGCGCATCGGCTGACTGCCTCGCGGAGTGGCCCCTCGGGCGGGGATTCAGCCCCGCTGTAGCGGATTGCGGGTAACAGGGCACCGCTGGCTCCCCACCTAGCGCGGCCAGCTCGGATGGTATGCCGCTGCGGGGCGTGGCGCAAGCGCGGCGCCCCGCAGCGGCATGGCCGTTAGAGGCGGAGCACCATCTTACGGAGGTTGGGCTCGTCGCTCGGCTGGATGTCGAAGCCGAGCCCCGAGGCGAAGGCCGTCATGGCTGGGTTGGCGGCGAGCACGTGGCCGTGGAGTTCGTGGACGTGGCGGTCGCGGGCCACCTGGATGAGGGAGGCCATGAGCTGGGAGCCGATGCCGCGGCGTTGGTATTCGTCGCGCATGACGATCGCGAACTCGCCGTGATCCTCGTTCGCCGTCTCGATCGCGAGGCGGGCGACGCCGAGCATAGCCTCCTTGCGCCTGCCCTTGGCCGCGCGGATCGCGCAGAGGGCGACCTCGCGGTCGTAGTCGATGTGGCAGTAGCGGATGAGCATCGACTTGGTGACCTCGCGGATGGGGCCGAAGAAGCGGTACTCGGCGGTGTCGGGTGAGAACGACTCGACCATCTCGGTCCAGAGGGCCTCGTCTTCCGGCTTAATGGAGCGGATGATGATCTTCTCGCCCTCCGACTGGAACTCCCAGGAGTGCTCGCTGGGGTACATGGAGATCATGAGGTGCGAGCCCGGCAGCGAGATCTTGCGCACGTCTTTTGGTTCGATCTTAATGCGGGCGTCGAGGGCGGTGATGCCGTCGGCGCGTACCTGGAGGGGGTTGACGTCCATCTCGAGGATCTCGGGGAAGTCGACCAGGAGGTTGCTCACCTTAACGAGCGCCTCCTCGAGCGTGCGCATGTTGACCGCCTCTTTGCCGCGGTAGCCGCCGAGGAGCCGGGAGATCTTCGTCTTTTGGATCAACGAGTGGGCGAGGGCCTGGTTGAGCGGTGGGAAGTCCACGGCGACGTCTTGGTAAAGCTCCACGCCGGTGCCGCCAGTGCCGAACATGATCACGGGGCCGAAGGTGGGGTCTTTCTTGGAGCCGACGATGACCTCGTAGCCGCCGCGGCTCATGGCCTGTACCGCGACGCCGATGATCTCGGCGTTCGGCGCCGCCTTTTTAACGTTCGCGACGATCTTTGTGAACTGGGCGGAAGCGTCGGCGGCCGAGCGGACGTTGAGGGCGATGCCGCCGACGTCGCTCTTGTGGGTGATGTTGTGGCTGAGGATCTTGACGGCCACGGGGAAGCCGATGTCTTCGGCGGCCTTGGCGCAATCTTCGGCCGTCGTGGCGATGACCGTTTTGACGGCTGGGATTCCGTAGGCCTCGAGGACTGTCTTCGCCTCCGGCTCGCTCAGCACGCTGCGTCCGTCGCGCGCGACCTCCAAGAAGACGCTCTTGACGGTCGTGCGGTCGGGCTTGAAGTTGGGGAGGATCTCGGTGGGCGTCTCGTAGATATCCGCGAGGTTGCTCGTGTAGTGGTACATGTACATGTAGGCGCGCACGGCGTCTTCGGGGGTGCTGAAGGCTGGGATGTAGGCGTTGCGCAGAATTTCGAGGCCTTCGGCCACCTTTATCTTGCCCATAAACGAGGTGAGGAACGGCTTGAGTCGGTGGGTGCGCGCTACGTCGACGAGGGCCTTCGCCGTCGCCGTGGGGTCGCTCATGGCCTGGGGGGTGAGGATCGCCAAGACGCCGTCGCAGGCGGGGTCGTCTACGAGGGCCTGCGCCGCGGCGGCGTAGCGGGCCGCGTCGGCGTCGCCGCCCACGTCCACCGGGTTGCCGCGCGCCGCGAAACCGGGGAGGAAGCTCTGGAGCTTCTCGTCGGTCTCCTTGGAGATCTCCGCGAGCTCGCCGTCCAAGTTGAGGAGGCAGTCGCTGGCCATAACGCCCGGGCCGCCGGCGTTGGTGACGATGCCCAGTCGCGGGCCACGCGGGCCGCTCACGCGGCTGAGGGCCTCGCTCGCGTCGAAGAGGTCTTTAACCTCGGAGACGCGGATAACGCCGGCGCGGCGGAAGGCGGCGCTGTAGAGGGTGTCGTCGCCGGCGATAGCGCCGGTGTGGGAGGCGGCGGCTTGGGCGCTGCGCGCCCAGCGACCGCTCTTCACCACGATAATCGGCTTGCTCTTGGCGAAGTGCCGCGCTGCGCTCATAAACTTGCGCGCGTCGGTGATGGACTCGATGTAGAGGATGATGCTGCTGGTGTGCGGGTCGGCGCCGAAGAAGTCGATGAGGTCGCCGAAGTCGACGTCGGCCATGGAGCCGACGCTGACGAAGGCCGAGAACCCGATGCGGTTGGCGGCCGCCCAGTCGAGAATAGCCGTGCCCAGCGCGCCCGACTGGCTGAGGAAGGCGATGCGGCCCGCCGGCGGGATGATGTGGGCGAAGGTGACGTTGAGGTTCATGGCCGGGCGGATGTAGCCGAGGCAGTTGGGGCCGATGATGCGCACGCCGTACGATTTGGCGATGGCCACGACCTCTTCTTCGAGGGCTCGGCCGGCCGGGCCCACCTCTTTGAAGCCTGCGGTGACGATAACGGCGCCGCCTACGCCGGCCTCGCCGCACTCCCGCACCGTCTGCGCCACCGACTTCGCCGGTACGGCGATAATCGCCAGGTCGACCTTGTGCGGCACCTGGCTCACGGAGGAATACGCCTGGATGCCCTGCACCGAGGGCGAGGAGACGTTGACAGGGTAGACGACACCTCCGTACTCGGCGCCGATGAGGTTGCGCAGAAGGATGTAGCCGACCGATCCCTTTTTATTCGATGCGCCGATGACGGCGATTCCTCGTGGGTTAAACAGTCTGTCGAGGTTGCGTGTGCTCATACCGCTCGTCGTCTCCCGTCGTGGTGGCTCGTCGCTTGACGTTCGTGTGTACTCTACGTCCAGTTCCTCTTCGGTTCACCCGAAGGATACTCCTCCCGCAAGTTAGGGGGAAGGGCGCGACGACGGTGCGAGAGAAAAAAGGGGGAAGATGGTGGGCGATGTTGGGTTTGAACCAACGACCTCCCGCGTGTGAGGCGGGCGCTCTCCCGCTGAGCTAATCGCCCGGGGTGGCGTAACTCTCCACACCACAGGGCGAAAAGGATACCATAAAGCTCGAGCGGAGTGGGAACCGTACATCACTCGGCTGTGAGTGCATTCGAACTCAGCACAGTCAGTGAAAGAGAGGGGATGAGGATGAACGTGAGAGGTAGGAGGCGGTGGCTTGGTAGCTCGTCGCTCCTCATCGTCGCCGTGGCCGCTGTGGTGCTCATGGCGGCGGTCACCGCTTCTGCGGGGGCGGCGAGCGCCCCCGCTGTGCCCACCGGGGTTAAGGTTGCGGTGGCTAAGGGCGGCAAGGCCGTCGTAACGTGGAAGGCTTCGGCCGGCGCTCACGGTTACGTCGTCTTTTTAGCCAAGCCCGGCTCCTCTGTGGTTAAAAAGCTCGCAACGGTCAACGGAGGCCAAACCGTGCGCTTCATCAGCGGTACGCTCGCCCCCGGCAAGACGTACGCCTTCAGAGTTAAGGCCTACAAGAGGGGCGGCGGCAAGATGCTCCTCTCCGCCTTCTCCGGCGCGGTGAGCCTTAAGGTGCCCGCGCGAATCGTCGTGGGCAAGGTCGCCGACCGAGTGGTGCTCCACGGGCAGACCGCCACCTTCTCCGTGAGCGCAAAGGGCACGAGCCCCGCGTACCAGTGGTATAAAAACGGGGCCCGCGTCGACGGAGCTACCGGCTCCTCGTACACGACGCCGGCCACCTCGCACAGCGAGAACGACGGCGACCGGTACTTCTGTAAGGTCTCCAACATCATTAACTCGGCCACCACGAACTCCGCCCGGCTCACCGTGCGTCCGCCCGGCTACAGCGGTATTGTGGCGGATCACACCGTCGCGAGGCTCGCCAACCTCAACAGCATCAGCGCGGCGCGCATTAATCGAGCTAAAGCGAAGCTCAAGATCGCCTACTGGCACACCTCGCACGGCAGCCAGATCGTCACCGGCATGGACGGCCTCGCCGCCTGGAAGGGCGGCTGCTATCAGTACTCCTCTACGCCCGGATTCCTCACCGATACGTGGTCGACGGATCTCGGCGACGACAACTGGTCGTCGCTCACCGACTCCTACCTCAAGTATCACCCCAGCATCAACGTCGTCATCTGGTCGTGGTGCGGGCAGGTGTCGTGGAAGGATCAGAGTGCCATCGCGGGGTATCTGAGTAAGATGAGCGCCCTCGAGGCTAAGTACCCCAAGGTCACCTTCGTCTACATGACCGGCCACCTCGACGGCACCGGCTCCAAGGGCAACCTCCACCTCCGCAATCAGCAGATCCGGGCTTACTGCGAGCAGCACAACAAGGTGCTCTTCGACTTTGCCGACATCGAGAGCTACGACCCCGACGGCACGTGCTACCTCGATCGTGGTGGTGACGACGAGTGCAACTACCTCGTCAGCGGCGCCAAGGTTAACTGGGCGCAGAAGTGGCAGGCCGCTCATACCAAGGGCGTGGAGTGGTACCAGTGCGACTGCGCTCACTCCCAGCCCCTCAACGGCAACATGAAGGCCTACGCGGCCTGGTACCTTTGGGTGCAGATCGCGGAGCGGGGTGGCGGCTGAGGCGCGGCGCGGTGCGGGCACAGTTCCCTCGTCGGAGAAGGAGGCCGAGTCCTCACGCTAGACTCGCCTCCCTCCTCGACGTCGCTTCTTTACTTCAGCTTCACAACCCAGATGTCGAGGCCGCCGTTGTTGCCGGCCAGGTCGCCGTTGTTTGAGCAGGCGAAGCCGGCGAGGATGTAGCCCTTGTCGGTGGTTTGGTGGATACTGCGCGCCTCGTCGTCTTCTGCCCCGCCAAAGCACCGCTGCCACTGAACGCTGCCCTTAGAGGAGAGCTTGGCGACCCAAGCGTCGCCGCCGCCGTGGTTGCCCCTAACGTCGCCGTCGTTGGAGAAGGTATTGCCGCCGAGGATGTAGCCCTTATCGGCGGTTTGGCGGATGCTCGAGGCGCTCTCCCAGCCCGTTCCGCCAAGGCATCGCTGCCACTGGACGTTGCCCGTGGAGGAGAGCTTGACGACCCAGGCGTCGCGGCCGCCGCGGTTGTTGACAACGTCGGCATCGCTTGAGGTGGTGGCGCCGCCGAGGATGTAGCCCTTATCGGCGGTTTGGTGGATGCTCGAGGCGCTCTCCCATTTCGTCCCGCCAAAGCACCGCTGCCACTGGACGCTGCCCTTGGAGGAGAGCTTCACAACCCAGACGTCGCCGTCGCCGTGGTTGCCCTTAACGTCGCCGTTGTTTGAGGCGGCGTAGCCGGCGAGGATGTAGCCTTTGTCGGCGGTTTGTTGGAGGCTGTTGGCGCAGTCGTAGCCAGATCCGCCGAGGCATTTCTTCCACTGGACGCTGCCCTTAGAGGAGAGCTTGACGACCCAAGCATCGCCGTCGCCGTGGTTGCCTTTAACGTCGCCGTCGCTTGAGTGGGTGACGCCGGCGAGGATGTAGCCCTTATCGGCGGTTTGTTGGATGCTGTTGGCGCAGTCGTAGCCAGATCCGCCGAGGCTGCTCTTCCACTGAACGGCACCTCCGGGCGAGAGCTTCACAACCCAGGCATCGCAGTTGCCACGGTTGCCGGTAACGTCTCCGTCGCTTGAGTGGGCGAAGCCGGCGAAGATGTAGTCCCTGTCGGCGGTTTGTTGGATGCTGGAGGCGGCTTCCCGGCCCGTCCCGCCAAGGCACCTCTGCCACTGAACGCTACCCTTGGAGGAGAGCTTGACGACCCAGGCGTCGCAGTCGCCGTGGTTGCCGCTGACGTTACCGTCGGTTGACTCAGTGTACCCGCCGAGGATGTAGCCGCCGTCGGCGGTTTGGTGGATGCTGTTGGCGCAGTCGTAGTCAGATCCGCCGAGGCACCTCTTCCACTGAACGCTGCCCTTAGAGGAGAGCTTGACGACCCAAGCGTCGCTGATGCCACGGTTGCCGACCACGTCGCCGTTGCTTGAGCTGGTGGCGCCGGCGAGGATGTAGCCCTTATCGGCGGTTTGGTGAATGCTGCTCGTCTCGTCGTTATCCGTCCCGCCGAGGCACCTCTGCCACTGAACGCTACCCTTGGAGGAGAGCTTGACGACCCAGGCGTCGTCGCCGCCGTGGTTGCCCTTAGCATCGCCGTTGTTTGAGCGGGTGGAGCCGCCGAGGATATAGCCCTTATCGGCGGTTTGTTGGATGCTGTTGGCGCAGTCGTAGCCCGATCCGCCGAGACACTTCTGCCACTGAACGGTACCCGTGGGGGAGAGCTTCACAACCCAGGCGTCGCTGTTGCCCCGGTTGCCCTTAACGTCGTTGTCGTTGGAGTACGTGTAGCCGCCGAGAATGTAGCCTTTATCGGCGGTTTGGTGGATGCTGGAGGCGGCCTCCCGGCCCGTCCCGCCGAGGCACCTCTGCCACTGAATGTCACCCCTAGAAGAGAGCTTGACGACCCAGGCGTCGCCGTCGCCGTGGTTGCCCTCAGCATCGCCGTCGTTGGACTCGGCGTAGCCGGCGAGGATGTAGCCGCCGTCGGCGGTTTGGTAGATGCTGTAGATGCCGTCGTTCTCCGTCCCGCCGAGGCACCTCTGCCACTGGACGCTGCCCTTGGACGAGAGCTTGGCGACCCAGGCGTCGAGGCCGCCGTGGTTGTCGGCCGCGTCGCCGTCGCTTGAGAAAGTGACGCCGGCGAGGATGTAGCCCTTATCGGCGGTTTTGTTAATGCTGAGTGCCTCGTCGTAGCCCGTCCCGCCGAGGCACTTCGCCCAAGGGGGCTGGGGGGCGGCGAGTCTGAGAGAAGCCGGTAGATACGGTGGCTCCGAGGCCGCTCGAGGAGGCGAAGAGGAGAGGGCGCTGAGGCCGAGCGGCATGGCTCCCACCGGCGCAGCCGCAGCGGTAGCGACCGTGGCCACTACCGTAATGAAGGCTATGCCGAGGACTACGAGTGCTCGGCGGGCGAGAGCGTGGGTGCGGCGGAGTGGTACGCGATACGACGTCATGGCAACCCTTTCTCCTGCGGTCAAGAACCTCCAACACGCCGTCTTCAAGGCGTACACTTACGAATCTCGTCGATAGGAGAAGTATAGAGGGGGGCGAGGGAGTGGGGCAAGGAGGAGCGCTGGCCGATGCGCCCCCTAGCCCTCCTTCTCGACCGGTACCGTCGCCCCCCGAACGGCCGAGCGCGTGACTGCGGGGTGGGCGGCTTCGCCCGCCCCGCCGCCCTTGTGCCATCTCAGCAAAAGCGCCGAGTTGAGCACGACGATGAGCGAGCCCGCGTTGTGGACGAGCGCCCCCATGACGGGGTTGAGCACGGCGGTGATGGCCAGCACGATCGCGACGAAGTTGAGGGTGAGCGAGAAGGTCAGGTTGCACTTGATCGTCGTCATCATCCTCTTCGAGAGGGCGAGGAGGTGCGGCAGCGTCACGATGTCGTCGTTGACGAGTGCGATATCGGCGGCGTCCACGGCGATGTCGCTGCCCACGCCGCCCATCGCGATGCCCACGTGCGCTTTTTTGAGCGCCGGGGCGTCGTTAATGCCGTCGCCTATCATGCAGACGTTCTCCCGCTCGCGCTGGCGGGCGTCGATCCAGGCCAGCTTGTCCTCCGGCAGGCAGTGAGCGTGGACCTCGGCGATCTCGAGCTGCGCGGCGATACGCTGCGCGGCGTTGGTGTGGTCGCCGGTGAGCAAGACGGGCGTTGCGCCCACGGCCTTGACCCCACGGATCGTGGCCGCCGCGCCCCCGCGCAAGGTGTCCGCGAGGGAGAGGAACCCCGCCACCTCTCCGTCGAGCGCGAGGTAGATCACCGTACAGCCCTCCTCGATGGAGGCCGCGGCGCTCTGGGAGATGTACTGGGGTAGCTCGATGCCCTCTTGAGCGAGCATCTCCGTGTTACCGGCGAGGATGCGCTCGCCGGCGAGGGCGGCCTCCACCCCTCGAGCGGGGGTCATGACGAAGCCCTCCACGCTCGGGATCTCCCGCGCGTGTGCGCGTCGGTAACAGGAGACGACCGCCTTGCCGAGTGGATGCTCGGAGTTGAGCTCCACCGCGGCCGCGCGGAGGTAGAGCTCCTCCTCCGAGAGCCCCTCCTTAAAGCTGTGGAGGGCGGTAACCTCCGGGGTGCCGCGCGTGAGCGTGCCGGTTTTGTCGAAGGTGACCCTCGAGACGGAGGCGAGCCGCTCGAGGGCGTCCCCCTCGCGCACGAGGAACCCGTGTTTGGTGGCGTTGCCGATGGCCGCCACGATGGCGGTGGGCGTGGCCAGTACGAGGGCGCAGGGGCAGAAGACGACGAGAATGGTGACGGCCCGGATGATCTCGCCGGTCACCGCCCAGGTGAGCACGGCGGAGAGGAGGGCCGCGGCGACGATCCACGTAGCCCAGCGGTCCGCTACGCCCACGATCTTTGCTTTGCCCGCGTCCGCGGACTGCACGAGTTTGATCATCCGCTGAATCGAGCTGTTCTCACCCACCCTCGTCGCCCGCATGTCGAAGGCGCCGAACTGGTTGACCGTGCCGCTGGAGACCTCGTCGCCGACCCCCTTGTCGACGGGGAGGGGCTCGCCGGTCATCACCGCTTGGTTAATAGAGGTTTGGCCGGCGGTGATGACGCCGTCCACCGGGATCGTCTCCCCGGGGAGCACGCGGAGGAGCTCGCCGACCGCGACGCGCTCCGCCGGGATAACCTCTCCGCGCCCCTGCGTGACTCTACGGGCTGTCCGCGGCGTGAGGCGCACGAGGCGCTCTATGCCCGCCCTCGCCCGCTCGACTGTAAAGCTCTCGAGTAGCTCCCCGATCTGCATAATGAAGGCGACCTCGCCGGCGGCGAAGTGCTCCCCAATAACGATAGCGGCGATGAGGGCTAGAGAGACCAAGACGCCCGCCCTGATGTCGAACTCGGTAACGAGGCCTATGGCCGCCTCGATGACGATGGGAAACCCGCAGAGCACGATCGCTACCCACGCGGGGTCGAAGGGTAGGGGGATAGGGCGGAAGAGGCTGAGCAGGAGGGCGACTCCGGAGAGCACGAGAAAGACGATGTTTTTTCGGAGGCCGCCCCACGCGAGGAGCGCTTCGACTGTCTTCATAGGGGAGCTCGTTTCGACGCAGGAGCAGTGACGAGACGAGTATACCCATGCATGTATGGGTATGAAAGGGGAAGTAAAGAAAAGTTAACACGGCCGTCTCTCGCCCCTCTCTTTCTTCCTCCGCCCACCTCTTGTATACTCCCCCTACCTACGAGGGCCTCCATCACTCGCCCTCAAGGCAGCGTACCGGGGGCTCTCTCTCGCAAAGGGAAGGGGTCGCCATGTCGTCTCGCACCACACCACTCCACCGCACCCACGCCCTCACCGGTCGCCTCCTCCTCTCCCTTGGTCTCGCCCTCATCGCGGTAGCGGCCATGGCGGCCACAGCGACGGCTGCGCCGGTGAGCGCCCTCTCCTCATCCCCCTTCGTGGCACCGGAGCCCCCCTACCTACCGGTCTCCCTCAGACTCGCCGTCGCCCCACCCCCCTGGGCGAAGTGCCTGGGCGGGACGGCTTGGGATGAGGCGACCAGCATCCAACAGACCGCCGACAAGGGCTACATCCTCACCGGCTTCACCTACTCCAACGACGGCAACGTCACCGGCAACCACGGCAAGCAAGACGCCTGGGTCGTCAAGCTCTCCTCCAAGGGCAGCGTCCAGTGGCAGAGGTGCCTCGGCGGCTCGGAGAACGACTACGCCGAGAGCATCCAGCAGACCGCCGAGGGGGGCTACATCCTCGCCGGTTACACCCGCTCCAGCAACGACGACGTCAAGGGTAATCACGGCAGCTCCGACGCCTGGGTCGTCAAGCTCTCCTCCAAGGGCAGCGTCCAGTGGCAGAGGTGCCTCGGCGGCTCTGAGGCCGACGGGGCTTACAGCATCCGCCAAACCGCCGACAAGGGCTACATCCTCGCCGGCTACACCTCCTCCAGCAACGGCGACGTCAAGGGCTATCGCGGAGGCGGCGATGCCTGGGTCGTCAAGCTCTCCTCCAAGGGCAGCGTCCAGTGGAAGAAGTGCCTCGGCGGGACCGGTGAGGACTTCGCCAGCAGCATCCACCAGACCACCGACAAGGGCTACATCCTCGCCGGCTTCACCTCCTCCAGCAACGGCGACGTCAAGGGCTACCACGGCAACGGCGACGCCTGGGTCGTCAAGCTCTCCTCCAAGGGCACCGTTCAGTGGAAGAAGTGTCTCGGCGGGACGGACTACGACAAGGCCAACAGCATCCACCAAACCACCGACAAGGGCTACATCCTTGCCGGCTCCACTCTCTCGGATGACGGCGACGCCATCGGCAACCACGGCAGCTACGACGCCTGGGTTGTGAAGCTCTCCTCCAAGGGCACTATCCAGTGGAGGAGGTGCTTCGGCGGGACGGACTGGGATAAGGCGGCCAGTATCCACCAAGCCGCCGACGGCGACTACATCCTCGCTGGCTTCACCGCCTCCAACAACGGCGACGTGGCCGGCAACCACGGCGACTACGACGCCTGGGTTGTGAAGCTCTCCGCCAGGGGCGCTATTCAGTGGCGGAGCAGCCTCGGTGGGACGGAGCAGGACTCCGCGACCAGCGTCCAGCAGACCGCCGAGGGGGGCTACATCCTCGCCGGCTCCACCCGCTCCGACAACGGCGACGTAAGCGGCAACCGCGGCAACAACGACGTCTGGGTCGCCAAGCTCTCCTCCAAGGGCACCGTCCAGTGGCAGAAGTGCCTCGGCGGGGCGGGTAACGACTACGCGTACAGCATCCACCAAACCACCGACAAGGGCTACATCCTCGCCGGCGAGACCACCTCCAACAACGGCGACGTCAAGGGCAACCACGGCGACCACGACGCCTGGGTCGTCAAGCTCTCCTCCAATGGCACCGTCCAGTGGCAGAGGTGCCTCGGCGGCTCGGAGAACGACTACGCGTACAGCATCCGCCAGACCACCGACAAGGGCTACATCCTCGCCGGCTACACCTACTCCAGCAACGGCGACGTCAAGGGCAACCACGGCAACGGCGACGCCTGGGTTGTGAAGCTCTCCTCCAAGGGCACCATCCAGTGGCAGAGGTGCCTCGGCGGGTTGGACTGGGATGAGGCGTACAGCATCCACCAAACCACCGACAAGGGCTACATCCTCGCCGGCTCCACCGGCTCCAACGACGGCGACGTCAAGGGCAACCACGGCAACGGCGACGCCTGGGTCGTCAAGCTCTCCTCCAAGGGCAGCGTCCAGTGGAAGAAGTGCCTCGGCGGCTCTGAGGACGACGGAGCCAACAGCATCCGCCAAACCACCGACAAGGGCTACATCCTCGCCGGCCGCACCTCCTCCAACAACGGCGACGTCAAGGGTAACCACGGCAGCCCCGACGCCTGGGTCGTCAAGCTCTCCTCTAGGGGCATCGTTCAGTGGCAGAGGTGCCTCGGCGGGTCGGTCTGGGATGGGGCGAACAGCATCCACCAAACCGCCGAGGGGGGCTACATCCTCGCCGGCCGCACCTCCTCCAACAACGGCGACGTCAAGGGTAACCACGGCAGCTACGACGCCTGGGTCGTCAAGCTCTCCTCTAGGGGCATCGTTCAGTGGCAGAGGTGTCTCGGCGGGTCGGACTGGGATGCGGCGAACAGCATCCACCAAACCACTGACAAGGGCTACATCCTCGCCGGCTACATCGGCTCCAACGACGGCGACGTCAAGGGTAACCACGGCAGCCGCGACGCCTGGGTCGTCAAGTTGAAGTAGGGAAGAGGCGCCGAGGGCGCGAGCGCGAGCGCACGAGAGGGGCGAGGGGCAGTACTGCCCCCGCCCCTCTCGCTTACCCCATATTAGAGAAGCGCTGCACCGCCTTGGCGAAGCTCTCGATCGTCTTGTCGGCGTCGCCGTGCTCGATGCCGTCGCGGACGCAGTGCTTAATGTGGCCCTCAAGTACGACCTGGCCCGTGCGGTGAAGCGCGGACTTCGCGGCGTTGATCTGGGAGAGTACATCTTCGCAGGGAACGTCTTCGTCGATCATGCGATCGATCGCCTGCACCTGCCCGATGATCTTTTTGAGTCGACGGTGGAGGTTGTCGACGTCCATGCATCTCTTCACAACGTCACCTCCGGAGTAGCTGCATGTGTGATTTACCGAGGAGAATACCCCGATTCCCGGTGCGAGGGAAGCGCGCAGAGGGTCGGCGTGGGGGAGGTGCTCGCTACAGGGTGTGGTGCTCGCCGAGGGTGCTGAGCTGAGCTCGGCGGGCGCGATGGTCTGGGAGGATGCGCTCCACGTGGCGCCAAAAACGGCGGCTATGGTTGGGCTCGAGCAGGTGGGCGAGCTCGTGCACCACGACGTAATCGATCAGCGCCGGTGGCTGCAAGATGAGGCGCCAGTGAAAGCTGAGTGTGCCGGCGCGGCTATGGCAGGTCGCCCAGCGCCGGGAGCCGAGATCCCGCACCACGATCTCGCCCGGCGTGACGCCGAGGAGTGGGGCGTAGTGGCTCACGCGGTCGGCGAGTCGCGGGGCGGCGCGCTGGGTGTACCAGGCCACGAGGGCCGCGCGCCGCTCGTCGGCGTTGAGCGCGCGGTCCAGCTCGAAGCGCCCCTTGGTGAGCCCTACGGGCTTGCGGGGGCCATCCACCACGACCAGTTGATGCTCGCGCCCCAAGTACGAGAGGCGCTCACCCTCCAGGAGCCGCTTGGGTTGCGGGGGTGGGCCCAGCGCTTTGAACTCGTCGAGTTTGCGGTGGATCCAGGGGAGTTTACTGCGGAGAGCCTTCGTGAGGGTGTCCGCCGAGGCGCCTACGGGCGCGGCGACCTTAAGGGAGCCGTCGCGCGCTACCGAGATGCCGATGCTGCGCCGCGTGCTCCAGCGGACGGCGAAGACGAGGTCGTCGACGGTGAGTGAGTCGGCCTGAGGGGGTGTGCGGCGCATCGGTGGTGGATACACAAAGGGCGGCCCATCGGGGCCGCCCTTTGTGATAAAGGTGCTTTAAGATGCCTGATCGGCTTAGATCTTGCGGACGTTGCTCGCCTGCATCTTGCCGTTCTGGCCCTGCGTGACGTCGAACGAGACTCGGTCGCCTTCGTCGAGGGTCTTGAAACCCTCGGCCTGGATCTCGCGGAAGTGAACGAAGAGATCGTCACCATCCTCCCGAGAGATGAAGCCGTAGCCTTTAGCCGCGTTGAACCACTTGACGGTACCTTCTGCCATTTTGACGCATCCTTTTCCGCCCCGCAGGGGCTTTAACAAAGCAGTGAGACTCTCGCATTTCGCCCCGAAAGACGGGAGAAGAGGTGAAGCCGCACCGCAAACTCGTGGATCACATTCTGATCCATGTGGAGTAGTGTAAACGAATTCGCAGGAAAAGTCGCGTCGGGGTGAGTGACTGTACTATAAGGGCGATGGATATGCGCTTCGACAGCTATGAGAAACTCGGTCTCAGCCGCGCAAAAATTCTTCGTATTCTGCTCGTCGTCTACTCCGCGGGCAGTATCGTTATCGCGCTTCCGCTGGCCTTTTCCCTCGCGTACGCCGGTAACCTCGCGGCGACCACCTCGGGCAAGATTCTCGCCGCTGCGTTGCTCGCGCTCGCCTTCGGCGCGGTTGTGGCCGCGCGGGACCCGTGGCAGCATCGTCTCGTCATCCAGATCATCATCGTCTTTATGGTGCTCGCGGCGGTGTCTATCGCTATACGGCTGCTGATCGGCGCGCACCCCAACGACCCGGCACGTCCGCTCCTCCCGATCGCCGTTGCGGGCCCCGTCCTCTTCGCGATCTTTTACCCGCAGCCGCCCGATGGCGGCTCGCCCTCGTCGTAGAGCCGCCCTCGGCGTGAGGGTCGCCGCCCTCGGCGGCGGTGGGTGAGGTGATCGATGTCGCAAACAGCAATCGCTCCGAGCGCTTGTGAACTGGATGCTGCTGCTCCCCAAAGAGCGCGATCTGCCCTAGGTGTGTTCAACAGTTCGGCGCTTCCCTCGGCGCTCTTGACGCTCCGCACCTTACGCAAAGAGACCCCGGCGTAGCCGAGGTCTCTGGTGTGTCCTTCTGGCGGAGAGGGGGGGATTCGAACCCCCGAGCCCGGGAAACCGGACTAACGGTTTTCGAGACCGCCGCATTCAACCGCTCTGCCACCTCTCCGCGATGGCTGCCGGCGCCTCTTTTTACAGACGGGGGCGCCGCGCGTGTGTAGTGTAGCACGAGCGCGGCATCTCGTTAGGGCACCGCTTTTTCGTGCTCCCCTCCGGCCGGTTGCCCGCCTCCCGTCGCGCGTTGCTCTACCCAGGCGCCGACTTCGCTGGGGCGAAAGCCGTAGCGGTCTTTGATCTCGGAGAGGGGTCGACCGGCGTCCGCCGAGGCCACGCCGAACGCCGCGAGTAGCTCGTTGAGGGGTACGTTGTTCGTCTCGGCGATCTGGGCCATGGAGAGCGAGCCGCGCACGCCGGAGGAGCTCGACTGGAGCTCGCCGGCTTGACCCTGGCTTTGGCTCGAGCCGCCCCCTCGCCCGTGGCCGCCGCCCCGACCTCCCTCGCTGGCCCAGGAGGACGAGCTGGCGGCCATCGTGATGTTCACGACGGCGACCATGAGGAGGAGTGTGATGATGGGCGTCGCCACCGCTTTGAGACTGCGGCCTCCGGGGGCGGTAACGCGCAGCGTGTCGGCCACGGGGCAGATGTTGACGCACTCGTTGCAGGAGATGCACTCCGGGGAGGTCACGCGCTCGGCTGTGGAAACCGCGATGTTCATGGGGCAGGCGCGGTCGCAGCGGCCGCAGTTAATACAGCTCGACGAGTCCCGGCGGATCGTGAGGAGGCTGATTTTGCTGGCGAGGCTGAGGAGGGCCCCGGTGGGGCAGAGGTACTTACAGAAGAAGCGCTCGTACACAAAGGAGCCCGCGAGCGCGACGATGAGGACGACGAGCCCGATGCCGAACTCGGTGAGGAGCCGCGGGGAGGTGAGGTGCATCCAGGTGGCCCAGGGGTCGTAGGGCCGCATTACGAGCTCCGCGGCCCGCCACGTCCAGAGCGTGAAGACGACGAGGACGACGTACTTGAGCCACCGCGCGACGCGATCCAGGGCGGCCGGTACCGCCGGGCGCCGCCCCATGACCCGCTGCCCGAGCGCGCCGAAGATGCCCTGGAGCGCGCCGAGCGGGCAGAGGTTGCCGCAAAAGGAGCGGCGGGAGACGAGCGTCACGGTGAGCACGCCGATGAGCAGCACGACTGAGCCCGCGGCGGTGTGCCGCACCAGGCCGCCGCCGGAGAGGAGAGAGAAGAGGGTCTCGAGCCCGCCGAACGGGCAGAGCGCGTCTACGCCGGGCGGCCGCTGGGGGCCTCGCGTCTGTTGGTGCAAGAAGGCCGTGATCGTCATGGCCGCGAGGGTGATGCCGAGGAATACCCAGCGGAGGATACGTGCGGGACTGTACTTAGATTTGGGAGTTCGTTTGTGAGGCATGCGACTTCCTTTGCCGTCGACGGTGGGAAGGGGCTGTCGTTGCCGAGGTGGAATGGCGGAGAGGGAGGGATTCGAACCCTCGAGGCAGGTCATCCCCGCCCACGCGATTTCCAGTCGCGCTCCTTAAGCCAACTCGGACACCTCTCCGCGCTCTCGCGATTCGCTCGCGAGCGGCGTGGGTGCAAGTATACGTCAGAGTTGTCGAATCGGCGAGACGGGGGTGTGGAGGGTGGCGCGGATGCGCTGCCGGGCGCCGCGCCCGCCGTAGCCGCCGCGCCCGTGGCGCTCGCTAGCGCCGCGCCCGAAAGAAGGACTGCAGCTGCGCCACCGCCTCGTCGGCGAGCACTCCCGCAGTGACCTCGAGGGTGTGGTTGAGGCGGGGGTCTCGGCAGATGTCGTAGAGGGTGCCGGCGGCGCCGGCTTTTTTGTCGGGCGCGCCGTAGACGAGGTGGGGGATGCGCGCCTGCACGATCGCCCCGGCGCACATGGGGCAGGGCTCGAGTGTGACGTAGAGGACGGTGTTGAGCAGGCGCCAGCTACCGAGGCGCCGCGCGGCCTCCTCGATAGCGATGATCTCGGCGTGTGCGAGCGGGCTCTTGCGGGCCTCGCGCTCGTTGCCCCCGGAGGCGATCACCTCTCCCTCGTGGATGATAACCGCGCCCACCGGCACGTCGCCGTGCTGGGCCGCTCGCTCCGCCTCGCGGAGGGCGAGGCGCATGTAGTACTCGTGGCGTGGAAGGTAGAGGTCGCCCATCGCTTAATCATAGGGGATTCAGGGCCCGTTCGGGAGGGTAAAGGAAGAAGTTACCGTACAATAGCGCTGAAGTTTCAGCCGGAGGAGGGTTTTTATGCTGCTCTATCTGCTCTGTCTCGGTGTGCCGTTTATCGTGGGCATGGGCGTGCAATCTTGGCTCAAGCGCACCTTCGCGAGCAACAGCCAAAAGCCGGTGATGAGCGGCAGGTCGGGGGCGGAGGTCGCTCGCGCCATTCTCGACCGCAACGGGCTGAGCAGCGTTCCCGTGGAGTTCGCGCAGGGCGGGTCGCTGAGCGACCACTACGACCCACGCACCCGCAGCGTCAACCTCTCCCGCGAGGTCTACGAGGGTCGTTCGGTCGCCGCTACCGCGGTCGCAGCTCACGAGGTCGGGCACGCCATTCAGCACGCCAAGTCGTACGTGCCCATGACGATTCGTTCCGCAGTGTGGCCCGTGGCCGCCTTCGGCTCTCAGTCGTGGTTCATCATCCTCATCGGCGGCGTTATCTTCGGCGGGGCGAGCCAGCTCGCCGCTGGCGCGGGTGGGCTCGGCGCGCTGCTCATTAAGCTGGCGGTGCTGCTCTACGCCTTCGTCGTCGCCTTCCAGCTGGTGACGCTGCCGGTGGAGCTCAACGCCTCGCGGCGCGCGGCCGTGCAGCTGCAGGAGATCGGGCTGGTAAACCAGGGCGAGGCCGCCGGCGTGCGGAGCACCCTCACGGCCGCCGCCATGACGTACGTGGCCGCCGCGCTCGCGTCGCTCGCTCAGCTCCTCTACTTCGTGTTGAGCTTTCTCGGCGACCGCTGAAGAAGAGGGCGCAGCCGCGCCGAGGATGCTCGGCTTCTCACGCAGAGAGGGCCGGTGTGGCGTGCGCCGCACCGGCCCTCTCTGCGTGTGCTGCCCAGCGCCCGCTCGCTTCGCGGTCGGGCGCTGGGGCGCTCGTCTCTTAAGCTTAGAGCCCGAGTGCCTTCAAGCTCACCTTAAAGATGTCGGTGTTGTCGATGTACTTACCGCGAACCGGGTCGATCTTGAAGGGGGTTGTGGTGAAGTTCTCGGAGCCCGCGCCATTCGCCCACAGGGGGACCAGCGAGTTCGTGTGCCACCACATATTCCAGTTCTTCGCCTCAAACGAGGAGTAGAAGTCGAAGGTCGGCATCTTGCCCTTGCCGTTGTTGATAATGGGGCGCCAAGTCGCCGGGTTGCCGTAAAGGGTCTTGACCGGCATCTTGCCCGAGCCGGGGCCGTTGAGGTAGCCGCAGTCGTGGTCGCTGGTGATGATCAGGAGGTTCTGGTCCCAGCCACCGTTCTTCTTGATCCAGTTGAGGACGACGTTCGTCGAGGCGACGAAGCCGTCGTACTCCTCGAAGACCCGGCCGCTCAAGCCCTCGTGGCAGGCGTCGTCTACGGCGCCGCCGACCTCAAACATCGCGACGAAACCCTTCGGGTTGTTGTCGAGCACGTTGAGGGCTCCCGCAGTCATCTCCTCAATGCGGGCGACGTTCTTGGAGAAGGGGACTTTGTACGGTGGGGCGATTTTATCGAGAGTGGAGGTGCTGCGCTTCTCCTGCAGAGCCTTTGCGCCGCACTGCGCGAGGCCGAAGACGCGCGTGGGGGTCTTGCCGCGGCCGAGCTTCTGGAAGTCGCTGCGCTTCTCAATGAAGGTCCAGCCGGTCTTGTTTTGGTCGAGCTTGCCGTCGTTGTCGGCATCCGGCGCAACACCCTTCTTGAGCGCCTCGAACTCCTTTTTGCCGATGAACTGAGCGGTTTTGTACGCAGATCTCGAGGTGTAGTCGGCGTCCGCGTTCGTCGTCCAGGCCGGGGCGGGATCCGCAGCCTCGCCGTCCTTGTCGTAGTACGGATGGCCTGCGCCCATTACGACGGTGAGGTTGCCCTCGTTGACCATCTGCCGTGCGATCTCCCAATAGTAGTTGCGATCCTTCATGTGGGAGCCGAAGCCGGCGGGGGTGGCGTCGTTAAAGAACTTCGAGCTGATAATGCCCGTTGACTTCCCGAGGCCTGAGGCGTGCTCGAGGAGGCTCTTCTGAGAGGTAGAGGTGCTACTGCCGACTGAGGGAGCCCAGCCCACGCCGAGGTCGGTTTTGAGGCCGGTAGCCATGGCCGTTGCGGCCATATCCGACTCGGTGATGCTCGGGTTGAGCTCTTCTGGATTAGCAGCATCGAGTCCGCAGACGTAGGTGAAGTCGCTCCAGGCTGCGATGGGGTCGTAGCTGCCGTTAAGGGGGAAGGTTGAGACGCCGTACTGCACGGGGAACTTGTGCTACGGCTGCTTATTTGCTGCTCCCTTGTTCCAGTAGTCGCCGGCCGTCCAGGTGTTGTACCCGGTGCCGTCGCTGATCAGGATGATCACGTTCTTCGGCTTCTTGGGAGCCTTTTTCGCGGGGCTCGCTGAGGCAAAGGGGGTGGCGAGGAGCGCTGTCGCGATAATCACGAAAAGCGCGAGGAGGGCGAGTCGCGTGAGTCCGCCATATCTCTTCGGTAAGGCCATGGATACTCTCCATTCTCGATGAGCTTGCTGCTGCTGGCTGGTGAAGCGCACTCGGTTTTCCTGAGGCCTCCCCTCTCACCGCGCGCAGACCGGCAGGCTTGACGGTGGCGGGCGGAGTGCAGATTTATGGAATATTCATAGAATACTTACAGATTGCTAACAAAGAAGCAAGAGAAGTGTCTCCCCTCCTGACAACAATCGACTTGCTCCCCCCCTTTTTTCTCGTTGCCCAGTCGTGGGGGAGCTCGAGACCCGCGGGGTGGGAGCTCGAAAGGGGTGAGGTATTTCGCTCGAATCGCGTCGGCAGGTTGTATAGTTAGGCCGTTAGAGCTTGCGCCGGGATCCTCTCGGTGAGGACGAGAAAGGTACGCTGTAGTGGCAATAAATATCGATTTCGAACTTTGCGCCCTTGTTTTTCTCGTGCTCGGATCCGTAGACTATTTTCGTCGTAAGCGCTTTCCCGACATGCAGAACAAGGTGTTCGCCCTCATCGCCGTGATCGTCACGTGCTCGATGACGGTGAACATTACGATCATCATGATGACGAAGAGTGCCACTATCTTCCCCGTCTACGTCATGACGGTCATGGCAACTCTTTTCTACCTACTCCAAGTCACCTTTCCTTGTCTTCTCCCGCTCTATATAGCGAGTTCTGCTGGAAGGTTCACTAAGTTCCCTACAAAGAAAGCCGTCATTTTCCTCATACCGGTTTTCGTTATTTTCGTTCTTTTGCTCTTGAGTACTTTCACCAAGAGCATTTTTTACGTTAACGCTGACAACTCATTCTCGCACGGTCCTTACTTTTCGATTATTTACATCGTCTCTTTTTACTATTTTATTTACGCTGTTGTTAACGCATTTCGATTTAGGAAAGAACTCGGTAGGCAGCAGTTCTTCGTGATCATTTCTTCAATAGCTATTATCGTCACAGGTTTTCTCCTGCAAAAAGCAGTTACAGGGTACTATATAGCAGGAGCTTTCGTGGTATTTGCGTTGGGCAATATCTACTTCAGCGTTCAAAAGCCATATAATATGGTTGAGGATAATACAGGAGTACTTAACTACAGCGCGCTTCAAAAGATGATAAGGGGATATCTCGATGCGGGTAAAGACTTCGAGATCATCTCAGTCGACCTTATAGGTATTAGGCAAAACGCGAGCCTCTACAGCGCGGAGACGATGAAGGATTTAACGAGGGGCGTCGCGAGGTTTTTGTCGAGCATCAGCAGGAAAGGCAACGTTTTCTACGTCTCCAAGTTCTCTTTTGCCATCGTGACTACAGATCTCGATCTTCACAATACGTTTATCAACTCCATCGCGGAGAGGTTCAGCAACCCCTAGGTCTTCGCCGGGAAGAGTGTGGATATAGCGGCAAACCTCCACGTTATTCCCGACGTTTCGTTTGTGACCAAGTTCGACGATCTGGAGAACCTCGTCGACTACGCTATACGCACCTACAGCTCGCCCATTAAAAAGCCCATCCTCCTCGATAGAGAGGTCTTTCTCGGTGTTCAGCGAGACCTCTACGTGGCGGACTGCCTCCGCATAGCGTTGGCCGAGAAGAAGTGGCTTGAGGTGTACTTCCAGCCCATCTACTCGCTGGCCGAGCAGCGGTTTACCTCGGCAGAGGCCCTTCTGCGGCTGCACCACCCCGACGGGTCCATCTCGCCGGTCGAGTTTATCCCCGTCGCCGAGCGCGCCGGCATCATTAATTACATCAATACCTACGTTATCGAGTCCGTCTCCGACTTCATGAGGGAGCGAAACCTCAATCTGCTCAACATCCAGCGCATCAACATCAACCTCTCCGGTAAGGTCTTCTCCGACAGGGAGATCTTCTCGGATCTCCTCGAGGTTATCCGATCCAACAGAGTCCGCCCTGAGCTGGTGTGCTTCGAGGTTACCGAGGCCGTCGGCGGCGGCAATGTCGGCCTCTTTGAGTCGCGAATGGACATGCTTCACCGTATGGGGTTCCTCTTCGCCCTCGACGACTTCGGCACGGGGTTCTCTAACATTTCGCGCATGCTGAGCCTGCCCTTCGACATCGTCAAGATCGACAAGGGCATCCTCGACTCCTCTAAGAAGGTCTTCTTCGACACGCTCAGCTTGCTCTCGCACGCCAACTGCACCATCACCGTGGAGGGTGTGGAGACGGCGGAGCAGGTTGAGTGGCTCAAGACGACGAACGTCGACTGCCTGCAGGGCTTCTTCTTCGCCCGCCCCATGCCGGCCGGGCAGTTCGTCTCCTTCCTCGAGCCCCAGACGCAGAGCGCCGGCTAGCGTCTAGGGGGTGGGGTTTACGGGCTCAGCTCGGGCCCGTCCGGCTCTTCCCCTGCCTATCTCACGCTTCGCCCGTCTTTCGCTGGGGCCATGGCTCTCGCTAAAAGATCATTACTCTTCTGTTAAGCTTCTCTCAGGTTGCCCGTTGGTTTGTTGGAGCTCGTACGCGAAAGGAAAGAACGGATGAAGAAAACTGTGTCGGTGCTCTTTACGTTGTGCTTCGCTGTGTGCTTCGCTAGTGGGCTTGCGGCGTGTGGTGGTGGCTCCGGCGGTGGCGGTGGGGCGGACAGCACGCTCTACCCTGTGCCCGAGCACGCCAAGGTGGACGCCAAAACCCTCAGCGCTCACTACGAGAAGCTCACCCTCGATATGAAAAAAGAGGATGTAGAGAAGACGATGGGTGAGCCAGGTGTGCCCTCCAAGGACAAGGATCATAGTCCGGGTACGCTCGTCTGGATGCCCGCGGAGACGACGGAGTGGGTTGTGGTCTCCTTTGGCGACGACGGGACGGTCTCCAGCAAGGCGACGAATATCGGTCAGGACAGCAACTACAAGGAGCAGGCCTGCGACAAGGCGGCCGCCGAGAAGATAACGGCGACCTCAGACGCCGGTAAGACCAACATGGACGAGAACGCCCTCAAGTACAAGTACAACGAGGTGAAGCTCGGCATGACTAAGGAGGCCCTGGAGGGGCTCTTTGGTGGCGCCGGCAAGGAGGAAGTGGCTCCGGAGAGCTCCCTGTATCCCGGGGCTAACCGGGCGGTCTTCTTCATGAAGGATCACTCCGAGAGCATGGCCGACTCTGGCTATTGCTACTTCGTGTTCGCCGATGTGGACGGTAAGGTGATAGTAAGCGGCAAGAGTTGTACGTTTACCGACTAGCTCGCCCTGCTCCCGCACGTTTCGTGTGGCGTCTTCTAGAGGGTTTTTCTTTGAGCTGAACAGGCGTTTTATACTGTGGGCCTAACGAAAGGCTCCCTCCATCGGGTTTAAAAACACCCCCCGCGGTGCAGAGCTACTGCGGGGGGTGTTTTTGCGCTTTTGCTCGCACGTGACCCCCGGGAGGGTGCACAAGCTCGCCCCAGCTCGCTCGCTTTTCATGGAGTAGCTTAGCTTGATCTGATCCAAGCCGGTCCGAGAGTGCGGTGTGCAGACGGCCTTCACCGACAGTTTAAATGGGGAAGTACCTGCAAATGAGGGGGAAAGAGAGTGGTGCGCCCGGCAGGACTCGAACCTGCGACCTTCGGTTCCGTAGACCGTTCAGGGCCTTTTAAAGCCCCTGCTAATCGCATTTTCTACCAAGAACCTGCGACCGTTCGTGACATCTCGCTGTGTTATGCGACTACGTGTTTATTTTCGTTGGGCGTTTTTGGGCGTTTGGCGTTTTTGGGCGTCGGTTTTTTGCCCCGCGATCGACGGCACCGGCGATGCATCAGCAGCAGCCCTATCTGCCATGGCAGTCGTGTCGACGTAGTGGAGCTCGGTGACTGACACGGAGGAGTGGCCGAGGCGCCGCGAGACCGTGTAAATGTCGACGCCGGCGGCGAGCAGCCCACATGCGTGGGAGTGGCGGAGATTCTTAAGCGGCACGTAGCGGATGCCGGATGCCCTCACCGCTCGGATGTATGCCCTCGTCACCGAGTCGGGAGCGGCACGACCACCAGAAGGCGTCGAGGCGATAGGACCAAGCCCACGGGTCTCGCGGAGCCTCGCAAGCGCCCACGAAGGAACGGCGACGACGCGCCTCGACGTAGCAGACTTCGGGTCCTCGAAGATCTCCCTACCTCTAACACGGTGGCATCCGCGCTCGACCGTCACGGTCGCCGCCGTAAAATCAACGTCCCTCCAGTCAAGGGCGAGGATCTCCGACCGGCGCAGCCCGCACGACGCTGCGAGGATCACCACCGGCTCGATCCAGTGGCCGCGAAAGAGATCCAGCAGCTCACCGAGCTCATCGGCCGATAGGACGTTTTTTACAACCGCTCGCTCAACCCTCGGCCGGTCGACGCGGTCGAGAGGAGACGCTGCGATCATCCCCCACCTGGCAGCCCTCTTCAGGGCGGCGGAGAGCACCTGGTAGCATCCTGGGCGTGACTTCTCCGAGATGCCAGAGATCCAGCGCTCAAGCCGATATGGAGTGAGATCGGAGAGCTGGATATCACCGAGAGGACCGATCACGTGGAGGCGCAGCTTGCCCTCTGCAGATTCAGCGGTCTTCGCCCTCCAGCGGTTCTCGCGCGCCCACGGGATATAGACCTGCTCGAGAAAATCGCGCAGGGTGTAGGCGCCCTCTGGCATCTCGCCGGCCTCGACGAGTAGCGCGGTTAGCGCCGCCTCCGCCGTCCTCCTCGATCCTCTCACCGTCCGCTGGATTCTCCGACGCTCCCCGGTCGCTCGACTCACGCCGGCCGACACCCTCACCGTCCAGACGCCGGGCCTAACCTCGGAGATCGAGCCGTGAGACCTTCGCTCGCCGCTCACCACTTCCTCACGATTCGCTTCTGAAGCTGCTCGTTTACGTCGGAGCTAAACGCGAAATTAAACGCATCGAGTGTGAGGTCGTAGACGCAGAGAAGCGCGAAAAACACATCGAGACGCGGAAAATACGACCCGTTCTCAAACGCGTAGACAGTCCTCCCACTTACGCTTAGCCCAAACTTGACTTTGAGGATCTCGGACACCTCGTCGGTCGTCTTGAACCCACGTGCGCGTCTCGTCGATCGCAACAATGCTCCTAGTGCGATGGCGTTCACCGGATTCAGGTTGTTTTCACTAATTTCGTCGTAATCTTCCATTTCGTTTCACCTCCTGCCAGAGATTCTACGACAACCGCGCCATCGGAGCAATAGGGGCACCTTGTTTCTATTGGTTGCAGGAACCTGCGAGAAGTGCTAAGATTCTTCTGTCAGTGTAGGCGATAAGGAGGTTTTACGTGGGTAAACTGCTCAAAGTCTCGGAGGCCGCCGACCTCATCGGCGTCTCTCAAAGGCAGATCAGGGCGTGGCTAAAGGTCGGCGCCGACCCAATCCCAAGCGTCTCCGTCGGAGACACCGGGCGCGTCCGTCTCGTCATCGAAGACGAGATCGAGGACTGGCTCAAGCGACGGGCAGAAAAAGACAGCGGCGGCGCGGCGTGAGAGCCATCTCACAGACCAGAGCGAGAAAAGAGGAGGAGAAGATGATTAAGAGCGCAACCCCACTAACCGCTGGCACGGCGGGGGGTCACAAAGCAAACGCCACGCTCCACTCTACCAGAAAACCGAAGCGTATGAAAAGGTTCGTAGAGGTCGCCTACGTCTGGATCGCATACGCGCTCCTCGGCCTCGCATGCGGGCTCGCCCTCTTCGTTCTGTGGGTCTTTGTCGTCGGCCTCTGGGCGGTGTTCGGATGAGCCGCGCGGACTTCCTCGAAAACCGCCGGCGTTATCTCGGCGGCACCGATATGGCCGCCATCGCCGGCGTCTCTCCGTGGAGCAGCAAGCTCTCGGTTTATGAATCGAAGATCTCACAGCCGGGAAGCGACGAGAGTACCCTCCCGATGCGTAGGGGCACCGCCCTCGAGGACTTCGTCGCCGACGAGTTTACGCGAGCCCGCCCAGGCTACACCACTTACCGCCCCCGGCCGATCGTTCACGACGAGTGGGGCTTCCCCGCCGGCGCCTCGATCGATCGCTACATCGCGACCGTCGACAGGCCGCGCACGCCGGTCGCCGTCCTCGAGTGCAAAACCGCCTTCGGCTTCCGCTCGGGCGCGAAGTGGGACGCCGAGACCGGCGAGCTCCCAGAGGGCTACTACATCCAAGCCCAGTGGTATCTCGCCGTCACCGGCCTCGATCTCGCCTACGCCGCCGCCGACACCGGCGGGCAGGACCTCACGATCGTCGAGGTACGGGCAGATCATCATCTCCACAACGCCCTCATCGACCTCGGGCGGCGGTTTTGGCTCGACCACGTAGAGGCCAACATCCCGCCTCAGCCCGACGGCTCACGCGCCGATGGCGAGGTCCTTAGTGGCCTGTGGCTCGGCGAGACGATCCCCGACCCGCCGATCGAGATCGAGGACATCGAGGCCGAGCGCCTCGTCTGCGAGTACCTCGCCCGCGAGCGTGAGGTGAAGGCCGCGAAGCTCGCCGCAGACCAGGCTAAACAGGCCCTGCAGGCGCTCATGGGCCCGCACGAGGCTGCCGTCGTCGCCGACCGGTGGCGGCTCAGCTGGAAGACGCAGACGCGCAAAACGCTCGACACGAAGCGCCTCCGCGCCGATCACCCCGAGCTCGCCGCCGAGTACACGAAAACATCCGAGTCGAGGACCTTCTTCGCTCCCAAGGAGATCGCATGACAGACAAAGCCATCGAAAAACCAGCGAAATCGCCGGCGACCGTCCTCGACGTTTTCAAGAGCAGCGCTTTCACCGAGCAAGTCGCCACCGCCCTCCCAGCCCACATTAAGCCCGAGACGATGATGAGGGTAGCCCTCACGGAGGTTCGGACCAACGAGCTCCTCAAGAAGTGCAGCCCGGCGTCTTTCATGGGCGCGCTCCTGAAAGCGGCGCAATGCGGCCTCCGCCCCGGGATGTTCGGCGAGTGCTATCTCATTCCGCGCTGGAATGGCCGTCTTAAATGCTACGAGGCGAGCTTCCAGGCCGGTTATCAGGGCCTTGTTCAGCTCGCCCACAATTCTGGCTACGTCGACGAGATCTCCGCTTTCCCGGTCTACTCCCAGGATCAATTCTCATACCGCCTCGGCACCGATCCCGGCATCGACCACATCCCCGACCTTAGCGGGTCCAGACGCGACGAGGACATCACGTTTTTTTACGCCGTCATCAAACTCAAGACAGGCGGCCGACAGCTCGCCGTCCTCACGCGCTCGGAGGTCGACGACATTCGCGACAAATACGGCGCGGCGAAGTCGAAAGAGACCGGAGAAGTCACCGGCCCATGGGTGACGGCCTATGCCGAGATGGGCAAAAAAACCGTCCTTCTGCGAGCACTGAAACTCGTCCCGAAAGACTCCGACCGTCTCGCCCTCGCGATCAGCGCCGAGCACCGAGAGCCACTCCACCGCGAGATCTCCTCACACACCACGCAGAAGACCCTCGCCGAGCGCGTCGCCGAGAAGATCGGCATCGACCAGGCCACCGGCGAGGTCCTGGACGCCGAGGCAGTGGAGACGGCGGAATGAGGCGGATTAGCGATGAACTCTGGCAGCCGACGCCGCAGGAAAGCGCCTATCTCCTTAGGAGGTTCATCGACGCGGAGATTAAGCGCGTCGAGCTCGTCGGGCGCGGAGCAACAGGGGCGAGGAAGCGTGAATTTGAGGGGAGGCTAAAGAAGGCGAATGAAGCTCACGGGCTTCTGGATATTTTGGCGGATTACGTCGTACAAAATGGCGATGAATAGGTGGATCCCTCTCAACGTTGAGACGGTCGACCAGGCGAGGACAGCACGCCTGGCGAGGACGCTCCACTGCGAGATCGCTCTCGCCCTAGGCTACGTCTGCGCCCTCTGGACCTGGTCGGCGAGACTCGCACTCGACGGGGATCTCAGCGATCTCCTCGCCGGCGACATCGCCCACGCGGCTAAATACTCCGGCGACGATCCAGAGGCGTTCCTCTCCGCCCTTATCTCGTGCGGCTTCATCGACGAGGCCACCGACGAGAACGGCGAGGTCAAGACAACGATCAGCGATTGGGGGTACCACGCCGGCGGTCTCATGGAAATGGAGAGGAGAAACGAGCTACACCGGGAGAGGCAGCGGCGTTATCGCAAGAGGACCAGCCGAGATTGTGACGTCACCGTGACGTCACGCGTGACGTCACACAAGCGTCACGGTGACGCAACGGAGCGTCACGGTGACGTTATGAAGCATCACCGTGACCCCCTTAACAAAGACATTAACAGAGACAAAGACATCAACAGAGAGAAAGAGCTTAACAAAAGAGCTCTTAAAGATATCGTCCATCAATCGAACGAGATCGTCATCGTCGACGACTCCGACGTCTCCATCGAGAGCTCGGGCACCAGGCGGAGCACCTACCCCGCCGACTTCGACGAGTTTTGGAGCGTCTATCCTCGCAAAGACGGTAAAAAGAACGCCGCCCGTTCCTGGGGACGTCTCCCAGCTCGCGATAAAGCCCTCGCGCTCGGAGTCGCTCGCGTCATGGGCGAGATCTCAGCGAACGGCGGCGGGCCTGAGCGGCAGTACATCCTCCAGCCGGCCACCTTTCTAAACGGCGAGCGCTGGAACGACTGGGAGGAGGGGCCGCCGCCATCGTGGGCCCCCGATCCCGACCTCCGCCGCGATCGAGGCGTGCCGGATATCGAGGAGACGATCCGCGAAATGGTCGAGGAGGGGCTGATCTCATGACAACGGCCGAGATAGCGGCGATCCTTCGTACTATTAATTCAGTGTGGAGACCTGTTCTCGATGAGTACCAGCAGCGCGAGTGGGTCGACTTCCTCATGGACTACGACGTGGAGCCGGCGAAGCGCGCGGTATCGGCGCTCCGCGGCTCGAGTGAGTGGAGGCCGAGCATGAGCGCGTTCCGCGAGTCGTACCTGCGAGAGCTCGACACCTCACCGGCCGCCCCAGCCGATAGACCACTCCTCGGCGCCGGAGACGAGGCTACCTACAGGAACGGCCGCCGGCAGACGAACGCGGAGAAAAATCAGGACCTCTACGGCTCCAGCGTCGACGACTGGGTCTATTGTTGGCAATGCGACCTCGCCATCACCCTCGCCGAGCTCGACACAGACGCCACCTACAGGCAGGGCTACGGCTTTCGCCACCACCGCTGCCCGCCACACGGCTCGCGGCCATCGATCCCAAACGCCGAGCGCCGCACACGAGCAGAGCACTGGCAGCGCACCGGCATCAGCGTCTAGCGCGGTGATCTACTACAGCGATAGGACAAGCAAATGACACAACTACACGAAATAAGCGCCCACAAATCGAACCAGCGCCCCGAGGACGCCGAAAAACAGCGATCGGAGCGTAAGAAGGCGTGGGTACTATGGATAGCGGCTTGCTCCGCCGTTTTGGGGGCGTGTTGCGGCGCTGCGGTGATTTCCTGCATAGCGTTGGCCCTCGGTCTGTGGAGGTGAGGAGGAGATGAGCGCGCAGCAAACATTCGCACCAAGTTCGCTCACCGCGAGATCCATGAGTGTCACGCAGGCGGCTCGCGAGATCGGGATCCCGCCAAAAGCCGCCTATAAAAGCTGCCACGCTTACCTCGACGGCGACAAAACCGAGATCCCCTGCCGGATGGTTAAACACCTCATCCGCGTTTACCACGACGAGCTTGAGGCGTGGATCGACGGCCGCGGAGGCATCCCGATTGAGGAGCCGTCGACGCAGCAAAAGGAGGAGATCTCCGATGACGAGCCCTCCGTCGCCTGTACTGGCTGCAGCGACTCCGGCACAAGTCTCTGCCGGGAGACCTTTCGCTGCGAGAGCTGCGGCATGATGAAAAACAGCTGCGCTCACCTCCCGGGATGGCCGCGAGTCAGGACCGGCACCTGCTCCGACTGCGAGTTCAACGCCCTCCTCGACGGCAAGCGCGCCGCGTTTTTTGAGACGGAGTCGAGAAAAAAACGGGCGAATGGGTGGACGGATGAGGAAGAGGCAGCCGTCGTCGAAATGAGGTCAAATGGACTGAGCATCGCCGAGATTAGCGAGCGTCTTTGCCGGACTGAGAAAGCCGTCTACTACAGGATCGGCAAGAAGGCGACCGGCGCCTCTGCAGTCAAAAAATTCACTGCACCAGCGTGGACGAGCTGGGAAACCGATGAGGCAGAAAGGCTCACCGCCGCCGGCGTCCATGCGAAGGAGATCGGAGAGAGGCTCGGGAGGACTGAGCGAGCCGTGAAGAATCGCCTCCGCCGCGTTCGGCTTAAGGCGGGATTGTGATGAGGACATCGACAAAAGTCACGATCAGCGGCCGTCTACCAGGCCTCAACGACTACTCTCGCGTGTGCAGGTCGGGAGCAAAAGCCGGCGCCACGATGAAGAGGAAGACAGAGCGGGCGATCTCGTGGGCGATCACAGAATCTCAGGCCGAGGCCGTCCACGGAAAAGTCAAGGTGAGCTTCCTGTGGGTGGAGCCGGATCGGCGGAGGGATCTCGACAACGTCGCGTTTGCGAAAAAGTTCATCCTCGACGCGCTTGTGAGGCGCGGCATCATCGACGGCGACGGGCAGGCACACGTTGTCGGGTTCGCGGATTCTTTCGCGGTCGATCCTGCTGAGCCGAGGGTTGAGGTTGTGGTGGAGGGAGTAGAACAGTGTGAAAAGTTGTGACCAGTATGCCGTCGGAGAGAGTTGGTGAGCAGTGAGCGACTCAATTCCGAGATGGTGCGTAACGTGCGACAACTGCCTAATAAATGAGGTCAAATGGACTGAGCATCGCCGAGATCAAGACCGCCGGAAAACGCGGCCTGGTGCGCATCACCGACCTGACCGGCGGCGTGGAACCGGAACCGGAAAAGCCCACGGCAACCGATGACGCCGCAGCCGATGAGGCCAAGACCACCAGCAAGCGGAGGAAATAACCATGCCGACCTATCTATCGCCCGGGATTTACACCCGGGAAACGGACTTCAGTTTCTATGTGAAGCAGATCTCGACCTCGTCGGCCGCCATGGTCGGAGTGGCCGAGAAAGGCCCGATCAACAAGCCCGTGCTGGTGACGAGCTGGGAGCAGTTCATCAACCGTTTCGGCTCCTATATCAACGAGAGCTATCTGGCCTACGCCGCCCGGGCGTTTTTCGACAACGGCGGCTCGGTCCTCTATGTCACCCGCATCGCCCATCTCACCGACCCCACCGACCGGGACACCCTGACGGCGCTGAAGTCTTCCATCGTGCTGCAGAACCGGGAGGCGACGCCCGCCGACGCCCTGCGGATCGAGGCCGTGAACGAAGGCGTCTGGGGCGACCGAATCTCCGTCTCCATCGAGGATGGCTCTCTAGATCCGGCCAACCATTTCAACCTGGTGGTCCGGCACAAAGGCGATGTGGTCGAGGTGTTCAAGGATCTGAGCATGGACGAGACGCTGCCGAACCATGTGGAGCTGGCGATCAACGACCGTTCGGATTTCATCCTGGTCCAGGATCTGGCAGCCGCGTCGGGAACGCCCGGCAACCGTCCGGCATTGGGCGTGTTCGCGCTCAGCGGCGGCGACAACGGACTGACCGATCTGGCCGATGCGGACTTCATCGGCGATCCCTCGCAGCATACCGGCCTCTATGGCTTTGACGAGATCGACGCCCTGAACCTGCTGATGGTTCCCGGCGTCACCACGGTGCCGGTCATCAACGCCGGAATCGCCTATGCCGAAGGGCGCAAGGATCTGCTGTTCATCGCCGACACGCCCATGCATCTGGAGCCGCTCGAAGCGGTCGACTTCCGCAAGGGACAAGGGATGTACAGCCACGCGGCCTTCAACTCCTCCTACGCGGCGCTCTACTACCCCTGGCTGGAGATCAGCGATCCGGTCAACTCGCGCAAGAAGCTGGTGCCGCCCTGCGGCGCGGTGGCGGGCTGCATCGCCCGCAGCGACCAGAAGACCAACGTCTGGAACGCGCCCGCCGGTATCGACCGTGGCCGCATCTTCAACACGCTCTCCCTGGCCTACAAGACCAGCCGTGGCGAGCGCGATGTGCTCTATCCGGAAGGGGTCAACGTCATCGCCGTGTTCCCCGACACCGGCATCAACATCTGGGGGCAGAAGACACTGCAGAGCCAGCCATCGGCCGTGGACCGCATCAACGTGCGCCGCCTGATGATGTTCATGGAGGAAGCCATCTCGGAATCCTCCCGCTTCGTGGTGTTCGAGCCGAACCATCCCCAGACCTGGCGTGCCCTCGGCCGCCTGATCAACCCCTTCCTGCAGGACATCAAGGACAAGGGCGGCCTCTACGACTTCGCCTTCCAGTGCGACGAGGAGACCAACACCCCGGCGGTCATCGACCGCAACGAAATGGTGGCCCGCGTGTTCGTCAAGCCGACCAAGACGGCGGAGTTCATCGAGCTGAACTTCATCCTGACCAGCACCGGCGCGGACTTCAAAGAAATCATCTAACGGGAGAACACGGCTATGAGAAGCGGAAACATGCCGTTCCTCGAAGAGGAGTGAGTTATCGACACAAACGCGTCTGTTCTTGTCTGCGACCTGAACGCTACTTACAAGGTGTGGTGCGACGATAAATGCGTTCGCCCTGTGAGCAGAATCATGTTTGCGAATGAGATGGAGGATCGTGGGTTCACACACACAAAGAGTGGAGGAGTACGAAAGCGCAATGGGCTGCGACTGGTATCGGAGGGAAAATGAACTGCAGCGAATACATGAAGTGCATAAACTGTGATTGGGCTCTATGGCGTGAAGACGATCTCAATAACCCGGTTTGCTCAGCGAAAAAAGACGGAGAAAACGAAGTTTGGCATCTCGACTCCTGCGACAACGGCCGGTTTCTACCTGAGACCAAGGAGCATTTCTACGACTTTACGAGGAAGGTCGGGCTCGGAGAGCTTTTGAAAAAATAATCGACAAATCTGGAAAAAAACTTCAGAAATCTTCAAAAACCGCTTGACACCAGCTAAGACCTGGTGTAAGATAAAGTCATAGCAAGGAGGAACCAAGAAGGTTCCCGACAAGGAGGAAGACCATGAAGGCCACGAAGACCACCTGGAGCCAGCTCAAGACCGCCGCGACAGATGCAGCAGGAAGCGCTTGGGACGTCATCGACGGAGACAGCCGCTATCTCACGCTCCTCGATCCAGCCACCGGCCGGAAGATCCAGGCCTATCACGTCGACGGCAAGACCGTCCTCGCCGGCGCCACGATCAGCATGCGCGAGACCGCCCGCCGCCTCGCCGAGGAGCTCCAGACCGCTCATCGTTTCGGCGGCCTCGGAGACTTCACGAGGCTCAACGAGCTCGGCAAATAAACAAACTCAATGAGGGCGCCCCTTCGGGGGCGTCTTCTTTTTTGACCAGGAGGATGAGATGAGCGATGGAAGATCGATCGATCCAGGCCTTGAGGCCCTGACAACCGCGTGGATCGCCGACGGCTACTCGTGCGGCGCGCAGACCGAGCAGGCCCTGAGCACCGACGATGTGAGAGCCTACCTCTCGACCGCCGCCGCCGAGGTCGAGAAGGCGAAAAAAGAGGAACGCGAATGGGGACCGGGCGACCTCAAGTGCGCCCGCGAAGCCCTCGGGTTGAGCCAGCAGCAGCTCGCCGAGTACTTGCCGTGGAGAGGGTCGAGGGTGAGTGAGTGCGAGGCAGGCAAGCGGGTGATTAGAGGATGGATGATGGAGCGCATTAGCGCCCTTGAGGCAATCCGCGACGAGCTCGCCGACCGCATGACCGACGCGTGCGAGCAAGGCGGCTACCGCGACCTCGTGGTGTCTGCGACCGACGAGGACTACCGGGTAGCGCATCCGACCGACCCGCTCGTTCCGGCTGCCGTGCAGCGCGTCGCCGCCGCGATCGCCGCTTCGAGGATCGAGAGGAAGACGGGTGAGCGGCCGAGAATTTACATCCGTGGCGGTGAGTAAGATCTGCTCGGGCAGAAAAAACTTTTCTGGAGGTGGAAAAAAACTTCAGAAATCTTCAAAAACCGCTTGACACCACGTAAAGACTAGTGTAAAATAAAGTCACAGTAAGGAGGAACCAAGAAGGTTCCCGACAAGGAGGAAGATCATGAAGGCCGACGATAAAAAACTCACAATCAAAAACTATTGTGACGGGTGGGTACCTGATTTTGGGCAGCAGCTCATAGCACTAAGCCTAGGCGTGGAGGTAGACGAGGAGCTGGATATCGATGAGGGATTTATCGACAATGTGATATCTGCTACTGGCGCACACGCTGCGAAAGACGAAGGCTACTACACGTACCATACGTGGGAGATCTGGGAGCACGCATACGAGCAGCAGGGAGGAGACGAGCGGAAAACGTGGGGAGAGTACGAGCAGTACGGCCGAGGCCTTGTCCTGAGCGTGGTGGCCGATGAGAGGCTCACGTACCAAGACGGCGAGGTCGTGTGCACGATGAGTGAGGAGACTGGCGAGCTCGATGAGGCGTACATATGCGCCGCGCTCGCTGAGGATATTATCGAGCTCGTAGTGATGGAGCTGCTGAAGCGAAACGAGAGCTAAGCGTCACCACCACCACGGGCGCCACGGCCACAGTGCCGAGGCGCCCGTTCTGCGTTAAGCAGCTGATCCACTACAGCCGATCACCAGCACGCCTTCAGCGCGAGCAGCGCCACGCCGAGGATCACGAGCATGATCATGAAGCTCATGATCGAACATCCGGATTTCTCGACCTTCTTCCCGCCGCTCTGCATGGAGTCGCCGACCTCTACCATTCGCTCGGCCATGCTCTTTTTCTGCTCCGCCATCACTCCCCCTTAATCGACCTCTTCATGATACCGACACGTCGCTCTCCTGCCACCTGGGGTAGGGGGGGTAAGGACAAAAGGTAGGGCGGCCCACACCTCGCACGCCATCTTTCTCGCACGAGCCCGAAACTGGAGTTTTGGTAATCCAGTAATCCTGATCAGGTTTGTCAGGAATTGCCCCTATCGTCACATTTTGTTACGATATTCGTATGGAAGACAAGTACTATTCCGTTTGTGTCAGGTGCGGCCGCAGGTTCCAGCACACGAAATACGGCCGCCGCCCGTCCTACTGTTCTGGGGCTTGCCGGGTCGCCGCGAGCCGAGCAAGAGCGGGCACCGGGCCGTTCTACAACTCGACCGTCATCGACCAGGCACAGCATCCGACCGAATTCGGCGAGGTTCCGCACGCAGAGCCGCCTCCGCGCCGCCAGACCAGGCCAGAAGACCGCCTCGCCTCCGCCATCCTCGGCGCCCGTTCCGTCTCCGCCGAGCTCTCCGCCCTCAGGAGCCGAGTAAAGCCTCCACTCGCGTGGCGCTGCGAGCAGGCCGCCGAGCTCGTCTCACGCGCCGCTGACCTCTTCACGGGCGACACCGATGGCTGAATCGAGCCTCACCAGATACCGCCGCGTCGTCGCCGCCGTCCTCGAGGAGCGCGGCGCGTTCTGCGAGGTGTGCGGAGAGCCATCTCGCCATTGCCACCACATCATCCCGGTGAGCGAAACCGGCATCGCATCAGAACTCGTCTACGAAAAGGCTAATATGATGATTTTGTGCTCAGATTGCCACGCCCTCATGCACCCTGGTCAAAAAAACCGCAACATGTGGTGGATTTTTGACGACGTGAGCCGCGCACGAGGCCGTAGCCTCTCGAGGGGTCGATGATGAGGAACACGGACCGCCCACGCGCCGGCGACGCCCTCGACCTCTCACTCTCCCTTCAGATCCTTGAGGAGCTCCTCGAGCTCGAGCGCGACCGGCTCAAAACCGCCGTCGAGATTGAGAAGCGCCGCGACATCGTCTTCCCCGAGACCACCGTGATTATCCGCGACATCGAGCGCCTCATCACAGAGGTCGAACGCCGTCGAGGCCTCGATCCCGACGCCGCCGGAAAAAAGACGACGTCGAAGGCACCTGCCATAGCAGATGACGAGACCGGCCTTAAGAGGTGGTGAAGTGGCGAAAGGACGCCCAAGAAATCCCGCCCGGGTGAAAAGCAAAAGCACCGGCCACCGCCCACAGACCGGCGCAGGCCCTCCCGCCGTCGTCTACCAGTCCCCCACGGGGGCCATCGCCGATATCGAGCCCCCAGCCGGCATGGCTCCGGTTGCCGCCGACGTCTGGAGATCGATCCTCGCCGATATGGCCGCGCTCAGGATCCTGCGAGAGGTCGATCTACCCCTCGTCCGCGCCTACTGCGAGGCCGCCCAGGCTCACGCCGACGCAAGCGCCGTCGTCGCCGATAAAGGCGTGCTCGTCATCGGGCCGAGCGGGCCGATGCCAAATCCGATGCTGCGCGTTCAAAAAGACGCCGCGGCGACGATGAGACAGCTCTCAGACTCCCTCGGCCTTAACCCGCTCGCGCGAATCCGCGGAAATTTCATGGAGGCAGCGACCGGATCGATCGTCGTCGACATTCAAAAGCGCCTTTCCACCCTCATGGACGAATGACGCGGAAAAAGTTCCCGAGAGTCAGCGGCCGCTACCAGCCGACAGTTAAAGGCGAGCGCGCAGCCCGCCTCGTCTCTGCCTTCCTTCGCGGCTTCGTCCGCCATCCAGACCGCACCTTCGCCGGCGAGCTCTTCCGGCTCGAACCCTGGCAGATAGACGGTATCATCCGTCCGATCTTCGGCTGCCTCAACCGCGCCGGAGACAGAAAATACCGAGAGGCCATTATCGGCCTCCCGCGAAATTCCGGGAAATCGACGCTCGCGGCCGGGCTCCTCCTCGCGATCGCCTTCGCCGAGCCCATAATCGAGGCCGAGTACGTCATCGTCGCGAGAAACCGAAACCAGGCGAAAATCGTGTTCGGCAAAATCCGCCGCATGGTTCTCAGCGACCCGATGCTCCGCGCCGCGTGCGAGGTGAGGACCTCCGAGGTGTTCATCCGCGAGACCGGGCAGCGGATTTACACCGTCGCCTACGACGCCGGCTCAGCTCAGGGCATCCACGCCCAGGTTTGCATCATCGACGAGTATCACGTCCACAAAGACGACTCCATGCGCTATGCGATGCTTTCCGGCATGATAGGCCAGCCCGGCGCCCTCCTCATCACGATCTCCACCGCCGGACCGATGAGGAGCGGCCCGCTCTGGGAGCTCCTCGAGTCAGCGAGGACCGACCCGAGCGCCTACGTCTATTGGGTCGGAGCCCGGGAGAAGGCCGACGGCAACGATCCGGCTACGTGGCGCGAGGCGAACCCACAGAGCTGGGTCAGCGACGACGACCTCTCGCGAGCCTTCTACTCCATGCCATTTATTCAGTTCGAGCGCTACCATCTAAATCGTTGGCCGAAAACCGGCACCTACGAGGCGGCGATTCCGCCAGAGGTGTGGCTCAGTGAAAAAAACTGCAGGCCGCCGGTTCTCGCCGATGCCCGCACGACCGTCATGGCCGTCGACGCCGCCGATAAGCGCGACCGCACCGCCGTGGCCGTCGTTCAGGTTGACGACGATGGCGACTACCACGCGTGGGTTGACATCAGAGACGTCGAGCGGACTCGCGGCTACCACGACTACCTCGCCCTTGAGGATCACATCCGCTCAATGGCCGAGACGACCAGCGCCGAGCGCATCCTCTTCGACCGCCGGCAAATGGCGAGAACGATGGAGCTCCTCGAAGACGAGGGACTCCCCGTCGAGGAGTTCCCGCAGACGAATGACCGCATGTGCGCGGCCTCGCAGCACGTCTACGACCTCGCCGTTGCCGGCCGCCTTCGCCACGGAGGAGACCCTGAGCTTGCCCGCCATGCCGCGAGCGCCGCGCCGTATCAGCGGCCGCCGCTCGGATGGAGATTCGCGAAGTCGAATCGTTCTGATCCCGACTGCAAAATTGACGGCGTCATCGCCCTCGCAATGGCCGCGTGGGGAGCGCAGGCCGAGGAAAGCGCCCCGCCATCCTTCGCCGAGACCGGCGGCGTCTACACGTTCTCTTTTTAGCAGCTCACCAGCAAAAAAACTGCTCAATTCCTCCGCGTCACTTGACACGATAAGAATCGTCGTATACTATGCGTAGTATACTCTTCGATCTAAGAGGTTCGTTTGGGCTGGAACCCGCTCTCGTGGTTCACTCAGGAGGCTCCAGAACCCCCCGACATCAGAGCGGAGGGGGAATACCGCGTGTCGGACGACGCGGTTCTCCGCGCCTTCTTCGGCTCAGCCTCCGCCCTCTCCGCGTCCGGCGTCCGTGTCACCCCCGAGACCTCCCTCCGTTCCGCCGCCGTCCTCGCGTGCCTCATCGTGAGGGCCGAGACTTTCGCCTCGCTCCCGGTTGACGTTGTCAGAAAAGACGGCGGGTACCGCTACCCCGCTGAGGATCACTCCGCCTATCACCTCCTCTCGCGCGGCCCGAGCCCGCTTTTCACCGCCGGCGAGTTTTGGCGCTGGAAACAGCTCACGGAAGACCTCTTCGGCAACGCTTACGCCTTAATTCGCTGGCACGGCCTCGAGCCCGTCGAGATCCTCCCCATGTACGGCCCGAGCCCTCGGCTCATCATCGATAAAAAGCGGCGATCAGCCATTTACGAGTACGACGGCGACGACCTCACGCCCGCCGGCGTCTATCCCGCCCGCGACGTGCTCCATTTCAAAAGCTCGGTCCTCCGCTCTCCGCTTGAGGGAAAATCAGTCATCGCGCTCATCTCAGAATCGATCGGCGTCTCCATAGGATCAGAGCAGTTCTTCGCCCGTCTCCTCGGCAACGGCTCGCATTTCCCAGGCTACCTGGAAACCGACACAAAACTCTCCAAAGCCGACTTCGACGCACTCGGCGAGCAAATGAGCGGCTACGGCGGCATCCTGCGCGCCGGCGAGGTCAGGATCTTCGACCGGGGCCTTAAATACCGGCAAAACGACTTGACGATGCGCGACGCCCAGCTCATCGAGCAGCTCCGCTGGCAGCTACAGCAGATCTGCGCAGTCACGCGCGTACCGATGGCGCTCGTACAGGACCTCACGAACGGGACCTACTCGAATAGCGAACAGCAAGACCTCGCGCTCGGGAAGCATTGCATTCGCCCCATTTGCGTGAGTACCGAGGGCGTCATCCGCCACAAACTTTTCGCCGACTCGCCCGACCTCCACGTTCGTTTCAACCTCGACGGCCTTTTGCGCGGTGACTATAAAACTCGTAGCGAAGGCGACGCCGCCCTCGTCCGCGCCGGCATCAAGACGCGAAACGAGGCGAGGGCTCAAGACGACGTCAATCCGCTCCCGGGCCTCGACGTCCCGCTTGCAGAGCTCAACCTCGGCGCCGTCTCAGAGGACGGCACGATCACCGGACCAGCATCTCAGCAGGAGCCTCAGCCCGACGCTGCCCAGGCAGCACTCACGCCCCTGATCGACGACGCAGCCGCGTGCATCCGTCGGAGACTCGCAGCAGACAAAAAACGAGGCCGTAGCGACGCCGACACCGTCGCCTTTGCCCGCGAGAAATTGCAGCCCCTCGAGGAGGCCCACGCAATCGCCGGAATCGACTTTGACGCCGACCTTTTCATCACTGGAGTACTAAATGGCTCATAGCATCTACATCTACGACGCGATCGGCGAGGACTCTTTAGGCGGAGGCGTGAAGGCCCTCGATATCGTCGAGGCGCTCGCCGAGGCCGGTGGAGCGACCGTCGACCTCCACATTAACAGCCCCGGTGGGTCGGTCTTCGAGGGCCACGCGATCTACAACGCCCTCGCCTCCTACGCCGGCCCCGTCCACGTCTACATCGACGGCCTAGCAGCCTCCGCAGCCTCTTTTGTCGCCCTCGCCGGCGACCGTGTCAGCGCGGCTAAAAACGCCCTCATCATGATCCATGAGCCCTGGGCGGTCGCCGTCGGAGATTCGGCCGACATGCTGCAAATGTCTCTGCTCCTCGAAAAAATGTCCGGCACGCTTTCGGCGATTTACACCGAGAAGACCGGGATGAGCGACGAGGAGACCCGCGCTGCCATGAAAGCCGAGACTTGGCTCACCGCCGCCGAGTGGGGCCTCGTCGATCACGTCATCACCTCCGAGGATCGCCCGGCAAAAATCGCCGCGAGCGCGGTGAAATCCTACGGCTACACGAACACTCCCCAGGAGATCATCGAGGCCGACAGCGCCTCGGGCGATCAGCCCTCCCCTCAGGCCGAGTACGCAGAGGAAAAGCCCGGCGAGGAGGCCACATCAAGGCTCAGCGTCCATCACGCACGCCTAACACTACTAACGAGGAAGGCTTAGATATGTATGACTACCGAGTAATCGAGGAGCGCACCAAGGCGCTTGAGGCGAAGGCGACCGCTCTCTCCGAGGTCGCGGAACCGACGCCCTCTCAGCGCGATGAGTTCACCTCCATTATGGCCGAGATTCACGCAAACGAACGCGTCATCGGCGAGATGAAGGACGCCGAGATCAGCGAGCTTCGCGCCGCCATCTCGCAGCCCTCCATCTCCGAGAAGGTCGACCCCGCCAAGGAGGAGCTCGCGGCGTTCCGCGCCTACCTCCGCTCCGGCGACGTCAAGGCCGCAATGACCACCACCCCCGATAGCGCCGGCGGCTTCATCGTCCCTGAGCCCGCCCACGCCGAGCTCCTCGACAAGCCCCGTAAGCTCGACCCGGTTTTTGCCCACGCGACGACATTCCATCTCAGCGGCGACACCGTGCTCAAACTCCCGGCGAAGGCGACCCATGGCGCCGTTGCGAACGCCGCCGAGACCGGCGCCCGCGCCAACCAGGCCGAGCCTACCCTCGCCGGCCCCGAGCTCACCTGCTACGACTACTACACCGATCAGAGGGTATCCCAGCAGTTCCTCGATAGCGTCGGCGACTCCGAGTCTATGCTCATGCGCTGGATTGGTGAAGACATCATGGAGCAGGCCGGCGCCGACGCTGTGAACGGAAATGGTACTACTAAAATCAAGGGCCTCTTCACCGAGCCCTACAGCTCCGTGCTCAGCGGCACCGCAGCCGCCCTCAGCAACTCCGGCTTCCTCCGCGCCTACTTCGCGCTCCCTGCCGCCTACCGCGCCTCTTCCGACTGCGCATGGATCATGAGCGGCGCTTCCCTCGCCGTCGTCGCAGCCATGGCGCACCCAGCATCGGCTCAGATCCCCCTCGCCACGCAGGCCGGCGATCAGTGGTCGATCCTCGGCAAGCCGGTCTACGAGTCCGATAGCGCCCCCGCAATCGGCGCCGCCAACTTCCCGGTGGCATTCGGCGACATCCGCCGAGGCTACGCGGTCGGCATCCATCGCAACACCGCGATCCTGCGCGATCCCTACACGGCTACCCCCCTCGTTCGCTTCTACGCGGTCGCCCGGCTCGGCGGCTGCGCGTGGGACCGCAACGCTATGGTACTAATCAAGTCGAACAACTCGTAATCGAAGTCGCTCCCCCGCCCGTCAACCTCCAGCGGGCGGGGGAGCACCCCGCTTAGGAAAGGCAGTAACTATCAAAGCAGTACTCATCAAACTGAACCGCTCGGTAAGCCTCTCGGTCGGCTCGTCTCTCGACGACGTCTCCTCCCTGAGCGGCCGAGAAGGCGACGAGATCGAGGCTCCTGAGAATCTCGCAGAGATCCTCCTTGAGGACGGTTCGGCGACTCTCGTCGTGAAGCGGGCGAGGGGGAGAGGCTAGGCATGGCACTGGAGCGAGTAACAGTCAGGCAGAGCGGCTCCTACCACGTCGGCATCTCCGTGCGCGACGACGACGGCTCGCCGATCACCCCGGCGCCTCCCGTCACGGTCGAGGTGCTCGATCTCGACGGCACCTCGCTTTCGACCGTCACCGCATCGTCCGGCGTCGGTTCCATCGCCGCGCAGGTCTCGCTCCCTCGCCTCGGCCTCTACCGGCTCGCGTGGAGCGCCGGAGGCGGCCGCGAGTGGAGATCTTCGGTCGAGGTCTGTGGCGGCCATTTCTTCGAGATCCACGCCCTTCGCGCCGTCGATCCCGCATACGCCGACGTCGGCCGGTATCCAAGCGACACGCTCCGCCGCGTTCGCCTCACCGTCGAGGATCGCTTCGAGGCCGTCGCCGGCGTCGCCTTCGTCCCACGCGCCGCCTCCATCCGCCTCGTCGGAGACGGCACGAGCCGCCTGCAGCTCCCTCACGTCGCCGTGAGGTCGATTCGCTCCGTCTCCGTCGCAGGCGTACAGAAGACCGCCGACGAGATCTCCCAGATGAAGATCTACGAATGGGGCGCGCTTGACCTCCCGTCCGGCTCCTGGCCGACCGGCGAGACGATCCTCCTCACCTACGAGCACGGCCTCGACGAGTGCCCGGCGCCGGTCTCACAGGCCGCCCTCATCGCCGCTCCTGAGTACCTCACGCGAAAGGCCCTTGCCGCCCGCGCAATGAGCGAAGTCACCGAGTTCGGCTCGGTCGATCTCGCTGTTGCCGGGTTCGCCCGCCCCATCGGCATCCCCGAGGTTGACCGCGTGCTCATGGACTTCGGGCGCAGAGGGAGGATGGTCGGCTAATGCTCGAGCTCCGCGCCCCCGCCATCCAGGATTGGCTCGCAGAGAAGCTCGCCGACGAGCTCGCAGATATCGGCGTCCCCGTATCCCTCGGCTACCCTATCGGCGGCCCCGACGCCTGCCACGTCTGGATCGTCGGAGCCTTCGAGGCCGACTTCTCTCGCAGGACGTCCGGCGGAGCAATGAGGGAAGAGACCGGATCAGCCACCGTCAAGGTCCTCGCTACTTCCCGCTGCGACGACGTCTCTCCCGTTCGAGATCGCGTCGCCGAGATCGTCGACCTCGTAGAGGCCGCCGTCTCCTCCGACCCGACTATGGGCGACCTCGTCCACCGCGCCGAGCTCACATCCGTAAAAGGCACAGAGGGCGTGACGAAAGACGTGGAGAGGCAATTCGGCGTTGATCTATCAATTTCGTACCATGCGTTTACGACAGAGGGGGCATAGCGTGACCACCACCTACTTCGCCGCCGACCCCATCACCGGCACGACCGGGCTTCTCGACGGCTCCAGCCTCGAGTACGAGATCCCCGCCGGCGAGTGGGTACCAGGCTCCGCCCAGGAGGCCGAGGTTGCCACCGTCCTTGAGGCTCTCGGCTTCCTGCGTGTACAGACATCAAGCGCCGAATCGGCGCAGAAAGGAGGCTAGACCATGGCCCTCCAGACCGGCCGCGACATCTTCGGCCTCGCCAAACAGTCAGCTCGCGGCGTCCTCGCCGCCTCTCCAGCGATCATCCACGGCCTCACCGGCGGCGGCACCTCCGTCGACCCGAAACAGGAGCCGATCCCGATCACGAGCGCCGCCCTCGCGCCGTCTAGCGCCTTCCGCGAGCGCATCGAGGCCGAATCCGAGATCGAGACCCTCGCCCTCTCGCGCTCCATCGGCCACTACCTCCTCGCAGCCCTTGGCAGCGTCGCGACCACCGGCTCTTCAGCCACCTATACCCATACGTTTACCCTCGGCCAGGCGACCCCTTACTACTCCACTTGGATTAAAAAAGGCGACGGCGCGATCGTCGCATCGCGCGACTGCAAACTCGACGAGCTTGCCCTTGAGTGGAGCGAGAACAAGCCGCTCGAGATGAAAGTTAAGCTCCCCGGCGGCAAAGTGAGCTTCCCGGCTAGCATGACCGGCACGGTCGATGAGACCGTCTCCCCGGAGTTCTTTACGCCCGTAAACGGCACGTTCGCCGTCTCCGCTTCCGGCTCGACTCCCGCAGCCGCCGCCGTCCTGAGCGGAGGCCTCACGATCAAGCGCGGCGTCGACTCCTATTTCTTTAGTGGAGACATCGAGGCCGGCGACAACGCCGAGGGCGTCTGTGAGGCGGAAGTGAAGCTCAAAATCCTCCCCCAAGACACCTCATTTTGGCGCACGATCGTGACCGGCACAGCCGCCGGCACCTCGATCTCACAGGTCCCGACCTACGGTTCGTTCGAGTTCAATTTCAGCGCCGGAGCCAGCACCGTGAGAATCGCCGCACCGCGAGTCGCCTTCTCGTGCGACCTCCCCGACGCCGATCCCGACGGAGGAGCCGCCGAGCTTGAGCTTTCCGGCATCGCCTACCTCTCTGGAGCCACCCCCATTACCGTCACGCTCGTCAATACGCACGCATCGTACTAAGGAGGTCAGCGGTGAACAGAATCCCACGTCTGAGAGTTCACTACTACGACGAGGCAAGAGAGCCCGACGTCATCCTCGTCGGGAGTTGGGAGCTCGCCCTCTCAGAGCGCAAATACGGCCCCGCCGCCGTCCGCGGAGAGATCTACGAGGCGTCCCTCTACCAGGCGTATCTCGGAGCAAAACGCGCCGGCATCCTCGATTCTGAGCGCGAGAGCTTCGACCAGTGGGCGCCGCGCATCGCCCTCATCGAGGAGGCCGCCGAGGGGGAATCTCAGCCGCCGCTCGGTCAATAGCCCGGGCAGTCATCTCGATCGGCGGCGGCATCGACCTCGCCTCGTGCGACGTGGAGATCAGAGAGGCGATTTTCGCGGAGCTTATCGAGGCGGGCGAAAAACAGCGACATGAAGAGCGCTTAGCGAGGATACGAGGAAGATAGTGGCAATCAGCGTAGACAAGTCGGGAGCTTTCGGGGCCGAGTACGTGGTGACCGGCCTTGACGTCGCGCTTCAAAAACTCGCCGAGGTCGACGCGAAGGCCGTGAAGGAGATTCGCGCTCACGCCCGGAAGATCTCTCGCAGCGTCCGCGACAAGGCCGAGGGCTCGGTACACCGCCGCGCAGGCCGTTCAGGGCGCTGGTACGGCACGAGGTCTGGCCGCGACCGCTTTAGAGTTGTCTCAGCGAACGCTCCTGCCTCTATTTTCGAATTTGCCGCTACCCCGCATTGCAGGCAGGGTGCTTCCCTCATCTCCACGCTAAATGCCCAGTATGGCGCGCCTGGCCGCATTATGTGGGAAGCGTTCGACTCTATGCGTGGAGAGGTCGACGGCGGCGTTGGACAGATCGTGAGCGACGCCGAGCAGGCGTTGAGGTCCATCTAATGGCCGTCTCCCTCACTATCCTCAGCCATTTCGACGATCGTGGCGTCGCCCGCGCTCAGCGCAGCCTCGCAAAATTCGGCTCAGAGGCAAAAGGATTCGCCGGCTCGACGTCTGCGAACCTCATAAAGGCCGGCGCGTCGATCGCCGTCGTCGGCCGCGCAACAGCCTCCGTCGGAGATTCCCTCACCCGCGGCGTCACCCTCCCGCTCGCCGCCGCCGGCGCATTCGCGTGGAAATTCGGCGCCGAGTTCCAGGGTTCGATGACGCAGGTTCAAGCAGCCTCCGACGCAACCGCCGGTGAGATGGCGCAGCTCACCGCCGAGGCTAAAAAAATCGGCACGACGACCATGTTCTCGGCCCAAGAAGCCTCCCAGGCGATGTTAGAGCTTGCAAAAAGCGGCATCACGCCGGCGCAGATGAAGGCCGGCGCCCTCGCCTCGACGATGAAACTCGCCGCGGCAGGCGGCCTTAACCTCGAAAACGCCGCGGCGACGACCGCAAACGCCCTCGGCATGTTCGGCCTCAAAGCCGCCGATGCCGCCCAGGTCGCAAACGCCCTCGCCGGCGGCGCGAATGCCTCCTCTGCCTCCGTCGAAAGCCTCTGCCAGGGCCTCGCACAGGTCGGCCCAGGCGCGAGAAACGCCGGCCTCTCGCTGCAGGAGACGACCGGCGTACTCTCGGCTTTCGCGAGCAAGGGGATCCAGGGCTCGGACGCCGGCACCTCGCTAAAGACCATGCTCACGCGGCTCGTGCCGACGACCGACAAAGCCGCGAAGGCCATGAAACAGTACGGCCTTAACTTCGTCGACGCTAAAGGCCAAATGCTCCCCATCGCCGACGTCGCTCAGCAGCTCCAGGATAAGCTCGGCGGCCTCTCCGAGGCCGAGCGTACGCAGGCGCTTGCCACGCTCTTCGGCTCAGACGCCACGCGCGCCGCCACCGTCCTCATGCAGGAGGGGAAAAAGGGCGTCGAGGCCTACACGAAAGCGACCACGGACAAAGCAGCCGCCTCGAAGATGGCCGCCGCCATCGAGAATTCCGACGCAGGCCGCACCAAAAAAATGCAGGCCACGCTTGCTACTACTGCTATAACGATTCAAAGCGCGCTTGCCCCAGCCGTGATCTCCGCCGCCGAGGCAGTCAGCAACCTCGCGCGCTGGTTCAGCAATCTCTCGCCGAGCACACAGAATTTCATAGTAAAGGCCGGCCTAGTCGCCGCCGTCATGGGCCCCGTACTCAGCATCTTCGGTCGGCTCGTCGCTACCGCCGGCGGAGTCATCGGCGCCATCGGGAAAATCGGCCTCGCAATGGGCACCAACGCCGCCGCCGCTCCTGCGTGGGCACGTGCCGTCGCAAAACCGCTCGGTGCCATGAAGACCGCCGCGATCGGCGCTGCAGGCGGCCTCAAGACAGCCGCGAGAGCCGTCGCCACCGGCGCCGCTGGTGCAGTCTCCGCCGCCGCGCGCTGGACGGCCCAAACCGCCGCCCTCATCGCGCACAAAGTCGCCGCCGTCGCCGCAGCCGTCGCCTCAAAGGCCATGGCCGCCGGGCAGGCCATCCTCAACGCGGTCATGTCCGCGAACCCTATCGCCATAGTAATCATCGCGATCGCCGGCCTCGTCGCCGCGCTCATCGTCGCGTATAAAAAAAGCGAGACTTTTAGGAAAATCGTAGACAAGGCTTGGAGCGCGATAAAGAGGGTCACGAGCATCGTCTTCGGCTTCATCGCCCGCTTTATCATGAGCGCCGTAAACCGCATCCGCTCTCATCTCTACAAAATCTCCGCGATCGTCTCCGCCGTGATCGGCTTCTTCGGCCGCCTCCTTTCCGGCATCAAAGAAAAAATCGGAAAGGTCATCGAGTTTTGTCGCGGCATTAAAGACAAAATCAAAAACGCGATCGGCGACGTTGGCCGTGTCCTCTACGACAAAGGCGCCGCCCTCGTCCGCGGCTTCGGCAACGGAATCGAATCGATGATCGGGTGGCTCAAGGAGAAGGCTCGCAAAATCCTCGAGATCGTCAAACAGATCATTGGCGCGCAGGCGAAGGGCGCCGCCGCGAAACCTGGTGACGTGAGAACAGGCGCCCCGCCGGCTGGTCCGAGCCGGTCGAGCGGCCCGCTCTCGAGCAGCCAGCAGGGAATCGATCTCTCGTCCGGCTCCTCGATCATCCCGGTCTTCAACTCGCGCACCACGAGCACCTCCGGCGCCCCAGGCGGCCGCCCGGCTGTCTCGTTCGCAAAAGGCGCCGTCCAAATCAATTTCACCGGCGGCACCTCCGCGACCGCCGAAGAGGTCGAGCGCGCCATCGGCCGTGCCATGAAGCGCCTCGCCGTCGAGATAGGGAGGGCCTAGCCATGCCAGTAACGAGGATCTTCCCGACAAAGCCCTCACCTCAGCTTAAGCGGATCGCCGCGACCGGCGCATCGGAAATCACCGCGATCACCGACTCGAGCGACTCCACGTACATCCGGCGAAAAGCATCCGGCTCGCCGCTCGCCCGCTACGTTCTCCAGACGCCCTCGGTCCCCGCCGCGAACGACGTCGCCACGATCGCCCCCGGCGGCCGCCTCAAGCAAGACACCTCCGACCCTCCCGAGATCGTCCGCCTCTCGGTAGCGGTCGGAGGCACCGCCGTTCGCTGGATCAGGGCCGGAGAGGGCGGAGCGACCGTCTACGACTTCCGCGCCGAGCCGGCGACGACGTCTGACAAGGCACCGAAAAGCGCGACGTGGAGAAAATCGCTAAAAACCCTCGCTCTCCTCGTCGACGACGGCCACTCGAAAACCGATCCAGGCCGCGGTGTGCTCTACCGCCTCTTCGCCGACGTCTATCACCTCGCCCCGATCTCAATCTCCCTCGCCGCCATACCCTCGACGGTAACCGAATCGTGCCCCACGCTCACGTTCTCGGTCTCCGCCATCGTCGAGGACTGGCAGGACAACGAGGGCACGCCGACGCGTACTGAGTGCATCTACAATTTCCGCATTTTCACCGCCCAGCAGGTCACCGCGAGCGGGTTCTCGCCGACCTCCACAAAGCCCGTCTGGGAGGCCATGCCCGGCGAGGAAGAGGAGCGCGTAGGCTCTTCGCCGATCACCTCGCCGATGGACTACATCGACGGTTCAGCCACGAGCGTTGAGGCGACCGAGGTGACGGTCTCTAAGCCTCTCGTCAACGGCTCCTACTATGTCTATGCGAGGGCGCGTCGCATCATGTACGGCTCCTCGTGGACCTCCTGGGCGAGTAAGGCCGTCACCATCAACGCCGCTCCGCCGTCCGCACCTACGGTCACGTGCTCATCTCCAGACCACGGCGGCTATTTCACCGTCGACGTCACCCCCGCCGTCGACACCGGCCTCGGCGACGAGCCGCTCGTGATCCTGCAGCGTTCGACCGACAGCCAGGTGACCTGGCAGGACGTCCCAGGCGCCGTCGAGGTCCCAGCCGAGTGGGGCGTCCCGATCACCTTCATCGACTACTACTGCCCTCGTGGCGCGGCGGTCTACTATCGGGCTAATGTCAGCCTTGTGTCGGCGACAGGCAAAAGGATCGTCGGGCCGTGGAGGGTTCTATCGAGTGGCGTCTCGCTCCCGAAAGACCGCTGGCACATCAAAGCCGTGGGCGACGTCTCCGCCTCGCTCTTCGGCGCGAGCGTCCTCGCCGAGGACAGCTACACAATGGAGGAGGACTCAGCAATCTTCCGACCGATCGGCCGCCGCGATCCCGTCGTTGTCAGCATGTCCCTCGGCGGAGCAGATTCGAGCGTCACCGCCTACCTCTCGACCGAGGAGGAGATCGCGGCGGGGGAGAGGCTTCGCGAGCACCGAGGCCCGGTCGTCCTCGAAAGCGCCTACGGATGGTCTCGCGTCATCAGGATCACGGAGCGCTCGTGGGTCGAGTCCGGCCCCTCATCCGCTCCTCGAATCCTCCTCACACTCGGCTACATCGAGATCGGCGCGGAGATCTAATGCTCGCCACCACCCCCGAATTCCGCGCCGCCTACCTCACCTCTCACGTCGCCGCCGTCCGTGTGACGATCAGGGAGGGCTCGGCGACGCTCGGGCAGCTCGATTTCTCCGCCGCCGCCGTCACCTGCGACTGCACCCGCGAGGGAGCCCTCCGCACGCTCTCGATGACACTCACCCCCGGCCCCGACGTTTTCGAGTGGGTCACGACTGCCGGCGCCGAGATCTTCGTCGAGCGCGGCATCGTCATCGCCGGCGAGCCCGAGTACATCCCCATGGGCGTCTACGTCATCGACGGAGACGTCGAGGAGGACATCAGCGGCGAGATCACACTCGACGCCTCCGACCGCTCGCAGAGGATCTCCCGCGCCCGTTGGACGCACCCTCACACCGTCGCTAAAGGCACTGAGGTCGGCGCGGCGCTTACTAAGATCATAAAGCGGTGTTGGCCCGCGTGCCCGATCGGCGCGTCTGTAAAAAATGCGACTAAAAAGACCGGCGCGAAACTCACGTACCTGCAGGGCTCAGACTCAGATCCCTGGAAGGATGCCCGCGCCCTCGCCGACAGCGCCGGCTACCGGCTCGTTTTCGACGCGCGCGGAGTCGCCCAGATCAGAGAGTCTCCCGACCCTCGCCGGACGACCCCGTGTGCCCGCTACGCCGTCGGCGAGGGCTCGGTGATCACGCAGATCACGCGGAGATCGTCAATGGCGCGTTCGTACAACGGGGTCATTGTCGAGGGCAAGGGGAGCGGCGTCGGCACCCCAAAGCGCGCCGAGGCCTGGGATACGAACCCAGCGAGCCCGACGTACGTCCACGGGCCGATGGGCCGCGTCCCGATGTTTTACAGCTCGCCACTTTTGACGACGACGGCCCAGTGCGCCACCGCCGCAAAAACGCGCCTCGCCCGTGTCCTCGGCCGCATCGACCAGTCCACCATTCAGATGGTCCCGCACCCTGCCCACGAAGCCGACGACGTCATTTACATCACCCTCGCCGACGGCTCCGTCGGTCGATTCGCCATCGATTCGATCGTGACGCCGCTCGACAGCAGCGGGCCGATGGAGCTCACGACGAGAGAGGAGAGGATCAGATGAGCGGCTCGATCCTTGATCTAGCCCAGCGACTTAATCAATCGAAGGGCGTCCAAATCACACAGGGCGTCGTCACCGCCGTCGACGAGCCGACGGTCACCGTGACGATCGCCGGGTCCGACGTCGAGGTCGATGAGGTTCAGCACCTCGATTCGTGTGCCCCCAAGGTCGGAGACGTCGTTTGGATCGCCACCGACGGCTCAGATCTCTGGATCCTCGGCACGCACGGCGAAAAGCCACCCGTCGCCCCCTCCGACCTCCCGTCTCCTCAAGCGTGGTTCGCAGCGGTCGACCCCGCCGGCCCTCCTGCCGCTCCTCAGGGCGTAAAAGCGGAGACCACGCTCTCTGGAATCGTCCTATCTTTTACACTCCCGCCTGAGGCTCTTTTCCGCACCTGGGAGATTTTCGAGGGCGCCACCGCGGGATTCACTCCGACGACGCCAATCGCGACGATCGACACAACCGTCTACACAATCCCCCACGACCCCGGCTCAGGCCCCTGGTACCTGAAAATCCGCGCAAAAAACACTCGCGGCGAATACTCAGACTTCGTGAGCATCGGCCCTCTCACCCTCGATACCGTCCCCGAGCACATCGACGCGTCCGGCATCACCGGCACGATGATCAGTGACGGCGCGATACAGTCGCCTAAAATCGCCGCCGCCGCCATAAGCGCCGATAAAATCGCCGCGAACGCGATCACCTCCGAGAAAATCGCCGCGAACGCGATCACCGCCGGAAAAATCGCTGCAGGGGCGATCACAGCAGAGAGCGGAGTTATTGCCAGCATCGACGCCGGGAAAATCACGACTGGATATATGACGGCGACAAGGATTCAAGGCGGGACACTCACGAGCATCACGATCACTGGCTGTTTGATTAGAGGTGGATCTTTCGAGACGTACAACGCAAGCGGTACGAATATAATTATCGAAACGTCCGACTATGCGCCGGGCCCTATTTATGGGAAGAATGCGAATATAAAGCTGCGCACAGAGCATGACGCGTCACTACAAAATACAGATTCATCGATGATCTATGTAATGAGCCGCACAAACTATGCTGGAAATGTTGAGAGAGAGTTCAGGATCCTAGGGCCTAGGTATATTGACCCGAACATGCCCGGCGGTGGGCTTGGGTATGGCCCTAGGCTATACATGACAAACACGATGACTCCTGCTGGATCATATGTATCGTCTTATACGAGCATCGACTCTACAAATATCGACCTTATTGGCAATGTCTTGTTGTCAAATGGCCGCCTCCTCGCCGGAAACTACGCGAGCCTCGCGTCCACCACCGACGGCGGAATTTGGATCCAGGATTCATACACTACCGCCCAAAAGTGGAAGTTAGTTTTCAACTCGAACACGAAAAAGCTCGTAGTCGGAAACGGCACGACGTCGTATTCAGTGACATTAACATAAGGAGCAAAAATGGCGGATTCTTTGAAAGTGATCAACAAGCTCGCAATCCAGCTCGGGCAGCTCGCAGTAGACAAGGCGGTACTTGAGGTCGAGCTTGATGAAGCCCGAGGCGAGGAGCGCGAGGTTGCTACGGAGCCGGAAAACAGTGCCAGCGAAGACCTGTAGCTGTGGACGACGAGCCGAAAATGGGAGTTCGCGTTGTGCTGCGTGCTCTGCGTCGAAAAATCCGAGTGAGATCGGACGCTCGAAAAGGGAGCCGTACAGAAAAGGCTACGGAAGCACACGCTACAGAATCCTCCGTAAAGAAGTCGCAGAATCCGCCGGGTATCAGTGCCAGGCATGCGGGGTGTACGCAGAAAAAGGAGAGTGTGACCACATCAACCCGCTATCGAGAGGCGGCACCAACGAGTGGTCGAATCTCCAATGGCTTTGCCGCAGATGCCACGCCCGTAAAACAGCAGCAGACAAAAGGCGAGGACATGACGAATAGACCGCCGGTGAGCGATCGATCATATTTTGACGCTATCGACAAAACGGCGTCAGATGCACTCGCGCTCGCCGTCGAGACTTCGCGGAGCATCGAGAGACTCGCCGAAACCGTGAGGATGCTTTCTGATGATGTCGACCGGCTTGTGAGGGATACAGACGGGCGGAGCACCTATTGTGCGTCTTGTCGACGTGAGGTCGACGGCAACATGACGTCGCTCGGGCAGACGCTCCGAATTGAAACGCGAGAGGCAATGGGAGCCGTGAACGACCGGATTACTAAAATGATCAATAAAACGTATTGGGTAGCCGGGTTCGCCGCTGCGGGCGGTATTGTCGTCGGCGTGATTATAAAATGAGGTGAGATATGGACTCCGTTCTTGACGATAGTGAAAATGGCGCGATTATCGGCATCGATGAGATCGAGGTAGCTCAGGCGAGCTCCTTGAAATCAACCGCGAGGCCGCAGAAGCTCCGCGTGATCAGTCACAAATGGCGCTGGAATGGCGTGCTCGGGAAACGCTTCGGCGCCCCGTCCGGCATCATCCTTCACCACGCATGCGCTCGCGTAGGCCCTGACGCAATCCATAAAATGCATCTGAAAAACGGGTGGCGTGGCATTGCCTACCACTACTATGTACGACGTAACGGCCAGGTCCACCAAGGTCGCCCGGAGTGGGCTATCGGCGGCCACGCAGTAGGAGCAGGCGCGTGGATCGGCATCTGCGCGGAGGGCAACTACGACTCAGACAAAACCATGCCGCCCGCACAGCTCGCGAGCCTCAAGCTCGTCGTGAAGCACCTTCGCGGTCGCTACGGGAGCAAAATCAAAATCAAAAAACACAAAGACATGCCAAAAAATTCCACCGCTTGTCCCGGCCGATACTACCCATTCAGAAAGGTCACAGGTAAATAATGTCAGGCCTCTCCGCCACATATCATAAAACCGCCCTCGATGGTCAATTCCTGAGCACGAATAAAGTCGTTTTCTCGGAGAACGGCACGTCCTCGACTACTAAAATCCCGTCCGTCAACGTCACCTCCTGGTCGGCGGCAACGTCGGCCGTTCCTTCGGTCAAAAGCACGTCCGCTCGGATCGAATCATCCGCCACAAGTTCGTGCACGATCACGCACGTGATGATTACGACGTCGGCCGACGTTCCGCTCACGAATTGGCTCGCGTTGACTCCATCGAAGACCCTCGACGCTGGTGACTATCTCTTTTTTGACGTCGGCGGCATTACGGTGAGCTCGGCTAACGCGTAAAGATGGGCTGGAACGCGCAAACATCCGGTACGACGCAGGCCCTCTACCGAGCGGCTGCTGCCGACGCGAACACCGCGTGGGCGGTCGGCAACGGCGGAACCATCCTCAAGACCACGAACGGCGGCTCGACGTGGAGCGCGCAGACGTCCGGAACCACGAGCTCACTGAATGGCGCTGCGTGCGCAAGTTCCTCCGTTGCGTGGGCCGTTGGCAACGGCGGGGTTATCCGCAAGACCACCAACGGCGGCTCAACGTGGAGCGCGCAGACGTCCGGCACGACGCAGACGCTTTTCAGAGCATCCTGCGCCGACGCGAACACCGCGTGGGCGGTCGGCAACGGCGGGGTTATCCGCAAGACCACCAACGGCGGCTCAACGTGGAGCGCGCAGACGTCCGGCACGACGCAGACGCTATCATCGGTCGCGTGCGCGAGTTCATCCGTCGCCTGGGTAGCGGGCCTCTACGGAACTATCCTCAAGACCACGAACGGCGGCTCGACGTGGGTAACGCAGACGCCGGGCACGACCGCTCATTTTTACGGAATCGCGTGCGTCGACGCGGACACCGCGTGGGTGGTCGGTGAAAACGGCACTATCCTGAAAACGACCGACGGCGGCTTCACGTGGAGCGCGCAGACGTCCGGAATAACCGGCTCAGATATCAACTTCGTCGCGTGCGCAAACGCTTCCACTGCCTGGGGGGTCGGTGACGGCGGCGTGATTCTCGGCACGACCAACGGCGGCGCGACGTGGAGCGCACAGACGTCCGGTACGACGAGCGGCCTCTATTGCCTCGTATGCTCGGGCTCACTAACGGCGTTGATCACGGGATCTGCCGGAACCATCCTCACGACCACAAACGGCGGATGGCCCTACACCTACATCGAGGCAACCGCCGCTTTCTCCGCCGCATCATCTGCGTCTGCCTCACCGAAAAAGCTCGCCACCACAACGGTAACCGTCGGGGCGGGCTCGTCCGCCTCTCCCTCTCCTCACGCGACGCTCAAGACGTCTGCCGAGACGTCCTCAATGGCGTCCGCCTCATCGACGCCTCACGCGAGCCTCAAGACGTCTGCTATCACGGCATCGTCAAAATCCTCTGCCTCGTCGGCGCCACGCGCGAGACGCAAGAGCTCCTCATCGGCGTCCGCCCGCTCGTTTGCTTCCAGTTCCCCGCGTAAATCAGCGATGACCTATGCGACGGCGGCCGGGGCATCTAACGTCACCAGAGCGCCTAAACTCGCGGCGAAAACGGCCACGTCGGCATCGTCGAGGGTATCTGCCTCAACTGAGCCTAGGAAGAGCACCACGGCGAACGTGGCGGCCGTAGCGGCGAAGTCCTCCACATCGACCGCTCCTCCACGACGCGCGGCTATCTCGGCGGCTCGCGCCGAGGCTAAGGCGACGGCTTCGGCACATCCGCTCAAGGCGGCCCTCACCAGGGCAGCGGCGGCCGCCGTTGGTTCGATCTCGGCGGTGAGGCCGCTCAAGGCTGCTCGGACGACCGTTGTGGTGGCCGCGAAATCAATTGCGCGAGTAATCCTCGGCGGAGGAAGAACTCCAAAAAATCAGTCGATGAGCTTCACGCTGCTCGACGATCGATTCACTGTAAGCGTAGTTGACGACCGTTTCACCGAGGATCTCCTCGACGACCGCTTCACGATCTCGCTACTAAAGGAGTAGCAATGCCAAGAATACAGTGTGGGGAGCGGAGAACGATCAGGGGAGCGTTAAAAGCGGTGCAGGCGGGAGGCGGCGCATGACCATTACCGTTACAGCACTACAAAATCTTCAGTCCCATTGGGCGCTCAGCGCGATCCCCGAAGAAGAGCGCACCCGTGCCGCCGAAATGGTTAATGAGCGGCTGGTTCGGCAGGCAGTTGGCCGTCAGACCACTTTTGCCTTTGCCGAAGATGAAACTGACGAAGGACTTTTGGAGCGCGTCGCCTTGGCCTATGAAATGGCCGCGATAGAGGGCTTGGACGCCCTGAGCCGCCCCGATGGTGGTGATAATGCTCTGCGGGGACAAGCTGCCGCTGCCTCACATCACGTTTTCGATATTCGTCGTCTGGCTCCCATACCGGAAAACACGGAAGAGCGTATTTTCCATGTGCTGCAACTAGCTGCCGTTGCTTATTGCGGTGACCGCTGGTCAGACCTGCGGCGCTGGTTCACGGAAAACAAAGCCGCGATTGCGGTGCCGACGGTAGCGGATGCGCCGTGGGACAGACGGCTGCTCTACCGTTTGTTCGAGTGTTGGGTGTGCCTGTTCCGTAAGGATGGCTGGGATGATCTTGACCGTATCCGTGAAATCATCGCCGAACTACGGGAAGACCAGAGAACTCATGAGAAAGCGCGTCTGAACAATGGTTCTGCGGTGGAAGACCGGGCCATTGCCCTGCGATTGATCGGCCTTTATCACTGGGCGAAGGCGACTGAAATCCTTGCTGAATACATGCTGCAGGGGCAATCCCGCACCGTCTTCGGAGATCTCGACAAGCATTTTGAATCGGGCATCAAGGCTGCAACCGCATCGGGTGACGCCCGGCATGAGGTGATTCTGCGCTGGCTTCACTCCGCTGGCCGTATCATGGTCACCAACTCCCTGTGGTGGGGCACATGAACCGTCAACGTCCGCCTCTCCATCTACTAAAGGATTAGAGATATGCCGAGAATGCAATACGGGGAGCGAAGAACGCTCAGGGTAAGCGTGAGGCTCACGAGACCTGGTCTCGACGACGGGCTCAGGCGAGAGGACTACGCCGCGTTCGTCGCCGTGCGCCCAGAATGGGAGAGCATCGACCACACGTCCAGCTCGTGGGCACAGGCCGTCGTGAGGCAGGGCGGAGACTCCACAGAGCTCATCGTCCAGCACACGATCGGCGAGGGCCTCGACATCGACCCTCCGCGGGGCTCGCATTCGATATGGGTGAGGCTGGTCCCAGCGCCCGAGAGCGGGATGCCCGACGTCCCGCTGCGCAAAATCCGCGAAAGACTCGTAGTAGTATAGAGATAGGAGAGACTATGGACTGGGAAAGACTTCAGGCAGCCGCGATAAGGGCGTTTTGGGCGTTCGTCCTCCCAGCGATCGGAGGCCTCATCACCTACCTGCTGCAGCCAGGCGTCCTACAGTCGATTGGCGTCGAAAACGCCGCGCTCGCGTACGGCATCGGCGCATTGCTTTATGGCGTCAAGAAATTCGCCTTCCCCGATACAAAAATCTAAAGCTCGGCGGAATCCTCCCCGCCGCCGCGGTCCCCGGGAACACTGCCACCCGGGGGCCGCTTTTTCGTTTGCACGGCGTGTATAAACTGCGTGCATAGAGGGTTGGCGGGTGTTTATTCCCGAGCGAGAATCGCCTACGGTGACTCCACGTTACACGCAGTTGGGCGTTTTTGGGCGTTGGATAGCCGATTCAGGAGCGAGGATGAGGAGACGTGGATCTGAAAAGATCCTGCTCACGAGGGGGAAAGGGAGTGGTGCGCCCGGCAGGACTCGAACCTGCGACCTTCGGTTCCGTAGACCGACGCTCTAATCCAACTGAGCTACGAGCGCAACGGGGTGCAGTATACCCGAAAGCGGCAAAAGGAGAAACCTGGTGGGTGCGGTGAGGGGTAGAGATGGCGGAGAAGCCGGGATTCGAACCCGGGAAGGAGCTCAACACCCCTTAACCGCTTAGCAGGCGGTTGCCTTCAGCCACTCGGCCACTTCTCCGCGCCCCGTCGGTGCGGGCCCCTAGTGTACCGCACTTAATGGCGAATGGGCACCCCGAGGGGGAGGGATGCGCCACTTGAGGGTAGGATACATACATCTACACGAGGAGGCATGCACATGAAGAAATTCGCCCTGATCTTGGTGTTTGGTCTTATCGGCGCTGGGGCCTACTGCGCCTGGAAGATGCTGCGAAGCGAGAATGGTGGCTGGTTCTGCGGCGGGTCCTGCGATCCGTGGCAGAGCTTCAACGCGCCCGAGGCGGAGCCGGCGGCCGAAGGCGAGCCGGCGGTCAACGAGTCCGAGGTCGTCGAGCCAGTGGTCGAGTCGGCGGCCGAGGCGACCGTCGCGGGCTAAAGCTCGGGCGTATCGTCGCCATGGGCGACGAGAGAAGAGATAAGGGAGTGGGGTGGGGCCGAGAAGCGCGTTACCGCCCCGCTCCCTTTTTCGTGCGCGGGGCGTGTTCGGACCCCTTGGAGGCTGGGGCTTGCTGAGGAAGTATGGCGGAGGGGGTGGGATTCGAACCCACGAGAGGCTCTCGCCTCTGCCGGTTTTCAAGACCGGTGCAATGAACCGCTCTGCCACCCCTCCACGCTAGCGGTAGTGTAATATACTGCCCGCATGAATACTTCACCTGCACTCTTTATCGCTTGTTCTGAGGGGAGCGTAGCGGCTCCCCTGCGGGAGCTTCAGGCGGCCGAGGGCCTCTGCGACGCCGATCGGCTCTTGCTACCCGGCGGTCCGCTCATCCTCGCCTACGCCGGCGCGGAGCAACGCATGGTGCTCGACTTCGTGCGGCGTCAGCTCGAGGATAACGGTACGCGTCGTGTGTATCTCGTCTCCCACCAGGAGTGTGCTGCCTACGGGCGTAAGCTCGGCGGCCGCGGGTTCGACCAGCAGGAGCTGCTCGAGCGCGATCTCGTGCGCGCGAAGACGCTGCTCGAGAACACCTTTCGCGACGTCGAGGTGCACTGCTTCGTCATCCCCTGGCGCGAGAATGGCTTAGGGCCGGCATTCGGGCCCGCTGAGTCGGTCGAGTAGCGCCCGCTGTCCCGGTAGGGCGTAGACGCGAAAGCGCGCGGGGGCGAAGGCCCCCGCGCGCTTTCGCGTGCTGCAAGGTCGGCGCCTCTCGGGCTCTGCGGCCGCTCAGCCCGCCTTTTCTATAACGCTGCGGCCGAAATACGGTTGAAGCACCTCGGGTACCGCGATGCTCCCGTCGGCGCGTTGGTAGTTCTCCATAATGGCGATGAGCGTGCGGCCGACGGCGATGCCGGTGCCGTTGAGGGTGTGCACGAAGCGGGGGCCGTGCTCGGTGCGGTAACGGCAGTCCAGTCGGCGCGCCTGGTAGTCGGTGCAGTTAGAGCAGCTCGTGACCTCGCGGTAGCGCCCTTGGCCGGGGAGCCAAGCCTCGCAGTCGTATTTCTGCGCCGCGGGGGCGCCCAGATCGCCGGCCGCTATGTTAACGACGCGGTAGGGGATGCCGAGGCCCTGCAGGATCTCCTCCTCGACGGAGAGGATGAGAAGGTGCTCCGCCTCCGACTGCTCCGGCAGGCAGAACGAGAACATCTCCACCTTGTCGAACTGATGCACGCGGAGGATGCCGCGTGTGTCGCGGCCGGCCGCACCCGCCTCGCGGCGAAAGCAGCTCGAGTAGCCGGCGTAGCGCAGGGGGAGCGACTCGGCCTCAAGGAACTCCTTCATGTGCATGGCGGCGAGCGGCACCTCGCTGGTACCCACCAGGCAGTCGCCGTCGGTCGTCTCGTACACCTGAGCGCGGTCGGTGGGGAAGAAGCCGGTGCCGTACATGGCTTCTTCGCGCACGAGCACCGGCGGTACGACCGGGCGGAACCCGCGGGCGTTGATGAGGTTGAGGCCGTACTGCACGAGGGCGAACTGGAGCATCACGAGGTCGCCCTTGAGGTAGGCGAAGCGGGAGCCGCTCACCTTAGCCGCGCGCTCCATGTCGATGAGGTCGAGCGCGAGGCCGAGGTCGAGGTGATCCTTGGGCTCGAAGTCGAACGCTGTGGGCTCGCCAACGGTGCGCAGCACGACGGAGTCCTCCTCGCCGCCGGTGGGCGCCGCGGGGAGCGGGAGGTTGGGGATCTCGAGGAGCATCGTGCGCAGTCGCTCCTCGATCTCGCCGAGCACCGCCTCGCGCTCGCGGATCGTCTCGCCGAGGGTGCGCATGGCGGCAATGGCCTCTGCGGCGTCGCCCCCTCTTTTTTTGACCGTGGCGATCTCGTCGCTCGCGCGCTTGCGCGAGGCGCGCATGGCTTCGACTTCGGTGAGGAGCTTGCGACGCTCCTCCTCGAGGGAGAAGAACTCGTCGAGCGACGATGTGGAGGTGTCGCCCCGCCGCTGGAGCGCCTGGCGGACTTCGTCGGGGTGTGCGCGCATCATCTTCACATCGAGCATGGTGGCTCCTCGTCGTCGTATGATCGTCGCTCTATGCTACCGCACCCTCCGGTGGGCGTCGTGCTGTTTGCCGGCGTGTCGGCGTCTTTCGCTCTGTCGTGCTACGCTTGCGCAAGACCCGGCGGGGCCGTACAAGGTCGCCGTAGATACCCACATGAGGAGCTCGTGTATGCCTTCCTTCTTTCGTCAGCGCCGGTTTACGGCTCTCCTCCTCGTCGGCGCTGCGTGCCTGCTCTTCGTGGCGAGTGCGCCGGCCGCCTTCGGCTCCGGCGGTGTCTTCTCGCCCGAGCTGAACGGCTCGCCGTCGGCGAGCCCCTCCGGCTCGCCCGTCTCCCCCAGCCCATCTTCGAGCCCCTCACCTAGTCCGTCACCCACGCCGGCCGCCATTACGTGCCAGCTCTCGCCGACGGTCGTGAGCTACGGGGACAAAGTGAAGGTCACCGGCGCCCTCGTGCCCGGAGTCGCCGGGGTTAAGGTCTCCGTTTACGCCGTTGGCGCCGTCGTTGCTACGGCGACCACGGACGCGAAGGGGGAGTACGCCGCCGTCTTTACCGCTCGTCGCAATTGCACGGTCGTCGCCCGCGCGGAGGGGCTCTCGAGCCCTGCGCAGACGCTCGTCGTCCGGCCGCGCGGCTCGATCACGCGCGGGGGTGCCTATCCGTATCAGCCGGTTACGTACGTCCTGCGTGTGCAGCCGGCCTCCTACACCGGTACCGTGACGGCGCGGATCACCTCTTCGGCATCGAAGCCGGCGACCGTAACGGCTCGGGTGCGCTCGGGTAAGGCGACCTTCCGTTTGCCGCTTCGCGGTGTCGGCAGCTACCGCGTGACCTTCACCTCCTCCGCCACCACGCAGTTCGCCGCGCAGCGCTTTGCGACAAACCTCACCGTCCCCTGGAAGACCGTGAAGCAGGGGAGCACGGGGCCGCACGTGCGCGGGCTCCTCATCGCGCTTAAAAACCTCGGTATCCGCGTGCCATACGTCGGCGACAAGTTCGACAACAGGTGCGCCGACTCCCTGATGGCGTTTCAGAAGGCCTACAACCTGCGGCGCACCTATGTGGCCGACGCCGACGATTGGGCAAAGCTGCGCACCGCTACGCGCATCAGGCCGCGCTACGCGAGCCCGGCGGTGCACATCGAGGTCAACAAGACTCGGCAGATCCTTATGATCGTGCGTAATGGCTCCGTCTCCAGCCTCATCTGCGTCTCCACCGGCGCTACGGGGAACACCCCGGAGGGGGCCTTCAGTATTCAGCGTAAGACGCCGGCCACCTCCACCTACGGCGGCGACGGCACGCTCACCTGGGTGATGGCCTTTAAGGGCGACTTCGCGCTCCACGGATGGCCCAGCGTGCCGCCGTACCCTGCGAGTCACGGCTGCGTACGCGAGCCGGTCTGGGTGGCCGGTTGGGTGTACTCGCAGTCCTTCGTGGGGGAGAGGGTGTACATCTACCGCTAAAGGTCCTTACAGAGGCGGCCCTAGAAGAAAGAAAAGGGGGCGGTGGGCGAAGCGCCCGCCGCCCCCTTTTCTCCTCCCGGCAGACGGATCAACACCAGGTGTAGCTCCGCGCAGAAAGCTCCTCAGATGAGGGTCGCCCTCACCCTCGTCCTGGTACTCGCCACCGCGGCCACGGCGCTGGCCGCTACGCCCTTGGACACCGCACGAGCGGGCGCCGTGTCCTTCGGCCCCGGCGCCCCGAGTGGCTTTACCCTCAACGCCCTCTTCGGCGCCTCCTCCGGCGGCTGGTCTTGGCAAAGCCCACTGTCGGAGAGCAGCCCCCACGCCAAGGGGGCGACGGTAAAGACCTTGCGCATTAAGGCCGCACCGATGAGCGAGTGGAGCACCTCCGCGTGGAGCACCAAGACCAAAGGTGTGTACACCTACGCCGTGACCATTAAGGATGAGGTCGGCAACGCGCAGCGCAAGGCCGGTGTTGCGAGGATGACGGTGAGGTAAGAGGTAGGAGGCGAGAAGGGGGCCCTCTTGCGTACTCGGCGCACGATACCTCGGGAGGAGAAAAGCCGAGAGGGGTTGATGCACCCCCTTGGCTCAGTCGTAGAGGTGGGTTTCGACGCGTCTCGCCGGTTGGTCGGGTTGGGGTGCGTCGAACTCGGCGAAGGCCTCGAAGGCTCGGGCGGCCTCCGGCGCGGGCTGGGCCTTCGCCTTGTGCTCCGCGCTGCGCCGAAGCGGCCGGGGGACAGCCTCTTTGATAGCTCGCTCCTCCTCCGGTGCGAGGACGCTGTCGGAGATGCCCTCGTGGATGTGGCGTAGGTAGAGTCGGGAGAAGTCGCGGGCGACGATCGAGGTGAGCACCATGCCGGAGGCGTAGTTGTCGAGGATCGCGAGCGAGGCGGATTGCTCGCCGCCGAGGTCGCGAAACGCGTCGTAGCGGATGATCGCGCAGTTCGTGAGCGAGCAGTTGAGCTTGCGGTTTGAGGACTCCAGCTGGTTGGTGAGCACCGTGACTGCCTCGCGGAGGTCGCGGACCTGCGTATCGAGCTGGTTGACGAGGGCGACGATGTCGCGCTCGTCGTTGTGACCCATCACGACGAGCTGGCCGGCTCGTACGCGGCGGATGCCCCGCCAGAGCACGATGACAAGGACGAAGAGGACGAGGACGAGGACGAGCGCGCTCAGTGTGAGGTACGGTGTAATCTGGTTAAGCATCTCGGTGGTCGCCCGCTACGTGAGGCGTAAGAAGATGGTGTAGGTCGCGGTATTGTTGTTTTTAACGCGCTCACCCGGGACGGGGTCCACGACGATCTTAAGGAGTAGCGCCTTTCCCATGGCCTCCGCCGGGATGGTGAACCCCTTGATCGTTGCGTTGGCCGACTGTTTGGCCGCGATGGAGCCGATCGTCGCTTTTTGCTCGCTCGTGGTCTTGTCGGGGAGGGTGAGCGTGGCGGTGACATTGACGCTTTCCTCGAGGTTGTCGCCTTGGTTTTGCACGCTCACAGTGAAGGCGAGGTCGTTCGACGCAGGCACTTCTACGGCTTGCCCGGGCTTAAGGGCTGTGTTGCTCGGGGTCGCCGTGACCGAGGCGAGTCCGACGCCGTGGTTGCCGGTGAGCTTTGCGGAGTTACTCATGCTCTTGAGCATCGCCGCGAGGCGGCCGCGGTCGAAGGTGTGTGCCTCAAGGTAGAAGGTGGACACTGGCACGGGGACGTCGGTGATGCCGGCCTTACTGATTTTGGTGCGCGCCTGTACGTAAATGGTGCTCATGTAGTACGCATCGGGGCCGGAGAAGTAGCCGGAGAGGGCCGTGAGTTGGTCTGCGGAGACCTTCTTGTTTGAGAGGAGGGGTAGTATGGCTGCGGAGAAGAGCCGGAAGCCCTCCGCCCGGACCCTCATGCCGGTGGCGAAGGCCGCCCGCTCGTTCGAGAGCGCGTCTGGCGCCTTGAGACGCTCGGCGCGTACCGCTATCTCGGCTTGTTTTGACTTGAACTCGTCGAGCTTTGCCGTGAGCTCTTTGCGCGTATGCCTCGTGGGGTTGCTTACGATCTCCTCGAGTTGTTTGCCGAGCTCCTCGGAGTCTTTGATCGCTACGGTGACCCCGTTGAAGTACGTGCGGTATGAGTTCGCCTTGCGGGAGTGCTGGCAGCTTCGCACGAGGGTGGCGAGGGCGAAGATGATAATGAGGAAGACGACCGCGAAGACCGCGATACGCTGAAGGTGGATGCGCCGCTGCTTGCGAGAGGGGCGACGAGCTGGGAGCTGCTGGGTCTCGAGGCGCGGCTTCTTTCGCGCTTTGCCGGCGAAGCGGTTCACCTCGTGAGCTCCCTCGTTGTGGGTTTTTGGTGGGCGAGGCGGGACTTGAACCCGCACGCACGTAAGTGCACTAGACCCTGAACCTAGCGCGTCTGCCAATTCCGCCACTCGCCCAGCAACCGTACAGGTCAGAGATTGTACCATATGGAATACTGAGAGAGGCGAGAGAGACGAAAGGAAGTACACGGTCTCGATGATCGACAGTTTCAGCAGTGGACCGCCGTTTTTTCCCGATTGGCGCGACCGCTACCATCCCATTCGCAAACTCGGGAGCGGTGGCTTCTCCGTGGTGTACGAGGCTCGTGATCGCGAGCTCGGAGAGCGCGTTGCGCTTAAGGTTATTCCGAACGCGGGTAGTGTGTGGGCTCGCGTCGTGCGAGAGGTTCAGGCGATCGCCGCGCTCTCGCACCCCGGTATCGTGGCGCTTCACGACTGGTTCGGCGATGGAGAGCACACTGTTCTCGTCTGCGAACTCGTGGAGGGCGAGCAGCTCAGCGACCTCATCGGCTGCCTGAGCGAAGGGGAGGCGGCGACGATCGGCGCGGAGCTCTTCGACGCCCTTGCCTACGCGCACGATAGCGGGATCGTGCACCGCGACATTAAGCCGCAAAACGTGATGATCGATGCTGGCGGCCACGTTAAGCTCATGGACTTCGGCATCGCCCGCCTCAACGGGTCCGACACCTTGACGCAAGCGGGCGACGTGATCGGGACTACCTCCTATATGTCGCCGGAGCAGGCGACGGGTCGCTCCATCGAAGCTTCGAGTGACGTGTACTCGGCGGGGATCGTGCTCTACGAGTTGCTGGCGGGCACTAATCCGCTGCGCGGGCAGACGGCGGCCGAGACGATCGCCAACGCGGCCGCTGGCCTCGCGGAGCCGCTCGCGGCGGTGCGCCCCGACCTCGCTCCGCAGCTCTGCTCGTTAGTGGACGCCGCCTGCTCGCTTCATCCAGACGATCGACCGGAAGCTGAAGAGCTGAGTGCGGCGTTCGCGCGGCTCTCGGGCGGCGGGTTCTTTCGCCGTGCCGCCCGCCGTCCGCGTTCTCCGCGACCGCGTGGCGCCGCCGTCGGTCGCGTCGTCGGTGTCGTTGAGCGCGTCGCCGGTGTCGTTGAACGCCTCACCGGCGCGGCCCTTGCCGCCGCCGCCGTACTCGGCGTGACGAGCGCGCTGCCGGCGTACCCTGAGGGCTGGTCATTCATTATCGCGGGCGCCGTCGCCCTACTCTGGGCGATCGCCCCCTCCGGCGGGCTCGCCCTGCTCCTCGGCGCACTCGCTTTTCCCTTCTTTAATGTCTCATTGGGCGCCGGGGTCGTGTACCTCCTCGCCGCGGCTCTTCTCTTCGTGGGCATGCGGGGGCGGCCGGTGGCGGCCGTGTGGCCCGTGGCGGCGATCCTCCTCGCCCCCGTCTACCTCACTCTTCTCGTCCCCGCTGGAGCCGGCGTCCTCCTCGGTCGCGTTCGCGGCCTTACGACTGCGGCCTGGGCTGCGCTGTGCTCGTTTCTCTACGCGTTGCTCTTCGGTGGGCCGCTCGGATCGCTCGACATCTTCTGCGCGGCGACGAGCACGGTGGCGCCCGGCCTCTTCTCCGGTAGTCCTCTCTCGATCTTTTTCGAGCTCCTCTCGCGGATCGTCTCTCCGGCTTGCTTGGTGCAGCTCGTGCTTTGGGTTGCGCTTGCCGGTGCTCTGGAGTTCACGTTTTGGTGTCGGGGTTTGGTTGCGAGGATGTGGGCGTGGTCGATCTCCTTCGCTGGGGCATTTGCCCTCTCCTACGGCGCATCGGTTTTTCTCTGGGGGCGCTCGGTTGCGCTGGCTCCGACCCTCCTGAGTGTGGCGCTCGCCGCTGCCGTGATACTCTTAGCGTTGGTTTTACTATCCGGAGAGGTTCGCGAGGGACGAGACGATGGGGATCTTCAAGAAAGCTGAAAAAGGTCTTGAGGGCCTGGTGGAGGGCGGCTTTGGCCGCGCTTTTAAGTCGAGCGTGCAGCCGGTGGAGCTCGCGCACAAGCTTGCGAAGGAGATGGGCGACCACAAAACGGTCGGCGTAAGCAACGTCTACGTGCCGAGCGACTACGCCATCTACCTCGGGAGCAGCGACTACGCCAAGCTCTCCTCACTCGGCGACTCGCTCAAGGGTGAGCTCGCCAACTACCTCACGGCGCTTGCACGGCGCGAGGGCTGGACCCTCACCGCGCCGCCGCGTATAGAGCTCCACGAAGACGCCGAGCTGCGCGTCGGCGAGTTCGGGATCGGGGCGAGCGAGGTCGCGTTGCCGGTCGAGGCCCCTGCGGTCGCTCCGCAGGCGCCGGTTGCGGCCCCCGTGGCTGCTCCTCTCGTTCCGTCACCACCTCCGGCCGCCGCCCCTCAGATCGACCAGACGGTTCTCTACGAGCAGCCGGTGCCGAGCGCTGAGCCCTTCTTGGGAGAGGCCGTACTTCACGGTCCCGATGGCCGCTGGGATCTCATCAACTCCGTTACACTTATCGGCCGCAGCCGCCGTTGCGACGTCGTGCTCGCCGACCCGAACGTCTCGCGGCAGCACGCAGAGGTGCGTCGGCAGGGTGAGGGGTTCGTGATCCGCGACCTCGGCTCTACGAACGGCATGCGGGTCAACCGCCGTACCACACAGGGCGCCGTCCTTCGGCACGGCGATCGTATAGAGCTGGGCACGACGGAGCTCGTCTTCGAGTTGCTTCCGTGACGGTGAGCCCGCAGGGCGGTCGCACCGTCCTCAGGTGACGAGCGCGAGGAGTGGGGGAGGCGCCCGTGATCGACATCGTGTTGTTCATCCTTAAAATCGCGATCGTCGCGCTGCTCTACCTCTTTATCTGGTGGCTTATGCGGTCCGTTATGGCGACGACGAGAGCTCCTGTAGCTTCCGCGGCGGGGTTTGCCCCCGCCGTCCCGGCGGTCGACTTCGCCCCGCAGGCAGCCCCCCTCCTCGTCGTGGAGGAGAGTCCCGTGCTCGCGCCAGGTGCTCTCTTTTACCTCGACGGCTGGACGACGGTCGGTCGCGGCTCAGACAACGCTATTGTGCTCGACGAACGGTACGTCTCGAGTGCTCACGCCCGCGTTATCCTCCGTGGTCAGCAGTACGTGGTTGAGGACCTCGGGAGTAGCAACGGCACCGTGGTGGACGGTGAGCGGATCGCCGAGGCGCCGCTGAGGCGGGGCTCTCGGGTTCGTATCGGCGAGACCGTCTTTCGGTACGAGGAGTAGGTCTCGTGGTGCTCGGCGTCAGATACGGCGCGTTCAGCGACATCGGCCTACAGCGCAAGACGAACGAGGACGCTTTTTTAGCCACGCCTCCGCTCTTCGCCGTCTGCGACGGCATGGGGGGTGCCCTCGCGGGTGAGGTCGCGAGTGGCCTCGCCACGGAGACGCTCCTCGTCGAGCTCGGCGAGGGGAGCTCGCTCCTCGCCGCCGCCCAGGCGGCCAACGCAACGATCTTCGAGCGCGCTCGCGCTAACCCGGAGCAGAGCGGTATGGGTACCACCCTCACGGCTCTCGTGCTTGAGGGTGAGGTTGGCCACTTCGTGCACGTTGGGGATAGCCGCGCCTACCTGCTTCGTGGCGGCGCTTTTGAGCAGCTCTCCGACGACCACTCACTCGTCGCCGAGTTGGTGCGCGGGGGGCAACTCACCGCAGAGGAGGCGCTTAGCCATCCGCATCGCAGCATCTTAACGCGCGCTTTGGGTACCGAGTCGGAGGTGCTGATCGATGAGTTCGAGGTCGACCTTCGCGACGGCGACACCCTGCTCCTCTGCAGCGATGGGCTCAGCAGCTATGTGCCGGAGGAGGAGATCGCTGAGGTGCTCGGCCGCGCCGAGCCGGATGCGGCCTCGCGGGAGCTCATCGTGCTGGGCTGTCGCTACGGCGGGCACGACAACATCACCGCCGTCGTCATTTGGCTCGACGCCACTCCTTCCTCAGACGAGGATCACACGCTGATCCTCTCGCCCGAGGAGGAGTCGGTGACCGTTATCACGTCGGCGAGGCCGCCGGAGGCGACGCCCTCGCCGGACGACGACGCCAGCGAGTCGGACGCCCTCCCTTTTGACTCATCCGAAGCGGTGGAGCCCGCGCGGTCTGAGCGCTCTGCCGCGCGGTCGTCGCGTCGCCGGCTCGGCTGCCTCACCGCGCTTCTCGCCACCGTCGTCCTCGCTCTCGCCGTGGCCGCGGTCACCATGAGCACCGTCTTCTTCGTGGGCGCTCAAGATGGTCGTCTCGCCCTCTACAGCGGTTTGCCCGTTAAAATCGGGTCGCTCCCGCTCCATGTGGTGCACCTTACGACCGCCACCGAGTACGCCAAGCTCTCGCCGGCGCAGCGCCGCCTCGTCGACAGTAACGAGCTTCACCGAAAGGATGTGGCGCTCAAGATCATCGAGGACCTCGGGGCGGGGCGGTGAGTCGTCGCTCACGCGAGCTCCTGCTGTTGCTCCTCGCCGGGGCGGTGAGCATACTGGCGTACGTCTCGGTGTACGCTGGGCGCTACCAGGAGATCAAGCACGTCTCACTCATCTACGGCTCCATCTTCGTCGCCGTCTTCCTCGCCCTCCACGTGCTACTCCGGTTTACGCTTCCCCAGGCGGACGCCTTTTTGCTGCCCATCACCGCGCTCCTGGCCGCCCTCGGCCTCACCGAGATCTTCCGCATTAACCCCGCGCTGGCGCTCACCCAGGGGACCTGGCTGATCGTAGGGGCTGTGCTCTTCACCCTCACCGTGCTCTTCGTGCGCGATCCCTTAAAGCTCGACCGCTACCGCTATCTCATCGGCGCTCTCGGCCTGGGGTTGCTGCTCATCACCATCCTCTTCGGTACCACCATTAACGGCTCCAAACTCTGGATCCGGTTTCTCGGCTTCTCGATTCAGCCGTCCGAGTTCGCGAAGCTCGCGATCGTCATCTTCCTCGCCGGCTACCTCAACGACAAAAAGAGCCTGCTCTCGACGACCACTGGCCGCTTGCTAGGGGTGCCGGTGCCGGCGCTTAAGTATTTCGGTCCGCTCGTAGTCATGTGGTTACTCTCGCTCCTCACGCTCGTGTTTATGAAGGACTTCGGCATGGCGCTCCTCTTTATGTCGACCTTTATCGTGCTGATGTACCTCGCGACCGTGCGGATCGCGTATGTGCTGGTGGGCGGCGGGCTCTTCGCCGCCGCCGCCGCCCTGGCTGTTGCTGTGGTGCCTCACGTGCAGAGTCGCTTCGCCATCTGGCTCAACCCGTGGGCTCACGCCGAGACCGCCGGGTACCAGCTGCTCCAGTCGCTCTTTACCTTCGCGGACGGCGGCGTCCTCGGCGCGGGGTTCGGCCGTGGCTACCTCCTCTATGCAAACCAACAGCCGGTGGTCCCCGACCTGCAGACCGACTTCATCTTCGCGGCGTTGGCCAACGAGATGGGGCTCGTGGGCGCGGTCGGCATTATCCTGCTCTACGTGCTCTTCGTGTGGCGCGGGTTTACGATCGCCCTGCGGGCGCCCGACGGGTTCTCCAAGCTGCTCGTCGCCGGTCTGGCGTTCGCCTTCGGCCTCCAGACCTTCATCATCCTCGGCGGCGTTACACGTCTCATCCCCCTCACCGGCATCACCCTGCCGTTCGTGAGCTACGGGGGCAGCTCGATCACCGCTAACCTCATTCTTTTGGCGCTGCTCCTCATGGTCTCGCACCGCACGAATGTTCTTTACGGCGGGAGCCCTCGTGACCGTCAGCGTCTCGCGGAGAGGGGGTGAGGCTTCGTGAATATGAATAAAGCGATCACGCGGGTGTTTCTTCTCCTGCTCGCGCTCTTCGCGGCCGTTATCGTGAACCTCACGTGGATCATGGTCGTGCGTGCCGACTGGCTCGCCAATCGGCCGGAGAACAGGCGCGAGCTCGTGAAGGAGATGCGGGTAAAGCGCGGCACTATTACAGCCTACGATGGGTCGGTGCTCGCCGGTGTGCGGCAGAGGTCCGGGCACTACGAGCGCACGTACCCGAGTGAGTCGTTGGCGCCGCACCTCGTGGGCTACAGCACGGTGCGCTACGGTCACACCGGCATCGAGGCCGCCCTCAACGATGTGCTCACCGGCGAGGCAAAGAGCCTCGGGGTGCAGTCCTGGGTCGACCGCCTACTCGGGCGCCCCCCGAAGGGTGCCTCTGTGAAGCTCACGATCGTCCCAGCCGTGCAGCGCACGGCGCAGAAGGCGCTCGCGGGCTCCAAAGGCGCGGTCGTCGTGCTCAACCCCAAGACGGGCGCGGTGATCGCCTCGGCCTCCGCGCCTACCTACAGCCTCGTCAGCCTCGACGCCGACTGGCGCTCGCTGAACACCGCCAAGAGCGCGCCGCTTCTTAACCGGGCGACGCAGGGCCTCTACGCCCCCGGCTCCACCTTTAAGGTCGTGACCACCGCCTCCGGGCTCGACGCCGGCGTGATTACCCCGAAAACGACGTTCACCGACACCGGCACGTACGCGGTGTACGGCGGCAAGGTGACCAACCACGCCGGCGCCGTCTACGGCTCTCACGACCTCACGAAGGCGCTGACGCTCTCCATTAATACGACCTTCGCCCGTATCGGCACGATGGTGCAGCAGCGCCGTCTCGTCGCCTCCATGCAGCAGTTTGGGTTCTTCGCTAAGCCACCGTTAACGTTACCCTCCGGCGAGCTGGCCGCGAGCGGGCGCTACGGCGAGAAGGGCCTCTTGCCGGTGGGCGACACGATGGACCCACTGCAGGTCGCCTGGATGGCCTGCGGCCAGGAGAAGCTCCTCACCACGCCGCTGCAGATGGCGCTTGTGGCCAGTGGCGTGGCCAACGGTGGTCGTGTTATGAAGCCGTATTGTGTGCAACAGGTGACCTCCGCATCCGGTAAGGTTGTGCAAAAGGCCGAGCCGGCTCAGCTGTCGGTGGCCATGAAACCGGAGACGGCGAGTGAGCTCACCGTTATGATGCGGCGTGTTGTTGAGGCGGGTACGGGCACGGCAGCTGCCCTCAGGGGGGTCTCTGTGGCCGGTAAGACCGGGACTGCGGAGCGCGGCGACGGCACGAACCTCGCGTGGTTTATCGCGTTCGCCCCGGCGGAGAACCCCGTCGTCGCGGTCGCCGTTGTGCTTGAAGATACGTACGCGACCGGTGGCGCGCTCGCAGCTCCGGTCGCCGCCGGTGTATTAAAGACTGCTTTAGCGCAGAAGTCTCTGCCGTGAGCGGTTGGGATCTTTTGGGTCTCTGACGAAACGAGGTAGGCAACAGTGGGTGAAGTCTTTCAGCCCGATCAGGTGATCAACGGTCGGTATCGTGTGCTTCGTAAGCTCGGTGGCGGCGGCATGGCGAATGTGTACCTCTGCGAGGACCTCACATTGGGACGCTATGTCGCGCTTAAAGTTCTCCTGCAGCGCTTCCTCAGCGATGCTACGTTTATAGAGCGCTTCCGCCGCGAGGCGAAGGCGGCGGCCGGCCTCAACCAAGCCAACCTCGTGAGTATTTACGACTGGGGTGAGGTCGAGGGCACGTACTACATCGTCATGGAGTACGTGGAGGGGGAGACCCTCAAAGACTACATCCGCCGCGAGGGCCGTCTGAGCGGCGATGAGACCGTAAGGGTTGCCCTTCAGCTGCTCGCGGGGGTGCGCTCCGCGCATCGCTACGGCATCGTGCACCGCGATATTAAGCCGCAGAACGTGATGATCGACCGCGACGGTAACGTTAAAGTCATGGACTTCGGTATCGCGCGCGCCGGCGACTCCGGCATGACCGAGGTCGGCTCCATCCTCGGGACGGCGCAGTACCTCGCTCCAGAGCAGGCGCAGGGGTACCCGGTGGACGCGCGCTCCGACCTCTACTCCGTGGGCATCGTGCTCTACGAGATGCTCACCGGCTCGGTGCCGTTTAAGGGCGATAGCGCGGTGACGGTTGCACTCAAGCACGTTAACGAGATGGCGTCCGAGCCCGCTCGGCTCGTACCCGATATCCCCTACGCGCTCAACAAGATCGTCCTTAAGGCGATCGCCAAAAACCCCGAGTTGCGCTACCAGAGCGCCGACGAATTCACCAACGACCTACAGATGGCTCTGACGGGTGGGGCGTTGGCCGCCGCTGCGTACGACGCCGACGCCGAGGCGACCGCTTTTATGCGGACGGGCGTCACCTCGGCGACCGCGGTGATGCCGAAACGGCCTGCGCGACCAGTCTCGCGGTCGTCTCGCGAGCGCGAGCCCGAGAAGTTCGAGCCTAGGCGTCGTAGGGTCTGGCCGACCGTTATCATCATCGTTGCGCTGCTCGCGGTTATCGCCGCGGCCGCTTTCGGCGTTATGAGACTCATGGGCAACGACGGCGTCGCCGTGCCCAACGTCGTTGGCCAGCAGCGGGAGGCCGCGGTCGCCGCGCTCAAAAAAGAGGGCTTCGAGGCGAGCGTCCACGAAGAGTTCTCGGAGAAGGACGCCGAGGGCACGGTGCTGCGTCAGGCCCCGGTCGGCGGTACGCGTCTGCGCGAGGGTCAAGCGGTCGACCTCTGGGTGAGCAAGGGTGCACAGAAGGTTACGCTCGTCTCCTTTAAGGGCTGGTCGTCCGAGAAGGTGCAGGCGTGGCTCGAGGAGAATGGCCTCTCCGGCGTAGAGCGTACGGGTAAGAGCGACGCCGTGGACGAGGGTCAGGTGTATCGCCAAGATCCTGCGGCCGGCGTGGAGGTTAAGCGTGGCGATAGCGTGACCTACTGGGTGAGTAGTGGCAAAAAGGAGATCGCCGTCCCTAATCTGGTGGGCATGACGCAGGCCGCGGCCGAGCAGGCACTCACCGACGCTGGGCTTGCGGTAGGCACGGTGCGCCAGCAGTCCAGCAGCACCGTACCGAGCGGATCGGTGATCAGTCAGGACCCCGTCGCCTCAACGAAGGTCGCTAAGGGCGCCAAGGTCTCCCTCGTCGTCTCGAGCGGGACGCCTACACCCACGCCGACGCCCACGACCACCACGGTCGATGTCCCCGACCTTGAGGGCATGGAGGTTGCTGCGGCTATCAGCGCGCTCAAGAGCCGTGGGCTCCTCGCATCGATTACGAAGAAGTCGGGGACGGGCCAGCCGCCGGGGACCGTGGTTGGCGTCTTCCCCGAGGCCGGTACAGAGGTTAAAGTTGGGTCGACGGTGACATTAGAGGTCGCCAAGTAGCGGGGCGGCACGACGTGATCCCCCGGTGGTGATCTTGAGAACGCACTCGTCTGTAAAGGCGAACGTTCAACGAAGGGAGTGACCTGTTTTAATGAACGATCTGCCCGGTTCGCTTGCGCTCTCCGAGCTCGACGAGATCAGGGTCGTCGACGCCGACGGTTCCACCGTAGGCGAGCTGCTCGACGTCGTGGTCTCGTGTCTCGCCGAGCCCGCTACGGTCGCTGGCTTCTTTATCGAGAGCCGTAATGAGCAGCTGAGGGCGCCGTGGGCGCAGGTCGCCGAGATCGACCTCGACGCCGACCTCCTCCGGCTTCGTTGTTCGGCGGATCTGCTGGAGCCGGCGTCGCTGCGGAGCGATGAGCTCGCCCTCGTGGAATCCGTGCTCGACAACCAAGTGCTCGACATGCGGGAGAGGGTCTTCGTGCGCGCTCAAGACGTCGTTCTTGCGCCGCGTGACGGCGACCTTGTCGTCAGCGGCGTGGACGCAAGCTCGGCGGCGCTCGCCCGCCGCTTCGGGTTGGGTTTTCTCTCGCGGAGGCTCGCCCGCCGCGGCGGCGACTTCGTCCCTTGGGAAGAGGTCAATCTCATTGCGCTGCGCCTCTCCCGTCTTAATTTCATCGAGGCCTTTGCGGAATTGGCCGAGCTCCACCCCGTCGACATCGCCGATGTAGTGAGTCAGGTGGGCCCTCGGGAGCGCGCCGCCGTGCTGGCCTCGCTCACCACTGAGCTCGCCGCAGATACCCTGCAGGAGATGCAAGAGGGGCTGCGCGCCGCCGTCTTGCAGGAGATGTCGATCGAGCGCGCCTCGGCGATTCTCGAGTGCATCGAGCCGGACGAGGCCGCCGACATCCTCGGTCACCTGCCGGAGGAGTTCGCTCATGGCCTCCTCGTGAGGCTCTCCGACGAGCGCGAGGAGGACCTGCGCGAGCTCGTTAAACATCCCGAGCACACCGCCGGTTCGCTCATGACGACGGAGTTCATCGCCCTGCCGATCGGCGTAACCGCCGGTGAGGCACTGGAGCTCATCCGCGCCGAGCGGCCGTCGGAGAGCGCGCTCTCCTGTGTGCACTTCGTGGACGAGCGCGGGGCGCTCGCCGGCATCGCGAGTCTGCGCGATCTCGTGCTCGCCGATCCCGGCGAACACGTGCTCGCGTTTCTCGAGCGCAACCCCGTGACGATAACGGCCGACACGGCGGAGAGCGAGGTCGGCCGCCTCATGATGAAGTACGACTTCCTCGTGATCCCCGTGCTCGACGACGAGAGGCGCCCCCTCGGCATCGTCACACTCGACGACGCCCTCGGCGCCGTCTTGCCGGATGAGTCGACTAAACGGCTTCCGCACATCTTTCACTAAAAAAACGAGGGTCTCAGGTGGCGAGTAGGTGGCACGTTGTTATACTCACCGCGCAGAGGGTGCCCCGATGGGGTGCACTCCCAGAGGAGGGGGGTCGAAGAGTTCATGATGGCTAGCGATGTCACTATTTACCGCGCCACTTGGGTATTGCCGATCATAGCGCCGGCGATCGACGACGGCGCGCTCGCCGTGGGCGGCGAGCGCATCCTCGGTGTCGGACCGGCGTCAGCGATGCTCGAAGCGTATCCAGGAGCCACAGTCGTCGACCTCGGCGACTCTATCGTTATGCCCGGGTTCGTCAATGCGCACTGTCACCTCGAGTACACGGTGTTGCGCGGTATCCTCGACGATGCCGAGTTCGGCGAGTGGGTTCTCGGTCTCGTCGACGTAAAAGCGGCGCTCACCCCCGAGGAATACCTCATCAGCGCGCGTCTCGGTGCTCTCGAGGCGCTTGCCTCCGGTGTTACCACGATCGCCGACACGAGCTACGGTGTGAGCGCCTTCACCGCGGCAGCCGACGCGGGGCTCCGTGGCCGTATCTACCTCGAGGTCTTCGGCGTCGACGATGTTCACCTTAGCGATACTCTGGTCGAGGTTCGCCGTCGGCTCGCCGAGGCGCGGGCTGGTGTCTCGGATCGGCTCGATGTGGGCCTCGCGCCGCACGCTCCGTACACCGTCTCCAGTCGTCTCTATCAGGCGCTCTCCAAGTTCGCGAAGGCCGAAGGGCTCAAGATCATGAGCCACGTGGCCGAGAGCGCGGAGGAGCTGCGGTATATCCGCTCCGGATCGGGACGATTCGCCCACGACTTCCGCGAGAAGATGGGGTGGGAGCGTATGTTGGTGCAGCCTTACGGCGTCACTCCCGTCAAATACCTTGAGCAGTGGGACGTCTTCGACGAGGACTTTTTGGCCGTGCACTGCGTGCAGGTCACGCGCGACGATATCGCTATTTTGCGGGCAAAGCGCGCCGCCGTCGCCCATTGTCCTAAGAGCAACGCAAAGCTCGGCTGCGGTATTGCGCCACTCGTCGATCTTTTGCGTGCCGGTGTGCGTGTCGGGCTGGGCACCGATAGCCCCGCCTCAAGCAATATCATGGATATGTTCGACGAAATGCGCGCGATGCTCTTGCTGCACCGGGCCACCGAGCGAGATGTCTCGGTGCTCGACGCACAACGCTGTGTGCGCATCGCGACGCTCGGCGGCGCCGAGGCGCTCGGCGTTCAGGCGGACGTCGGGAGCCTTGAGCCCGGCAAGTTCGCCGACTTCATCGCGGTCGATGTGGCCGGCTCGCACTTCGCACCCATCGTCGACCCGCACTCGGCGTTGGTGTATGGCGCCAATCAAGACGACGTGCGGCTCACCGTCGTGGGCGGCCGCGAGCTCTTCCGCGACGGCGATTTTTTCACGCTCGACGAACGCGTCGTCCGCCGTGCCGCGGACGACGTTCGCGCGAGGCTACACGATCGCGTCCGCGCCGGCTCCATGCGCGTCGGTGCGGCGGAATCAGGTTGGTGGCACACCGACAGTAATGGCGTGCAGTAAGAGGGAGTTCCCGTGCTTCTCGATCGCAAAAAGGTTAAAATCTGGCAGAAGTGGGTCTTTGGGGCGATGGCCGTCATCATGGCGGCCTTCCTCGTCATGATCCCCATCAGTAGCAGTGAGGGGTGTGGCGGCGCCTCGTCGGCGCTCGAGCAGCTCACCGACGATATTACGAAGGCCGAGGCTTCCACTACGGCCGATGCCAAAAACCCGGCTCACTGGAAGACCCTCGCGCAGGCGTACGTCATGCGCGCCAACCAGCAGACGCAAGACTCGCCCGAGCAGACCGCCGACTGGGAGAAGGGCGCCGAGGCCTACCGAAAGGCCACTGTTCTCGAGGCCAAGGCCAATGTTCCTAAGGCGACTCGCGTTGAGACGCTCCAAGATCTCGCCGGCGTGTACTCCTTCCTTAAACAGAGCGATAAGGCGCTTGAGGCTCATCTGCGCATCACGGAGCTCACGCCGAAGGATCCCCAGGCGTTCTTCAATATGGCGTATGCGGCCACCAACGCCGGCAACATTAATATGGCGACGCTCGGCTTCACTAAGTTTCTCGAGCTCGACCCCAAATCGCCGGAGGCGCCGGCGGTAAAAGACTGGATCAAAGAGCACCAGCAGACGCCCTCCCCGGCGAAAGACAAAAAGCAGTGAGCGCCCTCTTCGGCGTCGTCGGTGAGGTTTTGGGCGACGAACTCGGCGTGATCGCGATGCGTGGCGAGGTCGACATCTCTACCTCGCCGCGCTTCAGGGAGTGCTTCGACCAGCTCATCGACGACGGTGTGCGGCGTTTAGTGGTCGACCTCAGCGAGGTGACCTTTCTCGACTCCACCACCCTGGGGGTGCTCGTCGGCGGGGCGCAGCGCATCGCCGATCTCGGTGGCTCCATCGCACTCGTCGTCGTCGGCCGCTCGCTGTTGCGCGTCCTCGCCATCACCGAGCTCGATCGCGTCTTCGCCGTGTACGATTCGCGCGAGGCCGCCTTTGAGGCGCTCAGCTAGCCGCTCGCCCTCTTTTCGGCTCCACCGGCGCCGCTGTGGGCCGCTGCATTCGTTTTTTAGGATACTCGTTTACTAAGGGAGATCCGTGAGGCTTATTGTTACAGAGAAGGATTCCGCGGCACGCAAGATCGCCGATATTCTGGGCGGCAAGGTCAGCGTTAAGGAGCACGGTCGCGGACGCCAGAAGGTTAAGTCGTATCACTTCACCTACAAGGACGAGGACGCTACCGCCATCGGGCTCCGCGGCCACATTATGGAGACCGTGTTCCCCAACACGTATCGGCGCTGGAGCCTTAAAAACCTCGGGGAGATGATCGCGAACCCCGACCTGGCGTGGATCGTCGACGGCCGGTCGGCCACGACGCTCATGGCGCTGCGGGCGGCGGCCAAAGGCGCCACCGAGGTCATCATCGCCACCGACTACGACCGCGAGGGCGAGCTCATAGGCCACGAGGCGCTCGAGATTTTGCGCGGCGAGGCGCACAAACGGCACCCCAACGACCGCCCCGAGCGCAAGAAGCGGACGACGGGGGCGGCGAAGACCAAGACGCCCCCCCCGCCGCCCGAGACCGGCGATCCGCGGGTTAAGGCTATGGTACCGGCGGCCGTCGCCGACCGGCACATCAGAGTGCGCTACTCCGCGCTCACCCAGGAGGAGGTCACGGCGGCCTTCGCCAAGCCCTCAACTATCGACTTCAACCTCGCCGAGGCGGCGCATACGCGGCAAGATATCGACCTCATCTGGGGCGCGGTGCTCACACGGTTCATCTCCCTCGCCTCTTATCGGTACGGCTCGGACTACCTCTCGGTCGGTCGAGTGCAGTCGCCGACGTTGCGCCTTATCGTCGACCGCGAGCGCGAGCGGCGGGCCTTTACGCCGACGCCGTACTGGGAGATCAAAGCCCTCCTTGAGAAAGACGGGCAGGAGCTTGAGGTCGCCCACACGAAGGGCCGGTTCGACACGCAGGAGGCTGCGGACGAGGCGTTTGCACGGGCGCAAGGGCCTACGGCCGAGGTGACCGCCTACAAGGCGCAGCCGCGAAAGGTGGCGCCGCCGGCTCCGTTTAACACGACGGCACTCATGAGTGCCGCCTCGGGCGCCGGTCTCACGCCGGCGCGGGCCATGCGTGCCGCCGAGTCGCTCTACCTCGACGGTCTCGTGAGTTACCCGCGCACCGACAACACCGTGTACCCGCCGTCGATCGACCTGCGCGGGAGCCTCCAGGAGCTCTCCGCTTGGGCGCCGGTCGCCTCCACGGCGGCGCGCCTGGCCGCTCAGGAGAAGTTCACGCCTACGCGCGGCAAAAAGCGCACCACCGACCACCCTCCGATCTACCCGGTGGGCGTGCCGCAGGAGGAGTTGAGCGGCGACCGCGCCAAGGTCTACGACCTCATCGTGCGCCGCTTTTTGGCCACGCTCTTGCCGCCGGCGACGGTTGAGGGTCAGCGCCTCGACGTGAAGGTCGGCGAGGAGCCCTTCTTGGCCCGCGGCAGCAGGGTTGCCGACCCCGGGTTCCTCGAAGTGTACGAGAAGTACTCCGCAAAGCGCGATCGTCCACTGTTGCCGCTCGAGCCGGGCGATCGACTCGCTGTGCTCGACGTCCGCCAAGAGAGTAAGGAGACCCAGCCGCCGTCGCGTTACGGTCAGGGGCAGCTGATCGAGCGCATGGAGGACCTCGGACTCGGCACCAAGGCAACGCGCGCCGACATCATCCAGCACCTCTACGATCGCAACTACGTGCGTAACAATCCCATCGAGCCCACGGAGCTCGGCATCGCCCTCATCAGCGCCTTCGACGCGGCTATGGAGCAAGCGCCGGTCGACATCACCTCCACGGCGATGACCGCGGCGCTCGAGGAGGAGATGGACCGCATCAGCGAGGGTTCGTTGCAGCGGAGCGAGGTCGTGACGGAGAGCCAGGCCATGCTCGAGCGGGCATGGAAGCTCCTCGACGAGCGCATCGTCGAGATCCGGGACCGCATTAAAGACGGTGTGCGCGAAGACCTCACGCTGGGCGTGTGCAAAGCCTGCGGAGGCCAGCTTCGTGTGCTCCGCGGCAAGACGGGCAAGCGGTTCGTCGCTTGCATCGGTAAGGAGGGCGAGGAGCCCAAGCCGGCGCCGGAGGGCGAGCGTCCGCGGCGTGGGTGCGGGCAGACCTTCCCCTTGCCGCAGCGTGGCACCATCACGCCGACCGGTAAGATCTGCGGCGAGTGTGGCTGGCCGGAGATCAAGGTCGTCGGCGCGGGCGGTCGCGGGCGTCCGTGGGTGCTCTGCATCGACATCGATTGCCCCACGAAAGAGAAGTATCGCGCGCGGGCCAAGAAAGACGCCTGAGAGGAGCCGAGGTGGTCTCAACTGCGGCGTCCAAGGGGGCAGCAGGGGTACCTGAATGCCGCGGCCCGCTGATCACGCTTGAGGGGTGCGACGGCTGCGGCAAAACCACGCAGGCGGAGCTCCTCTGCGCCCGTCTCTGCTCTCTCGGCTTGCCGGTCGGGGTAGCGCAGGCGCCGGGTGCTGTGGTCCGTGAGCCCGGCGGCACCTCCCTCGGCGAACAGCTCCGCGAGCTCGTGCTCAACGGCCCTGTGGGGAGCTTTTGGGCCGAGGCCCTGCTCTACGCGGCCGCGCGCGCCGAGCTGGTGGAGCACGTGCTCCTGCCGGAGCTCAAGGCGGGGCGAGTACTCGTACTCGACCGCTTTATCGATTCCTCGCTCGCGTATCAGGGGCATGCGAGAGGGCTCGGTTTTCGCCAAGTCCTGGCGGTTAACGAACCCGGCCTTCGCGGCTTGTTCCCCGACCTCACCCTGGTGCTCGACCTCGACCCGGAGGTCGCGCTCGCGCGGCGACGTGGGGAGCCCGACCGCATTGAGTCCGAGGGGCTCGCCTTTCAACGCCTCGTTGCCGAGGGATTCCGCGAGGTGGCGCGCCGCTTCCCCGAGCGCGTGCGGTCCGTCGACGCCTCCGGGAGCGTGGAGGAGGTCGCCGACCTCGTTTGGGCGGAGGTCTCCCGCTCCTTCCCGGAGCTGGCGGGGTAACCCGTGTTCGAGGCTCTTCCCGGGCAGACGGCGATCAAAGAGTTCTTCTCCCGCGCCTTGGCGGACGGGGAGCTCAGCCATGCGTACCTCTTCAGCGGGCGCGAGGGGCTGGCCAAGACGGCGTTCGCCCGCGAGGTGGGTGTAGCCCTCGTTGCGGAATGCGGCGGCTGTGGTCACTGCCAGCGTTGCGACGCCGCGCGCCGTGGGTTGCACCCCGACCTTCACCTTCTCGAGCGCGAGGGCGACCTCATTAGGGTCGACCAGATCGACCCCCTCGTGGCGGATCTCAGCCTCAAGCCGTTCGCGGGGACTCGACGCGCCTGGGTGATCCCCGAGATCGAGTATTTGCACCAGGCGGCCGCCAATAAACTTCTCAAGAGTATTGAGGAGCCTCCGTCGCACGTCTTCTTTTTGCTCGTCACCGACCGCCTTGAGCGGGTGTTACCCACGATCATCTCGCGGTGTCAGCTCGTGGAGTTCGGTCCGCTCAGCGACGGTGAGGTGCGCGACGAGTTGCTTAAGAGGTACGGGCTGGAGGGTGATGAGGCGGAGGCGCTCACCCGTCTCTCAGCCGGCTCCATAGAGCGTGCCCAGCGTCTCGCCGACGACGCGCTGGGCCCTCGGCGTCGGCGCGAGTACCTGCGGTGCTCGGCCGCGATCGCCGCACGAGGGGCCGGCCGTGCAGCTCCTTTCGCCGACGAATTCGTCGGTATCCTTAACGATCACCTGGAGGAGATTAAAGAGGCGGCCGCCACTCGTCTCGACGAGCGATGCGCGGAGCTCAAGGACCGGCTTCAAGATGAGCGTGAGCTTAAGTGGCATCTCAAGCAGGCCGAGTTGCACGCGAAGCGGGAGGAGGGGCGGCTGCGTCGACTCGCGGCCTTCGATGCCGTGGATGCACTCATCTCCTGGATCCGAGATCTCTGGGTGGTCGCCTGTGGTGGTCTCGATGTACTCTGGAACCGCGACTGCGCGGGGGAGCTCATGCGGGCGGCCGTCGGCTCCCCCGACCACTACGCACAACTACTCGTCGCCCTCGGGCAGACGCGCAAGGATCTATCGTTTACTATCGATCAGAGGCTCGCGTTACAGGCGTTGTTCGCGCGCTTCGAGGAGGTCGCTGAGAGTGGCTAGAATCGCCAGCGTCGTCTTTCGCAGCGGCGGCAAGATCTATCAGTTCGACGCCGGTCAACTGGAGCTCGTGGCCGGCGACCACGTTATCGTCGACACCACACGCGGCGTGGATGTAGGCAAGCTCGTCGACGTTGTTCAGGAGATGCCGGACGAACAGGCGCCCGGCGGCCTCAAGCGTATCGTCCGCAAGATGACGGAGCGCGACCACGAGGCCGTCGCTTCGCGTCGCGAGGCCGAGGTGGAGGCCAAGCTCGTCTGTCGTCGATTGGCCGAGGAGCTTAAGCTCGAGATGAAGATCATCGAGGCTCGCCAGGTCTTCGACGGTACGAAGATGATCGTCACCTTTTTTGCGGAGGAGCGGGTCGACTTTCGCGAGCTCCTCGTCAAGGCTAACGACCGTCTTAAGCGGCGGATCGAGCTTAGGCAGGTCAGCGCCCGTGATGAGTCACGGATTGTAGGCGGCTACGGCCCCTGCGGCCGGCCGCTCTGTTGCGCCACCTTCGCCGGCGACCAGGAGCCCGTCTCCATTCGTATGGCAAAGGCGCAGAGCTTGCCGCTCAACCCCACGAAGATCTCCGGGTGCTGTGGTCGCCTCATGTGCTGCCTGAAGTACGAGCACGAGACCTATCTCGCGTTTCAGCGGCGGGCTCCCAAGCGCGGCGCTTTCGTGAAGACGCCGGAGGGAGAGGGGCGGGTCGTAGAGGTGCTCACCTCACGCGAGCGCGTCGCCGTCGACCACGGCGAGGGGCGCACGGCCACGTATACGCTCGATGAGCTGGAGCGCCCGGCGGAGCGACCTTCCGAGCGGTCCACCGCTCGCCCCTCCGGTCAAGGCTCCGGCGGTCGACCCCCCGAGCGCCCCTCCGGCCGCCCCTCCGGTCGCTCTTCCGGCCGTGCTCCCGGACGTTCTGCGGGGCGGCCCGCCGAGCGTCGCCCCGAGAAGGGCGGGTCGGCCTAACGAGCGCCGCCCCCGCTTGGCAAGACGCCGAGCTGCTGGTACCATACCCGCACGCTTTTCGCGTGGGCCGTTAGCTTAGTTGGTAGAGCAGGGGACTCTTAATCCCAAGGTCGAAGGTTCGAATCCTTCACGGCCCACCACCAAACGATGGTCGTCCTCAGCTGCAGTGCACACCATCCGCATCCGATGAGTACTCGTCGTCCTCCCCCTCGTTTTTATCACGGCATTTGCTGTGCTCTCTCCTTCGTTAGTTGCTGCGTCCGCAGGTGCCGCCGAGGCTCTCTCTCCTTCCGCCACCTTCGCCCTCGGCCTCTTTGCTCTCACCGGCGGGGGCGTCAACTGGAGGCTGCAGGTCTCCGCCGCGACGAAACATCTCAACTCCACTTCCTGCACTAACACCCTCAATCGCTCCACCGAGGCTGCGGGTGACGTGGAGAGGCAGAAGTCCTTCACCGTTACGGCACCAAGGCTAAGGGGGCTTACACCTACACCCTGGCGGCTGACGACGAGGCCGGCAACGCGCAGCGCGAGGCCGGCACTGCGAAGATCGGGGTGAAGTAGGGGGAAGAGGGCGCATGCGCCCAAACGCGCAAGGTTGTGGTTGCCCTTCGGCTTTCCCCTCTGGTATCGTGAAACTCACATGTGGCACTTCTTCGCATCTCCCTCTATGCGTTCGCTCACTCCGTGAGCAACGGTCGTCCTTCATCGCGCTCGGGCGCGGGGCGACGCAGCCTGAAGGCGGCGTACACCGACGGCGCCAGGGCTCGCGTTTTGCGGTTGGGCGCCGTGCTGGCGAGGCGGGGGGTCACGGCCAACATGATCACCCTCACCGGCCTCCTCGTGCACTTCTTCGCGCTGCCACTCATTCTCACCGGGCGGTTTCTCGGGGCGGCGTGCATCTTCGCCCTGGCCGCCATCTGCGACCTCCTCGACGGTGCGGTGGCGCACGCCGGCGCCGGGGCGACTGTAGCCGGCGCTTTTTTGGACTCCACCACCGACCGCATCTCCGAGCTCCTCGTGTTCGGCACGCTCGCCATCTTCTTCGCGCGCGCCGGTCGCTGGCCCGAGATGGTCGCCACACTCGTGTTCCTCGGAGCGGCGCAGATCGTCTCGTACGTACGCGCGCGCGCCGAGGCCCTCGGTACGGAGTGCAAGGTGGGGTTTATGTCGCGCCCCGAGCGGGTGGTGGGGTTAGGTCTCGGCTTTATCTTCAGTAGCTACGCCATCGCGGGCGTCAACGTGCTTACCTTCATGGTTTTTCTACTCGCTACGCTCACCACGCTCACCGCTGTGCATCGCATCGTGTACGTGATGCGAAGGCTTCGCCGCATCCAAACCTGAGCTCGCGCCTCACCCTCGTACCCTCCCTCTTGAGCGTGGGTCGCGTGGTATACTCGCCTTCGTTCTCATTAGCCCTCGGTGTGTCCATTATCCGAGGTTCGCGAATTCAAGCGGTCGATCGACCGTGTTATGTGGAGGTTTACCGATCTTGGGCAATCCAGTGCGCGTCGCGATCATCGGCGTTGGCAACTGTGCTTCGTCGTTCATTCAGGGTGTTGAGTTTTATAAAAACGCGAAGAAGACCGACTTCGTACCCGGCCTCATGCACCCCGTGCTCGGCGGGTATCACATCAGCGATATTGAGTTCGTAGCGGCTATCGACATCGATAAGCGCAAAGTCGGTCTCGACCTCAGTGACGCGATCTTTAAGGCCCCTAACAACACCGTGAAGTTCTGCGATGTGCCGAAGAAAGGCGTCCAGGTGGTGCGCGGCATGACGCACGATGGCCTCGGCAAATACCTCTCGGAGGTTATCGAAAAGGCTCCGGGTTCCACCGCCGATATCGCCGGTATCCTCAAGGAGACGCAGACCGATGTGGTGGTTAACTACCTGCCGGTGGGGAGCGAGCAGGCCACGAAGTGGTACGCCGAGCAGATCCTCGCGGCCGGCTGTGCCATGGTCAACTGCGTCCCCGTCTTCATCGCCCGCGAGCCGTACTGGCAGCGCCGTTTCGTAGAGGCCGGTGTGCCCATAGTGGGCGACGACATCAAGAGTCAGGTGGGCGCCACCATTGTGCACCGCGTGCTCACCCGTCTCATGCGCGAGCGCGGCGTTAAGCTCGAGCGCACCAGCCAACTCAACGTAGGCGGCAACACCGACTTTCTCAATATGCTCGAGCGCGAGCGCCTCGAGAGCAAGAAGATCAGCAAGACGAACGCGGTGACGAGCCAGCTCGACTACGATATGGGTGCCAAAAACGTCCACATCGGTCCGAGCGACTACGTGGAGTGGCTCGACGATCGTAAGTGGGCGTACGTGCGCATGGAGGGTCGTACCTTCGGCGATGTGCCGCTCAACATCGAGCTCAAGCTCGAGGTCGTGGACTCCCCCAACAGCGCGGGTATCGTGATCGACGCCGTGCGGTGTGCCAAGATCGGGCTGGACCGCGGTCTCGCCGGCTCGCTTGAGGGCCCCAGCAGCTACTTTATGAAGTCGCCGCCGGTGCAACACCCCGACGACGTCTGCCGCCGCATGACCGAGGAGTTCATCGCCGGAGAGGGCGCCGGCGCGACCGCAGTCTGCCAGGGCTGAACCGCGTACGCGCGGGCGCGCGGCCCCGTCTTTCCGTGAAGAGCCTTAAGATCGGCGTCTTTACCCCCTTCTCGTGGGGGTCGACATCGGGCGTTAACAGGCAGGTCCAGGCGCTCGTCGGCCGACTCACCGCGCGCGGCCACCGTGTGACGGTGATCGCCCCCGGCACCGGCCACCTCCTGGCCGCCGAGACGGGGCGGCGGGTGAGTGGGTTTTTGGCCGGCGAGCGTTCGGCGCCATTCTCGCCGGATGCCCCGTACCCCCGGCTCTTCCTCCTCGACCCGGCGTACGCCGTCCGCGAGGCTCGCCGTCAGCAACTCTCCTTCGCAGCCTCGGCCGGGTTCGTGCCCGAGATCGCCGCACTGCTCTCGGCGGAGGACTTCGACCTTTTGCACCTCCACGAGCCGTTCGTCTCGGGGGTCGGGCCGGCGATCGTGCGGCACGCGATGTGTCCGGTGGTCGCGAGTCTCTACGACGACCCCGAGCGTTTAGAATCGTTTCGGGGAGCTCGCCAGCGGATGCAAGAGCTCTTCGACTCCCTCGACGAGGCGATCGCCGTCTCGGGTGTCGCGCGCGACGCCGCTGCGCTCGCCCTCCCGGGTCCGTACCGCGTGGTCCCACTCGGCGTCGATCTCGACGCTTTCTTTCCGGATGACGACGAGGCCTCCGGCCCCCTTCGGCTGGTCTTTAGCGGGCGGGATCCTCGTCGTCAAGGGCTCAGCGTCCTCCTGCAGGCGCTGCGCAACCTCGTAGATCTCGCCCCATCGGTCACGCTCGACGTGTACGGCGCTGGCTCCTTTGAGCGGCGCTACGCGCGGCTTATCCCCCCGGCGTTCGCTGACCGCATTACCTTTCATCGAGGGGAGCCGAAGGGGGCGCGGCCGGAGGCCTTTCGCCAAGCCGATATCGTCTGCGTGCCCTCGCTCGCCCCCGCTATCGCCGAGGTGACGGTGCTCGAGGCGATGGCGAGTGGCGCCGCTGTGGTCGCCTCGGCCGTCCCGGAGCACGAGGAGATCGTGCAGCACGGCCGCAACGGCCTGCTGGTGCGGCCGCGCGATTCGGTCAAGCTCTCCGCCGCGCTCCGCGAGCTCATCGTCGACGCCCCTCTTCGGAGACGGCTCGTTGCTCAGGCTCATTGCGACGTGCAGCAGTACGGCTGGGATCGTGTGCTCGACGAGCTCTGCTCGTGCTACGGCGCGGCGGCGCGGCGGCGAAAACCACCTTCGCTTCGTCCCGCTCATCGGCGTCAGCTGCTCGCCGACCTCCACGTGCATAGTTGCCACAGCAAGGATTCCATCGCCCCGGTGAAGGGTATCCTCGAGCGCGCCCACGCGGTGGGGCTCGACGTGGTGGCGATCACCGACCACGACACCGTGGAGGGCGGCCTTGAGGCGCGCGAGATCGCCGACCGTTACGGCGTGCGCGTGATCGTGGGCGAGGAGATCATGACGAGCGAGGGCGAGGTCATAGGCCTCTTTTTGGAGCACACGATCCCACCCGGTATGAGCTTCGTCGAGACGATCGCGGCGATCAAAGAGCAGGGAGGGGTGGTCACGGTGCCGCACCCGTTCGACCGGCTCCACAAGGTGCCCAGTCCTCGGCTTTTGCGCGAGAACGTCGCCGAGATCGACGCCATCGAGGTCTTTAACTCGCGGCTCTTGCTGCCGCGGTGCAACGACCTCGCTGAGCAGTTCGCCCGTCGCTACCGGCTACCGGCCGTCGCCGGGAGCGACGCTCACGTGCTCCCCGGCATCGGGACGGCGTTCTGCGGCATCGAGGAGTTTGATGGGGCGGAGGACTTCGTCGCCGCCCTCGCCGAGAGCACTATCGTGCGCCGCCCACGTAGTCTCATGTATCTGCAGTCACTTAAGTTCATCCAGACAAAACTCGTGCCCGCACGCATCGGCGACCGAGAGGGTCAGCCAGCCTAGCGCGATGCCTTTTCCCTCCTCGTTCGCGCTGTTGCGAGGGATTCACCTCTGTGGGGCGAACACCTAACGGTACCTTGTGAAGTGAGGCAGAGGCGTGGCACAACCCAGCGAGATCTACGACAAATACCTTGCGCGGGCGATCGCTGAGATCAACGAGCTCACCGGCGAGATTCTTCATTGCTCTCGCTGTAAGTACACGCGGATGATGCCGGTCATCGGCTCCGGGCACCCCATGGCCGACGTCTTTTTGGTGAAGTACCGCGTACGCCCCTCGGAGTTGCAAGAGGGTGTCGCCTTCTTCGGGCGCGCGGGCTCGGCGCTCATGAAGAGCTGTCAGCGCCTCAAGGTGGACCCCCTGCAGATCTACGGCACCAACGTCATTAAGTGCAACCACCTGCGCGGGGTGCGCCCGGAGGGGCACTGCCTCGACCACCTTCGTCGCGAGCTGGCTGTGGTGGGCCCCAAGCTCGTCGTCGCTATGGGGAGCGAGACGGTCGATGCGCTCAACGCGGCCGAGGTGCCGCTCGCGAGCCCGCTCACGTACCAGCCGGGTGAGATCCTCGAGTTCACACCGGGCGTGGAGGCTCTCATCACCCCCGACATCGACCTCTGTCTCGACGAGCAGCGCCTCAAGGCTTCCTTCTGGAGCGCCTTCCGCCGGCTCGGGGATTGGTACGCAGACACACCGCCGTTTTAGCGTATGCTGAGCCGCCGGCCCGAAGCGTCCGAGTGCACCTCCTCGCGTTCGCTCCTCTCCGGGCGGCGTATCGCGCTCGCCTGTGCGGCCGCCGCGCTGATCGCGGCGTGGGGGGCGGGTAGCGGTTGGCTCCCCGTGCTCGCCGACGCGCCCAACGCCTTGATCTCCTCGGCCGTGGTGCTCTCCCTCGCCGGCCTCTTCGTCTGGGCCCTCCTGCCGCTCCAGGCGCTCGGCCGGCGCCTTCCGCTCGTCACCGTGGTGGCGCTGCCGCTCGCCGTGCTCTTGGTCTGGCTCGGCTGGATCCCACTCGCCAACGTCGCCAAGGTGCTCGCGGCGGCTGCGCTCGGCATCTGGATCGCCTTCGAGATAGAGCAGCTCAGCTGGATCGTCGCGGTGGCCGCCGTCTCCACGCTCGTCGACATCATGAGCGTTGCCGTGGGGCCCACCAAGGCTATCCTCGGCCAGGGGCCGGTCGTGGTGGGGTACTTCACCGTCGCCATCACCTGGATGGGCTACGCCTTTACGGAGGGGTACTCGGGGTTGGGGGTGAGCGACGTGATCTTCTTCGCGCTCTACCTCGGCGCCGCGCAGCGGTTCGGCTTGCGGGTGGGGTGGAGTGCGGTGGCCATGGTGGCCTCGTTTCTCGTCACGCTCGCCGTGGCGTTGTGGTGGCGGGCACTGCCGGCGCTGCCGCTGCTCGCCGTGGCCTTTTTGTGCACCAATGCCGATTTAATCTGGGCCCGCCTGCGGCGGCCCGGGCCAGCGGTGTAGCAGCTCCGCTCTTGTGTCGCGAGTGCGCGGAGCGACTTAGAGGTCGGCGAAGTGCTCCGGGGTGCCCTCGTAGGCGACCACGTTATTTTTGCCACTCCGCTTAGCCTTGTACATCATCTCGTCGGCGATCTTTACGAGAGCGTCAACGCCCATGTGGGCGGGGGCATTAACAAAGCCCACGCTGCAGGTGAGGGTGCCGATAGTTGCGAAGGTGTGGGCCTCCACCTCTGAGCGCACGCGCTCCGCAATCGTTGCTATCGTGGTGCTCGGTGTATCGGGCATGAGCAGGAGAAACTCCTCTCCGCCCCAGCGAATGATGCCGTCGTCCATCCTGAGGCACTCGCGCAGGAGGGCTGCGAACTCTATGAGCGTCTCGTCGCCGACCTCGTGGCCGTAGGTGTCGTTGATGGTTTTAAAGTTGTCGATGTCGAACAGGATGGCGGCTATCATGTGCTTCGCTTTATTGTTCTCCGTGAGCTCTTTGACCCTGTAGGAATACCAGGTACGGTTATTGAGTCCGGTGAGCTTGTCGGTGACAGACATGCGCTCAAGTTCCTTTTGCTGCACGTATTTTTCGCGCTTCGATATATTGCTTGTGCGTTTAAACCAGGATAAAAATACTATTGCAAGAACGAGATAAGATACAGACTGTACGTAGTCGATCTTGTCTTTACTGTGAAGTGTAAAGAAGCTTGCTGCTATAAATGCGAGTGCAGCGAGCGTATTCATGATGGAGAATCGAGTCCACTGTATGTGGAATACAGAGGTGAATATCATCATGAGCATTATTGCCGATACCTGATATGGATAGTCCTGATAATCAAGAGCTATAATCATATAGGAATAAGTCAGCATTATTGTGAGCAATGCGATCACTATACATATATCAAGCAATGTATAGCTATTGACACGCTTAATGACCCTGCTGATGATTACACAAACAAGAAGATCAACGGTTCGCGCCGCGATAGAATGAGCTATATCTTGCGGTGGCGCCTCGTAGTCGAGCAGGAAGAAAACTAAAAATATAAGCCCGGCATAAAGGATGAGTCGCGCAGTTCTCGCTTTAGTCTCGAGTACGAGGGAGTCGCCGTATGCGCGCTCGAGCTCGGTGTCGTTAAACTTGCCCCAGGCGTTGATGTAGTCGGGGCGCCTTCTGAAGATCGAGTTGCCGAGTATCATGAACAGCCGCCTGCCGGATCTTCCTGCGAAAATAATCTTATCTCGGAGTCGGCCTCGGCGCTATTTTTTTAACCCGCGCTCGTGGGATGCTCGGCGATTTGTGGAGGTGGGCGCGGGCGCCGTGTCGTTTCTGCGAACGTCTCAGTTCTTAACGAAGAGCGCGACCGTCTCCACGTGGTGGGTCTGCGGAAACATGTCGACGGGGGCGACCCGCTCGAGGCGGTAGCCGAGCTCCACGAGCTCGGCCCCGTTGCCGGCGAGCGTGGTGGGGTTGCACGAGACGTAGACGAACCGGTCGGCGCCGAGCGCGGCCGCGCGCTGCAGGGCCTTGCGGGCCATGCCCGCGCGCGGCGGATCGGTAATGAGCACTGCGGGCCTCTCCGCGTCGTCCGCGCGCGCCGCGTTAAGCGTGGGGTGCGGCGGAAACTTGAGCAGCGGCCGCACGTTGTGCGCGTAAAAGTGGATGTTCGCGATGCCGCCGAGCTGGGCGTTTTCGCGCGCGGCGAGGATGGCCTCCTCTTGGATCTCGATAGCCTGCACCGAGCCGGCTCGCAGGGCGAGCGGCAGGCTGATGGAGCCGATGCCGCAGTAGAGGTCGACGGCCGGCCTGGTGGCATCCGGGGCGGCCAGCCGCAATGTGGTCTCGTAGAGTACCTCGCACATCGCGCTGTTGGTCTGCAAAAAGGCGGTGGCCGGCACGCGGAGCTCTACGCCGGCGAGGCGCTCGCGGAGGAAGGGCTCGCCGAGCAGGAGGTGTGGCTCGCCCACCGCGGCGTCGGCGAGTGCGTCGTTGACGGTAACGGCGAAGGAGGTACAGCCGCAGGCCTCGGCGACGCGCTCGGCGAGCTCGCGCTCCTCGGGGAACCGCGAGGTGACGAAGAGGTTGAGCAGGAGGTCGCCGCTCGTAGCGCTCTCGCGCACCACGAGGTGACGCAGGAGGCCCTCGTGGCGGTGGCGGTTGTAGGGGGTGAGGCCGAGGGAGCGGCAGGCCTCGAGGGTAGAGGCTCGGGCGAGGTTCATGCGCTCCGAGGCCAAGTGGCAGTCGTGGAGCTCCACGATCTCGTGCCAGGAGCCGCGGCGGTGGAGCCCCAGAAGGGGGCGGCCGTCTTCGCTCTGCCCAAACGAGAACTCCATCTTGTTGCGGTAGCGCCAGGGGTGCGCCATGCCGCGCACGGGCTCCTGCGTGAACCCGGTGAGGTGGCCGAGCCGCTCCAGGGAGTCGGCCACCTGCTGCGCCTTGTACTCGAGCTGCGCGTCGTACGAGAGCGTCTGCCACTCGCAGCCGCCGCACTCGTGCGCGTGCGCGCAGGTGGGTGCGCAACGGCGTGGGGAGGGGGTGAGCACCTCGAGGGTGGTGGCCTCCGCGTGGCTGCGCTTGCGCCGCGTGACGCGCGCCCGCACGCGGTCGCCCGGTACGGCGCCGCGGAGGAAGACGACGAAGTCGTCGTGGCGCGCCACGCCCTGACCTCCGTAGGCGAGGGTCGTGACGTCGAGCTCGAGGATGTCTCCGGGGCGCGGTGGCATAGTGGTGCAGTCTACTCGTTCGTCGGCTCGACCGCGAGCGAAGGTAAAGGCAAGCGCCGATGCTCGTCGTCCCTTGACGCAAGTACGTCTTCGCGGTACGTTCAAAATCCTTTTCTGAAATCGATACCCGCGGGATCTGTATGAAAAGAGGTGCCGTGTTTGGTGGCTTCGCCTCAGAGCTTCGCAAGCTGCGTCGTCCCGCCTTTCTCTGGGTCACGCTGGTGGCGATCGTTCTCGCCGTCATCATCGCGGCCTTTAGTCAGCAGAGTCAGCGGACGTATCTTTTTAACCTCCGCGACGGCGAACGCCAGTTCCTCGCCACCCCACCCGCGCCGGCCGACCTCGGCCTCAAGCCCGGCCCGGCCTACCGAAGGGCGATCGCCGAGCAGCAGCAGAGTCTGCACCGGCAGGTCGTGGAGGCGACCGCTCAAGCGGAGCTCGTGGGCGCTACGCAGCACCCCGCCGGTGCCCTTGGCTTTGTAGCCCGGCTCCTGGCATCCTCACTCGGCTTCTTTGTCGTCTGCCTTCTCGCCGGTCTCCACGTAGGCGGAGAGTGGGAGCAGGGCAGCGTGAAAGACGTGCTCATCCGCGAGCCCAGCCGTCTGCGCTTCGTAGCGCTCAAGACGCTCTCGCTCTGGGCGGCGAGCGGCGCTATCCTCCTGCTCGCCTGGCTCGGCGTCGCCCTCTTCGGGCTGCTCTCGCAGCATCTCTGGCCGCTCCCGCAGCCTCCCTCAACCGCCGCCGTATGGCTCTGGGGTGGCCGCCAGCTCCTGCGAGCGCTCCCCGTGCTCTTGCTCTTCGTCACCACGGGGGTGAGCTTGGCTGTTCTGTTGAGGAGTGTGCTCGCGCCGGTGGTGGGTGGGGTGGTGTTGGCCGCCACTGGGTTTTTTCTCTCGCAGTTCGATCTCGTCTGGGGGTGGGTGTTCCCCTCCAGCTGGATCGCCGAGATTATGCAGTACGACACCAATCGCGCCCCCGTTAACTTTCTGCTCGACCACCCCCTTACGGCCAGTCGAGTTACGGCGATGCCGTGGGGGGTGGCGCTCGGCGCAGTGGTGCTGCTGAGCGCCCTGCTCTTCGCCGGTACGGCGAAGCGCATGGGCGCGCGGCGCGACAGCGTGGTGTAGCAGTGCGGGGAGGGGGCGAGCGGCTACAGCGCCGCGAGCACGCTCACGTGCACGCGGCGCCTGCGCGGGCCGTCGAACTCCGCGAAGTAGATACCCTGCCAGGTGCCGAGCTCGAGGCGTCCGCCTTTGAGGGGCACGAGGATGCTGCTGCCGATGATGCTCGCCTTGGCGTGCGCGTCGGCGTTGCCCTCCGCGTGCGCGTAGCTCTGGCTCTCGGGCACGAGGCGGTTGAGGATAGCGGTGAGGTCGGCGCGCACCGAGGGGTCGGCGTTCTCGTTAATAGTGACGCCGGCGGTGGTGTGGGGAATATAGACCATCACGGCGCCGTCGGTGCCGCCCATGGTGCGGACCGCCGCCTCGACCTCCGCGGTGATGTCGACGAAGGTGGTGCGGCTCGGTGTTTGGATGTCGAGGGTCTTCATACGGGTCTCCTTTTCGCCCTGAGGCGGTCGAAGGGGGACGAGCGCCGGCGGTGGGGGGTGGTGTGCCCTCGCTTAATGGCGGCCACCACATCGGCGGTGGAGCGGATGGAGTCGGGGAACTCGGTAGAGCACCGCATGATGCGGTCGGCCTCGTGGGCGTCGCTGCCGCCGGTGCGGGGCAGGCCGAGGCGCTTCGCGATGGCCTCGGCCTCCGTTACGTAGCGCTTGCCGAGCCAGTTGCCGTTGTACACCTCGACCGCGTCGATGAGGTTGGCGACCTCGCGCTCGAGGCCGGTGTAGTAGACGGAGCGGCTGCGCCCGCCGCCCGCCGTCGGATGCACCCAGACCACGGCGGCGTCATCTGGCACGTCGCCGGGGCGTGGTGCCGGCTGCACGTCGCGGAGCGTTGTGAGAAAATCAGGGTCCGGCGAGAAGACGACGAAGTCGCCGTACTGCGTGCTGATCTCGACGCCGCGGATGAGGAGGATTCCCTTCGCTGCGAGCAGGGGCTCCAGCGCCACGTTGTCGCTCAGGTCGCCGTGATTGGTGAGCGCAATAGCTCGTATGCCGCCTCGCACGCAGCGCTCGATGTACTCCTGCGTGGAGATCGCGGAGCAGCGGGAGGCGGGAAAGGTGTGCGTATGCAGATCGATGAGCATAAGGGGATTATATAGGTCTCACTTCATTTCTCCCCCCGTTTTCGACGGAGGGAGGAACTACGCGGGCAGAAGGCGAAAAAGGTCTTCACCTCAAACCGCCGAATGAGGCAAGCGAGGCGAGGCGGGTCATACTTCACGAGTGCAATCTGAGAAGGTGAGCGTGTAACGTGGAGAGAAACGAGAGCAGGGTGCAGGAGGCAACGGGTCTCGGTAAGAGACTTCCGGAGATCTACAAGTTCTTCCCGCAGGGCGCCGACAGCGGGGTTGCTCTTCACATCGGCTACTGTCGCGGGCGGGGCGAAGTCACTTGGGAGGACTCGATCCTCGCGTTTCCCGGTATCGAGACCACCGTCTTTGAGTACTCGCCGCTCGGCGGCCTCTCGTTTCTCCTCGAGAGCGGCGAATGCTTGCTCTACAACGGTGCGTTTGAGCGCATCGAGGAGCTCCCGGACGATCCCGGGGAGAACGTCATCATCGCCTTCACGCAGAAGGACATCGTCGTCTTCTTTAAAGAGACGCACATCGGCGAGATTACGGTATGCACGCTCATCGACATCTCCTCTCGGCTCAAATACCTCGAGGCGATTATCGCCGAGAACGAGCAAGATAGGCTGACGGGGCTCTTTAACAGGGCATCCTTCCTCAAGCGGTGCCGCAAGCTCCTCCTCGGCGGCGGCTTCGGCGCGATGGCCTACATCGACCTCGACAACCTGAAGAACCTCAACGATGCGTGGGGGCACGATACCGGCGATCGCTACTTGGTCGCCCTCGCCGACTGGCTTCAGAGCTTCTTTGAGGAGATGCCGCGGGAGCGTAGGGTCTTTAGCCGCCTCTCGGGCGACGAGTTCGCGGTCTTCGTGGGCGGGTTTGAGAGCGAAGCCGAGAGGGATGCTTGCGTCAACGGGTTCAACGAGACTCCCCCCTTCGCGTTGCCGGACGGTAAAGAGGGGAAGCTCTCCTTCTCCACCGGCGTGGCGAGGTACCCGGAGGACTCCACCGGTATCGACGACCTCCTCGTCTACTCCGACTTCGCCATGTCGCTCGTGAAGCGCAACGACAAGGGGTCGATTCGCTTCTTCGAGCGCCGCGAGCACGACACGTTCTGGAGCCTCTCCAAGGGCTTGGCGGATCTCGACCAGATCATTCGGGAGCGCGATATCTTCTTTAATTACATCCCGTACGTCTCGAGCGATTCGGGCGCGCCCGCGATCTTCGATCTCTTCCCGGTGAGCTCGCTCGAGAGCCTCGAGAACATCGAGCGCATCGCCCTCATCGGCAAGCACAGCCATCGCCTCGGCGAGCTCGACCACCTCGTCTACGAGCTGATCGTGGAGGAGCTCACCCTGCTGGCCGACCTTAAGTTCGACCAAGTGGTCGCCCTCGGCTACATGCCGCAGGACCTCCTCTACCACGGTAAGCTCGAGGAGCTGTTGTGGCGCTCCAACTTCCCCTCGCAGCGCCTCTGTCTCGTCTTCGACTCGGAGATGCGCAGCTACTACGACTACATGCGGACCATCGACGGCATTAACCAACTCGGCATGCTCTTCGGCTTCCGCAACTACACGCCGAAGACCTCCGCCGTTGCCTTCGAGTTCTCGCCCCACATCGTGCGCCTCAGTGAGGAGTTCGTGCGGGACTGCAGCGCCAATGTGGAAATGCAGGAGGAGATCCGCACGCTTAAATCCCAGGCCAAGGCCTCGGGGTTCAGTATCGTCGCCGGGCACATTTCTTCGGCTGCCGATTTCGAGTTCTTGAAGGGCTTAGGTATCGACCTGCTTGGTGGGCCAGCCGTCTTCGGCGATGTGAGCAGGGGCGAGATCGAGTCCATCGCGCGCACTACGCTCTTTTAGCGGTTCAGCGGCTTAAAGGCGGGGGCGGGCGGCCGTAAGGCTTACCCGCCCTCGTCTTCGTTCGTCAGCGCGTGGCGCGCCCTTCTCTCGGCTTCCCCTCTTTCTTCTTCGCCCGGATGTTTAGCTGCTGGCCCCGCTGGCAATAAAGTTGATAGACTTAGACTCAAGTTTGTTGCTAACGACTGCGATCCGCGAAGGAGGATCCCTATGGGCAAGGTAATCGGCATCGACTTGGGCACGACCAACAGCGCGATGGCCGTGCTCGAAGGCGGCGAGCCGACCGTTATCCCCAACAGCGAGGGCGGGCGCACCACCCCGTCGGTGGTCGCCTTCTCGAAGAGCGGTGAGCGCCTCGTGGGGAGCGTCGCCCGTCGTCAGGCGGTCACGAACCCCGAGAACACCGTGTTCTCCATTAAGCGGTTCGTGGGCCGTAAGTACGGCGACGTCTCCGAGGAGATGACGATGGTGCCGTACCACGTGCAGAGCGGTCAGAACGGCGACGCCGTGGTCGAGATCGGTGGCTCCTCCTACACTCCGCCTGAGATCTCCGCGATGATCCTGCAGAAGCTCAAGCGCGACGCCGAGGACTACCTGGGCGAGAAGGTCACCGAGGCCGTCATTACGGTGCCGGCGTACTTTAACGACTCGCAGCGCCAGGCCACCAAAGACGCCGGCAAGATCGCCGGTCTCGAGGTTAAGCGCATTATCAACGAGCCTACGGCGGCCGCGCTCGCCTACGGCCTCGACAAAGAGCACGACCAGACGATCCTCGTGTTCGACCTCGGCGGCGGTACCTTCGACGTCTCCATCCTCGACCTGGGCGACGGGGTCTTCGAGGTGCGTTCCACCAACGGCGACACGCACCTCGGCGGCGACAACTTCGACAAGGCCGTCGTGGACTGGATGGTCGCCGAGTTCAAGCAGGCCCAGGGTATCGACCTGCGCGGCGACAAGATGGCGCTGCAGCGGCTCTACGAGTCGGCCGAGAAGGCCAAGATCGAGCTCTCCACGACGCAGACCAGCGCGATCAACTTGCCGTTTATCTCTGCCGACGAGAACGGGCCGAAGCACCTCGACCTCACCCTCAGCCGGGCGAAGTTCGACGAGCTCACGAGCGATCTGCTCGAGCGCATCGTCGCGCCGGTGCAGAACGCGATCAAGGACGCGGGCCTGAGCGCGAGCGAGATCCACCACGTGATCCTCGTGGGCGGTATGACCCGCGTGCCGGCCGTGCAGGAGAAGGTCAAGGCGCTCATCGGCAAGGAGCCGCACAAGGGCGTCAACCCGGATGAGGTCGTCGCTGTGGGCGCCTCGATCCAGGGTGGTGTGCTCGCCGGCGAGGTCAAGGATGTGCTGCTGCTCGACGTGACGCCGCTCAGCCTCGGCATCGAGACCAAGGGTAACGTGTTCACCAAGCTCATCGAGCGCAACACGACGATCCCGACCAAGAAGAGCGAGGTCTTCAGCACCGCCGACGACAACCAGACGAGCGTCGAGATCCACGTGCTGCAGGGTGAGCGCGAGATGGCCCGCTACAACAAGACGCTCGGCAAGTTCCAGCTGGTCGGCATCCCGCCGGCGCCGCGCGGCATACCGCAGATCGAGGTCGCCTTCGACATCGACGCCAACGGGATTGTGCACGTGAGCGCCAAGGATCTCGGCACCGGCAACGAGCAGAAGATCACCATTACGGCCTCGAGCGGCCTCAGCGAGCAGGACATAGAGCGCATGATGAAGGACGCCGAGGCGCACGCCGAGGAAGACCGGCAGGCGCGTGAGCTCGCCGACGTGCGCAACAACGCCGAGAACCTGCTCTACAGCACCGAGAAGTCGCTGAAGGACACGGGTGACAAGATCGACGCCTCCACCAAGGGTGAGATCGAGGCCGCCGCAGCCGAGCTGCGCACGGCGCTCGAGGGCACCGACCAGGAGGCCATCAAGGCCAAGACCGAGGCGCTGATGCAGGCTTCGCACAAGCTCGCCGAGGCCGTGTACCAGCAGGCGCAGCAGCAGACCGCTCCCACCGGCGACGGTGCGGGGAGCCAGGCTCCCTCGGACGACGAGAACGTCGAAGACGGCGACTACGAAGTCATCGACGGCGACGAGAAGAAGTAAAAGCGGGTGCGTACACCTAAGGAGGACAGCATGGGCATCATTCGATGGGATCCATTCCGTGAGCTGACGCAGACCCAGAACCAGTTCAGCAGGCTCGTGGACCAGGTGTGGGGCGGTCGTCAGGAGAGCTGGGTGCCGCCGGTCGACGTGTTCGACAAAAAAGAGGCCGTCGTGCTTAAGGCGGAGCTGCCCGGCATGGACGCTGACGATATCGCGATCGAGGTCGAGGACAACGTGCTCACGATCAAGGGTGAGCGCCGCTTCGAGGAGGTCGTAGAGGACGAGCGGTACTACCGCGTGGAGCGGAGGTTCGGTAGCTTCCAGCGCAGCCTCGCCCTGCCGCAGGGCGTGGATGCTGAAGGCATCGTCGCCGGCTACGACGACGGTATCTTGACGATCACGGTGCCGAAGCTGGAGGAAGAGAAGCCGAAGCGTATTGAGGTGAAGGCCAAGAAGGCGGTCGACGCCGAGAAGAACGACGACTGACGGAAGCGCACGGACGCTACGAAGCAGGTCGGCGGGGGGGGCGGGGCGCCGCCCGCCGGACCAGGAGACTACAGGCAGGGTCATGACGGAGAAAAAGAAGACGAAGCACGCCGGCGCGAAGCGTACGATCCCCGTCGATCGCGTCGGCGAGGAGACGATCGACGTTCAGCAGCCCGCGCAGGAGGGCGCTGCGGCGTCTGTGCAGGAGTCCGCATCCGCCGTGGCCGATGAACTCGCCGCAGCGCTGGCGCAACGCGACGAGTACCTCGATCACCTACGGCGTCTCCAGGCCGAGTTCGACAACTACCGCAAGCGTGTGCGGCGTGAGGCGGAGGAGCTTCGCCTGCAGGCGGCGGAGGCGGTTATGGAGTCATTACTCCCCGTGCTGGACAACATGGCACGCGCCCTGAACGCCGCCGCGAGCTGCGAGGACGAGCAGCTGCTCGACGGCCTCAACCTCGTGGCGGGGCAGTTTAAAGCAGCCCTCCAGGGGAGCGGCCTTGAGGAGGTCGCCGTGGAGGCCGGAACGCCCTTCGACCCGACCTTTCACGAGGCGATTACCACACAGACATCCGACGAGTATGAGGAGGATGCGGTGCTCCAGGTGCTGGAACGTGGCTACCTGCTGAACGGTAGGTTGCTGCGTCCGGCCAAGGTCATCGTAGTGAGTGGGGATGGCTGATTTTTACGACATACTCGGCGTCTCCAAGGGCGCCTCTCAGGACGAGATCAAGAAGGCGTTTCGTAAGCTCGCCCGCGAGTACCACCCCGACAAAAACCCGGGCAACGCGACGGCTGAGGAGAAGTTCAAAGAGGTTAACCAAGCCTACGAGACGCTCTCCAACCCGGAGAAGCGCAAGCAGTACGACGAGTTCAGCCGCCTCGGCGGCTTCGCCGGTGCCGGCGGCTACCGACCGGGCACCGGAGGCTACCAGGGCCAGGGTTTCGACCCACGGATGTTCGGAGAGGGCGCTCAGCAGTTCGACATGGGCGACCTCGGCGATATTCTCGGCAACCTCTTCGGAGGGGGGGCGGCCGGAGCGGGCGGCGGCCGCCGTAGGACGGCCGCCGAGCGCGGAGCCGATCTCCACGTGGAGATCACGGTCTCCTTCGATGATTCGCTCCACGGCGTGCAGGTGAAGATCCCGGTGGAGAAGCCCGATACGTGCGAGGGCTGCAGAGGCACCGGCGCTCGTCCGGGCACCGGGCCCACCGTCTGTTCGGCATGCGGCGGTCGTGGGAGCGTGGTGCAAAACCAGGGCTTCTTCGCGCTCTCGCAGCCCTGCTCTCGCTGCCACGGTCAGGGCACGGTGATTGAGCAGCCCTGCGCCGTCTGCGGCGGCAGCGGGTTGCAGCAGCGCACGCGGCGCTACGCGGTCAAAATTCCGGCCGGGGTGAAGGACGGCACCAAGATCCGCATTAAGGGGAAGGGTGAGGCCGGCCGCCGCGGCGGAGCGGCCGGCGACCTCTTCGTGCGGGTCAAGGTGGAGGAGGACGACGTCTTTGTACGTCGTGACGACGACGTGATCCTCACCCTCTCCATCACGGTCGCGGAGGCGGCGCTCGGCACGAGCATCAAGATCCCCACGCCGGGCGGCGGGCGGGTCTCGCTCAAGATCCCCGCCGGGAGCCAGGAGGGCCGTACGCTCCGCATTCGCTCCAAGGGCGCGCCCAAGCTTCGCGGCGGCCACGGCGATCTTTTGGTCCGGCTGCACGTGTGCGTGCCGGAGAAGCTCACGAAGGAGCAAAAGCGGCTCTTCGAGCAGTTGGGGAGCACGCTGACGAGCCCGCGTGAGACGGACCTCAGCTGAGCTGAGATGAGGAGGTGACGGCGATGCTGTTCGACGACTTCGACGCCCCGCTCTTCATGATCTCGGTGGCCGCGGATCTCGCGGGTATGCATCCGCAGACGCTGCGGATGTACGAGCGTCGTGGCCTGGTAAGCCCGGGCCGCACCGCCAAAAACACACGGCGCTACTCCCGCCGCGACGTGGAGCTCCTGCGGCGCATCCAGGAGCTCACCGACCTCGGCCTCAACCTCGCCGGCGTTAAGCGAGTGCTGGCGATGGAGGAACGGGTCGCCGAGCTCGAGCTCGAGCTCGAGCGCTTGCACGGCCTCCTCGCTGCGGCGGAGGTCGAGATGCGTCGCGAGGTCGAGCGGGTTGAGAGCGCACACCGCTTCGAGCTCGTGCCGGTCGCGCGGACGCAGATCGTTCCACTGGGTCGCCGTCGCAGGCGCATGTGACGGCGGGGAGGCCGCCGAGAGGTTGCCTCCCCGCCCGGCGACCTTCTTCTCGAGAGGTAGGTGGCTGATGGACGTCAGTAAATTCTCAGAACGAGCCCGTGAGGCGATTGAGACGGCACAAGGGGTCGTTCGCCGTGGCTCCGGTAACGTACTCGGCACCGAACACCTGCTCATCGGCGTGCTCTCGCTGCCGGGTGGCGTGGTGGAGCAGCTCTTTAACCTCCTCGGCGTCGACAAAGGCGCGACCATGACGCGAGTCGAGCGGATCGCGCAGAACCAGCCGGCCGGCACCGGCGGCCCCTCCGGCCCCTCGGAGATGCTCTACATGACGCCGCGCGCCAAGGTTGCCATCGACAAGGCTCTTGAAGAGGCGCAGAAGCTCGGCGACGAGTTTATCGGCACCGAGCACCTCCTCCTCGGCATCTTCCTCGAAGGAGAGGGGCCCGGGAGCGCCGTGCTGCGCGACGTGGGCGTGACGGAGGAGGCGCTGCGGCGGGCACTCGCCGAGGTGCGCTCCTCCGGCGTGGACTACGAGGCCACCGCGAGCGGCGAGAGTATGCTCAAAAAGTACACGCGTGACCTCACCACCATGGCGCGCGAGGGCAAGCTCGACCCGGTGATCGGCCGAGACGATGAGGTTAAACGCGTTATTCAAATACTCAGCCGCCGCACCAAAAACAACCCCGTCCTGATCGGCGAGCCCGGGGTGGGCAAGACCGCGATCGCCGACGGCCTCGCGCAGAAGATCGTGAACGGCGACGTGCCGGAGATCCTCCGCGGCAGGCGTGTGCTCGCGCTCGACCTCGCCGGCATGCTCGCCGGTGCCAAGTACCGCGGTGAGTTCGAAGAGCGCCTCAAGGGCGCCCTGGACGAGATCATGCGCGCAAACGATGTCGTGCTCTTTATCGATGAGCTCCACACAGTGGTGGGGGCGGGCGCCGCCGAAGGTGCGATCGACGCCTCCAACATGATGAAGCCGATGTTGGCGCGCGGTGAGCTGCAGTGTATCGGCGCCACCACGCTCAGCGAGTACCGCCGCTACATCGAGAAGGACGCCGCACTGGAGCGGCGGTTCCAGCCCGTGCTCGTGGGGCAGCCCACGGTGGAGGAGACGATCGCGATCCTCGAGGGGCTCCGCGAGAACTACGAGGCGCACCACAAGGTGAGGATCACGGACGAGGCGCTCCGCCAGGCGGCGTACCTCTCCGACCGCTACATCAGCGACCGCTTCTTGCCGGACAAGGCGATCGACCTTCTCGACGAGGCGGCGAGTAAGTTGCGGATAGAGGCGACGATGCTGCCGCCGGCGCTCCGCGAGAAGGAGCGTGAGCTTCAAGAGCTCGCGCGCGAGGGTGCCGCTGCGGTGCAGGCGCAGGACTACGAGCGCGCCGCCCAGCTTAAAGAGCAGACCGATGCCATCCAGGAGGCCTTCGTGAAGGAGAAGGACGCCTGGCTGGCCGACAAGGGCATCGCCGACGCCACCGTCGGTGCCGACGACATCGCGGAGCTGGTGAGTGAGTGGACGAGTATCCCCGTGCAGCGCATGCTGCAAGGTGAGGCCGAGAAGCTCCTCACGATGGAGGAGGATCTTCATAGACGGGTGATCGGCCAGAACCGAGCGGTCGAGGCCGTCTCGGAGGCCGTTCGCCGCGCGCGTGTCGGGCTCAAGGATCCCAAGCGGCCGATCGGTTCCTTCCTCTTCTTGGGGCCGACCGGTGTGGGTAAGACCGAGTTGGCCCGCGCGCTCGCCGAGTTCCTCTTCGACGACGAGAGCGCGCTGATCCGTCTGGATATGGGCGAGTACATGGAGAAGCACTCGGTCTCGCGCATGGTAGGGGCCCCGCCCGGCTACGTCGGCTTTGAGGAGGGCGGCCAGCTCACCGAGGCGGTTCGTCGTCGCCCCTACAGCATCGTGCTCTTCGACGAGATCGAGAAGGCGCACCCCGACGTCTTTAACACGCTCCTTCAGATACTGGACGACGGACGCCTTACCGACGGCAAGGGCCGCACCGTCGACTTTAAAAACACCGTGCTGATCATGACGAGTAACGTTGGGAGCGGCGAGATCAAGAAGAGCCAGCTGGGGTTCACCGGCTCCTGCGAGACCGCCTCAGGTGAAGAGCTTGAGCGACGGTTGCTCGCCGAGCTGCGTCGCTGTTTTCGCCCCGAGTTTCTCAATCGGATCGACGAGATCATCGTCTTCGATTCGCTCAGTGAGGAGGAACTCTCGCAGATCATCGACATCCTCCTCGGGAGCCTGCGCACGCTCGTGGAGGAGCGCGGCATGAAGCTCGAAGTAAGCGCCGCCGCGAAGGCGTTTATCGCTGCGGAGGGTTATGATGCGGAGTACGGGGCTCGTCCGCTAAGGCGAGCGCTCCAACGGCTCCTCGAGAATCCGCTCTCGAGCGCCCTGTTACGCGGTGAGTTTTGCGCCGGCGACACGGTTGTCGTTGGGGTTGACGATGGGGGAGAGTCCCTCACGCTTGCGGTGGGGCGCTAACGATCGTAAGGAGGGTGCTGTGAATTTCGATGATGATGGCGGAACTTCGAGGGGGTTTGATGCCAGCAACGGCTTCAAGGAGCTCGTGATCGTCGCCTACCTCGACGATTTTAAGATTATCGGTACGGCGCACTTCGGTGTCGCCGGTCGGAGTAGTTCGCGGCGCTCCTCCGACTACATTCACGCGTTTCGCGACTCGAGGCTCACTCTCTCGCAGGTTCGCATCTACAACAGGGATACCCAAGAGCTCTACGAGGCAGCTCCCTTCGTGATCCTCAACCTCAACAAGGTGGACTTTCTCTACGCGCGCGAAGATGGGGCGGCGGGAGAAGAGGGTTCGTTCGCCTAGTCCCTTCAGCCGAAGGTGGCTTAGGGCTGCGCCGGGTCGGGTTGCGTCGTCCACCCCTTCTCTCCCTCAATACGCAACAAGAAGACGGGGATGAGGAGGGCTGCAAAGTACAGGGCGAGCAATACGGTGAACAAGGCGGTATAGGAGCCGGTATGGGCGAGTACATATGAGCTCAGCTGGTTGCCGAAGAGCCCCGCCATCGCCCAGGCGGTGAGCGAGAGCCCGTGGATCTTGCTGATGTTCTCCATACCGAAGCAATCAGACAAAAGAGTGGGGAGATTGCTAAAGCCTCCACCGTAGGTGGAGTTAATAGCGCAGAGAAGCAGTACTACGATAAAGGCATTGCCGATAGTTACACTATCCGTGGCGAGTGCGAGGAGGAGCGAGGACACCGAGAGCAGGAGCATAAAGCTATAGATGCTGCTTCGCTTCTTTAATCTGTCTGATATAACCGAGTAAAAGAACCGTCCACTAGAGTTGAATATAGCTGTTATTGAAGAAAGAGATCCTATGGCAACTATCGATAGTCCGATGTGTTTCATGAGATCTTTTTCTTGAGATATAAGAGCTAGTCCGCAGCTGATGTTTAAGAAAAGAATAAACCAAACCGCAATAAAATTGCGATTCTTTGCAAGCGAAAAGAAAGACACCTTGCTTTTCTCATGCTCCTCAGTATAGCCATCTGGCTTTTTTATGAGAAAAACAGCGGTCATCATGAGTAGGAAATAAGTAGCCGACAAGATAAAAAAGGTACTTATAATTCCAAAGTTTTTGTTTAAGACGACGATGGCCGGACTCGCAATCACCTTCGCGAGTCCGAAGCCCGTGATGGCGAGCCCCGTCGCTAGCCCCTTATTTTTTGAAAACCAGAGCATCAGTGTTTTAACGGGGGAGATATAGCCAATGCCAAGGCCTACCCCCATGAGGACACCGTAGCTTAGATACACACCAGGTAAGCTTTCAAAGAGAAGAGAAACGCCCGTTAAGGCCATTCCAAGAGAGAAGCACGCTGCGGCGATAAGCGACGAGCGCTTTACGTTTTTCTCAACGAATCCGCCGGAGAAAGCGGCGGATATGCCTAAAAAGAAAATCGCTAGGCTAAAGGCCCACTCCACATCGGCAACCCCACGCCCGATGCTCTCCGCTATATCGAACTTCAGCAGCGACCAACAGTACACGCTGCCGATGCTGCAATGAATTAAAAGTGCAGGTGCGGCACCGTGCTTTATGGCGGGCGCATACTTTTTAAGGAAGTTCATTAGTGCCGCTTCTTTCCTATGGTTTGCTCCGCCAAGGGCGAGAGATTGCGCCCGTATGGAGCTCGGCGATCAGGGGCTCTCTCTTTTTTTCGGCAGAACGACGGCGGCAATTAAGGAATTTTTCGCTCGCAGTGCGCGTTTCGGCCCGTCGGGCGCGGAGGCGCCCAGAAGGAGCTCGCTCGGCGTGCGAAAAAAGGCGAGCTTGAGACAGGTCGCCCGAAGAGCTGCTCGGGTCTCCCTGATGGGGTGTGCTCGTTTGCTCGAGTTCCGCGCGTTACACGGTGCGCGGCACTCGCTCGTTCAAGAGCTTGGCCTTGACCTCCTGGACGGTGACGCCCTCGAGGTTGCGCCGGGCTAAGAGGGCGGTCGCTCCGCCGCCGCCGACGGCGAGATACGAGTCGGCGTCGATGCGCCGAAGGGCGCGGATGCTCCCCCCAAACCCCGCCACTTCCTCGCCGTAGGCGAACTCTCCGTTGGGGGCGCGGGTGAGGATGCGCGTCTCGCCGTTGGTAAAGGCGCCGCCCACCACGACCCATGAGTCCGCGTCGAGCGGCTGGATGCCGTTGACGTTGGCTCCGAAGCCCTCCACGGGCTGGCTGTAGCCGAAGCCCCCCTCGTCGTCTCGGGTGAGGATGCACGTGGCGCCCCTCGCCCCCGCGACGATCCACGAGGAGTCGTTGATCGCGTGGATCGTGCTGATGGAGGAGCTGGGGAATCCCTCTACGCGCTCGCCGTAGGAGGAGTTGCCACGGGGGTCGCGGGTGAAGATGCGCGTCTCGCCGCCGTCGCCGGCGACGATCGTGGAGGTCGCGTCGACCTTCTCGCTCGCTCGGATGTTGCCGCCGAAGCCCTCGATGTTCTCCCGGTAGATAAAGCTGCTCTGCGCGTACCTCGTTAAAATCCTCGTCTCGCCGTTGTGCCCGGCGATAAAAAACGAGTCGTTGTTGATGCGTTCTACGGTCGTGATGGCGGAGGTGAAGCCCTCGATGGCCTCTCCGTAGGCGAAGCCGTCCTCCTCCGAGGAGGTGAGGAGGCGTGTCTCGCCGTCGTAGCCGGCGACGATCCACGAATGGTCGTCGACGGCGTGCACCGCGCTGATGCTGTTGGTGAACCCCTTTGCCTCGTCGCCGTAGAGGAAGATGCTTGCGTCGAGGCGCGTGAGTACGCGGGTTTCGCCGTAGTCCCCAAACGCTATCCACGAGGTGTGCCCGAGGGGCTCGACGAGAGTGATGCCGCTCGTGAAACCCTCGACGGCGTGTACGTAGACCAAGTCGCCGAACCCGAGCTCCTCCGCGAGCTCTCGCTTGTGCTCAAGGAGGAGCTTGTCGAGCTCGAGCTCCGCGTCCTTTACCTTGTCTCTAAACTCCGACGCGGTGACCTCATCCGGGAGTTTGCCGTTTTCGTTAACGTACTTCTCTATCGTCTTGAGCTCTTTGAGAAAATCGTTGTAGAGCTTGAGCTGTTGTTTTAATCTGCGAGATTTCATATTACCTGGTTACCGTGTCGCTTAATTTGCGTTGCAAATTTTGAATAAGAAGATCTGGTAGTTTGCTTACTTCGCTTCCAATGATAATGCCGTTATCGCCCCATACGTCTTTAAAGACTTTTCCGTCGGTATCGTCTCCAACTAAAAACGCAACTAATTCGATGTGCTGCTCTCGTAGATGGTTTACGTAGAGTTTCACCTCATCGATATCGAAGGGTTCTCCGTCGGTGATCTCAAAGATGATCTTCTTCATCTTTCCCTTTTTGAGGTCGACCTGCCGCTTTGAGTCGTAGGTGAGGTCGTTCAGGAGGTGCTTGAGTACCCCCGCGTTCTCGGTAATGCCCTCGCGGGCGTCTAAAAAGACGATGGATTGAATGATCTCCGACATGGACTGCGCGCTCGTCTCGTCTTTTGAGAACCTCTTGATCTGCCGGTAGTCGTTGCCGAAGACGAACATCTCGGTGATGGCTCGCAGCGAGAAGCCGTCGCGCATGAGCTCCTCGTTGAAATCCCTAACGGAGGTGAGGAGCAGCGTCGCCGCGAGCTTTGCCTGGTGGATCCTGTCGCCGTTCATCGACCCGGAGTTGTCGATCACCAGCGATATCTCGATGGACTCGGGCACCTTGATCTTCTCGCAGTCCACCGCGCGCCGGTCGTAGACGTTGAGCTTGGGCTGCTTGCCCTCCAGGATCTGCTCGCGGTACTCGGGGTACTGCTGGATGAACTCGTAGACGTTGAGCCTGCCCCTGGGCTGCCGGGTGTGCACGGTGAGCGCGCTGTCGTAGTACTCGCCGATCAGCCTGCTCCAAAAGTCGACCATCTGGAGGCGCTCGCCTTTAATGCCCTGCGCGATCTCGTCGAACTTTTGGCGCACCTCCGGGGTGATGCTGAAGTCGCGGTCGAAGGCGCGCTGCCGCTCGAGGCGGTCGCGCTCCGCTCGCTCCGCCCGGGTCATCTCGTCCTCTCGCTGTTTTTTGAGGATCTCCTCGATAAGCTGCTCATCCTCCTCGGGGGAGTGGGTGAGGGGCGAGTCTTGCTGGGCGAATCGCGTGAAGAACTCGTCGATGAGCTCATCGATGTCGTAGGCTGCGTCGTCTTCTGGGGGCTGAACTCCGCCGGCCTCGTTGCCGTGCCCCTCGGTCTGCTCGTCGCTGCGCTCCTCGCCCAGGCCCTCTTCCTCCTGGCTCCTGCGGCCCTCCTGCGTGTGGGTCTCGCTCCTCGCCTCGTCGTCACCGCTCGCCTCGCCGGTCTGTGGCCACTCCGGCAGGAGGCGCTGGAGGTCCTCCAGTAGGAGCTCCAAAAACGTGGGCAGGATGCGCTCGCCGATGATCTGGTAACGGAGGGCCGGGTCGATAGGCCCCAGGGTCGGTTTGAGTTTTTTGTTGAGGATGTCGACGATGGTGCGCCCAAACCAGATCTTTTGGCGGAGCGCCTCCGTCACGGGCTCGGAGATGACCGATCGCGCGCCGTCGGGGACCATCTCGTCGCGCACCAAGGGGCGCACGAGCTGCGTGTACAGCGGGCGCTCGGTGAAGTCGCTCTCGCCTCCGCCGAGCTTGAGGTAGATATCGCGGACCTGCTCCCTGCCGGAGGGCTGGCTGTAGTAGCCGGCCTTTCGCGCCACGGTGGTGTTGAGGTAGAGCTCGTCGATGGCGGCGTAGAGCTGGGCGATGACGGTGGAGAGGTGGCGCCGGAGGGAGGAGCTGCTGAGGCCGTTTCGCTCCTCCTCGCTGAAGTTCTTCAGCACCACCTCGCCGGCGAGGATCTTCTTTGTAAACTCCCTCGCCGCGCGCTCGATGAAGGCGAACTTCGCGCTGTGCGCGGCCGGGTTGTGGCGCACGTCGGTGAAGTGCGAGAGCTCGCGAAAGAGCATCCACCTGAACTGATCCTTGGTGATCTGGTTCTCGGCAAGCCAGCGCAGGGGGATGCGGACGGTGTGGTCGCCGTGGTGGTAGGAGAACGCGTCGCCCTCGGGGTCGAGGGCGTACTTAAGGCTGCGGTCGCCGGCGAAGACGTCGAGCAGCGGGCGGCTTTTTTTGAGCCACTCGGAGGCGATGCTCTCGTAGCGGTCGAGCGGCATTACGCTATCAGGCTCTCCAGGGAGGAGACGAGGGAGCACAGCTCATTGAGCTTCTGCTCGAGCGCGTCGAACTCCTCCTCGGTGATCTCGTCCTTAAAGGTGGCCTCGAGGGCCTCGTAGATCTGCGGGTACGAGCTCCGCCTCTCGGGTTCGCCGTACAGGAGGTCGATCATCTGCTTTAGGCTGAAGAACTCGCTTCGCTGTTTTTTGTAGGTGTACGCCTTGGTTCGGATGTCGTCGAGCGTGAGCGACCGGTGCTCCACGCTCTCCTTGTGCGTGTCGATCCTCCAGCCGTCGAGTTCGCTGAAGAGCCCAACGAGTTTGGCCTGCTCCGCGATGAAGTGCTGATCTTTAACGTACTCGCCGCTGATGGACCCGAGGAACTCATCCCACAGCGCCATGCTGATATCGCGCTTGGAGCCCTCGTCCCACGCCTCGATCACGCGCAGCACGTGGCGGACCGAGAGCACGTAGGAGTCGAGGGAGGGCTTCTCGCCGGAGGAGTCGCCGGCCACGTCGGCGTTTACCGCGCTCTCCTCCCACTTGCCGGAGAAGACGTCTTGGGTGATGCGCGCCAGCTGGCAGAGCCTGAAGATGTCGTCGATGGCGCCCTGCGGGAGCTCAAGGTTGCCGCGCTCGTCGGCGAGTTTCGTCATGACGATGTAGAAGAGCTCGTTGAGGCGCGGATCCCGCTGGTTACCGAGGTTGCCCTCTTTGCTCTGCGTCACGTAGTCGTAGGCCTTCTCGCTCAGCCGCGAGAGGTAGGCGGCGTTCAGCGAGTTAACCCCGGCGTAGGCCATCTTGGAGCTGCTGTTGAGGTTGCCGGTCATGATGATCGAGAAGCCATTCGCTATGGTGACCGCGTCGTCACCCGGGATGATCGCCTTCTCGCCCGGCCGTTTGGTGAGGATGTCGTTCATCGACGCCAGTACCTCGGGCATGATCAGGTTGATCTCGTCGATCACGATCGGCTTGCCCTCGGTGATCGCCTTGTAGAGGGCCTTGCGCACCTTGGCAGACTCCGTGGCGATCTGCGTTTGGTTGTTGCCGGCTACCGCGGATTCGATCACCGCCCTTTGGGCGGTGAGCTCGTCCGCGTCGGTGACGGTGGGGTGGTTGTGCCGCCAGAGCGCGAACTCGGCGTCGACCTTGTCGCTGATCTCGTGGGGGAGGGGCGCGCCGATGGCCTTAACGACGAGGGCGGTCTCCGTGTAGAGGTCCTCCGTCGTCGTCGTCCTGGAGCCGACCACCTCGTAATACTTGATCTTGTCGATGACCTCACGGTCGCCTCTTTTGAGGCCCCGGAGGTAGTGCTGGTACAGCGCGTCGTACTGCGCGAGGAGGGCTTCGCCGCTCGCGTTTGGGTGCTCCGCCAAAAACGCTCGGAGGTCCTCCTCGATGTGCAGGTCGACCATGTGGTGCAGCGACGCCGTGCGGGCGATCTCGCTCTTGCCGGCGCCCAGGTGGCCGGTTAAAAAGACGGGGTGGCCGTTCTCCATCTTGTCGAGGAGCCACTCCTTGGTCTGCGCCACGGAGGGCACATCGACGATCTCGCCCCTCCTGTGGTGGGCGATCTGCTCGAGGTAGTCGTCGGACTTAATAAGGTAGTAAGCCTCCGGGTTTTTGGCCTCGAGCTCTCGGAGAGCCCGTTTCTTCTCGATGAGCGTGCGGAGGTGGGCGTCGCGAAGCACCTGGTGCTCATCGCGTCGGTCGGTAAAGAGGTGCCGGAGGACCCCGTACGAGATGCGCTCCAGCCTTATCGACGTTTTGAGGTCGTTGTACTCCCTCAGCGCGATGTCGTGCTCCGATCGCTTGAGGAACCTCAAAAAGTACTCGGTCTCGAGGTCGATCTCGCCCCGCAGACTCTCTCTGTCGGCGCGAAGCCGGGAGAGCTCGTGGTGCAGCTCGTCGCTCTTCTCGCGGACGACGGCGTCGATGGAGCGCCGCAGAAAACCGCCGATGCTCGCCGTCGCGCTCGCCCTCGCGAGTGTGTCGAGGAGCGAGAGGTGTTTGCGGATCTGCGCGTCGATAGCCAGGAGCTTGTCGAGCACGTCTTCTTTGTAGTTCAGGTGGTTCGTGATGCGCTCGAGGTCCTGGCAGGTGAGTACGTCCAGGAGCCGTGACTCCTCCTCGGGGGCCGAGAGGGGCTCGTGGTCGTCGCGGTCGGCGATCTCCCGCAGGTGGAGCGCCTGGAGGGCCTCTCGGGCGTTGGCGATCGCCCTCGCGTCGTCGCGGAGCTTCGCCGCCCGCAGGGCGTCGATGGCCGCGCCGCGTTGGTCTTCGTCGCGCTCTCTCGCGCGCAGTATGCGGGCGGCCAGCGCCGACCGCTCCTCTCTCGAGCCGGACGGAGCGCGGTTCGAGGTTGTGTGTGCTGGTGTTCTCTCCACGGTGGTCATACTTTCGTCTCTAACAGAGGGTGACCAGATGTTACCAGCATGGCCGCCGCCCGCGCTCGCGTGCAGGCGCGGCGGCCCGCCCGCGCGAGCGTGTGCTAGACTCTCCGTTATCCATCGAGCTAGGAGTTCTTCGCGTGCCTATCTACGAGTATCACTGCGATGCGTGCGGCACCTCGGTAGAGATCTTTCAGAAGATGAGCGACGAGCCGTTGCGCACCTGCGACTGCGGCGGCGAGCTGCGAAAGGTCCTGCACCCCATCGCCATCCACTTTAAGGGCTCGGGGTTCTACAGCACTGATTACGGCAAGGGCTCCGGTCGCTCCTCCCAGCAGTCTGGCGCGGCCTCGTCCTCCGCCTCCGCTGGCTCCTCGAAGCCCTCCTCGGAGCCCAGCTCCTCCACCGCTTCGGAGGGCGGCTCCTCCTCGAGCACCACCACCTCCACCGCGCCGCCGGCCGAGAAGAGCTCCGCCGCCACGAAGGGCTCGTAGCGGTCGAAGGCGGTGCGGCGTTGCGTATCCTCCTCACCAACGACGACGGCCTCCAGGCGCCCGGCATCGCCGCGCTCTTCGACGCATTGGAGGGCCTCGGCGAGCTCACCGTTATCGCGCCGGACCACAACGCGAGCGGCGTGGGGCGCGCCATTACCGTCACTCGCCCCCTCCGCGTGAGCGCCGAGCGCTTCGGCGCCGGTCGGCTGGGCGTCGTCTGCGACGGCACCCCGTGCGACTGCGTCCGCGTGGCGATGCTCGGCGCCCTGGGGCCGCCCCCAGACCTCGTCGTCTCCGGGGTCAACGCCGGCCCAAATATGGGCACCGACGTTACGTACTCGGGCACCGTAGGCGCCGCCCTCGAGGCGGCCCTCTGGGGGCGTCCGGCCGTCGCCTTCTCGGTGGCCTCGCGCGAGCCGCGCGAGCTCGCCTCGTCCGCCGGTCTCCTCCGCTCGCTTGTGGAGCGGGTCGCCGAGCGCGGGCTCCCCTCCCGCACCATCCTCAACGTTAACCTCCCCGACCTCCCCCTCCGTGAGATCGCCGGGGTCCGGCTCGCCCGGCTCGGCGGATCGAGTTGCTGGGACGGCCTCTCGCTTATCGACGGCGTTAACGGCAAGGAGGGGGCGGAGCCGCGGGAGTACCTCGCCCCCTGCGGTTGTCTCGCGGTGGAGCGACCGGAGCTCACCGATTTTGGAGTGGTCAGCGGCGGGTTCGTAGCCGTCACGCCGCTCTCTATCGATCCGTTCGCCGCCGAGTTCTTCGAGGAGCTCCCGGACTGGGGGCTCAGTTTGGAGCATCTCCTTGTCTAAAGCATGGCATGTCGGCTTTGAGCCCATCATCTTCGACCTCGACGGCACGATCGTGGACTCGGTCGACCTCATTACGCAGTCGTTTCGCTACGCGACGCAGACGGTGCTCGGCGTGGAGCTCCCCGACGAGGTTATTACGGCCGGCGTCGGGCGCCCCCTCATGGTGCAGATGGAGAACCTCTCGCGGGAGCACGCGCAGGAGCTCTACGACGTCTACCGTGAGTACAACCACCGTCGGCACGACGAGCTGATTCGCGGGTACGAGGGTATCCCGGAGGTCCTCAACGGCCTGCGGGCCGCCGGCCGCCGGCTCGGTATCGCGACGAGCAAGGGCGCCGACACCACCGAGATGGCATTTCGCGCGGTCGGGCTTGAGGGCTTCTTCGACGTCGTGATCACGGCGAGCGACACCGAGGAGCACAAGCCCTCTCCGGTGCCGCTACAGCTCTGCTTGGAACGCCTCGGCGGGCCGTCGGATGTGGCGGCCCTCTACGTGGGCGACAGCCCCTTCGACATCCAGGCGGGCGCCGCCGCCGGCATGGCGACTGCGGCGGTCTCTTGGGGGCTCTTCGGCCGAGAGGCGCTCCTGGCCTCCCGCCCCACCTACTGGCTCACCGAGCCGGCGGAGCTCCTCGCGCTCTGCCTGCGCGGCGAGGGCAGGCGCCCCCAGAGCCCGTGAGCGACACCGCCACTGCGGCGGCCCGCGCGGCCGAGCTCCGCGAGCTCCTCAACCGTCACGCGTACCTCTACTACGTCCTCGACCAGCCGGAGGTAGACGATGCCGTCTACGACCGCCTGTACCGCGAGCTCGAGGCGCTCGAGGGGGAGCATCCGGAACTCAGGGTCTCGGACTCGCCGACGGGGCGCGTAGGGTCGGCACCCCTCGAGCGGTTCGAGCACGTCGAGCACCTCCAGCCCCTGCTCTCGCTCGCCAACGCCCGCAGCGAGGAGGAGCTCGCGCTCTGGGACCAGCGCAACCGTCGGCTCTTGGCGGCGAAGGGGCTCGAGACGGCGTCGATGGGGTACGTCGTCGAGCCCAAGATCGACGGCCTCGCCGTCTCCCTGCTCTATCGCGACGGCGTCTTCGTAACGGGTGCCACGCGCGGCGACGGTCGGGTGGGGGAGGACGTCACCGCGAACCTGCGCACCATCAAATCGCTTCCGCTGCGGCTGCGCGGCGACGGGTCGCCCCCGCCGGTGGTGGAGGTGCGCGGCGAGGTGTATTTACCGCTCGCCGCCTTCGCCCGGCTCAACGAGGCGCGCGTCGCGGAGGGCGCGAGCGCCTTCGTTAACCCACGCAACGCGGCGGCCGGCTCTATCCGTCAGCTGGATCCGTCGGTGGCCGCCTCCCGCCCGCTGGAGCTCTGGTGCTACGCCGTGGGCTACGCCGAGGGGCTCGAGCTCTCCGGTCACCTCGACGCCCTGGAGTGGCTTCGCACGCAGGGCTTTCGCGTTAACCCCGGCATCGGCTCGGCCGAGAGCATTGAGGCCGCAGCCGCCGCCTGTCGTTTGTGGGAGGGGCGGCGCTCCTCGCTCGACTACGACATCGACGGCGCCGTCGTTAAGGTCGACTCCTTCGCGCTGCAAGACGCCCTCGGCGCCGTGGCGCACGACCCCCGCTGGGCGATCGCCTACAAGTTCGCGTCGAGCACGGCCATCACGAGGCTCCACAGCGTGGAGGTCAACGTGGGGCGCACCGGCGTGCTCACGCCGTTCGCCGTGCTGGAGCCGGTCTTCGTGGGCGGCGTGACGGTGGAGCGCGCCACGCTCCACAACGCCGACGACATTCGGCGCAAAGACCTCCGGCCCGGCGACGACGTCGTTGTGCAGCGCGCCGGCGACGTGATTCCCCAGGTGCTCGCGCCGGTTACCACCGGGTGGGTCGAGCAGGATGGTCGTCGTGTGGAGCGCTCCGCCCGCCACGCCGACCTTCCCGAGTGGCGGATGCCGGCTTCTTGCCCCACCTGCGGCGCCGCCGTGGTGCGGAGCGGGGAGGAGGTGGCCGTGCGCTGCCCCAACACCTCGTGTCCGGCGCAGATCGTGGAGAGCATCAAGCACTTCGTGAGCAAGGGGGCGATGGATATCGACGGCGTGGGCGAGCGGCTCGTGGAGGACCTCTACGCCGCCGGCCTCATCACGAGCATCGCCGACCTCTATGGGCTCGAGCGCGGCGACCTGCTCGGGCTTGAGGGCTTCGCCTTCGACGAGAAGTCGGGGGAGGCGCGCCGCGCCGACAAGGTCGTGGTCGCTATCGCCGCTTCGCGCGAGCGGCCCTTCGCCCGCGTCCTCTTCGCCCTCGGGATCCGCCACGTGGGCGCCGTCACGGCGCAGGAGCTCGTGCGGGGGTTCCCCACCATCGAGCTCCTCATCGCGGCGAGCGCCGAGGAGCTCGCGAGTACCCCCGGCGTGGGCGCCGTGGTCGCCGAGGCCGTCGTGCAGCACCTCGCCGACCCGCAGAACCGAGCGGCGATCGAGAAGCTCCGCGCCGCGGGGGTGCGCCTCGCAGAGGAGCACCCCGCAGCCGCTGCGGCCGCGGGGTCGCTCCACGGTCGCACCTTCGTGCTCACCGGCAAGCTCGAGGGCTTTACCCGTTCGCAGGCGCAGGCGCTGATCGAGGAGCGCGGGGGGCGGGTGGTCGCCTCCGTGAGCAAGAGCACCGGCGCGGTGGTGGCGGGCGCCGCCGCCGGCTCCAAGCTCAAAAAAGCGCAGGCGCTCGGTATTACCGTGCTCGACGAGGCGGCGTTTCGCGAGCTTCTGGGTGCTTCGTGGGAGCCCGAGGGCTGAGCGGCCGGCCGGAGGCGCTCGGCTCATCGGTCGCTTTAAGCGCCGGGGTTCTCCTCGCCGCCCGAAGCCGGTACACTAAGCACCGCGCTTTTTACGGGCCGACGTAGCTCAGCTGGCAGAGCAACCGCCTTGTAAGCGGTAGGTCGGCGGTTCGATCCCGCCCGTCGGCTCCATCCTTCGCTCCGTGTTGGAGTTGTGCTCGCGTTGCGTGGTGCCCGCGCTTGCACTCGAGCCCCAAAACGGCGATGCTTAGGAGACGATGTTACACCGCGCGGCTCTCCGTTATCGCCGCCGAGAAAGGATGAGAATGCCCGCTCCCAAGAGAAGGCCCCGCACCGACAAGAAGAGGGGCCGGCCTTTTGATTCATCGCGCCGTCGTTTTTGCCAGTTCTGCAAAGACAAGGTCGACGAGGTCGATTACAAAGATACCACCACGCTTCGTCGCTTCACGAGCGACCGCGGCAAAATTAAGTCACCTCGCGTCACCGGCACGTGCCGCCGTCATCAGCGTCAGGTCTCCCACGCCATTAAGCGCGCTCGCGAGATGGCGCTGCTGCCGTACGTGGCTGCGGGCAAGACGGTCGGTGAGGGTCGCCGCCGCTCGCGCTAACGGCTCCATTCTCTCCGCTCTTCGCGTTGTGCGAAGCCCGCGGCGGCGCCCTTAAAAGAGGGCGCTACCGCGGGCTTCTCGTCGTTCCCGCATCTTTTTTCTCAGTCTCTGTGTGGCCTCTCGCCCGCGTGTGTCTCCCCCTGTGTGATGCGCCAGATCGCCTCGTCGAAGGGGGCCTTGCGGCTAGGGCAGTTCGCGCGGTGGCACACCTGGCAGCTCGTGAACTCGATCTCGCCGTGAAAGGCGATCCCCGAGCAGGAGACGGTGGGCACCATGAGCAGCGAGGTGGTGAGCCAGACGCCGATGGACTCCCGCACGTCGCCGAGGAGAGAGAAGAGGTCCCGCTGCTGGGCCAGCGGCCACATGGTGGCGTCGCCCGACCCGGGCTCGATAACCGAGAGCGAGGGGAGCCTGTAAGTGGCGCGTAGGTGGTCGAGGAGGTGCGCTACGGCCGCCTTGAGGAGCTCTTGCTTTATGGCCCAGAGCCAGTGCTCCTCGAGCGCGTCGCCCGAGGGAGAGGCGAGGGCGTCGGCCTCGGTGCCGCAGGTGGCGACGTGGGGGAAGACGCGCTCGATGGCGTCGAGGTTGGTGCGCAGCGAGCGGCTCCTGAAGCGCACGCCGTTGAGCACGACCGTGTCCTCGCCCTTCTCCTCCACCACGGCGACGTCGTAGACAGCCTTGGGTCGCCCGACCTCTTGCACCTTCGCGGCGAGCTCCTGAAACGTCTTCGCACTATTAGTGCCCGGAGTGATGTGTTGCTCCTCCAGGAGCCTCTCGATGTCGAGGGTAAACGGGATGTTGAGCAGGGTGGTCACGGGTGCCTCCTCGCGGGGAAGAGCTGGTGGTCGTGAGCGTGGGGATGGCGTCTACTGAGAAGTGAGTGGAGCCGACGCGCGGAATCGAACCGCGGACCCCATCATTACGAGTGATGTGCTCTGCCAGCTGAGCTACGTCGGCTTAAAGATGGAGCCCGGTCGCGGATTCGAACCGCGGACCCCCTCCTTACCATGGAGGTGCTCTGCCTGCTGAGCTAACCGGGCACTCTGGTGGGGGAGCTAGGATTCGAACCTAGGTAGGCTGCGCCAACGGATTTACAGTCCGCCCCCTTTAGCCACTCGGGCACTCCCCCGGAGCGAGGCAAGATGCTAAAGCAAAGCGGACGTGTTTTCAACCGCCCTCACGCGAGCCTTTTCGAGCGGGTCCCCCGGCTGCGATTTGAGCGAGCGGAAGCTGTGTGGTACCTTATGCCTCCGAGTGGCGGCGTAGCTCAGCTGGTTAGAGCAGCGGAATCATAATCCGCGTGTCCGGGGTTCGAGTCCCTGCGCCGCTACCATTTCTCTTTAACGTCCTGAAGAGAGCCGAGGTGCGGATGTGGCGAGCTGCATGAAGCTTTCAGGAACCTTCACTCCCCCCGGCGACAAATCCATCTCCCACCGCGTGGGGCTCTTCTCGCTCTTGGCCTCTGGGCGGTGCGCTGTGCAGAACTACTCGCCCTGCGCCGACTGCGCCTCCACGCTGGAGGCGGTGAGGTGCCTGGGTGGGGTGGTCGAGGGCGACGCTCGCGAGCTCCTGCTCCACGGGGTGCGGGGTCGGCTCGGCTCCGCAGAGCCGACCGGCGTGGTCGACTGCGGCAACTCCGGCACCACCTTGCGGCTCCTCATGGGCTTGCTGGCCGGCCGGCCCGGGCGCTTTGTGCTCACCGGCGACGCCTCGTTGCGCCGTCGCCCCATGGAGCGGGTGGCTGAGCCTCTGCGGCGGATGGGGGCCGGCGTGGCCTGCAGCGGGGGCACGCCCCCGGTGGAGGTCGCCGGCGGTGCGCTCACGGGCATCACCTACGAGCTGCCCGTGGCCAGCGCCCAGCTCAAGAGCGCTTTGCTCCTCGCCGGCTTGCAGGCCTCCGGCGAGACGGTGGTGCGCGAGCCGGCGCTCAGCCGCGACCACACCGAGAGGTTGCTGAGCGCCCTCGGCGCCGACATCGCACCCGTTGAGGGCGCTTGGCGGGTGCGGGCCTCCTGCCTCACCCTCCCCGAGCGACTACGTGTGCCCGGCGACGCCTCCTCGGCGGCCTTCTTCCTCTGCGCCGCGGCCATCATGCCCGGCAGCGACGTCACCGCCGAGGGCGTGCTCCTCAACCCCACGCGAGTTGGCTTTTTGGAGGTGCTGAGGCGCATGGGCGCTCGGGTCGAGGTGCAGCTACAGGGCGAGGAGCCCGAGCCGTGGGGTCGGGTGCGGGTAGTGCACGGCCCGGCGCTTCGGGGCTGCGCCGTGGAGGCCCGGGAGATCCCCCTCTTGGTGGACGAGGTGCCTATCCTCGCGCTGGTGGCCAGCCAGGCTCACGGCACCACGGTCTTTAGGGACGCCGGTGAGCTACGCATTAAAGAGACTGACCGCCTCGCCGCCGTGGCTGAGCAGTTGGGCGCCATGGGCGCGCACATCCGCGTGCTCGGCGACGACCTCGTCGTTCAGGGCCCCACGCCCCTGCGCGCCGCCGTCGGGCTAGACTCCCTCGGCGACCACCGCATCGCCATGACGCTGCGCCTCGCGCTCTGTTTGGCGGGGTCCGAGGGGACGATCGCCGACGAGGACTGCGCGGCCGTCTCCTACCCGAGCTTCTCGCATCACCTGGCGGCACTGCTCCGTGGATAACCTCTACCTGACCGGCTTTATGGGGGCGGGCAAGTCCACGATCGGGGTCGAGCTCGCTCGAGCGCTCGGGCGGCGTTTCGTCGACCTCGACGAGCTCGTCGCCCGCCGCCTGGGCATGCCTATACCCCAGGCGTTCGCCCGTCTGGGCGAGGCGGCCTTTCGCTCCGCCGAGACGGCGGAGCTCGCGCGCGTAGCGGGGTGCGACCGCCTTGTAGTGGCGGTGGGCGGTGGGGTGCCGGAGAGCGCCGCCAACCGCCAGCTGATGCGCGCCAGCGGGCGTGTGCTGTACCTCGACGTGAGCCTGGCGGCCTGCCGGGCACGCCTGGGACCTGCCGAGACGGCCTCTCGTCCGCTCTGGGCCGACGAGGCGGAGCTGAGTGCGCTGTACGCTCGGCGTCGCCCGCTCTACGCCCGCTGCGATCTCAGCGTGCTCACGGACGGCCTCAGCCCTCGGGAGGTGGTGGCGGCACTCTGCGCCGAGCTCATGCCTGAGGAGGGCTTAGGGCGTGCTTCGATCAATCGGACCATCGTTCGCGCTCAAGTGCGCGAGGGGGGAGGGTGAGATGAGCGGGGTTTCGGGGAGCCTCACGGGCGAGCTGCTAAAAGTCATGACCTTCGGCGAGTCTCACGGCTCCGCCGTGGGTGCGGTGGTCGACGGCGTGCCGGCCGGATTGGTGCTGACTGCGGAGATGATTCAGCGCGACCTCGACCGTCGCCGGCCCGGACGATCCCCCTTTACCTCGCCCCGTCGTGAGGACGATCACGTGGAGCTGCTCTCCGGGGTGGCTAAGGGGCGTACGCTGGGCTCGCCTATCGCGTTGCTCGTGCGCAATCGCGACGCCCGCTCCACCGACTACGGCCCCCTCGCCGAGGTGTTTCGCCCCGGGCATGCCGACCTCACGTATCACGCCAAGTACGGTCTGCCGCCTCAGCCCGGCGGCGGCCGGTCCTCAGGCCGAGAGACGGTGGGCCGGGTGGCGGCCGGCGCGGTGGCGCGAGCCCTTCTCGCCCCGCTGGGCGTGACCCTAAGCGCCTGCACGGTCGGCGTGGGGGAGGTGAGGGCCGCAGAGGGCCAGCGCGACCTCGCGTTCGCCGAGACCGATCCGCTGCGGTGCCCCGACCCCGCGGTCGCGGGCGCTATGGCGGATGCGGTCCGCGCCGCCCAAGCCGCCGGCGATAGCGTGGGCGGGGTGGTGGAGGTCGTGGCGAGGGGCGTGCCCGCCGGTTTGGGCGAGCCTGTCTTCGCCAAGCTCGACGCCCTTTTGGCCGGCGCCATGATGTCGATCGGCGGGGTCAAGGCGGTGGAGGTCGGCGCGGGGCTCGCCGTGGCCTCCCGCAGGGGGAGCGCCAACAACGACCAGATGGACGCCGGCGGCTTCGCGAGCAACAACGCCGGCGGCATTCTGGGCGGCATCGCCAGCGGCCAGGAGATCGTACTGCGCCTGGCGGTGAAGCCCACCCCCTCCATCGCTGCCCCTCAGAGCTCCAGGGATCTGAACGGCGAGCAGCAGACCCTGCGGACCCTCGGCCGCCACGATCCCTGCCTCTGCCCTCGGGTCTGCCCGGTGGCCGAGGCCATGGCCGCCCTCGTGCTGGCCGACGCGTGGCTCCTCTTCCGCGCTAGGTGGGGGGTCGCAGCGCCGTCTTGACAAAGGTCCTCTCGGGGTGTTCTACTGAAAAACAGTCGAAGAAGGGCTATCACTCACATGACGGGCAGAGCAAAAGTAAGAGCGGGCGCTGAGGGGGTCACCTTCCCCACGGCGACCGCTTTTTTCTTTAGCTACTATTATTTTACGAGCATCTGCCCGTCGGCGGAGGAGGTCCTGAGCTAGCCTAACGAAGCTTAAGCAGACCGACACCGAGGCCATGGGCAGACCGTAGAGTCGCCCGTGGCCTTTTTTGTTGTCTCGGTACGGAACCCTTGACCGGTATGCGCCGGTCGGCCCCCGAGGGAGGAGAGAGAGATGATAGCGTCTAGTACACAGAGGGTGGAGACGCCCAAGGCGATGCCGCCGCCCGGCGGTGGCTGTTATGTACCCCCAAAACCCCACTTCAATCTCGTCAGCCGCCAGGGTCACCCGCTCGACAGCGTCGTCGAGGTGGGCGGGGTGGCCGTGGGTGGCGAGGAGTTCGTGGTGATCGCCGGCCCCTGCTCGGTGGAGAGCGAGGAGCAGATGCTCGCCACGGCGAACGCCGTGAAAGACGCCGGCTGCGTCGTGCTGCGCGGTGGGGCCTTCAAGCCCCGCACCAGCCCCTACAGCTTCCAGGGGCTGGGGGAGGAGGGCCTGAGGCTCTTGACGCTCGCCGGTGAGCGCACCGGCCTCCCCGTGGTGACCGAGGTCATGGACGCCGCCGACCTACCGCTCTTGCAAGAGTACGCCGACATCATCCAGGTGGGTGCGCGTAACGTGCAGAACTTCTCCCTGCTCAAACGGCTCGGCGCCTGCGGTAAGCCGGTCCTCCTCAAGCGTGGGCTCATGACCACTATCGATGAGTTCCTCCAGAGCGCCGAGTACATCTTGGCCTCCGGCAACGCCGAGGTGATCCTCTGCGAGCGGGGTATCCGTACCTTCGAGACAGCCACCCGCAACACGCTCGACCTGAGCGCCGTCTGCGTGCTCAAAGAGCGCACACACCTGCCGGTGATCGTCGACCCGAGCCACGCCGTCGGCCACCGCCGCTTCGTGGCGGCGCTCTCGCGCGCGGCACTCGCGGTGGGGGCCGACGGCGTTATGGTGGAGGTTCACTGCTCCCCCGACCAAGCGCTGTGCGACGGCGATCAGTCCCTCACGCCCGCGGCGTTCGCCAGCCTCATGGGTGAGCTCTCCGCCGTGGGGTTGAGTATGGGCCGACCCGTCGCGAGGTCGAGGTCGTGAAGGGGGCGCTCAAGGGGGTCCCGGAGGCGCCCGTTCAGCGGATCGCCGAGCACCGCCGGTGTATCGACGCCGTGGATCGAGAGATCCTCGACCTGCTCAACCGGCGCGCTGGCTACGCGCTGGCTATCGCTCGCGCCAAGGGTGCGGGCAGGATCGCTGAGTTCGCGCCCGACCGCGAGAGCACCCTGCTGCGCGACCTCGTGGAGGCCAATAACGGGCCGTTTCCCGACGCGGCGCTGCGGGCGATCTTCACCGAGGTGATCAGCGCCTGCAGGGCGTTGCAGCGGCCGCTGAGCGTTGCCTTCTTGGGGCCGGAGGCGACCTTTAGCCATCAGGCGGTGCTGCAGCAGTTCGGCAGCTCGTGCGATCTGGCACCGCAGGCCACGATCGCCGACGTTTTCGATGAGGTGGAGCGCGGGCGCTCCCAGGTCGGCGTGGTGCCGGTGGAGAACTCCAGCGAAGGGGGCGTTAACGCCACCCTCGATCGACTCCTGGTGAGCGACCTCGAGGTCTGTGGGGAGATCTACTCGAGGGTGCATCAGGCCCTCATGAGCGCTTCCGGCGGTTTAGCGGCCGTCCAGCGCGTGTACTCCCACCCTCAGGCGCTGAGTCAGTGCCGGGAGTGGCTGCAGCGCAACCTGCCCGAGGCCGTGCTCTTGGAGACGACCAGTACGGCCGCAGCCGCTCGCCGCGCCGGCGAGGAGCCGGGTTCGGCCGCCATCGCCGGTGAGCTCACCGCGGAGCGCTACGGGCTGACCGTGCTGGCCGCTGGTATTCAAGACAACCCGCACAACACCACGCGCTTCTTCGTGCTCCGCCGCGAGGAGTGCCCGCCGACGGGGGTCGACAAAACCTCTCTCCTCTTCGTCGCCTCGCATCGGCCGGGATCGCTCTACGACGCCCTGGGCCACCTCTCGGCGCGCGGGTTAAACCTCACGCGCATTGAGTCGCGGCCCAGCAAGGATCGGCCGTGGCAATACACCTTCTTCGTGGATCTGGAGGGCCACAGGGACGATGAGCCGGTGGCCGACGCTCTGGCTGATCTGGCCCCCTGTGTCGACAGTCTGAAGGTCCTGGGGTCTTACCCGCAGGGCTTCGTGGAGCGGGCCTCCCGAGTGGATCCTCAGGGGGAGTGCGGGTGAGTCAGACGGTCGAGAGCGGCGTGGTGGTGGGCCTGATCGGCGGGCGAGGCAGCATGGGGCGCTGGTTGGAGCAGCGGCTGGTGCACGCCGGCTGCCGGGTGCTCGTCGCCGACGTCTGCGAGGGCCCCGTAAAGCCGGAGTTCGTGGCCGACTGCCAGATCATCGTTGTAGCTGTACCCATCAGCGCCGTGGAGGAGGTGATGGCCGAGATTGGCCCATACACCCGCCCCGACGGTCTCGTTATGGACATCGCCTCGCTTAAAGAGGCTCCCCTCGCGGCTATGCTCAAGCACGCCCGCGGCGAGGTGGTGGGGTGCCACCCCCTGTGCGGGCCGACGGTCGACCAACTCGAGGACCAGATCGTGTTTCTCTGCGAGGGGCGAGGCGAGCGTTGGCGGGGGTGGGTGGAGCGGTTTTGGGAGAGTCAGGGGGCGAGGGTGGTGGAGATCGCCCCCGAGCGTCACGATCGGCTTATGGCCGTGGTGCAGAGCCTGCGCCACCTTCTGCTGTACGGCTTGGGCGATGGCTTACGCCAGCTGGGGTTCGACCTCAACGACCTGGAGCTGGCCGGTCCGCGGTTTCGCTCGCTGATGGAGTTGCTCCAGCGGCAAGTCGAGCAGCCTCCCTCGCTCTACGCCGAGCTCGCCCTCGGGAACCCGCACGTTGCGCAGGCGCTTGAGGCGCTCACCCTCGGTTTTGAGGACGTAAAGTCGACCCTGGCACGGCGTGACCGCCGGGGGCTAGAGGAGACGATGGCACGCGTTGAAGGCTGGAGCCGAGCTCTGGTTGAGCCCGAGGCGCCTAGGCCAAGAAGCGCATCCAGCGGATAAGGCCGAAGTACCAGGCGACGACGCCGAGGATCACGACCCAATACGATTTGGTGATGGCGATCAGCATGATCGTGATGCCGATCATGGCGAACGTCCACCACCTCCGCGCCTTGAGTTGATCGGCGTTGAGGCTCTCTTTACCGGAGAACGGCCCCTTCGATCCCTTTGGTGACTCTGTAGATTCTTCTGTCATGGGGGGCAGTGTACACGAGATTCGCGGTGGGTGCTGAGTGGTGTGGCGCGAGGGCGGTAGAATACGGGTGTGGACACTACCGGGACCTTCATCGGCGTCGTGAGCGACACGCACGGCCTCTACGACGAGCAGTTCGACGAGCTCCTCGCCGGCGCGGCTCACATCATCCACGCCGGCGACATCAACGACCCAACCACGCTCGTGCGCCTGCGGCGCCTCGCCCCGCTCACCGCGGTCGCCGGCAACACCGATCTGCACGACCCTCGCTTCGATCTGCCGTGGGAGGCGCAGCTGGAGGTCGCGGGCCTGCGCGTGCTCGTCTGCCATATCCTGGAGAGCCTCATGCGGCATCACGACCCGGTCGCCGAGGGCTTCGACCTCGTGATCACCGGCCACACCCATCGGCCTCGAATCGAGTGGCGCGGCGAGACGCTCTTCGTGAACCCCGGCTCGGCGAAGAGCCCGCGGGGAGGCCGGGAGCGCACCTTGGCCATCGTCGACGTCGTGGGGGGTCGGCCGCAGCCGCGCATTGTGGTGCTGTGAGGTGGGGGAGAAGAACTGGTCGGGGTGGGCGGATTTGAACCGCCGACCTCTCGGTCCCGAACCGAGCGCTCTACCAAGCTGAGCCACACCCCGCCGCGGAGAGGGATTTTACCCGAACGGCGCCGGATTCGCTACCGCCGCGTGCGACCGCCCGCTCCGTCGCCCACACTGCGCCCCTGCGAGGCGAGCAGCGCGAGGAGGCTCTCGTTGATGGCGTCGGCGGTCTCGTGGGCGGCGGCCTTCTGCGGGTAGATTTCGTACTTCGCTCGCTCCGGTGCGGGGGTGAGGTTGGGCATGATCACGTTGGCGCCGCGAAGGAGGCCGTGAGTCCTGCCCGTACTCCGCTTAAGCAGCGAGAGCGCCGTGGTGGCCGGGAGGTTCGCGTCGGGGCGCACGAGGCGGGTGAGCGCGATGACCTTGCAGGTCGCGAGCTCGGTGTTAGGCGCCTGGTCGGCGGGCCAGTCGTCGCTCGCGGTGCGGCGTGCGAACTCGTGGCCGAGCGGCGTATCGGGGTGGGGGAGGTAGGGGCCGATGCCGATCATGTCCATGTCGGTGCTGCGGAAGAGCTCGATGTCGTCGGCGATGGAGGCGTAGGTTTGGCCGGGGAGGCCGACCATGATGCCGGTCCCCGTCTCGTAGCCGAGCTCCTGAAGGCGGGCGAGGATCGCGAGGCGGTCGCTCACGCGCCCCGGGAGGTCGGGGTGGATGCGGCGGTAGAGCTGCTCGTCGGAGGTCTCGAAACGCAGGAGGTAGCGGTCGGCGCCGGCCTCACGCCAGAGTGAGAGGTCGGCGTCTGAGCGCTCGCCAAGGCTGAGGGTGACGGCGAGCTCCGTCTCCTGGCGGAGGCGCCGCACGACGCGGGCGACCCAGTCGGCGGCGAGGCCGTAGTCCTCGCCGGCTTGGAGCACTACGGTGCCGTACTTGTACGCGCGTGCGCGGTGCGCGCACGCGAGGATGTCGTCGGCGGACATGCGGTAGCGCTCGACCGCGCGGTTGCCCGCCCGGATGCCGCAGTACGCGCAGCGCCGCACGCAGTGGTTTGAGATCTCGATGAGCCCGCGGAGGTGCACCGCGTCGCCCACGGTGCGGCGGCGTGTGTCGTCGGCCGCCCGCCAGAGCTGCTCAAGGCGGGTTTCGTCGCGCTCGCGGAGCCAGCGCTCGATCTCCTCGTGGGTGAGGGCGTCGCCGACGCCGATGGCCGGGCTCGCCTGCGGTCGCCCGGTCATCAGCACGGATCGCTTGCCGGCGCGTCGCCTGCGGTCGCCGCCGGCGAGCGGCCGGAGCGCCCCTCGCCCGCCGCGTGCATCGCCGCGAGGGCCGCCGGGAAGGGCTCGAGCGCTCGCTCGAGGATGCCGAGGCTGAAGGCGATCACGAGGCCGTAGTTGGTGAGGGGTACGCCGGCTTGTTTGCAGCGCAACACCCTGCGGAGCATCGCCTTGCGGTTAAAGGTGCAGCCGCCGCAGTGCACGATGAGGTCCCACTGTGAGGGGTCCTCGGGGAAGTCGTGGCCCTGCACGTGCTCTATTTCGAGCTCGCCGCCGACGTACTGCGCGAGCCACCGCGGGATCTTGACGCGTCCGATGTCCTCGGCGATGGGGTGGTGGCTGCAAGCCTCGGCGATGAGCACGCGGGAGCCCGGCTTGAGGTTGTCGATCGCGAGCGCGCCCTCCACCTGGCTCGTGAGGTCTCCCTTAAAGCGGCTGAAGAGGATGCTGAAGCTGGTGAGGGGGACCCCCGCCGGGGTGGCGGCCGCGACCTCCTCGAAGGCCTGCGAGTCGGTGATGACCAGCTTGGGCGGGCCCGTGAGCTGCGCCAGCGCGTAGTGCAGGTCGCGGTCCTTAACCATGAGCGCCAGGGCGTCGTTGTCGATGAGGTCGCGGATCGACTGCACCTGGGGGAGGATCAGCCGGCCGCGCGGTGCCTCTTTGTCGATGGGCACCACGAGGACGGCGAGGTCGCCGGGGGCCACGAGGTCGCCGAGGATCGTGGGGTTGTCGATAAAGTCCGCGGGGGTGCTGTCGAGTAGCGCTTGGCGGAACTCGAGCACCCCTTTGCCCTCGGCGGCGACGGTGGAGACGGGCGTGAGCCCGAGCTCTTGCAGGCGGGGTATCGGCGGCGGCTGCGTTACCACGTCCGCCTTGTTGGCCACGACGACCGCGGGGATACCGCGCTCCTGGAACTCGTCGAGGATGCCGTCTTCGTACGCCCCCCAGGTGCCCGCCTCGGTGACGAGGACGCCGAGATCCGTGCGGTCGAAGACCTGCAGGGTGCGCCGCGCGCGGAGCTCTCCGAGCGCGCCGACATCGTCGATGCCGGCGGTGTCGATAAAGAGCACCGGGCCGAGGGGGAGCAGCTCCATCGGCTTCTCCACCGGGTCGGTGGTGGTGCCGGCGAAGTCGGAGACGATGGAGACCTGTTGGCGTGTGATGGCGTTAAGCAGGCTGCTTTTGCCCACGTTGCGACGGCCGAAGAGGCCGATGTGAAGCCGCATCCCCCGCGGCGTATCCATGAGGCCCGGTTGCATGGCTCTCCCGGGGTCAGCGGTTGAAGAGCATGGTCTGCGTCTGCACGCCGTCCAGAGCGTCGAGCTTGGCGGTGATCGCGGTGGCCGTCTCCTCGCCGCCGAGCAGCTCGAGGATGATCAGGCCGCTCGGCGAGCAGGACTGCTCGTCGGTCTCGTGGAGCCCAATGCGCGTTTTAATGCTGCAGCCGTACTCGGTGAGCACGCGCTGGACCTCCGCGGCGCCGGCGGAGCGGTTGGCTACGTAGATGCCGAGGATCACAGAGGTGTTGTTCACGGTCGTTCCTCTCGTGGGTGATTAGCAGAGCACGTCGCGTTGTCCGGAGCGGACGCGGTCGACCATCTTCTGGGTGTGGGCGGCGCGCACGGAGTCCATCTCGCCGATCTTGTGCGCGATAAGGCGTTCGCCGACCTCGCGCGTCTCGGGATCGCCGTAGTCGAGTAGGTACTCGAGGAAGGTGCTGATGGCGTTGGGGTCGCAGTGGTGCTTAATGTCGCCCGGCTTGGCGAGATCCATAAAGTCCATGCCGGTGCGGCCGAGCCGGTAGCACGCCGTGCAGAAGGAGGGGACGTAGCCGAGCTCCGCGATGTCGTGGATGACCTCGTTGAGCGAGCGGTGGTCGCCCAGTTGGAACTGGGCGGCGTCGAACCGCTCGTCCTCCTCGTACCCGCCGGGGTTGGTGCGGCTGCCGGCGGAGATCTGGCTGACGCCGAGGGCGAAGGTCTCCCGGCGGATGTTCGCCGTCTCGCGGGTGCTCATGATGAGGCCCGTGTAGGGCACGGCGAGCCGGAGGATCGCGACGATCTTGCGGAAGTCGACGTCGCTCACCGGCTGCGGCGGTTCGCTCGCCATCTCCGAGCCGGAGGCCGGCTCGAGGCGCGGCACGCTGATCGTGTGTGGGCCCACGCCGTAGGCGCGCTCGAGCTCGCGGATGTGCTGCATCATGGCGAGGATCTCGAAGCGCCAGTCGAAGAGGCCGAAGAGGACGCCGATGCCGACGTCGTCGATGCCCGCCTCCATGGCGCGGTGCATACCGGTGACGCGCCAGTCGTAGTTGCGCTTCTTGCCGCCGAGGTGGACGTTGCCGTAGGTGCCGCGGTGGTACGTCTCCTGGAAGAGCTGGAAGGTGCCGATGCCGGTGGCCTTGAGCTCTTTGAAGTCCGCCACCGAGAGCGGCGCGATGTTGACGTTAACGCGGCGGATCTCGCCGTTGTCGCGCTTTACATCGTAAATGGTCTCGATGGCGTCGAGGACGTACTGGAACCCCTGCTTGGGGTAGGACTCCCCGGCGACGAGCAGCACGCGCTTGTGGCCTTCGTCCACGAGCACCTCGATCTCGCTGCGGATCTCCTCCTGCGTGAGCGCGCGCCGCTGGAGCTCCTTGTTGCGCGCGCGGAAGGCGCAGTAGAGGCAGTCGTTAGAGCAGAGGTTGCTGATGTAGAGCGGGGCGAAGAGCACGAGTCGCGCCCCGTAGATCGCGTCTTTGACGTCGCGGGCGGCGGCGAAGAGCTCGGCGAGGAGCTCCGGGTCGCTGATGGAGGTGAGGATGGCGACCTCGTCCATCTCCAGGCCGCCCAGCTCGCGTGCCTTCGCGAGGATCTCGCGCACGAGCCCCGCATCTTTCTTAGTCGCCGCCTCGAGGGCTTCGGCGACGCGGCTTTCGTCGATGAATGAACCGGATTCGGCGGGTTCGGTCTCCATATGACTCCTTCGCTGGGAGGAGGCGACCCCGTGTGGAGAGGTCGCCTCCTCCCTTCAGTGAACAGGCTCCGCCTGTTGTACCCCGAGTCGCCTAGACGGTCTGCTTCTCGGTGTAGTTGGTGTGGAGCAGTTCGTGTGAGATGTGGCCGCACGGTGCCCCGAGGTACTCCTCGTAGAGCTTGGCGACGGCCGGGTTTTCGTGTGACTTGCGCAGCTCGCGGCCCTCGTCCTCGCGGAAGATCGCCGCCGTGCGGGCCAGGCGAACCTCGTCGGTCGTGAAGCGCGGCTGGCCGCCGCCGCCGATGCAGCCACCGGGGCAGGTCATGATCTCGATGAAGTGGTACTCCGCCTCGCCGGCTTTGACCTGCTCGATGACCTTCTGTGCGTTGACGAGGCCGTGGGCCACGGCGACCTTGAGCTCCGCGCCCTCGAGGAAGGCCCAGTCGCCCTTCGCCCCCTCGATCTTAACCGACGCGGTCTTGACGCCGTCGAGGCCGGCGATGGGCTCGACGTGGAGGTTGGGGAAGGGGAACGGCACCTGGGTGACGATCTCCCACGCCGTGCGCAGGGCCGCCTCCATAACGCCGCCGGAGTTGGCGAAGATGTCGGCGGCGCCGGTGCTGATGCCCAACGGCGCGTCCATCTCCTCGTCGGGGAGGTTGCGGAAGTCGATGCCCGCCTGCTTGATGAGCGTGCCGAGCTCGCGGGTGGTGAGCACGATGTCCACGTCGCGGGCGCCGCTGTCGTTCATCTCCGGGCGCGCCGCCTCGAACTTCTTGGCGGTGCAGGGCATGATCGAGACGACCACCATATCTTGCGGCTCCACGCCGATCTTCTTGGCGTAGTACGTCTTGGCGACGGCCCCGAACATCTGCTGCGGCGACTTGCAGGTGGAGAGGCAGTCGAGCATGTCGGGGTTGAAGTGCTCCATGTAGTTGATCCAGCCGGGGGAGCAGCTGGAGAATTGCGGGAGCGCGACCTTCTCGCCGTCGACCAGGGCCTTCTTGAGGCGCAGGAGGAGCTCCGTGCCCTCCTCCATAATGGTGAGGTCGGCCGAGAAGTTGGTGTCGAACACGGCGTCGAAGCCGAGGCGCCGCAGGGCGGCGGTCATCTTGCCGGTCACGAGCGTGCCCGGCTCGTAGTCGAAGCACTCGCCGAGCGCGGCGCGGATGGCCGGCGCGGTCTGCACCACGACCGTCTTGGTGGGGTCTTCGAGTGCCGCCCAGACCTGGTCGATCTGGCTGCGCTCCGTGATGGCGCCCACGGGGCAGACGGCCGCGCACTGGCCGCACTGCACGCAGACCACGTCGCTGAGGTTTTGGGAGAAGGCCGGGCCGATCACGGTGGTGAAGCCGCGGCCCTGCGCGAAGAGCGCGCCGACCCCTTGGACCTCGTTGCAGACGGTGACGCAGCGGCGGCAGGCGACGCATTTGCCGGTGTCGCGTACGAGCGCCGGCGTGCTGGCCTCGACCACTTTGCGGGTCCTCTCGCCCTCGTAGGGGATCTCCTTGACCCCGAGGGTGGCGGCGAGGCTGCGGAGCTCGCAGTCCTCCGAGCGGTCGCACACTTGGCAGTCGCCGTCGTGCTCCGAGAGGAGGAGCTCGACCACGGTGCGGCGGCCGTTGCGTGCTCTGGCGCTGTTGGTTTTAACGACCATACCGTCGGTGGCGGGCTGGCTGCACGAGGCGACCAGCGTGCGGGCGCCCTCGACCTCGACGAGACAGACCCGGCACGCGCCGATGCATTGAAGGTCTTCGAGGTAGCAGAGGGTGGGGATGTGGATCCCCGCTTGGCGAGCGGCCTGGAGCACCGTAGCGCCCTCAGGGACCTCGACCTTGATGTTGTCAATGGTGAGGATTGGCATCCTTCAGCACTCCTTGATTACGAGCAATACTTGCCGTAGTCGCAACGCAGGCAGCGTTTCGCCTCGGCCACGGCGACGGGGGCGGCCCAGCAGAGCTCGACCTCGTCGAAGGACGAGACGCGCTGCTCGCGGGGCAGCTCCTCGACCGCCGCGCGGTTGTACTCGACCGGGTCGGCGTCGGGGTCGTAGGAGGTTTGCACCTCGGTCTCACGGCGCCAGAAGGCGTGATTGGCGCCGGTGAGGTATTCGTCGATCGAGGCGGCCGCTCGTTCGCCGGCCCCGATGGCCTCGACGACCGAGGAGGGGCCGGTGGCCGCATCGCCGCCGGCGAAGAGCCAGTCCGCGGAGGTACGGCCCGTCTGGCGGTCGGTGACGAAGTAGCCGCGGCGGTCGAGCTCGACATCGCAGTCGCCCGTGAGCGGATCTGCGTCGAGCCACTGGCCGATTGCCGCGATGACGGTGTCGGCCTCCACCACGAACGAGGGGTTCGCGCTGGCGACCGGGCGGCGACGGCCGCTCTTGTCGTAGTCGCCGAGGGTCATCTCGTTGCAGCGAACGCCGATGACGTTGCCGTCGGCGTCGCGGAGGATCTCCTCCGGCGCCGTGAGCGTGAGCACCTGGATGCCCTCGAGGTCGGCGGCGTCGACCTCCTCCGCCCACGCCGGCATCTCCACCCGCGTGCGGCGGTAGAGGATGCGTACCTCCTCGGCACCGAGACGCAGGGCGGTACGGGCGGCGTCGATAGCCGCGTTGCCGCCGCCGATAACCGCGACCTTTTTGCCCATCGGAGCGGAGCCCGTGAGGTTGTACTGCTTGAGGAAGGAGAGCCCGTCGTACACGCCGGGGCCGTCCTCGCCGGGGACGCCGATCGTGCTGCCCTGCGGGGCGCCGACCGCGAGGAAGACGGCCTCGTAGCCGTCGGCCTTGAGGCTCTCGAGCGAGAAGTCGCGCCCGAGCGCCTTGCCGAGCTCGATCGTGGTGCCCATGCGCTCGATCATCTCGATCTCGCGCTCAAGCTCGTTGCGGGGCAGGCGGTACGCCGGGATGGCTTGAACGAGCATGCCGCCGGCTTTGTCCTCCGCCTCGAAGATCGTCGGCTTATAGCCGAGTCGGGCGAGGAAGAAGGCGCAGCTCAGGCCGGCGGGGCCGCCGCCGATAATGGCAACCTTACGGGCGGCGTTCGCCTCGTTCTCGATGACGTCGGGGAGAAGCGCCTCTTGCTCCTGCTCCACCATGAAGCGCTTGACGTGGCGAATGGCGACGGCCGAGTCGATCCCGGCGCGTTGACACTTGCTCTCGCAGGGGTGGAAGCACACGCGGGCGCAGATGCTGGCCAACGGGTTGCGGTTGCGGTGGACCCTGAGGGCCTCGTCGTACCGCTCCTCGCCGACCAGCGAGACGAAGGCCGGGATGTTGACGCTCGCCGGACAGGCGTTGTTGCAGCGGGCCAAGAACATGGAGGCGCAGACGCCGGCCTCGCAGTACTTGTCGCGGATGTGGGCCTCGTACTCGTGGCGGAAGTGGCGGATCGTCGAGAGGACCGGGTTCGGGGCGGTTTGACCGAGGCCGCAGAGGGCGGTCTCTTGAATGGCCTCGCCGAGCGCGATGAGGCGCTCTATGTCGCCCTCCTCGCCCTTGCCGTTGGTGATGCGCTCGATGATCTCGAGCATCCGCTTGGTGCCGACACGGCAGGGCGGGCACTTGCCGCAGCTCTCCTCCTGGGTGAACTCCAGGAAGAAGCGGGCGATGTCGACCATGCAGGTGTCTTCGTCCATGACGATGATGCCCCCGGAGCCCATAATGGCGCCGAGCTCCTGCAGGGTTGCGTAGTCGACGGGTACGTTGAGGTGCTCCCTCGGGATGCACCCGCCAGAGGGGCCACCGAGCTGGGCGGCTTTGTAGCTCTTGCCGTCTGGAATGCCGCCGCCGACCTCGTAGATGAGCTCGCCGAGCTGCATGCCGATCGGGACCTCCACGAGGCCCGTGTGCTGCACGTTGCCGCCGAGCGCGAAGACCTTCGTGCCCTTACTCTTCTCGGTGCCGGTGCTCGCGTACCACTCGGCGCCCTTGAGGATGATGGGCGCGATGTTGGCGAACGTCTCGACGTTATTGAGTACGCTGGGCTTGCCCCAGAGGCCCGAGACGGCCGGGAACGGCGGGCGCGGGCGGGGCTCGCCGCGATGGCCCTCAATAGAGGTCATCAGCGCGGTCTCCTCGCCGCAGACGAAGGCGCCGGAGCCCATGCGGATCTCGAGGTCGAAGCTAAAGCCGCTGCCCATGATGTCGTCGCCGAGCAGGCCGTACTCGCGCGCCTGCCCGAGGGCGTGCTCGAGGCGCTCAACGGCGAGCGGGTACTCGGCGCGCACGTACACGTAGCCCTGATGAGCGCCGATCGCGTAGGCGCCGATCGTCATGCCCTCGATCAGCGAGTGCGGGTCGCCCTCGAGAACCGAGCGGTCCATGAAGGCGCCAGGGTCGCCTTCATCGGCGTTGCAGAGGATGTACTTAACCTCGCTGTCCTGCTGCTGGGTGAACTTCCACTTGAGGCCGGCGGGGAATCCGGCGCCGCCGCGGCCGCGCAGGCCGCTCGCGAGGACCTCCTCAACCACGTCGGTGGGGGACATCTCGGTGAGCGCCTTGGCGAGCGCCTGGTAGCCCTCCCGGGCGATGTACTCGTCGATGTTCAGCGGGTTAATGACGCCGGAGTTGCGGAGCACGATCTTGACCTGGCGGTTGAAGAACGGGATGTCGTCCATCTCGGCCTGGGTCTTCTCGGTGCCCGGCGCGTGGCTCACGAGGCGCTCGACGATCCGGCCCTTGAGGAGGTGCTCCTCGACGATCTCCGGCACATCGTCCACGCTGATAGTTTGGTAAAAAACGCCATCGGGGTAGATAAGGGCGACCGGACCCTGGACGCACGGACCAAGGCAGCCGGTCTCGATAACTTCGATTTCGTCGGAGAGGCCGCGCTTCGCGAGCTCGGCGCGGACGGCCTTGCTCAGCTCCAGCGCGCCGGAGGCGATGCAACCGCCGCCGGTGCAGATCAAAAAGTGACTTCTCACATCAGCCATGTCGCTTCACCTATTCTCAGGTCTTGATCAGGTAGTCGTCGACGGGGGAGCCGCCCACGAGGTGGGTTTCGACGATAGCGTGGACCTTAGCTTTGTCGAGGAGGCCGTAGCGATACGTGGTGCCGTCGGCCATCGTGATAGTCGCCATCGGCTCCTGCTCGCAGAGGCCGGCGCAGCCGCTCTGATGGAGGCTTACCGAGGAGGCGTCGGCGGCGGCGAGCTCGGTTATAAAGGTGGCGACGATCTCGCGTGCGCCGGCCGCGATGCCGCACGTGCCCATGTGCACGGTCACCTGAACGTCTTTGCGGCCACCCCGTAGATCGATGTCGGCTTTTGCCTTTTCGGCGAGTGCCCTGAGCTGCTCGGGGCTCGTGATTTTATCGGCCATGGTTACGCGCTCCTTTCGGCCGGGGTCGCCACGTCGGTGTACTGAGCGATGATCTCGTTAACTCGCTTTGGCTTGACGCGGTGGTGGACGTCCTCGTCGACCATGATGACCGGCGCGAGGCCGCAGGCGCCGAAGCAGCGGCCGATCTCAAGGGAGAACTCGAGATCGTCGGTTGTGCCGCCAACGTCGATGCCGAGGTCTTTTTTAAAGGCCTCGAGGACGGCGACGCCGCCCCTTACGTAGCACGCCGTGCCGAGGCAGATGCGGATGAGGTGCTTGCCGCGGGGCACCGTAGTGAAGAATGAGTAGAAGCCGACGACGCCGGCGACCTCGCTGTACGGTTTGCGGAGCTTCTTGGCGATGTGCTTGAGGGCGACCTCCGGCAGGTAGCCGAAGATACCCTGGGCGAGCTGCAGCACGGGGATGAGTGCTCCCGGCTTGTCACGATACTCGTCGATGACCGCGTCGAGTCGTGCCAGGAGCTCCTCCTCGGTGAGCTCTTCGGCGCAGCACGCGCACGATTTCACCTGTTCAGTCATTCGCTCTTCCTCCCTGTCGTCTGCTGGGGCCGCTTGCGGGGATCGGTGTGTTAGGGCAGCGCTTGCTGGTAGGCGACGAGTGCCGGGAGCTTGGCGGGCAGCTCGCTGCTACGCAGGCTCGTCAGCTCGTCGTCGTTGCGGAGTGAGATGCGGAACTCCACCTCGGGGTGAGTGGCCACCACGACGAGAAGGCTGGTGGCCACATCGCCGAGCGGTGGACGGTCGACGTTGTTAAGGCTCATATGGACGCGCACGGATGCACCGCCGAGCTCCTCGGAGCGGCCGAGTGCGAGTCCGCCACCGCTCGCCTCGGCCGCTTGTCGAAAGAGGCTGAGGCCGAGGCCGGTTTTTTTGGTCGGTTTCGTCGTGAAGAAGGGGTTGAGGGCCTCGCTGGGCTGCACCGGAAGGCCCGGCCCGTTGTCGTCGATAGCCATAGTGAGGCTGTCGCTGGCGTGATCGGCCGCGATGTCGACGGCGATGATCGTCGCTCCGGCGCGGAGCGAGTTCTCGAGAATATCGAGGAGGTAGAGCGAGAGATCATGCATCGTCGACGCTCCTGCCGTGCTCGCCGCGCAGTGCGGCGGCGAGCTCCGTGAACGACGGATTGGCCACGTGCAGGGTGGTGCGTACGGCGCCGATATCGCTGAGGTAATGAGCGTCTGATGAGTGCAGGATCGGCAGGCCGTGGATGCGGAACTCCTCCTCGGCGGGGGAGCCGGGCGCGATGTGGCGGGAGAGCTCTACGGCGTCGAAGCCCGCGTCTGTTGGGAAGAAGCCGAGCTGGCCGATGGCGCCGAACGTTTTGCGGTCGATATGCGCGGCGACCGCGAGGCCGCTGTGACGGTGGATGAGCGCTGCCGTGTCGTTGATGTCGAGGAGGGTGGCCATCGCGAGGGCCTTCTCCTCTGTGGCGAGGAGCTCGCCGGCGGCGCTGAGGACCGACTGGGTGCCGAAGAACGCCTCGTAGCCGTCGTCGACGGGCGGTAGCGACGCCCCCGCCTCCGCGGCCGCCGCCTCCGCCGCCTCCGCGGTGGGGAAGAGGCCGACGACGTGGCACTCCTCGGCCGAGGTGATCTCCATGCCGGCGAGCACGACGAGGTAGTCGCCGGCCGCCTCTTGCACGGCAGCGACGTTGCGCGCACTGTTGTGGTCGCAGATCGCGATCATCCCGAGGCCTTCAGCCAGCGCTCGCTCGACGATAGCCGCCGGGGTCATACTCTCGTCCGCGCAGGGTGAGAGCGCCGTGTGAATATGGAGATCGGCGAAACAGTGGTTCACACATGGCTTCCTTTGACGCCGAGTTCGTAGAGGCGGCCGACGGTGGTGAACGTATCGCAGGGTGAGATGTAGAGCTTAATACCTACGGAGCGCGCCTTAGCGACGACGTCGTCTTCCGGCTGGCGGCCGCTCGCGAAGACGACGGCCGCGAGGTTGGCGTGGCTGGCCACCGCGATCACGTTGAGGTGCACCTGCAAGGTGACGAGGACGCCACCCTTGGGGCCGTGGGCGAGGACGTCGCTTAAGAGGTCGGAGGCGTAACCCTGCGTGATCTCGGCGTCGCCGCCGGCGAGCTCCGGGGTGAGCTCCGTGAGGGTCAGTTCGTTGGCGAGGTACTCGAGATTCATAGGGGGATCTCCTTTAGGGGACGCTCCAGCGCCGAGCAGACCTCATAGTTCTCGCAGAGATCGAGTGCGTTGAGGGACTCGAGTGCGACGGCGTTCTCTCCGTCGTCGTCGACGTGGGAGAAGAAGACGGCGGACTCGAGCGCGGCGATGATATCGATGTACTCGACGAAGATGTCGTCGGGAAGGTGGAGGGGGATGGGCGAGAAACTCACGATGCTCTTAATGCCGGCGCCGACGAGCGCCTCTGCGGCGCTCTGCGCCGCCGATGCCGGAAGCGCTAGGACCGCTGTCTCAATGCCCGAGTCGTGCACGACCTCCTCGAGCGCGGAGGTGTGGAAGCAGGGGCAGCCGTGGAGAGAGGAGCCGACAACCGCCGGGTTGGTGTCGAAGGCGGCGGTGATAGACGCGGAGGAGAGCGTCGTTGAGGCGTGTGCGAGGATAGCCCGCCCGAGGTTGCCGACGCCGACCAACGCGATACGGTGCTGCTGCTCGTCGTCGAGGAACGCGCTCATGCTCGTGATGCACGCGGCGACGCCGTACCCCTTGCTGGGGCTGCCCGAATACCCGATAACCATGAGGTCGCGACGGACCTGAGCCGCGCTCACCGCCGCGTGCCGCGCGAGCTCGTGGGAGTAAACATGGGCGGTGCCTTCCTCGCGGAGGGCGAGCAAGATGCGGCGGTAGCGACTTATGCGAGAAACAGTCTTTCTGGATACCACCGCAGCTCCTGAATCGGCGAGGGGATCGCAAGAGAGCACACGCTGTGAAATTCATCACGATTATCGCTGTCGCGCTCTCGTGGTGTCAAATGCGGGCGTTGCCTTTTCGAGCGGTACAATGAGCGACGGTCGTGAGCGCCGCGGCTTGTCGGTCGTTCGCGACCGGTTCATTTACAACCGAGGATCCCTTTATGACGTACGTTCGTGACACCATCGCCAAGCTCGAGAAGTCCAGCCCCGCGCAAACCGAGTTCTATCAGGCCGTGGAGGAGGTGCTTCAGTCGCTCGCCCCTCTGCTTGAGCAGGAGCGGCGGTACCGTGACAATGCGATCATCGAGCGCATCGTCGAGCCCGAGCGGCAGATCATCTTTCGCGTTCCCTGGGTCGACGACAAGGGCGAGATCCACGTCAACAAGGGCTACCGGGTCGAGTTTAACTCGGCGCTGGGGCCGTTTAAAGGCGGATTGCGGTTTCACCCTTCGGTGTACGTCGGCATTATCAAGTTTCTCGGGTTCGAGCAGATCTTTAAAAACGCGCTCTCCGGGCTCCCCATCGGTGGGGCCAAGGGCGGTGCGAACTTCGACCCCAAGGGGCGCTCAACCAACGAGATCATGCGCTTCTGCCAGGCGTACATGAACGGCCTCTATCGCCATATCGGGCCCACGACGGACGTTCCCGCCGGCGACATCGGGGTCGGCGTGCGCGAGATCGGGTACCTCTTCGGCCAGTACAAGATGCTCACCGGCCGCTACGAGGGCGTGCTCACCGGCAAGGGGCTGCTCTGGGGCGGCTCGCGGGGGCGGGTGGCCGCCACCGGGTACGGTTGCGTCTACTTCGCTGAGAATATGTTGCGCGCCGCCGGCGCTACGCTTCGCGGCAAGACCTGCCTCGTCTCAGGGGCCGGCAACGTCGCCATTTACACTATCGAGAAGCTCCTCCAGCTCGGCGCCAAGCCGATCACCTGCTCGGACTCCACGGGCACCGTTCACGACGCCAACGGCATCGACCTCGAGACGCTCAAGCGGGTCAAGGAGCAGCAGCGGGGCTCCTTGCTTGAGTACGCGGAGGCGATCCCTCAAGCCGAGTTCACCCCCGTGGCGGATTATCCGCAGGACGGGTGCTCCGTCTGGCGTATCGCCGCCGACGCCGCCTTTCCCTGCGCCACGCAGAACGAACTCACCCTGGCCGACGCGGAGGCTCTGCTCGCCAACGGCTGTACGTGTGTCTGCGAGGGGGCGAACATGCCGTCGACCCTCGAGGCGAGCGCCCTCTTCGTGGAGCAGAAGATCCACTACGGCCCCGGCAAGGCCGCCAACGCCGGCGGGGTCGCCACCAGTCAGTTCGAGATGAGCCAGAACGCGAGCATGCAGCGCTGGAGCTTCGAGCGGGTCGACCAAAACCTGCAGACGATCATGACCTCCATTTATCGCTCTTGCAGCGAGACGGCCAAGGAGTTCGGCCAGCCCGCTAACCTCGTGCTGGGCGCCAACATCGCCGGTTTTCGCCGCGTTGCCGATGCCATGATCGACCAGGGTGTGATCTAACCCGCCTCGGGGCGTGCTACACTCGGCCGATGGATACCGCAGCTCTCCAGAGCGCTCGCTTCTCCACGTACCTTCGTGTGCGGTACGCCGAGACCGACACGGCCGGTGTTGTCTATTACGCCAACTACCTCACGTACTTCGAGGTCGCCCGCGTCGAGCTGCTCCGGGCGCTCGGGCGGCCCATCACGGCCATCGAGCAGGAGGGGATCCTGCTCCCGGTGGTGGAGGCGCGCGCTCAGTACCTTCGGCCCGCGCGCCTCGACGACCAGCTCGAGGTCTCGCTAGCCCTCGCCTCCCTCGGCCGGGCATCCTTCGCCTTCGACTACGAGATCCGTCGCGACGAGCTCCTTTTAACGACGGGCTGGACGCGGCTCGCCGCCTGCGCGCGCACCACGGGCCGCGCCGTGCCCCTGCCGCCATGGCTACGCGAGCTCTTGGCCGGATTCGGGGGTCTCGCGTGACCGAGCCCCTGAATCCGAACTCCTCCACCCAGTCTTGCTATCGGCACCCCGGTCGCGCTACCGGGGTCTCCTGCGTGCGCTGCGGGCGCCCCATCTGCCACGAGTGCATGGTGCCGGCTCACGTGGGCTTTTGGTGCCCTGACTGCGTGGGGCAGCAGCGGTCGTCGACCACGGGCTCGGGGGCGCGGCGGACTCGCGTCTTCACGCGTCAGGAGATCACCGCTCGGTGGGCGGGGGGCGGCTCGCTGCGTCGCCCGCTGATCACGCTCATCCTCCTCGGCATCAACGTCGCCGTCTTCGTGCTCGAGCTCCTCACCGGCGCCGTCGGGCTCCTGGGCGGGGGCTCCAGTCGTATGCTCTACAACCTCGGTGCTCTGTACTTGCCGAGTGTGCTGATCGACCATGAGTACTGGCGCATGTTCACGGCGGCGTTTCTCCACGGGGGCCTGCTCCATCTCCTCTTCAATATGTGGGCGCTCTGGGTGCTCGGCGAGTACCTGGAGGCGGCCGTGGGGCGCGTTCGCTTTCTCGCGCTCTACTTACTCTCTGCGTTCGCGGGCTCTACGCTGGTGTTGTTCGCGGCGCCGGTTAATTCGCTCGTAGTGGGGGCGTCTGGTGCTATCTTCGGCCTCTTCGGTGCACTTGCCGTTCACGCCTACCTCAATCGCAACCGCGACCCGCAGTCGCGCGCCATCCTCACGAACGTCGCGTTTGTGCTGGTCATCAACCTTGTCTTCACCTTCATGGGCAGCATGATCTCCTGGCAGGCGCACGTCGGCGGGCTTATCGCCGGCGCTGTGCTCATGTACGCCCTCATGCTCGGCGGTCGTCGCCACCTGCGCGACGAGCTGGGTAGAGCCGACCTCGTGGTTCTCCTCTTCGCAGCTATCAGCCTCTCTGCGCTGACCTATTGGCATGTTGCCACTTTTGCGCTGCAGTAGGTATCGGGTCGCTTTCGGGTTCCTTCTCCCTCTCCGCTGGGTACTCTCCGCTTTGTTGGCTCGTATCTCTCCCGTCTCCTCGCTTGCTGCGCCTCCTTCTGCGCGACTCGGGGAGTTCTCGCAGCTCCAAGTTATGCTTCCTTAAGGGACTATCTTCTGTGAGAGGTAACAGATGAAAGTAAATATGGAAAAAAATACCATTAGAAAATACCATCGAATTGAATTACCAGCAAAAGTAAGAATAAATGAAAAATGGCATAATGTAAAAGATTGGTCTCTTGGTGGATTCATGGTAATGGATGTCACCGATGTTTTTGAAAAAGAGATAAATTATGACGTAAAGCTTCTATTGCCATTTGATAGCGTAGAGATAGTAGTAGATGTTACAGCTAAAGTAGCTTGGTCGAGAAATGACAGAGCTGGGTTTTCTTTTGTAAACCTTAGCTCGAAAGCTAAGAATATACTAAAGACTTATCTAAAGGATAGCATAGAGGGAAATCTAGGTGAAATAGACGGTGTTTTAGCGTATGTAGATGCACAAGAAATACCACTCCCTATAGAAACTCCAATGACCTCTAATGAAGAGATAGATTTTCAGAGGTCGTTCTATAAAAGAAGCATTCGCTACATTATTATAGCATTGGCAGTAGTTGCAATTGCACTAATTATTGTGTTCTCAACTATGACAAGAGCGACAAGTTTAAGGGCAGTAGTATCATCAGCAAAAGTCAACGTAGATGCTCCATTTGATGGAATGGTAACAAATATATATGTTAAAAGTGGAGACTCTGTAAAAAAGAATCAAATTTTAGCCATATTAGATAATGGTGATATAAAGAGAAGCGTGGAAACACAGCGATATGCGGTTTTAGCTTCAGAGAAAGAGCTACATGAAGCAAAAGCATTACTAAGAATGGCTAAAAATGGTAAGTATGTATACAGTAAATATTCTGCAAGCGCAAGTTTATCAATTCTTAATTCAGAAGTTGGAGTTAAGGCTCAGAAGCTCAATGAGGAAAAATCTAGATTACGAGAGCTTCTCAGTGAGCTCGACAAGGCAAATCTACGGAGTCCTTGTGATGGCTTTGTTTATGTCTGTAAGCCCTCTATAGGATCAAGCGTTCGCAAATACGATCAATTCTTTATACTCCAGCCTAACGAAAATGCAAATATGTACATACTTGCTCGATTTACATTTGACGCAGCTAAGGGTATTTCACCTGGAAGTACAGCAGATGTATTTATTCCATCGCTGGGTAAAAGAGTAAAGGGAACGGTTCGATCTATGGGAACCCAGGCACTTGGTGGCGCAGAGGGATCTCTTGATTTAGAGATAAGCACACAAGAGGTTCCAGTTGCTATTGTATTGAATGACAATAGTTTGAATTTGAAAAGTGGTATCTCAGCAATAGTAGATGTAAGAACTCCAATTAAAGCAAGGTTAAAGCGCATACTGTGAGAAAAGTTTACTGCGAATCAACTCCTAGAATATTAACGACAAAAGACGCCGTTCTAAAGTCTCTTAGAGTTACTATTCTTTATATAGCTGTTATTGCCATCTTTCTCTCTCTTATACCAGAGGAAGCTTGGTATATAAAAGGGCATAGTGGGTTGATCGTTATAGGTGTGTTCGGAATATGGCGATACTCATGGCAAGTTATTCATATTATCAGAATGCTCATTTACCGCATGAAGAGATTCCCTGTCATGCGAGAAGAGGCATGCAGGCTAGAGGATAAATATCCAAAAAGACTCTATTTCGTTATTCCATCATACTTTGAGATGCCTGAGATAGTTTTAAAGGTATTCAAATCAATTATGGATGAGTGCTCTTCTTTGCCATGCGAAATGATTTCAATAATCATGAGTGTTGGATCGCAAGAAGAAGTAAATCATATAAATAAATTTGCAATAGAGAACTACGATCTAAGAAATGTGAAAATCACGTTCATGATCCAAAAATCAGGCAAGAGAATTGCAATGGGTCATGCTCTAAGGGCTGTATCAAGGGATTTCAATAGAGTATCTCAATGGGATGAGAGCAACAAAGATGATCTAGTTGTAATGATGGATGGTGATGCAGTATTAGTGAGTGGAATACTTGAGAAAACTCTACCATTATTTAAAATAAAACCAAATCTTGGCGTTGTTACTCCAAATAACATAGCGCTCTCAATACATCCCGATAGCATATTTCAAATCTGGTATCAGCTGAAATTTATGCAGAGAAATCATACATTTCAGTCACATAGTTTGTCGAAGAGAATTCTGACAACTACCGGAAGATTTTGTGTTTATCGTGCCCCAATTGTCGTTGATAATGAGTTTATTAAGTTCGTTGAAACAGACCATATCGATCATTGGATATTCGGGCGATTCAGGTTCCTTATGGGCGATGATAAAAGTACATGGTTTTATTGCCTAAAAGAGGGATATGAAATGCTCTATATCCCTGATGCTCATGTGCTATCAATTGAAGAGCGATCTAAGGGATTTTTTAAAACATCCATATCTCTTATGAAGAGATGGTATGGTAATACATTAAGAAATAATAAAAGAGCAATTATGCTCGGTCCAAAAAAGATGGGATTTTTTATATGGTGGTGTCTAGTTGATCAAAGATTGACAACATGGACACCACTTGTTGGTCTTGTAAGCTCGATAATGTTATCGATATTTATTTCTCCATATTATTTTATGTTCTATATGATTTGGGTTTTGATAACAAGACTTTTGATGTCATGGGTTTATGTTCTGCAAGGAATGCGTCTGAGGGTAGAACATATTATTATTATGATATATGTACAATGGGTTGGCTCAATTGTAAAGCTAATAACAATGTATAATTTAAAAAAGCAGTCATGGGATAAGGGAGAAAGTAGTGATTCAATTTATGAAGAATTACACGGTATCTTTCCTGTTTTCCAAAAATCCATTAGACATATGATGGTTGGGTTGAATATATTTATACTATTTATCTTTTGTGGACTATCGACGCACGCTCTTTCCGTTCCGCCACTGGCATTTTTTAAGGATTTTTTCACAATACAAGCAGCGGAGAGGCCGTCTTCTAGGGTGATAAATGCTGCTGAATTCGGAGCAGTAGGGAATGATTCAGTAGCTGACGATGTGGCAATAAATAAAGCCATAAGATCGGTAAGCAGCGATGCGCAAACTACACTACAGTTGCCATCTGGAAGGCTTATACTTAATGCTCCAATACGTGTAAATAAAAGTAATATAACTATCGCCGGCGATAAAAATTCATCCACGATACTAGACTCTCATTTCTCCATAAAAGAAGGATCATCAGCAATAGTAGTTAGCGGAGATAAAGGTGCTAGTATCGGAAGTCTATCTGTCGACGCGAAAAAAAATGACGAAGTACTCCTGATAGATCCTCGATATAAATCTGAGAGTACATATAAAAATGCAGAGTATATATGGATCGGAACTCCAAATACAAAAGAATTTCTCGATAAAATAGGATCAAAAGAGTGGAATAGAGAATATCCGTGGCTTCGACAGACGATCGTTCAATCATATAGCATAAGCAAGGATGCTATTAAAATACTTAAACCGCTATCTTTTGACATGCCAGAAAAAGCAGAAATTTACGCTCCAAATATTATTAGAGGAATTACTATTAAGGATTTATCATTAACGCAAGCTGTTCCGAATATGAAAACTCAGCAAGCGAAGTCACAGTACAGAGATCTTGCATCAAAATATGCAGTTAACGGAATAAGCTTTGAGTGGGCTGCTCATTCAGCTGTTGAGAATGTTACTATTGACTACGCAGGGAGAAATCCAATATCGCTGGAGAATTCGTACTCTGTAAATATGAAGAATCTCCACATCGATGGATCGTGGAATAAGGGAAAAGACGGTAACGGGTACGTGAGGTTTTCTCGTTCTTATTACTGCTCGATAGCTGATAGTGAGATAAAGGATATAAGACACCTGGTATTTCAGTGGAGCTCTTCTCATAATACCGTTGAGCATTGCAAGATATACGTCGATGTCAATTTCCACGGCGGATTCAGCCACGATAACCTCGTTACCGGATGCACTATCAGCCCGCCGGACTCTCATCCCTGGGGTAGGGTCACTCGGATGAAGAAGGGCGGGTCGCACTGGGCCCCGGCGGACGGTGAGGGCAACGTGGTGAGGCGGTAGCTGGTTCGGAGGGCGATATGCAGGAGCTGCGCGAGGGTGTTTGGTTGCACGGCGCCGTGGCCGATGGGTTTCCGACGGTCGCCGCCCTCGTCTTTACGGCGACCCACGCCTTCGTGATCGACACGCTGTGCTCGCCCGGCGACATGGCGCCGGTGTGCGAGCACATCGCCCGCTTCGGTGCGAGGAGGCGAACGCTCGTGATCAATACTCATCATCACTGGGATCACGTGTACGGCAACGCGGCCTTTCCCTCCGCCGTTCTCTTCGCACACGAGTCGTGTCCCGGGCTCCTTCGCTCTCATCTCCTTGAGGAGGATGTGCCGCCTCCGCCGCCCGAGGGCGTGCCGATCCCCAGCGCGACCTTCAGAGATCGCGTCACCTGCGGCGATGCGGAGGATCCCCTGCAGCTACTGCACGCTCCGGGCCACACGCAGGACTCACTCGTCGCCCTGTTGCCCTCCACCGGCGTCCTCTTCGGCGGCGACGCGGTGGAGTGGCCGCTGCCGAGCTTTGAGCAGCGCGGCGGCGTGAGGGCCTGGCTGCGGACGCTCCGTGCGCTCAAGCGTCTCGACTTCTCGCTCATCGTCCCGAGCCACGGGCCTCCCATGGACCGCTCTCTGCTGCGGGCAAACGAGCGCTATATCGTCGAGACCTCCGAGGCGGTTGAGCGGGAGTGGCGCCGGGGGAGGGGGAGGAGGGAGCTCGACCTGCCGGCGGAACGCTTTCTCGCTCCGGGGGTCGAGGTCGACGCCCTTTATCGGGCGGCCCACGAGGCGAACCTTCGGTGGCTATGGGAGGAGTGCGAGCTGGGCTTCTTCGACCCGAACGGCATGCGGCAAAAAGAGTAGACATTCCCCGTGAATATGTGTACAAAGGGGATCTAAGGAGGTGAGAGGTTCATGACTGAACTCAAAGAGCAGGTCGAGCGGGCCCTCGGCGATATCCGCCCGGCTCTTCAGGCCGATGGCGGCGATATCGAGTTGATCGACGTAGTGGATGGCGTGGTTCAGGTTCGCCTGCAAGGGGCGTGTGCAGGGTGCCCCATGTCGCAGATCACCCTAACCGACGGCGTGGAGCGTCATCTTAAAAACGTCGTACCCGGCGTGGAGCGTGTGGAGAACTTCGCCTAAGAGGGCGAGACATCGTTCGCGATAGTGCGGCCGGCCGGCGAGCCTCTCCGGGCTTCGCCGGCCGGTTTCGTTTTCCGGGGCAGTCGTCTTTACCGTTTGTTTATACGCCGCTCATCGGAGAGCGGTATACTTTCTCCACAGGAGAGGATGAGGCGAGCTCTTGGCGTACGCGTTGGTGCGCCGAGGGTCGTCTCTGGATAACGGGGGGGCAATGACAGCGCCGGAAGAACACACAAGCAGTTCGGAGTGCGATCGAACGATCTCCCCCTCTGCGGAGGAGTTCCTCAGCAACATGCCTGTCGATCTCGACGATGACGACCTTCGAGATCCAGACCTCTTTTTTAACCGCGAGCTGAGCACGCTCGAGTTCTTTCAGCGGGTGCTCGATGAGTCGTACGACCTCACCAACCCACTCCTGGAGCGTCTCAAGTACGTCGGCATCACCAGCTCCATTCTCGGCGAGTTCTTCATGGTGCGTATCGCCGGCCTGCGTCAGCAGGTCGAGGCCGGTGTCACCAGCGCCGCGGCAGATGGCTGGACGCCCCAAAAGCTTTTGCCGGCCGTCCGTATGCGCGCGTTCGAACTCATGGAGGCGGCGCGCACGCGGCTCTCGGAGCTCATGCCCGAGCTCAGGGAGGCGGGTATCCACATCGTAGAGTACGAGGAGCTCAACGCCGAGCAAAAGGCCGAGCTCGCGAAGTATTACGATGCCCAGATCTTCCCCGTGCTGACGCCCCTCGCCTTCGACCCAGGCCGCCCCTTCCCCCACATCTCGAATATGAGCCACAACCTGGCGGTGACGGTGCGCGACCGCGCGGGCGAAGACCACTTCGCGCGGGTCAAGATCCCCTCGGTGCTGCCGCGTCTCATTAAGGTGTCCTCCGCCAAAGAGGGGCAGTGGTTCGCCTGGCTCGAGCAGGTGATCGCGGCTAACCTCGGCACGTTGTTCCCCGGCATGGAGATTATCGAGTCGAGTCCGTTTCGCGTAACTCGCGACGCCGACCTTGAGATTCAAGAGCTCGAGGCCGACGACCTCCTCGAGACCATCGAGCAGTTCGTCCGCCGCCGCCGCTTTGGCTCGGTTATTCGCGTGACGATCGACGACACCATGCCCGAGCACACGGCCGCCCTGCTTAAGGAGAACCTCGAGCTCGCGGACCACGACCTCTACGTGGTGAAGTCACCACTCGGGCTCAGCGATCTCGGCAGCCTGAGCTGGGTCGATGCCCCCGAGCACAAATACCCGCCGCTCGTTCAGGCGGTCGCGCCGTCCTTGCGCGGCGTAGAGGGCTCCGACATCTTCGCCGCCATTCGCCAGCGCGACGTGCTCATCCACCACCCCTACGAGACCTTCGACTCGGTGGTGGAGCTCATGAACGCCGCCGCGGAGGACCCCGACGTACTGGCCATTAAGACGACGCTCTACCGGGTGGGTCGCAACGCCCCCATCGTCGACGCCCTCATGCAGGCGGCGGCGAACGGCAAGCAGGTCGCCGCGCTCGTGGAGCTCAAGGCCCGCTTCGACGAGGAGAGCAACATCGGCTGGGCCAAGGCCCTGGAGCGCGAGGGTGTGCACGTTATCTACGGCCTCGTGGGCCTCAAGACGCACTCCAAGGTCACGCTGATCGTGCGCCGGGAGGGCGACGGCATACGGCGCTACCTGCACCTCGGCACCGGTAACTACAACAGCGTTACCACGAAGCTGTACACCGACCTCGGGTACCTCACCTGCGACGAAGACCTCGGCGCCGACGCCTCGGTCTTGTTTAACGCGATCACCGGGTACACCGTGGGCGGCGGCTCCTACCGCAAATTCCTGGTGGCCCCGCGCACGATCCGCACGGGCATCATCGAGCGCATCGACCGCGAGATCGAGCACGCGCGGCGCGGGGAGGAGGCCCACATCATCTTTAAGATGAACTCCCTCGTCGACAAAACCATGATCCGCCGGCTGTATCGCGCTTCGCAGGCTGGGGTGCGCGTCGACCTCAACGTGCGCGGTATGTGTTGCCTCAGGCCGGGGGTGCCGGGCGTGAGCGACAACATCCACCAGCGGAGTATCGTGGGGCGATTCCTCGAGCATAGCCGCATTTACTGGTTCCGCAACGGCGGGCAGGAGGAGGTCTTCCTGGGGAGCGCCGACCTCATGCCGCGCAACCTCGACCGTCGCATAGAGGTCCTCTTTCCCATTCAAGATGAGGGCATCGTTCGGCGCATCCGCGACGAGATTCTGGGGTGCTATTTCGCCGACAACTGCAAGGCGAGGGTGCTGCACTCCGACGGCACCTCGGAGCTGCTCTCGCCGATGGCGGAGGAGAAGCGCTTGAGCGCGCAGGAGTGGTTTACCGCGCAGGCGCGGGAGGCCGCCAGTCAAAAAGATCGGAAAGTCTTCTGATGCGGCTCTACCTTTTGCGCCACGGTAAGGCCGAGGCGAGAACGCGGTGGAGCGGCGACGACGGCCTCCGGCCGCTGACCACCGAGGGTGAACGCGCGATGGTGCAGGAGGCGCGGGCGATGGTCCGCCTCGGCATCGCACCCGAGGTCATCATCACGAGTCCGCTGGTGCGCGCGCTGCGCACGGCCGAGATCGTCGTCGACGGCCTCGGCATGGCGGACCGCCTCGTCGTCGATGAGCGCCTTGCGCACGGCTTCAGTACGGCTAGGCTCGCCGCGCTCCTTGAGGACCACGCCCCTCGCTCGGCCGACGCCTCCGTTATGCTCGTCGGTCACGAGCCAGAGTTCAGCACCGTGACCTCCGAGCTCATCGGCGGCGGCGAGCTCGTCTTTAAAAAGGGTGGTCTCGCGCGCATCGACCTTTGGGGGTACCCCGCGCTGAAAGGCGAGCTGCTTTGGCTCCTCACGCCGTCGCTGCTCGTGGGGGAGTAGCGGGTGGAGGTTGAGGCGAAGTTCGCGGTGCGGGACGCGGTCGTGCTCGCACAGCTCATCGAGCTCACCGAGCTCGCCGGCTACGCGGTGGAATCCGGTGAGGCGCGCGATGACCGCGACACGTTTTTAGATACGGCCGGCGGCGATGTGCTCGCCGCCGGCTTCTATTTAAGGTTGCGCGAGGCCGCCGGCGGCGCGCGCCTCACGCTTAAGCAGCTCTCGGCCCCCACCGGTGGCGTTTTGCGGCGCGAGGAGATGGAGGAGCCGGTGGCCGCTGGCTCGTCGCGCGCCTCGTGGCCGGAGGGGCCGCTCCGTGAGCGCATCGACGCACTCACTGGCGGCCAGCCACTTGAGCCGCTCCTCACGCTCGCTCAACGGCGATACGCTCGCCGGGTGGTGCGGGACGGGCATGAGGTCGCCGAGCTCAGCCTCGACCGCGTCGTCTTTACCGGGGCCGACAGAGAGCGGGTGTGGTATGAGGCCGAGGTGGAGCTTCGCGGCCTCGGCTCAGACGACGACCTCGCGGCGCTTGCGGACGCGCTCCACGCTCGCGATGGCCTGAGGCCCACCGGCCACGCCAAGTTCGCGCGAGCCCTCGGGATCGCCGCGAGCGCCGCCGATGCGTCGCCCGCGCTCCGTCGCGCGTGTGCGGCGGTGCTCGGCGGGCCCTCCGGTGCCGAGAGCATGACGGAGGTCGCGGTTGGAGTGTTGCGTCTGCACTTCGCGCGGATGCTCGCGCACGAGGAGGGTACGCGTCGGGGCGACGACCCGGAGGAGCTCCACAAGATGCGCGTAGCCACGCGGCGCATGCGCATGGCGCTCCGCGTGTTCGCCGACTATCTCGACCGCCGCGCGGTGCACCCCGTGCTCAAGGGGTTACGGCATACCGGGCGCGCGCTCGGTGTGGTGCGCGACCTCGACGTCTTTTACGCTAAGGCGCAGGTGTACTGCGCGGGGCTCCCGGCGGAGCGCTCCGCCGACCTCGACGGTCTGCTGCGCGCGTGGCGGGTGGAGTACGCTGAGCGCCGGCGCGACCTCTTGTCGTACCTCGACAGTCGCGCGTACGCGCGCTTCGTGGAGCGCACGGCCGCGCTGCTCGAGGTGCCGCCGGAGCGGATCGCCCCGTTGCGCGGGGCGAGGCCGTATACGGTGCGGGTCTCTTGCGCGCTCCCCGGCCTACTTCGGCGCGAGCTCAAGGAGGTGGTGGCGTTCGAGGGGCGGCTCAGCGACCACGAGACGCCGCTCCCGCTCTTTCACGACCTTCGGAGGTCGTGCAAACGCCTGCGGTACACACTGGAGTTCTTCGACGAGGCTGTTGGCCTCGGCGCCGAGGCGCTCGTGGATCGGGTTAAGCTCTTGCAGGACAACCTCGGTGACCTGCAGGACGGCGTCGTCGCCTGCGGCCTGCTGCGCGACTACCTCACGTGGGGGAGCTGGCGTCGCGCCGACGCGGCGGCGCCGGGGTCCACCGAGGTCGTGCTCGCCCCCGGGGTCGCGCGGTATCTCTGCGCTCAGCAGGAGGGGATGGACCGCCTCGTGCACGAGTTCTCGCAGGTGTGGTCGCCGGTGCGCGATCAGGGCTTTCGCCGCGAGCTCGAGGGCGTCGTTACCGAGTGTACTGAGTCCTGTATACTGCACAGTCCAATCGTCGAAGAGAAGGGAATGGAGGTACGGTAGTGACACAGGTGAACGGTTCTGCGCGGGTCGGCGTTATCGGTGGCTCTGGGTTTTACGAGCTACTCGACGACGCCCGCGAGGTCGCCATCGAGACGCCGTTTGGCGCGCCGAGCGACTCGTATTTCGTCGGCGAGATCGGCGGTGTGCCGGTGGCGTTTTTGGCGCGTCACGGCCGTGGTCACCGGATCCTCCCCTCTGAGGTTAACTACCGGGCTAACATCTGGGGCATGAAGGCGCTGGGGGTGCACTCCGTGCTCTCCGCCAGCGCCGTCGGCAGTTTGCGCGAGGAGCTCGCGCCGCTGCACGTGGTGGTGCCCGACCAGCTCTTCGACCGCACCAAGGCTCGTCCGAGCACCTTCTTCGGCGACGGCATCGTCGTGCACATGGCCTTCGCCGATCCCTTCTGCCCTCACATCTCTAAGCTCATCGTCGAGCACGGTCGCGCGGCGGGCGCTACGGTGCACGAGGGCGGCACCTACGTCTGCATGGAGGGCCCTCAGTTTTCCACGCGCGCGGAGAGCAAGGCCTACCGTCAGCTCGGGTTCGACGTTATCGGCATGACCAACCTGCAGGAGGCCAAGCTCGCCCGGGAGGCGGAGCTCTGCTACGCCACTATGGCGATGGTCACCGACTACGATGTGTGGTACGAGGGCGAGGAGGATGTCTCGCTCGAGCAGGTGCTCGCCAACGTGCAGCGCAACGTGCAGACCGCGCAGCAGATCGTGCACCGCGTCGTCGTCTCGCTCGACGAGGAGCGCGACTGCTCGTGTCGTCACGCGGTGGCCAACGCCATCAACACGCCGAGCGAGCTCGTGCCGGAGGCGACCAAGCAAAAGCTCGACCTCTTGATCGGTAAGTACCTGCACTGAGGAGCCGGGCGGTTGTCCGCGTGGTCCTCTCGATGCTCGATAACGGTAAAGGAGCTCTAGGGTGTCATCGTTTGTCGTAAACAACGCGTTGTTGCTGGCGGTGCTCTGCGGGTTGATCGCCGTCGTCTACGGCGTCTTCCTCATCCGCTGGCTGCTCGCACTGCCGGCCGGCGACGAGGCTATGCAACGCGTCGCCGGCGCGGTGCAGGAGGGGGCAAAGGCCTACCTCGTCCGTCAGTACCGCACCATCGCCATCGTCGGCGTCGTGGTGTTCGCCGTGTTGCTCGTCGCGCTCGGTATGGGCAAAGACTGGACCTACGGCTGGCACGCCGCCGTGGGCTTCGTGGTCGGCGCCGTGCTCTCCGCCGTGGCCGGCTACATCGGCATGATGGTCAGCGTACGGGTTAACGTGCGCACCGCCGAGGCGGCCCGTAAGGGCCTCGCGCCGGCGCTCAAGGTCGCCTTTCGCGGCGGCTCTGTTACCGGCCTCTTGGTGGTCGGCCTCGCCCTCCTCGGCGTCGCCGTGTACTACTGGGCGACCGGCGACGTAGCCGCGCTCGTAGGCCTCGGCTTCGGTGGCTCGCTCATCTCCGTGTTCGCCAGGGTCGGCGGCGGCATCTTCACCAAGGCCGCCGACGTGGGCGCCGACTTGGTGGGTAAGGTCGAGGCCGGTATTCCCGAGGACGACCCCCGCAACCCGGCCGTTATCGCCGACAACGTGGGCGACAACGTGGGCGACTGCGCCGGCATGGCCGCCGACCTCTTCGAAACGTACGCCGTGACCGCCGTGGCCGCTATGCTGCTGGCATTCCTCACCTTCCGCTCGGCCGGTGCCATGAGTGGGGCGGAGGGCCTGTTTATTCAGGCCGGCGCCGATGTGGTGTACAAGCCCGCCGTGATCTACCCGCTCGTTATCGGCGGCGTCTCCATCATCGCGAGCGTCATCGGCACCTTCTTCGTGCGGCTCGGGAGCTCCAACAACATCATGAACGCCCTCTACAAGGGCCTCGCCGTCTCCGCCGTGGTCGCCATCGCCCTGTTTTACCCCATCACTCAGTGGCTCTTGGGCGGCGAGGTGGCGCAGCAGTTCGGTGTGCCCAGCGTTATGCGCCTCTTCTTCGCCGCCGTCGCCGGCGTCGTGGTTACGGCGCTCATCGTGGTCATAACCGAGTATTACACGGCCACGCGCTACAACCCCGTTAAGAGCATCGCCAAGGCGAGCATCACCGGGCACGCCACCAACATCATCCAGGGTCTGGCCGTCTCCATGCAGGCCACCGCGCTGCCCGTGGTCGTCATCGCCGTCGGCATCCTCGTCACGTTCCAGCTCGCCGGGCTCTACGGCATCGCCGTCGCCGTTATGGCCATGCTCTCCATGACCGGCATCATCGTCGCTATCGACGCCTACGGTCCCATTACGGACAACGCCGGCGGCATCGCCGAGATGGCCAACATGCCCGAGGAGGTCCGCCAGACCACCGACCCGCTCGACGCGGTGGGCAACACCACTAAGGCCATCACGAAGGGCTACGCTATCGGCTCCGCCGGCTTCGCGGCGCTCATCCTCTTCGTCTCCTACACGCTCGACCTGCAGAATCACTTCCTCGAGAAGTACAACTTCACGGAGACGCTCGCGTTTATGATCGACAACCCGTGGGTGCTGGCCGGCCTCTTTATCGGCGGCATGCTGCCGTACCTCTTCGCCTCGCTCTGCATGCAGGCCGTGGGCAAGGCCGGTGGGCAGGTCGTGGAGGAGGTCCGCAGGCAGTTCCGCGAGATCAAGGGCATTATGGACGGCACCGGCAAGCCAGACTACGCCAAGGCCGTCGACATCGTCACCAAGTCGGCGATTCGCAAGATGCTGCTGCCGGCCGCTATTCCGGTGCTCACCCCCATCATCATCGGGCTCGGCTTCCGCGAGAAGGGCTACCTCGTGCTCGGCGGCGTGCTCATGGGCACCATCATCACCGGCATCTTCCTCGCCATCAGCATGACCTCCGGCGGTGGCGCCTGGGACAACGCCAAGAAGCTCATCGAAGACGGTGAGTGCGGCGGCAAGGGCTCCGAGGCGCACGCCGCGGCCGTCACCGGCGACACCGTCGGCGATCCGTACAAAGATACAGCTGGCCCGGCTATCAACCCCATGATCAAGGTCATCAACATCGTCGCCTTGCTGGTGATCCCCTTCCTCATTAAATAGCGGCTGGGGGTCTCGGTTTTTCGCGTCGGGCGCGCCCCCCGAGGGGGGCGCGCCCGACTTGTGCCGGGGGTCGAGGGTTGGTAGCGTTGCCTCGCTCCGTGGCCATCGTTTGTTTAAGGAAGCGTGAGGGAATGCACACGGCACAGCGGGTGTTGGCGGTCACGACCGGCCTGCTCGGCATCCTCTTAATCGCACGCTCCCTCGCCGACGGCAAGGTGCTGCCCATCTCCGTGCAGTTCATCGTCGGCATAGTGCTCATCGCCGTTGCTTGGTTGCGGTGGCGTTCGTTATAGTGCGTCGGGCCGCGTTCCACTTTTCCGTTTAAAGGGAGACGACATCACGTGAGGGGCTGCCATGCCGAGGCGTAAGTTCAGGGAGGGCGAGAGCTTCAACAGAGTGCTCGGGGTTCCGGCGCTCTTCAGTACAGCCTACGGCAACGTAGGGTCGTCTATTTACTACGCTCTGGGCGTCGTCGCGGCCTCCGCCATGGGGGCTACGCCCATCGTCTTCCTGCTCACCGGCATGCTCTTTATGTCGATCGCGTGGACGTACGCCGAGGCCACCGCGGCGCTGCCCGAGGCGGGTGGCTCGGCGAGCTTCGCCCGGCGCGCTTTTAACGAGTTCGTGAGCTTCGGCGTCGGCTGGGGCCAGATGCTCGTGTATACCGCCACCATCGCCATCTCGGCCCTCTTCGTGCCGCACTACCTCTCGGTGTTTTGGCCGGTGCTGCGCGAGTGGCCCTACAACTCCATCGGCGGCATCATCGTCACCCTCATCCTCGTGGCCGTCAACGTCTTCGGCATTAAAGAGGCGGCCTCCATCAACATCCTGCTGGCCGTGCTCGACTTCGCGACGCAGGTGCTCATCGTCATTATCGCCGTCATACTCCTGTTTGAGCCGCAGATCCTCATCCACCAGATCCATCTCGGTATAGCACCTACGTGGTCGCAGTTCCTCTACGGTCTCGCGATCGGCACGGTCGCCTACACCGGCATCGAGACTATTTCCAACATGTCGGAGGAGGCAAAGAACCCTGGAAGGGATGTGCCACGGGCCATCAACCTCGTGATCCTCGCGGTGATGGTGGTGTACATCGGCATGCCGCTCACCGGCCTCTCAGCCATGCCCGTGCGCCCCAACGTGGTGCCCATGGACTCGGCACGGCCGGGCTACACGCTGCCGGTGGAGGTGGTGCCCGGCGAGCCGGAGGGCACGTATGTACTCGCCTCCGACCGCAAGGCGACCGTCTACGTCCCCGTAGAGGAACAGAACGGCAAAATGGTTATACCGGCGCAGCGCCCGGTTGAGCGCAACATCACCGAGCTCGACGGCAAAAAGGTGGCCAAGCTCTACGGCACGCAGCTCGGTAGCAACTACAGTGAAGACCCGGTGTTGGGGATCGTGCGCTTCCTGCCCGAGAACTTGGGGTGGGTGAAGTCGGTGCTCGCCGTGTGGGTCGGCCTCTTGGCCGCGACGATCCTCTTTATCGGGGCCAACGCCGGGCTTATCGGCGTCTCGCGGCTCACCTACTCCTTCGGGCAGCACCGGCAACTCTCGCCGGTGCTCGGCCGCATGCACGCCCGTCGCATGACCCCCTACGTCTCCATTATCTTCTTCGGATTTGTGGCGTGCGTGCTCATCTCCAGCGGGCGCACCGGCCTGCTGGTTGACCTCTACGTGTTCGGCTCCATGATCTCGTTTACAGCAGCACACGTCTCGCTGATCGTCCTGCGCATTAAGGAGCCGGACCTCGAACGGCCGTGGCGCACGCCCTTTAACGTCACGATAAAGGGGCACAGCCTGCCCCTCACCGCGCTGGTCGGCGCCGTCGGCACCTTCAGTGTGTGGCTCGTGATCGTGTGGTTCCAGACCACGAGCCGTATTGTGGGGTTCGCCTGGATCATCGTTGGCATTACGGCTTACGTGGTGTACCGCAAGGCGAACGGCTACTCGCTCACCAAGCCGGTGCCACGCTCGGTGGTGCCGGCCTCCATGCAGGCCGACATCGACTACAACCAGATCCTCGTGCCCATTATGGGCTCGCGCATCAGCGACGAGATGATGGTGCTCGCGTGCCAGCTCGCGAAGGAGAAGAGCTCCTCGATTCACGGACTCTACGTCATAGAGGTGCCGCGCAACCTGCCGCTCACGGCGCGCCTCGCGAACGAATACGAGAAGGCCGACAAGGTGCTCCAGGCGGCGGCGCTTATCGCCAGCCAGTTTAAGGTGAAGTTCACGCCGCACGTCGTGAAGGCGCGGCAGGCCGGGCGCGCGATCGTCGAGGAGGCCGTGGCGCAGCGCTCCGAGGTGATCATGCTCGGCACGGCTCGGCGCCGGCGCGTGGGTGAGCGGGTCTTCGGCCGCACCCTCGACTACGTTATCGACCACGCCCCCTGCGAGGTGCTCCTCGACATCGTGACCAAGGAACACCCCACCGGTGGCTCGAGTCAGCCGCGCGCCGTGCCCTACGGCGCGATGCTCGCGAGGCGGGTGCAGGCGCAACAGCAACAACAGCAGGGTGAAGAGGGCGAACAAGAGCAGAAGCAAGGTAACCAGGATCACCAGGAGGGGTGAGCGATGCACGTGCTAATCATAGGCTGCGGCCGTGTGGGTTCGGGCCTCGCCCTCGACCTCATCGGCCGAGGCTTTGAGGTGACGATCCTCGACGAGAACCCCGAGGCGTTCCACCTCTTGGGCGACGACTTTCCGGGCGACTTCGTGGTCGCGCGCGCGCTCGACCTCGACGCACTGCGCAGGGCGCGCATCGCCAACTCGGTAGCGGTCGTGGCGTGCACCGACGGCGACAACACCAACATCGTTGTGGCTCAGATCGCGCAGAAGCGCTACGGCATTAAATGCTCCGTCGCGCGCGTGTACGACCCCCTGCGCGCCGAGCTCTTCGCGCAGGTCGGCATCCGCACCGTGTGCCCCACGCGAGATACCCGCGTCACACTGTTCGACACCGTGCGGGCTATTCAAACCGCGGCGAGAAAGGACTGAGCATGTTCGTACTCATCGTCGGCGCCGGCAAGGTGGGGGTGAGCGCCGCCATTCAGCTCAGGCATCTGGGGCACGAAGTGGCGCTCGTAGAGCAAAATAAAACGCGGCTCGACACGATCTCGCCGTGGCTGGAGGACTCACTCATCTTCGGCGACGGCACGGAGGTATGGGTGCTCGAGAAGGCGGGCGTAGGGCGCGCCGATCTCGTCGTGGCGGTCACCGGCGACGACGAAGACAACGTCATCGTCTCGCAGATCTCCAAGCTCAAGTACGGCGTGCCCAAGGTCGTCGCGCGGGTCAACAACCCCTACAACCAGCCGATCTTCGACCTGCTGGGGGTGGGGCCCACGGTGTGCGGCGCCACCACCATGCTCAACCTCATCCTGCACGAGCTCCCGGAGCACAAGTTCGTACACCTCCTCTCGTTGAAGCGCGAGGGCTTTGAGCTGGTGGAGCTTGAGGTGAGCAAGAGCTCGCCCTTCGCCGGCGCTTGCATTCAAGATATCGACGTGCCGGACGGCGTGCTCTTGGCGGCGATCATCCGCGACGGCGAGGCGCTCGTAGCCCGCGGCTCCACCATGATCCTCGCCGGCGACTACGTACTCTCCCTCTTGCCGCGGGGCAAGGAGGGGGAGCTCATCAGCGTCTTCTTGCCCGACGAGGAGGCCGGCCGCGTGCAGGATGACTCCGAGCTCGACACCGACCCGGAGGACTAATGCGGCGGGCGTCGCGCGCTCGCGCCGCATTCGTCCGCGTTCTTCACGCCTGTACGCCTCAGGTTGACCTGCGCGCCATCTCGCGGGTAGTATACGGCGCCGTTTGCGGGTGCGGCGCCGCCTCTGCGGCACACCCCGCGTTCTGCGTGGCGAGGTAGCTCAGTTGGTAGAGCACGCGACTGAAAATCGCGGTGTCGACGGTTCAATTCCGCCCCTCGCCACCATTTTTCCTTTTCTCCCCCTCATCTCCCTTAGGGGCACTGGATGAACACGCTCGAGGTTGAAGAACTTCGCAAGCAGTACGACCCGCCCAAGGGTGTCATCGCCGTCGACGGCGTGAGCTTGAGCGTCGCCGAGGGCGAGATCTACAGCCTGCTCGGGCCCAACGGCGCCGGTAAGAGCACCGTGATCGCCATGCTCAGCTGTTTGGTGCGCCCGAGCGGCGGCGACGCCCGCGTCGCCGGGCACTCGGTGCTCACCCAGCCGCAGGCCGTTAAAGCGGCTATCGGCGTCGTCCCCCAAGACATCGCGCTCTACCTCGACATGAGCGCGCGCGAGAACCTCCTCTTTTGGGGTCAGATGTACGGCCTTAGGGGGTCCGCGCTCAAGAAGCGGGTAGACGAGGTGCTCGAATTGGTCGCGCTCGTTGATCGCCAAAAGGACCGTCTGGATAAGTTGAGCGGCGGCATGAAGCGGCGCGTCAACATAGGTGCCGCGCTCCTCCACCGCCCCAAGGTGCTGTACCTCGACGAGCCCACGGTGGGTATAGACCCGCAGAGCCGCCGCGCCATTCTCGACGCTGTGCTCGCCTTTCGCGAGCAGGGGATGACCGTCCTCTACACTACGCACTACATGGCCGAGGCCGAGGAGCTCAGCGACCGCATCGGCATCATGGATCACGGCAAGATGATCGCCACCGGCACGCACGAGGAGCTGGTGCGCACCGTTGGGCGGGAGTCGCGGATCGTGCTGCGCGTGGACCGCCCGGCGGATGAGCTGGTGGAGCGGTGGCGCGCCGTAGACGGCGTGGAGACGGCGACGCGAGATGGGGAGGAGGCCGTGTTGTTCGCGAAGGACTCAGCCCAGGTGTTGCCGGTGCTCTTTAAGGTGGCGGCCGAGGCCGACGTGCGCATCACCGAGGTCACTATTACCGAGCCGAACCTCGAGACGGTCTTTTTACGGCTCACCGGCCGTGCCCTGCGGGACTGACCGCGTGGGTAGTGTTGTGCGGGTGAGGTGCACTGCATGAGGATGGCACTCGCTATCGCCCTTAAGGATCTGCGCAGCCTCCTGCGGCAGCCGGCTGCGCTGGTGATGATCATCGTGACCCCCCTCGCCATGGCCGCGTTGTTCGGCTTCGCCTTCGGCGGGTCCACCGAGTTCTCGATCGATGCCGTTAAGGTCGCCTTCGCGAGCGAGGACCGGGGGGGAGTGTCTCGCGGCGCGCCGGCCGCCGGCGAGCTCTTGGCCGGCGTCCTGCGCGGCGTGGAGCGGAGCGGGCTCGTGGAGCTCGCCTCAGCGCCCTCGGCCGCCGCCGCGCGAGCGGCGGTGGATCGGGGCGACGCGGACGTGGCCGTTATCGTCCCACCCGATTTGAGCGCCGCGGTCTACGGGGCGGCCAAGCGGGCCGAGAGCCGGGTCGAGCTCTACGAGAACCCCACGAAGCAGATCGGCGGCGCCCTCGTGGAGGGCGTCGTCGGCAACGTGCTCTTGGAGTTCAACGGCGCACGGGCCGCGGTCGCCGGCGCCCTCGCCCTGCGGGAGCGGGGCGATCCGCAGTCGGCCGCCGTCGCTCGGCGGGCGGTGCTTTCGTATCGGCAGACCGCCGCGAACTCCGTTCCCCAGCAGAGGGAGCCTCGGCTCTCGGGCGCCGATGAGGCTGAGAGCGTCAGTCTCGCCGGCAACATCCTCGTCGGCATGATGATCGTCTTCATGTTCTTCTGCGCGGGCAACTCAGCACGTACTATTCTCGACGAGGACCGCGACGGCACGTTGGCGCGTCTCTTTACGACGCCCGCGTCGCCCCGCGTCGTGCTCCTCGGCAAGTACCTCTCCGTCTACCTCACGACCCTGCTCCAGGCGGTGGTGTTACTGCTGGCCGGTCGCGTGCTCTTCGGTATGCACTGGGGCTCGGCTGGCGCGGTCGTGGCGCTGGTACTGGTGGGCGTCGGTGCGGCCAGCGGGGTCGCCCTCCTCGTCACGGCCTTCGCGCGCACGCCGGTGCAGGCCGGGGTTATCGGCTCCGGCGTGTACCTGCTGCTCGCCCTGCTCGGCGGCAACTTCGCCGGTCCCGCCGCGCCCAACAGTGCCTTCGCCCTCGTGCAGAAGTTCACGCCTAACGGCTGGCTCGCGGAGGGCTGGTACACGGTAACGAGGGGCGGTGGGGTGGGCGATGTGCTCCCGGCGCTGGCCGTAGTGCTCGGCGTCGCGGTCGTCTGTTGCGCGGTGGCCGTGCTACGTCTGCGAAGGCGGTTCACGTGAGGGTCGCTTTGAGCCGTATTTGGGCTCTCATTCGCAAGGAGCTCCTGCAGACCCTGCGGGACAAGCTGGCGTTCGTCTTCATGTTGATCATGCCGCTGGCCTTTACCGTCTTCTTCGGGCTCATCTTCGGCGGTGCCGACCGGTTGCCGCTGATGGTCGTGGATGAAGGCGGTGGCGCGGCTGCGAAGCAGCTCATAGCCACCCTCGAGCGCTCGAAGGTGGTCTCGGTCGAGCTGGTCGACGTGGCGCGGGCCGAGCGGGCGGTGGGCGAGAAGGAGGTGGCCGCCGCGCTGCTGATCCCCCGCGCCTACAACGGCCTCGCCGACGCTCCTCTCACCGTCATCGCCACCGCGGGCTCCAGCGGAGCCGAGGGCGTGCTGGGCGAGGTCCGCGCCGTGGCCGCGCAGCAAGCGGCCACCGCGCGTGCGGTGCGGGCGGCGTTGAGCACCGCCCCCACGCCGCGCGCGGAGTCCGCCCGCCGTGCCCAGCGAGCCGATCGCGGTGACCCCCCGCCGCAGGAGGTCGCCGGCGCCGTTGTGCGGGCCGAGCTCGCCGATCCGGTGGCGGGCGCGGAGGTCGTGCGGGCCGGCGCCGCCGCAGGCCAAACGCCGAGCGGCTTCGTGCTCAGCTCGCCGGGCATGCTCATTAACTTCATCCTCTTCAGCCTCACCACTGCGGGCATACTGCTCATCGTCGAGCGTAAGATCGGCACGCTTAACCGGCTGAGTACGACCGGTCTGCGCCGGTGGGAGCTCATCGCCGGCAAAGCTGTGGGCATGTTTCTCCTCACCTTCGTTCAGCAGATCATGCTGCTCGGCGTCGCCCAGCTCTTCTTCGGCGTCGACTACCTGCGTAACCCGGGTGCCCTCTTGCTCATGATGGTGACGCTCTCCTCCTTTGCCAGTTCGCTGGGGCTGCTGATCGCCGTGCTGCTCAAGGGTGAGCAGGCGTTGGTGACCACCTGCGTGACCGTCTCTATGGGCCTGGCCGCCCTCTCGGGGGCTTGGTTTCCCCTTGAGATCACCGGCCCAACCTTTCGCGCCATCGGCCACCTCCTGCCGACGGCCTGGATCCTCGACGGCCTGCGCGGCATCGTCATGCGCGGCTTCGGCGTCGTCGAGGTGCTACCCGCGCTGGGTGTGGGTATGGGGTGGGCGGCGGTGCTCTTCGCCCTCGCCGTCTGGCGGTTTCGACTGAGCGACTAGCCGTCGCGCGAAGGGTTCTCTCTCCTCGCGCCTCTTTCTGGTACGCTAACCGATCATGACCGATCCGAGGAGCAGGCAGCGGGGGAGCTCAGCTGACGTACGCGCTCGGCGGCGCGCTCAGCAACGCCGACGCCAGCAGATACGCCGGCGCCGTGCCGTAGCTCTCCTCGTGTTCCTCGCCCTCATCGTGTGCGTCGTGCTGCTCGGGCGCGGCTTGGCCTCTGCGCTCAAGGGGGGCGACAAGGCGGCTGGGGCCCCCGCGCGCACCCAAAAGGCCGGGCCGGCCGGCTCCGCCGCCTCGCCGGCCCCTTCTCGCTCAGTCGCCACGCGCTCGCCCGCCCCCGGCGCCGCGCAGAGCATCACCATTGGCTGGGTGGGGGATACCACGCCGGGCTCCAGTCGCGGCATGCCGCCCAACGGCGGCCGCGCCCTCTTCGGCACGCTTCAGCCGCAGCTCAGCGAGCCCGACCTCATGATCGTCAACCTGGAGGGCACGTACTCTACGGCGGGGCCGTCCAAGTGCGACGGCTCCACCTCCGGCACCTGCTTCGCCTTTCAGGCGCCGCCCTCGTACGCCAAGGCGTTGGCCTGGGCGGGCGTCGATCTGGTTAACCTCGCCAACAACCACAGTATGGACTACCTGCAGCGGGGCCTGGACCAGACTAAGCAGGCGCTGAGCGACGCCAAGGTTGCCTACACCGGCATGCCCGACCAAATCACCACCGTCACCGTGCGCGGTCTGCGGGTAGCCACGCTCGGCTTCGCGCCCTACAGCTGGAGCGCCCCGCTCAACGACCACCAAAAGGCGGCCGAGCTGGTGCGCAAGGCCGCCGCCGACGCCGACATCGTCGTGGTGATCATGCACGCCGGGGCTGAGGGCCCCAACGAGACCCGCACGCCGCACGGCACCGAGGTTTGCTTTGGCGAAAACCGCGGCGACTCACGCGCCTTCTCCCACGCGGTTATCGACGCCGGCGCCGACCTCGTGCTGGGCTCCGGCCCCCACGTGGTGCGCGGCATTGAGCGCTACCACAACCGGCTCATCGCCTACTCGCTCGGCAACTTCGCCGGCTGGAAGAACTTCGGCTTGGGCCCCACTACGAGCCTCTCCGCGCTGCTGACGGTGCAGGTCGCTCACGACGGCAGCATCCGCGGCGGCCGCTGGCTCTCGCTCGCCCTGGCGCCGCACGGCGTGCCCGCGCTCGACCCGAGCAACCGCTCCCTCGCCCTTGTGCGTAACCTCTCGGCCACCGACTTCAGCGCCACCTATAAGCTAGATAGCAAAGGGCGGTTTACGGGGAAGTAGGGGCGAGGCGTGGTACTGCCCCTCGCCCCTCCGTTACCGCCTCACCTCAAGGAGGGATAAGCCGTGAAGGTCGTAGCGTTTAACGGAAGCCCGCGCCCGCAGGGCAACACCACGATCCTGCTGCGCCACGTGCTGGCGGAGCTCGAGGCCGAGGGCATCGAGACCGAGCTCGTGCAGCTCGCGGACTTGCAGCTCACCGGCTGCACCGCCTGCCTCTCGTGCGCCAAGACCGCCGACAACCGCTGTACCGGGCTGGAGGACGACGGTCTCAACGACTGCGTGCAGAGGATGCTCGCCGCCGACGCGGTGCTCATCGGCTCGCCCACCTACTTCGCCAACTGCACCGCAGCTACGCAGGCGCTCATGGAGCGCTCGGGCTACGTCACCCGCAAGAGCGGCAACGGCTTGGCGCGCAAGCTCGGCGCCGCCGTGGTGGCGGTACGCCGGGGCGGCGCCCTGCACGCCTTCGACTCCATCAATCATTGGTTCCTCATCAACGAGATGGTCGTGGTGGGCTCGAGTTATTGGAACCTCGGCGTGGGGCACGACCCCGGCGACGTAGAGGCCGACGCCGAGGGCCTCGCGACCATGCGCACGCTCGGGCGCAATATGGCGTGGGCGCTTAAGCGGCTGAAGGGGGAAGGTGACGGCGCGTCGTAAGCGGGTGCGGGAGCGCGAGAGGAGCAGTAGCCGCACTTGCTCTCGCCTGCTTTGTGAGTACACTACTATTAACTGCTTTGGCCGGTGCTTGCCCGCTCCCGGGTGCGCGCAGGCGGCCTCCCGGCGACGAGAAGGGGGTCGTTTATGTCATCGTACTGTACGCTACTTCGCTCCAGGTGCCTCTGGGCTCGCCGAGCGCTCGTCGTCTTCGGCCTCGCCCTCGCCGCCGTGTTCGTCACGGCTGCCGCAGCTCTGGCGGTCGCTCCTGCTCCCGTCTCCTCCGGCGTTCTCGACTCCATCTCGCCGCAGGGCACCTCGATCACCAAGTGGCTTTCTCGAAGTCCGTTACTGCGGGGCAACGTCGTTACCGTCTGGGCTGCGGGCGAGAACGGCGTCATTCTCAAAACCATCGACGGCGGTGAGGTCTGGAAGAAGCAACCCTCCGGCACGAAGTACGATCTCGACTCCATCACCTGCGTCAGCACGACGACCGCGTGGGCGGCGGGTGAGCGCGGCATCATCCTGAAGACCACAAACGGCGGCAAGACCTGGAAGAAGCAACCCTCCGGCACGAAGTACGATCTCGACTCCATCACTTGCGCCAGCTCGGCTACCGCGTGGGCGGCGGGTGAGCGCGGCATTATCCTGAAGACCACAAACGGCGGCAAGACCTGGAGGAAGCAGGCTTCTCTGGGGGCACCGACCTCCATTGTTTGCGCCGATGCTCGCACCGCCTGGGCGGTGGGCTGGAGCTACAGCGACCGCGGGGCCCTCATCCTCCATACCGGTAACGGTGGCGGCGTTTGGAAGAAGCAGGCCCCTCAGGCGGCGTGCCGGCTCTCTTTCGTCACCTGCGCTAACACCACCACCGCCTGGGCGGTGGGTGCGCTCGGCACTATCCTCAGTACCACTAACGGGGGCGCGACCTGGAAGGAGCAGGGCTCCGGCATTATGAGCAACCTTAAGTCCATCACCTGCACAGGCTCCACTAAATAGGCTGCGGCAGCGCGGTGGGCTCTCTTTGGGGTCGCTCATGGCGAGGGCAGGGGCTGGGAGCGCCGCCGCACTTGTTCCCCTTTAGGTTGACAACCATGAGGGTCCTCTCTTGCAGAGAGAGGGGTTACCTCCATCGTCTATCACCTTCCTCAAGAGCGGTGTGCGCCCGAGGTGGGGGAGCCTCTGTGGGCGGCTGAGGGGTGGGGGAGGGCCGCTCCGAGAGTCAATGGCCCTTTATCGCTCCTCGTCCAGCAAGAGCTCGAAGTTGTTTTTTCTGTAGTCGAGAACCCCGCTCGCCTTGAGCTTGCTCATCTCGGCGGAGAGGGCGCTCCTCTCCACGCAGAGGTAGTCGGCGAGCTCCTGCCTGGTGAACGGGATAGCGAATGCTCTCTTGCCCTTCTGTCGCGCCACGTCGTTGAGGTACGAGAGGAGCTTCTCCCTCGTCGTCCGCTTACTCATGTGCTCGATTTTGGCGGACATCATGATGTTCTTCCTCGCGAGCACGCCTATCATGTTGCGGATTAGCTTTGCGTGAAAGTCGCAGGCCGCCGTGCACGTTGTGACGACCTTTTTGTAGTCGAGGGTGAGGACCTCGCTCGCCTCTCTGGCGACGACGCTCACGGGCATGCGCCCTAGGCCTCCGCACACCACAGCCTCTGCGAAGAGCTCCGGCGGGACGATCTCCATCACGAGCGAGGTGTTGCCTCGGATGTCGCTCCTCAAGAGGTGCAACCTCCCGCTGACCAAGAGCCCCAGCTCCGTCACTACATCGCCCTCGAAGAAGAGGGCTTCGCCTTTCTCAAACGAGTTAGTCCTCGCCCCCAGGCACCTCAGTACCGACGAGAAGTCCTCGCGGCCGATCCCCTCGAAGAGCGGTGAGGCGCTGAGGAGGGGGAATATCTTCTCCATAAATCCACCATTTTGTTCTAAATCCAACAGACATGTTCTTCTTACCACATTACGATGGTCGAAGAAAACAAAGGAGGTGCTCACCGTGTTCCGCACGATCATTGAGATCGACGAGGAGAAGTGCGATGGCTGTGGACTCTGCATCGATGCCTGTCATGAGGGGGCTATCGGTAGAAGGAACGGCAAGGCGAAGCTGCTGCGCGAGGAGTACTGCGACGGCCTCGGAGACTGTTTGCCAGCTTGCCCAACCGGGGCGCTCCGCTTTGTGGAGCGCGAGGCTGCGCCCTATAAGCAGAAAGATCCCGAGGAGCACATGGCTCACGATCACGTGACGTGCCCGGGCTCAGTCGCTCGCTGCATTCAGCGGGAACAAGCAAACGCCCCCGCGCCAACGGAGGGGGGCGCTGTGAGCGAGCTGCGGCAGTGGCCGGTACAGCTCAAGCTCGTCCCGCTCACCGCGCAGTACTTCGACGGGGCTCACCTCCTCGTCGCCGCCGACTGTGCCGCCTACGCGCGGGCGGGGTTTCACGGCGAGTTCATGCACAACCGCGTCACCCTCATCGGCTGCCCCAAGCTCGACGGCGTCGACTACGGCGAGAAGCTGGCGGAGATCGTGCGCGCAAACAGCGTTGCGTCGTTGACCGTGGTCCGCATGGAGGTTCCGTGCTGCGGAGGCATAGAGCGCGCGGCTGTGACCGCCCTCGAGAAGTCCAAGAAGCTGATCCCTTGGCGCGTCGTCACGATGGCGACGGATGGAAGCATTAAAGAGGACGAGGGGAGATAGGCGATGTTTTGCTTTCAATGCGAGGAGACGGCAAGCGGCAGATCCTGCGAGGGAAAAGCCGGAGTCTGCGGAAAACCCGGCGACGTAGCGGATCTGCACGACGAGCTCACGGGTGCGCTCATCGCGCTCGCCAGGTCGAACCCCACGAGGACCGACGAGCTCGACCGCAGGGTTATTGAGGCGTTGTTCATGACCGTTACCAACGTTAACTTCAGTGCGGAAGCTGCCGCGGGGGCCGCCGCGGCGATCGCCGCGGCGACCGCAGGCGACACCGCGCCCTACGAGATGAGGAGGATGTGGAGCGCCCCGGAGGATATACGCTCGCTCAAATCCCTGATCCTCTTCGGCATACGCGGCATGGCTGCGTACGCCTACCACGCCCTCGTGCTCGGCTACGTGGATGAGGGGGTCAACGAGTTCTTCTTTAAGGCCCTGGCGGCGCTCGGAGACGACGACGCCGGGCCGGACGAGCTCTTGCCGCTCGTGCTCGGCACCGGCGAGGCGAACTACGCTTGCATGGAGCTCCTCGACGAGGCCAACACGACGACCTACGGAACGCCGGAGCCTACGACGGTCACACAGACGGTTGAGGCGGGGCCGTTTATCGTGGTGAGCGGCCACGACCTGCACGACTTAACCCTGCTGCTTGAGCAGACGGACGGCAGGGGGGTAAACGTCTACACACACGGCGAGATGCTGCCCGCCCACGCCTACCCGGAGCTCAAGAAGTACGCGCACCTCAAGGGCAACTTCGGCACGGCGTGGCACAACCAGCAAAGGGAGTTCGCCGATGTGCCGGCGGCGTTTCTCTTTACCACGAACTGCCTCATGCCGCCCAAGGCGAGCTACGCGGACAGGGTGTACACCACCGCGGTGGTGGGGTACCCGGGGCTCGTCCACGTCGGTGACGACAAGGACTTCTCACCCGTTATCGAGAGGGCACTCGCGCTCGGCGGCTACGCCGAGCCGCGCACGATTCGCGGCATCAACGGCGGCGAGAGCGTCACCACTGGCTTCGGGCACGGCGCGGTGCTCTCGGCGGCGCAAACGATCGTCGGTGCGGTGAACTCCGGGGCCATCAAGCACTTCTTCCTCGTCGGCGGCTGCGACGGCGCGCGGCCGGGGCGCAGCTACTTTACGGAGTTCGTTAAGCGAACGCCGTCCGACACCATCATCCTCACGCTCGCCTGCGGAAAGTACCGCTTTAACGACCTCGACCTCGGGGAGAGAGCGGGCCTGCCGCGTGTGCTCGACATGGGGCAGTGCAACGACGCCTACTCGGCCATTAAGGTCGCGCTCGCGCTCGCCGACGCCTTCGAGTGCGACGTCAACGAGCTCCCCCTCAGCATCGTCCTCTCGTGGTATGAGCAAAAAGCCGTGAGTATCCTCCTCACGCTGCTCCACCTCGGCGTGCGGAACATCCTGCTCGGCCCCAGCGCGCCGGCGTTCGTCTCGCCGGGCGTGCTGGAGTTCCTCGTGGAGAACTTCGGCATCGCCACGACCACGACGGTTGAGGAGGATCTCGAGGCCCTTCTCGCGTAAGGCCGGGAGAGAGCGAGGAGGGCGGGGGCCGGAAGCGCCGCCGCCCTCACCGCTCCCCGGTGAGCCGCCGCAGGTGTGCGCTCACCGTGGCCGCGAGCTCCTGCGGCGCCGCGCGCACCACCTCGAGCTCGGGCAGGCTGGCTAAGAACTCGCGGCCGTACGCCTTTTGCGTGAGCCGCTGGTCGAGCACTACCACCACGCCGGTGTCGGCCTCGGTGCGGATGAGCCGGCCGAACCCCTGCCGGAACTTCAAGATAGCCTCCGGCAGGTAGAACCGCCGAAACCAGTCCACTCCGGCCTCTACGCAGGCCTGCCGCCGGGCGCGGAAGAGGGGGTCTTGCCGCGGAAACGGGAGCTTGGCGATGACCAGGCACGTGAGGGAGTCCCCCGGGAAGTCCTGGCCCGTCCAGAGCGTGTCCACCCCCAAGAGGATCGTCTTGGGGTGGCTCTTAAACTCCTCGGCGAGTGCCGCGGCGGTGCCGTGCAGGCCCTGTGTCAGCACGAGGACCTCCTCGCCCGCGAGGTGCTCGTCGAGCTCGCCGCTCGCCGCCTCCATCTCCCGCTTGTTGGTGAAGAGAGCGAGGGTGCGCCCGCCGGTGGCCTCGGCCAGCTCCACGAGCCGCTGGCGCTGCGTGGTGGCGAGGTCGCCCGGGCGCCAGCCGCCGCTCGAGTCGTGGTGCACCACCAGCACAGCCTGCCGGCGAAAGTCGAAGGGCGAGGGGAAGACGGCCTCGTGCACGTCGAGGTCGGCGCTCAGGCCCGTCATGCTGCGGAAGTAGGCAAACGAGTCGGCGACGGTGATGGTGGCACTCGTGAGCACCGCGCTGTGGAGGCGCTCCCAGAGCGCGGTGCGGATGAGCTGTGCCGGGGTGAGCGGCGTGCGGTGGAGCGACCAACGGGAGCCGCCGCGATGCGTGGCGGCGATGCGCCCCCAGACGACACGCTCGGGTGCGCTCTCCCCCTCGGCGAACTCGCTCAGGAGGACGGCGAGGGAGCCGGCCTCCTCGGCCAGGCTGGCGAGGTTCGCCCGCTCCCGGTGCGTCTCGGGGAGCGCCTCCGCGGCCGGGCGCAGGGCGGCGGCCAGGGCGTCGAGCTTCTCGGCCAGCAGGCTCGTGGCTGTGGAGAACGCGTCCCACTCCGGCCGCTCCCGGAGGCCCGGCGTGAGGCGGAAGGTGAGGTCGTAGCCGCCTCGCTCCGCAGTGCTCGCCCCCGGCGTGGCCGCATCGTCCTCGTCCTCTCGGTGCACGAGGGTGAGGCGGTGGAGCGAGAACTCGACGCTGTGCAGGAGGTCGGGGAGCTCGTCGGCGGCTCGTTCGCTCGCGGCCGCCGCCGTGAGGAGCGCGGGGGCATCCTCACTCAGCACCTTACGCGCCGCCGAGTGCAGGCGGCCGCTAAGCCCGCGCCGCCGCCTGTCGCCGCGGAGCTCGGCGACGAGCAGCTCCAGCGCGGCGGCCTCAACGCACTCGCTGAGCGCCTCCGTGGCCTCCTGCGGGAGGAGGTGGGCCTCGTCGATCACTACGTCCTCAAACGGCGGAAGGGTCTCGCGACCCGTCAGGAGGAGCGCGTGGTTAACGCAGACCACGTGGGCGGCCTCCGCGCGCTTGCGGGCGAGGAGCCAGTAGCACGCGCGCCGGTGGGGGCAGTGCCGGCCGAGGCAGGTGGAGCGGGAGGAGCGGAGCTCGCGTGCGAGCTCTCGCAGCGCGGGCAGTTCTCGCAGCGCCCGAAAGGGGAGGGCCGAGAGGTCGAGCTCGCCGTAGCGGGCTCGACCGCAGAGGTAGGCGAGCGCGAGCGCTCGCTCGCGGTCGGGGAGCTCCTCCTCCGTGGCCGCCACGGCCTCCTCGAGGCGCCGCCGGCAGAGGTAGTTCTCTCGGCCCATGAGCAGCGTCCAGCGCCAGTCGCTCGGCATGGCCTGCGCCACGAGTGGGAGCTCGTGCGCCGCCAGCTGCCGCTGCAGCGCCTTCGTCTTAGTGCTCACGACCACACGGCGGCCGCTGGCGGCGCTGAAGCAGGCGGTGGGGAGGAGGTAGGCGAGGCTCTTGCCCATGCCGGTGCCGGCCTCCAGGAGGCCGACGCCGCCGTGGGTGAAGACCTCGGCGACCGCCCCGGCGAGCTGCTCCTGGCCCGGACGGTGCCGAAACCCCGGGAGGCGCTTCGCCATCCCGGCGCCCTCACCGTTCTCGTCGCTCAGCTCCGAGCGCCAGGCCTCTTGGCTGACGGGCAGGGCGGCGAGCTGTGCCTCGGCGGATGGGACGGCTGGGGTGGGGGGTGGGGGCTCCGGCGGGGCGGGCGGCAGTTGGTCGAGTGTGGTGAGCGGCCGCCAGGCGACTGCAGCGAGCAGACGCCGCCCCTCCTCGTCGAGCTGGGCGGCGCGCCCTCGGAGCTTCGCCACTAGGTGCACCGTGGTGAGGGCGTCGCTGAGCGCTCGGTGGGGCGGGTTGTGCACGCTCAGAAACTCGGCGAGCAGCGGCAGCGCGTGCCGGTCGAGCTCCGGCAGCAGCAAGAGCGCCGCCTCGAGGCTGTCGAACCACGGGTTGCGGAGCGGCGGCAAGTCGGCACGCCGCGCCGCGGCGGCGAGAAAGCTACGGTCGAACGACGCGTTGTGCGCTACGAGGGTGGCGCTCCCCACGAAGGTGGCGAGCGCGGTGTAGGCCTCCTCGAAGGGTGGGCTCTCGCGGAGCTCCTCCTCCCGTATCCCGGTGACGCGGGTGACGGCGAGCGGTAGGGGGACCTTGGGGTTCACGAGCGTCGTAAAGGTGCTGTGAGGGGTGAGGTCGGCGCCGAGTTTAACGGCGCCGACCTCGATGATGCGGTCGAGCTCCGGGTCGAGCCCGGTGGTCTCCAGGTCGAGGGTGATGAGCTCGAGGGGTGCGGCGGTCATTCGCTCAGGATAGCAAAAGTCTCGGTCGGTATCGTGTTACTGGATAAAAGATGGTTTTGGGTGCTTGTTCGGTATACTTAGGAGGTCTTAGTGTAGGAGCTATCGGCGGAGGGAGCGGTCATGAAGAAAATCGTAGCACTGGCCATGAGTACCGTTTTTGTACTGGCGTGTGCGCTTGTCCTTTTGGGCTGTGGTGCCGATAAAAAGGCAGAAACCCCCGCAAAGGGCGGTGAGTCCGCAACGGCGAGTGAGCCCCTTCAGATTGTGGAATCGGGGTATAGCGTTCTTTCGCCTGCCAAGGCGAGTTTTAGTACGGTTGTCTATGGATTCGTCCTCAAAAACCCCAACACCGACAAGCTGGCCAAGCTGGTCGAGGTGAAGATGACGGCGAAAGACGCCAAGGGCTCGGTCGTGGGTGAGGGGAACGCCTACGCCGAGGCCATCGCTCCCGGCGCAACGCTCCCCGTTGCTGGCGATTTCATGCTGCCCGATGTGAAGAATATCGCCAAGGTGGAGTTCGCCATCTCCATGAAGGACGAATTCTGGGTGGATGGCACTACCGCGGTTGTCCCCGAGATCAAGGTCTTGAGTAAGAAGGTGAAGAAGCTGGGAGAGGTGAGCACGGCCTCGGGTAAGCTCAAGAACACCGCGAGTGAGGCCGCAAAGGACGTCCACGTCGATGTCATTCTCCGCAATGCCGCCGGCAAGATTGTGGGTGGATACAGCACGCTCATCAACGCTATCGAGGCCGGGGCTACCGTTTCCTATAAGGTCGACTACCCCACCGTCAAGGCGGCCTCGATTACCGTGACGGCACGCGCCTCGTTGAAGTGGTAGCTCTGCGGCCGTGGGGGGTTACCCGGGTCGCTTAATGAGCAGGGAGAGCCCGCAGAACGTGGCGATGACGGCGCAAATGATGTAGAGCGCGAAGGTCGTCCAAAACAACACGGGGGAGTCGGCGCGCCGGTAGATCCGCACGCTGACTCCCCAGCCTTTTGCCTTGATCTCGCCCGTGGTGAGGCCGCTAAAGATGAGCCAGTAGAAGGGGCAGGCGAGGAGGAGGAAGAGGAGGCCGGTCAACTGCGGTGCCTGGCCTTTGCGTTACGGAGCCGTGGGGGTCGCGGAGGACTGCTTCAGCTCTGCGATAACTTGATCGGCCAGGCGGTCGGCGACAGCTTGTGCCCGCTCTCGCTCTAAGAGCGCGTTGAGCCAGTGCTCGGGAATAGCGGACTCGCCGTACATGGCGCCGGCGAGCGCTCCCGATACGGCGCCGATACAGCTTGCGTCGTTGCCGAGGCTGGCCGCCAGCGTAACGGCGTCTTTGAAGTTCGAGGTGCAGAGCACGGTCCACACCGACGCCTGTAGGGCGTCGAGGACGTAGGCCGAGCTGTGGATCTCATACTGCTCGGCGACCACCGCCTTGCGCAGCGCGGTGCTGACCCGGCGGTCCTCCTCGTCGAGTTCGTCGGCGATGGCGGGGAGCAGCTCGTGGACCTGATCGATGAGCGCCACAGCCACGAGGTCGTTAAAGGCGGTGCAACACCAGCCGGCGAGGCGGTCGAAGTGCGTGAGCATGGACTCGCGCTGCGAGGCGACGTGCCGTGTGTGCTCGTCGTGAGCGTAGCGCAGCCCGATGGGCGCACAGCGCGAGAGGCTGCCGTTGCGGGCGGTAATGCCGCCGAGGATCTCGAACGCCCGTCGGGAGGCGAGCTCCCAATGCACACCCGACTTGTAGCTGATGAGGGCGGTGCGCACCGTGAGGCTCACGCGGTGCTTGGCGCCCTCAAACCAGATGCGGTAGCGCTCGATGATGTCCTCGGGGGCAAAGGAGCCCTTGTCTGCGAGGCTCTCCGCCATACAGAGCATCATCGCGGTGGCGTCGGTGGCCTCTCCGGGTGCTAGATCGTACACGCCGCCGCCGAGCATCTCGGTTACGTCGCCGATGCGCTCTTTGATCTGGGTGGCCGTGAGAAACTCAACCGGGGCGCTGAGCGCCTCGCCGACCGCGAGGCCGACGAGGCAGCCGCGAAAGCGGTCGTGCAGATCTACCTCTAAGAGGCTCGTCGTCACGCTGTGAGCCACGTGCGGTCGACGGGTTTGTGGGCGCTCATTCGTTAGGTTCCTCGCAAGATGAGAGATCGCTCACCTAATCATAACTTTCTCGCGGGCGTGCTCAACCTGCGTCACCCGCTGCCGCAATCATATCCCTTGACGCAGCGAGCTGTAAGGGCGCAGAGGGCTGCGTTGACCTCAGGCTCAAAGATCTTTATACTCTGCACCACTTTCCGTGTCGGAGTGGCGGAATCGGTAGACGCGCTAGGTTGAGGGCCTAGTGAGGGATTACCTCATGGGGGTTCAAGTCCCCCCTCCGACACCACTCTCCCCCTATCTCATCTAAAAGGTAGTCTTCTCGTTGGAGTGGGTAAAAGGCCGATGAGCCTTTAACTTCGTCGGTGGTAGCGAGCGCATGAATCCCAACGCGAGAGATACCGAGTGTAACCCCGTGCTTATCAGGGGCTGTGGCGACCTTCGGGTTGTACGCTGCCAACTCTGCGCCTCCCCCAAGGCTGTCGATGCGCTCCGTTCGGCGCTTCGGCGCTGCCGAGCGCGCGGTGTTTGCGCGGTCGTGCTCGAGATCGACCCTCGGCTTACGCTGAGCGATAAGGAGCTGAGCGGCATCGCCGCCGCGGTGAGCGAGTTTCGCGCACACGGTGGAGAGCTCGTCACTGCCGTGGAGCGGCGGGCGCTTCGTCGAGCGATCGACGGCCTCTTCGCCTCGCGGGCTCCCTTTTGCCCATCCGCCTTCGAGTTCCTGCGGGCCAAGCGCGCCGGGCTCTCCTTGCGGCATCGGTGGGGGCATCGCTTTAGCTTCACCGCCACCCCCGACGAGTTACCCTTCGCCCGTCGCCGTGTGCTCACCCTCGCCGAGGTCGCGGGCCTCGGCGAGCCGGCGTTGTTCGAGTTTGGGGTGGCTGCCACCGAGGCGCTCACCAACGCGGTCATTCACGGCTCGCCCCGCGGCCACGAGGACTGCGTGCGCGTCGAGTTCCTCTGCTTTAAAGACGAGATCGCCGTGGAGGTGATCGACTCCGGTGCGGGCGACCTGCCGTTTCCCGCGTTGTCGCCCGGCGTCTCGGCCACCAACGGCCGCGGCATCCCCTTTATGAACACCCTCTGCGACGTGGTGCAGTTCGCCCGAAGCGCGTGTGGTACGCACGTGTTGCTCGTTAAGTCCCTGCGCTCGGAGGACGACGCCGACGAGCCGCGGTAGAATCGGCCGATGGCCGCACCCTCCTTTGAGAACCGTCTCTTCCTGCTCGACGGGAGCAGCCTCGCCTACCGTGCCTTCTTCGCGCTGCCGGAGCACATCACTGCGGGCGATGGCGCGCCGGTCAACGCGTTGTACGGGCTCAGTCAGATGCTCCTCAAGATCGTCGCGGACTACCGTCCGGCGGCCGTGTTGGCCGCGTGGGACACGCGCGCTAAGACCTTTCGGCACGAGGAGTACCAGGAGTACAAGGCGCAGCGTCCGCACATGCCCGACTTACTCTCGCAGCAGTGGCCGAAGCTCCCGGAGCTCCTCGAGGCGTTCGGCATCGCCAATTTAATGCTCGACGGCTACGAGGCCGACGACATCTTGGGTACGCTGGCGCGGGAGGCCGAGCGCCAAGGGCGGGGCTCGGTCGTGGTCACCGCCGACCGCGACGCCATGCAGCTCGTCACCGACGACGTCTTCGTTATGAGCACCGGTCGTGGCATCACCGACGTCAAGATCTACACGCCCCACGCCGTGGTGGAGCGCTTCGGCGTGGCGCCCGCTTTGATCCCCGACTACATCGGCCTCAAGGGCGACTCCTCCGACAACATCCCCGGCGTCCCCGGCGTGGGGGAGAAGACGGCGGCCGCGCTCTTGCAGCAGTTCGGCTCCCTCGACGCCCTCTACGAGCGCTTGGATGAGGTTAAGGGCGAGCGGCGCCGCGCTTTGCTCCGCGAGCACGAGGACGCGGCGCGTCTCTCTAAGCGGTTGGCCACGATGGTTCTCGACGTGCCGCTCGAGGAGCGCATCGCCGAGCTCGTTGTGCGGCGCGACTACGAACTGCCGGTGGAGGGCGTGGATGCCCTCTTCGCCCGGTACGACTTCTCCAGCTTGCGCAGGCGCCTCAGGGGTGTGGCCGCCGCGCTCGGGGCCGGCGGCGGCGCTTCGGCCGCGGCGCCCGGCGTCGCCACCGCGGCTGCTCCTCCATCCGTTAACCCCGTGGAGCCGCTGCCGCGGCTCGTGCGGGAGTCCACCGTGGGGCCGCTCGCGGCCATGCTCGAGAGCCACGAGGCGGCCTTCGCCGTAGAGCCCTCCGAGGGCGGCGGCTACGCCGTGGCGGCCACCGCCGGCGATGCCGTGGTGGTGAGTACGGCGAGCGCAGCCGGCCTAGCCGGCCTCTGGCGCCTCGCCGCCCACGTGGTGGTGCACGACGCCAAGGCGCAGCCCGGCTACGCCGCCGCGCCCTGCGGCCCGGCGCACGACACCGCCGTGGGCGCCTACCTGCTCGCCCCGGAGCGCCCGGAGGGCGCTCGCGGGCTCTTCGCCTTGGTGGGGGAGGAGCCGGGTGTCTCGCTCTTCGAAGGCTCGGCCGCCGAGGCGGCGGCCGCGACGCGTGCGGTGCTTACCTGGCGCCTCGCGGCCCGGCAGCTCCCTCGCCTCGCGGAGCTCGAGCTCGACCGCCTCTGCCGCGAGGTCGAGCTGCCGCTGGTGCACGTTTTGGCGCGCATGGAGGCGGCCGGCATCACCATGGACCCGTACCGTTTGGGCGAGATCACCGCCCGCCTGCGCGACCGGGTCGACGAGTTGCACGATTTGGCGTGGCGGCTCGCGGGGGTGGAGTTCACCCTCGGCTCGCCGCAGCAGCTCGCCGAGGTCCTCTTCGTCCGCCTGGGACTCCCGCCGGGCAAAAAGGGCAAGACGGGCTACTCTACGGATGCCCGGGTGCTGCGCGGCCTTCGCGGGCAGCACCCGCTCATACCGGTCATAGAGGAGTGGCGCGAGCTCACCAAGTTGCTCAACACCTACCTCGAGCCGCTCCCGGCCGCGCTCGACCCCGCAACCGGCCGGCTCCACACCAGCTTTAACCAGCTGGTTACGGCCACCGGCCGCCTCTCCAGCTCGCGCCCTAACCTGCAAAACATCCCCGTGCGCACCGAGCTGGGCGCGAGTATTCGCTCCTGCTTCGTGGCCCCACCCGGGCACAAGCTGGTGGTGGCCGACTACTCGCAGATCGAGCTGCGCCTCATGGCCATGTTCAGCGGCGAGCCCGCGCTCCTGGAGGCGTTCCGCCGCGGTGAGGACGTGCACCGGGTCACCGCGGCGGCCGTCGCCGGCGTTTCCACCGACGAGGTCACCAAGGAGCAGCGCGAGCGCGCCAAGGCAACCAACTTCGGCATCATGTACGGCCTCTCCGCCTACGGCCTCTCGGAGCAGCTGAGCATACCGGTGGAGGAGGCCAAGAGCTTTATCGCTGCGTACTTCGCCCGCTACCCCGCGGTGCTCGCGTTTCGCGAGGAGGTCGTGGCGCAGGCGGTGCGCGACGGCTACGTCACCACGCTCTTCGGCCGCCGCCGGGCAGTACCGGAGCTCGCATCGCGCTCGCACACCGTGCGCTCGCTGGGGGAGCGTCTCGCCGTTAATACGGTGCTGCAGGGCACGGCCGCCGACATCATTAAAGTGGCTATGGTGGCCGTGCAGCGCGAGCTGGAGCGTCGTCGCCTGGCCTCTCGGCTCGTGTTGCAGGTGCACGATGAGCTCGTGCTTGAGTGCCCGGAGGCCGAGGTGGATGAGGTCGTCGAGCTGGTGCGGCGGGAGATGTGCGGCGCCTGCCGCATCGATCCGCCGCTCGAGGCCTCCGTGGGTGTGGGGGCCGACTGGGTGTCCGCCAAAGACTGAGTTGGCTCACGGTGAGTCGCTCGCGGCGTCGCTCAGCTGAGGCTGGTGAACGTCGTCGTGCTCGCCCCATCACGACGTGTGTTGTAAAGTGCAGCCCGTGTGTGCGATGTCACTGCAGGGTGCTGAGCGAGGAGTTGATCCTAGTGGAGATAAGCAAAAAACGGGACGGCGTCTCCCTCGTCGTAGCGCTCACGGGCAGACTCGACACGAAGACGTCTCCAGATCTCGAGACCGATCTCAGTGAGTCCCTCGACGGCGTAGAGCAGCTGGTACTCGATTTTGCCGGCATAGACTACATCTCGAGTGCGGGTTTGCGCGTCGTCCTCTCTGCGCAAAAACGCATGAATAAGCAGGGTTCCATGGTGCTCAGAGGGGTGAGCGAGACCGTCATGGAGGTGTTCGAGCTCACCGGGTTCAGCGACATCCTGACGATCGAGCGCTAGCGGGCACCGCTCCGCCGGCCGGGGGGCAAGAGTCATGCGCAGGAAGTTCCAACTTTGGCTCTTCGTCTTCGTAGCGGTCGCCTTCGTCGTCAGCTTCGTCACCTACTTCGGCATCCAGACCTGGCAGGCGCGCACCAACGCCACCGCCCTCATAGAGCAGCGTATGCAGGACGTGCGCAGGCGTATAGACTCGTGCGTGCAAGACGAAGCCGTGGCGCGCACGCTCTCGGACGAGGGTGCGCTGTACAAGGCACGAGCGCTCGCGGAGATCCTCGCGCGCGACCCCGGCGTGCTCTCGCGGCAGCGCCGCCTCGACGAGCTCGCGAGGGTTCTCGGCGTGGACGAGCTGCACATCTCCGACGAGCACGGCATCGTCGTGGCCTGTGTACCGGCTAGGTACGTCGGTTACGACATGGCCACGAGCGAGCAGTCGGCCGCCTTTCTGCCGGCTCTCAAGTACCCTCACTTTAAGCTCGTGCAAGAGCCCCGCAAGAGGGGCTTCAACGGCCAGCAGCTGTTTCAGTTCGCCGGCGTCGCCCGTAAGGATCGGCCGGGCATCGTGCAGATCGGCTATGTACCCGATCGGCTTAAAAAGGCGATGAACTTAAGCTCCGAGAGCACCATCGCCGACGGACTCACCGTAGGGTCGAGTGGCGGGGTGGTCGCCTGCAGGGGCGGCGAGATCGTGAGCTCCTCCTTCGAGGGGCTCACGGGTAAGCCGGCCGCCGCTTTCGCCCCGAGCTCTGCGGCGCGGTCCATCGGCGGGGGCTCCCGCATCGCCACGATCAACGCGACCGAGTACGTCTACCGCTCCGCTGTGTACAAGGACTACACTCTTGTCGGCGCTTTGCCCACCTCCGAGATGTACGTGCATCGAGACAGCGCCTCGAGGGGCCTCGTGTTCTTCAACGTCATCCTCTTCATCGTGGTCTTCGTACTGGTGAGTCTGCTCGTGCAGCGAGTCGTCATCAGCGGCATCTTGAAGATCAAGGAAACCCTCTCTCTCATTACCAAGGGCGACCTCCAGGAGAGGGTTGAGGTGCGCACGAGCCCGGAGTTTACCGAGCTCTCGGACGGCATTAACTCGACTGTGGACGCGCTTAAGGTGGCGATCGCCGAGGCGGACGCGCGCTTAGACGCCGAGCTCGCTCTCGCCCGCGACATCCAGATGGGTAGCCTTATCACCGCGTTTCCGGCGTTCCCCGACCGCTCGGACTTCGATCTGTACGCGGGCATGCAGCCGGCAAAGGAGGTCGGTGGTGACTTTTACGACTTCCTCCTCCTCAACGAGCGCTACTTGGCGGCGATCGTAGCGGACGTCTCGGGTAAGGGTGTACCCGCCGCGATGCTCATGATGAGGGCCAGGTCGGTTATCAGTGGCTTGGCTCGGCAGGGCATGGCTCTGGAGGAGGTCTTTCGCAAGGCCAACAATGAGCTCTGCAAGGGTAACGACATGGACATGTTCGTGACCGCCTTTCTGGTCGTCCTGGACACGGCAACCGGCGAGTTGCGCTACGTGAACGCCGGCCACAACCCCGCAGTTGTGCTCCGCGCCACTGGCTCCGTGGAGCTGCTCGCCTCCAAGTCCGGATTCGTGCTCGCCGGCATGGAGGGTATGAGCTACAAGCCCTTCGAGGCTCGGCTGGACCGCGACGACGTGCTCGTGCTCTACACCGACGGCGTCACCGAGGCGCTCAACCCGCAGGACGAGTTCTTCGAGATGGACCGCACGCTGCAGGTGCTGCGGCGCAACGCGGAGCGCGGGGTCCGCGAGATCGTGACGGCGGTGGAGGACGAGCTCTCGCGGTTCCGGGGTGAGGCGGAGCAGGCCGACGACATCACGCTGCTGGCCCTGCGCTACAGGGGCACTCGCGGGGTGTCGCGCGCGGGGAGCTCCAGCGGCCGTGTGCTCAACCTCAAGGCGCAGGTGGATGACCTCGATCGGCTGCTCGACTTCATCAATAGCTTCTTGGAGGAGTACGACTGCTCGCCGGCCGCGCAGGTGCAGCTCAACCTCGCGGCGGAGGAGATCTTCGCAAATATCGTCCACTACGCCTACGCTGCGGACGTGGACTTCGCCTCCCGCTACGTTCGCGTCGAGCTCTTCGTCGACGGCTCACGGCGGGAGGGAGAGCCCGCTGAGTTCGCGACCGTCACGCTCTGCGATGGTGGCACGCCGTACAACCCGCTCCACAGGGCCGACCCCGACACCACGCTGGGAGCCGAGGAGAGGGAGGTCGGCGGCTTGGGTATCTTCATGGTCAAGAGGTCGGTCGACGAGGTCTCGTACGCGTACGAGGCCGGCGAGAACCGCCTCACGATGCGCAAGAGGATCTAAATGGGCTCATCTGGCGGTACCGAGGGCGGGTCGAGCGCCGCGCTGAGGGTGGGGTGGTGTATCGCCGTCGCCCTCGTCGTTCTCCTTCTGCCCGTGCTCGCCGCGTGCGGTGGTCGGGCGGATGAGCGGTTCAGGGTGGGCGTTGCGACCGACGTCGCCCCTCTCGGCCACGTCAACATGGACTCCGGTGAGCTGGAGGGCTTCGAGGTCGACCTCGCCCATGAGCTCGCCGAGCGACTCTACGGCTCGCGGGACGCGCTTGTGGTCGGCGGGGTCAGCCTCGACACCCGCGAGGGGGTGCTCGACGACCACGAGGTGGACGCCGTCATCGCCAGGTGTGTCACCTCCGGCGACCGCGGTGGGAGGTATCTCATCTCCACGAGTTACTACACCGAGGGCATCGGGTTCCTCGTGCGCAGGGGCTCCAGCTTTAAGGGGCTCGCCGACCTCGACGGGCGCACCGTGGGCGTTATCAGTGGCTCCTCTCTGAGCCGGACTCTCCTGGCTGAGGCTAAGGCGCGCGGCGTCACTCTCGTGCTGAGCCCCTATAGCAGCTACACGATGATGAAGGTCGCCCTAGAGGGCAACGTCATCGACGCCGTTGCGTGTACTCCCTCTGTCGCGCTGAGTCTGGCTTCACGCGGGCTGCGGTTTCTGACTACAGACGTGGCGTCGCAGAGCTACGGCGTGCTCTGTTCCTCTCAGGACGGCGAGCTCATGAGGCGGATAAACGACGCGCTCATCGCCATGCGGCGGGACGGTACGCTGCAGCGGCTCAAGGAGAAGTGGGGACTGGCCTCCGAGCGGAGGCCGTAGCCGCTCCGCTGCGGTTTTTCGACGGGTTTTCTTGCGCTCCTCGCCCCTTCGCGAGGGCCCCGCGGAGTTGACTTCGCGCTCTAGATGATTAAAATTATCATTGTTAATCGCTCAGGACCCTTTTTTTTGCGCAAAAAACACAGATACTCCTGGGTGATTTGATGACAATTCTCATTTATCGACTGAAGGAGGCGCGGGGATGGCTGCGAAGAGGTTGAGAGGGTGGGGGGCGACTGTGCTCCTGGTGGCGCTGGTACTCGTGCTGTGCGTGGCCCTGGCCGCGTGCGGCGGCGAGAAGAAGGAGGGGGCGGCGAGCCCCTCACCGCAGGCCGTGACCATCAGCAACACGATCGACGGCAAGAGCTTCGACGTTACGTACGACGCTGCCCCCGCAAAGGCCGTCAGCGTCGCCGGCTTTACCACCGAGATGCTCCTCGCCCTCGGCCTCGAGGAGAGCATCGCCGGGTACGCCTACCAAGACAACGAGGTGCTGCCGCAGTACAAGGAGGCGTACGACAAGCTCAAGAACCTCTCCAAGGAGAACCCCTCCAAAGAGGTCCTCTTGAGCGTCGAGCCCGACTTTCTCACCGGCTGGGTCTCCGCCTTCTCGCAGAAGAACTTCCCTCAATCGTTCTGCGACGAGAACGGGATCAAGATCTACGTGCCCAAGGTCGAGTCGCCGAACGCGACGATGGATGTGGTCTACGAGGACTTCGCCAACTACGGCAAGATCTTCAGGGTCGAGGACCGCGCTCAAAAGGTCGTGGAGGAGATGAAGGCCAAGATCGCCGCGGTCGAGGAGAAGGTCGCCGGCGAGAAGCCGGTGCCCGTCTTCCTCTACGACTCCGGTGAGGATACTCCGCTTACCGCCAGCGCCGGCCTGCCCACCGACATGATCAAGCGCGCCGGCGGCAAGAATGTCTTCGCCGGGACCGAGAAGAACTGGATGGATGTGAGCTGGGAGGCCGTCGTTAAGGCCGCTCCAGAGGTCATCATCGTTATGCAGTACGACGCCTCCGATGACGTGGCCGGCAAGATCAAGTTCCTCAAGAAGAGCGCTGCCCTCAAAAACGTCCCGGCCGTGAAGAATAATCGCATCTTCGTGCTCGGGCTCTCCGACGTAGTCGCCGGTGTGCGCAACACCACGGCTATCGAGAAGATGGCTCAGGAGTTCCACCCGAGCTGCTTTAAGTAAGCCGAGCAAGCGGGCTGAGGGAAGAGAGAGCGATGGAGCAGAGGACGAAGACGAGGAGCGCGGGGTGGCGTAAGAGCGCCGCGCTCCTCGTCCTCCTCACCCTGCTGCTCCTGGCCTCACTGGTCGCCGCCATCAACATCGGGGCGGTCAACATCAGCCCGCCGACAGTGTGCAAGATCATCGTCAACAAGGCGACGGGCTACGAGCTCTTCGCCACGAGTTGGTCGAAGCCGCAGGAGAGCATCGTCTGGCAGCTCCGGTTTCCCAAGGTGCTCGTGGCCGCGGCCGTAGGCGCCGGCCTCTCCCTCGCCGGCGTCTTTATGCAGGCGCTCACCAAGAACCAGTTGGCCGACCCCTACATCCTCGGCATTTCCGCCGGCGCCTCCACCGGCGCGGTGCTTTCCCTCCTCTTCGGCGGGTTCTGGCTCTTGGGGTCGTTTTCGGTGCAAGTCGGCGCCTTCGGTGGCGCAATGCTCGCCACGTTGCTCATCTTCCTCCTCAGAGGGAGGGGGACGGGGAGCGGTGCGACGACCAAGCTCGTGCTCATCGGCGTAGCTATCTCGGCCATCTTCGTCGCCTTCACCGACCTCATCATCTACCTCACGCCAGACAGCCGACGGGTCGCCGGCGCTCTCTTCTGGATGATGGGCTCCTTTGGCGGGGTCTTTTGGAAGGACGTCGCCCCGGTGCTCCTCGCCCTCTCCGTCGGCATCGTCTTCGCCTTTTTCTGCAACCGAGAGCTCGACATCTTCTTGCTCGGCGAAGACATGGCGCGCACGTACGGCGTTAACGTTAAGGCGGTCCGCACCGCAGTGATGCTGGTGAGCGCCCTCCTCACCGGCGTTATGGTCTCGGTGAGCGGCATCATCGGCTTCGTGGGGTTGGTGGTGCCTCATGTGGCGCGGAGCTTCGTGGGCTCGCCGCACCGCCGCGTGATCCCCGTGTCGCTCTTCGGCGGCGCGATCTTTATGGTGTGGGCGGATGTAGGCGCGCGCATCATCGTGGCGCCCGAGGAGCTGCCCATCGGCATCATCACCGCCATGCTCGGCGGCCCCTTCTTCTTGTCGCTGATCAAGCGGAGCAGGTACACCTTTGGCGGGTGATCGTCGGCCGAGCACCTCCGTTGCGCGCCACGAGGCCATCGAGGTCACGGGCCTCAACTTCACCATCGGCGACGCCGCGCTGCTGCGCGACGTCGTGCTCCGCGTGCCGCGCAACAGCCTCGTGGGCTTAATAGGCCCCAACGGCTCGGGCAAGTCGACGCTCCTCAAGCACGTCTACCGCCTCTACCAAGCGGAGAGCTCCAGCATCTACATCGGCGGTAAGGACGTGTTGGAGTACAGCAACAAGGAGTTCGCCAAAAAGGTGGCGGTCGTGGCGCAGGAGAACTGGCTGCAGTTCGACTTCACCGTGGAAGACATCGTCCTGCTGGGGCGCTACCCCCACAAGGGCCTTATTGAGCAGTACGGGGGGCAGGATAAATGCATCTGCCGTGAGGCGCTCCAGACCGTCGGGATGGCCGAGTTCGCCGAGCGGAGCTTTTTGAGCCTCTCCGGCGGCGAGAAACAACGCGTGTTTCTCGCCCTCGCCTTCGCCCAGGGCAGCGAGGTGATCGTGCTGGACGAGCCCACCAACCACCTCGACGTAGGCTACCAGCTGCTCGTGCTCGACATCCTCAAGGGGCAGCGTGAGAAGACGAAGTTCACGAGCCTCCACGACATCAACTTGGCCGCGCGCTACTGCGACGTGATCTACGTGATCGATGGGGGCCGCATCGTCGCCGGCGGCTCACCCCAGGAGGTGCTCTGCGAGGAGCTCCTCGAGGAGGTCTTTCGCATTAAAACCAAGGTGATGAGGGACGAGGAGAGCGGCTCCTTGAGCGTGAGCTACCTGGCGTATACGGGGGAGAGGGGTTGAGGCTTCGCCGCCCCTTGAGCGATGGCGATACCACTCATCTGCTAGAGCCAGGTTGACCTGAGGCGCCTTTAGGGTGAATACAGAAAGAGAGGGGCGAGGGGCGGTACTGCCCCTCGCCCCTCTCTCATCCGGCCATTCTCACTCGCTCCTCTTGATGCGCTCGCTCTCAGCGCGTGCTAGAATCAAAGAGTTTGCGCCCACTGCGGCTCGTGGGCGCGCATCTGTCATCGATGGGCCGCGCATTTGTGACCGGGAGGCACCAACACTACATGGCTGACAAACTAACCGACACCCAGCTCGACGCCGCAAACGATCCACGGATTGTGGAGGGCAGCGAAGGCTACCTCATCGAGGTCGACGGCGAGATCATCCCGAACTACGACCTCACCCTCACCGTGTTTAACGAGGGCGACATCGTGACCGGCAACGTGGTGCGTATCGACAAAGACGAGGTCCTCGTCGACATCGGCTACAAGTCGGAGGGAGTAATCCCGGTCAACGAGTTGAGTATTCGCAAGAACGTGAACACCTCCGAGGAGGTCGCTCTCGATGAGGAGATCGACGCCCTCGTGATGACGAAGGAAGACGCCGACGGTCGGCTTATCCTCAGCAAGAAGCGCGCGAAGTTCGAGAAGGCCTGGAAGCGCATCGAGGCCGCCTTCGAGAGCGGCGAGCCCGTTAAGGGCAACGTCATCGAGGTCGTTAAGGGCGGTCTTATCCTCGACCTCGGCGTGCGCGGCTTCCTGCCCGCCTCGCTGGTCGACATTCGCCGCGTGCAAGACCTCCAGGAGTACGTGAGCCAGGAGCTCAACTGCCGCGTTATCGAGATGAACCGCAACCGCAACAACGTCGTGCTCAGCCGTCGCGCCGTGCTCGAAGAGGAGCGCAAAGAGGTGCGTCAGCAGATCATCGATCAGCTCGGCATCGGCGATGTGGTCGAGGGCACCATCTCCAACATCGTCGACTTCGGCGCGTTCGTCGACCTCGACGGCATCGACGGCCTCATTCACATCAGCGAGCTCTCCTGGACGCACATTAACCACCCCTCCGAGGTCCTTCAGGTCAACCAGAAGGTCAAGGTCAAGGTCCTCGACATCGATCGCGATCGCCAGCGCATCTCCCTCGGTCTCAAGCAGACCCAGGAGGATCCGTGGCAGAAGATCGTCACCCAGCATCGCGTGGGCGATGTGGTCGACGGCCGCGTCACCAAGATCGTCGCCTTCGGCTCGTTCGTCGAGATCTACGAGGGCATCGAGGGGCTCGTGCACATCAGCGAGCTGGCTAACCGCCACGTGGAGCGCCCCGATGAGGTCGTCTCGGTGGGCCAGACCGTGCAGGTCAAGATCATCGAGGTCGACTCCGATCGCCGCCGCTTGAGCCTCAGTATTAAGCGCGTCGACGGCGAGAACGTACGGCCACTCCGCTCGGAGGACGAGCCGGAGGCCGCCGAGGCCGAAGCCGAAGCCGAGACTGAGGTCGAGGGAGAGGCCGGGGCCGAGCCGGAGCTCGGCCTGAGCGACGACGTGTTCCCGGCCGGCGAGGCGCAGGAGCAGCCGGCGGCCGACGAGGTCGCAGTCGAAGCAGCTGACGAGGCTTCCGACGACGCCTAAGAGCACTCATAAAGGGCGCGGCCGCGACGACCAAGAGCGTCGCGGCTGCGCCCCGTTTTCGCGTGCCCCCTCGGGGCACCTTATTCCGTGGATCGGCCTGACCGGCGGCATGGGGTCGGGCAAGTCGACGGCACTCGCGTACCTTCGTCAGTTCGGCGCCGAGGTGATCTCTGCCGACGACGTCGTGCACGAGCTCTACGGGCACCCCGAGATCACCAACGCCGTCCGCGAGCGTTTCGGCGAGAGCGTTATGAGCGGCGAGGAGGTCAACCGAGGCGCCGTGGCGCGGATCGTCTTCGCCGACCACGGGCAGCTCCTCTGGCTCGAGTCGCTGCTCTACCCGCGTGTACGGGAGCGGATCGCGGCTTGGGGGCAGGCGGCCGAGGCAACCTTGCCGCGTCCCTGCATGATCGTCGCCGAGGTGCCGCTTCTCTTTGAGAGTGGCATGGACAAGCTCTTCGACTTCGTCGTGCTCATCACCGCCCCGGAGGATGTGCGGCGTGAGCGGCTCTCCGCCAAGTTGACGGAGAGCGAGTTCGCCGCTCGGCTCGTGGCGCAGATGCCGGAGGAGGAGAAGCTCACCCGCGCCGACTTCGTCTTCGCGAATACGAAGTCGCGGAGGAGGCTCCGCGACTTTCTCGGTCAGACGGTGGCGCAGATCATCGCCGGAGACGCCGAGCGCACCGCCCCGCGGGGGGAGCGTAAGCGAGCACGGTGAGGCGGGGTCGCAGACGTCAGCAGTTGAGGCGCCGTCGTGTCTTCGCTTTCCTCGCCCTTATCCTCCTTGCCCTCGGTGCCATCGTGGGGCTACGCTGGGTGATCTCCGTTATACGGGATCCGAGCTCGCTCGTCTCGCGGCCCGCGGTTCCGCGCGTGCAGCACCTGGATGCCATCAACTCCTCGGCGCGGCGCAACCACCTCGACGCCGCGCTTGTCGCCGCCGTGATCGCGGTGGAGAGCGGGTTCGACCCCACGGCCCGCTCCTTGAGCGGCGCCTTGGGGTTGATGCAGCTCATGCCGGAGACGGCCAAGCACCTCGCCGCCGTGAGCGGCGGTACCGCCTTTAAGGTCTCCGATCTCATGGACCCGGCGATCAACATCCGCTACGGGTGTGCGTGTCTGCGGCTGATGCTCCGCCATTACCACGGCAGCGAGATCCCCGCGCTCGCGGCCTATAATGCCGGCATGGGGTCCGTGGATGGGTGGGCGAAGCGTGCCGGTGTGCAAGGGCGCCGCCTCAAGTCCGAGCACATTCCCTACTCCGAGACGCGGGCGTACGTGGACCGGGTGGTGAGGTTTCGTGAGGAGTACCGACGGATCTACGGAGATCGTCTCTACCGTGAAAAGTGAGCCCGGCTGGCGGAGCCGGCCCGGGGTGGTTGTGGAGGTGTTCGTGTGAGTGAGCTGCACGTTGAGTCCGCCTACACGCTCACCGGCGACCAGCCCGAGGCTGTTGAACAGCTCGCGGCGGGCATCAACCGCGGCGACCGCTACCAAACCCTCCTCGGCGTCACCGGCTCCGGCAAGACCTTCACCATGGCCAACGTCATAGAGCGGGTGCAAAAGCCGACCTTGATTATCGCCCACAACAAGACGCTCGCGGCGCAGCTGTGCAACGAGTTTCGCGAGTTTTTGCCGAACAACGCCGTCGAGTACTTCGTCAGCTACTACGACTACTATCAGCCCGAGGCGTACGTCCCTGCGCAGGATCTGTACATCGAGAAGGACTCCTCGGTGAACGACGAGATCGACCGCCTGCGCCACGCCGCCACCACCTCGCTCTTCTTGCGTCGCGACGTGGTCATTGTGGCGAGCGTGAGCTGCATCTACGGCCTGGGTTCGCCGGAGGAGTACCTGGAGCGGATGGTGCTGCTGCAGGTGGGCGAGGTGGTCGATCGCGACGAGGTGCTGCGCAAGCTCGTCGATATTCAGTACTCGCGCAACGACCTGGAGCTCACGCGCGGCGCGTTTAGGGTGCGCGGCGACTCCTTTGAGGTGTGGCCCGCCGCGCACGACACCGCCCTGCGCGTGCAGCTCTGGGGCGACGAGATCGAGCGGCTCGTCAGCTTCGACCCCGTGAGCGGCGAGGTTATGGAGAGGCCGGGGCACGCGGCCATTTACCCGGCCAGCCACTTCGTGACCAACAGTCCGGCTGTGGAGCGAGCCCTCGTGGAGATCAAGGCCGAGCTCAAGGAGCGCTCCGCCTGGCTCGAGGAGCACGGTAAGGTGCTCGAGGCCCACCGCCTGCGCCAGCGCACGCTCTACGATATGGAGATGTTGCGCGAGATGGGGTTTTGCAACGGCATCGAGAACTACTCGCGCATTCTGCTCGGCAAGGAGCCGGGCTCCGCCCCCAACTGCCTGCTTGACTACTTCCCCGACGACTTTTTGTGCTTTATCGACGAGTCTCACATGACGGTGCCGCAGATTAGGGGTATGTACGAGGGCGACCGTTCGCGCAAGCAGACCCTGGTGGACTACGGGTTTCGCCTGCCGAGCGCCCTCGACAACCGGCCGCTGCGGATCGACGAGTTTTTGGAGAAGGTGCCGCAGATCGTCTTCGTGAGCGCCACGCCCGGTCGGTTTGAGCTCGCCAGCAGCCTCAACGTGGCCGAGCAGGTTATCCGCCCCACGGGTCTGCTCGACCCGGAGGTTGAGGTGCGGCCCACGCACAACCAGATCGACGATCTCATGAACGAGATCCGGCGGCGCGTGGAGGTGCAGCAGCGGGTGCTGGTCACGACCCTCACGAAGCGCATGTCGGAGGACCTCACCGACTACCTCATTGAGAACGGCTTTAAGGTGCGCTACCTGCATAGCGAGATCGACACGCTGGAGCGCATCGAGATCGTCCGTGCGCTGCGGCTCGGCGAGTTCGACGTGCTGGTGGGCATCAACCTGTTGCGCGAGGGGCTCGACCTCCCGGAGGTGACGCTCGTCGCTATCCTCGACGCCGACAAGGAGGGGTTTCTGCGCGGTCAAACGGCGTTGATCCAGACCATAGGGCGCGCCGCTCGGCACGTGGACGGCAAGGTGATTATGTACGCCGACCGCATGACCGCCGCCATGGAGGTCGCGCTCGGAGAGACGAACCGCCGCAGGGCGAAGCAGCACGCCTACAACGTGGAGCACGGCATCACGCCCGCGAGTATCGTTAAGGGCGTCAGCGACATCGCGACGATGGTGAGCGATGCGGCGGCGGTGCCCACCAAGGGCCGCCGCGCCGCTCGGTCTGTGGCGAAGAAGCTCGCCATGCCGAGCGCCGACCTAGAGAAGCTCCTCGCGAGCCTCGAGGCCGAGATGTTCGAGGCCGCCGACCAGCTTAAGTTCGAGTACGCGGCGAAGCTGAGGGACGAGATCCGGGAGCTCAGCAGGGAGCTCGCGAGGAGGGAGGGCACATGAGCCACGACTTGGTGATCACCGGCGCCCGCGCGCAGAACCTCAAAAACGTCTCCCTGCGGCTGCCGCGCGAGCGCCTCGTTGTGGTCACCGGTATCTCCGGCTCCGGCAAGAGCTCCCTGGCCTTCGACACCATTTACGCCGAGGGGCAACGGCGCTACGTGGAGAGCCTCTCCGCCTACGCCCGCCAGTTTCTCGGCCAGATGGACAAGCCCGACGTGGACAGCATCGAGGGGCTCTCGCCGGCTATCTCGATCGACCAAAAGACGACCTCGCGTAACCCGCGCTCAACGGTGGGTACGGTCACCGAGATCTACGACTACCTCCGGCTCCTCTACGCCCGCGTGGGGCATCCGCACTGCCCGGAGTGCGGCCGCGCTATCGCCGGCCAGACCGTTCAGCAGATCGTCGACCGAATCTGCGAGCTCGAGGAGGGGACGCGGTTCAGCGTGATGGCGCCGGTGGTTCGCGGCCGCAAGGGCGAGTACGGCAAGCTCTTCGAGGAGCTTCGCGCCGACGGCTTTACGCGGGTTAAGGTCGACGGCGAGGTGCGCGAGCTTGAGGAGGCGATCGAGCTCGACAAGAAGTTCAACCACAACGTCGCCGTCGTGGTCGACCGGCTCATTATGAAGGAGGGGTTGCAGCGGCGCCTCACCGACTCCGTGGAGACGGCCGCCAAGCTCGCCGACGGCCTGGTGGAGGTAGAGACCGTGGGCGGCGACTCACTCCTCTTCTCCGATAAGTTCGCTTGCGTACACTGCGGGATCTCGTTGCCGGAGATCCAGCCGCGCAGCTTCAGCTTTAACAACCCACAGGGCGCCTGCCCGGCGTGCCATGGCCTGGGCTCGAGCCTCGAGATCGACCCCGAGCTCCTGGTGCCGGACGGCTCGCTGAGCATCGAGAAGGGTGCATTGCTGCCCTTCGACCACCTCGCGTACGGGTGGCTCGAGCACGCGCTCGAGAGCGTGACCAGCACCTTCGGGGTGGATATCACAGTGCCCTGGAGCGAGCTTCCGCAGGAGCACCGCGACCTCTACCTGTACGGCACCGGCAAGGAGCGGATTCCGCTGAGCTACCGCACGTACCGCGGCCGCGTGCGCAGCTACACGGCGAGCTTTCCCGGCATCGTTAAGCACCTCACCCGCCGCCACGAGGAGACGGAGTCCGAGCAGGTGCGCCAGAAGATCGAGGGCTATATGGCGGACCGGCCCTGCCCCGTGTGTAAGGGCGCTCGCCTTAAGCCCACGAGCCTTGCCGTTACGGTCGGCGGTCGTAGCATCCACGAGCTCACGCTGCTGAGCGTGCGGGAGGCGCTCGGCTTCTTCGCCGAGCTCGAGCTCACCGAGACGGAGCGGCTTATAGGCGGCCGCGTCATTAAAGAGATCGAGGAGCGCCTCGCATTTCTCAACGCCGTCGGGGTGGGGTACCTCACGCTGCAGCGCGCCTCGGCGACGCTTTCGGGCGGAGAGGCGCAGCGGATTCGCCTGGCCACCCAGATCGGCTCGGCGCTGGTGGGGGTGCTCTACATTCTGGACGAGCCGAGCATCGGGCTGCATCAGCGCGACAACCAGCGGCTCATCGAGACGCTGGCGCAGCTGCGCGACCTCGGCAACACCGTGATCGTCGTGGAGCACGACGAGGAGACAATCCGCGCGGCCGACTACGTGGTCGACATGGGGCCGGGCGCCGGAGAGCACGGGGGGGAGGTGGTGGCGGAGGGCTCGCCCGAGGAGGTTATGCACACGTCGGGCTCGCTCACCGGCGACTACCTGGCCGGCCGCCGGCGCATCCAGATCCCCGCCGAACGCCGTACGCCGGGCGAGTGGTTCACGGTCCGCGGCGCCCGCCTGCACAACCTCCGGGGCGTCGACGTCCCCTTCCCCGTAGGGCTCCTGACCTGCGTCACCGGCGTCTCGGGCTCTGGCAAGTCCACGCTGGTCAACGAGATCCTCTACAAGGGTATGGTCAGCCGCCTCAGCCGCACCTCCAAGCTCCGGGCGGGGGGTCACGACGGCATCGACGGCGCCGCGCTCCTCGACAAGGTGGTCGACATCGATCAGTCGCCGATAGGCCGTACGCCGCGCTCCAATCCGGCTACGTACACCGGCGCCTTCGACCACATCCGTCAGCTCTTCGCCGCGACCCCCGAGAGTAAGCTTCGCGGCTACAAGCCCGGGCGGTTCAGCTTTAACGTCAAGGGCGGCCGCTGCGAGGTCTGCCGCGGCGACGGCCAGATCAAAATAGAGATGCATTTCTTGCCCGACGTGTACGTGCCGTGCGAGGCCTGCGGCGGCAAGCGCTACAACCGCGACACACTCGACGTGCGGTATAAGGGTAAGAACATCGCCGAGGTGCTCGAGATGAGCATCGAGGAGGCGCTCCCCTTCTTCTCCCTCTTCTCGCCGATCGCCCGCCGGGTGCAGGCGCTGCTGGACGTTGGGCTGGGGTACATGAAGCTCGGCCAGCCGGCCACCACCCTCTCCGGCGGGGAGGCGCAGCGCGTTAAGCTCGCCACCGAGCTCAGCAAGGTCGCGACCGGCAAGACGCTCTACATCCTCGACGAGCCCACCACCGGGTTGCACTTCGCCGACATCGAGCGGCTGCTCGCCATGCTGCAGCGGCTCGTGGACCAGGGCAATACGGTGGTCGTCATCGAGCACAACCTCGACGTGATCAAGACGGCCGACTGGGTGATCGACCTAGGGCCGGAGGGCGGGGATGAGGGCGGCGACGTGGTCGCGGCCGGCCGCCCGGAGGAGCTCGCCGCCCTCGCGGAGGTCTCGCACACCGGTCGGTTCCTCGCCCGTACCCTCGAGAAGGACTCCGCCATCTCGTCCTGAGCGTCCGCGGGGGCCTCATTGGTCCCCTTCATGGGTACAATCAGGGGATGACGATATCGACCGCCGACTCCTCCGGCTCCGCGCCGGACCTGCGCTCGCTCCTGCCGCGCATCCCGACCGAGCCGGGCGTGTACCGCTTTCTCGGGGCGGACCGCGAGGTGCTCTACGTGGGCAAGGCGAAGGACCTGCGCAAGCGCGTCTCCTCGTACTTTCGGCGCAGCGGCACGCCGCACGGGCGCACGCCCGAGATGCTCACGCAGGCGCACGACATCGAGTGGGTCGTGACGGCCTCGGAGGGCGAGGCGCTGCTGCTCGAGGAGAACTTCATTAAGGAGCATCGTCCGCGCTACAACTTATTGCTGCGCGACGACAAGAGTTACCCCTCGATCGAGGTCACGCTGCGAGACGAGTGGCCGAGGGTTCGCCTCTTTCGCGGCCGCCGCGTGCGGGGCAACCTGTACTTCGGCCCCTACCCGAGCGCCTCGAAGGCGAGGGAGGTTATCGAGATCCTGGGGCGGATCTTCCCCTACCGCAAGTGCCGGGGGGCGAAGCCCGGCAGGCGAAACGGATCGCCCTGTTTGCAGTACTTCATTAAGCGCTCGCTCGCGCCGTGCGACCACCGGGTCACGCGGGAGGAGTACCTGCGGGTTATCGACCAGGTCGTCGAGTTCCTCCGGGGGCGGCTGAGCGGCGTGGAGCGGGGGATCGAACGCGAGATGGCCGCGGCCGTGGTGGCGCAGGAGTTCGAGAAGGCCGCGATCCTCCGCGACCGCCTCGTGGCCGTGCAGCACGTGAGGGAGCGCCAAACCGCGCGCATCGAGGGCGCCGACGTCTTCGACGTTATCGGGCTTTACCAAACGGAACCCGGCGCTAACGCCCAGGTCTTCTGCGTCCGCGGCGGCGCCGTGGTGGACCGCCGGGTGTTTTACGTGGAGAACGCCGACGGGCGAGCGGGGGCGGACGTGCTCGAGGAGTTTTTGCTCGAGTACTACTGGGAGGGGTCGGCCGTGCCCCCGGAGATCGTGGTGCCGATCCCCGAGGTGGCCGAGGTGGCCGAGATCCTCGCGGCGCGGCGCGGCGCCGGGGTTAACGTGTACGCTCCGCAACGCGGCGCCAAGCGACGGCTGCTCGACCTCGCTCAGCGCAACGCCGAGCTCTCGGCGGTAGCGGAGGCCGAGCGGCTCGCGAGCCGCAGCTCCGCGCGCATCGAAGCGCTCGAGCGACTTCGCGACGTGCTCGGCCTCCCCTCGTTGCCGCTGCGCATAGAGTGCTACGACATCTCCAACCTCGGCGAGTCGTACCCGGTTGGTTCTATGACCGTGCTTGAGGGCGGGTTGCCGAAGAAGGCGCACTACCGGCGCTTCGCCGTGCGCGATGTGGTGGGGCAGGACGATTTCGCGATGATGGAGCAGGTGCTGCGGCGGCGCTTCGAACGCCGCGACGCCGGCGAGGCTCACGACGAGAGCTTCGCCGCGACGCCCGATTTAATCGTCGTCGACGGCGGTAAGGGGCAGCTCTCCGCCGCTTGCACCGCCCTTGCGAGCGTCGGAGTGGGCCCGGAGGTGGCCGTGGTCGGCCTCGCGAAGCAACGCGAGGAGGTCTTCGTGCCGGGCGCCACCGCCCCCCTGCCGCTCGCCGCGGACGACCCCGCCTCCTTGCTCTTGCAGCGCGTGCGGGATGAGGCGCATCGCTTCGCCGTGACGTACCATAGAAAGCGCCGTGCCGCCGCGCTCCCGCAGGCCTCGGTGTTCGACGGCCTCCCGCAGGTCGGTCCGGTGCGCCGTCGTCGCATCCTTGAGCACTTCGGGAGCCCGGAGGCGTTTCTCGCGGCCTCCCGCGAGGAGCTCGAGCGCGTGCCCGGGTTGCCGCGTAAGATCGGGAGGGAGATCTACGCCCACCTGCACAAGGTGGGGTAAGGGGTGGCCCCCGAGGGGGCGAAGCGATCGATCGAGGGAAGGTGCGTATGAGCGATAGCCTGCAGTTCGTGATCATCACCGGCCTCTCCGGAGCCGGCAAATCGCAGGCGATGGACTCGTTTGAGGACGCCGGGTGGTTCTGCGTCGACAACTTGCCGCCGGAGTTGGTGCCCACGCTCGTCGACCTCTTCCGGCGGGAGGGGAGCAAGGTCGACCGCGTCGCGGTGGTGAGCGACACGCGCGGGCGCGAGTACTTCGACCGGCTTGAGCAGCTCTTTCTCGACCTCCACGAGCGCGGAGTGGAGTACACGCTCATCTTCCTTGAGGCCTCCGACGAGGCGCTCGTGCGGCGCTTTAAAGAGACGCGCCGTCGCCATCCGCTGGCTGTGCGCGGGAGCGTTGTCGACGGGATCCGCAAGGAGCGCGAGCTCCTCGCGGGCCTCCGCGAGCGCGCCACGCTCGTCATCGACACCACCGACATCTCGATTCACGACCTCAAGGCCAGGCTCAACCACGACATCATTCGCCACACGCGGCGCACGCACATCGTCTTCGCCGTCGTCTCCTTCGGGTACAAATACGGCATTCCGATCGACGCCGACCTCTTGTTCGATGTGCGGTTTCTGCCCAACCCGCACTACGATCTTCGCTTGCGTCCGCAGACCGGACTCGATGACGAGGTGCGCGACTTCGTGCTCTCCTCTCCGGGGACGGAGGAGTACCTCGACCGGTTGTTCCCGCTGCTCGACTTCCTCTTCCCCCGGTACGCAGCCGAAGGTAAGGCTCATCTCACCGTGGGTGTTGGGTGTACGGGCGGGCGGCATCGCTCCGTGGCGCTCGCCCAGCTCATCGGGGAGCGTTACGAGAAGCAGGGGTACTACACCATCGTTCGCCACCGCGATCTCGTGAGGGGATAGGCGCTCTCCGTGACGCTCCGTGAAGAGAGCAGTGCGCTCGCGGTGAGCCCTCAAGAGAGGCGGCGCTGATGCGACGCCTCTTGGAGTGGCTCTACCCGGGGCTCGGCGTTAAGCGCTGGGTCTTCCTCCTCATCATCGGTATCGCCGTCACCCTCGTCTCATTCCTCGTGCTCGTCGGCGTGTTGTGGTCGCCGCTCCTCCTCAGGGGGCTCGGCCTGGGGCTCTTCGAGGGGCACCTCCTCGCCGGGGTGCTCCTGACCGTCGTCGGCTTAGTGCTCGGTGCCGCTCTCACCCTCCTCGCCGTCCGCTACCTCCGCTCCTTTGGGCGAAGGGGGTTGGAGTCCGCCGGCGAGGTTCGCACGACGACGCGCCTCTCCCGCGGTCCCAACGTCGTCGCGATTGGTGGCGGACACGGGCTTGCTGTGTTGCTCCGCGGCCTTAAGACGAAGACGAGTAACCTCACGGCTATCGTCACCATGGCCGACGATGGCGGCAGCTCCGGCCTCCTGCGCCGCGGCCTCGGCCTGCCGCCGCCCGGCGACTTGCGCAACTGTCTCGTCGCGCTCGCCGACGACGAATCCATGATGAGCAAGCTGTTTCGGTATCGGTTTCCCGACGAGGGCGGTCTGCTCGGCCACAGCTTCGGCAACCTCTTTATGGCCGCGCTGGCCGAGGTCACCGGCGACTTCGAGCTCGCCGTTCGGGAGTCCACGAGGGTACTGCGGGTGCGCGGTCGCGTGCTCCCCTCTACGCTCGACGACATCGTCCTGCACGCGCAGCTGGAGGGTGGGGGGTGGGTGAGCGGCGAGAGCACGATCTCCTCCTCGAGCCGCCTGCCGCTCCGCGTCTGGCTTACTCCCTCCGCGCCGAGGGCTCTTCCGGAGGTCATCCAGGCGATCGAGGCGGCCGACCTCATCGTCATCGGGCCGGGGAGCCTCTACACGAGCGTGATCCCCAACTTGCTGTTCCCGGAGGTGCGCACGGCGCTCGCGGAGGCTCGTGGTCTTGTCGTCTACGTCGCCAATGTTATGACGCAGCCGGGGGAGACCGACGGATACACCGCAGCGGACCACCTCGAGGCACTTCAGCGCCACGGCGCCGCCGGGCTGGTCGATGTCGTCCTCGTTAACGATGCCCTCATCTCCGCCGACCTGCTCGACGCCTACTCGCGGCTCGGGTCGACCCCGGTTGTCCTCGATGTCGAACGAATCGAGCGCCTGGGAGCGCGCGTGGCACGGGGTGACGTCGTGGAGGAGAGCGACGTGGTGCGCCACGACCCCGCTCGCCTCGTCGAGGCGCTCCTCGCGTTGCTGAGGTAGCGCATGGGCTTTACGCGAGAGGTCAAGCTTGAACTCGGCACCTTTGTGCCGAAGGAGCCGCATTGCCGCCTGGCACAGCTCTCCGGGATCCTCTACGGCGCCGGCGTCTTCGAGATCGGCGCCGGCGGCCATTTGGGCGTTCGCATCTCACTCGCGTTTCCGGCGACCGCCCGCCACGTCTTGACGCTCCTCAAGCCCTTGAAGGTGGAGGCTTCGTTGCACACGGTCACCTCGCAGCCGATCGGTTTACGCTACGAGGTCGTACTCGGTGGCACCGAGGGTGAGCAGGCCGATCTCCAGCTCTTTAACGAGCTCGGTGTGCTCTCCGACGACTTCTCCGTGCAGATGACGGTCTCCCCCCGTGTCTTCGCGCATCGCTGCTGTATTGTGGCGTTTTTACGGGGGCTTTTTCTCGGCTGCGGGTCTATCTCGGCGCCGCGCTCTCCCGTGCACGTCGAGTTCACCCTCGAGCGGGGGGCGCTCGCGGAGCAAGTCTGTGGCCTGCTCGCGCGCTTCGAGTTGCCTTTTAAAGTCATCGAGCGGGATCGCAACTACGCCTGCTACAGCAAACGCTCGCAGGTCGCCGCCGACCTCCTCGCCCTCCTGGGTGCGCACGATGCGCGACTGGAGTGGGAGGAGGGGGCGGTGCTCGGTACGGTGTGCGAGAGCGCCAACCGCCTCGCGAACTGCGACGAGGCCAACGCCCGTCGGGCGGCCGAGGCGGCCGCCCGGCAAGCCGCAGCCGCCCGCGCCCTCATGGGTTCATCGGCGTGGGCGAGCGTACCGAGCTCGGTACGTGAGGCGGCGTGCCTACGCCTCGACTATCCGTACCTTAGCCTGGCAGAGCTCGCGGAGCGGGCCTCGCCGCCGCTCAGTAGATCGGCGCTTAACCACCGGCTCCGCAAGCTCATGGCGCTCGCCGGCGAGCTTACAGGCTCCTCGCGATGTGGGTCGTGAGCTCGCCGAGTCGGTGGGTGTAGCTCCCCATCTCGTTGTCGTACCAGCCGAAGACCTTGACGTGGGTGAGCGGTATGCGGAGCGACTCGAGGCCAGCGGCCGCGCCGGGGGAGCCGGCCGGGATCCGCAGGTTCATGAAGCCCGTACGGGTGTGCGTCTCGACGCTCTCGATCACTACGGCCGCGTTCTCGCCCTGCATGTCGATGGAGACGTTTTGCTCCTCACTGAACTTGAGCAAGCCGTTGGCCTCGCCCTCCGCGGCCTCCTGGTAAATGGCGTTGATGGCCTCCCGGTCGACGGAGACGGTGCCGTCGGGGAGCGCCTCGCTCTGGAAGGTCACGTTGAGGATGATGAGGCTGACGGTGGAGGTGGGGATGCGCACCGAGTCGGCCATAAAGCCGATCTGCGCGATCTCGGGCATAACCTGCTCGAGCGCGGCGGCCGCGTTGGTCGAGGTGAGAATAACGTTGCCGATCGTCGCGCGGCTCTTGCGGAGGTCGCGCGCGCCCGCCTTGGGCACCGCGTCGAGCACCGGCTGGGAGTTAGTTGCGGCGTGCACGGTGCTCATGCCGGCGGTGATCATGTTGCGGGTGAGATCGCGATCGAGGAGCGGCCGGAGCATGTGTGCGAGGGCCGTGGTGGTGCACGATGCCGCCGAGACGACCTTGTGCTTGGCGGGGTCGAACTCGAAGTGGTTGATGCCTTGAATGAGCATCGCGGCGTCGTCGGGGAGCGCGAGCCCCTTCTCTTTGTTCTTAAACGGCGAGCTCTGCAGGACGACGCGGGCTCCACCTACGAGGTGCCCGCGCAGCGACCCACCGGCGGCGTCGGCGGTGGCATGCGGGTTGGCGAACCTGCCGGTGCACTCCACCACAAGAGAGACCCCGTAGTCGCGCCAGGGGATCTCGGCGGGGTTGCGCGCCGAGCGCAAAATGACGAGCTCCTTGCCGTAGGCGCTGATAATGCCGCGCTCTTCGTCGACGACTGTGATGTCGCGCACGCCCCTCTGGCCGTAGAGGAATCGGTGGAGGGGGCCGTAGGTGCTGTCTTTCGCGATGTATTCGACGAGCGACTGGAGGGAGGTGCCGACGTCGCGCCCGAGGTTAACGACGATGCGGTCGAAGTCGTCGCCGCCGAGGTGGTACCACAGCGTCAGCTTGCCGATGCGGCCGAGGCCGTTGATGCCGAGTGTTCTCTGGACAGTCATCTGCGGGTGCCCCCTCTCCGGCGCGAATACCTCGCCGTTTTATGGTGGTCCTTTTCGGCGGTGAGCGTCGTACCGTAGTCGCTCACCACCCCAAGTGTACGGTATTCCCCGCTTTTCGTAGACCTCGGGGTTATCTCTTGCGCCAAAAGACATCCCTTCTTCATCGTTTTAGGTGTACGGTAGGATGTCTCGTCGTCGAGCGAGGAGTGTAAAGAGGCGCTCGGGCGGTTAATAAGGGGGTAATGGTAGCAATGCAGGTTCCTTTCGACTCCGACGCGCTGCGCGCGAACATCGACAGCACCGCTCAGCAGGTGGTGATCCCCGAGCGCTACCTCGTCCTCATTGAGGCTGTCGAGGGGCTGCACGGGGTGCGCTCCTCGCTTGAGGAATTGCTCGGCGAGTACTTTCACCGCTTTCGCAACATCGACGTCCTCGTCGAGGGCCTGCAAACGACGTTGCTGCGCAATTGGCCGTACTTCGAGCGTTCGGAGCAGCGCGCGCGGCTCTTCGACCTCTTGGCGGAGCTCGTGCTCGGGCTCTTCGAGGCGCCGCTCAAGGAGGAGCAGTTCACGCCGCTGTTGCGGGCGCTCTTCGTGTGGAGCACGCAGGCGCTCGGCGGACGCTACGGCGACGCCTACGACGACACACTCGAGCGTCTGGTGGTGCCCTTGCACGGCCTCATGCCCGGGCACCTCAAAACCTTCCTTGAGCGCGATGTACTGCTCCGCAACCTCGTGATGCGGGCGGCGGAGCGGCCGTCGCTCGCCTCCGCCTACAATGGCCTCTACCGCGAGTTCCTCACACGTGGGTACCGGTACCTCCGCGAGTTCCTCGACCTCCCCGGCTGGGCACGCTCCACCGACCAGCTCACCGACGGCGAGTCGGTGGCCGAGCGCTTCTCGTTCCTGGAGCGCGAGTGGCTCGACGCGCTCGTGGAGGGCGTCGCTGACGCCCCGTTCGAGGTGGTACTCAGCCACGAGTATCCCTTGCCCTCCGAGCTTCTCGAGCGAACGACCGAGGAGGTTCGCAAGGTCGAAGATCTCGAGGATCGCTTCGGCGTCTGCCTCTTTCTCGTTAAAGACGAGGCGCTTGGGTACCGGCAGAAGGAGGTTATGGTCGACCTCCTCGACGTCGTCAAGGAGCTCATGCGCTCCGGGAGCCACACCCACGCGGAGCGCGTCCTCAGCCGTCTCACGACCTTCTTCCGCGCACACCCCGGCGAGTTTTTGCTCGTGCGGTTTCAGTGCTATGAGGCGGTCGGCGTGGCTATCGGCGAGGCGGCCAACGTGCGCGCCGCCGACCACCTTATCGAAGATATCCTCTACTGGGACTTCGAGTACCCCGACATCCGCGGCGCGACCGACGAGTGGGAGACGGTGGTCAACCCGTACCATCTACCCAAGATCCGCTGCTGGCTCCATATTATCGAGTCCAACCCGGCGCTCTTTGAGCGGCTCGCCGCCGCCCTCAACCTGCAGCTCCGTTTGGGCGGCGTGTATATAGCCGACACCGACCTCTTTCAGCGCGATGTGACGCGGTTCCTCAACGCCGACATTCAGCCTATCTACTTCATCGCTAAACAGTTGCTGCGTACGTTCCCGGTGTACTTCGGCGAGATCGGTGCGGAGGGCGAGCTTCGGGCGGTCTCCACCGAGATCGACGAGGTCTGCGGCCGCCGCGACAGCCTCATGCACTTCCTGCGCAAGCAGGTCCACGCGGAGTCCTCCAACCGCCTCGTCGCCTTCAGCCGCGAGGTCCTGCGCTACTGGCGGACCCTCGACCCCTCGGGGCTCGAGCCCTACCTCTCGGCGAACGCTATGGAGAACGTCCGCGGGGAGCGGGGGTGGGCTGAGGGGCCTCATGAGGTATTGGCAGCGCTCTGCGAGGCCATGACGGGGCGGCGGTCCGCCGCCGGTCGCCCCGCGAAGCGCGGTGAGTCAGCCGCGAGCATCCTCGACGCGGAGCTCGACCGCATCCTCACCTCCTCGGTAGAGGAGCTCACGGAGCGCATCGCCGGGCTCTCCATTGAGCATCCGGCGGGCGAGCGCGCGCCCGGCCAGGACGAGATCGACCGTCGCCGGGTGGTGCTCCTCGTGCGCAACCACCAGCTCCTCACGCAGAAGTACTCCCTCTCGGCCGACGACCTCAGCGATGCGGTCAACAAACACCTGCAGCTCGACGTTGCGGTGCGGCGCCAGTTCGAGCGGGCGCTGGCGCTCTGGCGGGTGCGCCCTCGGCGTGCCGCCCGCGACCGCCTTATCGACGCCTCCCTCGCCGTCCTCGAGAGCCTCAAGGCCATCATCCTCAGCCCCGCGCAGTCGGCGGCTGTGGAGAGCCTCTATCAAAAGCGCCACATCGCCGCCGGTATTCCCTCCATGTACGGCAACTACAGCGAGCCCAAGTTCGACGCGTTGGGGCTCTCCTTCAGGGTCGAGCAGCTGGTCTCCAGGCTCCTCGAGGACGTCGTGGTCGAGGGTATCGAACCCTACGTCACGCGCGCCTCGCTGCGCCGCATGGCCGAGACGATCGCCCGCTTCGAGCGCGCCCTCTGGGCCGACGGCATCGACTCCCGTGCGCTCATGTCCAACCTTAAGCTTCTACAGTCGAGCTTCAGCAGTCACAACTTCACCTTCGGGCAGTACCAAAACGTCTTCCAGTTCTTGGCGAGCAGTGTGACGGAGGTCTCCTCCACCTCGATCCTCAGCCATGAGCAGGTGCTGCACACCATGCTCAGCCACGACCCCCGGCAGTGCCAGGTGCGCGGTATGACGGAGGACGCCGTGGCCGAGATGATCCTGCGCGAGGTGCTCGTCTCCGCCCTCGGCATGCAGGCGCTCGACCGCTACGTGGCGGCCGCGCTGCACGAGATCTCAACGCTCACCGGCCAGCTCGACGCGCACGGCCTTACGCGCATGATGAACTACGATCCGGAGCGCCTCATCTCGCCGATTCACCGCTCCAAGCCGGGGGTCGACGACCAACGGACGCTTGGCTTTAAGGGGCTCGGCCTTAAGCAGATGTCCGCCTACGGCCACAAGGTGCCGGAGGGGTTCGTGCTCAGCACCGAGCTCTCCCAGGTACATCCGGCGCTCTCGTACGAGCCGCTCTACGACGACATGCTGCGGCGTATTCGCCGTTCGCTCGTGCGCCTGGAGCGGCAGACGGGCCTGCGCCTCGGCGACCCATCACGCGCCTTGTTTCTCTCTATTCGCTCCGGCGCGGCGATCTCCATGCCGGGGCTCATGACGACCTTCGTCAACGCCGGCATTAACGACGAGATCGCGACCGGCATGGCGACGCGGCCGGGGTTCGGGTGGTCCTCCTGGGACAGCTACCGCCGCTTTTTGCAGTCGTGGGCCATGGCGGACGGCGTCGATCGCGACGCCTTCGACGCCATCATGGGCGAGGCAAAGGAGCGCTACGGCGTCGCCAAAAAGCGCGACTTCACCGCCGAGCAAATGCGCGAGCTCGCCTTCGACTACAAGCAGTGCGCCCTCGACTCCGGCGTTAAGCTCATCGACGACCCCTTCGCCCAGGTCGTCGCCTGCATCTTCAAGGTCCTCGACTCGTGGGACTCGGAGCACGCCAAGCTCTATCGCAGCTACATCGGCGTGGCCGAGGAGTGGGGTACGGCGGTCGTGGTGCAGCGCATGGTCTTCGGCAACCTCAGCGAGGGCTCCGGCTCCGGGGTGACCTTCACACACAACCCACTTGAGCCCTACAGTCGGCAGGTCCGGCTCTTCGGCGACTTCGCGGTCTGCGCGCAGGGGGAGGATCTCGTCGGCGGCCTCGTGTTCCCGCTGCCGATCTCCGAGGCTCAGCGGCGCGGCAGCCCCACGTACCGCGAGGTTAAACGCTCCCTGGAGCGCGACTACCCCGCGGTCTACGGCCGGCTCCTCGAGATCGCCCGTGAGCTCGTCTCCGAGCACGAGTACGACCCGCAGGAGATCGAGTTCACCTTTGAGTCTCCGTCGGCCGACGACCTCTATATTCTCCAGAAGCGTGCCGTGGTACACGAGCAGAAAAAGGAGATCTTGTACTTCGACACCTCGTCGCCCGCGTACGGACCGGCGGTCGCCATGGGTATCGGGGTCGCCGGCAGTGCGTACTCCGGGCGCGTCGCGGTCAGCGCCGAGCAGATCGATCGGCTCCTGGAGGAGAACCCCGACGAGCTCATCGTCCTCCTGCGCCCCGACACGGTGCCCGAGGACATCGCGATGATCACGCGTGTGAGCGGGATCCTCACCGGGCGTGGCGGAGCTACGTCGCACGCCGCCGTCACCGCCAAGCGGCTCGGCAAGACGGCGGTGGTCGACTGCGTCGATCTTGAGGTCAACGAGCGCAGGGGGACCGCGAAGGTCGCCGGCCACAAGCTGCGCGTCGGCGACTGGCTCTCCATCGACGGCCGCACCGGCAATATCTTCTTGGGTCACATCCCCATGCATCAGCGCCCGCTCTCCTCTCGTCCGTCTGGGGGCGCGTAACGCTATTCTTAGCTACGTGGAGGTAGCTTCTTCGTTCGCACATCTTTTTTGGCGAAGTTCTTTATCTGCAGAGGTGCTTCGCTCTGGTAGGCTGCACACAGGCAATCACGGAGGGACTCATGGCAGTACAGGTAGGCGTTAACGGCTTCGGGCGCATCGGTCGTCTCGTTATTCGGGCCGCACTCAAGCAGGGTGCCGACGTCGAGTTCGTCGGCATCAACGATCTCACCGACGCCGAGACGTTGGGCTATCTCTTTAAATACGACTCGGTGCACGGCGTCTTTCCGGGCACGGTTGAGGTCGACGGCGACGCGCTCGTCATCGACGGCGCGCGCATCCGCGTTACGGGCGAGACCGACCCAGCGCAGCTGCCGTGGCGCGAGCTCGGCGCCGACGTGGTGATCGAGTCCACCGGTCACTTCACCGAGCGCTCCGCCGCCGCCAAGCACCTCGAGGCGGGTGCCCGCAAGGTCATCATCTCCGCGCCGGCTAAAAACCCCGACATCACGCTCTGTCTGGGGGTCAACGACGACGCCTACGATCGCTCACAGCACGACGTCATTTCCAACGCGAGCTGCACCACCAACTGCCTCGCGCCCATGGCCAAGGTGCTGGTCGACAACTTCGGTGTGGAGCGCGGCTTTATGACCACGATCCACGCGTACACCAACGACCAAAAGATCCTCGACTTCCCGCATAAAGACAAGCGTCGCGCCCGCGCTGCGGCCACCTCGATCATCCCCACCACGACCGGGGCCGCCCGCGCCGTCGCCCTCGTCATCCCCGAGCTCGAGGGCCGTCTCGACGGCTTCGCGCTGCGCGTCCCCACGCCGGACGGCTCGGCGACCGACCTCGTGGCCGAGCTCAAGACCGAGGTCACGGCCGACGAGGTGAACGCCGCCATGAAGGCCGCCGCCGAGAGCCCCGCCATGAAGGGCATCCTCCAGTATCAAGAGGATCCCATCGTGAGCATCGACATCGTCGGGAACAGCTACTCCTCCATCTTCGACCCGGCGCTGACGATGGCCAAGGGCAAGCTGGTGAAGTGCGTCTCGTGGTACGACAACGAGTGGGGCTACTCCTCTCGCCTTGTCGACCTCCTTCAGCGAGTTCTCTGAGCCGGAGAGGGAAGGACTGCAACACATGAAGCGTTCGCTGACCGATTATCCTCTCGACGGTAAGCGCGTCCTCGTGAGGGTCGACTTCAACGTGCCGCTCGAAGACGGGCGCGTGGTCGACGACACACGCATCCGCGCGGCGTTGCCCACCATCACGGCGCTCCTCGACCGCGGCTGCTCCCTGGTACTCGCCTCGCACCTGGGGCGGCCCAAGGGGCAGGTCGTGGCCTCGCTCCGCATGACCGCGGTCGCCATGCACCTGGCCGAGCTCTTGGGTCGCCCCGTTCTGTCCGCCTCGGACTGTGTGGGCGACGAGGTGCGGGCGGCCGCCGAGGCGCTCCGCCCGGGCGACGTACTCCTGCTCGAAAACCTCCGTTTTCACGCCGAGGAGACCACCAACGACGAGGCCTTCGCCCGTCAGTTGGCCTCGCTCGCCGAGGTGTACGTTAACGACGCCTTCGGTACCGCCCACCGGGCGCACGCCTCCACGGAGGGCGTCACTCGCTTTCTGCCGGCCGTGGCGGGCTTGCTCATGGAGCGCGAGCTCGAGGTACTCGGCCGGTTGTTGCGTAACCCCGCCCGCCCGTTCGTGGTCGTCCTCGGCGGGCTCAAGGTCTCCGACAAGATCAAAATGATCGAGAAGATGCTCGGCCTCGCCGACAAGATCCTCATCGGCGGCGCTATGGCGAACGCCTTCTTGGCCGCGAAGGGCTACGAGCTGGGTTCCTCTAAGGGGGCCGATCCCGAGGAAGTCGCCATCGCCGCGCGGGTGCTGACTGAGGCCGGCGCCGCCCGCGGCGAGCTCGTTATTCCCTCGGATGTGGTCGTCGCCGCCGAGGCTGCGGCGGGTGCGGCCGGCGAGGCCGTCGGCGCCGAGGCCGTCGGCGCCGGGCGCATGGCGCTCGACATCGGCCCCGAGACGCGCGCCGCGTTCGCTCGGGAGCTGCAGGGTGCCGGCACGATTTACTGGAACGGCCCCATGGGGCTCTTCGAGATCGACGAGTTCAGCGCCGGCACGCGGGCCGTGGGTGAGGCTATCGTCTCCGCCGGCGCCATCACCGTGGCCGGCGGCGGCGACACCGTCTCGGCCGCTCACCGCTTCACCCTTGAGGACCGCCTTACGCACATCTCCACCGGCGGCGGCGCCTCCATGGAGTTCCTCGAGGGCTGCGCGCTCCCGGGGGTCGAGGCCCTGCTCGACCGCGAGGGGGCGCCCTCGGGCTTCGCCCGCCGCCCCCTTATGGCCGGCAACTGGAAGATGTACAAGACGCGCCCCGAGGTTGCGGACTTTCTGCGGGGCTTCCTCCCGCTCGTCGACGGTGTGGCCGACCGCGATATCGCGGTCTTCCCGCCGTTCGTCTGCCTCGAGACGGCGCTGGCGGCCGCTCAGGGGGGCAACGTCATGGTCGGCGCGCAAACCATGGCCGCTGCGGCGGAGGGCGCCTTTACCGGCGAGGTCTCGCCCCAGATGCTCCGCGAGCTGGGGGTCGCCTCCGTGATCCTCGGCCACTCGGAGCGGCGGTTGTACTACGCCGAGAACGACGACGAGCTGGCCCGTAAGGTGCGGGCGGCGCTCGACTGTGGCCTGCTGCCTATCCTCTGCTGCGGCGAGACGCTCGAGGAGCGCGAGGCCGGGCTGACGCAGCGCAAGGTCGCCGGCCAGGTTGCCGCCGGCCTCTCGCAGGTGGCCGGCGACGAGCTTTCGCGCGTCGCCGTCGCCTACGAGCCCATCTGGGCAATCGGCACCGGCCGTACGGCGACGCCGGAGATGGCGCAGGAGACCGTCGCCTCGATCCGCGAGTCCCTGCGCACCGTCTTCGAGGGCGCTGCGGATGAGGTGCGCATCCTCTACGGCGGCAGCGTCAACGACGTCACCATCGATGCGCTCATGGCGCAGCCAGACATCGACGGCGTGCTCGTGGGGGGCGCCAGCCTCGACCCCGCGAAGTTCGCCCGCATCGTCCGCTTCGTGGAGCCCGTGTGACCCACGCCGCCCACCAGCAGGCGTCACCCCTCGGCCTCGGCGATCCGAGCCTCTCGCCCCTGGGGCGTCTCGCTCGCCCGGTCGTCCTCATCATCCTGGACGGGTGGGGTGTCGCGCCGCCGGGTCCCGGCAACGCGATCCGTCTGGCGCGCACCCCCGTCTACGACGCGCTCGTAGAGCGCGGCGCTTACGGCACCCTCGAGGCATCTGGCCCGGCGGTAGGGCTACCGCCGGGCCAGATGGGCAACTCCGAGGTCGGGCACCTCACCATCGGCTCCGGCCGTATTACCCCACAAGACCTCGTCCGCATCGACGAGTCCGTCGCCGACGGTTCCTTCTTCGTGAGCCCCGCCCTCACACAGCTCTGCGCCAAGGTCGTGGGGAGGGGGAGCAGGCTGCACCTCATGGGGCTGCTCTCCGACGGCGGCGTGCACAGCGAGCTCGCGCACTTACAGGCCATGATCGAGCTGGCCGCGCGCAACGGGGTCCGCGACCTTGTGGTACACGCGTTTCTCGACGGCCGCGACACGCCGCCGCAGTCCGCCGAGAAGTACCTCCGTGCGGCGGAGGCCACGATGCACGAGCACGGCATCGGTCGCTACGGCGTGCTCGCCGGGCGGTTCTACGCCATGGATCGCGATCTGCGGTGGGAACGCATCAAGGCCGCCTACGACGCGTTGGTCTACGGTAAAGGGTTCTTCGCCGCCGACGCGTTTGCCGCGCTGAGCGCCGCCTACAAACGCGGCGAGACCGACGAGTTCGTCCGCCCCACGATCGTGGCGCCGGAGCACGACGCGCGAATTCGCGACGGCGACGGCTGCCTCTTCTTTAACTTTCGCGCCGACCGCGCCCGAGAGCTCACCCGCGCCTTCTTCGACCGCGGGTTCACCGAGTTCGACCGCGGTCCGCATCCGCCGTCGGTCGACTTCGTCACCATGACGAGGTACAAGCAGGACTTCCCCCTGCCCACCGTCTTCGCCCCCGAGCGGCCTCGGCACATCCTCGCCGAGCTGCTCGCCGAGCGGGGGTTGCGCCAGCTTCACATCGCCGAGACCGAGAAGTACGCACACGTCACTTTCTTCTTTAACGGCGGCGTAGAGGCGAAGTTCGCGGGCGAAGACCGCGTGCTCGTGCCCAGCCGGCGCGACGTACCCACCTACGATCTTAAGCCGGAGATGAGCGCCTGTACCGTCGCCGACAAGCTCGCGGAGGCGGTCCTCGGCGAGGAGTACGCCTTCGTCGTTGCCAACTTCGCCAACACCGATATGGTGGGTCACAGCGGCGTGGTCTCGGCTACGGTGGCCGCCGTGGAGGCCGTCGATGAGTGCCTCGGTCGAGTTCTCGATGCCGTGGAGCGGGTCGGCGGGGTCTGTATGATCATCGCCGACCACGGCAACGCCGAGTACTTGCTCGACGCGGACGGAGAGCCCAACACCGCGCACACCACCAACCCCGTGCCGGTGGTCGTCTCCGTCGAGGGCATGCGCATACGGCCTGGTGGCGGGCTTCGCGACGTCGCACCGACCATTTTGGCGCTCCTCGGGCTTCCGCAGCCGCCGGAGATGACGGGCGCCAGCCTCCTCGAGTCCTCGCCTCGTTTGTGAGGGAGTGCCGTTGAGTGTCAGAATAGCGATAGCGTAGAGAAGCAACCATACTGTGTGAAGGAGAAAGCTCTTGCTTACCGGAATTTTAGTAACGCTCTTTTTGATCGAGTGCGTCGCCCTCATTGGCCTCATCCTCATGCACTCCGGTAAAGACTCCGGTATGGCGAGTGTGACCGGGTTCTCCTTTGCCTCCTCGGCGAGCGTTATGGAGCGAAACCTCACCCGCTATACGGTCATCGTCGGTGTCGCCTGGTTCCTCACGGCCTTCCTGCTGGTCTGGCGGTTGGGCTGAGCGTGCTTCCGTCTGAGTACGGTGCGGGCGAGCGGGTGCGTCGCTCACGTGCGAGGGCTCGTCGGTGGCGCGTCGTCGGGGGTCTCGCGGCGCTTCTCCTCCTCGTCATCGCCGTCCTCTTGCTCACGGGGCTTAACGGCAAGAAGCCGGAGAGCACGCCGCTCGCCACCAGCACCCCAAAGCCCGGCGGCACCTATAACTTCCCGCTCTCCTCAGACCCGGTGGCTATCGACCCCACCATGGCGTTTGAGAGTCAAGGCACGCTCGTCGCCCGTCAGATCTTTCAGGGGCTCACGCGCGAGGGGCTCGACGCCAACGGCAACATCACGGCGGAGCCCGCTATCGCCGAGAGCTGGGAGACCACCGACAACGTCACCTGGATCTTCCACCTCAAAAAGGGCGTCTCCTTTCAACCACCCGTGAGCCGCGAGGTTAAGGCCAAAGACGTCGTCAACTCCTGGACGTGGGTGACGAGCCGAAAGAACGAATCCCCCGTGGCCTACGTGCTCGCCCCGCTCGTCGGCTGCGGCGACGACGGTTACCTTGTCTCCGCCAAAAAGGGCCTCACAGGCGTAAAGGCTCTCGACGACTACACCCTCGAAGTCAAGCTCAGGTATCCGTTCGCCGACCTTCCCCTGCTGCTCCTTCACACGGTCGCCTCGGTGCAGCCCGTGGACTACATCAAGGAGGTCGGGGTTGGGAGCTACAGGGCGAAGCCAGTCGGCACCGGCCCCTACCTGCTCGCTAAGTGGCAGCGCGGGACGGTCGTTAAGCTAACGCGCAACCCGGACTACTGGGACAGCTCTACTGCCGGGTACCTCGACGGCGTTCAGCTCCCGATCACTAAGTCCGCCGACGAGGAGTGGCAGAAGTTCCAAAAAGGGACCCTTGATTGCTCACGAGTGCCCGCCGGTAAGGTGTGGAGCATTAAAGATAACCCCAAGATTAAGTCGGGGGAGTGGTCGGCAAAGGGTTGGCCGATCCTTGCGGTCGACTACATCGCTTTTAACATGAAGGATCAGGTCGTCGGTGGCGAGCAGGGTCTTAAGCTTCGCAAGGCTCTGCAAGGGGCCATCGACGTGCCGCGCCTCATCGATGCGCTCTACGAGGGCCAAGCGACGGCGGCCACGGGCATGACGCCGAAGGGCGCACCGGGCTGGGTTGCCGATCTCAACCCGCTGCATCCCAACGATCCCGGTGGCGCTAAGGCGGCTATCTCTGAGCTCGATCCTCCCGCGTTGAAGTATTGGTACAACACCGATGAGTCGAACCAAAAGATGGCCGAGATCATCCGGGGGAGCTGGCGAACCGCCGGAGCGGAGGTTAAGCTCACGAACTACGAATGGGGTGCCTTCCTCGCCAAAATCGCCAAAGGTAAGGGGCAGATCTACCGGCAGAGCTGGATCAGCGATGTTCCCTCGCCCGACAACTTCCTCGCCCCGCTCTTCGAGTCAAAGCAGCCGAGCTCTCTCAACACGTCGTTTTACCGAAAGAAGGAGTTCGACGCGCTTCTGCACAAGGCGCGCGCCACGACCGACCAAAAGGAGCGCTTCGCCATTTACCATGAGGCGGAGGCGATGCTGCTCAGCGACGCGGTCGTCATCCCGCTCGTCTACCCGCAGGACTATCGCGTCACCAGCAACCGCATCGGCGGCTTCACCCTCAGCCCCACCGGCCTCGTGCCGATGTGGAAGCTTTGGGTCAACTAGGCGGAGGTAGCGTGCGCAAGCCATTCATCGTTCTCTTCATCGCCGCCCTCCTCGTTGTGGGGGCTGGGGCGGTCAACTACACCGTCAGCGTCGACCTCTCGTACTTCTTCGGTGAGGTCCGCGGCGTCTCTCTGCTCTGGTGCTCTGTCGGTGTGGCGGCTTTCATGGTTGTCGTCGCTTTCATCACGGCGTTCTCGGCGCGGCGGGCGGCACTGCGTGCTCAGCATGGGCTCGAGCTTGAGCTGGAGAAGACGTACCGTCGCCTCCGGGAGCTAGAGGCCTCTTCGTCGACCTCCTCAGAGCCCGCCGGGAGCGCTGCGGCGCCGGCGGGCGCACCCGGTACGTCACCGAGTGCACCAGACGAGTCGCGCCACGCGATCACCCCCCCGACGCCGGAGGAGGAGGCCGCCGCTCGGGTCGTGCCCAAGGCATGACCGAGGGCTCCTGGCGGATCGCGGGGGTCGCCTACGCGGAGGTGCGTCGACTCGCCGATGAGCTCGGCGTGAGCGACACGCTGGCGCAGGTGCTCGTGCGTCGCGGGTTTCGCGATGCGGCGAGCTCGCGGGCTTTTCTCTACCCCGACTGCCGCGTGCACAACCCCTACCTGCTTGCGGGGATGGCCGAGGCGCGTCACCGTATCGATCGGGCGTTGCAGCGCGGCGAGCTGATCGCCGTTTACGGCGACTACGACGCCGACGGCGTCACCGCGACCTTCGTGATGGCCCGCATGCTCTCGGAGCTCGGCGCTCGGGTTCAGCGCCGTCTCCCGAATCGCTTTACGGAGGGCTACGGGGTTTCGGAGTCCGCCGTTCGCGAGCTCGCGGAGGAGGGCGTCACGCTCATCATCACCGTCGACTGCGGTATTAACGCACGCCATGAGGTCGCCGTGGCCCGCGAGCTCGGCGTGGACGTCATCGTCACCGATCACCACGAGCTTGAGGGGGAGTTGCCGGCGTGCATAGCTATCTCCCCGAAGCTCGGCGGCTACCCCTGCCCCGATCTGGCGGGTGTCGGCGTGGCCTTTAAGCTGGCGCACGCCTTGCTTGAGCGGCCGGAGGAGGACCTCGTACAGATCCCCCTCGCGCTGCGGCCGCTCACCGACGTGGTGGCGGTCGGCACTATAGCCGACGTCGTCCCGCTCGTCGGGGAGAACCGGGTGCTCGCGAGCGTCGGCCTCGCACGGCTGCGCAGCGCTCCCCGCCCGGGTTTCAGTGCGCTGCTCCAGCTCGCCGGCGCCAAGCCGGGGGCGGTCGACGCCGGCACCGTCGGTTTTAAGATCGCCCCCCGCATTAACGCCTCCGGCCGACTCGACGACGCTCTGAAGGCCCTGGAGCTTCTCGACTGTGAGACCCTCGAGGCGGCTCTACCGATCGCCCGTCGCCTCGACGAGCTCAACTACGAGCGGCGCGCCCTCGAGGCGGCCATGCTCGCCGAGGCGGTGGCGCTCGTGCCCGAGCCGCTTCCGCCCGCACTTGTGCTCTCCTCGCAAGGGTGGCACGAGGGCGTTATCGGCATCGTCGCCTCGCGCATCGCCGAGCGCTTCTGTCGCCCCACGATCCTTTTGAGCGAGGGGGAGGAGGAGGCCAAGGGGTCGGGGAGAAGCGTTCCCGGGTTCGACCTCCTGGCGGCAGTTGAGGGGGGAGCCGAACATCTACTCGCCTTCGGCGGGCATCGCGCCGCCTGCGGCCTGCGGCTGCGGCGCACGTCTATCAACGCCTTCCGTGAGCGTTTTATCGCGCACGCTCGGGGACCTTTCGAGGCCGGCGAGTTCGTGCGCACGCTTGAGGCTGACGCGGTGGTGGGGTGCGGCGACCTCACCCTCGAGCTCGCCGACGAGCTCGAGCTGCTTGCGCCGCACGGCTTCGGTAACAGCCGGGTGACGCTCCTGCTGCACGGCGCCGAGATCGTAACGCCGCAGCTCACGCGCGACCGCAAGCACCTCCGGTACCGGTTGCGGGGCGACGGCTCCTCCTGCCAGGCGATCCACTTCAACAACGACCGCATCGAGGAACTCCTCGATGAGGGGCGCTACGATCTGCCGGTGGCGCTCTCGAAAAACGAGTACAACGGCTCCGTTAGCGCTCAGGTCTCGGTCAAAGGGCTTTACCGCCTCGCGCCAGCGGACCTCGGCCTCTGCCCGGCCGCCTCGTGCTCCCGGAGCTGTGCGGACTGCCTGCGCGGATCCTCCCTTTGGGAGGAGCTCCTCCGCGAAGAGGATCCGTTCTCATGGGTGGGGGGGAGGGAGGAGCTCTCGCGGGCGCGGCGCGAGGGCCGGCTCCGCGATCTGCGCGGGCGCTCCGCCGTCTCGGCGAGCGCATCGCTGCTCGCCGGGGGCGAGCGCACGTTGTTCCTGGTGGCCGATGTGGCCTCTCGTCGCTCCCTCCTCGGCGAGGTGCTCTCACCGCAGCTCGGCAGGAACGCCCTTCGCCTGCAGTCCGCCTGCGCGGGGCGCTGCGCCCTCGCGGTGGCGGAGTCGGATGTGGTGATGACGGGCTACGACCTCGCGCTCGCGCGGCCGGAGCTGACCGCGGGCTTCGCACACGTCCTCCTCTTCGACCCGCCTCCCAGCCGCATCGCCCTCGCCGCTGTGGCGGAGGCTGCGCCAGAGGCCTGGCTCCACGCCGTCTGGGGCCCCGACCAAAAGGCCTTCGCCGCGGGGGTGATGGCTCGTCAACATGAGCTTGACGGCGTGCTGCGCCACGTGTGGCGCGCCCTCGCGGCCGGCTCCGGCGAGCTGGACGACGACCTCGAGGAGCGGCTCTTGGCCGACGGCGAGGCACTGCATTCGGTGAGTGCAGTGCACGCGGCGTTTCGCGCCCTCCGCGAGGTCGGACTGCTGGTTCTCCCAGGCGCGAACAGGTACCATCTCGTTCGCCCAGAAAGTAAGGTCGTTATAACCGCTACCGAGACGTACAACGCATGGCACAGACTCCTCCAAAAGAACGACCTCTCGTAGAGCCGCCCGCTGCGGATCAGCTAACGACGGTCCCGAGCGAGCATCAACAGCTGCTCGACGCCCTCTTCGCGGCGCTCGCCCGGTACAACCCCGACGCAGACCGAGAGCTCATCACGCGCGCCTTCGTGGCGGCTTCGCTCTCGCATAAGGGGCAGCTCCGCAAGAGCGGGGAGCCGTTTATCTTGCACCCCGTCCGTACGGCGCTCAACGCCGCGGAGCTCAAGCTGGATTCGGTGACCATAGCGGCCGCGCTCCTCCACGACGTGGTGGAGGATACAAGCGTGTCGCTCTCGTGGGTGCAGGAGCAGTTCGGCGAGGAGATCGCCATGCTCGTCGACGGCGTCACCAAGCTCACCAAGATGCGCTTCACCTCTCAGGAGGAGGAGCAGGCCGAGAACTACCGCAAGATGATCGTCGCGATGGCGAGCGACATCCGCGTGATCCTCGTTAAGCTCTGCGATCGCCTGCACAATATGCACACGCTCTCGTACCTCAGCAAGCAGAAGCAGATCCAGAAGGCCAAAGAGACGCTTGAGGTGTACGCGCCGCTCGCCCACCGTCTCGGTATGCACAGCATGAAGTGGCAGCTCGAAGACCTCGCCTTCGCCTCGCTCCACCCTCGTCGGTATAAGGAGATCCAAGACCTCGTGGCGCAGCGTCGTGGCGATCGGGTCGCCTTCGTCGACGAGGCGGCGGGCTACCTTCGCGCCGAGCTCGAGAAGGCGGGTGTCTCCGGCGAGATCACCGGCCGGGCAAAGCACTTCTACTCTATTTACCTCAAGATGAGCCGCGGGGGTAAGGAGTTCAACGAGATCTTCGACCTCACCGGCCTGCGGGTGCTCGTCGATACGCTTAAAGACTGCTACGGCGCGCTCGGCGTTATCCACGCCGCCTGGAAGCCCATCCCCGGTCGCTTTAAGGATTACGTCGCGACCCCCAAGTTTAACCTCTACCAGTCGCTGCACACTACGGTGATCGGCCCCGGCGGCAAGCCGCTCGAGATCCAGATCCGCACCTTCGACATGCACCAAACCGCGGAGTACGGCGTCGCAGCTCACTGGCTCTATAAAGAGAAGGGCGAGCGCGACCCCAACAAGCTCGACTGGGTGCGCCAGATGGTGGAGTGGCAGTCCGAGACCGGCGACCCGCGCGATTTTATGGACACGCTGCGGATCGACCTCTTCGAGGACGAGGTCTTCGTCTTCACCCCCAAAGGTGAGGTTAAGAGCCTCGCCGCCGGCAGCACCCCTATCGACTTCGCCTACGCCGTGCACACCGACGTCGGCAGCCGCACCGTCGGCGCCAAGGTCGACGGCCGCATCGTGCCGCTCCACACTAAGCTCGTCTCCGGCAACATCGTCGAGATCATCACGAGCAAGTCGAGCCACGGGCCCTCGCGGGACTGGCTCGATATCGTCGCCACTACGCGGGCCAGCCAGAAGATCCGCCAGCACTTCCGGCGCGAGCAGCGCGAGGACAGCGAGCGCTCGGGGCGCGATCTGCTCCAGGAGTCGCTGCGTCGCGAGGGACTCTCGTCGCAGAAGATCCTCTCCACCAAGGCCTTTCTGCAGATCTGCAAGGAGATCGGCTACGCCCGCCCCGACGACCTCTTCCTCGCGATCGGCTCCGGGCGCCTACCCGTTAAAACCGTCGCCAACAAGGTGCTGCACGCCTCCGGGACGATGAAGGAGGCCGCGGCACCCCAGGAGCCCGTGACGCCGCGCGTGGAGCGCGAGGTCGAGGAGCCCCAGGCGCTCTCCGGCAACTTCGGTATCGCCGTGGAGGGCATGAGCGACATCGTGGTGCGCATGGCTAAGTGCTGTAAGCCGATCCCCGGCGACGACATCGTGGGCTACATCTCCCTCGGCAAGGGCATCACGATCCACCGCAGCGACTGCAAAAACGCCCGCGCCCTCATGAAGAACCCCGAGCGCTTCACCAACGTCACCTGGGAGGGCCTCGGCAACCTCTCGTTTCGCGTGGAGATCATGGTGGAGGCGCTCGACCGCAACCACCTGCTGGAGGACGTCGCCCGCACGCTCTCGGATTCGGGCGTGAGCATCGTCGGCGGCAGCGTGCAAACGCTCCCCGACGGTATCGTGCGCGACCGCTTCACCCTCCAGGTGGGCGACGTGCGTCAGCTCGACAACATCCTCGCCAACATCCGCGGTATTCACACCGTCTACGAGGCGTATCGCATCGTCGGGAGCTAGAGTGCTCGCGCGGTCGACCGTATTCGCCGCCGTCTGATACGCTCTCCTGCGCGATAGCTGCGACCCTCAGGAAGGAGCTCATGTCCGAGCACATCGAGATCACCGCGTTACCGCTCGGCCCTCTGCAGGCGAACTGCTACCTCCTCGCGCGCGGCCGAGACGCCGTCGTCGTCGATCCCGGCGACGAGGCCTCTCTCCTCCTCAGGGCCCTGGAGGGCCGCGGGCTCGAGCCCTGTGCCGTCCTCCTCACGCACGGGCACTTCGATCACTGCGGCGCCGCCGCGGCGCTCGCGGGGCGGTTCGGCGCCCCCGTCTACGTCGGGGCGCTCGACGTCGGCTCTACTCGCGGCTTCAGCTCTCAGCTCTGCTTCGCCATCGACGAGCTCGCGGAGGTCGTCCTGCTCAAGGAGGAGCTGTCGCTTGAGCTCCCCTTCGCCATCACCGCGATCCCCACGCCCGGGCACTCGCGTGGCTCCTACACGTACGCGCTCGACGACACCGACCTCTTCGTCGGCGACCTCCTCTTTCGCAACAGCGTCGGCCGCACCGACTTCCCCGGCGGCAGCTCCACGGAGTTGCTCGCCTCGGTCGAGGGCTTGGTGCGCCGCTTTCCGCCGAACGCCGTGGTGCACTGCGGCCACGGCCCCGCCACCTCGCTCGGCCGCGAGCTGGCGGTCAACCCGTTTCTCTCTCGGCTACGCTCCGACCCTGTGGCCGACCGATGAGTGCGATCAAAGCCCCTAAGGGCACCTACGACCTCCTCCCCGATCAAGCCGAGCAGCGCGACCGCATCGTCCACACGGCGGCGCGCCTCTTCTCGGCCTACGGGTATCGCCGTATCGTCACGCCGGAGTTCGAGGAGACGGGCCTCTTCGCGCGCGGCGTGGGGGAGGCCACCGACATCGTCCGCAAGGAGATGTACACCTTTACAGACAAAGGCTCGCGCTCGTTGACGCTTCGCCCGGAGGGCACCGCCCCGGTCTGCCGCGCGTACGTGGAGCACGGCATGCACACGTGGGCACAGCCGGTGAAGCTTTGGTACTACGCGCCCATGTTCCGCTACGAGCGTCCGCAGGCCGGTCGCTACCGTCAGCACTACCAGCTCGGCGTGGAGGCGCTCGGCTCCTCCGAGCCGGCTGTGGACGCCGAGGTCATCGCCCTTTTGGGGGCGCTCTACGCCGAGCTCGAGCTCACCGGCGTCCAGCTTAAGATGAACAGTATGGGCGACGCCGCCTGCCGGCCGGCGTATGTGGAGAAGCTCCGCGCGTATCTGCAGGGCCGCGGGGAGGAGCTCTGCGGCGACTGCCGCGATCGCCTCGAGCTCAACCCGCTGCGCACCTTCGACTGCAAGGTCGAGCGGTGCCGCGCGGTGCTCGACGAGGCCCCGCGCCTCTCCGAGCACCTCTGCCTCGACTGTCGGCGGCACTTCGACGAGGTCCTCGAGCTCGTCGCCCTCGCGGGCTTGCAACCGGAGCTCGACTTCCGCCTCGTCCGCGGGCTGGACTATTACACGCGCACTACCTTCGAGTTCAGCTCGACCGCCCTCGGCGCCCAGAGCGGCGTCGGTGGCGGCGGGCGCTACGACGGCCTCGTGGAGCAGATCGGCGGAGCGCCCACCTGCGGTGTGGGTTGGGGGAGCGGGCTCGAGCGCATCGCGCTCTCGCTGCCCGAGCAGCCGTCGGCGGCCGTGGGCCCCGATGCCTTCGTCGTGAACTTCGGCCCCGCGTCTCGCGCAGCCGCCTTCGCGGTCGCTCAGCGCCTGAGGGGCGCGGGTTTCGCGGCCGAGCTCGACCTCGGCGGGCGTAGCCCCAAGGGGCAGTTTAAGCTCGCCGGCCGTAGCGGGGCCCGTTACACCGTTCTCGTCGGGCTCGAGGAGCTCGCGCCCGACGCCGTCCGTATCCGCTCCATGCAGGGCGGCTGTGAGGAGGACGTCGCCGTGGCGGATCTCCCCGCACGGCTCGCCTCTTTAGTCAAGGGAGAGAGTTAAGAATGTATCGCGATGCTTATCCTGGTGAGCTCCGCAGCTCACACGTCGGTCACGAGGTCCGTCTCGCCGGTTGGGTCGCCCGTCGCCGCGACCACGGCGGCCTCATCTTTATCGACCTCCGCGACCGTAGCGGCATCGTGCAGCTCGTCTTCGACCCGTCGCTCGCGCCGGAGGCGCACGCGACCGCCGAGCACGTGCGCTCGGAGTACGTCCTCGCGGTGCGCGGCGAGGTGGTCGCCCGCAGCCCCGAGACGGTCAACGACAATCTGCCGAGCGGCGCCGTAGAGGTTCGCGTCGCCGAGATCGAGATCCTCAACGCGGCCAAGACGCCGCCCTTCGAGATCGAGGCGGCCGAGGAGGTCGAGGTCGACGAGACCCTCCGCCTTAAGTACCGCTACCTCGACCTGCGGCGCTCCTCCATGCTGAACAACCTCACGTTGCGCCATCGGGTGGTGCAGGCCGCACGCTCCTACCTCAACGATCAGCGGTTCCTCGAGGTGGAGACGCCCTACCTCACCAAGTCCTCGCCGGAGGGCGCTCGCGACTTCCTGGTGCCCTCGCGCCTGCAACCGCACCACTTCTACGCGCTGCCGCAGTCGCCGCAGATGTTTAAGCAGATCCTCATGGTCGCCGGCGTCGACCGGTACTACCAAATGGCGCGGTGTTTCAGGGACGAAGACCTCCGCGCCGACCGCCAGCCGGAGCACACGCAGATCGACCTCGAGCTCTCCTACACCACCGTCCCCGAGATCCGCGCGCTCCTCGAGGGCCTCATGGACGCGATCTTCGTGGCGGCAGGCGAGGAGCCGCTCTCCCTGCCGCTGCTCCGCCTCTCCTACGAGGAGGCGATGCTCCGTTACGGGAGCGACAAGCCAGACCTGCGCTACGGTCTGGAGATCGCCGATATCTCGGAGGTGTTCGCCGAGAGCGAGTTTAAGGTCTTCCGCGGCGCCGTCGCCTCCGGTGGCGTCGTGCGGGCGGTGCGGGCGCCCGGAGGCGGCACGCTCTCCCGGGCGCAGATCGACGCCCTCACCGAGCTCGCTAAGGAGCACGGCGCCAAGGGCATGGCCTACGTCTTCGTGGAGGAGGGCTGCGCCCTCCGCGGCCCCATCGTTAAGTTCCTCGCCGAGGCGGAGCAGCGTGCCCTCGTCGAGCGTCTAGAGGCCGAGCCCGGCGACCTCATCGTCTTCGCAGCCGACAAACCGTTGGCGGCCGCCACGGTGCTCGGCGCCCTCCGCCTGGCGCTTATCGACCTCCTGCGTCTGGAGCCGCGCTCGCGCTGGGCGCTCCTCTGGGTGGAGGAGTTCCCGCTCTTCGAGATCGACGAGGAGTCGGGGCAGCTCACCTACGGCCACAATCCCTTTAGCCTGCCCACCGCCGACACCCTTGAGCTGCTCGAGAGCGAGCCGCTCAGCGTACGCGGCGCCCAGTACGACCTCGTCCTCAACGGGGTCGAGCTCGGCTCCGGTTCGCTACGCAACCACGACGCCGCCGTGCAGCGGTCTATTCTGCGGGCGCTTGGCATGGACGACGCGCGCATCAATGAGTCCTTCGGCTGGTTCCTCGACGCCCTCGAGTACGGGGCGCCGCCGCACGGGGGCATCGGCCTCGGCCTCGACCGCATCCTCATGCTCCTCGCCGGCGCCGACTCCATCCGCGACGTGATCGCCTTCCCCAAGACCTCCTCGGGCGGCGACCCTATGACGCAGGCTCCTTCCACGGTGCTGCCGGCGCAGCTCCGTGAGCTTCGGGTTAAGCTGAGCTGAGATCGACGGGGGTGCTGTGTGAGTGCGGCGGGAGTTGTTTGTTGAAACGTTCGCCCTTTGGTACCATGCAGGTGCTCGACCTTGTTCGTGGCCTCGTATCATTCTCGAGCCAACATGAAGACAACGGGAGTTCGGGCTTCGGAGTATCCGTGGATACCCCGAGAGAACACCCACCTGCTTACGCAGGTTCGAGAATAAGCGAGCACGGCAAGGTGGAGCTTACTGCAGCGCAGGGGTCGCATGAAGTTCATTCTGCGAAATAAAGCCTTTCTTCTCGTGGCCGGTCTTACGCTCCTTATGGGGGCGGCGCTTTTCGGCGGCGTTCTCGCCATTCGTGTTTTCGCGGCCCCCGGGGTTGCTCCCACGCAGTCGGCTAAAGCCCCTGACTCGTATAATGAGGTCGATAGCTACGGCATAACCGGCTACGAACCCCTTAAGCTCACGACTACCGGCGAGACGCCACCCTTCATTAAGAGTCGCCTTGAGCAAAACCGTGGCATGGTCCTGCTCGTCTACGTCGAGGGCGCCACCGCCGACATGGATATGCTCAAGTCGTTTAACGCGCTCAAGGGCCGCTACTCCGCCGACGCCTCCTTCATGGACTTTGAGTCCCACCGCGTCGGCGAGGTCGGCGATACCTTAGAGCAGCTTCGCGTCAGCGATCCCCCCATCCTCGCGGTCATCAGCGGCAAAGGCGAGGTAAAGCAGCTCTATACCGGCTGGGTCGACTTCACGGTAATGGAGCAGGTTATCTCGAACGCAGCCCGCGGCCTCTAGTCGCCGCACTGCGCGCCTCCTTTGCGCGTGGCAACGCGTTACCGCATTCGGTACTATTGACCCGTTTTATCGATATTGTCATGATGGCTGTTCGACGCCTCGCCCCGAGCGCAGCTGCGTCGCCAGAGAGGACCGCGTGGGGGAGGATATGACGAGATGAGGCGTGTGTACTTCGACCACGCGGCGACGACGCCGGTCGACCCCCGTGTGGTCGAGCGTATGCTCCCCCTCTTTGGTGAGGTCTTCGGCAACCCCTCGGAGGTTCACCAGGAGGGGCGGAGGGCCGCCGAGGCGCTTCAGCGCGCGCGCGACCAAGTCGCCACGGCCCTCGGCGCCGACGCGGACGAGATCATCTTCACCGGAGGGGGCACCGAGGCCGACAACCTCGCCCTGTTCGGTCTTCTCCAGGGGCTCGAGCCCGGCCACCTTATCGTCAGCGCTATAGAGCACCCCGCCGTACTCGAGGCCGCGCGGGCCCTCGTAGCGCTCGGCTGGCGCCTCGACCTCGTCCCCGTGGATGAGTACGGAACGGTCGATCTGGACGCCTACGAGGCCGCCTTTTGCGGTACGACGAGGCTCGCCTCGGTCATGTACGCCAACAACGTCGTGGGTACGGTGCAGCCGGTCGCCGAGCTGGCGCGTATCGCCCATGAGCACGGCGCGCTCTTTCACACCGACGCCGTGCAGGCGGTCGGTGCGCTCCCCATCGACGTGCGGGAGCTCGACGTCGATCTTCTCTCGCTCTCGGCTCATAAGTTCTCCGGCCCAAAGGGGGTCGGTGCGCTGTACGTGCGGCGCGGCGTTGACCTCTCACCCATCCTTCACGGTGGCGGTCAGGAACGCCGTGTGCGCTCCGGTACCGAGAATACGCCCGGTATCGTCGGCCTCGGGGCGGCGCTTGAGCTGGCTGTGGCCGAGATGGATCTCGCCCGCCCGCGCCTCACCGCGCTCCGCGACAGCTTAGTGCGCGGCGTGATGGCCTCGGTGCCCGAGGTGCAGCTTCTTGGGCACCCCACGCAGCGTCTTCCGGGTACGGCCACCTTTACAGTGCGCTTTATTGAAGGGGAGGCCATGGTCCTCGATCTCGATACACGCGGGTTCGCGGTCGCGAGCGGTTCGGCCTGTGCCACCGGGTCCTTCGAGCCCTCCTATGTAGCGCTTGCTCTCGGCGTGCAGGAGGCGCACAGCAGCCTGCGTCTGAGCCTCGGGCGCCACAACACGCAGGCGGAGGTCGATGCGTTTCTCGAGGTCTTCCCCGCGGTTGTCGAGAGGCTGCGGCGCATAAGTCCGCTCTACAGGGAGAGGTAGTTCATGTACACAGAAGGCGTGATTGAGCACTTCACGAACCCGCGCAACGTGGGGGAGATCGAGGACGCCGACGGCATTGGCGACGCCGGCAGCCCCGTCTGCGGCGACTTCATGCGGCTGACTCTTAAGGTCGAGGACGACCGCATTACCGACGTTAAGTTCAAGACCTTCGGGTGTGGCGCGGCTGTGGCGACCTCGAGCATGATCACCGAGATGATCAAGGGCAAGACGCTCTCCGAGGCCGCCGAGATCACGAACGAGCAGGTCGCTGAGGCGCTCGGCGGGCTCCCGCGGGCCAAGATGCACTGTTCCTGTCTGGGGGCCGACGCGCTCCACCTCGCGATTCAGGACTATCTGGTGAAAAACGGGCGCGCGGATGAGGTCCTCGAGATCGTTAAATGGCTTCCAGAAGAGGGCGAGCACTCGTCGCACTGAGCGGCGGCGTCGACAGCGCCGTCGCCGCGCTGCGGCTCGCCCGTGAGGGGCGGGCCGCCGCCGCCGTGACCGTTCGCTCGTCGTCCGACGACGACGATGCGCTCGACAGGGCCGAACGGTGCGCTCGGCGGCTGGGTCTGCCGCACTACGTGCTCGACCGCGAGGCGGAGTTCGCCTCCTCGGTGGTCGAGCCCTTTGTACAGGGGTACCTCGCCGGCGAGACCCCCAACCCCTGTGTTGCCTGCAATGCGCAGCGCCTCGCGGCGTTCGTCTCCCTCGCAGACGAGCTCGGCGCCGACCTCGTAGCAACCGGGCACTACGCCCGCGTCGTCCGGCTCGAGGGGGAGCCCTACCTCGCCCGCGCCAGCGATCCGCGTAAGGATCAGTCGTACATGCTCTGGGCCGTGCCGCCGCAGGTGCTGGCGCGGCTCGAGTTCCCCCTCGGCTCGTGCGCAAAAGCCGAGGTGAGGGCGGAGGCGACCGAGGCGCAGCTGCCCGCCGCCGACGAGCCGGAGAGCCAGGAGGTCTGCTTCGCTCCGCGCGGCTACCTCCGGTTTTTGGAGCAAGTCGGCGTGTCTCCCGCGCCCGGCCGGTTCATCACGCCGGAGGGCGAGGAGGTGGGGGCTCATCGGGGCCACTGGTGCTTCACCGTCGGCCAGCGGCGGGGCCTCGGTGTCGCCGCGCCGGAGCCGCTCTACGTGCTCGAGCGGCGGGCGGCCTCCAACGAGGTCGTCGTGGGGCCGCGAGCCGACCTCGAGGTGAGGGAGGTAGAGCTGCGTGACGTGCTCGACCGCGGCCTCATAGCCTCGAGCGGCCTCGCCGTTAAGCTTCGGTATCGCTCCGCCGCCGTCGCGGTGGAGGCTGTAGCACCCTCCTCCGCCGGCCGCGTGCGTCTGCTGCTCCGAGATGTCTTCAGCGGCGTCGCGCCGGGTCAGTCGGCGGTGGTGTACCGCGGCGACGTGGTGGTCGGTGGCGGCATCATCGCCGGGAGCGCCTGAGGTGGCGCCACACGTGCGTCCGTGCGGACGCCCTCGTTGGGTTCTCCTCCTCGCTATCGCGGTCTCCGGGGCGGTGCGCCTCGTCTGCCTCGGGCGCTTTCAACATGCTCTGCGCCGCGGTCGGTTTTCTCTACGTGCCCTTCGCGATGGGGCTTTCCGTGCCGTTTGAGTACTACAGCGCGCTTACGCCGCTGGTGACGTGGCGCTGAGGAGGTCGCCTTCTCGGCGGGGAGGGTCTTCGCGGTATGATACCCTCAACGCTCTGGGTAAACTGCTGCACAGACCAAACGAAGGAGATGCGCGTGAACTTCTCTCCCTTGCTCATCGCCGCCATGGCTATGCCCTCGGCGGTCCTTCGCTACGCCGCCGCCTTCTTTTTCATTCTGGTTGCGGTAGCGCTCGCTTACGCGGCGTTTAAAACCGGCAAGATGCTGGGGCGTATCGACAGCGTGCTGACTGACCTGGAAAAGGAGGCAATGCCGCTCCTTAAAAAGGTCTCCGTCTCGCTCGACGAAGTAAACGCCAATCTCAGCAACGTCGCCGACATCACCGAGGACGTCGCCGGTGTTACCGACAAGGTCGATAAGCTCGCGACCTCCGTGGAGACGATCGTCTCCACGCCCGCTCGCAAGGCGGCGTCCTTCAGTGTGGGCGCGCAATCCGCAGTCTCGAGTTTTTTGCGGCGCATGCGGGGCGACGACGACGTACCCGTCGCTGAGCCCTCGGCGGAGGAGCCCACTGCTTCTGCGGAGCCAGTGGCCGATGCGGCCGCTCCGTCGCCGGCGGAGCCGGCCGGCGACGAGGTCGCACCAGATGCTCCCTCAGCCGATGCCGCGCACGCATCCGCAGAGCAGGAGGCGTGAGTATGCGTCTCTTCGGCAAGTTCATCGTAGGAGGTATCGTCGCCGGCGCCATCGTGGCCTCTACGATCCATCGCCGCCACCTGCGCACCGGCGAGGCATATGAGGTGCTCCTCCGTCGGCTTCCCTCCGATACGCTCGCGTGGCTGCAGACCACGCGCACTCACGCGGTGGAGGCCATCGAAGACGGTCTGGCAGCCGCGCGCGAGCGCGACGCCGAGATCGTCCGAGCGCTCGACTCCGCGGGCGGATAAACGAGAGCGATGGCCGAGAAGATCAACCTCGAGGTCCCGGCGGAGCTCGCCGCCCTCTCCACCGTCCGTATCGTTTTGAGCGGGCTCGGCGCACACCTCGACCTCTCCCTTGAGGAGCTCGAGGACGTCTCGCTCGCCACCGATGAGTTGTTGCGTGCGGCGCTCGCCGCGGAGCGGCTCGAGCGCTTCACCGTTGAGCTCCTCCTCAAGGGGGGCCAACTTCGCATCACCGTGGGTGAGTTCGCCTCTCCTAGGCTCCGCAGCAGCCTTCAGCAGAAGCAGGTCGACGAGCCCTGTCTCGGTCTCTGTCGCCTCCTCAGCAGCACCGTTGATGAGGTCGAGATCATCCCTACTGACCACGGCTACTGCGTCGCCCTCGCGAAGTGGCGTCGCGAGCGAGTTGTATGATCGCTCACGACGAGCACCGCGCTGTCGACCCCCTCGACTTGGAGACGCCTCCGGGGCGTCCACTCCTCTTGGACGATGAGGAGCCTTCGGCTCCCCGTCAGGGCCTCGAGCAGGATCCAGAGGGGCGTGGCCGCGCCGACTCCGAGAAGCTCGACCACTACCTCCTACGGCGGTACCACCTCTACGGCGACCACAAGGCGCGCCAGCAGCTCATCACGATGTACCTTCCGCTGGTGCGGTCCCTCGCTCGACGCTACGCCTCAAGGGGCGAGCACATCGACGATCTCATTCAGGTCGGATCAATTGGGCTAATTAAAGCGATCGATCGCTTCGACATCGATCGCGGCGTTGAGCTCACGACCTACGCAACGCCAAACATCGTGGGCGAGATCAAGCGGTACTTCCGCGATAAAGGATGGTCGGTGCGGGTGCCGCGCGGCCTGCAGGAGCTCAACATCCGGCTCAATAAGGTGATCGACGAGCTCGTGCTTACGCTGCAACGCTCCCCTACTATCAATGAGCTCGCAGTAGCGGTCGGTGCGACCCCCGAAGAGGTTATCGAGGCGCTCGAGACGAGTCAGGCGTACAACTCCATTTCGCTCCAGGCTCCCTTTAGCGGGGGTGAGGGTGGCGAGGACGACGCGAGCCTCATCGACTACATCGGCGGCGATGAGGCGGCTTACGACGTGACGGAAGACCGTACGGTACTCGCCCCCGGCTTCGCCAAGCTCGAGAAACGCGAACGCCTTATCCTTCACCTGAGGTTCTTTGAAGGGCTTACGCAGTCGCAGATCGCGGCGCGCGTGGGGGTTTCGCAGATGCACGTTTCGCGACTCATCAGGCGTTCGCTCGAGAAGCTCCGCGGCGAGATCGGCGAGCTCGACTACGACGCCGACCGAGATACAACAGACTAACAGTGACCGTCCACTTCGATCTTAGGTGAGGTACCGGTGAACACAGCTCAACTTCGCGACTTGTTCAGAGACTTCTTCGTCGAGCACGGCCATTTAATCGGCGAGCCGGCGAGCCTCGTTCCGGCCGGTGATCCAAGCGTGTTGTTCACCTCCGCCGGCATGCAGCAGTACAAGCCCTACTACCTCGGGGTGGGCACGCCCCCGGCAACGCGGATCGCCACTTGCCAGCGGTGCTTTCGCACCAACGACATCGAGAACGTGGGCAAGACCGCGCGCCACCTCACCTTTTTCGAAATGCTCGGCAACTTCTCCTTCGGCGACTACTTTAAGCGCGAGGCGATCGCCTGGGCGCTCGAGCTCTCCGATCGCCTGGGCATTGAACGCGACCGCATTTGGTTGAGCGTCTTCGGCGGCGACGAGTTCGTGCCCGCCGACGACGAGGCCGTAGAGATCTGGCGCTCACACGGGTTCGCCGACGAGCGCATCATTCGACTAGGACGGGGCGACAATTTCTGGGGCCCTGCTGGGCCGACCGGTCCGTGCGGCCCCTGCTCCGAGCTCTACTACGACCTCGGCCCCGAGGCCGGCTGCGGCTCGCCCGACTGCGCCCCGGGTTGCGAGTGCGACCGCTTCCTCGAGTACTGGAACCTCGTCTTCGTGCAGTACGAGATGGACGAGGCCGGCACGCTCACGCCGCTCCCCAAGCCGAGCATCGACACCGGTATGGGCCTCGAGCGCTTGGCTGCGCTCACTCAGGGCGTCAGCAACGTCTTCGAGACCGACCTCTTCTTGCCGCTGATCCTCAAGGGGGCGGAGCTCGCCGGCACCGAGCCCGACGCCTCGCCTGCGGTCGTGCGCGCCCTGCGCACCATGGCCGAGCACGCGCGGGCGGCCGCCTTCCTCATCGCCGACGGCGTGTTGCCCGGTAACGACGGGCGCGACTACGTGCTGCGCCGCATCATCCGCCGCGCCGTGCAGCAGGGCGTGGCGATCGGCATCGACGAGCACTTCCTGGCTACGCTGACGGACACCGTGGTCGAGCTCATGGGCCCCGCCTACCCCCACCTCGTGCGGTCGCGCGCCGAGGTCGGCCGCGTGGTCGACGAGGAGGAGGAGCGGTTCCGCCGGACGCTCCAGCAGGGCATGAGGATCCTCGAGGAGGCACTGCGGCGCGCCTACAGTGCCGCCGGCGACCTGCCCGCCGAGGTTGCCTTCGACCTCCACGACACCTACGGCTTCCCCTTCGACCTCACGCGGGAGATCGCCGCCGAGCGCGATATGCGTGTGGACGAGGAGCGCTTTGAGCACCTCATGGAGGAGCAGCGGCAGCGCGCTCGCGTGGCCCAAAAGGCCGGGGCTTTTAACGCCGGCCCGGGCGAGATCGACGAGTTTCAGCGTCACAACGCCTCGCTGCCGGTCTCGTTCGTCGGCTACGAAAAGCTCGAGGTCTTTACCGTTATTCGGGCTCTTGAGCGGCTCGCCGATGATCGCGTGGCCGTGAAGCTCGCGGAGTCCCCCTTCTACCCCGAGGGCGGCGGCCAGGTCGCCGACACCGGCTGGGTGCACACCGACTCCGGCAAGCTTGAGGTCGAGCACGTCGCGAAGTTCGAGAACGACCAAGTCGTGGTCGCCCGGATCGTCGAGGGCACCGTGGTGGCCGGTGAGCGTGCCAAGGCTATGGTTAACAGCGTCCGCCGTCATCAGGCGGCCTCCAACCACACGGCAACTCACATCCTCCACAACGCTCTGCGTCTCGTCTTCGGCGAGAACGTCCGGCAGGCGGGCTCTCTCGTGCGGCCGGATCGTCTGCGCTTCGACTTCAGTGCTCGCCGCGCCCCCACCGCCGATGAGCTGCGACAGGTCGAAGACCTCGTCAACCGTAGACTCGTCGAGAATCACCCGGTGCGCACATTCGTGACCACGAAAGAGTACGCGGTCGAGCTGGGCGCCGTGGCCTTCTTCGAAGAGAAGTACGGTGAGTTCGTGCGTGTGGTCGAGGTCGGCGACTTCAGCCGCGAGCTCTGCGGCGGCACGCACGTCTCCTCGAGCTCGCAGATCGGGCTCTTTAAAATCACGGCGAGTCAGTCGGTGGGCGCCAACACACGCCGCATCGAGGCGCTCACCTCCGCCGCGGCTATCGAGCACTTCCGTGGCATCGAGGAGCAGTGGGGTGAGGTCGCCGATGGGCTCGGCGTCAGGCCGGATCGCCTTCCGCTGGCGGTGACCAAGCTCGCCGCTCAGGTAGACGAGCTGAAGGCGAAGCTCAAGGTGGCGGAGACCACCGGGCGGCGCGACCTCGCCGGTGAGGTCCTCACTGACTCCTTCGAGCTCGCCGGGCTGACCATCGCCGCCGCCTCCCCCGCGGTCGAGACGGTCGACGAGCTCCTCCAGCTAGCCGACGAGGTCAGGGAGCGGCGCCCAGACTCCGTGCTCCTGCTCATGACCGAGGTCGACGGGCGTGTGGCGGCGGCGGTCGTCGCCACCGACGCCGCCGTCGGCCGCGGTCTGCACGCCTCCGCCCTGCTCAAGGCGATGATGCCGGCCGTTGAGGGTAAGGGCGGCGGCAAGCCGACGCTCGCCCGTGGTGGCGGCTCCAACGTCGCCGGTATCGATGAGGGTCTCGCCGCTGGCCTCGCCGCCGTTCGAGAGGCACTCGAGGGGTAGATGCAGATGCGCGTTATGGCCCTCGATCACGGTGCCGCGCGTACCGGCGTCGCCCTCTCCGACGAGACGGGGACGCTCGCACGTCCTCTCGCGGTCGTGGACCGGGTCGAGACGCAGGGTGGCTTCGCCGCCCTCCTGGAGCTCGTCGTGGAGCACGCCCCCGGCCGTGTTATCGTGGGGCTGCCGCTCTCGCTCGACGGTCGCGAACGCGCACAGGCCGGGCGGGCGAGGGCGTTCGCCGCTCGGCTCACACGGGCCGTAGAGGTCCCCGTGGAGCTCGTCGACGAGCGCTTTACCACCAAGCTCGCGGTGCAGCGCGGCGGCGAGGCGCCCCGCGATGCACGTGCGGCCGCCACGCTGCTCGAAGGCTACCTGGAGAGGATGTATGACCCGAGAGCCTAAAGGTACTTCACGGCGGAGCTCGGGGTCGATGCCGGAGTTCGAGTGGCAGGAGGGCTCTGCCTCGCCTCCGAACTGGCGTGGCGGCGGCGCTCCTTCACCGGATCCCCGTCGGGGATCCCGTCGCGCTCGAGGACGCCGCAAGGGGCGTCGCCGGGTCGTTGTGATCCTCTTGTTACTCCTCATCCTCGTGGCGGCTGGAGGGGTCGCGAACTCCGTGCGAAATTATCTGGCTCCCGGCGAGGTGGGGTCGGCGGTCATCGTCACCATCCCGGAGGGCTCCACGCTGAGCGAGATCGGCCTCATCCTCGAGCGCGCCGGGGTCGTTAAACACGCCTCGCGATTCGTCAGCGCCGTGGAGCGAGACAACGCCGGCACGAAGATCAAAGCCGGTGTCTACGAGCTTCGCGTTAACGAGCCGTACGAGAGTCTCATCGCCGCCCTCATTAAAGGGGGATCATCGGCCCTCGCTAAGGTGACGATTCCGGAGGGTTCCACCGTGAAGCAGGCGGCGGAGCTCGTCGGGGCGGCCACCACCAGCATACGGCCGAGCGACTACGTCGCGGCCGCCACCACCAACCCGCCGCGCTGTACGCTCGAGGGGTATCCGCGTGGCGCGAGCCTGGAGGGTGTGCTCTTTCCCGCGCGGTACGATCTTCCTAAGGGCATCACGGCGAGGGCTCTCGTTGAGCAGCAGCTCGCCTCGTTTAACGCGGCGTTCGCCAAGGTCGACCTCGCGCGTGCTCGTCGCGCAAAGCTCACGCAGTACGACGTCGTGATCATCGCCTCCATGGTCGAGCGTGAGGCGCGGGTAGCGGAGGAGCGCCCCCTCGTTGCCGCCGTCATCTGGAACAGGCTCCGTGAGCGCATGCCGTTGCAGATCGATGCCACGATTCAGTACGCCCTCGGCGAGACGAAGCCACAGCTTACCTACGAGGATCTTAAGATCGACTCTCCGTACAACACCTACAAACACTACGGGCTCCCCCCGGGGCCCATTGCGAGTCCCGGGATCGCTGCGCTTAAAGCGGCGGCATCTCCCTCGCAGGTCGACTATCTGTATTACGTCGCTCGCAACGACGGTACGGGCCGTCATTACTTCTCGACCTCCTATAAGCAGTTCCTCGCCGACAAGGCGAAGGCGGGGAAGAACGGACAATGAGCTTAAGGGAGGGGAGGAGAGGGCGTTGATTACCGGCACGACAGGACTCCTCGGTGTACTCGGCGATCCTATCGGCCATTCGCTCTCTCCCGCCATCCACAACGCCGCCTTCGCAGCGCTCGACCTCGATCTCGCGTACGTCCCCCTGCCGGTGAAGGCCGGCGAGTTGGGGGCCGCCCTGGAGGGGCTCCGCGCCTTCGGGTTTCGTGGGGCGAGCGTGACGATTCCGCACAAGGTGGCGGTGCTCGCCCATCTCGATCGACTCGACGACGATGTGAGGTTCGCGGGGGCCGCGAACACCATCGTCGTCGAGGCGGGTGAGCTGTGTGGCTATAACACCGATGTGGAGGGGGTGCGCGCCCCGCTGGTCGCCGCCTGCGGCGACTCCCTGCGGGGTGAGCCAGGCCTCTTGCTCGGAGCCGGCGGAGCCGCGCGGGCCGCCGCGCTCGCGCTCGCACGACTCGGCGTACAGCTTACGGTAGTTAACCGCACCTCCGCCGAGGCAGAGCGCCTGGCGGCGCTGGTCGCGGCGGCCGTCCCCGGTGCGGAGTGCCGGTGGTTGCCGTTCTCCGCGCTCACCGCGAACCTCCTGGCCTCGCAGCGTCTCCTCTTTAACGCTACGTCACTCGGCATGGCCGGCGGCGATAAACTTCCCGCGCTGATTGCCGATACTATAGGGAGAGAGCAGGTTGTCTTCGACAGCGTGTATCGCCTCGACGGCGTGACCAGCCTCATCGGCGCTGCCCGAATGCACGGGGCGATCGGTATCAGCGGCCTTGAGATGTTATTGGCTCAAGGGGCCGCCGCGTTCGCGCTGTGGACCGGGCGGTGCGCTCCCCTTGCGGCAATGAGGGCTGCTCTGCCCCTACAGGAAACACCTCCTCGTGGGGGAATTAAAGAAAAAGACCATCCTCTCACCGGATGGCTAGGAGCGGAATCTCACACTGAACGGTGAATCTGAGAATCACGGCGTCGAATCATCTCCGGGGGGTTCGATGAGCACGCTGAGTGGGCTCGAGCAACTCCTCGAGAGTTCTCAGCAAAACGGCGAGCAGTCCTCCGACGGCTCGCCGGACGACGTGCTGCGCAGTGGCCGCTCCTCGAAGCTCCGTATCGGCGACATCCTCCAAGAGATGGGGTTCGTCACCTCAGAGCAGATCGAGGTCGTCCTGCAGGAGAGCAAGGGGTCGCGCAAGCGTCTCGGCGAGCTCCTCCTGGAGGAGGGGCTCGTCACCGAGAGCGATTTAAGTAGGGCGCTCGCGTATAAATTCGGGGTCAGCTACCTCGACCTCATGAAGATGTCACTCGACTTCGCGGCCGCTACCTACGTCGACGAAAAGCTCGCTCGCCGCTACGGCCTCGTCCCCGTCCGATTCCTCGACGAAAACACCCTTCTCGTCGCCATGATCGACCCGCAAAACCTCCAGGCGATCGAGGACCTCCGTATGGTTACCGGCTTCGATATCCAGCCGGCGGTCGCGAGTGCGGAGGATGTCTTTGGGGCGATCGCTAGGCTTTATCGAGAGCAGGCCGAGATCGACCAAGCGGTTGCGGGCATGGAGTCGAGCGGTGAGGAGCCCTCCGAGCCCTCAGATATCCGCAACGCCGTCGATGAGGCGCCTATCGTCAAGCTCGTCAACTCGTTGATGACACAGGCAGTGGATGATGCTGCGAGCGATATCCACTTCGAGCCGCAGGCGAAGGAACTCGTGGTGCGATTTCGCATCGACGGGGTGCTTCATAAGGCGCTCTCGATCCCTCGACGCATGCAGAACGGCATCATCAGCCGTCTTAAGATCATGGCGGAACTCGATATCGCCGAGCGTCGTGTGCCCCAGGACGGACGCATTAGTCTCGTCGTCGGCGGAAAGCCGATCGATATGCGCGTCGCCTCGCTGCCTACGGTGTACGGCGAGAAGATCGTCCTTCGCCTCCTCGACAAGTCGAACGTGATGCTCCGTCTCGAGGATCTCGGGTTCGATCCGGAGTCGCTTGAGCGCTTCCAGCACTCCTTTACGAAGCCATACGGCGCGGTCCTCGTCACCGGCCCTACCGGCTCCGGCAAGTCAACCACACTTTACGCGACGCTCAACATCCTCAACTCCCCCGAGAAAAACATCATCACCGTCGAGGACCCGGTTGAGTACCGACTCGCCGGCATCAATCAAACGCAGGTGCAGGCGCGCTCGGGCATGACTTTCGCCGCCGCCCTCCGCTCCATCCTCCGCTGCGACCCCGACATCGTTATGATCGGGGAGATCAGAGACCGCGAGACCGCTCTGATCGCAGTCGAGTCCGCGCTCACCGGCCACCTGGTGCTGAGTACGCTCCACACTAACGACGCGCCAGGAGCGCTCTCGCGTCTCACCGAGATGGGTGTGGAGCCCTTCCTCACGGCGTCGGCGGTCGACTGCGTCTTGGCGCAGCGCCTGGCGCGGCGTCTCTGTAAATACTGTAAGAAGCCTGAGCTGGCGAGCCGTGAGATGCTCCGCGAATCCGGCTTCCCCCCCGTCATTTATGAACGCGATGAGGTGATCCTCTACCACGCAAAAGGCTGTCCGAGATGTAATGGTACGGGGTATAAGGGGCGTCTTGGTCTGTACGAGGTCATGACGGTTACGGAGGGTATTCGCCGTCTCGCCGTCGAGCGCAAGAGCGCCGACGAGATAGCGCGCTTAGCCGTCGCTGAGGGCATGAAGACCCTCCGCGACGATGGTATTAATAAGGTGATTGCGGGCATGACCTCTATCGAGGAAATCGCTCGTGTAATTGTGTAGAACCGCGATCTCTCCGGAGAGGTGGGCGTGATGGAACTGGTCGATATCCTGTATGAGGTCATGACAAGCGGAGCGAGCGACCTCCATCTCTCGGTCGGCTCACCGCCGGTCATCCGGGTGCACGGTAAACTTCAGCCCCTCGATTACCCGAAGCTCACCCCGAACATCTCGCGCGACCTCATCTACAGCATCCTCTCGCAGGATCAGCGTCAGCGTCTTGAGAACGAGTGGGAGATCGATTTCTCTTACTCCGTTCCGGGCAAAGCGCGTTTCCGCGTTAACGCTTACTTTCAGCGCAATAGCCTCGGCGCCGCGTTTCGCCTTATCCCCATGGAGATCAAGACGCTGGAGCAACTCAAGCTTCCCAAGACTCTCTACGATCTCACGCGCAAGCCACGCGGTTTTATTATCGTCACCGGCCCCACCGGCTCCGGTAAGTCCACTACGCTCGCCGCGATGATCAATGAGATCAACGAGACGCGCACAGATCACATCATGACGATCGAGGATCCCATCGAGTTCCTTCATTTCCACAAGAAGTGCATCGTCAATCAGCGGGAAGTCGGTGCGGATACCCAAGCTTTCAGCCGCGCTCTTAAGAGCGCTCTTCGTCAAGACCCCGACATCGTCCTCGTGGGCGAGATGCGCGATACCGAGACGATGCAAACGGCCCTTACCGCTGCGGAGACCGGCCACCTCGTCTTCGCGACGCTCCACACGCAGGACGCACCGCAGACCATCGATCGTATCATCGACGTTTTTCCACCCCATCAGCAGGAGCAGATTCGTGTACAGCTTTCGACCACCCTTATGGGTATCTGTACGCAGCAGCTCCTACCGACAAAAGACGGCAATGGTCGCGTCGCAGCCTGTGAGCTGCTTATCCCCACGCCGGCGGTTCGCAATCTCATTCGCGAGGGCAAAACCTTCCAAATTTACTCGATGATGCAGACCGGTAGCCAGTTCGGCATGGTGACGATGGACGCTGCGCTCGCCGACCTCGTGCGGCGCGGTTCTATTACGCTCGAGCTCGCCATGGCTCGTTCCAGTACGCCCACCGAGCTCGAGCGCCTGATGCACCGTAATCCCGGTGTCTTATGAGTAGAGTAGAGGGCGGTGCGATCTGCAGAGAGGGGGGCTCTCATGGGCTCGTTTAGCTATAGGGGCTTCGACCAGCGGGGTACGCAGGTCTCCGGCGAGATAGAAGGCTCGAGCAAGGCTGCCGCCGCTGCGATCTTGCGCGGTAAGGGTCTTACCGTCGTCGACCTCAATGAGATCAAGGCTACGTGGGCCACAATCGAGGTCGGTGGCCGCATTAAACCGCGCGACCTCACTATCTTCTCTCGGCAGTTCGCGACGATGGTCAACTCCGGTCTCTCGATCCTTCGTTGCCTCTACGTGCTAGAGGAGCAGAGCACTAACAAAAAGCTCTCCGCCATCATCGCGAAAGTGAGCAGCGACGTCGAGTCCGGCTCCACGCTCTCCGATGCACTTGCCAAGCACCCTCAGGTTTTCAATCGGCTCTACATCAGCATGATCAGCGCTGGTGAGGTCGGCGGTATCCTCGACGATGTGCTCAATCGCCTTGCAACTCAGCTCGAGAAGGAAGACAGTATTCGTCGCGCCGTTAAATCGGCGATGGTGTACCCTGCGCTCATCGGCTCTCTCGCGATCGCCGTCCTCGTCGGCATGGTGCTGTTTCTCATCCCGATCTTCGCCGCGATGTATCGCGACCTCGGCAACGCCCAGCTTCCCGCCCTTACTCGCTTTATGGTCGACCTCTCCGCTATCTTCCGCAGCGTATGGGGGCTCGTATTTCTCGCCGTGATCATCTTTATGGTTTGGGGGATCAAGCGTCTACTCCGCACCGAAAAGGGGCGCATGGCGTGGGATCGCTTTAAGCTCGTCATCCCAATGGGGGTGGGGCAGATTATTCGCAAGCTGGCCGTAGCGAGGTTCTCGCGTACGTTTGGCACCCTTGTGAGCTCCGGCGTTCCCATCCTGCAGGCCATCGATATTACGGGCAAAGCCGCCGGTAACGTCGTTATCGAGTCCGCCATGGAGCGTGTTCATCACCAGGTGAGAGAAGGGCAGTCGATCACGGGGCAACTAGAGCAGGAGAAGATCTTTCCTGCAATGGTGACGCAGATGATCTCGGTGGGGGAGGAGACGGGTTCCCTCGACACCATGCTCGCGAAAATCGCCGAGTTCTACGAGGAGGAGGTCGATAGCAGCATCAAGGCGCTCACCTCGATCCTCGAGCCTATTCTCATGCTCTTCGTCGGGGGTATCGTCGGCCTCGTCGTGATCTCGATGTATCTCCCGATCTTCAGCATGATGAATATCGTCAACTAGTGAGGAGGGGGGTGTGGAGAACGAGCGGCTCCTAACCGAGTACGCCGAGTCGGGGTCACCGGCGCTCCTGGATGAGCTCGTGCGCCGTAATCAAGGTCTCCTTCACTTCATCTTGCGACAGTTCTCCTCTACGGGTGAGCCCTATGAGGATCTTCTGCAGGTGGCCAACCTCGGCCTCATTAAGGCGGCGAAGCGCTATGAGTCGGAGCGAGGGGTACGCTTCTCGACTTACGCCACCGCCGTTGTCGATGGAGAGATTCGCCATCATCTGCGCGATGCTCTGCTCATGCGCCAGCCGCGCTGGTTTAAGCAGCTCTCGATCGCCCTTCAGGAGGCGAGAGCGGAGCTCTCGTCGCAGTTAGGTCGTTCCCCAACGGAGCACGAGCTCTCCGTGGCGCTCAATATCACCGAGGAGGGGGTCCACGAGGTCCTCCGGGTGAGCAGTGCGATTGAGCTCTACGGGCATGGTGACGAGTTCGACCCCGTGCAGTGTTTCGATGAGATCGACTCCGGTCTCGTGCGGTCCCTGCACCTGCACTCCTTTCAGCTTCCCCTTGAGGATCGTATCGTCCTCGATCAGGCGATCGAGAAGCTCAGTATCTTCCACCGCAAGCTCATCCACCTTCTTTTCTATCGCGATCTTACGCAGGCTGAGGTTGCTCGCGTGCTCGACCTCAGCCCAAAGAAGGTCTCGCGTGAGTCATCCAAAGCACTCGAGTACCTCAAGAAGTTACTCGAGCGTAAAGTCTCCTAGCCCTCGGCCTCCTCGGGGAAAATGTGCCATAATTACATCATTCAACTCTGAAGTATTCAGCGGGAGGATAGCTTGATGATGGTCGATCTTCGCGCAGTACGAAAGACGGTCGCCGTGGGGTTTCGGCGCCGAAAGGTCGAAATCCTCAAGGGCGTCGATCTCTCGGTTGGTGAGAACCAAGTGGTCGGCCTTCTCGGGCCGAACGGGGCCGGCAAGACGACGACGGTCAAGGTCGCTCTCGGTCTTATGCGCCCGACCTCCGGGTCCGTTGAGCTCGGGGTCTCCAGCCTCTCCGACCTCGGGTATTTGCCGGAGAATCCGTACTTCTACGACTATCTCTCCGGGCACGAGTTTCTCACCTTTTGCGATCGTCTCTTTAAAGGCGATACCTCCACGCGTGGCGACCGTATCGCCGAGCTGCTTGAGGGGGTGGGCCTTACGCAGGCGGCGCACGTCCATCTGCGTAAGTATTCAAAGGGTATGCTTCAACGTATCGGCATCGCCCAGGCGCTCATCAACAACCCTCGGCTCGTCCTTCTCGATGAGCCAATGACGGGTCTCGACCCAGTGGGGCGCCTCGAGATCAAACGCATTATTCAACGGCTTCATGAGGAGGGGAAGACGGTGCTCTTTAACTCCCATGTCCTCGCCGAGGTCGAGGAGCTCTGTACGCATATCGCGATCATGAAGGCGGGCGTCGTTATTTGGGCGGGCCCCGTGGTCGATGCCCTCGTTCAGGCCGAGACCCTAGAGAGCTTCTTTATGCAGGTGGTCGCGGCATGAGCCAGATCTTCGCTATCGCCAGTAATACGTTTAAGGAGACGATCCGCGACCGCGTTCTCGCGGTCATTATCGTCTTCGCGCTCATCATGATCGTCGCCGCCCTCTGGCTCGCCAGCATCAGCCTCGGTGAGCAGGGGCGCATGATGAAAGATTTCGGCCTCCTCGCCGTCACCGCCTTCGGCCTCATCGTTACGGTCTTCGTGGCCGCAGGCCTTGTGCATAAAGAGGTCGAAAAACGAACCGTCTTCGTCCTGTTCACTAAACCGGTAGGGCGAGGTTCTTTCGTCTTCGGCAAGTTCCTCGGGTTGTGCTGCACCATGGCCGTCGTGCTTCTCGGCATGGGGGTATTCCTCTTCCTCCTCGTTCTCCTCGTGGCTCATGAAGCGACGTGGCTGATCCTCCTCGCGACGCTCATGATCTACCTTCAGCTCGTCACCGTCATGGCCGTCACGCTCTTCTTCTCAACTTTCGCCTCCTCTATCCTCGCAGCCGTGCTCGGTATGTGCGTGTTCGTGGCGGGGCAGCTCAGTCACAACGTCCTCTCGCTCACGACTGTCAGCCGTGGAGTCTCCGCAAAGGTGCTCTCCTGGGTTGTGTACGTGCTAGTACCCAACTTCAGTGCTGTCGACATAAAGGCGGCCGTCGTCGGCGAGCAGATGATGCCCGCCGGGCAGCTTTTGCTGTGGTCCGGTTACCTCGTGGCCTACATCGTCGTCGCGCTCGCGTTGGCGGCGGTCGTCTTTCGCCGCAAGGAGTTTTAGCCGTGCGGCGTTTGCTCGCTGTCGTCGCCGTCGCGCTCTGTCTCGCCGGGGTGATCGGATACCAAGTTGCGGCGTCCAAAGAGCCTCCCAAACAAGCCGATGCTCGCGTCTTCGTCCCTTCGCCCGCCTTTTACCTTCGCTTCTCGCCGAGCTTTCGCACCTCGCTGGCCGATGTGTACTACCTCTCCATGGTCCAGTATTACGGCATGCACATTAAGACCGACGGGAGGCTCGACTCCCTCCCCGCCATGCTCGCCCTCGTGACGGAGCTCAGTCCGCGCTTCGCTAACGCGTATCACTTCGGGGCGTTCGCGCTGCTCGACGCGGGATTCCCCCAGGAGGCCTACGACATGCTCGAGCGCGGGTTTAAGGAGAACCCAAAGGATTACCGCTTCCCGGCGAACCTCGGCTTCTTCGCGTATCGCTTCGGTCAAGGTGAAGCAGCGAGGCGCACTGCCGCGAAGTGGTACGAGCAGGCTGCTGCCATACCCGGCAGCCCCGACTATCTCCCGCGGCTCGCGGCGGTGATGCACGCCAAAGGGGGGGAGACGGAGAAGGCCGTGCTTACCTGGGGGCAGGTGTACGCGGAGGGCGATAAGTACGCTCGCCAGAAGGCCGTCGATGGTCTTAATCGCGTGCTTCCCTCGGAGAAGCAAGCACGGATCAAAGCGCTGGCGCCATTGGCTGAAACCATGCCGCGCGAGAAGCTCGACCGTCTCGTCGAGGAGCTCTTCGAGGGGTACAAGTGAGCGCAGCCGCCTCGCAGTGCCGGCACGAGAGCGAGCGTGAGCTTACACGGTGATCACCGCGCTCTTCGTCGCTTTACTCGCGCTCTTCGGCCTCCTCTTCGGGAGCTTCTTTAACGCCTGGGCGTGGCGTCTGGCGCACGACGAGCGCATCACGCGGGGCCGCTCGCACTGTCCGCACTGCGGGCACACCCTGCGCAGCTACGACAACATCCCCGTGGTGAGTTGGCTCGTGTTGCGCGGCCGTTGCCGCGACTGCCGGGCGCCGATTCACTGGCGCTACCCGGCCGGCGAGGCGGGTACAGCAGTGCTCTTCGCCGCCCTCGCCGCCCTGGATGGTCCTTCCTGGGTGCTCATCCCTCACCTTATCTTCGTCTCCGCGCTGATCGTGATCACGCAGGTCGATCTGGAGATCCGCATCATCCCCGACGTTGTTATTCTGCCGGCGGCGGCCGTAGGGCTACCGCTCATGATCGCCTTCGGTGGTGGGGCGTGGTGGCAGTGGCCGGTGGCGGGCCTCGCCGCTTTCGCCTTCCTCTTTCTGATCGGCGAGATCTACTATCGACTTCGCGGGGTGGAGGGGATGGGCTTCGGCGATGTTAAATTGGCGCTGTGCATGGGCATCTATCTCGGTCCATCGGTTATTCCGGCTCTCTTCATCGGGTTTCTCCTCGGCGCCCTTCTCGGCGCCTCCCTTATGGCTACGCAGAGGGGCGGTGCTAAGACGGCTATCCCCTTCGGCCCCTTCCTGGCCCTCGGCGCCGTCATCGGGCTCTTCGCAGGCCCCGCGATCATCGAGCTCTACCTCAGGTTGGTGTTCGCGGCGTAGCCGCCGCTTCGTCATCCGTTGCTCCCCATCGTTATCCTTCTCACCCTCCCTTCCCGCGACTAGCCTTGAGGGCGAAACGCACGGTGCGCCCTCTAAGAAGGGCCCTTTTCGCCGGGAGGTGCTTTATGTGTCGGGAGCGAGGTGTCACCCTTATCGAACTTATCCTCACGCTGGTTCTCATCTCTTCAGCGTGCGCCCTTGCTTTTCCGGCCCTGCGCGGCGTCTTTTTCGCCTCCTCCGCAGCCGGCACGCTCACGCTTCTCCTTCGCGAGGCACAGGCGGTCGCCAGGGCGAATAGCGTGCCGGTCGAGGTCGTCGTGGCTGCCGACGGCCACTACACCGTGCGCACCTTAGGCCCCGGTGAGCCCATTTGTAGGCGGAGGGGGTTGCTCGGTGTATCGGTAGCGAGCAACTATCCCGGCGGCACGCTCATCTTCACCGAAGCTGGTCTTCCTGTTCTCCCCGGATCTGCCAGTCCCCGCGCCGGCCGCTTCGTCCTCGGCCGGCACAGCGTCGTTATTCAGCTCGGGGGGTGCATCCGATGTCGGTAACTCCACGGATGAGCGGATTCTCGCTCATCGAGGTCGTTATCGCCTCGGCGGTACTCGCGCTCATCTGCGCCTCGGCGAGCAGCGTGTTTTTCGTCGCCTTGCGCTCCCTTCGTGAGCAAATGCTCAGGGAGCGTGTGGAGTCTGCTCTGGCGCAAGAGCTCGCTCGTCTCGAGTCTTTGCCGTATTGGGGCAAGGCCTTGGGCGATAGTTCGCTGCTCGGTGAGGTGTTTCCTCACGCAGATACCGCACGCAACACCGATCACTCTTTCTTCATCCCGTCCGACGAGCAGGGGATCGCGGTCTTCGTTACCGTCGCCGAGGTCTCCGGTGTTACGGTGCGGCGCACAGCCTCATTCATCAGTCTCTCTCACAGGGGTGTGTACTCTTCGCTTCCGCTCTCTCAGCTCATCGGGTGGAGCGCCTCCGGGGGTGCCTCTCCACCGAGTTGCGCCGTCTCTATCGTCCTCGAATGCACTCAGCGCAATCGCATCGAGCGACGCCGCATCGTCTTGTCGTGGTTGCGTCCCTCTCTGGGGCTCCTGCTCAGGTGGAGGGCGGGGTAGCGTGCGCGAACTCACCCACAGCGTCCATCGCCTTGCTCGGTCGTGCTCCTCTCGCGAAGAGCACGGGCTCTCGCTCGTCGAGATCCTCGTAGCCACTGCGGTGGCGAGTGTGATTATTGCGGCTTCGCTTGGGTGGCTCTTAAGCGTCATGAAGACGGCTAGATTCGTCGACGACCGCTGCCAGGCCGTCACCGCTGCTACCGCGGCCCTTCGGGTTTTAAGCGCCGACCTCGAGTCGGCAACGGCGCTTTCTGCACCCGACGGTGGCTACGCCTCGGGGTGCGCTGTTCGCATTCATCGTGCCGCGGTCGACGCTGTATCGGAGCCGATCCTCGTGGTATGGGATCAGCAGCGTCGCGTACTCTGGCAGAAAACATCGAGCACGTATCTAGCCGACCACGTCACTGCATTCAGCCTCACTTGCTACGGGTCAAACGGAGAGGAGGTTGTGCTTTCCTCGACCTCGCAGGGTGCTCCTTGCACGAGTATCCGCAGGGTCTCCATCCTCCTCTCCGTAGCTTACGGTTCCGCCGAGGTTTCCTTGCGACGCGATATTCCCCTGGTGGCATCGTGACCTTCTCGGTTCGCCGATCTCCTGGCGCGCAGAGGGGCTACGCCATGCTCGGTGCCGTGCTCATCGGCGCCATGGCGCTTGCTATTACCTCAAGTCTCATCGTGGCGCTCTCCGTACGTCTCTCCGTTCTCTCCTCAGATGCCGCTACCTCGCGCGCTTCACTGCGTGCGCGTGAGGGGCTTCGCCTCGGGAGCGTCTGGCTGCACAGAGGGGAGCCGCTCGGTGCCGGCTCGCTTCCGCCCTATCCCGGCCTTGTGGATTCATCCGCAGAGCAGGTCGAGCTCTCATCGGTGCAGAGTCCGCCGGGCTCTCTCTGGAGAAGGGCCGAGGTTCGTGTTGTCGCCACCTCGGGGGCTGCCGTCAAGAAGCTTCGTGGGGTTTTCGAACTCCGATCTCACGAAAGCACGACGGGAGTCGTCGTCCTCGGCAACGTGGAGATCAGCGCCCCGATGCTCATTCACGGGAGCGGACTTCGTTGCGGTGGCTCGGTGCGGGGGAGAGAGTGGCTGCAGTTCCCCTCGTCAGGTGGCCAGATCTCGGCTCCTGACTACACGTGCGAAGGGGATGGCTGGAGAGATGCTAGCGCACATGCGGGTGGGGGTATTTGGTCTCATGGCGTTGAGATCCACGAGGGAGGGGATGCTCTTTATCCTTACGACACCGATGAGCATACGGAGGGGTCAGGGCACTTCAGTCCTCAGGCGCCACCTGCCGCTCTCCTCTCTTCGCTGAGCGAGGTTGCTCTCGGACCAGGATCTGCTCTTCGGGATGGCGTTCTCCATCTCGAACGTCTAGCGAGTGCCCCTTCTTCCAGCGGAGAATTGCCATCTTTCTCCGGTTTCGTCGTCGGTACGACGCCGGGGCATGCGCTGCGCGTTGTGGGTCATCGGCCCCCCGGGTCTCCTGCGGTGACCCTCCTCCTCTCCGGCGACGTTGTACTCGGATCGCGTGATGAGCCAGTCTCTCTGGAGGGTGCGATTGTGGTCCTCGGATCACTCCGCGTGGATGGTCCAGTCTTCCTGCGAGGGCATCTCTTCGCCAGAGGACTTCGCGTAGAGAACCGTTGTGAGATCGCGATCTCACCTGGATGGCGAAGGGCGCTCCCGCCCGGGCTCAGTAACCCAGTCCTCCTCGCGGTAATCTAAGCGTAAGCGAAAGGGAGGATGTAGAATGCTTTTGGAGAAAAAGGGAGATTGAATTTTCTTTTTATTAAGAAGAGAGAACTGGTTTAGGGGTATTGAGTGAAACTACCGAAGCTTTTTGCGAGCGCGTCGCCGAAATCGGCAGATCGCCTGCGGGAAAAAAAGCCCCTGAGGAGAAAAGGCGGGGCGAGGGTCGGTATCGATATCGCGCAGGCCGCAGTGGCGGGTGTGCAGCTTAAAAGCCTTCAGCATGGGTATGAGCTCACAAAGGCTGCCGTTCAGGTGCTGCCGAGCGGCTTGGTCGCCGAGGGGCAAGTGATCGATGTCGACAGACTCGCCGCTGAGCTCAAGAGCTTCTGGAAGGCATCCAAGTTCTCCGGTAAACGCTTCTTCCTTGCGGTGGCCAATCAGAAGATCGTCGTGCGCGTGATGGACTTCCCCCTCGTGGCCGAGAAGGAGCTTCGCGCGGCGATCGAATTTCAGGGGCAGGAGGCTATCCCGATTCCCCTCGACGAGGCCGTCTTCGATTTCCAGATCCTCTCGACGATTCACGGCGAGGGTGGTGAGCCGAGCCGTCAGAAAGTTCTCGTCGCTGCGGCTCGCCGTGCGATGCTCGAACCCTTCATCGAAGCTGCTAAGAAGGCCGGGCTTACCATTGAGGGAATCGACCTTCAGGCCTTTGCTCTCATGAGGTCGGCGGCCGATCCAGTCTCTTTTCTCGACTTCGGTGCAGATGAGAGCGACGACGTAACAGCTTTAATCAACATCGACAGCGGCATTACCAGCCTAGTGATGTGCTCAAATGGTCGACCCCGCTTCACTCGCATTATCGACTTCGGCTCCGAGACCTTCGTACAGGCTCTCGTCGACGCACGCGGGATCGATCGTGAAGAGGCCGATGTGCTTCGTCTTACGGTCGGTCTCCCCGGGAGAGAGCGGCCGGCTATTGAGCGCGATCCCATCGATGTCACGGAGATTCAGCGGGTGTTCGACATCGCGGGCGAGGTTCTCATCGACGAGATCCGGCGCTCTATCGACTATTTTTACTCACAAGATCACAGCGGTCGCATCTCCTCTTTCGTCTTCAGTGGGGAGGGGTCGCTTACCCGCAACGGCAACGAGTACCTCGCTCAAGGGCTCCATATGGAAGTGCGCCGGGCGAACTCGCTGCAACACATAACGGCGAATAAAACAGCTATACCTCAACCTGAGCTTGAGATTATCTCGCCACGGTTGTCGGTTGCTATTGGGCTAGCGATGCAGGATGAGGAGTAGCGGGCGATGAGGCGTATTAATCTCCTCCCGGGCGAAGAGCGAGCGAAGGCGCTTCAAGAACGGGGTCTCGCCTACGCCCTCCTCGCCCTTATCGCGGTTGTGGTCGCGCTCACCAGTCTCTATCTCCTGCAGGTCACTACGGCGAACGCAAAGCAGGAGGAGCTCGCGCAGACAAGAAGCGCTCTGCAGGCCGAGGAGGCGAGGCGCAGTGAGCTTCAGCCTTACGCACGGCTTGAGGGAAAGCGCACCTCCATGACCGAGACGGCGAGGGGTATCTACGACTCACGTATCTTGTGGTCGAGCATCCTTCAGCAGGTTAGCCTCGTTATCCCGACGAGTGTTCAGCTCACAGCTCTTACCGGCGCGGTGCCTGCGACCATGCTCCCCGGCACTTCGATGCCAGCTGCGGGTGCGGCGGCGGGTGCCGATGCCGGGAGTGTCGATATCACCTTCACCGGTATGGCGCGCACGCATAGAGACGTTGCAGACTTTATGACTCGACTCGGTCTCATTCCACAGTTCACCGCTATCCGGCTCACAAGTTCCTCCTCGGGGGGCGCCTCGGGCTCTGGAGCCGCCACTGCAGGTGGGGGTATGGCGGTCTCTTTTACCGTTACAGCCTCGCTTCGTCCTTATCTCACTGCGCCACCGACGACGACCATGCAACAACAGGCGGGGGGGTCACAGCAGGGAGGTGAGGGTCAGTGAGAGAGCGTTTACGCGGAAAAGCGGCCTATCTGATCATTGCACTCGTTGCGATCGTACTAGTCGTCGTCTGGTACTTCCTCCTCTTCAGTCCGGTACGAGAGCGCATCGCCGGATTGGAAGAAGAGAACCTCCGGGCGCAAGCTTCGCTCGCACAGGCGAAGAGCCAGGTCGCGCGGCTTGAGTCCTACAAGCGGACCGCGCCGCAATCGCGCGCCGAGATCGTTCGCCTGAGCAAGATGCTCCCCGAGAGCGAGGGCATCCCCTCGTTGATCCTAGAGCTCTCGCAAACGGCGAAGGCCGCGGGTATCGATCTCATGAGCATTACACGAGGAGAAATACAGTCCGGGACGCCTTTCGGCATCCAGACGATCACTCTGCAGGTGAGCGGTCGCTACTTCGATATTGAGGACTTCCTCTATCGCCTCGAGAATTACGTCATCTTCCGCAATCAGAGCCTTCGCGTTACGGGGAGGCTTCTGCAGGTGACGAACCTCTCGCTAGCCGGTGGGGGCTCAGAGGCCGGGGCTACTGGCGGGTCGGTTGCCCCCCTCACGGTGAGCATCGATCTCAACGCCTACCTCTGGGGTGGCTCGAGTGCTACAGCTGGGGCGAGTAGTTCCCCCACTCCAGCAGCCTCAGGATCTTCGGAATCCTTGGAGATGCAGCAATGACAACTCGACGCATGTTTATCTGGGTGGCTGTCGCACTGATCGTCGGTGCGGCGCTCGCCCTCGCGCTCGCCTTCTCACAGTCGCCGGCTGCCTCCTCGCAGGGAGCTGTGGTGGCCTCTCAGGCCGGAGGCAAGGCGAAGGCGGCGGGCGACGAGGTTGCTCAAATCGTCGACCCCGCGAAGAAAGAACCGGTGCTCGACTCCTTTAAAGCCAAAGACCCCTTCGCCCCGTCGGCATCCACTTCCCCTAGTGGGGGTGGTGCGACACCCGTTCCGACGAAGTCACCCTCCTCGACGAGCCCTTCCGTCTCGTACGTAGCCCGGGTTCTCCTCGACAAAACGTCCTTCACCGTTAAAAAAGGCACGAAGATCCCCAAGAAGAACCCAGCCTTCATCGTCGACAAAATCACCGCGGGCGACCTTACCTTTAAAATCCTCGACGGCGAGCTGGCCGGCGGAAAATCCTCCTTCTCGGTGAGCCTCGGTGAGTCGGTCGATCTCGAGTTCAGCGATGGTGCGAAGTACACGATCAAGGTGGTCTCGATCGAGCGAGTCGGCGCTTCTGGCGCTCTTAAGGGGCACTCCTTGAGTGTGCTGAGCATCACGAAGCAGAACGGGAAGCCCCTCGTCACCCTCAAGGTCGATACGAAGACGTACCCCGATCTCGCGGTCGGTAGGGTTATTACCACCTCCTGGGGGCAGCTCAAGATCCTCGCGATCGATGCGGATGCGCAGACGGCGACGATCCTGCACGGCGATCAGACTATCGTGATTCACGCGGGGCAGGTCGTTATTAAATAACGCGGCCGCCGCTTGTGAGCGTGCGCATTAAGTTCGGGTGAGGACGGTGACGGATGAGGAGGAGCGAGGTGCGTGTCGCCTCTCGGCGATACGATGTAGTGGTGGGGAGGGGCTGCCTCGAGAGACTCGGTTCTGAGCTTCGGTTGCGCCACGGGGGCGGCAAAGCCGTCATCGTCTCCGACGCCAACGTAGCGCCGCACTACCTCGATATCGCTCACGACAGTCTCGCGTGCGCTGGCTATCAGCCCTCTCAGGTTGTTCTTCCGCCGGGTGAGGCGCAAAAGACGCTTACGCGCGCCGAAGAGCTCTACGGTGTGCTTTACGACCGCGCTCTTCGCAGAAACGACGTCCTCGTAGCGCTAGGAGGGGGCGTGATCGGCGATCTCACCGGGTGGGTCGCGGCCACCTACCTCCGCGGTCTCACCTTCGTTCAGGTGCCGACCACCCTGCTGGCTCAGGTGGACTCATCGGTTGGCGGTAAGGTGGCGGTCGACTTCCGCTCCGGTAAAAACCACGTCGGTACCTTCTATCAGCCACTCTTCGTCCTCGCTGACGTCGACACCTTAGCCACGCTGCCTCCCCGCGAGCTTCGAAGTGGTGCCGCTGAGGTGGCGAAGGCGGGCCTCTGTGAAGGAGCTGACCTTCTGCTTGAGGTAGAGAGCTTAGCGCAGTCCGGTCTCTCCTCCGAGACCGTCTCAGTCGACCTTATCGCGGGATGCGTGGAGGCGAAGGCCGCAGTCGTCGCCCTCGATGAGCGGGAGGAGCTCGGCCCTCGCGCCGTCCTCAACTTCGGCCACACGGTCGGGCACGCTATCGAGGCGGCAACCGGGTTTAAGCGCTATACGCACGGCGAAGCCGTGGGGCTGGGTCTTCGAGCGGCTCTCCGCCTCTCCCGCGAGCTCTGCGGGCTCTCGGCCGACGAGGAGAAGCGAGGCGTTCGCCTCCTCGACCGCCTCGGCTTGCCCGCGCGTTTTGAGGGCGCCACCGTTACCGATGTGTGCGACCTCATCGCCCGTGACAAAAAGGCCGGGGAGGGCGGCGTGGGCTTCGTACTCCTAAAGGCGCTTGGCCAGCCAGTGCTCGGCGTGAACGTATCCCTCGACCTTCAGATGAGAGTTGTGGCGTGGCTCCGCGGCGCCTAAAAACCCTCTGGCTCATCCATGGAGTTAACCTTAATATGTTGGGATATCGAGCGCCCGAGCACTATGGCGATCTCACCTTAGGGGAGCTTGAAGAGTGCGTGGTGCGCTGGGGCGCCGAGCGGGGATTCAGTGTGCATTGTTATCAGACGAATCACGAGGGTGCGTTCGTGGAGAAGCTCCATGAGATCGCCCGAGGGGGTGTAGATGCACTCATCGTTAACCCCGGCGCCTGGACGCACTACAGCTACGCTATTCGCGACGCCCTCGAGCTCGTCCCCGCGCCGATCGCCGAGGTTCACCTCTCAGATGTGGAGCGCCGCGAGGAGTGGCGGCGGCGTTCGTTGATCACCGAGCTCGCCGCCTTTCGAACGAGCGGACGGGGTGTCGAGGGCTATAGGGAGGCACTCGTCTTTCTCGCCGAGCTCCTGGACGGTGACGCATCGTGAGAGTTCGACTTGCGGCCTGCCGTACGCTGTTGGAGAAGCTGCGCCTCGATGCTGTCCTCGTGAGCGATGAGGCCGACATTCGCTACCTCTCGGGCTTTCGCGGCGAGGATGCACTGCTCGTGATCGCCTCTACGGAGGCTTCGCTCTGCACCGACGCTCGCTTTTGGGGGCAGGCTGCGGAAGAGGCTCCCGACTTCACCCTCGTACGTGCTCAAAAAGGACTCTTCGCCTCCGCCGTCGCCGCTCTACATGGCTCACTCGGCCAGGGCGTCCGCCTCGGGTTTCAGGGGGCATCGCTCAGCTACGAGCGCTATAGAGCACTGCGTCGCCTCCACGACGGCCCCCTGCGTAACGTCGGTCAGCGCATCGCTCATCTGCGGATCATCAAGGACGATAGGGAGATCGCGACGATGCGCCGGGCGGCGGCCGTGACTGACTGTGCGCTCGCCGAGGTGGTCGGCAGCGGGCTCATCGGTCGCAGCGAGCGCGACGTGGCCTGGGGGCTCGCCGCGGCCTTTCACCGCCTCGGCGCGGAGGGGGAGGCGTTTCCGGCTATTGTGGCCGCTGGGGAGCACGGTGCGCAGGCGCACGCCATCCCCGGCGACCGCATCATCCGCCCCGGCGATCTCGTGGTGATCGACACGGGAGCCCGTGTCGACGGCTACTGCAGCGACACGACGCGGACGTACGCGGCGGGGGAGCCTCCGGAGGAGGCGCGCCGCATTTACGACGTCGTTTTGCGAGCGCAGCTGGCCGGTCTCGCGGCCCTCAAGCCCGGTGCCCACGGCCGGGATGACGTCGATGCCGCCTGCCGATCGGTTATCGAGGAGGCGGGGTACGGCGACCACTTCGGCCACGGCACCGGGCACGGGGTGGGGTTGTGTGTGCACGAGGAGCCGTCGCTGGGGCGTACCGTCGGCGATCGGCTGGCGGCCGGCATGGTCTGTACGGTCGAGCCCGGGATCTACGTCGACGGGTTTTGTGGTGTCCGCATTGAGGACACAGTGCTCGTCACCGCCACGGGATGTGAGCCCTTAACGAGGCTCACGAAGGATCTCCAGGTGGTCGACTAGGCCTCCCGCTACACCCTCTCGCGGCATCCTGTATCATTGGCCCTCAGTGTTTCTTTCCGATATCCACGATGGTTAAGCAGGATGCAATGGCTGAAGTAGTTTCCACAAACCAATTTAAAACGGGCATGGCTATCGAGATCGACGGTCAGCCCTTCACGATCCTCGACTTCCAGCACGTTAAACCAGGGAAGGGTGGAGCGTTCGTCCGCACGCGGGTGCGCAACATAGGCACGGGTGCAGTGCTGGACAAGACCTTCCGCGCCGGCGAGAAGTTCAACCGTATGCACACGCAGTCCCGCAAGATGGCGTACCTCTACTCAACCGAGACCGAGGTCGTCTTTATGGACAACGAGAGTTACGAGCAGGTCTCCGTGAGTCCATCGATGGCGGAGGATGCCCTCAAGTGGGTCGTCGAGAATATGGAGGTCGACCTCCTGTATCTCAACGGTTCACCGTTCGACGTGCAGGCGCCGAGCTGCGTCGAGCTGGTTATCGAGAAGTCCGACCCCGGCGTTCGTGGCGACACCGCGCAGGGCGCGACCAAGCCGGCGACGCTCGAGTCGGGTGCCATTATCCAGGTACCGCTCTTCATCGAAGAGGGTGAGCGTGTCAAGGTCGATACGCGCACCGGGGAGTACCTCAGCCGCGCCTAATGCGCATGATCTGGAGAAGTGATGCGAGCTCGTAAGGTAGGGATCACCGACACCACGTTGCGCGACGGCCATCAGTCGCTCTGGGCAACACGTATGCGTACATCAGAGATGCTGCCGATCCTCGAGGCGATGGATGAGATCGGGTTTCAGTCTCTCGAGTGCTGGGGCGGGGCCACGTTCGACGCCGCCCTCCGTTTTCTCGACGAAGACCCGTGGGAGCGGCTGCGGCTGATCAAGAAGCACGTCACGCGGACGCCGCTGCAGATGCTGCTCCGCGGTCAAAACCTCGTGGGGTACCGCCACTACGGCGACGACATCGTGAGGCGGTTCGTGCTCACGGCCGCCGAGAACGGCATGGACATCTTCCGCGTCTTCGACGCGCTCAACGACGTGCGCAACTTCGAGACCGCCGCAGCGGCCATTAAAGAATCCGGCAAGCACTTCCAGGGCGCCGTCGTCTACACCATCTCGCCGGTTCACTCGCTCGACCACTACGTCTCCGTGGCGCGCCGGCTCGTCGAGATGGGCGCGGACTCCCTCTGCATTAAGGACATGGCGGCGCTCCTCTCGCCGTACTACGCGGAGCAGCTCATCACGCGGTTTAAAGAGGAGTTCCAGGTCCCCATTCAGCTGCACTGCCACTACATCGGCGGCCTCGCGCCTATGACGTACCTCAAGGCCATCGAGGCCGGGGTCGACGTTATCGACACCGCGACCGTGCCGCTCGCGTTCGGCAATTCCCAGCCGGCGACGGAGATGGTCGTGACCGCACTTATCGGCACGCCCTACGACACAACGCTCGACCTCGAGCACCTCTTCTCGATCGCCAAGTACTTCGAGCAGGTACGCCTCGATGGTAAGCACGATCGCGGCGTCACCTCGCTTACGCACATGCAGGTGTACTCGCATCAGGTGCCCGGCGGCATGATTAGCAACCTCGAGAGCCAGCTCAGCGAGCAAAACGCGCTCGACCGTCTCCCCGAGGTGCTGGAGGAGATCCCGATTGTGCGCTCCGAGGTCGGGTTTCCTCCGCTCGTCACGCCGATGTCGCAGATCGTGGGCACACAGGCCGTGCTCAACGTCCTCTCCGGTCATCGCTGGCACATCGTCCCCGACGAGATGAAGGCCTACCTGCGCGGCATGTACGGCGCGGCGCCGGGTACGATCGCGAGCGATGTGCTCGAGCGCGTGCTCGACGGCGAGGAGCTCATCGAGGGTCGACCCGCCGACAGCCTCACCGAGACGCTCGCGGACTACAGGGCTGAGATCGGCGAGTTGGCGCGTGGGGAGGAGGATGTGCTCAGCTACGCGCTCTTCCCGTCATCCGCGCGCACGTACCTCGAGAAGCACTATATTGGCCCCGAAGACGACGTCTTCGGTATGCAGGGCGGCGATCTTTTCTCCTCGGCGCCCACCGCAACCGGACTCGACGCCTCCTCGGAGGACCGCGTGCGCGAGATCCTCGAGATCGTGGAGGAGAGCGACATCACCGAGCTGATCATCGAGGAGGATGACCTCAAGGTCACGATCCGTAAAGCCGGGGCGGCGCCCGCCGTCGCGCCGGCGGCGCCCGCGGCTGCACCGGCGGAGGTCCCCACGGAGTCCAGCTCGGCGCATCACCTCGTGCGCTCTAAGTGGGTCGCGACCTTCTACGCCGCGTCCGCTCCGCAGGCTCCGCCCTTCGTCCAAGTGGGCGACACCGTCGAGGAGGGCCAGATCCTCTGCATCCTCGAGATGATGAAGATGATGAACGAGCTCACCGCCGACTGCGCCGGAGTGGTTCGCGAAGTCCTGGTGGAGAACGGAGAGACCGTGCAGTACGGGCAGCCGCTCTTCGCGATCGAGCCCGTCTGAGCGCGTGGCGCAACGAGCAGTGACCGCCGAGATCAGCCGTAAGCAGGCTCGCCGCGACGCGCTCTTCCTCCTGTATCAACGTGAGGTGACCAGCCTCACGATGGAGGATCTGCTTAAGGGGCATCGACTGCGCGAGGGGTACGCGCCCGACGCCTTTACGACGCTGGCTGTGGACGGGGTTATCGCGGGGTGTGAGGAGCTCGACGGAACGCTCGCCGCACACGCCGACTCGTGGCCTTTGGAGCGCATGGCGCCGATCGAGCGCAGTATCTTGCGGTTGGCCCTCTGGGAGATGAAGAGCACTACCACCCCTCCAGAGGTGGCGATCGACGAGGCTGTGAGGCTCGCCAAACGCTACGCAACCGATAAGGCCGGCGGCTTCGTTAACGGCATCCTCGGGGCGATCCTCCAGGAGCGGAGCTCCGGCGATGACTGAGCTGCATCGCAGCGACGAGCCCGTCGTTTCGGGTGCCCTCGCTCGCGTGAGTGAGGTGATCGAGCAGCTCGACGCCCTCGAGTTGCGGGTGGCCGGGGCTTCCTCTAGGGAGGTCGAGATCGGGCTCTTGGAGCGGGCGACTGAGCTTACGGAGGAGGCGAGTCGCCTCCTCGAGACGCTCGCCCGTGAGGTGAGTTGAGCGTGCGTCATAAAGGGTTGATGCGGTGAGCGTCCCGGCGACGTATCCGAGCGACCTCTTGCGCTTCGTGGAGGACTACCTGGAGGCGCTAGACTTCGGGGTGAGCCAGTACGCTCAGCCGCTGGTCGCGGCGATGCGGCATTCCTTACTCGCCGGCGGCAAGCGTATTCGCCCGGTGCTCACGCTGGCGACCGCGCGCAGCCTCGGGGCGGAGCCCGCCGCCGTGCTGCCGGCCGCGGCGGCGATCGAGCTCATCCACACCTACTCGCTCATCCACGACGACCTCCCGGCTATCGACGACGACACGTTGCGTCGCGGGCGCCCCACCTGTCACGTCGCCTACGGCGAGGACGTGGCTATCCTCGCCGGGGATGCCCTCTTCGCCGAGGCCTTTCGCCTGCTGATCTCCTGCCCCAACGCCTCGGCCGAGGTCTCGTTGGCGGCCGTTCGGGAGGTCGCCGAGGCGACCGGGGTGCAGGGCATGGTGGGCGGTCAGTACATGGACATCGCCGCGATAGCCACGACCGACGAGCAGCTGCGCTTGCTCCACGCGCTCAAAACCGGGTGCCTTATCAGCGCCTCGGTCGTCTGCGGGGCGCTCTTCTCCGGGGCGTGCGACCTCGCGCCGTACCGCGCCTTCGCGGCTGAGATCGGCCTCCTCTTTCAGATCGTCGACGACATCCTCGACGAGGTCGGCGAGGTGGCCGACCTCGGCAAGAGCGTCGGCAAAGACCGAGAGCAGCAAAAGGTGACCTACGTCTCTCGCTTCGGGGTGGAGGGGGCGGAGCGGCTCGCGGAGGGCGCCTACGAGCGTGCACGCGAGCGGCTCGCCGAGCTCCCCGGGGAGACGGCCGACCTCCTCGCGCTCACGGAGTACATCCATCGCCGCCGGCACTAACGGGCGGCTGGGCGGGGCCTCGGCCAGGGGGGATCGCTCGATGCTATACTGCCGGGTGCGATGCGGTATCTCGATAGGATAACCGACCCCTCCGCCCTCCACCGTCTCTCGGAGCGAGAGCTCGTGGTGCTCTCGGAGGAGCTCCGGCACGCCATCCTCTCCTGTGTAAGCGAGGTCGGCGGCCACCTCGGCGCCTCCCTTGGCACGGTCGAGCTCACCGTCGCCCTCCACAGCATCCTCCAGAGCCCACGCGACAAGATCGTCTGGGACGTGGGCCATCAGTGCTACGCCCATAAGCTGCTCACCGGCCGCTACGAGCAGTTCCCGACGATTCGCCAGTACGGCGGCATCTCCGGGTTTCCCTCTCGTGTGGAGTCTGAGCACGACGTAATGGGCACGGGGCACGCCTCCACCTCCATCGGCTACGGCCTCGGCCTCTTGGAGGCCGCCAAGCTCGCCGGCGAGGAGGACCGCCACGTCGTCTGCGTGCTCGGCGACGGCGCCCTCACCGGGGGCGTCGCCTACGAGGCGCTCAACCAAGCGGGCGATCTCGGGGCGCCGCTCGTCGTTATCCTCAACGACAACGAGATGTCGATCAGGCCGAACGTCGGGGCCATGCAACGCTACCTCAACCGTATTCGCCTGGACCCCGCGCTTACGCGTATTCGCGAGGAGATGGAGCGCGGCCTCGCGCGCATCCCCGTGATCGGGCCGGGGGCCTACCGCTTCGGCCAAGAGGTCAAGGGCTCCATGAAGGCCTTTCTCGCGCCGGGCATGCTCTTCGAGGAGCTCGGGTTCGCGTACATCGGCGTCGTCGACGGCCACGATATGCGGGCGCTCCGCACCAACATCCGCCAGGCGATCGAGACACGTCGGCCCGTCGTCCTCCACGTTAAAACCGTCAAGGGCAAGGGGTATCACCCGGCGGAGGAGCAGCCGGAGGTGTTTCACGGTACCGGCCCCTTCCACCTGGTTAACGGGGAGAGCAAGAGCGCCTCAGCTGGCACTACGTTTACCGAGGCGTTCGGGCACACGCTCGTGCAGCTCGCCGACCGCGACCCCCGTGTTGTCGCCATCACCGCCGCCATGACGCAGGGCACCGGCCTCGAGGAGTTCGAGCGTCGGTTCCCCAAGCGCCTCTACGACGTCGGCATCGCCGAGGAGCACGCCGCCGTCCTCGCCGCCGGCTTAGCCATCGGTGGCAGGCGCCCCGTGGTCGCCGTCTACTCCACCTTCTTGCAGCGCGCCTTCGACATGCTCATACAAGACATCGGCCTTCAAAACCTGCCGGTCGTCTTCGCCGTCGACCGCGCCGGGCTCGTGGGCGACGATGGCCCCACGCACCACGGCGTCTTCGACCTCTCGTACCTGCGCTTGGTGCCCACCATGACGGTCATGGCGCCCTCGGACCAACGCGAGCTGCAGCGGATGCTCGTCACCGCGCTCGCGCTGGACGGGCCGGCCGCGATTCGTTACCCGCGCGGCCTCGCCGCCCCGCTGGAGCTCAGCACCGACCCGCAGCCTCTCCCGCTCGGGAGGGGTGAGGTGCTCCTCGAGGGGGACGACGTCGCCCTCGTCGGCATCGGCACCGGCGTCGGTATGGCCCGCGAGACGGCGCGCCTTCTCAGCGAGCGGGGGGTCTCGTCGACGGTCGTCGACGCGCGCTTCGTAAAACCGCTAGACGAGGAGCTCCTCCTCCAGCTGGCGGATGCCCACCGCCTCCTCGTAACCGTCGAGGAGAACGTCCTCGCGGGCGGCTTCGGCAGCGCGGTGCTCGAGTGCGTCGCCGAGCGTACCCGCGTACTGCGCTTCGGCATCCCCAACGCCTTCGTGCCGCACGGCGACCGCGAGCAACTCCTCGAGGATCTTGGGCTCACCCCGCAGGCCCTCTCCGCCGCGGTGGCGTCGGCCCTCGCGCGCACCGGGTGAGCGTGGCACGCGAGCGGCTCGACACGGCTCTCGTGGCCCGGGGGTTCTTCGAGACCCGCGCGCGGGCTCGCACCGCCGTGCTGGCGGGCGAGGTTCGCGTCGACGGCTCGCTCGCGGATAAGCCGGGCACTACGATCGCCGCGGATGCCCTCATCACCGTCGCCGCGCGGCCGCGCTACGTCTCCCGTGGCGGCGACAAACTCGACCACGCCATGACCGCCCTCGGCGTCGAGGTCGTGGGGGAGGAGGCGATCGACCTCGGGAGCTCCACCGGTGGCTTCGTCGACCGCCTGCTGCAGGGCGGGGCGGCCCACGTGGTCGCCGTAGACGTGGGGTACGGGCAGCTCGACTACCGGCTGCGCTGCGATCCCCGCGTCACCGTTATGGAGCGCACGAATGCGCGCACGTTACCCGCCGACGCGCTGCCGTTTCGGCCCTCGTTCGTCACCGCTGACCTCTCCTTTATCTCCCTTACGACGGTGCTGGAGGGCGTGCTAGGATCGTTGCGGCGCGGCTACCGCGGGCTGGTGCTCGTGAAGCCGCAGTTCGAGGCGGGTCGCGACCGCGTCGGCAAGGGCGGCGTGGTGCGCGACAAAGCTGTGCACCGCGAGGTGCTCGAGGGCGTCTGCACCTGGCTGGGCGAGAACGGCGCCGCGGTCCTCGGTGTGTGCGACTCCGGTCACCCCGGCCCGAAGGGAAACGTGGAGTACTTCATCCTCTTCTGCGACGCCTCCACGAGCGAGACACAGCCGCTTAACTGCGAGCTCGCCGTCGCCGAGGCGGTGGGAGAGCACCGTGGCTGAGCCGCTCCGGCGTATCGGGGTGGTCACCGGCCGCCCGCACGAGGCCGTTCAGGCGGCGCTCGCGGAGCTCGCCGCCGCCAGGCACGCGCTCGGGCTCGAGCTGCTCTTGCCTCGCTCGGAGGCCGAGCGCCTCACTGTGGAGCAGCGCGCCGGGTACCTCCTCGCGGAGGAGGACGAGCTCGCCGACGCCGATCTCTGCTTGGTCTTCGGCGGCGACGGCACTATTCTCCGCAGCCTCGGGCGCCTGCTCGGCACCAGCGTACCCACCCTCGGTGTCAATTACGGCAACGTCGGGTTTCTCGCCTCGTTGCCGCGGAGCGGCTGGCTCGACGGCTTCGGCTCTATCGTCGCCGGCGACTACCGCGTCGTGGAGCTCCTCACCGTCGAGGTGCAGGTTAATGGCGACCGTTTTACGGCGGTCAACGACGTCGTGCTCAGCCGGGTCGCGCCCCGCCACGTCCTCCGGCTTCAGTACGAGATCGCCGGCGTCACCGCGGGCACCATGAGCTGCGACGGCCTCGTTATCTCGTCTCCTGCCGGCTCCAGCGCGTACAGCCTCTCGTGTGGTGGCCCCATTATCGAGTGGGACGCCGCCGTGCTGTTGCTCAACTTCATCGCCCCGCATTCACTCGGGTTTCGCCCGCTTATCCTGCGCACGGGGCACGTCATCACCGCACGTAATCTCTCACCGGAGCAGGAGGCGGAGGTCGCTGTGGACGGCGTCCCTAAGGGGTACCTCGCCCCCGGCGACTCCGTGCGCATCGCCGCCGGCCAGCTGCGGGCGCGGCTCCTCGTGCAGAGCGAGAGCTCCTTTTACCGAAACGTCGAAGAGAAGCTCTTCGATCGCCGCGATGCTCGCTGAGCTCGCGATCGACAACCTCGTCCTGATCGCCGAGGCACGGCTTGAGCTCTCGCCGGGCCTCAACGTCATCACCGGCGAGACCGGCGCCGGCAAGTCCCTCCTCGCGCAAGCTATCGGCTTGCTCATGGGGCAGCGGGGCGGCGCGGCGCTTGTGCGGCGAGGGGCCGAGCGCGCCTTCATCCAGGCCCTCTTCGACGAGGGCGAGGAGTCTTTCGCGGTGGCCCGCGTGGTGCCCCGAGAGGGGCGCTCTCGCGCGTACAACGACGGCCTACTGAGCTCCGCTGCCGTCGTGGAGGAGGTGCTGCGCAGCCGCCTCGCGTTTTACGGCCAGCTGGAGCACACGAAGCTCCTGCACCTCGACCGGCAGCTCGATCTTTTGGACACCGCCGCGGGGCTCGACTCGCTCCTGGCGGAGTACTCGGCGGCTTACGCCGACGCCCTCGCCGCGACTCGCGAGCTGGAGGATCTCCACGGCACCGAGGCGGAGCACGCTCGCGAGGCCGACATGCTGCGGTTTCAGATCGACGAGATCACCGCAGCCGAGCTGCAGCCGGGTGAGGAGGTTCGCCTCACTGAGGAGCGGGAGCGGCTGCGGCACGCGGAGAAGCTCCTCGAGCGCGTCGGCGGCGCGCTCTCCCTCTTGATCGGCGAGGAGGAGGGGGCGGCGGTCGACGCCGTCCGCGTCGCCCGGCACTTAGTGGGCGAGGCCTCGGCCTTCGACGCCGGGTTAGCTGCGCTCGAGGGGCGCCTCGACGGCGCGCTCGCGGAGCTCGACGACCTCGCCGCCGAGCTGCGCGCCTACCTCGACGACCTCGCGCTCGATCCCTCCCGCTCTCATGTCGTCGAACTCCGCTACGACGAGGTGCGGTCGCTGCTGCGTAAGTACGGCCAGACCACCGAGGAGGTGCTCGCCTACGCCGAGCGCTCGGCCGAGCGCTTGGCCGTCCTCGAGGCCTTCGAGGTCGACAGGTCCGCGCTCGAGCGGAGGGTCGTAGACGCGCAGGGCGCGGCGCTTCGCCGCGCCGAGCTCCTGGGCGAGGCGCGGCGCTCCCGCGCCGTCTCCGTGGCCGCCCGCATGGAGGAGGAGCTCCGCGGCCTCGCGCTCCCGCACGCCTCCTTCAGCATCGCGGTCGAGGCGCGCGGGGAGGGGTGGAGCGCGCTCGGCCCGCGCGGCGCCGACGACGTCGAGTTCCTCTTCAGCGCGAACCCCGGCACGCCGCTGCGCCCGCTCCGCGAGGTCGCCTCCGGCGGCGAGCTCTCGCGCACGATGCTCGCCCTCCGCAGCATCGTGACGCTGCAGGACGACGTGGAGACGATCGTCTTCGACGAGGTCGACACGGGTATCGGCGGCGTCACCGCCTCCGCCCTCGGCGAGCGACTCGCCGAGCTCGCGCGCTCTCGGCAGGTGCTCTGCATTACCCACCTGCCGCAGATCGCGGCGTTCGCCGACCGCCACTTCGCCCTCGCCAAGGAGAGCGATGAGGTTAAGGGCACCACCGTCACCGTGGTCCGCCGCGTCGCGGGGGAGGAGCGCCTCGCCGAACTCTGCCGTATGCTCGGTGCCGACCGCGCCGACGCGAGCGCCCGCAGCCACGCGGAGGGCCTCCTTAACCGCGCGGCCGAGCGCTCCCGGGCTCGGTGAGCGGCCCGTATCCGTCGCCCCATGGGCACACTCTCCTCATTGCCCGTTCGTCGTTCCTTGGTATACTTTGTGTGTGATCCGTGGGCTCGCCCGATGTAGTGTTTCCCCACACCGCCCCGCACCGCTGGGCGCGTGTCGAGCTCCGTACTCTTCCACAGTATTAACGCGCGGCGGTTTCGTCGTGCCTTACGTCCAGTATCAGCGCCCCGTGTGGGGCGGAGCTCACGGCGACCCGAGCGCGTCGCGCACGAGGGCTGAACACCAGAAGGGAAGAAGGAGATGACGCGATACATTTTCGTCACGGGTGGCGTGGTGTCCGGAATAGGAAAGGGTATTACCGCCGCCTCTCTCGGCCATCTCCTCAAGGCCCGAGGCCTTAAGGTCGCCAACCAGAAGTTCGACCCGTACATCAACCTCGACCCCGGCACTATGAGTCCGTTTCAGCACGGGGAGGTCTTCGTCACCGAGGACGGCGCCGAGACCGATCTCGACCTGGGGCACTACGAGCGTTTCATCGACGAGTTCGTGCAGCGCGGCTCAAACATCACCACCGGCGGCATTTACAACAGCGTCCTCATGAAGGAGCGCCGCGGCGACTACCTCGGTGGCACCGTCCAGGTTATCCCGCACATCACCAACGAGATCAAGAGCCGGATCCACCGCCTCGCGCAGAACATCGGCGTCGACGTACTGATCACCGAGATCGGCGGCACCGTGGGCGACATCGAGAGCCTTCCCTTCCTCGAGGCTATCCGCCAGTTCCGCAACGACATCGGCCGCTCCAACGTACTTTACGTGCACGTAACGCTCGTGCCGGTTATCGGCGTCGTGGGGGAGCCCAAGACGAAGCCCACGCAGCACTCCGTCGCCGAGCTGCGCGAGATCGGCATTCAGCCCGACATCATCGTGGCGCGCTCCGAGGAGCCGCTCGAGAAGGGCATTCGGGAGAAGATCGCGCTCTTCTGCGACGTCGACCCCGACGCGGTGATCTGCGCGAGCGACGCCGCCGATGTGTACCGTATTCCGCTGCAGATGCACGATCAGGGCATCGACAACCTCGTGGTACGGAAGCTGGGCATAGAATGCAGCGAGCCGGATTTAAGCGAGCTCCGCGGCCTCATCGAGCGCATCGACTCGTGCGAGCGCCCGGTGACGATCGGCCTCGTGGGTAAGTACGTGCAGCTCCACGAGGCCTACCTCTCGGTCTGGGAGGCGCTTAAACACTCCTGCTTCCATCACGGCCGGCAGCTCGACCTGCGCTGGATCGACGCCGAGGAGATCACCGAGGCAACGGTCGCCGACAGACTCGCCGACGTCGACGGCGTCGTCGTCCCCGGCGGCTTCGGCCAGCGCGGCATCGAGGGCAAGATCGCGGCCATTCGGTTTTGCAGGGAGCGCAACGTCCCCTTCCTCGGCATCTGCCTCGGCATGCAGTGCGCTGTCGTGGAGTTCGCTCGCAGCGTCTGCGGCATGGAGGGGGCGAACTCCACCGAGTTCGACCAGGAGACGCCGCACCCGGTCATCGACATCCTCCCGGAGCAAAAGGAGATCGACGATCTCGGCGGGACGATGCGCCTCGGCGCCTCGCAGATCAGGCTGGTACCCGGCACGCGTGCGCACGCCGCCTACGGGCAGGATGCAGCCTGGGAGCGCCACCGCCACCGCTTTGAGGTTAACAACGACTACCGCTCGGAGCTGGAGGCCGCGGGCCTCGTCATAAGCGGCACTACACCCGACGGACGCCTCGTCGAGATCTGCGAGCTCAGTGGCCACCCGTGGTTTGTCGCCTCGCAGGCTCATCCGGAGTTCAGGTCGCGGCCCAACCGCCCGGCGCCGCTCTTCCGCGACTTCGTCGGCGCCGCGTCGGTGTTCCGCGACGAGTACGACGCAGAGCAGGAGGGTGTATGCACGGCCGACTAGACGAGCTCCGCGACCTCTTTATCTCCCTCGCCGAGATCCGCTCGCCCTCCCGCGAGGAGGGCGAGATCGCTCGGGTGATCCACGACTTCTTCGCGGGCACCGGCCTTGAGGTCTTCGAGGACGACACCGCCGAGGTCACCGGATGCGGCTGCGGCAACATCCTCGTGCGTGCGCGCGGCCGCGGTGAAGGCGTGCCGGTGGCCTTTTGCGCGCATATCGACACCGTCCCCATCGAGCGGCCACCCACCATCATCGTGGAGGGCGGGTACGTGCGCACCGACGGTGAGACCATCCTCGGCGCCGACGACAAAGCTGCCCTCGCGGTGCTGTTGCTGCTCATGCGCGACCTCTCGTCCGCTCCGCCCGCGGCCGACGTGGAGCTGTTGCTCACGGTGGGCGAGGAGATCGGGCTGCTCGGTGCGTGCGCCTTCGACGTCAGCTCACTGCACGCGCGCACAGTGTTTGTACTCGACTCGGAGGGGGCGCCCGGTGTCTTCATCACGAGTGCGCCGGGGGCTAAGGAGTTCACCGCGGTCTTTACCGGCGTGGCCGCTCACTCCGGTATAGCTCCGCAGGACGGCCGCAGCGCTGTGCTCGCCGCAGCCCGCGCCATCGCGACGCTCCAGCTGGGACGCTTGGACGAGTACACCACCGCCAACGTCGGCGTCATAGAGGGCGGCACCGCCATTAACATCATCCCCGAGCGCTGTACGGTGCGAGGGGAGGTTCGCAGTCACGACGACGAGCGTCTCGCGGAGCAGATCGCCGCGGTGATCGAGGCGTGTACGTTCGCCGCCGCGGAGGTCGGTGTGGACGTCGAGATCGACCTCAACGAGGAGTTCCCCAGCTACCGGCACGCCGACGACGCCCTGCCGGTGCAGCTCGTGAAGGCTGCGGCCGCGGAGGTTGGGCTCACGGCGGTTCCCCTGCGGGGTGGTGGCGGCTCCGACGGCAACGTCTTCAACACGAAGGGCCTGCCAGCACTCACCCTCGGGGTCGGCTACGACGCTGTCCACTCCCCTCGGGAGAGCATGCGCCTCAGCTACCTCTGCGACCTGCTCGCGCTCTCCCACGCAATCGTCACCGTCGCGGGCCGCACGACGACCACGTAAGGCGCCATGTCCGGGGCCTCGCGACAAGCGTCCGCCGACCCACGGGTCGAGGAGTTCCTCGACTACCTCCGCTACGAGCGGGGGAATAGCGTCAACACCGTGCTCGCCTATCGGCGCGACCTCGCACGCTGGACGGCGTTTTTGGCGGAGCGCTCCGTGCTGCCCGCTCGCGCGACCGAGGAGCACCTCCACGAGTATCTTGAGGGGGAGGAGTGCACCTCCTGCGCCTCGGCCAGCGCCGCCCGTCGGCTCGCGAGTCTTCGTGGCTTTTACGCCTACTTGGTGCGAGAGGAGGTGCGCGGCGACAACCCCACGGCCCGTCTGCGCTCGCCGAAGAGGGAGCAGAAGCTCCCCAAGGTGCTCTCCGTCGAGGAGGTGGAGGCTCTCCTCTCGCAGATCACCCCCTCCGACGCTTTGGGGCAGCGCACGTTGGCGGCGCTGGAGCTGCTCTACGGGTGCGGCCTGCGCATCAGCGAGCTCCTCGACCTGCGGGAGGGCGACGTGGATCTGGAGGCCGGCATCGTCCGCTGTATCGGCAAGGGGGAGAAGGAGCGCATCGTGCCTATGGGCGCGGCTGCCTCCGCAGCGCTCGGTCGCTACCTTCAAAACGGGCGACGCGAGCTCCTGCGGGGTCGCCGCCGTCCCGAACTCTTCCTCAACGCCCGCGGCGGCCCGTTGACGCGCCAAGGTTTTCACTACCTTCTGCGTCAGATGCTCGAGCGCGCAGACCTACTCGGCCGCGCGAGCGCCCACACCTTCCGCCACTCGTTCGCCACGCACCTCCTCGCCGGAGGAGCCGACCTCCGCAGCGTGCAGGAGATGTTGGGGCACGCCAACGTGGCGACCACACAGCTCTATACACACGTCACCGTCGAACACCTCCGAGAGGTCTACCTCGAGACGCACCCGCGCGCGCGGCGCGATCGGGGGGAGGATGCCCGGCGAGACGCTTCCACTGAGAGGTCAGCATGAGCCGTGTCTTCGTATGTGTCCTTGATGGAGTCGGCGCCGGGGAGTTGCCAGATGCGGCTGCCTACGGAGATGTGGGCACCAACACGCTCCGCCACGTCCTTGAGCGCGTGCCGGTCGAGCTCCCCAACCTCACGGGCCTCGGCCTCGGTGAGGTGACGGGGCTGCCGTTTGGCCCGCCGTGGCCGGAGGCGACCTACGGGCGCCTCCGCGAGAACGGCGCGGGCAAAGATACCACGACCGGCCACTGGGAGATGATGGGCGTCGTGCTCGACCGGCCGTTTCCGACCTACCCCGACGGGTTCCCCCCGGAGGTGATCGATCCCTTCGAGCGCGCCATAGGGTGCGAGGTGCTGTGCAATAAGCCGGCCTCGGGCACCGGCGTTATCGAAGAGCTCGGCGACCTCCACGTGCGCACCGGGAGGCCCATCGTCTACACCTCCGCCGACTCCGTGCTGCAGATCGCCTGCCACGAGGACGTTGTGCCGGTGGAGCAGCTTTACCGGTGGTGCGAGATCGCGCGGGAGATCCTCGCGGGCCCGCACGCCGTAGGCCGCGTGATCGCCCGCCCGTTCGCCGGCGAGTCGGGGTGCTACGAGCGCACCTCTCGCCGCCGCGACTACTCGCTGCCGCCCATCGGCCCCACGTATCTCGACCTCCTCGAGGAGCGCCGTATCCCCGTCGTCGGCGTGGGCAAGATCGGCGAGATCTTCACGCAGCGCGGCATCACGGTCGACGACCACACGACGAACAACACCCTGGGCATCGCGGCGTGCACGCTCTACCTCCGCGAGATGGAGCGCGGCTTGCTCTTCGCGAACCTCGTCGACTTCGACCAGGTCTGGGGGCACCGCAACGATCCCGAGGGCTTCGCCGCGGGGCTCGTGGAGGTCGACGCCGCCATCTCCGTCTGGCGGGGGCTGCTGCGCCCCGGCGACGCCATGATCCTCTGCGCCGACCACGGCGTCGATCCCACCACGCCCGGCACCGACCACACGCGGGAGTACTCGCCGCTCTTCGCCCTCGGCCTGCGGCCCGGGCGCTACGACGGCGCGCAGGAGGACGTCGGCGCCACCGCCTTCCACCTGCTCACCGGCGAGCAGCCGCCGTTGCCCGGCGCGGTGATGCTGTGAGCTGCTCGGCGGTCTTCGGGTCGGCCCTCGCCCGCCTTAAGGCGTTCGCCCCCGACGTCGCGGTTATCTTCGGCTCGGGCCTCGCCGCGGGCTTGCCCGCCGGGGCCGAGCCGATCGAGGAGTTCTCGTACGCTCAACTGGGGTGGCCGTGCACGACCGTCCCCGGCCACCACAGCCGCCTGCGTCTCGTCCTGCTCACCGTCGGCTCCTCGCACTTGAGGGTGGCGCTCGCCTGCGGTCGGCCCCACCTCTACGAGGGCTGGAGTGAGGAGGAGGTACAGCGCCCGGTGTGCGATTTGGTCGCTGCCGGGGTGCGGCGCATCGCGCTCGCCAACTCCTGTGGCTCCCTCACCCCCGCGTTTCCCGCCGGCAGCGTCGTGGTCTGCGGCGAGATCGTCGACCTGCAACGGCAGCCGCAGGGGGCGGAGCCGCCGCGCCTCTCCGTCTGTGACGCCGAGGGGACGGAGCAAATCGCCCTCGCGCTCTGGCGGTCGCTCGAGGGCGTCGAGGTGGGCAGTGGCGCGTACGTCGCGCTCAGAGGGCCGCAGTTCGAGACGCCGGCCGAGGTCGCCTGGCTCGCCACGTACGGTGAGGCCGTCGGTATGTCGGCGGCGCCGGAGGTGCGCGCGGCGCATCGCGGCGGAGCTTCTACGCTCCTCCTCGGCCTCATCGCGAATGCGGCCGGCGCGGTCGCCTCGCACGAAGAGGTACTCACCGCCGGCGGCGATTTGGCTCAAACGCTTCGCAGCGCGCTCGCGCCGGCGCTCCTCGCCCGCTGGCCGGAGCTCGTTTAAAACCAGCTGGAGGGGACCGTGGACTTTGCATACGACGTGATCGCCCGCAAACGCGACGGAGGGGAGCTCGACGAGGCCGCTATCGCAGCCTTTATCTCCGGCGTCGTCTCCGGGGTTGTGCCCGACTACCAGGCGAGTGCGCTCATGATGGCGATGGCGATTCGCGGGCTCAGCGACGCCGAGACCATCGCCCTCGCGCGGGCGATGGTCGAGTCCGGCAAGACGCTCGACTTGCGCCTCCTCCGCCGACCGGTCCTCGACAAGCACTCGAGCGGCGGCGTCGGCGACAAGATCACGCTGGTCCTCGCGCCGCTCGTCGCGGCGTGCGGCGGCGTCTTCGGCAAGATGTCCGGCCGCGGGCTCGGCCACACCGGGGGGACGCTCGACAAGCTCGAGTCCATCCCGGGGTTCCGTGTTCGGTTGCCACAGGGGGAGTTCGTGCGTCAGCTGGAGCGCATTGGGGTGGGCGTCGTGAGTCAGAGCGACCGCGTGGTGCCCGCCGACCGCATCCTCTACGCGCTCCGCGACGTCACGGCGACGGTGGAGTGCGACGGCCTCATCGCCGCGAGCATCATGGCGAAGAAGATCGCGAGCGGCACCTCCGCCCTCGTCCTCGACCTCAAGGTCGGGGGCGGCGCCTTTATGAAGGACATTTCGCATGCGCGTGAGCTCGGAAGGCGCTGCAGGCTCATTGGGGATGCGTACGGGCGCCCCACCTCCTGCCTCTACACCTCTATGGAGGCGCCGCTCGGCCGCACGGTCGGCAACCGCCTGGAGGTCGAGGAGGCCTGGCAGGTGCTCTCGGGGGAGGGCCCCGCAGACGTCCGTGAGCTCAGCCTCGAGCTGGCCGCCGTGCTCCTCTCCCTCTCCGATATCGGCGTCGACGAAGCCGAGGGGCGTGCGCGAGCGGAGGCCGCGTTGGCCGACGGGAGCGCGGCGGCGCACTTCGAGCGGTGGTGCTACGTGCAGGGCGGCCGCTGGCACCCGGGGGAGTTTCACCGCTTGGCCGCCCTCGGCGTGCGCGCTTCGCGTACGGGCTTCGTGGCCGCCGTGGACGCGCTGGCGGTGGGGAGGGCCGCGCAGCTGGCCGGCGCGGGTCGTCAGCTGGTCGACGATAAGATCGATCCGGCTGCCGGCGTCTTTTTGCATCGCACGGTCGGCGAGCCCGTCGTCGCAGGTGAGGTGCTCGCCGAGGTCTTCTCCCGCGACGCACAGCGGCGCTCGGCGGCGGCCGCCGTTCTCGGGGGCGCTATCGCCGTCGCAGAGGAGCCGCCCGCGGTGACTCCTCTCATCCTCGGGCGGGACTGAGCGTGAGGGTCGTCGCCGGAAGGTGGGGAGGTCGCCGGATCGCTGCGCCCTCCGGCGCGCTTACGCGCCCCACCTCGGAGAAGGTCCGAGAGGCGGTCTTCGGGATCCTCCTCGCGCTCCCGGAGTTCCGAGAGCTCGCCGCAGTGGAGGGGACTAACGACTCCGTGGGCCCGCCTGTGGGGTCGTTGGCCGGTCACCGCGTGCTCGACCTCTTCGCGGGGAGCGGCGCACTCGGGATCGAGGCGCTCTCCCGTGGGGCGTCCTCCTGCACCTTCGTAGAGCGTAACGCGGCCGCCCTGCGGGCGCTTCGCGCTAACTTAAAGGGCCTTCTGGGGGGTCAAGCCGAGTGCTCTACGCTGGTGTACGGCTGCGATGTTCGTCGCGCGCTCCAGGCTGACGCCCGGAGGGGCGCGCGGTATACTCTTGCTTTCGTGGACCCACCGTATAAAGCGTACGGTGAAGCTCGCCTTACGCTGACGCGGTTGTTGTGCCCGGTTCTCGCGCCCGGTGCGCTCGTGGTTGTAGAGACCGCCGCGCGTACGCCGGCGGAACTTCCGTGGCGGACGCTCCGCGAGAGGCGATACGGCGACACCTTGGTTACCGTGTTCGCGGTCGACGCCCACGACGAGGCGGTGGGCTGCACGTGTACAGCAAACGATGCGGAGGTTGATCGAGCTTGAGGTCCGCGATGCCGCAGACGGTGACGGCGATCTGCCCGGGGACCTTCGACCCCGTAACCGTCGGTCACCTCGATATTATTCGGCGGGGCGCCGCGAAGTTCGACCGCGTCGTGGTCGGTATTATCGAGACGCCGCAGCGCAAGGCGCCGCTTTTCTCGCCCGATGAGCGGGCGGAGTTCGTGCGAGAGGCGCTCGCCGACCTCGACAACGTCGTCGTCGATCGCTTCCACGAACTCGTCGTCTCGTTCGCCCGCAAGTGGGAGGCGCAGATCATCCTCAAGGGCTTGCGGGCGATCTCAGACTTCGAATACGAGTTCGCGATGGCACAGCTCAATAGGAACTTGGCCCCCGAGATCGAAACTGTCTTTATGATGGCCTCACCCGAGCACAGCTTTTTGAGCTCGAGCGGCGTCAAGGAGATTGCGGCGTTTGGGGGGTCAGTGAGCGCTCTCGTACCATTACGTGTCGCTCATCGGCTCGCCGAGGCTTATCCGTTGCATCCAAGGTTTCGTGTGGGGGGCGAAGGCTCGCCGGATGGTGAGTCACTTAAGGAGGGTTGCTGAATATGGACGTTATCGTGCTCATCGACAAGCTCGACGACATCATCCACGGCGCGCGGTCGGTTCCGCTCACCGATAGCGTGATGATCGACCGCGAGGAGATCTACGAGATCCTCGACCAAATGCGCACCACGATCCCCGAAGAGGTTAAGCAGGCGCGGTGGATCGTCAAGGAGCGGCAGGAGATGCTCGCCGAGGCGAAGGAAGAGGCGGATCGCCTTCTCAGGGACGCCGAGGAGCGTACGCAGCAGCTGGCGACGGAGACGGAGATCGTCCGTTTGGCGGAGCGCAACGCGCAGCAGATCATGGAAGATGCGCGCGACCGCGAGCGCGAGGTCCGTCTGGGAGCCGAGGATTACGCCGACGAAGTGCTCGGCAACCTCGAGCTCAACCTCGAGAAGTTCCTCGCGGCGGTGCGCCGCGGCCGCGAGCGGCTGCAGGGCACGCCGAGCGAAGAGCTCTAAGGGGCGTACCTGTGCGACACTTCGACCTTCGATCGCTTCACTTTGGGGGCGAGAGCGAGGTCTGGCGGAGCTTGCCGGTAGAGGTCGCGCCGTTCTCGTACGGCGGGCTCGACTACGGCGTCGCCGGCGGCCAGGTGGACCTTGAGCTCACAGCGGCCCGCGTCAGCGGTAGCCTCACGCTCACGGCCGAGCTGGAGACGCACGTGCTCGGCCCCTGTCAACGTTGCCTCGTGGAGGCCCAGGTGCCGGTCGTGGCTCGTGGGGTCGACTACGTTCATCACGGCGACTCCGAGGGCGACGACGACGACCCCGACGGCTACGCCGAGGCCTACCGACTCGACGTGGAGCGCTGGGTCCGCGACCTTATCGCAGAGGCGCTCCCCTCGAAGCTCCTCTGCGATGACGAGTGCCGCGGCCTCTGCTCCATCTGCGGCGTAAGCTTCAACGAAGACCCCAACCATAACCACACGGAGGCGTAACCGCGCTGCGTGTGGTACAGTTCGCTTCCTGTTTTAATAGAGGAGTCCGTATGGCTGTACCCAAGAAAAAGACCTCACAGTCCCGTCGCGACAAGCGTCGCGCGCAGCAAAAGCTCACCGTCGAGACGGCAAGCCGCTGTCCGCAGTGCAAGAGCCCGAAGCTGCCCCACCGTGCGTGCCCTACGTGCGGTACCTACAAGGGCCGTGAGGTTATCGTTCTCGAAGCCGAGTAACCCAAAGGAGGGGGCACACGGTGCTAAAGTCCCTCTACATCGCATCCACGCAGGGGAGTGGCGGCAAGACGACTATCGCCCTCGGGCTTTGTCTTGCCCTGCGCAAGCGCGGCCTGAGCGTCGGCTACTTTAAGCCAGTCGGCGTCTTCGCCTCGCACGGCGACGACGGCTCGCTGCTCGACCAAGACGTCGCCTTCGTTAAAGACCTCCTCGGCCTCACCGAGGCGCCGGCCGACATCTGCCCCGTCGTCCTCGACGACGACGCGGTGCACGACGTACTCGCCGGCTCCAACGTGCACGCCATGGACCGCGTCGCAAGTGCCTACGATCGGGTTAAAAAAGGCAAAGACCTCGTCGTCTGCGAGGGTTTAGGAGAGGTCTGGCAGGGTCGTTTTCTGCAGACGAGCGGCGCCGACCTCGTCGCGCGGTTCGACCTCGCCACGCTCCTCGTCGCGAAGTTCGCCGGTCCACGGCTGCTGGACGACATCACCTATGTCGCGGACGCCCTTAAGGGGCACTTGCTCGGCGTCCTCTTTAATATGGTGCCGCCCTCGCGCAGCAAGGTGGTCGAGGAGCATTACGTCCCCTTCCTCGACAGCAACAAGATCAAGAGCTACGGTGCGCTGCCCGACGACAACCGCCTCTCGGCGGTCTCGGTGGGGGAGATCGTAGGGGCTCTTCGCGGTAGCTACGTCTGCGGCGAGCAGTACGCCGAGCGCCTGGCCGAGACCTACATGATCGGCGCCATGAGCCCGGAGCACGCGCTTCATTACTTCCAGATGACCCCCCAAAAGGTCGTCATCGTCGGCGGCGACCGCAGCGAGATCATCCTCACGGCGCTCGACACGCCCACGGTCGCTATCGTGCTCACCGGCAGCTACGTGCCCGGTCCCTCGGTGCTGGCACGGGCGGACGAGCGCGGTGTGCCGCTTATCTCCGTGGAGACCGACACCGTCACGGCGGCCGACGGCCTCCGTCGCCTCTTCGGTCGCCTGCGGGTGCGGCAGCGCGCCAAGATCGACCTCATCGGGGAGCTCATCGATGAGTTCGTCGACCTCGACCGTCTCGTCGCCGATCTGAGCGCATGACGGTTTCGGGCTCACGCCCTTATCTCTCACCACACGAGCTGACCGCAGCCTGGGGGGCGGCGGTCGGCGGTGAGGCGGTGCGCATCGTGGTCGACGCCGCCGGTGGCGACAACGCGCCCGAGCAAATCATCGCGGGCGCGCTCGACGTCGCGAGCCCCTCCACGCACATCATCCTCGTCGGCGACGAGGAGCGGGTGCGCCCGCTTCTCCCCGCCGACGCGGCGCACATCTCGCTCGTCCACGCCCCTGACGTTATCGGCTGCGAGGAGGAGCCCGCGCGGGCGGCGCGCAACAAGGTCGACTCGAGTATCGTCGTCGGCCTCAAGTTGGTCCACGCCGGCGGCGCCGACGCCTTCGTCTCCGCCGGCAGCACCGGCGCGGTCGTCGCCGCGAGCCTGCTCTACGTGCGTCGCATCCCCGGCGTCAGCCGCCCGGCGATCTGCACCATCATGCCCGCCATGCCGAGCCCCATCGCCTTTCTCGACGTCGGGGCCAACGCGGAGTTTCGCCCCGAGCACCTCCGCCAGTTCGCGCTCATGGGGCAGATCTTCTCCCGCGTCGTTATGGGCGTCGACGAGCCGGTCGTCGGGCTTCTCTCGATCGGCGAGGAGCGCACCAAGGGCACGCCAGACCTCCTGGAAGCCCACGACCTCATCGTCGCAGATGAGCGCATCCGCTTTTACGGCAACATCGAGGGTCGCGACCTCATGAACCACATCGTCGATGTGGTCGTCACCGACGGCTTCACCGGCAACGTCGCTCTCAAGACCATCGAGGGCACGGCGTCCGCCCTCCTCAAGGCGCTTCGCGCGACGATCGACACCTCGCTCGCCACTAAGATCGGGGGTCTTCTCCTTAAGCGCGATCTCTACGCCATGAAGGGCGTGCTCGACCCCAACGAGTTCGGCGGCGCCGTTCTCATCGGGGTGCGCGCACCTGTTATCATCGCCCACGGAAACTCAACGGTGCGCGGCATAGCCCAAGCGATTCGCATGGGTCACCGTGCCGTCGCCGGCGAGCTCCTCCCGGCGCTCTCCGCCGAGCTTGGGGCTGAGCGCCCTACAGTGTAAACTCTGCTAAATTCATCCGGAGGTTAGCCCATATGACCCGCGAAGAGGTGTTCACTCAAGTTAAGGCCATTCTCGTCGAGGCGCTCAGCGTCGACGAGGACAAAGTCACCGTCGATGCGCGGTTCCAGGAGGATCTCGAGACCGATTCTCTCGACTTGGTCGAGCTCGTCATGACCATGGAGGAGAAGTTCGACATCAAGATCAGCGACGAGGAAGCCGCCGAGATCAAGACGGTGAGCGACGCCGTCGACTTCGTCATGAAGCGCTTCGACGCGTAAGGACGGGACGGCGTTAAACGGCAAGGGGGTGCCTCCTGCGTGTGGGGGCGTCCCCTTCTCGCTTTTCTGAGGGCAGTATGACCTATCGACTCTTGTCTCTGGCCGAGCACCTCGACCAGGCGACCCTTCGACGTGTGTACACCCATACATCGTGGGCGCCGAATCGTTGCGACTCGTACGAACGCCTCGAGTTTCTCGGCGACAGCGTGCTCGGCCTTTGTGTAACGACCGAGCTCTACCGTAGGTATCCCTCCCTTGAGGAGGGACAGCTCGCGCGGCTGCGCGCCTACGTTGTGAGTAGGGCGACCTGCGCGAAGGTCGCGGTGGAGCTCGAGCTCGGAAGGCTCCTGGCGGAGCGCGCCAACGGCCGGGCCGATGCAACCGAGGTGGCGCAGCTCCAGCACAACGACAACGTCTTGGCCGATCTCACCGAGGCGCTTATCGGCGCCGTGTACCTCACCTTCGGCTACGAGGCGACTCGCCCGGCCGTTATCGAGATCTTCGACCAGCACATCGTGTACGCGAAGAGCAGCCACGTCGACTACAAGACCGAGCTGCAAGAGCACCTCGCGCGCAACGGGCTCTCCGTTACCTACGCCCACCTCGGTTTTCAGGGGCCGCCGCACAGCCGCACCTTCGAGGTCGAGGCTCTCGTGGGTGGCGAAGTGCTCGGATACGGCTCCGGCACCAGCAAGAAGCGCGCGGAGCAGGTGGCCGCGGAGCAGGCGCTGCGGGAGCTCGAGGCGCAGGTGCGGCGCCCCGCGCGCAGGGCGCGACTCCGTAGCCGTCGCTCGCTGCGTCGCGCCGAGCTCTCCCGCCGCACCAAGCGGTCGGTGGTGCCGGCTGGGGGTGGCTGAGGGTGTACCTCAAGAGGCTGCGCCTCAAGGGGTTTAAATCGTTTCCGCGGCAGACGGAGCTCCTCTTCGAGCCGGGCGTCGCGGTCGTTATCGGCCCCAATGGCAGCGGAAAGAGCAACATCGCCGACGCGGTCGTCTGGGCGCTCGGCGAGCAGAGCCCGAAGAGCGTGCGCGGCTCCTCCATGCAGGATGTCATCTTCGCGGGGAGCGACAAACGCCGGGCGGGCGGCTCGGCTCAGGTCGAGCTCGTCTTCGACAACACCGACCGGGCGCTTCCGCTTCCCACCGACGAGGTGAGCGTTACGCGCAGCGTCTCACGCGACGAGGGGTCCCAGTACTTCATTAACCGCTCCGCCTGCCGTCTCACCGACGTCATCGAGCTTATGGCTCAGGTCGGGCTCGGTAGGGAACTGCATTCGATCATCGGGCAGGGCAAGGTGGAGGGGTTCCTCGCCGAAAAGCCCGAAGATCGGCGGAGTCAGATCGAGGAGGCGGCGGGCCTCGGCGCCTACAAGCGCCGCCGCGAGCGGGCGGAGCAGAAGCTCAGGGAGGCGCAGCGCAACCTCGATCGCGCAGCCCTCGTGGAGCGCGAGGTCTCCTCCCAGCTCACGCCGCTGCGCCGACAGGCCAACGCCGCGGAGGAGCTCCGCACCGTCGAGCACGCGATCGCCGAGCTTAAGGGGCGGCTCCTCACCGGCGAGGTGGCGGCGCTCGATCTCATGCTCGCCGAGCGCACCGCCGAGCGCGAGGCCATCGAAGCGGAGCGCTCCGTCTGTGAGAGCGGGCTCGTGGAGGTCGCCGATGCCCGTGCGCGCGAAGAAGAGACCTTCGCGCACAAGGTCGCCGCGCGAGAGCGACACGCCCAGCGACTCCTGCGTACGCGCGTGCTCACCGGCCGTCTCGAGAGCGACCACCGCCTCGTTGAGCAGCGTCTGCGCATGCTCAATGAGATCGCGAGCTCCTCGGCCGCCGAGCGCCAGCGTCTCGTGGCCGATCTCACCGGTCGCCCTGATGAGCCGCAGGATCGCGCCTGGGAGGCCGATGAGCGGCGCCTTGTGGAGGAGCTCGCCGCCGCCGAGGGGGCGTTTGCCGCGGCGACGGAGGGCCTCAACGCCGCCCGCACGACGCTCGCGGAGCGGCGGGCGAGCCTCGCTGAGCTAAGCCTTCAGCGCGAAACGGCGTCTTCGACGACCGCGCGCCTGGAGCGACGCCGCGCGGCGCTAAACGAGGAGGAGGCGCGTCTCACCGAGCGCCACGAGGTCGTAGCTGCCGAGGTAGAGCGAAAGGCTGAGGAGGAGACGGTCGCGCGGCAGGCGGCGGCTGCTGCGCTCGAGGAGTTAAACGCCGCCGAGGCCGCCGCCTCGGAGGCCGCGGCGGTGCGGGCCGAGGCGGCGCGAGCCACCGAGGAGGCCCTCGCTGAGCATCGCACTAGACGCAATGAGTGCAGAGCGCTCGCCGCTGAAGCCGAGCACCTCCGCCTGGCCCTCAACGAGCTTCACGACGTCGCGGCGGATGTGCTGCGGGTCGCCGACTCCTTTCCCGGCGCCGCGTCGTTCGCCGGCGGGTTCTCCTGCGAGCCCGGGTACGAGCGAGCCCTCGCGGCGGCGCTCGCTCAAGCATCCGGAGCCCTCGCCGTCCCCAGCAATGTCGACCACTGGTCGCTGCTCAAGGCCCTTAGGCGGGCTGGCGTCGGTGTGGCGCGCCTCATCCTTCCGCGTCCTCGTGTGCAACGCAGGAGCGATCCCCCTTCGTCGTTCCCGCTTCTGCAGAAGGTAGACGCCGGCGCGCGGCAGGAGTTCATCGACGCCCTCGCGGACGTCGTCGTCGTCGACGATCTCGCCGAGGTGCCCTTCGGTTTTAACGGCCTCGCTGTAACGCGCGCCGGCGAGTACTACCGGCCGAGCTCCGGCCAACTCGGCGTTGCCGCCGGCGTCCCGGCCGCGCTCATGCTGGAGCGCCGAGCATCGCTGGAGCGCATTGAGGCGGAGCTCAGCGCTGCGCAGGTACGAGAGCTCCGCGCCGAGGCGACGCTTACGGAGGCGCGTGAGCGCGAGGCGGGCCTCGCACCCCAGGGGGACGTCCATCGCGCCGTTCGTACTGCGCGTCGAGCCGTGGAGGAGGCCAACCGCGCGGTGAGCGCGGTGCAGGGCCGTCATCGCGATCTCCTCCAGGGCGACGAGCGCGACCGACGGGCGCTGGAGGAGCTCACGCGCGAACGCTCCGAGCTCTTACGTGAGCTTGAGGCGGCGGCCGAGCTGGTCGCCGCCACCACGACACGCCTCGCCGAGCTCGAGCCGGCGCTCGCAGTCTCCTCGGGCGCGCTTGAGGAGGCGGAGATGGCACACGGTGAGGCGCTGGCGCTTCGCACGCGGCTTACCGTGGAACTGGACGAACGGCGTGCGGCCGCGAGGCGTGCACGCCAGCAGCGCGAGGAGCTCCGCCGCCGTGCGGCGGCTTCGCGCGCGCGCCTCGCCGAGCTCGACTGTCGACTCGAGAGCCTTCCCGCCGTACAGCGGGTCTGCGAGGCCCTTGAGCTCCGCCTCTTCAGGCTCGCCGAGCGAGGGGCGCAACTCGTGGCGCGCCTCGAGGGCGCTGAGGCAGAGCACGCCTCGCTCGATCGCGCCGAGCTCACCGCCCTCACCGAGCGCGAGGTCGGCCTCCGTCGCTCACTGGAGGCGGCGACGGAGCGCGACACCGAGCTCCAGATCGCGCTCGCCCGTCTTCGGGATCGTCGCGCCGAGCAGGTCGCCTCGCTCGATGAGGTGGCGACCCTCCTCGAACGTGCGCAGTTCGCCGCCCCAGACGACGAGGCGGAGGAGCGTGCGCTACGAGAGCGGCTCCAGCGCCTCGCGAGGCGTCGTGATCGAATCGGCCCCGTTAACCCTCTCGCCGAGGCTGAGTGCGCCGAGCTGAGCGAGCGGGCCTCGTTTTTGCGTGAGCAACGGCGCGATTTAGAGAAGTCGTTCACCGAGCTTCAGGAGCTCATCGAGGAGCTCACCGAGCGGATCGACGCGGAGTTCGCCGAGACCTTCGCCGCGGTGCAGGAGCAGTTCTCCCACATGGTCTCGGTGCTCTTTCCCGGCGGGCGCGGTTCACTTAAGCTGGTTGACGCGAGCGAGAAGGGCGAAGCGGGTGGGGTAGAGGTAGAGGTTAAGCCGGCGAAGAAGCTGGGGAAGAAGCTCCAGCTGCTCTCCGGCGGCGAGCGTGCGCTGGTCGCGATCGCCTTCCTCATGGCGCTGGTGTTGGCGCGGCCCTGCCCCTTTTACATCCTCGACGAGATCGAGGCCGCCCTAGACGACATCAACATAGGGCGGCTCGTGCAGTTATTGCGGGACTACCGCGAGCGCACGCAGTTCATCCTCATTACGCACCAGAAGCGCACGATGGAGGCGGCGGATGTGCTGTATGGAGTGACGATGGGAGCGGACGGCGCGTCGCAGGTTGTGAGCGCGCGGATGGCTCAGGAGGCGATCGACCGCGAGGAGGGCACGACGGGCTGAGTACGCCGTCGGGGTCTCCGAGGGGAGGAGGTTTTCGTGGAGTGGCATGAGGCGTTTCGGGGGATCGCGGAGGACGCTGCGCCCGCCGAGCTCATCGAGGAGGAGCAACGAGAGCGCATCGGTCTGTTCGGCCGCCTGCGCAAGAGCCTCGGAAAGGCGCGCAGCACCGTCACCGATCAGCTTAAATCCGCGTTTTACACGGGGGTCGACGAGGATCTCTACGAGATGCTCGAGGAGATGCTCCTGCTGGCCGACGTGGGGGTCGAGCCAACGATGAAGATCGTCGAAAGGCTCGAGGAGCGTTGCACGGCCAAGCGTATTAAAGACCGCGAGCCGTTTTTGGAGGAGCTCGCGGCGGTTATAGCCGAGCTCCTGCGGCCCGACGACCCGGAGCAGCAGCGGCTGGACGTTCGCCATAAGCCGAGCGTGATCCTCATGGTCGGCGTTAACGGAACGGGCAAGACGACGACGATCGGCAAGATCGCCTGGCGTCTCAAAGAGCTCGGCAAGACGCCCATGATGGTCGCCGGCGACACCTTTAGGGCGGCGGCCGGTCAGCAGCTCAACGAGTGGGCCGATCGCTGCGGCTGCTCCATCATTCGGCAGGCCGAGGGTGGCGATCCGGCGGCGGTCGTGTACGACGGCATCAGCGCCGCGCGCTCTCGTGGCGCCGACGTGGTGCTCGTGGACACGGCCGGTCGTCTGCACACACAGGTTAACCTCATGCGGGAGCTCGAGAAGGTCCGCCGGGTCATCGAGGGCCAGCTGCCCGGCGCACCGCACGAGACGCTCCTCGTGCTCGACGCCACCACGGGCCAAAACGGCCTCCGCCAGGCGCAGGAGTTTCAGCGGGCCGTCGACGTGAGCGGTGTCGTGCTCACCAAGCTCGACGGTACGGCCAAGGGCGGCATCGCCGTCGCCATTCACGAGACGCTCGGGATCCCCATCAAGCTCATCGGCGTCGGCGAGCGACTCGAGGACCTCCGGCCGTTTGAGGCGGATGTCTTCGCCCGAGCCGTCTTCGGCGGCGACGTCGAGCGGGGGGCGACGTGAGCGTACGCCGACCGACGGTGCGTGCTACCATGAGGGCTCCGTTTACGAAGTCGAGGGTCTAACATGTTCGAAGCGCTCACCGATCGTCTTCAAAGCGTTATGCGCTCCCTCAAGGGGCACGGCAAGCTCTCCGCCTCCGATATCGACAGCGCCATGCGCGAGATCCGCCTCGCGCTGCTCGAGGCCGACGTGAACTTCAAGGTCGTGCGAGACTTCGTCGCACACGTCAAAGAGCGCGCTCACGGCGCCGAGGTTATGGAGAGCCTCACCCCGGCGCAGCAGGTCATTAAGATCGTTAACGAGGAGCTCGTCGCCCTCATGGGGAGCGGCGACTCGCGGCTCGCCTTCAGCGGCCGTCCGCCAACCATCATCCTCATGGCGGGTCTGCAGGGTGCGGGTAAAACCACCACCTGCGCCAAGCTCGCCAAGATCCTCCAAAAAGACGGCAAATCGCCGGTGCTCATAGCCGCCGACGTGTACCGTCCGGCGGCTATCGACCAGCTCCAGACCCTCGGGGAGCGCATCGATGTGCCGGTGTACGCACCGGGCCCCGACGTCGACCCGGTGCTCATCGCCACCCAGGGCGTGGAATACGCCACTCGTTACGGCGACGTCGCCATTATCGACACCGCCGGCCGCCTGCACGTCGACGGTGAGCTCATGGACGAACTAGTGCGCATCCGCGACGCAGTTAAGCCCCACAACGTCCTCCTCGTCATCGACTCCATGATCGGCCAAGACGCCGTCACCGCCGCCGACGAGTTTCGCAAGCGTGTCGACATCGACGGTATCGTGCTCACCAAGCTCGACGGCGACGCGCGAGGCGGCGCCGCGCTCAGCGTCCGCGCCGTCACCGGCAAGCCCATTAAATTCGCCAGCACCGGCGAGAAGCTCGACGACTTCAGCGTGTTTCACCCCGACCGCATGGCGAGCAGGATCCTCGGTATGGGCGACGTGCTTTCGCTCATTGAGAAGGCCGGCGAGACTATCGACCGCAAAAAAGCGGAGGAGTTAGAGGCTCGTCTCCGCCGCGCTGAGTTCACCTTTGAGGATTTTCTCGAGCAGCTCAAACAGCTCCGCAAGATGGGCTCGCTCTCCAGTATTCTGAGCATGCTCCCCGGCGTGCCCGGCATGAAGAGCCTCAAAAACGTCGACGTGGACGACTCGCAGATCGACCGCATCGAGGCCATGATCTTCTCCATGACGCTGCAGGAGCGTCGGCGCCCCGAGATCATCGATGGCAGCCGACGTCAGCGTATTGCGGCCGGGAGCGGCGTGCGCGTGCAAGACGTTAACAGCCTGCTCAAGCAGTACCGCGAGATGCAGAAGATGCTCAAGCTCTTCTCCAGCGGCAAGACGGGCAGAGGCAAGGGGTTTCGCCTACCGGGCTTTGGCGGATAGAATAGCGTGTCCCGTGATCCCACGGCGAGACCTTGTGCACGAAAGATGCTCGCGGCCTGCCGGCCGCAGCTCCATTTTAAGGAACCCTAGGGGGGTGAAGAAGAGTTGGCAACACGCATTAGACTGACGCGGGTGGGCAGCACCAAGCGGCCCGTCTACCGTATTGTGGTCGTGGACTCTCGCGCGCGTCGCGACGGTCGCGCCATCGACACTATCGGTCAGTACAACCCGCGTACCGAGCCGTCGGTCATCGAGATCGATGCGGCGAAGGCGCAGGATTGGCTCGCGAAGGGGGCACAGCCCTCGCGCACCGTCAAAAAGCTTTTCGCTATCAGGGGCGTGGCGAGCTAAGCGACCATTCGTCGATCCGATGGAGGGCCTGCGATGCTTAAAGAGTTACTCGAATATCTAGCGAAGTCGCTCGTCGACCACCCGGAGGAGGTGCGCGTCGAGCTTACCGAGACGGACGCCGTCGTTGCGCTCCGGCTCTCGGTCGCCAAGGACGATATCGGCAAGGTAATCGGGAAGCAAGGCCGCATCGCCCGCGCGCTGCGTACCCTCGTTAAGGTCTCCGCCATCCGAGACGGCAAGCGCGTCGTCGTGGAGATCGTCGACTAGCCGTCGCCGCGCGATGCATCGCGACCCCGCAAGCACAATGACCGACGAGCCCACAAGCCGTTCAGCCTTGTGGGCTTGCGGCGTTTTGGGCAAGGTCCACGGGTTGCGGGGTGAGCTCTACCTCAACCTCGCCCCAGACGGATTTCGGCGCCTTCGCTCCGGCGAGCGATTCTTTCTCGCCGGAGCTTCGACCAAGGGGGGCGGCGAAGCCCTGCTCCCCTGTCGGGTCCTTGGCGTGCGCGGCACCGAGGGGCGCCCCCTCGTGCAGCTCGACTGCGCCAGCACCAGAGACGAGGCGCTCTCGTTGCAAGGTCGCGAGCTCCTCGCCAGCGGCGGCGCGCTCGACGCCGAGCCGCACTACCGCGTCGGCGACCTGCTCGGCCTCCGGGTCGAGACAGCCGCGGGCGCCCACCTCGGCGAGGTGGCCGACGTCTTCGAGACGCCCGCCAACGAGGTGCTCGAGGTGCAAACGCCGCAGGGCTCTCCGCTCCTCCTCCCGCTCGTCGACGAGGTGATCACCCTCGACGCTGCCGCCAACGTGCTGCGCGTCGTCGAGGGCTTTGTGGACGAGCCGGCGCCCCAGGAGGGCCGGTGAGGGCGCACGTCTTCTCGCTGTTTCCGCAGGCGTTTCACTGGTACCTCTCGCAGGTGCACGTCACCAACGCCCTGCGCCTCGGCCACGAGGTGCACGTGTGCAACTACCGCGACCACACGCCGCTGAGCCACCTACAGGTGGACGACACACCGTACGGCGGCGGTGCGGGCATGGTTATGCGTATCGACGTGGTGTGCGCCGCGCTGGAGGCCGTCTTCGCGGTCGACGCCGCCGAGGTTAAGCGCACGCGGCGCGTCGTCGAGCTCACGCCTAAGGGGCGGCAGTTCGACGACGCCCTCGCCGCCGAGTTCGCAGAGCACGACCTCGTGCTGCTCAGCGGCCGCTACGAGGGCATCGACGAGCGCGTCACCCACCTCGTCACCGACCGCGTCTCGCTCGGCCCCTACGTTATCGCCGGCGGCGAGCTGGCCGCCATGGCCGTGCTCGACGCCACCCTGCGCAAGCTCCCGCAGGTCATCAGCAACCCCGAGAGCGTGCGCAGCGAGTCGCACTCCAGCGAGCTGGAGGGGGCCACGGAGTACCCGCACTACACGCGGCCCGCCGAGTTTCGGGGCTGGCGCGTGCCCGACGTGCTCTTAAGCGGCCACCACGGGCAGATCGCGCGCTGGCGCGCCGAGCACTGTGGGCGCGCGCCGTCGGAGGCTCCCCCGGCTCCCTAGCGAACGCGTCCCTTTGCGGTCCTCCGCGAAGTCTGGTAGAGTGGCGCCCGCATTTCCTGAGAGAGAAGGACTCCACTGTGACTATTATTGAGAACATCGAACGCGAGCAGCTGCGCGACGACATCCCGCAGTTCAAGGCTGGCGACACCGTCAAGGTACACTTCAAGGTCATTGAGGGCACGCGCCACCGTGTCCAGGTCTTCCAGGGCATCGTCATTAAGCGCCAGGGCCAGGGTGCACGCGAGACCTTCACCGTGCGCAAGCAGTCCTTCGGCGTCGGCGTGGAGCGCAGCTTCCCCGTGCACTCGCCGAAGATCGAGAAGATCGAGGTTGCCTCCATCGGCGACGTCCGCCGTGCCAAGCTCTACTACCTGCGCGGCAAGGTCGGCAAAAAGGCACGCGTCCGCGAGAAGCAGCGCTAATACTCCTAGTATCTCGTTTCGGTCGGGTACGGCGCGCCGTAGGCGCGCCGCTGCGTAGCCGGAGCGGGGAGGAGGGGCTATAACCCGCAGCGCGAAAAAGAGAGAAGTATCGCACGCTCGCTTGCTTCTCGAGTACCTGTTTCTCGCGGTCATCGCGATCGTCTTCGCCGTGGCGGTGCAGGCGCTTCTCGTAAAGCCCTACCGCATCCCCTCGGCCTCTATGCAAGATACCCTGCTCATCGGCGACCGCGTGCTCGTCGACCGCATCTCGTGGCGGTTTCCCCCCGAGCCCAAGCGCGGCGACATCGTCGTCTTCACCTCGCCGCTCTCCGGGCCGGTGCTCATTAAGCGCATCATCGGCATGCCCGGCGACGTTATCGCCACCGCGAAGGGCGCGATCCTCATTAATGGAAAGCCCCTTCGCGAGGACTACGTCCGCAAGGTCATGGGCACGCCGGAGCCCAGCGATCCCTTCCAAAACGGCATGGACTGGTCGCTGCAGAAGCCCTACACAATCCCGGCCGGCCACTACTTCGTGATGGGCGACAACCGCACCGACAGCCTCGACAGTCGGGAGTTCGGCCCCATCGCCCGCTCCGCGCTCATCGGCCGCGGGTTCGCCCGCTACTGGCCGCTCGGGCGTATCGGTTCGCTCAACTAGCGGCGCACGCACGCCCGGTGAACGACCGCTTCGCCTTTGACGCGCAGCTGGCTCGCGGCGGGAGGGTGGCCGGGGCCGACGAGGCCGGCCGCGGGTGCCTCGCAGGGCCCCTCGTGGCTGCGGCCGTCTCGTTTAATTACGGCGAGCTGAGCGAGCAGGACCTCGTCGCACTCGCCGCGCTGGACGACTCCAAACGGCTCACCAAGCGCCGCCGTGAGGCGCTCTACGGGGAGATCCTCATCAGGGCCGAGCGGGTCGCGATCGTGGCGCTCTGCGCCGCCACGATCGACCGCCTCGGGCTCCACCGCTGCAACCTCGACGCGCTCGCGCGGGCGCTCGAGCGTAGTGCCCCGGCGCCGAGCGTCCGCCTGGTGGACGGCTTCGCCCTGCCGGCGTGCGGGCTTGAGCACCAAGCCGTCGTCGGCGGCGACGGCCGCTCCGCCGCCATCGCCGCCGCCTCCGTGGTGGCTAAAGTCACCCGCGACCGCCTCATGCTCCGTCTGCACGAGCGCTACCCGCACTACGGCTTCGCCTCGCATATGGGCTACGCCACGGCGGCTCACCGCGCGGCGATCGTGGAGCACGGTACCTGCGAGCTGCACCGACTCTCGTTCGCGAGCGTGGCCTACACCCAGCTCACGCTCGCGGAGGGCCGGGGGTAGGGCGCTCGGACGAGCGCCTCAACCGTCACCCTCTCACGCCGTTCGTAAGTCTGGGGGCCCCGCCTCGTGCGGCGTAGGCTCCCCCCATGAACGCTCGTCAACAACTGGGGAGGGTCGCCGAGCAGCGGGCCGCGCTCCACCTTCAAGAGCACGGCTGGTGCATCCTCGGTCGCAACGTCCGCATCCACCGCGGCGAGCTCGACCTCATCGCCCGCCGCGGCGGCGTCCTCATCTTCGTCGAGGTTAAGGCCAGGCGCTCCTCCAGCTGCGGCACCCCGGAGGACGCCGTCAACCCCCGCAAGCAGCGCCGCATCGCCCGCCTCGCCGAGCTCTGGCTCGCCGCCCGCCCGTGGGCCATGGCGGGGGTCACCGAGGTCCGCTTCGACATCATCGCGGTCGACGCCGCTCACTCGCCCTTCGTCCTCCGCCACCTCGAGGCGGCCTTCACCTCCGGTAGCTGGTCGTGAGCGGGCAGCTCCTCCATCGCTCGGCGCGCTGAGGCGGCGGTTCTCATGCTCGCCTACATCGCAAGTGGCTCCCTCATCGGCTTACAGGGTCACCTGGTTAAGGTGGAGGCCGATGTAGTCGCCGCCGCACCCGCCTTCACCATCGTCGGCCTCCCGGATGCAGCGGTTCAGGAGAGTCGCGAGCGCGTCCGTGCGGCTATCGTTAACTCGGCGTACTCGTTCCCCTCGCGGCGCGTGACCATCAACCTCGCCCCGGCCGACCTTCGCAAGGAGGGGCCGTCCTTCGACCTGCCCATCGCCCTGGCCTACCTCGTCGCTACCGATCAACTCCGCCTCAGCGGTGGCACGCAGGGTATTGCGGCCTTCGGCGAGCTCGGGCTCGACGGCTCGCTGCGCCCGGTGGCGGGGGCGCTCGCCCTCGCGGAGAGCCTCTTCAACAACGGCGTCCGCGACGTCCTGCTGCCGGCCGCCAACGCCGCGGAGGCCAGCCTCGTGCGCGGGCTCGCCGTGCACCCGGCTCTCTCGCTGGCCGAGGCGGCGGCGCACCTCGTGGCCGGCGGAGGGCCTACGGCCCCGCCGGCCGACCCCGCCTCGCTCCTCGAGGTGGAGTCCACCAACACCGTCGACCTCTCCGACATCGGCGGGCAGGAGACCGCCAAGCGAGCCCTCGAGGTCGCCGCGGCCGGCGGGCACAACATGCTCATGACGGGCCCGCCTGGCTCCGGCAAAACGATGCTCGCACGCCGCCTGCCCACGCTCCTGCCGGCGCTCACCCCCGAGGAGGCCATCGAGGTCACCCGCGTCTACAGCGTTACGGGGCGCCTTAAGGCCGGCCGCCCCCTCGTCGTGGAGCGGCCCTTTCGGGCCCCGCACCACACGGTCTCCTGCGCCGGGCTCGTGGGGGGCGGCGCCACGCCGCGCCCGGGCGAGGTGAGCCTCGCCCACCTCGGCGTGCTCTTTCTCGACGAACTGCCGGAGTTCTGCAGTTCGGCGCTGGAGGGGCTCCGTCAGCCGCTGGAAGACGGCGAGATCACGGTAAGCAGGAGGCTCATCTCACTCACCTTTCCCGCGCGCATGACGCTGATCGCCGCCATGAACCCCTGCCCCTGCGGCTACCGCGGCGACCCCGAGCGCGAGTGTACCTGCCCAGCCCACCGCCTTAAACAGTACCTCTCGCGGCTGAGCGGTCCGCTGCTCGACCGCATCGACCTCCGTATCGAGGTGCCGCGCGTCTCGCCGCGCGAGCGGCGCACGGGGGGCTCCTCCGCGTCCTCGCGCGAGGTGCGGGCTCGGGTGAGCGCGGCGCGGGAGCGTCAGCTCATGCGGCTGAGGGGTACCGGCGCCTTCACCAACGCGCACCTCTCCGCCGCGCAGCTGCGTCGGTTCTGCAAACTCAGCTCAGATGCTACGGCGCTCCTCGACCGCGCCTACGACCGCCTACACCTCACCGCGCGCTCCTACGATCGTCTCATTAAGGTGTCGCAGACCATCGCCGACCTCGAAGGGGCCTCCGGCATCGGCCCGGCTCACGTCTCGGAGGCCCTCTCCTACCGAGAGAGGAGGCGAACGTGGTAGACGCGGAGCGCCTGCCGGGGCTCACGGCATCGGCGGGGGTGGGGGAGGGTCGAGCGCCCCAGCTCGAGGGTCAGCGCGAGCTGTGCATCTGGCTCGGCACGCTGGCCGCCCTGCGCGGCGGGCTCATTAAGCAGCTGATTGGGTACTACGATAACAGCGTTGAGCGCCTGCTCTCGGACGATCCGGCGCGGATCGCCTCCCTCTGCGTGCAGAGGTCGCGGCCGCCGCGTGCAGCTCCGCACTCGCGCGACGAGCGGGAGCGCTCGGGTGAGAGGGCCCGCTTCGCCGCCTGCCTCGCCGCAGGGCCGGCGGCGTGCGCCGACGAGGCGCTCGCCCTTCCGGCCGGCAGGGCCGTGCTCGCGTGGTGCGACCCGCTCTACCCGCCGGCGCTCCGCCACCTGCCGGATCCGCCACCGTGCCTCTTCGCCCGCGCGGCCTCCTCCACCGCCGAGCTTGAGCGACGTCTCCGCACGCTGCGTGCGCAGACCTCCGTCGCCATCGTCGGTACGCGAGCGCCCTCCGCCTACGGCGAGGAGATGGCGAGCACCATCGCCTCCGGCCTCACCGCCAGGGGCGCGCTCGTGGTGAGCGGCATGGCCATGGGCATCGACGCGTGTGCTCAGCGGAGCGCTTTGAGGACCTCCCGGCGCTCCCCGAGCACCGTCGGCGTGCTCGGGTGCGGCGCCGACGTGGTCTACCCCAAGGCGAACGCTCACCTGTTCGGCGAGGTCGCCGAGCGGGGGGTGCTGCTCTCCGAGTTCCCGTGGGGGATGCCGGCGCGGGCCTGGCGGTTTCCCGCCCGCAACCGCGTTATCGCGGCGCTCACACGTGCGGTCGTAGTGGTGGAGGGCGCGCAGCGCAGCGGAGCGCTCATCACTGCGCTCTTCTCACTGGAGCTCGGCCGCGAGGTCTTCGCCGTGCCGGGCGAGGCCGGCCGCCGCCTCAGCGCCGGTCCCCACGAGCTTCTGCGCAAGGGAGCGTGCTTCTGCGAGTGCGCCGCCGATGTAGTGCGGGAGCTCGAGCAGCAGGGGTGCTCCTTCGGCGCCCCCTCCGAGCCCTCGTCCGCGGCCACGCCGCGGTGGCCGGGGCTCGAGGACGAGCGTGCCGCCGGCGTGCTCCGCGCCCTCGAGTCGGGCCCACTCACCCCCGATGCTACGGCGGTCGTGAGCGGCCTCTCCGTCCACTCGGTGGCTGCAGTGCTCAGCGCATTGGAGGTCGAGGGCCTCGTGCGGCGCTGCGAGGGCGGTGTGTACCGCCTACGGCCGGGAGGGTGATCCAGACGTCGAGGGCGCCGTAGGGTACACTGAGATCACGGTGAGGACGAGCTCAAGGCGGCCCCGAGGTCGCTCTGACGGCGCATCATCGGTAACCGCCCCGACGACGCTCGCCGACCACGGCTGGAGCGGCTGAAGAAAGGTAGTGCTATGAGAAAACCCGTTATGCTCATCGTCGCCCTCGCGCTGGCCCTTGGCGCCGGCATCGTCGGCGCGGTGGCGACCAGCGCCGGCGCAGCGGGAAAGCCCTCCTCTGTGCCGCAAAAGTACGGCGAGCGCGGCCGCACGGCACCCGCGTACAGAGCGGGAGAGGCGATCGTCCTCTTTAAGGACAGCTACGCCGTTACCCCATCGAGAGCCGCCGTGGCGAAAAGCCTGGGAAGCAGCTACGAAGTAGCTCGGCTCTTGATCTTCGACGGCGTGAAGAAGAATGCATCGTTCTCCCCATCGCGAACCTCACCGGGCGGCGACTCGTTCGAGATAGCCCTAGTGAAGTCGGCTACGCTCTCCACGGAGGAGCTGGTTAAGCAGCTCAGGCTCAACAAAAACGTTAAATCGGTTCAGCCTAACTACATTCGCACGATCTCAGCGGTCACAGCCGACACCTTCGCAGACCACCAGTGGGCCATAGAGAACACCGGACAAAGCGGCGGAACCCCGGGTAAGTCCACGAACGTCAACCATGTCTGGAGCTCTGGAGTTAAAGGGACGGAGAAGGTTGTAGCTATCATCGACAGCGGTGTGGACTACACCCACGAAGACCTAAGGGACAATATCTGGGAGAACCCCAACCCCAAGAAGCTCGCGGGCGCGCATGGCTACGACTTCGCCAACAACGATAGCGACCCAATGGACGATAACGGTCACGGCTCCCATTGTGCCGGTATACTCGGCGCAAAGGGCAATAATAACGTTGGCATAAGCGGGGTAAATCAGTCCGTCAAGATCATGGCCCTTAAATTCCTCGGTAGCGACGGATCCGGCTCCGATATGGGATCCCTGGCTGCGTATAATTACGTAAACAGAGCTTTAAACCTCGGCGTCAACGTTGTCGCCATAAATAACTCCTGGGGTGGTATGGGTGATCCCTCCATCTATAAGCAGGTCATGGATACCGTGGGCGCTAAGGGTGCGGTGTCCGTATGCGCAGCCGGTAACGACGGTCAAGACTTAGAGAAAGACGATCGTATTAACCGGTCTGTACCGGCGGGTGTCGACAGCGAGTACAGCGTGGTCGTCGGCGCAACTAATGAGAAAAACCGGCTCACGAGTTTCTCGAACTACGGAGCATCGTGTGTCGATTTAACGGCGCCCGGCGCAGACATCCTCTCCACGGTCTCCTACGACTGCTTTAACCCCACGCTCTACGACCGCACCGGCGAGAGAGATCGCCTCTGCTCCTCCTCCTATAGCACCTTCGAAGAGGGCGATACCTCCTGGGGGATGCCCGCAGCGGCGGAGATGAGGGTTAATGGTGTGGTGAGCGGCACGTGCAGCGCTGAGGTCACGAGCGACAGCTACTTCGGCAAGGCCACCGCCGGCCGCTCGCTGAGGCTGAAGATGAAGAACCTACGGGCTGGGGATCTCGTCACCCTCGGCTTCCCCTACACGCACAAAGCGTCTACCACCGCTACTCATTTCAGCGCCATGGTAAAGACGAGGGGGCCGGAGGCTAAAGGCGAATCGATGTTGGCGCTAACGGAGCTCGCGGCAACCGACGATATCGCCAGCCTCATACGGCTCGAAGAGCTCGAGGCGCCGGCGATCGGCGCCGGAGGAGAGCGTGATTATTGGAGTCACATGAGTGGGGTCACGGGCGCCGATAAGCCATCGGTGGCGGTGGAGCGCAAAGTAGTCCTCGTCTTCTTCTGCGGGACGAGCGGAACCTACGAGGTCGATCTCGACGACTTCGGCGTGAGCAAAGAAAACGTCAACCCCACAAACTTCGGCAAGTACGATTTCTACAACGGAACCTCCATGGCGACGCCGTATGTGACCGGAGCCGTAGCCCTGCTGAGCGCACAGAACCCCAGCTTAAGTACGCTCGATCTCGTGGAGAGGCTAACGCGGACGGTAAAGCTCGAGGATTCCCTCAGCGGTAAGGTCGTAACCGGTGGGTCTTTGGACTTTACTCAGCTCTCTCAGTCCCCGGTCATAAAGTCAGTGCTGGTCGACAGGGGCGCGAATCGAATCACGATAAACGGCAGCTATTTTACCGAAAATTCTCAGGTTAAAGTAAACGGTGATCTCGCTGAGGTGGTAGCAGTCAGCGACTCCGGTAAGCAGATTTTGATTAAAAATAAAGAGTGGATTAACAATGTCGTCAAACTCTCCATTGTGTGCAACGGCCAAGAAGTGGTAAAAGATGCGCTTTATCTCGTAGCGGGAAAGCCGAGCTACGCAAGGGTCAAAAAAGACATGATCCCTGTCGCTATAGACAGAATGACGACCGACGGCACGTCTATCTTCGTTGCAACTTCCTCTCAAAGCGCCATAAGTAAGTACACTCCAGCGCCTGGGGAAAGCGGCGTAACTGAGCAGATCTCCACCATACCGGTGGATGACATCTTCGGGGAGAATGCCTCTGGTTCGACTACGGCTTTTTACTTCTCTCGCGATTTAGTGTACGTGGACGGTGCTCTCTACACCATCGGCAAGCGAGCCGATCGCGTGGACGAGCCCTCATCCGATGAAGAGAGGCAAAAACTTCTCTTCGATAGAGACGACGAGGCGGGCTACTACTCTGAGGAGAAGCTCATCTCCGTGGCCACCAAAGGCGGAAAGTGCACCAACCTCGGCGACCTCCCCTCGGAGCTCGAGAACACCGACTCGGTAACGCTGGCGGGGTACAACGGCAAGCTCTACGTTATCGGGGGGTACAACCACGCGGCCAAACAACTCAGCGATGTCGTGAAGATCTACGACCCGAAGACGAAGAAGTGGTCAAACGGGCCAGCCCTGCCGGAGGGAAGAGCGGCGGGGAGGGCTCTGCAGAGTGGCAACTCGCTGATCTACACCCTTGGCTACACCCCTGAAGGCGTCGATGCGAGCAACTTGATCTTTAACGGCACGAGCTGGAGGAAGTCAGCGGCCTCGCTCCAGCCCTTCGATAAAAAGTCCGTCACCCTCGACGGCCAAACGTACGACTTCTTCGACAGCGCACTCGGTCTGTGCCGCGGAGGGGTTATCTACCAGGGAATGCCGGCGCGGAACTACGGCGACACGTACACCTACAACGTCGCTGCGGATGCCTTTACCGATACGGGGTTCAACCTCTTCACCGAGGTGGGCAAAAACCACTTCCTCGGCACCGTTGTGGGCACAACGCTCTACGGATTCGACGAGTACAAAAACTTCTTCAAACTCAGCACCTCCTCGGGGCTGGTAAAAGCTGTAGCGGCGAAAGTTACGGGAGGGACGGTTAAGGGCGCCGGGCGGAGCGTCCTCCCCGGCTCGGCGGTCACCTTAACCGCCGTGGCGAAGAAGGGGTACTACCTGAAGTCCTTCAAGGTCGATGGCAAGACGATCAAGGGCGGCAAAGCCACCCTAAGACTGACTAAGGATGTAAGAGCTCTCGCTGTGTTTGCGAAGAAGAAGTAGACGAGCGAAGCCAACGCTGGAATTAAACGGCGAGAGGAGGAGTCCCTTTTATAGGGCTCCTCCTCTCGCTATTTAAGAAGACCGCTCCGCTATTCTCGCCCCGTGCTCCTTGCTTTACCGCGGCTCCCTTCCCGCTTCTTCGGGTGCCCCCGGGGTGGAGGCGTGTTTCTCCCCTTGCCGCGAGCGGCCGCTTGGCCCCACGGGGCGCGGGGGAGGGGTGAGGCGCCGAACTTTGATAAACTCAAAATCGTTCACGTCGTGAGCGATCGTTTCACTGTGGGGGGTCGTCGCCTACGCCGACGGGGGGTCCGTGCGTCGTTTCTTCGAAGTAACTTCGCTCGATCATCTCCATTGGAGATGGTGGTATCTCCTCGTCGCACTCGTGTTTCTTCAGGCCGCGGTGGTGCTGCCCACGGCCCTCGCCGCCGGGCTCTCCGCGCTTGGCGGCGAGCGAAACGCGCTCGCCTCCCTTGGCTCCTCCGGGCACTGGCTCAGCCTCCTCCAGTTCTCCCTCTTCGTCGCCCTCCCGCTCCTCTTCCTCCTGATCGCTCGGGGTAGGGGGCGACTCGCGAAGGAGACGGGCATCTCCGGCGGATCGAGACGCAGTTCGCTCGTCGCCTTCGTCCTCATCGCCTTCATCGCCTTCGAGGCCTTCGTCTTTCTCTACGAGGCGCTAAGCCCCGACGCGCACGCTGCGAGCGGAAAGGTGGTCGCCTCCCTGGGCTTCGGGGAGAGCTGGCTCCGCGATCTCATCGTGTTCCTCACGATCACCGTCGCGGCCCCCTTAGGGGAGGAGTTTATCTGCCGCGGATTTCTCTTTAGAGGCATCTACGACGTCCTCCTCTCGCTCTTCGTAAGGCGAGTGCGGGCTAGCTCTGCCACACGCGTAGCCTCCCTCGTTATCGCCTCAGCGGCGTCCTCCTTCCTCTTCACCTCGCTGCACGGTGGCGATGGCCAAGACGATCAACTGGTGCTGATTTTCCTCCTCGGCGTCCTCGCCAGCGTCTTATACGCCATCACCGGCTCTCTCTTCGCGCCGGTGCTGTTTCACTCGCTGAACAACTGCTTCTCGCTCCTCCTCTCGGCCGGCGAGATCACGACGGCGCTCGGAGGCGTCGGCTTCTTCCTCGTAGTGGCGATCTCACCGCTGCTCTGCGTTGGGCTCTTAGTGTTTTTAAGAAGGGCCGTAGGGCGCTCCACGCCCTCGTCTCGCCTGGGGGTGACCTCGTGAGCGGCGCGTCCTCCGCTCGCGCCGAAGGCGGGGAGAGGGTGCTCGCCGCCGACCCGCAGGGCCGTACGGCGGCCTTTCTGCGCGATCTCAAAGCGCGCGGCATGAGCGCGGCCACCGCGCGTTCGTACGCATCCGACGTGGCGCAGTTCCTCGACTGGCTCCTGGAGCAGGGCTCCACCGTGGAGCAGCTCGACCGTCGCAGCCTCAGGGAGTTCTCCTCGTACCTGGGTCGCCGCGGCTACGCCCCGGCGACCCTCGCCCGTAAGCTCTCCACGCTGCGTGGCTTTACGCGGTTTCTCACCGAGCGCCACGTGCTCCCAGCCGATCCCGGTAAGGAGCTGCCGGGCCCCCGTCGCCGAAAGCGCCTGCCCCGCGTGCTGCGGGTGGGGGAGGTGGAGGCCATGCTCGCCGCCTCGGACGGCACGGAGCCGTTTAAACTTCGCGATCGCCTCATCCTCGAGCTTCTCTACGGCTGCGGCCTGCGCAGTCAAGAGCTCGTCGATCTGCAGCTCGACGACGTGCGGGCCGCCGAGCTGCAGCTGATCGTGCGAGGCAAGGGCGGCAAGATGCGCGTGGTGCCTATGGGGGAGGCGGCCGCTGCAGCGCTGCAGCGATACCTCGCGCGCGGCCGCGGAGCGTTTACCTCGGCCGCGCGCACTCCGGATCGCCCCGAGAGAGCCCTCTTGCTCTCTCGCTCGGGGCGCCCACTCCTCACCTCAGATGTGCGCCGCATCGTCGCAAGCTCCGCGCGCGCGGCGGGCATCACCGATGCATCGCCGCATATGTTGCGACACGCCTACGCGACTCATATGCTTGAGCGAGGGGCGGACTTACGGGCGATCCAGGAGCTTTTAGGCCACTCTTCAGTCTCGACGACGCAGATCTACACCCAGGTGAGTGGCGCGCACCTCCGAAAAATATATGATCTCCATCATCCACGCGCATAAACGAACGCCGTCGTGTGTCTTAATCTTTAAGCGAACCGTGAGGCGATGAGCAAGCTCGACGAACAGACGACACAGAGCCTTTGGGGGCGCTATAAGCGCACCGGAGACCGAGCGGCCCGAGATCGCCTCATCCTCGCCTACTCACCACTCGTTAAGTATGTAGCGGGTCGCATGCTCAGCGGGCTGCCTACCCACATTGAAGAGGCGGACCTCATCAGCTACGGGCTCCTCGGACTTATCGACGCCCTCGACCGCTTCGACCCCGAGCGAAAGATCAAGTTCGAGACCTACGCCGTCACGCGCATTAAAGGCGCGATTATCGACGAACTTCGCGCCCTCGACTGGGTGCCCCGCTCCGTGCGCACTAAGGCGCGCGACATAGAGCGGGCCTGCGCAGTGCTCGAGATTCGTCTTCAGCGCGCGCCCACCGATGAGGAGATCGCGACTGAGCTCTCGATCTCGCTCGACGAGCTCCATCGCGCCCTCACGCAGATCTCGACCACCACCGTCGCCGCCCTCGACGAGCTCTGGACCGTCTCCGGCAAAGACGGCGACCAGTTCTCGCTCATCGATACACTCGAGGACCCCAGTGGAGCCGACCCACACCGAACGTTCGGGCTCAACGAGATGAAGGAGCGTTTGGCCGCCGGTATCGACGCCCTCCCCGAGCGCGAGAAGACCGTCGTCGCCCTCTATTACTACGAGAACCTCACCCTTCGAGAGATCGGCGAGGTGCTCGGGGTTACCGAATCGCGCGTCTCGCAGCTCCACACTAAGGCGATCCTTCGTCTTAAGGGCCGCCTGCGTGGCGAGATCGAGCCGACGATGATCGCCGGCTGAGCGCGTCGCCCCTCCGTGCAGGTAGGCCGAGCACTCACCTTCTGATACCATAATTCGCTGTTGTGTCCACGCCGACCCGGCGATGCGTCGCTCGGTGGCGGTGTCGAGCGGGCGGAGCTCCTCGCGAGCGCGCCCCCGATTCCACCGACGATAACGCCGGCGTAAGAGCGACGGCCCGAGCAGCTTATCGGCTGCGGGCCGTCACCGTAACCGCATCGTAAGGAGATCGCTTTGCCAGCAGCCAACCACATCGTCAGCATCAAAGACCTGCTCATCAACGGCGTCCACTTCGGGCATCAAACTCGCCGCTGGAACCCCAAGATGAAGCAGTTCATCTTCGGCGAGCGCGGCGGCATTTACATTATCGACCTGCAGAAGACCACCGAGCTCATCGATGAGGCCGCCGCTTTCCTCAAGCGCACCTCTGAGCGCGGCGGAACCGTGCTCTTCGTCGGCACCAAGAAGCAGTGCCAGGAGACCATCAAGGAGCAGGCGGAGCGCGTCGGTATGCCGTACGTCTCCAACCGTTGGCTCGGCGGTCTGCTCACCAACTTCGCCACGCTGAGCAAGCGCATTAAGCGCATGCACGAGCTCCGTCGTCTCTCCGCCGACGGTTCGCTCGACCTCCTCCCGAAGCGCGAGGAGATGCAGCTGCGCGCCGACCTCCGCAAGCTCGAGCAAAACCTCGGCGGCGTGGGCACTATGGAGCGGCTCCCCTCCGCCATCTTCGTGGTCGACCCGCACCGTGAGGCGATCGTGATCAAAGAGGCGCACAAGCTCAAGATCCCGATCGTCGCGCTCGTCGACACCAACTGCGACCCCGACGAGGTCGACTACATTATCCCCGGCAACGACGATGCCATCCGTAGCTGCGCGCTCATCGTGCGCGTTATAGCCGACGCGGTCGCAGAGGGGCGTCAGCTCCTCACCGAGGCCGAGATGAAGGCCGCGGCCGAGCGCAAGGCCGCCGAGGAGGCCGCTGCGAAGGCGAAGGCCGCCGAGGAAGCCGCAAAGAAGGCGAAGGCCGCCGAGCAGGCCGCGAAAAAGGCCGCCGAAGAGACGGCGAAAAAGGCTGAGCCCAAAGACGCCGAGAAGACCTCCGGCGACTCCGCGCCTTCCGCCGAGTAATCCAACACCCCAGACGAGAGAACGCCGACCCTCAGAAAGGATCGTGCTGTGGCTGAGATCACCGCTGCAATGGTAAAAGAGCTCCGCGAGAAGAGCGGGGCTGGCATGATGGACTGTAAAAAAGCACTCGCCGCGACCGCCGGCGACCTCGACAAGGCGATCGACGAGCTCCGCAAGCAGGGGCTCGCCACCGCCCAGAAGAAGAGCACCCGCGCCACTAAAGACGGCGCTATCGACTCCTACATCCACGCGGGCGGCAAGATCGGCGTGCTCGTGGAGGTCGGCGTAGAGACCGACTTCGTCTCGCGGAGCGAGCCCTTCCGCACCTTCACGCACGACCTGGCCATGCACGTAGCCGCCGCCGCGCCGAGCTGGGTGACCCGCGACCAGGTGCCCGCCGAGGTCGTGGAGCGCGAGAAGGCTATTTACGCCGAGTCCGATCAAATCAAAGGCAAGCCGGAGAACGTTATAGAGAAGATCATCACCGGCAAGCTCGACAAGTTCTTCTCCGAGCACTGCCTCATGGAGCAAGCCTTCATTAAAGACCCCGACCGCTCTATTGAGCAGATCCGCACCGACCTCGTCGGTGTCATCGGCGAGAACGTCGAGGTCCGTCGCTTCGTTCGCTTCCAGCTCGGCGAGAGCCTCGACGAGGCCTGAGCAGACGATGGGCGACCACTCTGGTAGCGCTTTTCGCCGCGTTCTCCTTAAGCTGAGCGGTCAGGCGCTCGGCGGTGAGCAGAGGGCGATCGACCCGGCGACCACCAAGGAGATCGCCAACATCATCGCCGGTGCGCGCGAGCTCGGTGTCGACATCGCCATCGTCGTCGGTGGCGGCAACATCTTTCGCGGCCTCGCCGCGGCCGCCGGCGGCATGGACCGCGTCACCGGCGACCACATTGGCATGCTGGCTACTATCCAAAACGCCCTCGCCCTTCAGGAGGCCCTGGAGGGCGAGGGCGTGCCCGCTCGCGTTATGAGTGCGCTCGAGATCAGCGCGGTCTGCGAGCCCTACATTCGGCGCCGTGCCCTCCGGCACCTCGAGAAGGGCCGCGTGGTTATCTGCGCCGCCGGTACGGGCAACCCGTACTTCAGCACCGACTCCGCAGCTGCGCTGCGCGCACTCGAGCTCGGAGCCGACGCTCTCCTCATGGCTAAGCGCGAGTTCAACGGCGTGTACACCGCCGACCCGGAGCGAGATCCCTCGGCGGTCTTTATACCCGAGATCACGCACCAGGAAGCGATCGAGCGGGAGCTCAAGGTTATGGACACGACCGCCTTGAGCCTTTGCGGGGAGAACGACATGCCGCTGTACGTCTTTAAGATGACCGGCGAGAACATCATGCGCGTACTCACCGGCCAGAGGGTCGGCACCGTTGTGTCCACACAAGAGAAGGGTTGACCTCGGAGAGGGGAGGGGTTGTGGAGCGAGAGCTACTCGCTGATGCCAAACGCCGTATGGGAAAAGCCGTCGACGCCGTTAAGGTCGAGTTCGCGACGGTCCGAAGCGGTCGTGCCAGCACCAATCTACTCGACCGGATCCACGTCGATTACTACGGGGTATCGACGCCACTGAACCAGCTCGCCAACCTCGCGGCACCCGAACCGCGACTACTCACCGTGCAGCCGTACGATAAGTCATCGATGAAGGCCATCGAGAAGGCGATCCGCGACTCCGACCTCGGGCTTAACCCCAGCAACGATGGGGTCGTCATCCGCCTCTCCGTCCCCATGCTCACCGAGGAGCGTCGCAAGGAGTTCGTGCGGCTCGCCCATCGCCTCGCCGAGGATGGCCGCATCGCCCTGCGCAACGTCCGCCGCGACTGCATGAAGGACCTCAAGGAGCTCGCCCACGACGGCGAGATCGGCGAGGACGCCGAGCGCCGTGCCGAGGCGGAGCTGCAGCGCCACACCGACGAGCACGTGCACGAGGTCGACGAGCTACTCAAGCAAAAGGAGGCCGAGATCCTCGAGGTCTGAGCGTACGCGCGCTCACTCCTCCTCTCGGTATGGTCTCCCTCCGCACACTCTTCGCGATCGGAAAGCGCGAGAAGACGCGCGCCGCGGTTGAGCCTTCGGCCGGCGCCCCGGCCGCGAAGTACGTCGCCTTCATTATGGACGGCAACGGCCGTTGGGCGAAGCGCCGTCATCTGCCGGTCGCCGCTGGGCACCGGGCCGGCGCTAAGGCCCTGCGGCGCATCCTTGAGCACGCACTCGACCTCGGCATTAAAGAGGTTACCGTGTACGCGTTCTCCACGGAGAACTGGAGCCGTTCTCAGCAGGAGGTTGCGGCGCTCATGCAGCTCTTCGTCGAGATGATCGACTCCCAGGTGCCCGAGATGCACGAGCGGGGAGCGCGCGTGCGCTTTATCGGCTCGCGGAGCGGGGTGCCGCAAGAGCTCGCCGAACGCATCAACCAGGCCGAGTATCTCACCGCAGACAACACCAAGATGACCCTCGCCATCGCCTTTAACTACGGCGGGCGGCGCGAGCTCGTGGACGCCGCGGAGCGACTAGTGGCTGAGCGCTGCGCGCTCCTGAGCGAGAGTGGGGGGGAGGCGACCTCGCTTACGTCGGTCAACGAAGAGCAGCTCCGCCGCCACCTCTACGCGCCGGAGCTGCACGACCCCGAGCTGCTCATACGCACCTCGGGGGAGCTACGCACCAGCAACTTCCTGCTCTGGCAGAGCGCCTACTCGGAGCTCTTCTTCTCCGAGAAGCTCTGGCCAGACTTCAGCCCCGCCGACCTCGATGAGGCGCTCGCCGACTACGCCGGCCGCCAGCGTCGCTTTGGCGGTCGTTCCCCGGCGAACACGATTGAGGAGGAGCTCTCGTGAAAACCCGCGTGCTCACCGGCGCCCTTATCGGGCTCATCGCCCTCGTCGCTATCGTGCAGGGCGGGCTCGTCTACTTCTTCCTGCTCCTCGCCCTCGCCCTCGTCGCCCTCAACGAGTTCTACCGCCTCACGCGCCTCTACCACCCCTTCGCCCTCCCGGGCCTTATCGCGCTTATCGTCATGCTCTCGATGGCGTGGTTTTACGGACCCCTTTGGCTGTTGTGGGGGGCGATCCTGGGGTTACTCCTCTCGGCCGTCTTCGGCCTCGCCACCGGGGCGAAGCCGGGTGTAACCGCTCGCATGGCCATTACGCTCTTCGGGCTCCTCTACATCGGCTTCGGCTTCGGAGCGCTCTTAATGCTCAGGACGATCCAGATGCCAGAGGCCCTTCAGACCTCGGGCCGCTGGATCGTCCTCACCGTAGTCTTCGGAGCCTGGGCCGGCGACACTATGGCCTACTTCATCGGGCGTCGCTTCGGCTCCAGGCCTATCGCGCCCAACCTCTCGCCCAATAAGACGCTCGAGGGGCTCCTGGGCGGCGCGCTGAGCACGATCCTCCTCGTCGCTTTCCTCGGCATCTACAGCCCTCTCGGCATCGCTTACTCCGCAGCCTTGGGAGTGGTGATCGCTATAGTCGGACCCATCGGCGATCTCTTCGAGAGTCTCATTAAGCGCGACGTGCAGATTAAGGATTCCGGTCGCGGACTGCCCGGGCACGGAGGCGTGCTCGACCGCTTCGATGCCCTCTTATGGGCGGCGCTCGCCGCCTATGTTTTGCTCACCGTCGCCTTCGGGTTCTGAGCGAGCTCACCTCACGTAAGAAAAAACGGCGGTCGCGCCTCTTTGCGGCGACCCCTTTTATTCTCGTAGCGACGAGCCTTCTCTGTGCGTGGAGACGGCTTCACCTGGGCGTCGACCTGCAAGATGAAGGCTTCTCGGTGCTGCTTCCCTGGCGGTGGACGCTCGGTGACCGCCCCTTTATCGACGAGGAGAACCTCGGGCAGATCTCCTCGCTCCCCATGTATCCGTTTGCCAAGTTCTTCGCGCTCATGCGGGGCTCCGACGTCACCGGGTTCGTGCTCTACAATCGGCTTCTCTGCCTCCTCATGGTAATCGCGGTGGCGGTCGTCGTCTTCATCGTCATCCGCCACGTAATCCGCTGGGAGTTCGCGCTCCTCATCGCCACCCTGCCGGTGAGCTTTCTCTTCTGGGAGGGCCCGCAGCTGACGTACGTCACCATGGCGACCTCCGCCCTCACCGTCGCCGCCGTCTGCGGAGTTCGCTCCTTGCTCCTGGGGGGAGATCGCAGGTGGTCTGCGGCGACGGGTGTCGCGGTGGGTCTCGCCGTCGTGGCGCACCCGGTGCTCCTCTTCGTCGCGCCCTTTTTCGCGATCTTCTTGCTCTTCGCGCTCGGTCAGCACTCGGTCTGCCTCCTCGCCACCGGACGATCGATCGAGTGCCCCGAGGAGGATGTACTGGCGAGCGGAAAGGCGGCGTGGCGCGTGCTGAGCTCCTGGAGTCTCGGCGCAGCCGCGGTACTGCTGCCGATCGTTGGGGTGATCCTCTGGCTTGGCGGCCGAAACCTCTCCTTTTGCTGGTCCTTCACGAGAGCGACCGCCCACGAGCAGGGACAGCTCGCCGGGGGCGCGAAGGGCCTCGGGCTCCTCCGCGACGCACTCGACTTCTTGATCTCGCAGCCCTTCTTGCTGGTTGCAGCGCTGGCGATTTACCTGCTGTTTCGCCGCGCACCCCGCGCTGGACGCGCACTCCTCTCGCCGCTCGCCCTCGCCCTCTTCCTCGCCGGACTCAACCAAGAGCTCGGGAGTGGCGCCTTCGTGATCGCCGCGGCGCTCGCCACTCCGTACCTCTTCCTCTTCCTCCCACAGGAGCGCAAGGAGATGGGAGCCCGTCTGCTGCTTTGGGTTTGGGGGCCGGCGGTACTCGCCGGGGCGATCATCGCGTACCTGAGCTCCGATGGGTACGAGAAGTTCGCCGTCGGCCTCTTTCCGTCGCTCCTCATCACGGCGCTCTTCTTGGCCTGGATGCTCGAGACGCTGCGTGGCTGGCGCCCCCGAAGTTGGAGGACGACGACGAGTGCCGCCCAGCCTTGGCTCGCCCTCGTCGCCCTCTCCGGCATCGTCGTAGCGGCCCTCGCCGTGCAACTTAACTCCTCCCCACAGCGAACGGCGAACGGCGAACCGATGGTGCGCATCACCTCCGGACCCTGGCGGGGTATCTTTACCTCGGCGGCCACAAAGGGGTTTCTCGCGCAGTACGAGGCGGATATTCACGCACAGTACGCGGCGGGGGAGCAGCTCCTCGTGATCTACCGAAACCCCGGTCTTTACCTCCCCTGGAGGGGGAAGATAGCGGCCAACTCGGCCTCCCTCTGGAGTCAACGGCAGATCGACCCGCTTTCTCCCTCAACCGTCCGTTTTTTCGCCCGGCGTAGCCGCACACCCTCCGTCGTCGTCCACCTACTCGCCACCTCGGACCTCACCCCCGTACAGCTCCAGGCGGCCTCCGGCGGGCTCGAGTACGAACCGGTTCGCCTTCGCCCCAGCTACCTGATCTCACGCAAGCCGACGGCGGACACGGCGCCGACGGCGCCTCTTCGGCACCGTCGTTTTTAAGGCTCGCCGCGGAGAAGCATGGTACGCTTAGCCCCATGCGCTCGTGCACGCATATCCTCATTTTGGGGTCCACGGGTTCGATCGGCCGCCAGGCGCTCGAGGTGCTTCCATCGCTCCCTCACGCACGTCTGGTAGGCCTCGCGGCGCATCGCTCGACGAGCGCCGTAATCGCCCAAGCCCTCGCCGCCGAGGTCTCCACTCTCTGTCTCTCCGACGAGGCCGCAGCTCGCGAGGCCACTGCAGCCGCCCCGGCGCTCACCGTGTTCGCCGGCGAGCTCGGCCTGGCCGAGATGATCGAGCGTGCCGCCGAGACGGCCGCCGCCGAAGGAGCCTCGCTCACCGTGCTCAACGGCATCGTAGGGGCGGCCGGGCTTCGCGCCACACTCACGACGCTCGAGAACGGCGCAACCCTAGCGCTCGCCAATAAAGAGAGTCTCGTCGCTGGCGGCCCCTTCGTGCTCGCGGCGGCGCGCCGCAGTGGCGCCGCGATCCTCCCGGTCGACAGCGAACATAGCGCGCTCTTTCAGTGCCTGGCGGCCGACGGCGAACCGGGCGTGGCGGGCGCCGCCCTCGAGGAGCTCCTCCTCACCGGCTCCGGCGGTCCGTTTCGCACTCGCCCGGCGGCATCACTGGCGAGGGTCATTCCCGAGGAGGCGCTCGCCCACCCCACGTGGTCCATGGGCCCTAAAATCTCGGTCGACTCGGCCACTCTCATGAACAAGGGGCTCGAGGTGATCGAGGCTCATTACCTCTTTAACGTCCCCTACGAGCGCATCCGCGTGCTCATAGGCCCGCAGAGCGTAGTGCACAGCATGGTGCGGTTCGCCGACGGCGCGATCATCGCCCACCTCGGAGCGCCCGACATGCGCACGCCCATAGGCTACGCGCTGGCCTACCCGCACCGTCCAACGCTGCCGATGGTGCCGCGCTTTAACTTCGCCGGCGCTGAGCTCACCTTCGCCGAGCCAAACACCGCCACCTTTCGCTGTCTCGCCCTCGCGCAGGAGGCGGGGAAGAGGGCAGCCGCCGTGGAGGAGCGCGCCGCCCTTAGGGGTCTCGTGCGTACCGCCGCGGCGCCCATCGCCCTCAACGCCGCCAACGAGGTCGCGGTGGATGCCTTTCTGCAACGCCGCCTCGGCTTTCTCGGCATCCCCGAAGTCGTGGAGCGCTGTTTGGCGCTCCACGGCGACGAGGCCGTCTCCTCGGTCGACGACGTGATCGCCTACGACGCGGCGACCAGACGCTCTGCACGCGAGCTCGTCGCCGGCGGCCTCTCATGACCGCCGAGCGAGAGGCACCAATAATGCAGCGGCCATCCTCACCGCGCTCCGGTTCCCGGTGGAGCCCCTGGTCGCTTCTCCTCGGCGGCGGCCTGCTCGCCACCCTCCTTCTCGGTCAGTGGATGTGGGTGGTGGCTATCCTCGGGCTCGCCCTCCTCATCACCCTCCACGAGCTCGGCCACTTCCTCGTGGCCAAGGCCTGTGGCATGCGAGTGGAGCAGTTCTCCATCGGCTTTCCGCCCACCGCAGTCAGCTTTACCCGCGGAGAGACGGAGTACGGCATCGGCCTTATCCCGCTCGGCGGCTTCTGCAAGATCAGCGGGATGACCCCGGAGGAGCCGACGCCCGAGGGCACCGGCGACCGCGCTTATTACCGCAGGCCTATCTGGCAACGTAGCCTTACAATCGCGGCAGGCCCGCTCATGAACTTCCTCGCCGCGGCGGTCATCTTGATCCTCTTTATCGGCATCGCCGGTGTACCTAAAACCACACTTACGCTCGGTGAGGTGGTCGCCGGTGGCCCAGCCGCCAAGGCCGGCCTCACGGCGGGCGCCACCCTCGTGGGCGCAAACGAGCAACGGTGGACGAGCTGGGAGCAGGCAGCGGCGTTCTTTCGCGCCAACCCAAACAAGAAGATCACGCTGCGCTACCTCCCAGCCGGAGAGCGTGGAGCGGCGCACGAACGCACGCTCGCGCTCACCCTCGGCGAGAACCCCAAGGCTAAGGGTAGCGGCTATCTCGGCGTCGCCGCTGGCGTGGTGCGAGAGCGCCCCGGGCCGTTCACCGCGGTCAAGCTCGGGCTCATCGGCTTTAAAGACATCGCCGTGGGCACCTTTAAAGGGTTCGGGATGCTCTTCAGCGGCAAGGTCAATGTGGCCGGGCCCGACGGCGCGGTGGGACCCATCGGCATCATCGATGTAAGCCGCGATGCGGTGCAGCAAAACTGGTACCCGGCGCTCCTCGCCTTTCTCAGCTTCAACCTCGGGCTCATCAACCTCCTGCCCCTCCTGCCGTTCGACGGTGGCCACCTCGTTATCAATCTCCTCGAGAAGCTCCGGGGCCGGAGGCTCAGCGCCGTCCTCTTGGAGCGCATGGCCGGGACGGGCACGGCGCTCCTCGTACTCCTCTTCCTCGCCCTCACCTTTAACGACATCAAACGACTTCTGGGGTTTTAATGCATGCTCTCGTCCTCGTCACCGGCGGCGCCGGTTTTATCGGCTCCCACCTCGTCGATGCACTGCTCGTGCGGGGGTGCGGCGTACGCGTACTCGACGACCTCAGTACCGGCAAACGCGAAAACCTCACCGCGGCGGCCTCCTACGCGAGCACCCGCAACCTCCAGTACGAGCTCCTCGTCGGCGACGTGCGCGACGAAGTGCAGATGCGCGCGGCCGTACGTGACTGCACCGCGATCTGCCACCTGGCGGCGGTCGCCTCTGTCACACAGTCGGTAGTGGACCCCGTGGGCACCAGGAGCGTTACCTACGGCGGCACGGCCAACGCCCTTCGGTTTGCGGCCGAGACCGGCGGCGTCTCCCGCTTCGTGCTGGCCTCGTCGTGCGCCGTCTACGGCGATGCAGCGGCGCTACCCGTGGACGAGGCCACGCCCCCCCGCCCGCTCAGCCCCTACGCGCAGGCCAAGCTGGACGCGGAGGGGGCGTGCTGCGCCGCAGCGCAAGCCGGCCAGCTCTCCGCGGCCTGCTTTCGCTTCTTTAATATCTATGGCCCTCGCCAAGACCCCAGCTCGGAGTACTCGGGCGTTATCAGCCGCTTCCTCTCCGCTGCCTCCTCGAGGTCGCCGGTCACGATCTACGGAGACGGCGAGCAGACGCGCGACTTCGTCTACGTCGGCGATCTCGTAGAGGCGCTCATCGCCGCGCTGGAGCGGCCCTTCGAGGGGTCCCTGGTGCTCAACGCCGGCTCCGGCGTGCAAACGAGCATCATCGAGGTGCTCGACTACCTCGGCGACGTGGTGGGTGCGCCCATTGAGCGTCACCACGCGGAGGCGCGCACCGGCGACATCCGCCACTCACGCGCCGCCGTGGAGCGCGCCTTTGAGGCGCTCTCCTGGCGCGCTCACACCCCCTTCGCCGCAGGGCTCGCCCGCACCTGGAGTTGGTTCGAGGGGGAGGAAAGAGGGGCCGCAGGAGAAGGCGGCGCTCATCGCTAGCCGGCGCCGCATCACGGTTGGCCAGGTGCCCATCGGCGGCGGGGCCCCGGTGTGCGTGCAGTCCATGACCTCCACGCACACCGGCGACGCCGCCGCGACCTCGGCGCAGATCCGCCGTCTCGAAGACGCCGGCTGCGAGCTCGTGCGCGTGAGCCTGCCCACGGCGGCCGAGGCGCCGGCCTTCGCGCGCATCGTCAAAAGCGCTCGCGTACCCATCGTCGCCGACATCCACTACGACCACCGCCTCGCGCTCGCGGCGATCGAGGCGGGGGCGGCCGCCCTTCGCATTAACCCGGGTACGATGGCCGAGAAGCACGTGCGCGAGCTCGTGCGCGCAGCAGACGAGCGGCGTACCGATGGTGTGCCGATCGCCATCCGCATTGGCGTCAACGCCGGGTCGCTGCCTCGCGACCTTCGCGATGCAGCGCAGCGCGAGCCGGCCGCCGCGCTCGTGGAGGCGGCCACCCGCTGGGCCGACCGCTTCGACGAGTGGGGCTTTACCGCGTACAAGCTGAGCGTCAAGAGCTCGAGTGTGCCCACCACCATCGCCGCTTACCGCCTCCTCGCGGAGCGCTCGCCCGCACCGCTCCACGTCGGCGTCACCGAGGCGGGCACGGTGCGCAGCGGGACCATTAAGAGCGCCGTGGGTATCGGCGCGCTCCTCGCCGACGAGATCGGCGACACCATCCGCGTCTCGCTCACCGGCGATCCGGTGGAGGAGGTACGCGTGGCCTGGCGCATTTTAGCCTCGCTCGGCCTACGTCGGCGAGGCCCCGAGGTCATCTCCTGCCCCACCTGCGGCCGCACCGAGGTCGACATCATCGGGTTGGCCGAGGAGGTCGAGCACAGGCTCTCCACCGACGCGAGGTTCAGCCACCGCGAGATCACGGTGGCCGTGATGGGCTGCCGCGTTAACGGCCCAGGCGAGGCACGCCACGCCGACTACGGCATCGCCGCCGGCAGGGGAGAGGGCGTGCTCTTCGCGCACGGTGAGCGCCTCGACGCCGTGCCGGAGGAGCAGCTCCTCGACGCCCTCTTGGCGCTCATCGCCAGCGACGCCCGCTGAGCTGGGGCGGGTGGGCGCGACGCGAGCACCCTCCTCCTGTACAATCGCAGGCATGAAACCACTTATTGATCGTCACACACGCATCTACGTGGCCGGGCACAGGGGGCTCGTAGGCAGCGCCATCGTCCGCTCGCTCCGCGACGCCGGCTACCACGAGCTCCTCACCCGAACCACAACGGAGCTCGACCTCACGGATCAAGCGGCGACGCGCAGTTTCTTCGCCACCGAGCGCCCGGAGGTCGTGGTTGTCGCGGCGGCCAAGGTCGGCGGGATCCTCGCGAATTGGGAGCAACCCTGGGAGTTTATCTCTCATAACCTCCTCATCGAGGCCAACGTTATCGGTCAGGCGTACGAACATGGCGTTAAACGTCTCATCTTCTTGGGAAGCTCCTGCATCTATCCGCGAGAAGCACCGCAGCCACTCCGCGAAGACTGCCTGCTCACCGCCCCTCTCGAGGAGACTAATCGAGCGTACGCCGTCGCCAAGATCGCCGGCATCGAGCTCTGCCGCAGCCTTAACCGCCAATACGACACCGACTACCTCTCGCTCATGCCGACCAATCTCTACGGCCCCGGCGACAATTACGACCTGCGCACCAGCCACGTACTGCCGGCGCTCATCCGCCGTTTTCACGAGGCAAAACTCGGCATCCCGCAGGAGCCTGGCGATGCCTCGCAGCCCCATCGCCCCGTACTGCTTTGGGGCTCTGGCACACCTCGTCGCGAGTTCCTCTATGTCGACGATGTGGGTGGGGCGGTCGTCTTCTGCCTCGAACGCGTACGCGCAGCCGACACCCCCGACGGTATGCTCAACGTGGGGTGCGGCGAAGACCTCACCATCGCCGAGTTGGCCGAGCTCGTGCAGCGAGTGGTCGGTCACGAGGGTGTCATAGAGTGGGACGCCTCTCGGCCAGATGGCACACCGCGCAAGCTCATGGATGTGAGTAGGCTTCGCGCGCTCGGCTGGAGTTCGACGGTGCCCCTCGAGGAGGGCGTGCGCCGCGCCTACGCTTCGTACCTGCACAACCTCACTTAGGGGGCCTCATGCTCGCCAGTCAGCTCCTTCTGCCCACTATCAAAGAAGATCCCGCCGGCGCTGAGGCCGTCAGCCATAAGCTCATGGTGCGCGCCGGGCTCGTGCGCCAGCTCGCCGCCGGCATCTACGTCTTTTTGCCGGCCGGCTGGCGCGTCATGCAGAAGATCGCCGGCGTCATTCGCGACGAGATGGACGCCATCGACTATCAAGAGATGCTCATGCCGGTCATCAACCCCTCAGACATCTGGGAGCAGTCCGGCAGATGGGAGACGATCGGCGAGGAGCTCTTCCGCTTCACCGACCGCAAAGGCTCTCAGATGGCACTCGCCATGACGCACGAAGAGGTGGTCACTTGGCTCGCAGCCCGCGAGGTACACAGCTACCGGCAGCTCCCACAGCTGTGGTACCACATCCAGACCAAGGAGCGGGATGAAGCGCGCCCCAAGAGCGGCATCCTGCGCACCCGTGAGTTTCTCATGAAAGACGCCTACAGCCTCGACGTAAGCTATGAGGCGCTGCAGAAGAGCTACGACACGCAAATAGCCGCCTACGACCGCGTCTTCGAGCGCTGCGGCCTCAACGTCATGATGGTGGAGGGCGACTCCGGCATGATGGGCGGCAGCGTCTCACACGAGTACATGGCCTTCGCCGACGCCGGCGAAGACGAGATCGTCTTCTGCTCCGCGTGCGGCTACGCCGCCAACGTGGAGATGGCCGTAGCGGGCGCCGAGCGCCAGCCGCCCGTGAGCGCCACCGCGCCGCAGAGTGCGGAGGGCGCGGCGGCCCACATCTCGGTGCTCGATGAGGGCGACGTACACACGCCGGACTGCCGCACCATCGACGACGTGGCTGCCTACCTTGGCCTCTCGTCGCGCGCCTTCCTTAAATCGCTCGTCGTCGTGGCCGAGGGCGGTGAGCTCGCCGGCAAGCCGCTCATGGTGCTTCTGCGCGGCGACCATCAGCTCAGCGAGCTCAAGCTCCGCAAAGTGCTCGGCGCGGAGTTCCGCATGGCTACGCCCGAGGAGGTGCTCGCGTCTCAGGGCGTGGAGCCTGGCTACGTGGGCCCGGTGCCCACACCCCTGCCGGTCTACGCCGACCACGTGGTGCGCGAGGGTACGTACGTCTCCGGCGCCAACAAGCCGCATTACCACCGCACCGGCGTCAGCCTCAGCCAGGTGCCGCAGGCGACCTTTGTCGACATTCGCGAGGCGCGGCCCGGCGACGCCTGCCCGCACTGCACCGGCAACCTCGAGGGTGCCCGCGTTATCGAGGTCGGCAACATCTTCCAGCTCGGCACCAAGTACTCGGCCCCCATGGGCGCTACCTTCCTCGACGAGCGCGGGGAGGAACAAGACATCGTGATGGGGAGCTACGGTATAGGACTCGCGCGCGTGGCGGCCGCCGCTATCGAGCAGCACCACGACGTCAACGGCATCGTGTGGCCAGCCAGCATCGCGCCCTTCGCCGTGCATCTGGTGCTCGTACGCACCTCCGACGAGGCGCAGGCCACGCTCGCCTCACGGCTCTACGGCGAACTCACGCAGGCCGGCTTCGACGTGCTCTTCGACGACCGTGAGCTCAGCCCCGGGGTTAAGTTTAAAGACGCAGACCTGCTGGGCTGTCCGGCGCAGGTCGTGGTGGGCAAGAGAGCCGGGGAGGAGGTCGTGGAGCTCAAGGAGCGCGCCTCCGGCGAGCGCACCGACCTCCCGGCCGCCGAGCTCGCAGACGCCCTGCGGGAGCTGCTCGCCCGCTCCTAACCCGAGGGCAAAGCACTACCGGTTTACGGTTTCGGCACCTACCGTTGTCAGCTTCGGCAACGGTAGGTGCCGAACTCGCTCAAGTCCTCTCTTTTTCTGCCGATAGAAACAGTATGATGAACGCCTTCACCGCGCAGTCAAGCCCCGACTACGGAGACTCCCCCCGTCAGTTCTCGCTGGCACTCAAGCAGCTTATGGAGGAGCGAGGCCTCAGCTACCGCCAGCTCGCTTACAAAACAAAGCTCTCGGCTGGCTACCTCAATCACCTTACAAAAGGTACGCGCCCTACCCCTGCGGATGCGATTATTGAGGTCATAGCCGCCGCGCTCTACGTGAAGCCGGAGTACTTCTTTGAGTATCGGCTTCGCAGGGTTTTTGAGGTTCTCGAGCGCTCATCTGATACCGCCGACCAACTCTATGAGGCCCTCGTAGTGCAGCGTGTGCACTCGAGTAAGTCCTCCGTCGCGCTCAAAGGGATCCCCACCCGCTAAGACGCGACGGGTTCGTTAAGCGGTAGAGCCGCCCTGTAGCCACCTCACGGCTGCAGGGCGGTTTTCTCTTCTCCTCGTCCAGCAAGAGCTCGAAATTGCTTACCACGGAGGCGCTTACCTCGCTCGCCGGCTCCGCCCCCATGAGGGATAAAGATCCTGATCGAGTGGTTATCCGGACCCTTTTTTCAGCGCCGATGATGCGGTCGAGAAGGATCTCGAGGCCATCTTAGGTGCAACGCTCTAACTGCAGAAGTCGTCAAAGAGAGGGGGCGAGGGGCGCTACGCCCCTCGCCCCCTCTCGGCGAGCCTGCACCAGCTGCCAGCAGCAGATGGTGTCGTTCTCGTTATCCTGCTACTTCACTCTAATCCGCGCTGAGCCAACCTTACTCTGCTCGTTACCGGAGGAATCCTTGGCATAGACGTAGTAGCGGAACACACCACGAGTGGTCGCCTTAAAGGAGGTGGAGTACCAGAAGCCGGCGCGCTTGATGCCGGCGACCTCGATGGTCTGCACGATCTCACCTGCGGAGTTTTTAACCACGATCACGACGTTGGTGATGGTCTTGCTCGCGTTGTCGGTGGCACGGTAGCGAAGACGTGCGGTGGCACCGCGCTTAACCGTCACGTTGCTTCCGAAGGTGACGGGACCTACGGTGTCGCTCTTCCTCACCGTGAAGGTGATGGTCTTCTCGGTCTCGACGTTGGCGGCCGGGGATGCCTTGTCGGTGGAGCGGTACTTAACCTCGTAGGTAGCGCTCTTGGGGAAGGAGAGCTTTTTAGAGGCCGAGAGCTTGGCCCAGTCGCTCCCGTTGATGCTGTACTCGGTGAAGGCCACACCGGAGCTCGCGTCCTTCGCGGAGAAGGTGAGCGTCACCGGTTTGGAGCTGGTGGAGCCGTTCTTCGCGCCGGTAACGATGGTTGCCGGCGCGCTCTTATCGACGGTTACCTTGACGGGCTCGCTCAGGAAAGCCACGTTTTCGGCTACGTCGGTGGCGCCGTAGGCGACAACCTGAGTTTCGCCGTCCGCTGCGACGAGGGGGATGTCGTAGATGAACTCCGATGCACCAACCGGGGAGGCGGGTACATCGGTAGTCTCGGCACCAAAAGAATAGACGATCTTGGCGATGCCGGACCCCGAGTCGGTTGCCTTGACGCGGAAGACGCCGTTTGAGTAGATCATGGAGCCAACCGTAGTCATCTCGAGGGGGACGATAGTGGGGGCCTCGGTGTCGGGCGCATCGTTAGCCACACTCGAGATAGACGGCGCAGTCGCCATGGCCGGCACGGCCAGCAAGAGCGCGAACAGCGTTGCTAGCAACAGGAAGAGCGGGGTCTTCGCTTTAGTTACTGACATAAGAGCTCCTTCGTGAGAGTACCTGCTTGCTCCGCGTAAGCTGCGATGCGACACCCTGCACGCGGTCTCGCCGTCGCAGCACCGTAAGGATGACGCTCTGGCCTCGTCTCTATGAGATCCTCCTCGTCCGCACCTCCTCCTTGAGTCCGAATAGAGAGACAAGACCACCTCAATAGTAGTATAGCTCGATGCGTTAAAAAAGAGGTGAGAGGCGAGCGGGCGAAGCCAACCTCGCCGGAAGCGCTTTGGGGTAAAGCCGCTGAACCGCTTAAAGAGAAAATGGTCGGCGTGGCCAGATTCGAACTGGCGACCCCTAGTCCCCCAGACTAGTGCGCTAACCAGGCTGCGCCACACGCCGACCGTGTGAGGAGGCATTTTACCACAGTCCGCGACAAAAACAGCCTCCCGCAGCACCGGTGAGCTCTGATACCATAACGGCAAGAGAGTACTGTCCGCCCCCGAAGCAAGAGGGAGAGTGAGGACAATGCGTGCAGTGGTTATGGCGGGTGGTGAGGGTACCAGACTGCGCCCTCTCACCAGCAACCAGCCCAAGCCGATGGTGTCGCTCTGCGGCAAACCGTGTATGGAGTACATCATCGAGCTCCTCAAGCGCCACGGCATTAACGAGACGGTTGTAACGCTCATGTTTATGCCCAAGGTCATCCGCGACTCGTTCGGCGACGGCTCCGCTATGGACGTGAGCATTAAGTACTCGGTGGAGCAGTCGCCGGCCGGCACAGCCGGCAGCGTTAAGCTCGCCGAGGATTACCTCAAAGATGACACCTTTATCGTCATCTCCGGCGACGCGCTCACCGACTTCGACCTCGGCGAGATCGTCGCCTTTCACAAGCAGCGCAAGGCTATGGTCACCATCGCGCTCAAGCGCGTGGAGAACCCCCTCGAGTTCGGCGTCGTCGTGGTGGACGACGAGGGCCGCATCCAGCGCTTCCTCGAGAAGCCCACGTGGGGGCAGGTCTTCAGCGACACGGTCAACACCGGCATTTACGTCCTCGAGCCCGAGATCTTCGAGCACATACCAGCGGACACGAAGTTCGACTTCAGCCAAGACCTCTTTCCCAAGCTCTTCGAGATGGGCGCGCCGCTCTACGGCTACGTCGCAAACGGCTACTGGCAAGACATCGGCAGCCTCGAGCAGTACCTCGCGGCAAACCGCGACCTGCTAGACGGCAAGGTGCAGGCCGAGATCCCCGGTATAGAGCTCAAAAACCGCATCTTCGTAGGCGACGGCATCAACCTCGCCTCGCTGGAGAACATCACTGGGCCGGCCTATATAGGCAACTACGCCAAAATCGACACCACAGCCTCCATCGGCCAGTACTCGATCATAGGCAGCAACGTCGTCATTAAGGGGCACGCCGAGACGCGCAACAGCGTCGTCGGCGCCAACACCTATATAGGCGCCTCCGCCCAGGTGCTCGGCACCATCTTAGGTCGCAACTGCGACGTTAAACCGGGCGCTACCTTCAGCGAGGGGGTTGCCGTAGGCGACGAGTGTGTCGTCGGCGAGCAGGCGTACATCGCGCCGGAGGTCAAGGTCTACCCGTACAAGACGGTCGACGCCGGTGCCCAGATCAACTCCAGCATTATCTGGGAGTCGCGCGGCACCTCGCAGCTCTTCGGTCGCGACGGCATCGTGGGCCTCATTAACGTGGATATAACCGCCGAGCTCGCCCTCAAGCTCGCCATGGCGTACGGCACTGTACTGCCCAAGGGCTCCGCCGTCACCACCAGCCGCGACGCGCACCCGGCCTCGCGCGTTATTAAGCGAGCGCTTATCTGCGGCCTCAACTCCACGGGCGTGCTCGTGCGCGACCTCCGCGTCGCCAGCAGCGCCATCAACCGGTTTCAGACCAATAGCGGCATGGCCGACGGCGGCGTGCATGTGCGCATCGCGAGCTGGGACCCCGAGATGATTCAGATCCAGGTGTTCGAGCCGCCGGGGGTCAACATCAACGAGAATCGTCAAAAGGCCATCGAGAAGTACATCGGTCGCGAGGACTTCCGCCGTGCCTTTTACAGCGAGTTCGGCGCCATCGAGTTCCCCGACCGCGCCACCGAGAGGTATCTGCGCGGCCTCATGAGCAGCTGGAACACCGAGTGCATCCGCGAGCACAACTACCGCCTCGTGGTCGACTACTCGTACTCGCCGGCGGCGCTCACGCTCCCGAGTATCCTCGGAGAGCTCGGCGTGGAGGTACTCTCGCTCCGCGCGTTCACCAACGAGCACCGTGTGAGCATCACCGATGAGGAGTTCGCCGCCAACCTCCGCGAGGTGAGCCGATTGGTGCGCACCATGGAGGCCGACCTAGGCCTCGTGCTCAGCCCCGACGCCGAGCGGCTCTACCTCATCGACGAGACCGGCGTGGAGCTTCCGCTCGAGAAGGCCCTGCTCCTCTTCGTCAAGCTCATCGCACAGCAATCTTCCGAAGGTCAACGCATCGTGCTACCGCTCACGGTGACACACCTGGCGGAGCGTATCGCCGCGCAGTACGGCCTACAGGTAACCCGCACCAAGGCATCCATACCCGCACTGGCCAAGGCGGCCACCGAGGAGGGTGTGGTCTTCGCGGCCTCGCTCGGCGGCGGCTATATCTTCCCCGAGCTACTGCCGGCCTTCGACGCCGTGATGAGTCTCGGCAAACTCCTCGAGCTCCTCGCCTGCCAAAAGACGCCCTTGAGCGCGCAGGTCGCTGAGATCCCGGTGAGTACGCTGATCCACCGCACCACCCCTTGCCCCTGGACCCTCAAGGGCACGGTGATGCGTACCGCCACAGAGCAGGTTCAACGTGAGGTCGAGGTGAGCGGCGAGAGCCTCAGCCTCGTCGACGGCATCAGGGTGAGCGACGATGAGGGTTGGGCGCTCCTGCTCCCCGACGCGGATGAGCCCATCTTCCACATCTACGCGGAGGGGGCCGACTACGCAGCGTCCCAAGCCCTCGCGGAGCGATTCCTCGGCATGGCCCAGAAAGCGGTCCGCGAGAACGGCTAGCGCGTAGTCGTGCCAGCCGAGGTCGATACAGACGAACGGGCGAGCGGCGGAGGGCGGAGGGGCCACACTGCTCCGCACCGCCTCCGCCGCTCACGCCGTCGCATCGTGATCCTCGTGGCCGCCCTCGCTGTGGCCGCCGCCCTCCTCGCGAGCCAGCTCGCGGTGTGGGGGAGGGTGGCACCGGGCGTGTCGGTCGCCGGTATAGCGCTCGGCGGCGAGCGGCCGCAGGCGGCGACCGAGCTCCTGGAGCAGCGGTTGACGCCGCGCCTTGAGCACCTCGAGCTCGCCGTGCCCGAGGCGGAGCCCCTGCGCCTCACCCTCGCCGAACTCGGCGTACAGCTGGACGCCGCGGCGACGGCGCGGAGGGCGCTCGCCGCGAAGCGCATGCGGCTCCCCTTCGGCCTCACCCTCTGGGTGCCGGGCGGCTCCTCCTCCATCACGCCCGTCCTCCGCTCCGACCCAGCGGCTCTGCGCAAAGGCCTTGAGCGCGTGAGGGTGCTCACCGACCGACCAGCCCGAGACGCTCGGTTGCAGCTGCGCGATCTACGCGTGGAGGTCGTGCCCTCCCGCGAGGGGCGCTCGCTCGACGCATCCGCGCTTCTGCACGAGATCGAGCTGGCTGCGAGCGCGGGGCGGCCGTACACCGGCCCCGCACCACTCCGCACTACGGCGCCAAAAGTCGCCACCGAGGTCGCCCGCTCCCGGGCCGGCGAAGCCGCTCGCTACCTCGTGGGGCCCATCACGCTGCGGTACGGCGGCAGAGCCGTCTCGCTACGGCCGGAGCAACTGGCCGAGCTCCTTGCCGTTAACACCGGCGACGACGCGGCCGACCACCCCTTCACCTTTCGCAACGCTCGCGCCCGAGCCGCCCTCGCGAAGCTCTTCGCATGGGCCGCTACGCCGCCGCGCGACGCCCGCATCACCGTTGGCAAAGACGGGCGGCGGGCTATCGTGCCGAGTGAGGATGGGGAGGAGGTCGACCTCGATCTCCTGGTAGCCGACCTCGACGAAGCCGCGTTAAAAGGGTCGCTGCGCACGGTCTCGGTCGAGATGCACCCCATTCAGGCTCGTTTCTCTACACAGGAGGCGACCGAGAAGGGTTTCTCCCTGCGAGGGAGCCAGTTCACCACCTGGTTCGACGCGAACAACGCGGCGCGAGCCACCAACATCGCTCGCGCCGCAAAGCTCGTCGACGGCACAGTAGTGCGACCCGGGCGGGTGTTCTCGCTGAATACTACGCTCGGACCGCGTACCGCTAATAGAGGCTTCGACTACGCCCCCGTGATCGCCGCCGATAACGTCCTGCGCCAGGGCATAGGGGGCGGCATCTGCCAGTACGCGACGACCCTCTTTAACACAGCCCTCCTCGCGGGCCTTCCCATTACCGAGCGTCACGCTCACTCCCTCTACATCTCGCACTACCCCACGGGGCGCGATGCCGCCGTCTCCTGGGGGAGCGCCGACCTCCGCTTTAAAAACGACACGAAGAGAAACCTCGTGATTCGCAGCTGGGTTGAGGGCGATAGCCTCACGGTCGCCCTCGTCGGCAAGACCGGGCGCACCGTTCGCTTCACCACAAGTGAGTTCTTCGCGATCCGCAAGCCACAGCACGGCCGCGCGAACCCCAGAGTCATCACCGACCGAGATCTCGGCCGTGGCATCATTCGCTGGGAGACCGGGGGGGAGGGCAAAAGCATCAAGGTCACCCGCACGGTGAGCGACGACTCCGGTGCTCTGCTCTTCCGCGACACCTTTCGCTCAACCTATGCACCCCTCGATTGGATCAAGCGCATCGGGCGGTAAAAAGCCCTGTTTGCAATCCTCCCTCAACTTAACCTTGAACCTTGCTTCAGCTCTCGCTATGATTACTTCCTGACTTTTACTGAAGAGAGAGGGAGGTGCGCATGGATGACATCGTCGATCTCGTCTGTCGCCCAGACGACGAACTTCGCGCACTCATCGCGGAGCTTGAGGAGAGAGAGCGTGAGGTCTCACGCGAGCGTCGTATCTTGCACGGGCAGCTCGACATCCTCCGTGCGGAGCTCATCATGCGCCTTCAGCGTAAGCGCACCGATGGCGAGTCGGTCATTCAGGGTGACGACATAGAGACGCTCTCTCGTATCCTCGCCGGCAAACTGCCGGAGGAGGACATGCGGCCCGGTACCCCTCAAGCTGAGGATCAAGGGGAGGGCTAGATGTTCTGCCCTCGCTGCGGCAGCAAGAACTCCGAGGGCGCGAGCTTCTGCATCCGCTGCGGCGTGAGCCTAATCGCCGATCAGAGCGAGCCCGCCGCCACAACAATGAGCTACGCCCTCGACGAAGAGCACGACGCCGAGGCGACCCTCGCGGGCCTCGCCGACCAGACAGCCTGCCTCGTCATCCGAAGCGGGGGAGGGCGGGCTGGCGAGACATACCCCCTCAAGGGGCCTCGCGTCACCATCGGCCGCCACCGCAATGCAATGATCTTCCTCGACGACGTCACCGTCTCCCGACGCCACGCCGCCGTCATCGAGAAGGGCGATACGTGGGTGCTCACCGACGAGGGCAGCCTCAACGGCACCTACGTCAACCGTGAGCGCAGCGACCGAACCCTGCTGCGCGACGGCGACGAGATTCAGATCGGGAAGTTCCGACTTACCTTTCTCGGGCCATGACAGACGCAACCGACCACCTCTTCGACATCGACGATGAGCGCCCGCTGACGATCGGCTCGGTCGTCAGCCGCCTCCAGGAGGACTTTCCCGACATCAGCGTCAGCAAGCTCCGCTACCTCGAGGAGCAGGGGCTCGTCACCCCGCAGCGCACCAAGTCCGGGTATCGGCTCTACTCGCCGGAAGACCTCAACCGCCTCCTGCGTATCCTCACCCTTCAGCGAGACGAGTACCTCCCACTTAAGGTTATCCGTCGCGAACTCGAGCGTAATCCCGCGGCCCCACTACCTTCTTCGGCACGCCAAGGGTTCACGAAGTCGGCGTTGATGACGGTGAGGGAGGGGCACGAGTACACCGCCGAGGAGATCCTCCAGATCACCGGCGTCACTGGATCACTCCTCGAGGAGCTCGAGGAGTACGAGCTCGTACGCAGTCGTCAGGTCAGCGGCGTGCGCCGCTACAGCGAGACTGAGATCGGCATCATCGGCGCGGCCGTGCAACTCGCACAGCTCGGGCTCCGCCCCAAAAACCTCCGCATCTTCAAGAGCGCCGTCGACCGCGAGCTCGGACTCGTAGAGCAAGTCGTGCTCCCGGCGCTGCGCTCTAATCGGTCGGAGCGCCAACGCGAGGGCCTCGACCAGCTGGACGATATCATCCGGGCCACCACACAGCTCCGCCAGCTTCTCCTCGCCCGCGACATCCGCCATCTCACCGACCTCCGTTAAGCGAGATCGGTCGTTCGTTAACGAAAAGGAGACCTCCATGGCCGACGCTTCCCTCGACCTCACTCGCTACATCCGCGACATCGCAGACTTTCCTAAGAGCGGCATCCTCTTTCGCGACATCATGCCGCTGCTGCAAGACCCCACAGCGCTCCACGAGGCGGTCGACCGCATCGTAGCGTACGGGACGGGGAAGAAGATCGACGTCGTCCTCGGCGCGGAGGCTCGCGGGTTCATCCTGGGGGCCGCCATCGCCTACGGCCTCGGCGCCGGCTTCGTCTGCGCCCGCAAGCCGGGCAAGCTACCCTCGCAGACCGTCGACGTAGAGTACGCACTCGAGTACGGCACCGACAAGCTGCAGATCCACGCCGACGCCATCAAGCCAGGTCAAAACGTGCTCATCCACGACGACCTCCTCGCCACCGGCGGCACCGCAAAGGCCAAAATAGAGCTCGCGGAGAAGCTCGGGGGTAAGGTCGTGGGCTGCGCCTTTATGATCGAGCTTGAGGCCCTCGCCGGCCGCGAGAAAATCGAGGGCTACGACGTCTTCAGCCTCATAACGTACTGATCGGCTGCGCCTCCGGAGCTCGCGGCCGCGTGAAGATAGCCATTGTAACGGGCGCCTCCTCCGGCATCGGCCGGGAGTTCGCCCGCTTTATCGACGAAAACTACGAGCTCGACGAGCTCTGGGTTATCGCACGGAGGGAGGAGAGGCTCAACGCGCTCGCGCGGCAGCTCTCGCACGCCGTCCGAGTTCTGCCTCTCGACCTCGTGAAGCCGGAGAGCATGGCGAACCTCCGGCTGCTCCTCGCGGACGAGCAGCCGGAGGTTCGCCTCCTCGTCAACGCCGCGGGTCTCTGCAAGTTCGGCTACTTCACCGACCTCACCGAAGCTGAGGTGAGCGCCATGATCAGTCTCAACTGCACGGCGGCGGTGCAGCTCACCGGCGCAGCGATCCCCTACATGAGCAGCGACTCCAGCATCTTCCAGGTGTGCTCCGCCGCCGCGTTTCAGCCCCTTGAGGGGCTCAATATCTACGCCGCTAGCAAATCGCTTCTCTACAACTTCAGCCGCGCGCTCTCCCGCGAGCTCGCACCACGGCGCATCCGCGTCACCGCCGTCGCTCCGCTGTGGGTTAACACGGAGTTCCTGAAGATAGCGCAAGACACCAAAAACGGCGGCACTGTAAAGCACTTTCCGTTCGTCGCGAATCCAAGGGCGGTGGTAGAGAAGGCGTTTCTCGACAACCGCCGCGGGCTCACCGTCTCCACGTATGGCTTCGCGCTCGCGCACAGGATCCTCGCGAAGATCCTGCCCCAAAGCGTCATCGCTGCCTGTTGGGGGATTCTCCGGCGCATCTAGAGGGCGGAGGGGCAAAACCACATCACCGAGGGAGAGCACGGCGAGGCAAACCGCGTTTCCGTTCCAACTTTACATAACGGAGATTATCGCGTGTTATCGAAGAGGACTCCATTAGCCCTCGAATGCTCGCCTTACTCCCGCGCGCCCTCACCGAGATCGATCAGCGAGCCATCCTTCGCGAAGCTGTAGAGCGTCGCCGTATCTCGCTTACCGGTGGTGATGACGGCGAAGGTGCGGCTGGCGTCCGGGTAGTCCGTGTTGTGGTCTATCCACGTTCCGCTGTTGAGGTAAGAGGAGCCGTCGCCGACGCTGCACAGCGCGGGTATATGCGTGTGGCCGAACACGACGACGTCCACGTCTTCGCGGGGGTTGTCGATGTACTGCGCTTTTGCCTGCGCGAAGTAGTACTTCCACTCCAGCGAACCGGATACCGCCTCGAGAAAGCTGTTCTTCACCTTGACGTTGTTGACCGTCTGGCGCTCGCTCCACGTGCGCTGGATGTTGCGAAACAGCACGGGCGCGGAGATGGTGCCGTCTGGGAGCTCTCGCGGGTAAAAGTCGAGATAACTGTAGCGGTCGTTAAAGCCCGCGATGCGCATGTCGAAGATCTCTTCGTTCAGCCCCTCTTTGAGGGTAATGCGCTCCGAGACACTCTTAAGAGCTGAATAGTAGGCATAGGCGCCGTACTGGTCGGCGTCGGTCTTCGCGGGTACCTTCTCGACCACGGGCAGGTCTTTTTTAACCTTAGGGCGACCATCCAGCACCCACGTGGCGGCGCAGCGTGCGTAGAAGTACCCGGCCGGCAAAAGGGTGTTGTTGTTTCCGCACAGCTTGGCGTTGGTGACGGTGTCCGGCGCGGAGAACACATCGTAGCGATGCCCGTGCTCAATGGCGATTTCGCTTCGGTCGCCCGTGTAGTAGAGGCCGAGCCCTTTGGCGTCCCTGCTCTGCACGAGCTTCGGCATCGCCTCCTGCAGAACGCTCGCCTGCAGGGTCATGTCGTGGTTGCCGATCACGTAGACGAGCTTGATGCCGCTGTCCGCAACTGCGTTCATGGCATCGATCACCTCACGGTTGTTGGCGACTACATCGCGGTAGAACTTCTCCTCATCGGTATGTGCCGGAGCGTAAACGGGCAGAAACCATTCGTCGAGAAAATCGCCGGCGATGACGAGCTCGCGCACGTCCTTCGTGGTGCACAGCCGGGTTAAAAAGTCGACGAGAAGCGGGCGGTTCTTCAGCGTCTCGGTGTACTCATCGTTAATGCCGAGGTGCAGGTCGCTGATGACGACGATCTTGTCTCGCTTCTCGCTCGCTTGCCAGAGGGGCTTCGCCGGCTCCTGCGCGTGCTGCTTAGCGCCGCAGCCCACGAGAACAAGGGCACAACAGTACGCCAGCACAAAAACGGTGACTACTCTCATGGCTTCCTCGAGCCTTACCAGCGCCTGCCGAGGTACTCCGTAAAGCTCGGCAGGCGGTGCGTGCAGGAGCACAAAAAGGAGCCGATCGGCGGACGCACATCGGCTGCCTCCAGCTCCGCCTCGCTCAAAAACGCCGCGCGCAGTACTTCGTCCTCGCGCGGCTCTAGCTGCACATCTGTGGGCGCCGTAACCTCAAAGACCAGGTGGAGCACGTGCTTAAGGTACGAGGGATCCGGCGAGATAGACTCGGAGACCGCGAGCAGCCGGTACACCCCCACGCGCAGCCCGAGCTCCTCGAGGAACTCGCGGCGGAGGGCCTCGGTGAGCGACTCGCCGAACTGCACGCCGCCGCCGGGCAGAAGCCAGTAGCACTCCTCCCCGCGCCCTTGCTCCACCATAAGAATGCGGTGATCGTCCACGAGCAGCCCTGCGACGCGAACCGTGGGCTGGAGCCCCTCGTCGCCCTCGAGCTCGTACGGAGCAGCCATACTCATGCTCTCCCCTCCTCCCCGCGCCCGCTGGAGCCGAAGCCCCTGGCGCCGCGTTGTGAGTGCTGAAGCTCCACCGCCTCGCGAAGGGTCACGTGCGCGAGCGGCACGAAGAGCAGCTGCGCTATGCGGTCCCCCGGCTCCACCGTGAAGGAGGCCTGCGGGTCGGTGTTCAACAGGATAATGCGAAGCTCGCCACGGTAGCCGGGGTCGATGAGCCCCGGGGCGTTGACGAGCGAGATGCCGTGCTTGGCGGCGAGGCCCGAGCGCGGCAGCGTGAGCGCCGCGAGGGTGGGCGGCAGGCCGAGGGCAACCCCCGTGCCCACGACGGCGCGCTGCAGCGGGGCGAGCACAACGCCCTCGGCGGCCGAGAGATCGTAGGCGGCGTCGTGCTCGTAGGCCCGGTGCGGCATGCGCGCGCCGGGGCTCCGCAGCTCGACCTCTACGGTGAACCGCTGCCGCTGGTCGCCCGCGAGCTTGTCAACCTCAAGGTGCATACGTCACCCGCTCCTCCTCGTCGCCCTCGCCGGCGGCATCCTCGTGGGGCGCCGGCGTCTCGCCCTCGCGTGACTCCAAATGGTAGGCGAAGCGCTCGTAACGGCCCGCCTCCGCGAGCGGCAGGCGGGCGGTCAACACAACGCCCTCCGCCGTGTGCTCCTCGTGCACATCGGCGGCCACGCCGCGAAGCCGATGCATCTCGCGCAAATCGGTGTACGGAAAGAAGAGCACGACCGACCGAAGCGCCCGGTCGAAGTAGCGGGCGAGGCGATCCTTGAGCTCGTCCAGCCCCTCCCCGGTCTGCGCCGCGATGAACTCCGCCTCCGGGTACCGTGCGCGGAGCCGAGCCAGGCGGCCCTCCTCACAGCGGTCGATCTTGTTGAAGACGAGGATGCGCGGGGCGTGCGCCCCGATTGTGTCGAGCGCGTCGGCTACCGTGCGGTCGCGAGCCTCGATCTCGGAGACCTCGAGGCTCGCGTCGGCGACGGTGAGCACCACGTCGGCGAGCGTCGTCTCCTCGAGCGTCGAGGAGAAGGCGTTGACGAGGCTGTGCGGCAGCTTGCGGATAAACCCGACGGTGTCGGTGATGACGTAGTCGCGGTCGCGGTGGCGGTACGAGCGCGTGGTTGGGTCGAGCGTCTCGAAGAGACGATCGCACACCGCGACGTCGGCGTCGGTGAGCGCGTTGAGCAAGGTGGACTTACCGGCGTTGGTGTAGCCAGCGAGGGCGATGAGCGGCAAGGCGCTGCGCAAGCGCCGCGCACGCTGCGTACGGCGCGTCTGCGCCATTTGATCGATACGGCGACGCAGCGTCTGGATGCGCCGGCGCACCACGCGGCGGTCCACCTCGAGCTTAGTCTCGCCGGGGCCGCGCATGTCGACGCCGGCGCCGAGACGGGAGAGGATAAGACCCTTGCCGCGCATGCGTGTGAGCTCGTACTCCAGCTGCGCAAGATGCACCTGCAGGGTGCCCTCGAGCGAGTGAGCGTGCTTACTGAAGACGGTGAGGATGAGCTCGGTACGGTCGAGCACGTCGGCCTCGTCGAGCGCGTCGAGCACGGCCGCCACCTGTCCCGGCGTCATGTCGTCCTCGCACACCGCCACCGTGGCGTTTGTCTCGGCGATCAGCGCCTTGAGCTCGGCCATCTTGCCCTTGCCGAGATAGGAGTGTGGGTGAGGTAGATCGCGACGCTGCACGACCTCACCCACACAGTCCATCTCGGCCGACCTTAAGAGCTCTTTGATCTCGCCGAGCGGCTCGTCCTGCCCGGGTTCGGCACGGTGACCGGGCAGGACGGCGAAGACGACGGCGCGCGGGCGCTGCGCTGGCGCGCCGCTATCGGAGATCTCGAAGCCCATGGCTCCTCTGGTGTGTCGCTTTTAAAGCTTAAAGTCGCACGCGCTCGGCGATGCGGTCTACGGCCTCCCGCAGCCGCTCGTCGGGCACGGTGAGGGAGAACCGCACATAGCCCTCGCCGGAGGGGCCGTAGGCGGCTCCGGGGCTGATGACGACGTCTGCCTGCTCGAGCACCTGCTCGGCGAAGCTGCCGGAGGTGTAGCCCTCGGGCACCGGCGCCCACAGGTAGATGGTGCCCTTGGGGGCCTCCACCTGAATACCGATGGCGCGCAGGGCCTCCACGAGGAGGTCGCGGCGGCCCTTGTAGAGGCGGCACATGCCGCGCACGCACTCCTGCGACCCGCCGAGCGCCGCCGCACCCGCGCGCTGCACGGCCCCAAACATGCCCGAGTCCATGTTCGTCTTAAGACGCCAGTAGGCGTCGACGACCTCGGGGTTGCCGACGATCGCCCCGCAGCGCCAGCCAGTCATGTTGTAGCTCTTAGAGAGGCTGAGCAGCTCTACGCCGACCTCTTTGGCGCCCGGGGTCTGCAAAAAGCTCGGCGCCACGTAACCGTCGAAGGTGATGTCGCCGTAGGCGTTGTCGTGCACCACGATGATGTTGTGCTTGCGGGCGAAGCTGACCAAACGGGCAAAGAAGTCGTCTTCGATCACCGCGCCGGTGGGGTTATTGGGGTAACTCACGTAGATCATGCGGGCGCGCTCAAGCACCGCCGGGTCGATCGCCTCGAGGTCCGGCTGAAAACCGAGCTCGGGGACGAGCGGAAGCGCCACGGGCGTGCCGCCGGCGAGCAGGGGGCCGGTGGTGTACACCGGGTACCCCGGGTCGGAGGCGAGCGCCACATCGCCGGGGTTGAGCAGCGCCACGCAGATGTGCGCAATGCCCTCCTTGGCGCCCAAAAGCGGCACCACCTCGGTGGCCACGTCGAGCTCTACGCCGAAGCGCTGCGCGTAGTACCCCACAACCGCCTCGCGAAAGGCGAGCTCCCCGAGGTTGCTGGGGTACTGATGAGTCGCTGCATCCTGCGCGCCGCGCACGAGTGCGTCGACGATGTGCTGTGGTGTGGGCGTGTCGGGGTCGCCGATGCCCAGGCTGATGACGTCGATACCTGCGGCCTTACGCTCCGCGATCTTACGCTCGATGCCGGCGAAGAGGTAAGGGGGCAGACTCTGCACACGATCTGAAAATTGCATGGGCACCGTGAACTCCCGTTGGTCGCTACTAAGAAAAAGGACGCTGCTACTCGAGATGGGCGAGGAACTCGTAGGAGAGGTCGCCGTGGTAGATCTCCTCGGCCGGCCCGGTCATAAACACACGCCAGTCGGGCTTAACCTCTATAACGAGCTCGCCGCCGGGCAGCTCAATGGTGACCGGCGAGACGCACTGGCCGGTGCGCACGAGGGCGGCGGCGGTGGCCGTAGCGCCCGTGCCGCAGGCCCACGTCTCCCCCACGCCGCGCTCCCACACCCGGATCTTCGCCCGGTGTTCGTCGACCACCTTGACGAACTCCACATTGGTCTTGCGCGCGAAGAGGGAGTGCCGCTCTATAGAGGGGCCCACCTCGTGCAGGGGCACCAGCTCGAGGGGCCACGGCGAGGTGATAATAGCGTGCGGGTTGCCGACGTCGACGAAGGTGAAGGTGTAGCTGCGGCCGGCGGCGCTCAGCGACTCCTCTACGCACTCCCCCTCGAAGTCGTTGAGCTTGTCGCCGCCGAAGCGCGCGATACCCATGTCGACGGTGCAAAGGGGGCTCTCGCCGAGCTTGGGGACGATCTCGCCGGCCGGCGTCTCTAAAGTGACGGTGTCGCCGGAGAGCGAACCCTCCATGTGGAGCTTACGGGCGACCATGCGAACCCCGTTGCCGCACATCTCGGCCTCGCTGCCGTCGGGGTTGAAGATCTGAAGGCGGAAGCGGTCCTCGCCGGTCTTGGGGCCGATAACGAGGATGCCGTCGGACCCGATGCCTAAGTTGCGGTTGCACAGAAGCTGCACGCGAGCCTCCGTGAGCTCAAAGGGTAGCTCTTCACGATGCACAACGATGTAGTTATTGCCGAGGCCTTGCCACTTCGAGAAGCGGATCTTGCCGAGGCCTTGCCACGTTTTGGACTCCACTCTTACGACCCCTCTCTCGCGGAGAAATCGCCGCGGTCACTCAAAAGATTCACTCGAAACCGAAAGTGAATCTTACCACGCTGGCCGCTGACTGAGGGTGAGGATCTCATCCGCCACGGCCTCCGGCCGGCGGCCGACCACGCGCACGAGGCACGAGGAGGGCAACTTGCGCATCCAAGTTGCCTGGCGACGCGCCAGCGAGCGCGTACGGGCCTTCATGCGCACAGCGGCATCCTGCAGGCTCAACTCGCCGTCGAGGTGGGCGCAGAGCTCGCGTACGCCGATAGCCTGGAGGACGGTGCGCGAGAAAGGACCGGCTGCACGAGCACGGGCGACCTCTTCGAGCGCGCCCGACGCCAACATGAGATCCACACGCCGCTCGATGCGACGCGTGAGCTCCCCTCCCTCGGCGTCTGGCAGCAGGGCGAAGAGGCGGTGCTCGTAGCGCTCCGCCGGCCGCCAGAGCTCTCGGTGAGCCTCCGGCGGCAGGGGCCGCCCGCCCGCCAGGGTGACGGCCTCGAGCGCCCGGAGCACCCTTCGTGGGTTCGCGAGGTCGAGGCGCTCCGCCGTGGCGGGGTCCAACCGCCACAACTCGGCGAGCACGTCGGCCGGATCCGCAGCCCACCGCGCCTCGAGCGTCCGTCGGAGCTCTTGATTAGTGCCGCCGGAGAAGGCGAGGTCGCCGAGGGCGGCCCGTAGGTACAAGCCGGAGCCGCCCTCGACCACCACGTGGCGGCCGGCCGCCTGCAGACGGTCGATGACCTCGTGGGCGTCGCGCGCGTAGCTGGCGACGTCGTACTCCTCCTGCGGACTCACGTAGCCCACGAGGTTGCGCGGCACACGCCGCCGCTCCTCCTCGCTCGGTTGATTGGTGACGATGCCGAGACCTCGGTAGAGCTGCATGGAGTCGGCCACCACGATCTCGCCGTTGCTGAGCTCTGCGAGCCGCGCGGCGACCTCCGACTTACCGAGCGCGGTGGCCCCGAAGAGTGCGATGAGCGGCGGCGCCACGGAGCCCCGCTACGCCGACGCCGCGTCGCCCACCCGCTCGCCGCCCTCGGGGCCGTCGCCCTCCCGAAAGCGCGTGACGGTAAAGCGATACAGCTCGAAGGAGCGGCCGCTGGGAATGCCCGCCTTGCGGAGCGCGATGGAGAGCTGCTGCTCGACCCCGTCGACCCCCTCGAGCGCGGGGAGCAGCACGCCGCGCCGTCCGCCGCGCGTGACGATCACGCCGTAGCGCGCGGGGTCCAGCTCGTCTCGGCGGCACGGCCGACTCGCGCTCAGCACGTCGACCGAGCAGGTGATCGCGGAGAGCTCGCTCGCGCTCACGACCTCGAAGCGGTGGTCGTGCAGGGCGCTTGAGGCCGCGTTGTGTGCGATCTCGAGGGCGAGGGTCTGCTGCAGGGGCTCGAGGGTGCCGATGCAGCCGCGCAACTCGCCGTCTTTTTTAAGCGAGACGAAGCACGCCGCTCTGCCGCCGAAGAGCGGGTGCGGCGGCGCGGCCGGCGAGGGCTCGTCGCGCACGACGGCGCGAAGGCAAGCCGCGGCGTAGTCGGCGGGGCCGAGTGTCGCCGCTCCCCTCTCGCTCACGAGCGCCGACCCTGGCGTTCGCCGCTGAAGCACGCGACGAGGTAGCCGACCCCGAAGGGGGCCTCGTAGCTCAACAAGCGTGGCTCGAGCGAGGCGTCTTGGCCCAAAAACCCGCCGAGGGCGAGGATGCTGCGGTAGCCGCACTCCGCCGCTCCCTCCAAGAGGACGGGGTCCATCTCCGCGAGGGAGGTGAAGTCGCCTACGGCGAGGGCGCGTGCGACCGCGTCGTCGAAGAGCTTGCCGCGCGGGTCGTACGCCGCCGGGGCGTCGTGCGTGAGGGCGTGCGAGAGATCGCCCGATGCCAAGAAGAGTACGTCGCGGTGCAGCTCGGCGGCGCAGCGCCGTACGAGCTGCCCGAGCGAGCGGTGCACCTGGTAGTCGTTGACGATGGAGAGCGAGACGATCTTTTGCACCTTAAAGAAGCTGAGCGGCACCGTGACGCCCCAGTCGAGCGTATCGTTGCCGTCGGGGAGCATCTGGAGCTCCCGCCGGTCGCCCGCGAGGGCCAAGAGGAGCTCGGCGAAGGGCACGTCGTTCTCGTAGCTAAAGGAGACCTCGGGGTGGCGAAAGCCGGCGAAGTCTCCGTGAAGACGCTCCGCCGTGCGCACCACATGAGCGTCGCCGTACCCCTCGCTGTGCGGTGAGATAACGACGATGGTCTCCGGCTCGCCGACGATCTCGACGAGCTGCCGCATGGCCTCGGCCGTGGCGGAGACCCGGGCGATCGACTCACCGCCGACCTCGGGGATCAGGAGCGGCGGATGAGGACAAACGCAACCGAACATGGTTGGCACCTCCTCCGGCGCGACCCGTCAGATGATTCTTCCGCGGAGGCTCGTTGACGTCGCGCCCGTAACCTCCACCTCCACTATAGCACCAGGCTCGGCGGTGCCGGAAGCATTGAGCGTTAAATTTTGTCGTGTACGCCCGCGCAAGCCGACGCCATCGCGACTGGACCCCTCCACGAGGATCTCGGTGGTACGGCCGACCGAGCGCAGGTTCGCCTCAAGGGCCAACCTCTGCGTGAGGGCGATGAGCCGCTCCACTCGCTCCCGCTTAACCTCCGTCGGCACGTGATCGGCGAAGTCCGCCGCCTCCGTGCCCGAACGCGGCGAGTAGACGAAGGTGAAGGCGCGGTCGAAGGCCGCAGCCTCCACGAGCGCGAGGGTCTCAGCGAACTCCTCGTCGGTCTCCCCGGGGAAGCCGGCGATGAGATCGCTGGTGATGCAGACCTCCGGCACGCAACGACGCAGCTCGGCCACGAGCTCGAGGTACTCCTCGGCGGTGTACCCCCTCCCCATCGCGGCGAGCACGCGGGTGGAGCCCGCCTGCACCGGCAGGTGAACGTGCTCACAGACGCTCTCCAGTGAGGCGATCGCCTCGATCAGCGGCGGAGAGAGATCCTTGGGATGAGAGGTTAAAAACCGGATGCGGGCGAGCCCCTCGACGGCATCGAGAGCGTGGAGCAACTCAGCGAAGTCTGGCGCCTCCTGGAGCCCGGCCCTCCGCAGATCGAGTCCGTACGCATTGACGTTCTGCCCGAGGAGCGTGACCTCCACGACGCCGTCGGCGACGAGCGCCCGCACCTCGGAGACGACGGAGGCGAGCGGTCGGCTGCGCTCCGGCCCCCTCACGTAGGGGACGATGCAGTAGGTGCAGAAGTTGGTGCACCCCGACATGGTCTGCACCCACGCCTGATGACGACGCGCCCTGCGGGCCGGCAGGTCGCCGCTCATGGCCGGCCCGTCGTCGAAGAAGCCGCAGTGGCTCCCCCGCGAGGCCTCCTCAAGGAGCTCCGGCAGCCGGTGGACGTTCTGCGGGCCGAGCGCGCCATCTACAAAGGGGTAGTGCGTAAAGAGCCGCTCCTGCTCCGCCTGCGCCAAGCAGCCGGTGACGAACACCTTTCGGTGGGGCTGCTCACGCTTGAGCCGAGCGGCCGTGCCGAGATGCCCCGCCAGACGCTCGTCGGCGCTCTGCCGCACGGTACAGGTGTTGTAGAGCAGCACGTCGGCATCGTGCGGCTCGTCGACGGCGACGAGGCCGGCCCCCTCGAGCAGCGCCCGCAGACGCTCCGCGTCGTGCTCGTTCATCTGGCAGCCGAACGAGCGGAGGTAGTAGCGCTGCATCTTCACCCTACGTCGCCCAAGGAGGCTTTGTTACTTGGCCACATCGCTCGCGCGACTCTCGCGGATCACGGTCACCCGAATCTGACCCGGGTAGTCCAGCTGATCCTCGATCTCCCTCGCGATCTCGTGTGCGAGGAGTGACGTGGCGGCGTCGTCGACCTCCGCGGGTTTAACCATGACGCGCACCTCGCGGCCCGCCTGCATCGCGAAGCAGCGTTCCACACCCTTCTTGCTCTCGGCGATCCGCTCGAGCGACTCAAGGCGCTTAATGTAGCTCTCGAGCGACTCGCGACGAGCGCCGGGGCGCGCCGCCGAGACGGCGTCGGCCGCCTGCACGAGCACCGCCTCGACCGTCTGCGGCTCCACATCCTGGTGGTGCGCCTGCACGGCGTGGCAGACGCTCTGCGACTCGCGGTACTTCTTGCAGAGCTGGTAGGAGATCTCGGCATGAGAGCCGTCGACCTCGTGGTCGATAGCTTTACCGATGTCGTGCAGGAGCCCGGCACGCTTGGCTATTTTGACGTTCGCCCCGAGCTCGGCTGCCATAATCCCCGCGAGGTGAGCCACCTCCACCGAGTGGTTGAGCACGTTTTGGCCGTAGCTCGTGCGGTACTTGAGGCGGCCGAGCACGCGCACTAACTCGGGTGCGAGGCCGTGTACGTTGGTGTCGAAGCAAGCCTGCTCGCCCGCCTCCTCCATCGTCGCCTCGATCTCGGCGCACGCCTGCTGGTAGGTCTCCTCGATACGGGCTGGGTGGATGCGCCCGTCGGCGATGAGCTTGGTGAGGGTGAGGCGGGCGGTCTCGCGGCGCACGCCGTCGAACCCGGAGAGCACGACGGCCTCGGGGGTGTCGTCGATAATAAAGTCGATGCCGCTCACGCCCTCAAGCGCGCGGATGTTGCGCCCTTCGCGCCCGATAATACGACCCTTCATGTCGTCGGAGGGGAGGTGCACGACCGAGACGGTAGTCTCCGCGACGTGGTTCGCGGCGGTGCGTTGGATGCTCAGCGAGAGGATGTTGCGCGCGCGTCGATCGGCCTCGCGACGCGCCTCCTCCTCGATCTGGCGCACCAGCCTCGCCATCTCGTGCTGCACCTCTTCCTTCGTCTGGCTGAGGAGCATCTCCTTGGCTTGTGCGACGGTGAGGCCGGAGATGCGCTCGAGCTGGAGCAGCGACTCTCGATGCGTCTGCTCTATTTGTTGCTCGACCTCCCGGAGAGAGGCGCCGCGCTCTTCAAGCGTCTTCTCGCGCTTCTCGAACTCACCTGAGCGCTCCTCAAGCTGCTCCTCACGCTGAGTAAGACGCAGCTCGAGCTTAGCGATCTCGTCACGACGCCCGCGTAGCTCCTCCTCCACCTGACCGCGAACACGGTGAACCTCTTCTTTCGCCTCAAGACGAGCCTCTTTGAGGGTTGTGTCGGCCTCACGCTTGGCGTCTTTGAGGAGGCGCTCCGCCTCGCGCTCGGCCACCGCGAGTTTGCCTGAGGCGAGGTTACGCCGGATGAAATAGCCCACAGCGAGGCCCACGAGAAGCCCCCCGATAATGTACACCGCGATCATCATATTGCCCTTTCATAAGTTACATGGCACAAAAAAAGCCGGGCGTATGCCCGGCCTGCGCCACGCTCGCACAAGCAAACGATACGATTCGTAGATGACGGCCGTGCTGGGGTGAGGCGAACCTCAGGCCTTAAAACCCCCAGTACTTCTCACGGTGACCCCTCCTGCACGATCAATCCGCCAACACAACACCGAAACAGCCTACGTATCGCCCTTTATCGGCGAGAGAAATAAGTGTGACACAAGCCACGCACAGTGTGCGTGCTGTGATGGTAGGCGATGCCTCTTTCCCAAGTCAATCCGACGACGGCTCGCCCGCCATCCACCGCCGGACAGCGGCGTACGCGACGGCGGCCGGAAAGCCGCGCCGGAGGAGAAAGTGGTAGGCGCGGCGCTGCGCCGCCTCCTGAGGAGGCGCGGGGGTGCCGCGCCTACAGAGCAGACGAAACGCCTCCTCTGTTGGTTCGTAGCCCTCGCCGAAGAGCTCGCCGAGCACGCAGTCGATGAGGTCTTCCCCGACGCCGAGCTGGGCGAGCCCCCGGCGAATACGATACTCGCCCCATCCGGACTCACTACGTTTAGCACCCGTGTAAGCGCGAGCGAAGGCGAGGTCGTCGAGGAGGCCAGCGGCGGTGAGCCTTTCGAGAGCCGCCTCCACCGTAGCTTCGCCGTGCTCTTTTTGCCGCAAGCGCGCGCGCAGCTCCGCCGTGGCGCGCGCACGGTGCGAGAGCAGCCGGTAAGCATCGGCGAGCGCCCGCTCGAGCTCACCCTCCGCGGAGAGCTCTTCGAGCTCCGCCTCGGTGAGCACGCGGCCGGTGTAGAGACGCCAGCGTGCAACGGTCGCCTCCCCCACGCTGAACACGTGAGAGCCGTCGACGTAGACGGCGACTCGACCGCGTTTCGTCGCCCGAATCGCCGAGACCGTAGGCACGAAACCTCCGGCTTTAGAGGATCTCGCCGGTGGTGGGGTCGACCGCCGGGGCCGGGAGCGAGGCCAGGGCGGGCAGGCCGGCGGCCTCCCGGACCTTTGCCTCGATGAGGTCGGCGAGGTCGGGGTTCTCCGCCAGGAAGACCTTGGCGTTCGCCCTCCCCTGCCCGAGACGGGTGTCTTCGTAGCTGTAGAAGGCACCGCTCTTACCCACCGCGTCGTACTGCACGCCGAGGTCGAGGAGGATGCCCTCGCGGGAGATGCCCTGCCCGTACATAATGTCGAACTCCGCCTGCTTAAACGGCGGGGCCACTTTGTTCTTCACGACTTTAACGCGCACCCGGTTACCCACAGCGTCGGTGCCGTTTTTGAGCGTCTCGATGCGGCGGACGTCGAGGCGAATGGTGGAGTAGAACTTGAGGGCCTTACCGCCGGTGGTAGTCTCGGGGCTACCGAACATCACGCCGATCTTCTCGCGCAGCTGGTTGGTGAAGCAGCAGATGGTGCCGGAGCGGTTGAGCGTGCCCGTGAGCTTGCGCAGAGCCTGACTCATGAGCCTGGCCTGGAGGCCGACGAAGCTGTCACCCATCTCACCCTCAATCTCCGCTTTAGGGGTGAGCGCAGCCACGGAGTCGATGGCGACGATGTCGAGGGCGCCGCTGCGCACCAGCATCTCGGCGATCTCGAGCGCCTGCTCACCGTAGTCGGGCTGCGAGACGAGGAGGCTATCGACGTCGACGCCGATAGCCTTGGCGTACGTGGGATCCATAGCGTGCTCGGCGTCGATAAAGGCGGCCTGGCCGCCCAGGCGCTGCGCCTGGGCGATGAGGTGGTACACGAGCGTCGTCTTGCCGGAGGCCTCGGGGCCGTAGATCTCGACGATACGACCGCGCGGGATGCCGCCAACGCCGAGCGCGATGTCGAGTGAGAGCGAACCGGTAGGGACGCACTGGATGGAGTCGCTCACGGGGTGGTCGCCCATGCGCATAACGCTCCCTTTACCGAACTGCCGCTCTATCTGCGTAACGGCGGCGTCGAGGGCCTTATTTTTATTGTCCACGAAAACGCTCCTCTCTCGCTCAGGATGCGGAAAACACTGCTAAAGGGGAGTGCACCGCTCCGGTGCGCTCCAGGCGACTACTATACAGGACCATGCGGACGAGAGAAAACGATGAGACGGTGACGTTTTCCACCGTTTGCAGGGAAAATGGGTGACGTTTTGTGTGGCAGCGCGCGACGGTGACGTGAGGGAGCCAGCGGCGACGCTCGGGGGCGTACAGTCCGCGACCCGCCAGCCGCGCGGCGGCCTCGGCGTGCAGCCGCGAGAGCCCACCCGTGCCATCGCGAACCGCAAGGGCGATGACGCGGGGGTCGCGCGCCGACGGCAGGGCGAGCGGCCCCCCGATCTCGAGCGGAATGGGTGCAAAACGCAGCTCGCCGAGCTCCGCCACGACAGCGGAGAGTGCACGGGCAGGCGTCGCGCCGAGAAAGACGAGCGTGAGGTGCGGCGGGCGCGTGATGCGCAGCTCCGTGCGCCCCCCGAGCGCCTCTACCTGCCAGCGCTGCACCGCCTGAACCGCCGCCTGCGGCAGCTCCGCGGCGACGAAGAGGCGGAGGCTCTCCGCCCCCTCCTGAGGTTCATGCATGTGCGTACGCACCGTCGTGCGTGAGTACCTTGAGGAGCAACTCGAGTGCGCCGGTGCAACTCTGCGCACGCACGCTCGCGCGGTCGCCCGCGTAGCGCCGGCGAAGCACACGTGTGCCGCTCGGCCCCGCGCAGGCGAGGTAGACGAGCCCCACCGGCTTGGCATGCGACCCGCCGCCGGGGCCGGCGACCCCGGTGACGGCGAGCGCGTAGTCGGCCGCCGTACCCAGCCGCGCACCGCACGCCATAGCCTCGGCGACCTCCGCGGAGACGGCACCGTGGCGCTCGATGAGCTCGGAGGGTACCCGTAAAATGCTGACCTTCACCGCGTCGGCGTAGCTGATGACGCCGCCCCGAAAGTAGGCGGAGCTCCCAGAGCGTTCGGTGAGCTGCGCACCGAGGAGGCCACCGGTGCACGACTCGGCGACCGCGAGCGTCGCCCCACGCCGCAGGAGCTCGAGCGCGACGAGCTCGCTCGCGTCGTGCGTGAGCTCGTCGCGCTCACACACTCGCACCCTACCTCCTCGCCGCGGAGCGACGGCGCGTAAACCGCACCACACCCCGTGCATTGAGGAAGTAGCGGACGCCGGAGAACAGCGTGACGGCGACAACCGCGATGGCGAGCGCCCACTCCAGAATCGTCGTGAGGACGACGGGGAGGTGCAGGAAGGTCGCCATGAGCACTACTGGGAGGAGGAGGTAGGTGATGTAGATGATCTGCAGCACCGTCTTGAGCTTGCCGTAGCCATCCGCGGGGATAGAGACCCCCTGCGAGGCCGCGACCGTACGCAGCACGCTCACCGCTATCTCGCGTCCGAGGACGATGACGACGATCCACACCGAGATGCGGGACTCCACGGCGAGAGCGATAAACGCCGCCGCCATGAGGAACTTATCGGCGAGGGGGTCGAGGAACTGGCCGAGTGGCGTGACCTGCTGAGCGCGGCGGGCGAGGTAGCCGTCGAGCCCATCGCTCGCGGAGGCGAGCAGGAAGACGGCGGTGGCGGCCAACCCGGGGAGCGAATCGGCCGGCCCCAGAAAAAAGAGTACGAGGAAGGCCGGGATCAGCAAGATCCGCGCGATCGTGACGAGATTTGCTGGGTTGAGCTGGCTGACCGTCATGCACCGGATTCCTGGACGACTGCCTTGAGATCATACCCGAGGTTGTCGCGAATCACAGCGGTGACGACGTCGCCGCGGCGCAACTTAGCGCCGCGGACGAAGGTGCGGCCGTCGATGTCGGGGGCCTGAAGGGCGCAGCGGCCGACGGCTTCGCCACCGGCTTTGCGAACGCCGCGCTCCACGAGCACCTCCACACGGCGACCGATCATTGCGGTCCAGAAGGGCGAAGCGGCCTCCTCCACCGCCTCGCCAAGCTGAGCCGCCCGCTCGGCGGCGAGCGCCTCGGGCACTTGGTCCGGCAGATTCGCCGCGAGCGTGCCCTCCTGCGGATCGAAGAGGAAGACGCCGGCGGCCGCGAATCCCGCCTCGTGTACAAAAGCGAGGAGCTCCTCGAAATCGGCGTCGGTCTCGCCGGGAAAACCGGTCATAAAGGTGGAGCGCACCGCCGCGCCGGGCAACACCGAACGCACGCGCTCGAGGAGCCTGAGGTAGTCCTCTGCCCCACCCCGCCGCCGCATACGCCGCAACACCGGGGGGCTGGCGTGCTGAAGCGGCAGGTCGATGTAAGGGACAGCCGAACGCGCAAGCGCTTCGAGTACGTCGTCGCTTACACCGTCTGGCTGCAGGTAAAGCAGGCGCAGCCAGAGGGGTGCCGGCTCCAGCGCTTTAAGCTCGCCGAGCAGCCTCTGGAGGCCGCCCCACCCCTCGTGCTGCCAGTGAGAAGTATCTTGACCCACGAGGATGAGCTCGCGCGCCCCCGCGGCGAGCGCCGCGCGGGCGGCGCTGAGCACCTCCTCGGCCCGTGCCGCCCGATAGTCGCCCTTAATCAAAGGGATGGCGCAGTACGAGCACCTGCGACTGCACCCGTCCGAGATCTTGAGGTACCGCGAGACTGGCCTCAGTTTGCCGGTCGGCCGCGCGGCGGCCGTCTGCGACGTACCGAGACCCTCAAGTGCGCGGAGCAGCTCGCCGGTCTCGAGACCGCACCACAGGTCGACCTCCGGCAACTCGACGGCGAGCTCCTCGCGGTAGCGCTCCACGAGGCAGCCGATGGCGGCCACGAAGGCGCCGCGCGCGTGAGCGGCCTCGGCGACGTCGAGGATCGCGGCGATGGACTCCTCCTTCGCCGCGTCGATAAACCCGCAGGTGACGACGATGAGCGCGTCGGCCGCGTCGAAGGATGCCTCGTAATGCCCTGCGGCGACGAGACGACGCGTAAGCGCATCGGCGTCGGCCTCGTTTTTAGGACAGCCGAGCGTGAGGATGAAGAAGCCCGCGCCCGTGGCCGTGCTCAGCGGTAGTTGGTGAACTCGAGAGGAAGGTCCCAGTCGCCCTCGCGGAGCATCGCCATTGCGGCCTGAAGCTCATCTTTGCTCGCGGAGGAGATGCGGAGCGTGTCGCCCTGAATCTGTACCTTCATCTTCTTAAACCTCTGACGCAGAGCTTTGCTCATGGCTTTGGCCTTCTCGTCGGGGATGCCCTGTGCGATCTCCACCCGCTGGCGAACGGTGCCACCGAGCGCCTCCTCGACCCTGCCGTACTGAAGCGCCTTGAGCGAGACCTTGCGGCGCACGAGCTTGTCCTCGAGCACGTCCACGACCTGCCTGAGCTTGCCCTCGTTGTCCGAGAGCAAGACGAGGGCCTCGCCCTCGAGCGCTACCGAGCTCACGCTCTTTTTAAAGTCGTAGCGCGTTACGATCTCTTTTTGCGCCATATTGACGGCGTTGCGGACCTCGTTAATATCGGCGCGTGCCACTACGTCGAAGGATGATTCTTTCGCCATGCTACTCAACTCTCGTTAGCTTGCCGTTGCGGAGGAAAAAACTGAGGGGGGTGTTCTCGTTAATGCGCTCTGTATGCGTGCCATTAATGGTGAGGATGAGCACAGAGGGATAGCCAAAGCGCAGCCAGAGATCGCCCTCTTTAATGACCTTAGAGGAGCCACGTTGCAGCGTACCGCTGAAGATAACGGGGCCGGTAGCACTCGCCCTGCGCACCTCCACCCAGCTCGCACCGTACTTCGCCGTAAGGCGGAGTGGGATGGGCTTCGTGGTGGGGCGAGCGGAAGAGCTGGCGGAGATGCTCGCCTTGGCGGAGGGAGAGGAGCTCGTGATGCCGAGGGCGCCGAGATGAGTGCTCGGGGGCTTAGTGGCGTCCTGCCCACCCTGGCCGAGCACCCAAATAATCGCCAACGCCACGAGACAGACCACGGCGAGCACTACGACAGTGTTGCGGCGGCGATGACTGCGTGGCCCCCCGAGCGTGGAGACGCCGCCGAAGGGCTCGTGGATCTCTCGAGGGGCTTGCCCGCGCGTACAGTATTCGCCGAGGATAACCTCTGCATCGAGCTCAAGGTAGGTGGAGTAGGTACGTAGAAAACCCTTAACGTACGTGGATCCCGGCATGACGTCGAAATCCTCGTTCTCCATCGCTTGGATGTATTTGGCGCGGATCTTGGTGTCTTCTGCAACCTGCTGCAACGTAAGGTTGCGACGTACCCGCGCCTCCCGCAGCGTACTCCCGATCTCAAACACGGTACGTTCCGTTCTCCTGATTCGCCGGTCGCAGGCCTGAATCGCGACAGTACGAGGGCACAGTCTATTCGGAGTGCCGGGCGAACACAACTACGCCTCACCGTGGGGTGGCGTCGGCCTCCGCCTCGAGGGCGAGCTCTTCTTCCTCCTCGACGACGGCCTCCCCTACGGCCCCGCCAAGCCGGGCGAGCGCGGAGGGGAGCTCATCGGGATCGATGAGGACGGAGCGCGCCTTACTGCCGTCGTAACCCGAGATAATCCCCATCTCCTCCATTGTATCGATAAGCCGGCCAGCGCGTGCGTAGCCCACCCGTAGGCGCCGTTGAAGCAGCGCCACGGAGGCCGCACCGGTCGTCACGACCGTCTTGATCGCCTCCTCCAGCAGGGCGTCGACCGCCCCCATGCCCTGCTGCTGCTCAAGCTCCGGCCCCGCCGGGTTCTCGAGTAGATCCTCCTGGAACTCGGGTTTGGCCTGGCGTCGCCAGTGGTCGGTGAGAAGCTTCATCTCCTGCGCGGTGATGAGCGCACCTTGCACGCGCAAAAGACGGCTACTCCCCATGGGGTTGAAGAGCATATCCCCCATACCCAAAAGGCTCTCGGCACCGCCCTGGTCGAGGATAATGCGGGAGTCGGTCTGCGAGGAGACGGCGAAGGCGATGCGCGAGGGGATGTTGGTCTTGATCATGCCCGTAACCACGTCGACCGAGGGTCGCTGCGTCGCGACCACGACGTGCACGCCGGAGCTGCGGCCGAGCTGGCCGAGACGGATGATGCTGTCCTCCACCTCCGAGGGAGCCTGCATCATGAGGTCGGCGAGCTCGTCGATGATCACCATGATATACGGCATGGCCTCCTCGCCGGCGCGCTCCAGTTTTTTGTTGAGCGCGCGGATGTCTTGGCAGCCGTTGCGCGAGAGCACGTCGTACCGGCGGTCCATCTCTCGGCAGATGTTGTCGAGCACGTAGGTGGCCTGCTTCATATTGGTGACCACCGGCGCCAACAGGTGAGGCACACCGTCGAAGTTGGAGAGCTCGACCTTCTTGGGGTCGATCATGATCATACGCACCTGCTTGGGGGTAGCGCGCAACAAGATCGAGCTGATGAGGGCGTTGAGGCATCCGCTCTTCCCCGAGCCGGTGGTGCCGGCTATGAGGAGGTGCACCATTTTAACCAGGTCGGCGAGCACCGCCTTACCCGTCACGTCCTTGCCGAGCCAGAAGGCCATTGGTGAGGCGCCCTTGGGGAACGAGCCGTGAATGTCGCCAAGCGAGACGTAGTTGGCCTGCACGTTGGGCACCTCCACGCCGACCGCCGTCTTGCCGGGTATGGGTGCCTGCACGCGCACATCCGTCGCGGCCAACGCATAGGCGATGTCGTCCTTGAGTCCGGCCACGCGGCTCACCTTGATGCCGGGTGCAAGCTGAAGCTCGTAGCGGGTCACCCGGGGTCCGGAGACGGTGCCGATGATCTGCGCCTGGATCCCGAAGTGCCCGAGGGTCTCCACGAGGCGCTGAGAGACCGCGTGGACCGTCTCGGGCGACTCTCCCCCGCCCTGGCCGAGGAGTTGCAGAATGCTCTGGTCGGGCAGCGTCCACACCCGCTGCTCGCCGTCGGCGGCGAGGCCCGGGAGCGGCACTTCGACGCCCTCCGGCTCGTCGTCGGAGGAGGACCCCTCCAGCGCATCGTCCACCCCCAGAGGATCACTCGGCGGAGAAGATGGCGAGAAGACAAACTGTTCGAGCTCCACATCATCGTCGTCTTCGACGGCGAGGGGCACCCCTTGAGTAGACGGCGACGTGGGGTCAGCGAAGAGATCCGGGGCGGCGGTGGCGCCGTCGATTAACCACGGAGCATGGGCGGCGGAGTCCGAGCGCGTCACCTGCGGCGCACTCGCTCGCTCCTCCTCCCTGCGGGCGAGCTCCTCCTCACGCCGAGCGGCGCGCGCTGCGGCCGCCTCGCGCCGACGTTCGTTGAGCGTCTCCGCACGGTTGCGCGCAGCGCGCCCGGCCGCGGCCGCTGCGCGTCCCGAACGGCGCGCCCACTGCCGAAACGAGGAGCCCGTAGCCAAAAGCACGCCCGCGAGGAAGAAGGTCACCACCAGGACGTTGACGCCGAGGAGGCCGATGACCCTGTGCAGCACCGCCCAAAGCGCCTCGCCGAGTACGCCACCGTGCGCGGCGAGGTAGGCGGCGTCGAAGAGCTTCACAGGACGCTCGCCGGCGAAGAGCCCGAAGGTGTCGGCCGCCGCGGCGAGCGAGAAGGCGATCAGCGCCAGGGAGACCCCCCAGATGAGACCCCGTGGCGGACGCCGCCCTGGCGGAGCGATGATGAGGTAGGCGACGAGCAGGAGAAACGGTGGGAGGGTAAAAGCGGTGAGACCGAAGGCCCAGCGAGAGGTCGTATTGAGCCAGCGGCCGACTATACCTCCGTCTAAGCCGACGTAGAGCACCGCCCCGAGGAAGATGGCGACGGCGAGACATGCGAGCGCCCACAGCTCTCGACCGTGCCGTGAGGGGGGTTGTTTCTTTGCGGCGGGGCGAACGGCGCGCGTGCGCGACGTAGCTCCCGTGCGCCGTTTTGTTCGCTGAGGGCGCGCAGTCGCCATACTCGTTAGTTCGAGATCAAGGGGGCGATACCTGTAGAGGTGGTCAAACCTCGACGACCACCGGCATGATCAGCGGCCGCTGCTTAGTGCGCTTATAGACGAACCCGGAGAGTCGCTCCGTAATGTCGGATTTAATCAGACGCTGCCCCGTAACGTGCACCTCGCCGAGCTCGCTCATGAGGTCGGCGAGCACCTCCGAACAGTCGTCGAGCACATCGCGTAGGCGATCGTCGTTATGTAAAAAGCCGCGTGCGACGAGCTCCGGCGGCGCCACGGAGTCGCCGGTCTGCGCGTCGATCGTCACCACGGCGATGAGGATGCCGTCGACGGCGAGCTGGCGCCGGTCGCGAAGCACGAGCCCCCCCGCCTCGCTGATCTCGTAACCGTCGACGAAGACCATACCGGTGGGGACTCGCTCCACCACCTCGGCGTTCTCGACACAGAGCTCGAGCACGTCGCCGTTTTCGAGGACGAAGATATCCTCTTCGTTAATGCCGACCTCACGGGCGAGCCCCGCGTGGAGGTGCTGGTGCCGGTACTCGCCGTGCACCGGCACGAAGTACTGCGGGCGGGTGAGCTCGAGTATGGTGCGCATGTCGTCGCGCGAGGCGTGCCCGGAGACGTGAATGCCCGTCTCCTCCCCGTAGAAGACGGTGGCGCCGACCTTGAGCAGCCGGTTAACCGTGGACATCACGCTGATCTCGTTGCCGGGTATAGGCGTAGCCGAGATAACCACGGTGTCGCCCTCGTTGAGGGCAACCTGCGGGTGGTCGTCGAAGGCCATGCGCGTGAGCGCCGAGAGCGGCTCGCCCTGGCTGCCCGTGGAGAGGATCAAGATCTCCTCCGCGCGGTAGTTGTCGATCTCCGTGAGCTTGATCATCGCGCCGTCCGGGACCTTGAGGATGCCGAGGTTGCGCGCGATGTTGACGTTTTTCTGCATGGAGCGCCCGGAGACGGCGAACTTTCGACCGTGCTCGTGGGCGATCGTAATGGCCTGCTGCACGCGATGGATGTGCGAGGCGAAGCTGGCGACGATCACGCGCCCCTCCGCCTCGGCGAAGATGCGGTGAAACGCCCGGCCGACCTCGCTCTCGGAGGCCGTAGAGCCAGCGACCTCCGCGTTCGTAGAGTCCGCCAGCAGCGCGAGCACGCCCTGGTCGCCGAGCTCCTCGAAGGCGTTGAGGTCGGTCATGCGACCGTCGATCGGGGTGCGGTCGAGCTTGTAGTCGCCGGTGAAGATCACGTAGCCGAGCGGCGTGCCGAAGACCACCGAGAGCGCGTCGGGGACGCTGTGGCTCACCGCGATAAACGACACGGCGAAGGGGCCGAGGTCGAAACTCGAGCTCTCGCTCACCTCGTTGAGCTCGACGAGCTTAATGAGGCCGAATTCGTCGAGCTTCGATTTAATGAGCGCCAGCGTAAACCTGCTCGCATACACCGGCTTGTTAAGCGTGCGCAGCACGAAGGGCAGGGCGCCGTGGTGGTCCTCGTGGCCGTGTGTAATGATGAAGCCGAGCACATCGTCGGCGCGCTCAAAGAGCCACTTAGCATCGGGGAGCACGAGGTCGATGCCGAGCATATCGTCGCGCGGAAACTCGACGCCGCAGTCGACCACGATGATCTTGCCGCGGTACTCAATGGCGGTCATGTTTTTGCCGATCTCACCGAGACCGCCGAGCGGGATAATGCGAATAGCACCGTCGCTCGGCGCCACCTCATCTCCCGCTAAGGGATCGTATACCACGTCAGCGCCCACTCAGGAGAGGAGGCCGAGCTTCGCGAGTTCGCGAGCGACCACGGCCGACTCCTCCGCGGTAGCGGAGACGAGCGGGAGCCGCAGCCCACCGACCTCGTGGCCGAGTAGGTTGAGCGCCTCCTTCACCGGGATGGGGTTGGTGGTGACGAAGAGCCCGCCGTAGAGCGAGTGAAGGCTACGGTCGAGCTCCGCGGCCGCCGTCTCCTCGCCGGCGCGCACGAGGCGGGCGATCTCGGCCATCTGCGGACCCACCACGTGGCTGGCGACGCAGATGCCGCCCCAACCGCCGAGGCGCATGACATCCAGCAGCATATCGTCGTTGCCGGCGTACACGCCGAGATCGGGGGCGAGCTCCCGTAGTCGACGCAACTCGTCGAGATCGGGGTTTGCCTGCTTAACCGCGACGATGTTGTCGATCTCCGCCAGGGTGGCCAGGGCCTCCGGCGAGAGGTTAACGCCGCAGCGCCCGGGGATGTTGTAGACGATCAGCGGCAGACTGGTGGATTCGGCGACCGCCCGGAAGTGGGCGATGAGGCCGCGCTCCGGAGGCTTGTTGTAGTAGGGGGCCACCACTAACACGGCGTCGACCCCACAGGCCTCCGCCTGACGCGTAAGCTCAATGCTGTGATGCGTGTCGTTGCTCCCGGTGCCGGCCACGACCGCGCAGCGATCGCCGACCGCGTCGACGACGGTGCGGAACATGGCGAGCTTCTCCGCATCGGTGAGGGTTGGCGACTCGCCGGTTGTACCGGCTACCACGACACTGTCTGTTTCGTGAGCGAGGAGGTACTCAGCCAGACGAGCCAGCTTGCCGTGGTCCACTGCCAGATCGGCGTCGAAGGGCGTCACCATGGCGGTGAGGATCGTCCCGAGGCTCTCTGTCATCGTAGACTCCTTATTTATGTCTCTCGCGTCGAGGCCGACGCTCTCACTGCATATCGAGGAGGTTCTCGAGGCCGAGAACCGTCTTTTTGAGGTTAACGGTACCGCGAAGCGCGAGCAAGACCCCCGGCATAAACGAGCGCCGCGAGAGGGAGTCGTGGCGGATCGTGAGGAGCTCGTCCTCGCCGCCGAAGAGCACCTCCTGGTGCGCAACGAGACCAGGTAGCCGCACGCTGTGCACGCAAATACCGTTGGCGAGCTGGCCGCGAGCGGCCAAGTCGGCGCTCGGTGCCTCGCGCAACGAGGAACCCGGCACCTCGGCCATAAGCGACGCGGTGCGCAGGCTCGTACCCGACGGCGCGTCGATCTTTTTGGCGCCGTGGAACTCGATGATCTCGGCCTGCTCGTAATACCGAGCGGCCTCGGCGGCGAACCGCATCATGAGCACTGCGCCGAGCGCGAAGTTGGGGATAATGGCGAGGCCAACGCCCATCTCGGAGGCACAGGCGGCGAGGGAATCGACGTTCTCATCGCTCAGCCCGGTGGCACCCACGACCGTCGGGACCCCCGCTTTAAGGAGGTCCATGGTGTTAGCGAACACGGCGCCGGGCACGCTGAAGTCCAGCGCGACGTGCGGCCGCGTCGCGGCGAGTGCCCCCTCAAGATCGGCGAACCAAGGAGCCCCTTGAGCGTCTGCGGGGGCCTGCGGGTCGACGAGCGCGACGGTGCGCAGATCGTTTTGCTCGGCGATAGTGGCGACGCACATGCTCCCCATCTTGCCCGCCGCTCCCGTAACCAGGACGTCGATCATTCTTCCTCCCAAGTGAAACCGTCGGTCACTGCCCAGAAGGGCTCCGCACGCGGACCGATACAGGCGGCCGACCATGTGTCAGGGTTATAGTATCGCGCAGCCGCCTCCACGACGTCGCCGTGGGTGACCTCGTCGATCCGCTGCAGCACTTGATCGAGACTGAGCACCGGTTGCTCTGTGAGGATCGCGCGTCCCAGCGATTGCATACGATTCGAGGAGCTCTCCATGCCCAGCACGAGCTGCCCCTTGAGGTGATTTTTAGCGCGCAGGACCGCCTCCTCGGCGATCGTCTCGGGGAGCGAGCGGAGGACGTCGAAGATGACGGAGACGGCCTCCTCGACCGCCTCCTCCCGTGAGCCGACGTACACCGCTGCGAGCCCTGCATCGTTGTAGAACGAGGTGTAGGAGTACACCGAATAAGCGAGGCCGCGCTTCTCACGCACCTCCTGAAAGAGCCTCGAGCTCAGGGAGCCGCCGAGCAGCGTATCCACGACGAAGACCGCGTACCGGTCGGGGTTGCCGCGCTCGGGCGCGCGCCCCCCGAGGCAGATGTGGTACTGCTCGGTCTCTTTGCGGGAGAAATGGGCGACGTGCCTCGCCGCCGGCGCCGGGGGCTCCGGCTCAAGGCTGACGGAGGCGGGAAGCTGTTCGAAAAACCGGTCGGCACACGCGCAAATGCGGTCGTGGTCGACCGCGCCGGCGGCGGCCACGACGATACGCGAGCCGACGTAGCGCGAGCCGTGGTAAGCCCGCACGGTCGGGAGATCGATGCGGGTGAGGCTCTCGCTCTGACCCAAAATAGGCCGGCCGAGCGGATGATCGCCGAAGACGGCCTTGCAGAGGTCGTCGTGAATGAGCTCGGGCGGCGAGTCCTCGTACATAGCGACCTCCTCGAGCACGACCTGGCGCTCTTGGTCGAGGTCGGCGAACGAGGGTTGTGCGATCATCTCCGCCAGGACCTCGAAGGCGGTCTCTATATCGTCGTCGAGGAACCGCGCGGTGACGAGCGTGTGTTCCTTCGACGTCGAGGCGTTGGGCTCCCCGCCGATGTCGTCGAAGATGCGCGCGATATCCCAGGCGGTGTAGCGCTCAGAGCCCTTGAAGATGAGGTGCTCGATGAAGTGGGAGATACCACCGAGCTCAAGCGGCTCCTGACGCGAGCCAGCGCCGATCCACAGCCCGAGGGCCACCGAGCGCACGCCTTCCATGCGCTCGGTGGCTACTCTCAGGCTGTTGTCCAGCGTCGTTAAACGATAGGCCTGTGTGGCCGTAGTCCCTCCGTTAGTTAGCCTCGGGCAGCTTGAGCAGCTTGAGCCCGATGCGATTTCGTGCTTTGTCGACCTCGACGACCTCGACCGTGACCGTGTCGCCGCGGTGCACAACATCCTCGACCGAGGCCACCCGCTCGCCCTTCTTGCCGAGCCGGGAGATGTGCAGCAGGCCGTCGGTGCCCTTCTTGAGCTCCACGAAGGCGCCGAAATCGGTGGTCTTGACCACGCGACCCGTAAAGACGTCGCCGACCTCGATCTCCTTGGTCATCGCCGTAATGCGGTTGATGACACCCTCAGCCGACTCCTGGTCGGGGGCACAGATGAAGATCGTGCCGTCGTCCTGGATGTCGATGTCGGCGCTGAATTCCTCGGTCATGCCGCGGATCGTCTCGCCGCCCTTACCGATAACCAAGCCGATTTGATCGGGGTTGATTTGGATGCTGAAGATACGCGGCGCCCACGAGGAGAGCTCGTCACGCGGCTCGGCGATGGTCTCTTGCATACGCCCGAGGATGAAGAGCCGAGCCCGGCGCGCTTGCTCGAGCGCCTCCGTGAGGATCTCGAACGTAACGCCGGTGATCTTGATGTCCATCTGCAGGGCGGTAATGCCGTCGGCGGTACCGGCGACCTTAAAGTCCATATCGCCGAGGTGGTCCTCGACGCCGGCGATATCGGTGAGGATGACGTAGTCGTCGCCCTCTTTAATGAGCCCCATGGCGATACCGGCGACCGGCGCCGTAATCTTAACGCCGGCGTCCATGAGCGAGAGCGTACTGCCGCAGACGCTCGCCATGGAGGAGGAGCCGTTGCTCTCGAGGATCTCGGAGACGATACGAATGGTGTAGGGGAACTCGGCCTCATCGGGAAGCACCGGCAGCAGCGCGCGCTCCGCGAGGGCGCCGTGACCGATGTCGCGACGCTTGGGGCCGCGCATAAAGCCCGTCTCGCCGACCGAGTAAGGCGGGAAGTTGTAGTGGTGGATGTACCGCTTTTTATCCTCGAGGCCGAGACCATCGATGCGCTGGAACTCACCGGTGCCACCGAGGGTGAGCAGGCTCATCGCCTGGGTCTGCCCGCGCGTGAAGAGCGCACTACCGTGCGTACGCGGAATAAGGCCGACCTCGGAGGAGATAGCTCTGATCTCCTCCGTGCCCCGCCCGTCGGGGCGACGACGCTGCACCGCTATGCGGTTGCGAATGAGGTCTTTCTCGACCTGCGCGAGCGCACGCTTAACTTGAGTGGCGTACTCAGGTTCAGCGTCCTCGCCCACGAGCGCCTCGAAGGCGGCCGCTTTAACCTCGGCGGTGGCGTCCTGCCGTTCCTTCTTCTCCACAACCTGCGTAGCGGCGTCGAGGGCGGAGCCGTAGCCCTCGCGGACCTCCGTAAGGACCCCTTCGTCGATACTCCACACCGGCACCTCCCACTTGGGCTTGCCGCAGAGGCGCTGGAGTTCGAGCTGGGCGTCGATGAGGAGCTTGATCTCGTCGTGAGCGACGCGAAGCGCCTCCACGATGACCTCCTCTTTAACCTGCTGAGCGCCGGCCTCGACCATGACGATGGCGTCGCTCGTGCCGGTGACGACGAGGTCGAGGTCGCTCTCTTCGTACATCTCCTCGAGCGTTGGGTTAACGACGAGCTGGCCGTCGATACGGCCCATGCGCACCGACCCGATGGGGCCGAGGAAGGGGATGTCGCTAATGGTGAGCGCCGCGGAGGCGCCGATAGTGGCGAGGGTCTCGTAGGCGTTCTCGAAGTCCACCGAGAGCGTCGTGGCGACCACATGGACCTCGTTCATGAAGCCCTTCGCGAAGAGCGGCCGTATAGGGCGATCGATCTGCCGTGCCGCCAAAATAGCCTTCTCGCTCGGCCGGGACTCGCGCTTAATGAACCCGCCGGGGATCTTGCCGCCCGCGTAGTACCGCTCCTCGACGTCGACCGTGAGCGGGAAAAAGTCCTGCCCCTCGCGGACGTCTTCGCGGGCGACGGCGCTGACCAGCACTACGGTGTCGCCGCAGCGCACGAGGACCGCGCCGTTTGCCTGCTTGGCCAAACGGCCGGTCTCGAGGGTGATGGTCTTACCCCCGACCTCTACTGTAACTGTGTTCATCTGTTCCTTCAGCTCTCACCCGGCGCCCCATTGCGCGCAGGTGTAGGTTCGCCCGCGTGCACCGAGGTGCACGCGGGCGACAGCGGCGGCGCGTCCGGCGCCCCGCGCGATACTACTTACGAAGCTGCAGCTCCTTAACGATGGCGCGATAGCGCTCGGGGTCGCGAGACTGCAGGTAGTTGAGGAGACGACGACGCTGACCGACCATCTTGAGCAGACCCCGACGGCTGTGATGATCCTTCTTATGGCTCTTGAGGTGATCGGTAAGCGTTGCGATGCGCGCCGTGAGAAGGGCGACCTGCACCTCGGGGGAGCCGGTGTCGCCCTCGTGCTTGGCGTGCTTGGCGATAATCGTCTCTTTGAGTTCTTTCGTGACTGCCATGGTGTACCTCCTCCAAAGGAGTATCCAGAGACCCAGTAGCGGGCTGGCGACCCACAACCGAGTAGACGGTGAGGCAAGGGTAGCACAGCGAAAGAGAGGGAGAAAGTCAGATGGCGGCGGCACGATAGAGGGGATCTTCGAGCTCGGCGACCGCGGTGATGTCGTGCCGCATGTGCCGCACGAGCTCCTCCGCAGTGCTGAATCGACGCTCGTCGCGCAGCTTTCGCAAGAAGTCGAGCCGCACCGGCCAACCGTAGAGATCGCCCTTAAAACCGAGGAGGAAGGCCTCGACGATGGGAGAAGCACCCTCCGCCCCGGGGAAGGTGGGATGAGTACCCACATTAACCGCAGCACGATAGGAGACGCCGCGGGCGAGCAGCCGCCCGGCGTACACACCGTTACTCGGAAGCACGGCACCCACCTCGACCTCGATGTTAGCCGTGGGGAAGCCAAGCAAACGCCCTCGACCGTCCCCGGAGACGACGGTGCCCTCCACCGCAAGCGGGCGACCGAGGAGCTCCCGCATCTCGTCGATCTCACCGGCGACGAGGAGGCCTCGAATACGCGTGGAGCTGATCGTCTCGCCGCGACCGGTGACGAGGCGGACGATGTGAGCATCGCAGCCGTGAAGAGCCGAGCGGCGACGGAGGTACTCGGCGTCGCCCACGCCCCCCGCCCCGAAGTGGAAGTTCTCCCCGACCACGGCGACACGAGCGCCGAGCGTATGGATGAGGAGCTCGTCGCAGAACGCGTCGGGTGCGAGGGCGGCGAGCTGCGCATCGAACGGCAGTAGCACGAGCTCGTCGGGGCCGAGCTGCTCTATGAGGTGGAGCTTCTCGGCCATCGGCGTGAGCAGCGGCGGCACGTGCAAGGGATCGAGCACCTCGAGCGGGTGCCGGTCGAAGGTCACAACGGTACTCCGCAGACCGCGCTCGGCGGCAAGCTCTACGGCCAGCCCGATCACCGCCCGATGCCCACTGTGAACGCCGTCGAAAGTGCCGAGAGCGAGCGCGCGTTCAACGCGGTCGAGCTCGCTGAGATCGGCGATAACCCTCATTAGAGCCTAACGAGCAGCCTCATCGCGTGGCCCTCCTCGGTGGGGCCGTACACGGCGATGAGCTCGCCGCGGTACATCATGCGAACAGGGACCTGCGGGCCGCCCGGCACGCGGGCACCGTTGCGCACGGCGCCGACCTGCGCGGCCGAGAGCTCAACGGCGGGAAGAAATCCGAGGGCGACGGAGGGGGCGACGAGGCCGACGATACTCTCGTCGCCTGCCTCCCGCTCGTCCATCTCCTCGTCGAAGGCGGCGAGCGTCATACCGTCGTCGAGCCGGAGGTCGCCGGTTGCGGTACGGGCGAGCTGAACGAGGTGAGCGCCCGCACCGACCGCCTCTCCAATGTCGATAGCGAGCTGGCGGACGTAGGTGCCCTTAGAACAGTCGATGCGACAGCGCATCTCCTGAGCTTGCTCGTCAAAGGAGAGCACCTCGATCTCATCGATGCAGATCTCCCTGACGGGGGTCTCCACGACCTCCCCGCGGTGGGCCTTTTTATAGAGGCGTTCGCCGTCGACTTTAACCGCCGAGGTCATGGGCACGCTCTGCATAATGGAGCCGATGAACTCCGGAATAACCCCCTCGACCGCCTCACGCGTGGTGGTGAGGCCGGTCTCTTGGAGCTCGCCGGTGAGGTCGCCGGTGTCGGAGCGCACGCCGAACTTCACCGTGCACTCGTACTGCTTGGGGAGATCGACGAAGAAGCGCGCGAGCTTTGTGGCGCGCCCCAACAGCACCACGAGGAGCCCCGTGGCGAAGGGGTCGAGCGTGCCGGCATGGCCGACCTTCTTGACCGAGGGCCTCACGTAGCGCCGCACGCGAGCGACGACGTCGTGTGACGTCATCCCCGCGGGTTTATCGATTAAGAGGACGCCGTCGAGAGGCGTTTTGCGAGTTCTGAACTGAGCCATGAGGCCACCTCCTCGGGGGATCGGTCGGCGGAGAACCCCGCCGCAAGACGATGACCGCCGCCGCCCTGCAATGCGGCGATGGCGCTGACATCCAGTGCGTGCGCCCGCAGGCTCACACGCACGCGATTCGCCGCCGGCTCCTCCTTAACGAGAGCGACGACCTCGACGCCCCGCACCGAGCGAAGCGCCTCAACGATGCCCTCCACGTCGTCCGGAGCGGCCCCAGCGGCGAGGTAGTCGTCGCTGCGCAGCACCGTGATGAGTCCGCGACCGTCGAGCACCGGCCGCGCGGCCTCAATGGCGCGAGAGAGGAGGCGCAGCGAGCCGAAGGAGCGCTGCTCGTAAAGCTGACCGTAGACGGCCGTAACGTCGACGCCGAGCTCGCGGAGCCACGAGGCACAGGCGAACGTGCGCGCGCTCGTGCTCTCGTAGTGAAAGTGTCCGGAGTCGAAGGAGAGGCCGGCGTAGAGCGCGGTCGCGGCCTCCGGCGAAAAGGAGAGCGAGAGCACCTCGGCGAGGTCGCAGATGAGCTCGCAGGTGCTACTCACGCCGCCGCGGACGAAGGTGAAGTCGCCGTAGCCGGGGTTATCGTGATGGTGATCGATGTTGACGACCGGCGCCTCCCACCCGTGGATAGGCAGAGCGATGCGCTCAAACCGCGCGCAGTCCACCGCGTAGAGCGGGAGCCCGGATGACGGCATCGCGCGCTTGACCCGATTCATCGGCACAAACGCCTCCGCGGCGCTCGGGAGGAGCTCGGCGGGGTCGATATAGAGAGACGCCGCGACGCCGAGTTGGTCGAAGAGGTCGAGCATGCCGACGGCCGCGCCGAACGCGTCGAGATCCGGCTTCTCGTGAACGACGAGCGCGACCTCACGCTCCCCACGCATGCGACGGCAAACGGCTGCGAGGTCGCTCGGGACGGCCCTCACTCCGCCTCCTCGGCGTCTTCCGACGGCGGTCGGTCGCCGAGGAGTTTCTCCTCACGCCTCAAGAGCTTCTCGATGCGCAGAGCCGTATCGATCGTCTCATCGTAGTGAAACGTGAGCTGCGGTGTGCGCTTCATGCGAAGCTTACCGCCGAGGCGCGACTGAAGGTAGCCGCTCGAGTGCTCGAGCGCGCTAAGCGTCGCCTCACGCTCGGCGAGCGTACCCAGGACGCTCACGTACACCCTGGCGTGGCGCAGATCCGGCGACGTCTCCACGCCGGTGATGGTGACGAAGCCGACACGCGGATCCTTGAGGCCCTCCGCCGCGATAAGCAAGGAGAGAGCTTCTTTGATGTTTTCGTTTACTCTGAGTAGTCGATGTCCCACAGCGCATCCATCGAGTCGGCGGCCTTAGACCTCACGAGCGACTTCTCTGGTCTCGTAGGCCTCCAAGATATCGCCCTCTTTAAGGTCGTTGAAGCTGTCGAGCAGAATGCCGCACTCGAACCCCTCCTGAACCTCGCGCACGTCCTCCTGGAAACGCTTAAGAGAGGCCATCTTGCCCTCATAGACCACCACGTCGTTGCGCAGCACACGCACCCCAGCGTTACGAACGATAACGCCGCGGATAACCATGCAGCCGGCGATGGTGCCGAGCTTCGACGCCTTAAAGGTGGTGCGCACCTCCGTCTGGCCGAGTACGACCTCCTCAAGCGTCGGCTTGAGCATACCCATGAGGGCCGCAGTGATGTCTTCGGTAACCTTGTAGATGACGCGATAGGTACGCACGTCGACGCCCTCGCTCTCGGCGAGGGTGCTCGCCGCAGAGCTCGGCCGAACGTTGAAGCCGATGACGATAGCGCTGGAGGCGCTCGCCAAGATGATGTCGCTCTCGTTGATGCCGCCGACGCCGAGGTGGATAACCCGCACCTTAACCTCGGGGTGCTGGATCTTGAGGAGGGCGTCGTTGAGCGCCTCAAGGCTACCCTGCACGTCGGCCTTGACGACGAGGTTGAGGTCGAGGACCTTGCCCTCGGCGATACGCGCAAAGACGTCGTCGAGGGTCAGGGCGCGTTGTTTGGCGAGCGCCTCGGAGCGGATGCGGTTGGCGCGCTTCTGCGCCAGGGAGCGCGCCATACGCTCGTCCTTAACCACGCGACTGAACTCGCCGGCCTGCGGCAAGCTGTCGAAGCCGATGATCTCGACCGGCGTAGAGGGGCCGGCGCTCTTAATGGTCTCGCCGCGGTAATCGCGCATGGCGCGCACGCGGCCGCTGGCCTCCCCGGCGACGACGGCGTCGCCGACGCGGATCGTGCCTCTATTGATGATGATAGTCGCAACTACGCCGCGACCGGGGTCGACCTTGGACTCGATAACGTACCCGCTCGCAGACGCCTTGGGGTTGGCCTTAAGGTCGGCCATCTCGGCCACCAAAAGGAGCATGTCGAGGAAGTTGTCGAGACCGATACGCTTCTTGGCGCTCACCTCCACGAAGACCGTGTCGCCGCCCCATGCCTCGGAGATAATGCCGTGCTCGCTGAGCTGCTGCTTGAGGTGATCGATGTTCGCGCCGGGCTTATCGATCTTGTTGATGACGATGACGATGGGCACCTCGGCGGCGCGCGCGTGGTCGATAGCCTCCACCGTCTGCGGCATGACACCGTCATCCGCGGCGACCACGATAGCTGCTATGTCGGTGACCTTGGCACCGCGAGCCCGCATCGCCGTGAAGGCGGCGTGACCGGGGGTGTCGATAAAGGTGATCGCCTTGCCGGCGTGAACCGCCTGATAGGCGCCGATGTGCTGCGTGATGCCGCCGGCTTCCCCCGCGGCAACGGCGGCGTGCCGCACCGCGTCGAGCAGGCTCGTCTTACCGTGATCCACGTGGCCCATCACGGTGATCACAGCCGGGCGATACTCGAGGTCCTCGGGCGCGTCGACCGCCTCCCGCTCGAGCTCGGCCTCCTCATCCGCAGCGCGCGTGATCTCGATCTGACGGTGGAAGTCGGTGGCCAACACCTCGACAGCCTCGTCGCTCAAGGTCTGGGTGATCGTCACCATTTCGCCGTAGCCCATGAGGGTCTTGATGATCTCGGAGGTGGAGATGCCGAGCAGCTGGGAGATCTCTTTAACGCTCGAGCCGGAGGGAACCTTAACGATACCCGTAGGGACAACGGGCGCAGCGGACTGCTCATCGCGTTCACCGCGACGACCGCGCCCTCGGCGTTTGTCGCGGACGCTCTTTCCGCCGCCACGCCGGCGCGACGCATCGGCGTCGATAATGACACGGCGGCGCTTGCTACCGGCCGCCCCGCCGGCGCGTCGACGCGAGGCGGCGGTGCCGCCGCCCGAGGTCGCATACGCCCGTTCTATAGCTGACTCGTCGACGCTGACCTCGCCGTCGAGAACTTCGATACCCGCCTTCTTGAGGTGGGCGAGGACATCGTCGACGCTCGTGCCTCGCTGAGCAGCGATCTCGGAGACTTTGCGTTTCTTCGCCATTCACCTCACCGCCTTTCTTCTGGAGCCGCACACAAACCCGCCTTCGGCGGAGCGGCGTTGTTACCGTGCGTCGTCTCGCGGCGCTCGACGGCGCAGCGTAACTCAGCGCTGAGCGCCGCCGGGGCGCGAAAAGCCCGCGCAAACGCGCGCCGCTTCTCCGCAACCGCAAGACACTCTACGCTCGGACATACATAAGCCCCTCTCCCCACCGCACCCGTCGCGGCGGGGACTACATCACCGGCGACGAGCACACAGCGCACAAGCTCGGCCTGGGCGCGCCGAGACCGACAACCGACACACATCCGCTCGGGCGCAGCCATGACGCCCCTCACTCGTCGTCGGCCTCCGCTGACTCCGCCGGAGAGGATGCATCGGCCTCACCAGCCACTTCATCGGCGCTCTGGACGTGGATAGCGCAGAAGGTCGAGCCGGGCTCGGCCTGGTTGGGGCAGCGCTTACCGGTACGCATGACCGCGTGGCACTGCCCGTCGGCGACCTCCTCGTTGCCGAAGTCGGCCGTCTGCTCTGCATCGGCCATCTGCTGCTGGCTCTTGATGTCGATACGCCAACCGGTGAGCTTGCTCGCAAGACGGGCGTTTTGCCCATCTCTGCCGATCGCCAGGGAGAGCTGATCGTCCGGTACGATAATGGTGGCCGAGCGCTCATCGTCGTCGACGATAACCTCACGGACACGAGCGGGCGACAGCGCCTTAGCGACGAACCGAGCTGGATCGTTGTTATAGGGGATGATGTCGATACGCTCGCCGCGAAGCTCACTGACGACCATACGAACCCGCGAGCCTCGGGGACCCACGCAAGCGCCAACCGGGTCGATGCCCTCAGCGTTTGAGATGACCGCGATCTTGCAGCGGCCGGGCACCGGCCTTCCGTCGCGGCCGCGGTAACCGGTCTCACGGGCGACGTACTTGATCTCCACCAGACCGTCGGCGATCTCGGGGACCTCGAGCTCGAAGAGCTGGCGCACGAGCTCGTCGCTCTTACGCGAGAGCTTAACCTGCGGCCCCTTGCCGGACTCCTCAACGCGCAAGATGACGGCCTTGATGCGGGAGCCGTGCTCGTAGTGCTCGGTCTCGATCTGTTCGCTACGAGGAAGATCGGCCTCAACCCGACCCAGCTCCACTAAGGTAGTGTGACGCGGATCGCTCTGCTGCACAATACCGGTCACGAGCTCGCCGACACGGTCGATATACTCCTGATACATGAGGTCCCGCTCGGCCTCACGAATGCGCTGCATAATGACCTGCTTGGCGGCCTGAGCCGCGATGCGACCGAAGTCGTCTGGGGTAACCTCGATGCGCTCTATCTCGTCCATATCGACGCTCGAGAGATCGAGGCCCAGCTCCTCGCCAGTCTCGTCGTCGTGCATCTTGAGCGTCTCTACGTCGATATGCTCGGGGAAGATGAGCTCGTAGACGCGCATATCGCCGGTCTCGATATCGATCTCGACCTTCGCGTGCGGCACAGCGTTCGGCGTCTTGGTGTACGCCGAGAGCAGTGCGTCTTCGAGCGCCTCAACGAGGGCCGAAAAAACGATGCCCTTTTCTTTCTCGATCTGCCGCAGAGCGTCGATGATCTCTCTACTCATGTTGGCCTCCGTCGCTCTCAAAGTTGTAGATCACGTGCGCCCTCGCGATACCAGCGATGGGCAGTTCCTGCACACCGCCGTCGTCGAGATGGAGCGTGATCGTCGTCTCACCGGCCGCAGCCAGAGAGCCGCGATAATTGCGGCGCCCCTCCAGCGGCTCGGTCATCGTCACCGCGATGTCGTGGCCGAGAGCTGCGGCGAAGTGCGCCGGCTTGCGCAGCCGCCTGTTGAGACCCGGCGAGGAGACCTCGAGACTATAGCGCTCGCAAAGGTGCTCGAGCGCTCGGCTGATGGCGCTGCACAGCTCAAGGTCGACGCCGCCGGCCCGGTCGACGAAGAGCGTGAGGACACCATGTGCGCCACCACGAACCTCGAGATCGATGAGCTCGACCTCGGGAAACCCGGCCGCTAACTCAGCCTCGACCTGCCTCTCAAGTCCCTCTTTTCTCTCCTGCATCACTCGATCCCTTACAAGACAAAAGCCGGTGACCCACCGGCTTTTTTGCGCAAGAGCCCGCCTCGTGGTGTGTTCGTTACTTCAGCAATTGTAGCACATGGAAAAACCAGAGCGGGCTTTTAATGGATGAGCACGGGGCTCCCCGCGGGGACGAGGCGGCTGACCTCGCGTACATCTCGATTGCTCATGCGGATGCACCCGTGAGTCACCGCCTTACCGAGGAGCTCCGGCTGGTTGGTACCGTGAATGGCGATAGCGCCCCCCTGCGGCCAGGAGCTGAGTTTAGGCTGAAAGGCACTGATACCGATAGCGAGCACGCCGTAGGGGCCATTTGGCGACGCCGGCCTGAGCTTTTGGTTGACGAAGAAACGCCCCTTCGGCGTCTCAAGCCCGGGGCGACCGATCGCGATACGGAAGGATGCCCTCAGACCGCTATCGACGTACACCGAGAGGCGCCTCTTGGCGAGATCGACGTCGATGAGCGAGGTGGTGGTGTAAAAGGAGAGCCCACCCTCCCTCACCCAACCGCGCGTGCCGTTGGGGCGCATGGCCACCCAGACACGACTCCAGAGGACACCGTCGACCTCACGCGTCGTGTCGAGCAGTACGAGCGTGGGATAGCCGTTCGCATTGCTCTGTTTGAGGCGAGTGAGAAGCGAAGCACTCGCGCTCGGCTCGCGGTACACCGCGACTGGCTTCACGACCCTCCCCACACTCCAGTGCTCCACCCCAAAGCCGAAGCGCGACTCAGAGGGAACCTTCGCGAGGGGCTGGCGAGAGGGTATCCCCTCCGCTCGGGTGCGTACGGCGGCTACCCCGCCGAGGGCGAAGCCCATGAGGAGGAGTAGGCCAACGACGAAGAGCACGCTATCTCGAAAAGACGGGCGCATAGCTTAAAATAATAGAGGAGCAGAGCTCGAGTGTACACACGGGCGAACCACAAATAATCGCGCCCCATTCACCCCGATAGCGTAGACTATGCATTCAGCAACAAGCGAACGCGAACACGAAGGGAGTCAGCATGGGCGCCATCATCGTCATCGTCGTCGTACTCGTAGTACTCGGGGCGGCCCTCGCCCTCATCTACAACGGCCTTGTAAGCCGGCGCAACAGGGTCGACAACGCCTGGAGCCAGATCGATGTTCAGCTCAAGCGCCGCTACGACCTCATCCCTAATCTCGTCGAGACCGTCAAGGATTACATGGCCTACGAGCAGGAGACGCTCGCCAAAGTCACCGAGGCCCGCACCACAGCCATGAACGCCGGAGCCGAGGGCCCACAGGCTCAGGCGCGCGCCGAGAACGCCCTCAGCGAGAGCCTCAAATCACTCTTCGCCGTCGCCGAAAACTACCCCGACCTCAAGGCCAACCAAAACGTCCTCAACCTCCAGGAGGAGCTCTCCTCCACCGAGAACAAGATCTCCTTCTCGCGGCAGTTCTACAACGACAGCGTGCTCACCTACAACAACAAGATCCAGATGTTCCCCTCCAATATGATCGCCGGCATGTTCCACTTCACCGTGCGGCAGTACTTCGAGGCTCCGGAGGGCGAGCGCGAGCCCGTTAAGGTCAACCTGCGCTGAGCCGACGACCACACGAGTCTCCTCCGCACCGTGCAAGAACCGACCCCAGCCGAGCGCCGCAGCTCTAGCTCCCCCGCGAGGGCTGGCTCTACGCCTCACGGACGGCGCCATCGCTCGCGGGCTTAGCATATGATACATACGCTAAGCCTAGTCCCTGATTGCTTCTCGAGCGTTATCCTCGTTGCGATCATCATCTGCATGCGCTTCGACAAGAGCGGTTACGTCGATTTTCAGAAAAACCGCCTGTTTCAAAAATGTGTTTACGTCTCTCTTCTCAACGTAATTCTCCATATTCCCGTATTGCTGATCTTGTCAAATACAGACAAGATCAGCCAACCGCTTACCACAGCTTTAATGACGGTGAGCTTTATCGTAAGCGGTATCCTCGCTTTACTCATCTACGGCTACCTCATACTCCACCTCCACTCTAATTCTCCATCTATTTACTGCAGAATATCACTTGCAATTCGCTACGCTATGTCTGCAGTTTATGCCCTTATAGTCTTGCTGAGCCTAAAGACGGGCTGGGTGTTTTCTTGGGGACCAGACCGCAGCCTCCTAGAGGGCAGGCTCTATGAAGTGTGCCTCATTCTCTACGTCGCCCACTTTTTAGTCATGCTCGTCGAGTTCATTATCTTCAATAAGAGAGGGCCTTACTCCTTCTACAGATTAGCATTCATAGCCGGCTTCACTTGTGCTGGTGCTACTGTTATCCAATTAATATTTCCATCCGGCTCTCTTAATGCTACCTATGGAGCTTTGGCTGTTTTTGTGATCTTCATCAGCGTGCAGCAAAATGCGAATGAGGTCGACTCTCTTACCTCTATCTACATGAGATCAATGCTGAACTCCCTCTTAGATCTCACTCTTAAAAAGAGAGAGAAGTTCTCTATTTTAGCGATTAAAATAGAGCGATTTCAGCAAATAAACATGCGCTTCAATCCGGAAAACGGCGATAATTTCCTTAAACAAATCGCTGCTTATCTTCGCCAAATAGAGCCTAAGCATATCTACAGGATGAAGGGCGTAACCTTCGCTTTAGTCTTCCCCGACTACAGCGAGGCAGACTACCAAGCCAAGCTATCGCAGATTAGGGAGCGATTCACTAAGCCGTGGAGAGTAAACGTAACGACGGAAACGATGATCGATGCATCGTTTGCCGACCTCGTATGGGATGGCAAAGATCATAAAAATACAAACACGATACTATCTAATATAGAGTATGCACTTACTGTAGTAAGACTTGATCGATCTACTAACTATCTTCGGTTCGATCAATCAATGCAAGAGGATTACAACCGGAGAGAGCACGTTATTGATCGGTTAAAATTCGCTATGGATGAAGATCAAGCGTTTCGCTTTTGCTATCAACCAATTTTCGCCCTCCAAGAAGAATTGAGAGAGTCCTACGAAGCGCAAAGTCAGCGCGATATCGATCCACCCTTCACCGGCGTTGGAGCAGAGGTTCTCCTGAGATTGAACGACACCGATGGGACTCCCCTCTCCCCAGCTGAATTTATACCCATAGCGGAGAGCACTGGCCAAATCGTCGAGATCACCCACATGACGCTGAGGATGGCTTGCGACTTTCTTAAAAAACACAGCCTGCCGGAGAATTGGTTTATCACCCTCAACATCTCGGCTCACCAGTTTATCGATAAAAACTTCATACACACAGTTATACGCTCGCTGAAAGACAACAACCTCAACTATCGGCAAATTAAATTAGAGATAACGGAGTACACATCGCTTGTGGATGAGGATGTAGCGATTGACCATATCAATCTCTTGGGATCTCACGGTATTGAGGTCTTTCTCGATGACTTCGGGACTGGGTACTCCAATCTCTTTGCGGCGAGCCACCTCCCTATAGGGTGTGTAAAAATAGATAGATCACTGATACAACACATTAAATTTGGAACGCCCGCCTACGGATTGCTCGCCGCCTTTATAAGTGGCTTCAAGAAGTTCGACATCGAGAGTCTTACTGAGGGGGTCGAGGAGCAGTGGCAGCTTAAGGCCATCTACGAGATGGGTGCCGCCATGGCGCAGGGGTATTACCTCTCTCGCCCGCTGGAGGAGGAAGCCTTCCTCGCCTGGATAAAAAACCACAGAAGCTCCGAGGCCTTGATCCACAATGTGTAAACTGATAGCCGCCAGCCGCCGCACCTCGTGGCCCCTCATGAGCTAAAGCATGACATACACGTTAAATTTAATTCCCGATCTCCTTTCGAATGTCATCATCATCGCGATTATTATCTGCATGCATTTCGATAAGAGCGGCTATATCGATTTCCAGAAAAATCATTTGTTTCCAAAGTGCGCTTATGCATCTCTTGTTAATATAAATTTTCATATTATCGTACTGCTTTGCCTGTCAAATTCCGATCTAATCGAATCGTCAGTCATTACCGCTCTGATGACTCTGAGCTTTATTATAAGTGGTATTCTTGCTTTACTTATTTACAGCTATCTTGTAATGCGTTTACATTCTAATTCTGATCCCATTTACTGCAAGAATTCGCTTCTTATTCGCTATTTTCTTTCAGCTATTTACTTCTCTATAATACTTATAAACATAAAGACAGGATGGGTATTCTCCTGGAGTTCTAGTGGTAAATTACTAGAAGGAAGATTATACGAGATATGCCTCTTCCTCTACATCCTTCATTTTCTCATAATGATTGTAGAGTTCATTATCTTTAAAAAGAGAAGTCCTTACTCCCTCTACAGGTTAGCCGTTATGGCAACTCCTGTGTGCCTTGGAGCAACTATTATTCAACTACTCTTTATTGATGCTTCACTCACCTCAGCCTATGGCGCTTTAGCTGTTTTCATTATCTTTATCAGCGTGCAGCAAACTGCGAATGAGGTCGACTCCATGACCTCTCTTTATACAAGATCGATGATGAACGCTCTTTTAGATCTCACTCTTAAAAAGAGAGAGAAGTTCTCTATTTTAGCGATTAAAATAGAGCGATTTCAGCAGATAAATATGCGTTTCAATCCGGAAAACGGCGATAATTTCCTTAAACAAATCGCTGCTTATCTTCGTCAAATAGAACCTAAGCATATCTACAGGATGAAGGGCGTAACCTTCGCTTTGGTCTTCCCCGACTACAGCGAGGCAGACTACCAAGCTAAGCTATCGCAGATTAGGGAGCGATTCACTAAGCCGTGGAGAATAAACGCAACGACGGAAACGATAATCGATGCATCGTTTGCCGACCTCGTATGGGATGGCAGGGATCATAAAAATACAAACACGATACTATCTAATATAGAGTATGCTCTTACTGTAGTAAGGCTTGACCGATCTACTAACTATCTTCGCTTCGATCAATCAATGCAAGAAGAATACAATCGAAGAGAGCATGTTATTGATCGATTAAAATTCGCTATGGATGAGGATCAAGCGTTTCGCTTTTGCTATCAACCAATTTTCGCCCTAGCGGAAAGGTCAAAAGAATCTCACGTAGCGAAAAATAACTTCGATATCGATCCACTCTTCACCGGCGTTGGCGCAGAGGTTCTCCTGAGGTTAAACGACACCGACGGGACTCCCCTCTCCCCAGCCGAATTTATACCTATAGCGGAGAGCACTGGCCAAATCGCCGAGATCAGTCGCATGACGCTGAGGATGGCTTGCGACTTTCTTAAAAAGAACAGCCTACCGAAGGATTGGTTTATCACCCTCAACATCTCAGCTCACCAGTTTATCGATAAAACCTTTATACGTGCAGTTATACGCTCGTTAAAGGAGAATAACCTCGATCATCGTCAGATGAAACTGGAGATAACGGAGTACACATCGCTTGTTGATGGGGATGTAGCGATTGAGCACATCAATCTCTTGGGATCTCACGGTATCGAGGTTTTTCTCGATGACTTCGGGACTGGATACTCCAATCTCTTTGCGGCGAGCCGCCTCCCTATAAGGTGTGTAAAAATAGATAGATCACTGATACAGCATATTAAATTCGGAACGCCCGCTTACGGGCTACTCGCCGCCTTTATAAGTGGCTTCAAGAAGTTCGAGATCGAGAGCCTTACTGAGGGGATCGAGGAGGACTGGCAGTTCAAAGCCATCTACGAGATGGGTGCCGCCATGGCGCAGGGGTATTATCTCTCTCGCCCGCTGGAGGAGGAGGCCTTCCTCAGCTGGATAGACGACCACACCGAGTCCGGAGCCTTGATGCATCATGTATGAACAGATAGCCGCCAACCGCCGCGCCTCGTGGCTCCTCATGGGGGTGATGGTCGCGCTCCTCGCCGCACTCGGCTACACCATCGGCGTGGCCCTCCTCGGCAGCACGCGAAGCGGCCTGGGGTTTCTCGGCATCTTCGGCATCGTCGCCGTCGCCTGGAACATCATCGGCTATTACGGCGGCAGCAAGATGGTGCTGGCCTCCTCGAGGGCCAAGGGCGTGACGCACGACGAGGAGCCCAGGCTCTTCAACGTCGTGGAGGAGATGAGCATCGCCGCCGGTTTGCCGCAGCCGCCGGCGGTCTATGTGATCGAAGACCCGGCCCCCAACGCCTTCGCGACGGGCCGCGACCCACAGCACGCGTCGATCGCGGTCACCCGCGGACTCCTGGAGCACCTCGACCGCGAGCAACTCCAGGGCGTTATCGCCCACGAGCTCTCCCACGTGCGCAACTACGACATCCGCTTCGCCACACTCGTGGGCGTGCTGGTGGGCATCATCGCCATGGTCGCCGACTTCTTCCTCCACTACTTCGCCTTCTTCGGCAGCGGTCGGCGGAGCAGCAACGACAACAACAGCGGCCAACTCGGGGCCATTATGTTCGTCGTCGCCATCGTGCTCTCGCTGCTCGCCCCGCTCGCGGCGTCGCTCGTACAGCTCGCCATCTCACGACGCCGTGAGTACCTGGCCGACGCCAGCGCCGTGGAGCTCACCCGCAACCCCCTCGGGCTGGCCCGCGCACTCGAGACCATAGCGGCCGACACGCACGTACTCGCCCACGGCAACCGGGCGACCAACCACCTCTATATCGCGAGCGCCCTAAAGGAGAAGAAGAAGCGCAAGAAGTCCGCGCTCTTCGACACCCACCCCCCTATCGAAGAGCGCATCGCCGTGCTGCATAAGATGGCGCACGTGGAGGTGGGAGCGACGCCAGCCCAGGGCGGCGAACTTAACTAACCGACGACCTCTCCCCCACCTCAGAGAGCTAGTACGTTTTAACCCGCTCGCCCGGCTTGAGGTGCCTCCTGGAGACCGCACCGCTCTTGGGGAAGGCGACCTCGCAGCTACCCTCCGCCTCGACGCTGTAGTAGCCCCGCCTGATCTCGGCGAGGGCTGCGTAGTCCCGCTTCGAGGAGCCCTTTATGTCGACGGGGAAGGTGGTCATAAACCGAAAGCCCTGGGGCATCTCCTCCGGCGGCAGCCCCTCCTCGCAGCGCTGGGCAAAATGGCGCAGCGCCTCGGTGGGATCATCCCTCCAGCCTTCGTTGAGCACGATCTGTGCGACCAGTGCCTTCTCCGCGCCGTCGGCGACGGCGAGGGCCAGTACCTGTGCTTTAGCGACGCGCTCGTCGTCGCAGATGAACTGCTCGATGGGGTGAAGGTAGTGAACCCGACCATCCGGGTCGTGGAAGCAGTCTTTCTTGCGTCCCTTGTACTCATAGCGGCCCTGCTCGTTGAGGATCGCTACATCGCCGGTCTTAAGGGCTCCGTCGTCGGTGTAGAGCGCCGCTGTTTTCTCGGGTTCGTTGTAGTAGCCCTTAAAGCGGATCTTCTCGATAACCTCTATCTCGCCGTAGACGTTGGGCTCGGTGACGAGGGCGCCCTGTTCGTCTCGTAGTCGTATCTGTACGCCCACGGGAATGCCGTTGTGCATGAGGAGGGGGCCTGCGCCGGCTTCGCTTTGACCGTAGCCGTCACCGATACTACGACGAAAGCCAGCCTCACGAACAGCCGCGTTAATTCGATCACGGTAGCCCTTGGGGGATGGCTCGCCCGCACCCCACGATTGCGCTACAAACGAAAAATCTCCCGGCTTGTAGCCATATTTTTTATAGTCAGCAAAATGTTCCCAGCCGGACCATGTACTCACTACGCGATTAATTTTATAATAATACATTTCGTGCACGATATTTTTTGCGTTTATCGCTGAAAATGGCATCGGGCACTGTATGATTCGTCCATTTAACCACGGGATTAAATCGCCATTAATAATACCTGTTAAATGAAACTGGGGTATAATACGGCCATGGACATAGTCACCTGTCATGTCGATTTCCATGATAGGATTATAATTATTCATCGCTGAATAAATAATTTCGATGTCTCTTTTTTCAATTCCTTTTTGCTTACCGGTCGATCCACCGGTATAAGCTATAAGAGCCGTCCTCTCTGGATCATAGGGAGCCTCTATTTCTCCATGGCTATTACTCCCAAGCGACATAAAGTCATCTAAATTCATATAGTTCTTAGATTTACCGAACAGATTACCTATTCTCGCTGCAAGCTTGACCTTCTTGAATATGTTTTCTTGTTCAAGCGCTTGCTTCTCTTTTTGCGAGAGATAGTGCGGTACCTCCGTAGCTCCGTCGGCTAAAGAGAGAATTACGACGTTCTTTACGCCCGTCTTGGCAATAGCCCGAGCTACATCCATACTGTGAAACACATCGAGGATCATGAGCGTTTTGGTTTTTGTGCTATCTAAGAGCTCGGCGTAGTAATTTTTAAGCCCGCTTGGTGTCACGAAGTTAGCCGTTACTCCCATTTTATTAAGAGCCAAAGCAGCGATCATGGTGGCTGGAACGGCGAGCGAGCAGATCGTGACCATGTGCTCGGGGTCGTCGTCGAGCGTCTTGAACGCTCGAGCGTACAGATCGCGTTGTGCGAAGAGCTGCTCGAAGGTCAGTGAGCTCCCGTAGTAGCTGATGGCGGCATCGTGCAAGTTCTCCTGATTCATAGCTTCGATGTTTCGCCAAATCGACTTGTTCACATCCAACGCTTTGCTCATACCTGTTTACTCCAAGCTGTCTGTGGTATGTATCGGCTACGACGTGGGTCTGACACGATCTCCTACCGCCTAGTATCGTCCTTATTAGGCGCATAAGTGTAATGGAGGGATCCCGAAGGGCGCAAGAAAACCGAGGGTTTGAGTCGGCCTACCCCCGGACCCTCACCCCTATTGCGCCTCAAGCAGAGCCGCATAGACGCCGCCGAAGGCGGCGAGCTCCCGCGGCGTGCCACTCTCGGCAATCGATCCTTCTTTGATGACGACGATCTTGTCGGCGTTACTCACCGTACGCAGACGGTGGGCGATCACGATAACGGTCTTGTGCCTCACCAGCTCGCCCAGCGCCCGCTGGATCTTGCTCTCGTTTTCGGCGTCGAGCGAGGCGGTGGCCTCGTCGAGCAGGACGATGGGTGCGTCCTTGAGCATCGCCCTGGCTATGGAGAGCCGTTGCCGCTCGCCGCCGGAGAGCCGCTCGCCGTTCTCGCCGATGAGGGTGTCGTAGCCCTGCGGCAGCTCGCTCACGAACTCGTCGCACTGCGCCAGCTCGGCGACCCTGCGGACCTCCTCATCCGTGGCCCCCTTGCGGCCGAGGCGGATGTTCTCGAGTACGCTGGCGTTAAAGAGCGTCACCTCTTGAAAGACGATGGCGTAGTGAGCCAGGAGCGTCTCGGGGTCGACGCCGGCTATATCGTGCCCGCCGAGCGTGATGACGCCACCATCGATGTCCCAAAAACGGGCGGCGAGCTTGGCCACCGTGCTCTTGCCGCCGCCGGAGGGTCCGATGAGGGCGGTCACTTCACCCTGCTTTGCGGTAAAGCTGAGGTCGCTGATGGTCTTCAGCCCCTCCTCGTAAGAGAAACTGACGTTGCGGAACTCGATATCGTGCGAGGCCGGCGCGAACTCTGTTGAGCCCTCCTGCAGGGGCATAGCGTCGATCTCGGCCATGCGGTCGAGGCGCACCCGCAAAAAGAGCAGTGCGGCGAAGTTGTTCATACACTCGTCGATAGGGGCGTAGATACGGGAGGCGATGAGGATGTAGGCGAGGTAGACGAAGACGCCGATGGTGCCGTTGGCCACCAACACGGCACCGCAGATGAGCACGCTCGGCAGTCCGAGCCGGAGGATCGAGTAACAGATGTTGACCGTCGCCCCCAGCACGAGCTCGCCCCGCACGAGCACCCGACGATACTCATCGAGCTGAGCGTTGAGCTTAGCCAGGTACCCCAGCTCGCCGTTGTGCGATTTAATAGTTTGGGCGAAGTCGAGCCCCTCCTGCACGGTCTCGCTCACGGCCCGCTTAAGCCCGTAAGCCCTCTTGTGCGCCGCCGCCTGAGACCTGCGCGAGAGCGCGAAGACGAGCACCGCCACGGGCACCACCCAGAGCACCGCCAGCCCCATCCGCCAGTTGTAGGCCACGATCATGACCCCGACGAGGGTCGTTGTAGCTGCGGCGCCGTAGAGCTGCGGGACGGCGTGCGAGAAGAGGTTCTCCACCACCGTTGCGTCCTCCATCACAGTCGCGCTGAGGTCGGAGACGTCTTTTTTGGCGAAAAACGAGAGCGGCAGCTTTTTGAGCTTCTCGGCCAGCGCTATGCGCCGCTGGGCGCTCTCCTCGTAGATGCGCTCGTAGACCGAGCTGTACTGCACCATGGCGACGACGAGTATGATGCCCAGCGAGACGACTGCGGCGCCCACGGCGAAGCCCATGCCCCAGCGCGGCGTGGCGTGCGGGCTGAGCAAACCGTTGAGCCAGTCGGCGAGAAAGAGCATGGCGAAGCCGACCGGCAAAAAGTAGCTCACGTCGAGCAGGGTGGTCCAGACGAGAGAGCGGATGAGATTGGCGGCTCCCTCCTCCGAGAGCACGTACCGCCGCTGAAAGTACCGGTTCACTCCTCCACCTCCACGGGAGCATCGGTGTGGGCCGTGATCCTCCACGAGATCGACTGCTGGTACTCCTCCCACATGCGCCGGTAGAGGCCGCCACGCGCCAGCAACGACTCGTGGTCGCCGGCCTCCACTATGCGGCCGCCCTCGACGACCAGTACGGCGTCCACGTCGGCCACGCTGGTGAGCCGGTGGGCGATCATCAGTGTGGTTTTGCCCTTGCTCAGCTCCCGCAGGCCGCGCTGAATAAGGTGCTCGTTCTCGGGGTCGGCGAAGGCAGTGGCCTCATCGAGTACCACGATGGGGGCGTCTTTGACCATCGCCCTGGCGATCGCTATGCGTTGCTGCTCCCCGCCGGAGAGGTACGTACCTTTGGAGCCGATGAGCGTCTCCAGGCCCTCCGGCTGCCCCTCGACGATCTCCCGCGACTGCGAGAGGTCGACCGCCCTCTGCAGCTGCCTCTCGTCCGCCGCAGCGTTGCCGAAGAGGATGTTCTCCCGCAGGCTGCCCTTAAAGAGCTTGGCGTTTTGAAAGACGATCGAGATGCGGTCCATGAGCTCCTCTTTGGGGATCCGCTTTACGTTGACCCCACCCACGAGCACCTCGCCCTCATCGCAGTCCCAAAAGCGCGCAGCCAGCCGAGCTATCGTCGTCTTGCCGCCACCGGAGGGCCCCACCAGAGCGAGGGTCTGACCCTCTCGGAGGGTAAAGCTCACGTCGCGAAGTGCGGGGCTCTCCGCCCCAGGGTACGTAAACGTCACGGCGCGAAACTCGACGTCGTGTGCGGCCGCCTGCGACCGCGCGCCCGGCCCCACCTCCGCCTCCGGCAGGTCGGGGTAGTCGAGAACGGCCTCCACCCTATCCAGCGCCATCTCGGCGACCATGGCATTCTGCCCGAAGTGCGCCGAGCGCATGAAGATGCCGGCGAACACCGGGGCGATGAGCAGGTAAAAGACGTAGTCCGCGATCACCGAAGCCGCCCCCGCCCCGCTCCTCAGCATCAGCAGCACCACGGGGATGAGGAAGAAAGCCGTCGCTTGCATAACGGTGTAAAAGAGCGACATGGGGAACCGCCAAGCCAGCGCGTACTTAAATACGTCATCCCGGTAGTTCACGATGCTCGCGTAAAACCGTTTAAAGGAGTGGATGCTCTGGCCGAAGGTCTTCACCACCGGGATCGCCCTCACGTACTCCACCGCCTCGGAGCTCATCTCCTCGAGCGCCGCAACATAGCGCTCCTGAAACCGCTTACTGCTCCCAGTCCCCATCATCCGCACCATGAGCGCGAAGGCGATGGCGATGGGCACCAGCGAGGCCAGCCCCATACGCCACTCTACGACGAAGAGGAGCACCAACACGATCAGCGGAGAGACCACGCCGGCGGCGAGGTCCGGCAGATGGTGGGCGATAAAGGTGTGTGTAGCTCCCGCGCCGTCGTTGATGACCTTGCGGATCTTGCCGCTGGAGTGCTCGTCGAAGTAGCCCAGCGGCTTGTGCATCACCCTCGCCATGCCCCGCTTTTGCAGCTCCACCTCCACCTCAAAGGCGGCGAAGTGCGAGCACACGAGGGCCGCGAAGTACACCGCGATGCCGGCCACCGCCAGCCCGAGCGCCCACCACGCGTACGCTGTGACGCTGGTGAATCCAAGGGCGTCGACCGGGGAGAGCACACTGCGGACGATCCACCACACCAGCACAAATGGAGCGACGGTGAGTGCCGCCGAGAGCGCCGAGAGGGCAAGCGAGAGGTACAGGAGCGCCTGCTTGCCGCCCATATACGGCGCGAACCTGCTGAGGATGAAGGGTTTCTTTTGGGGCACAGGGGACTCCCTCTAATCTTAGGCTTAGCTAACTTTAGGCCGATCATCCCAGACCTTGCCGCTTTGTCAAGGGAGAAAGAGATACGAAAAGGTGCGTTGTACACTTAGCGGCGGCGATGCCCCAGCGCGGAGAGCCGAGCCGCGGCCGAGAGCGCCTCGCCGAGCGGTCGAGCACAGATCGACGATGAGGAGAGAGACGAATCGATGAACGTTTTGTGGATCGTAGTGGGCTCGATCGTGTTTTTGGCCGCCGCCTACAAACTCTACGGCGGCTTTCTCTCCAAAAGGGTCTTTAAGCTCGACGACGAGCGGGTAACCTCCGCGAGCGAGCTCAACGACGGCGTCGACTACGTCCCCGCCAAAAAGGGCATGCTGCTCAGCCAGCACTTCTCGGCCATAGCCGCGGCGGGCCCCGTTAACGGCCCCATACTGGCGGCCACCATGTTCGGCTGGCTGCCGGCCATGCTCTGGGTGCTCTTAGGGTCCGTCTTTATCGGCGGCGTTCACGATATGGGGAGCCTCATCGCCTCCGTGCGCAACAAGGCGAAGTCCATTACGGAGGTGGTGCGGCTCAACGTCTCGCGACGGGCGTGGGTGCTCTTTATGCTGTTTATCTGGATCACGCTCGTCTACGTGATCGTCGCGTTCACCAACCTCACCGCCGGCTCCTTCGTGGGGGAGGTTGTCTTAGAGAACGGCGAGAAGGTCAGCGGATCGGCTATTGCGAGCTCGTCGCTGATGTATCTGCTCCTGCCGATCGCTATGGGGCTCCTCATGAAGTACGCGAAGCTAAAGGAGGGCGTAGCGCTGCTCATCTTTTTGCCGCTCGTGGGCGTCGCCATTTGGGGCGGAAAGTACCTCCCCATCTCGCTCAACCTGGGCGACGTTGTGCTCGAGCAAAAAGTATGGGGAGTGCTCATTATCGGCTACTGCCTCCTCGCGGCGGTCTCGCCCCTCTGGCTCCTCTTGCAGCCGAGAGGGGCGCTCGGCGGCTACTTTTTGTACATCGTCCTGATCGTCGCGGCTATCGGCATCGCCTTCGGCGGGTATGAGATTAAGTACCCCGCCATCATCACCCCCTCCGCCGGGGATGGCGGCTACCTAACGAAGCTCTTCCCCGTCCTCTTCATCACCATAGCGTGCGGCGCGTGCTCTGGGTTTCATGCGCTCGTCTCCTCGGGCACCTCGAGCAAACAGCTCCGCATCGAATCGGACGCTACGCCGGTAGGCTACGGCGCCATGCTCCTCGAGGCGCTCGTCGCCGTCGTCTCCATCTGCTGCGTTATGATCGTCGCGACCGGGTCCCCAATGCTCTCGAAGGCGCCGAACTTCATCTACGCCTCGGGTATCGGGAGCTTCATGCAGCTCATCGGCGTACCCGTGGTGTTCGGCATCAGCTTCGGGCTCATGGCGTTTACCACCTTCGTCTACGACACCCTCGATGTGTGCACTCGCCTCGGCCGCTATATTCTGCAGGAGCTCACCGGCTGGCAGGGCACCCTGGGCAAGGTCTCCGCCACGGCGCTCACCGCCATCGTCCCCCTGGCGTTTACGTTTGTCACCATGACGGACGCCAAGGGAGCCGCTATCCCGGCCTGGAAGACTTACTGGAACACCTTCGGCGCCTCTAACCAGCTCCTCGCCTCGTTGGCGCTCGTGGGCATTACCGTCTGGCTGATGAACACGGAGAGCAAGCGGTCGAAGCTCTGGCTGGTGTCGTTTGTCCCCGCAGTCTTTATGTACATCGTGTCGATGTGGTCGCTGTGCATCGATGTCTACAAGGGGTTCGTACTGAAGTCGGTGCACATCTCGATCCCCTGGGTCTCGCTCGTGCTCATCTGCCTGGCGCTTCTGGTGGGGGTCGAGACGGTGTACGCCATCGTGAAGAAGGGGGCGGCGGGCGTCTCTGCGCCCGCCGCCCCCTCGGCGTAGTGCTGTCGTCGCGTTGACGTCGTTGCACTACTTCACCGTAACCTTACCCACGCCGGCCTTGCGCTGCGCGTTGCCGGCGAGGTCCTGCGCGGTGACGGTGTAACGGTACACACCCTTCGCGGAGGGCTTCCAGTCGACGGACTCCCACTCGTTGGTGTCTTCAGTGGAAAGCGAGAAGCTCTTGACCGTCTTGCCCGCAGCGTCGACGACGGTGATGCGGACGTTCTTCGCCTTTGGGCTCAGCTTGTCGGAGATGAAGAAGTCGAGCTCGACCTCCCTCCCCCTGCGAGCAGTGAGGTTTTTGGCGGCAATAGCGGGGCCGACAGTGTCGATCTTAACTCGTACGCTCTTCTCTCTCTCGACGTTACCCGCGGCATCGGTTGAGCGATACGAAACGGTGTGAATGCCCTCGCCACTCTTGGCGAAGACGACGCACTTCGTGCCGATCTGCCAGCTGCCCTTATCGACGCGGTACTCCGTCTTGGCCTTTTGGCCGACCATACCGGAGCCGCCGTTTTCATCTTTTGCGGTAAAGGCTAAGGTTACGTCGCGGTTGTGCCATGCATCGTCGGCGCCGCGGACGGTGGTAACCGGTGCGGTTGTATCGGAGGTGGTGGAACCGACGCCGGTTGCGAAGAGCACGCCCCTGCTGCCGCACTCCTCCTCATCGCACTCCTCACTGAGGGAGCCCGCGATCCAGCCGTGCTTCGCGTCGATAAAGGCGACTGCATTGAGGTCGGCGATAGCGTCGTCGCTGAGCTCTTGCGCAGCCCAGGTCTTGCCGCCATTGGTAGTGGCGAAGACGGAGCCGAGGTCGCCGACGATCCAACCGTTTTGCGCGTCGGAGAACGCGATAGCGCTGAGTTCAACGTCGGGGTTGAGCTTCTTCTGTTGCTTCCAGGTCTCGCCGCCGTCTGTAGTGGCGAAGAGAGCCCCAGAGTCGCCCTCATCACCGGAGAGGGAGCCTACCGCCCAGCCCTTTTTCGTGTCGGTGAAGGCGACGGAGTTGAGGTCGGCGGCGACGTCGAAGTCGCTCGCCACCCAGCTCTGACCGCCATCGTCGGTGACGAGCACGGTGCCCGTAGCGGCGACATCGCCACCGGAGAAGTCGTAGGGGTCGTCGGGGTCGTTTGGATCATCCGGGTCATCGGGGTCATCGGGGTCATCGGGGTCGTCCGCCAGATCGTCGGAGTCGCCGACGATCCAGCCATGCTGAGCATCGACGAAGGTGACGGCGTTGAGGTCGGCGCTCGTAGCGGAGTCCACCAGCTCCCACACTTGACCGCCGTTCGTAGTGGTGAGAAGAGTGCCGGAGGAGCCGACGGCGCAGCCATTACTCGCATCGGTAAAGACGACGTCCTTTAGGCTATCGGCGCCGCTGGCATCTTGCTGCGTCCACGTGGCGCCACCATCGGTGGTGGCGAGAACGAGGCCGGAGTCGAAGTCGGGCTCGTCGTCGGCTTCATCGACATCGTCAGCGCCGTCGGAGAAGGAACCAACAGCCCAACCGTGCTGAGCATCGACGAAGGTGACGGCGTTAAGGTCGGCGTCATCGCGCACCGCTTGCACCGTCCAGGTAACACCACCGTTAACGGTGACGAGAAGAGCGCCACCATCGCCGACCGCCCATCCGTTGAGCGCGTCGACGAAGCAGACATCGCGCACCTCACCGACTGCCTCTGGAACTGCTTGCTTCGTCCACCCAGCTGCGGCCGCATTTGCCGGCGCCGCGATAATACAAGCGGCGAAGAGGGTGAAAACACAGAGAAGGAGCGCGCTGCGAAGAGAATGCCCTACCCTCCCCACGCTCGTTGTACTAGCTACCATACTCTCTCCCCTTTCACATACCGAATCGCTCTCTTAACGACCACACCGGCACAGTGGCCTTATCTCGCTTGCAGCTTACCCTGCCCTAAATTGTCAAGCAAGAGAAAACTACAGCGCTCATTTTTGTATCGGCAGAATGGCGAGGAGACCTGATGATATCGGTGCAGCCGGAGAAGAGAGGGGCGAGAGGCAGTACTGCCCCTCGCCCCTCTCTTCGCTCGCGCTCGCGCCCTCGGCGCCTCTTCCCTACTTCAGCTTGACGACCCAGGCGTCACCGTCTCCGTGGTTACCGCTAACGTCGCCGTTCTTCGAGAGGGTCTCGCCGGCGAGGATGTAGCCCTTGTCGGCGGTTTGGTGGATGCTGTACGCCAAGTCCCAGTTCGTCCCGCCAAGGCACCTCTGCCACTGGACGCTGCCCGTGGAGGAGAGCTTGACGACCCAGGCGTCGAGGTCGCCGTGGTTACCCTTGACGTCGCCGTTGTTGGATTCGGTGTAGCCGGCGAGGATGTAGCCCTTGTCGGCGGTTTGGTGGATGCTGCTTGCGTAGTCGGCCTCCGACCCGCCGAGGCACTTCTTCCACTGAACGCCGCCCTTGGAGGAGAGCTTGACGACCCAGGCGTCGTAGCTGCCGTGATTGCCCTTGACGTCGCCGTTGCTGGAGTGGGTGTAACCGGCGAGGATGTAGCCCTTGTCGGCAGTTTGATGGATGCTGTTGACGACGTCCTCACCGCTCCCGCCAAGGCACTTCTGCCACTGGACGCTGCCCTTGGAGGAGAGCTTGACGACCCAGGCGTCGAATCTGCCGTGGTTACCCTTGACGTCGCCGTTGTCGGAGGCGGTCTCACCGGCGAGGATGTAGCCCTTGTCGGCGGTTTGGTGGATGCTGTACGCCAAGTCCCAGTTCGTCCCGCCGAGGCACCTCTGCCACTGAACCGTGCCCTTGGAGGAGAGCTTGACGACCCAGGCGTCGTCACCGCCGTGGTTGCCCTTGACGTCGCCGTTGCTGGAGAAGGTCTTGCCAGCGAGGATGTAGCCCTTGTCGGCGGTTTGGTGAATACTGCTGGCCCCGTCGCCCTTGGTTCCGCCGAGGCACTTCTGCCACTGAACGGTGCCCTTGGAGGAGAGCTTGACGACCCAGACGTCGCGGTCGCCGTGGTTGCCCTTGACGTCGCCGTTGCTGGAGCGGGTAGAGCCGGCGAGGATGTAGCCCTTGTCGGCGGTTTGTTGGATGCTCTCGGCGAAGTCGTTCTCCGAGCCGCCGAGGCACCTCTGCCACTGGACGCTGCCCTTGGAGGAGAGCTTGACGACCCAGACGTCGGCATTGCCGTGGTTACCCTTGACGTTGCCGTTGTCGGAGTGGGTCCTGCCAGCGAGGATGTAGCCTTTGTCGGCGGTTTGGTGGATGCTGTGGGCCCCGTCGTCCTCAGAGCCGCCGAGGCACCTCTGCCACTGGACACTGCCCTTGGAGGAGAGTTTCACAACCCAGACGTCTTGCTTACCGTGGTTGCCGGTGACGTTGCCGTTGTTGGATTCGGTGAAGCCGGTGAGGATGTAGCCCTTGTCGGCGGTCTGTTGGATGCTGGTCGCCTCATCCCAAGCCGTCCCGCCCAGGCACTTCGCCCAGGGGGGTGGGGCGACGGCGAGTCTGAGGGAGGCCGGTAGGTAGGGGGGCTCCGGTGCCACGAAGGGGGATGAGGAGAGGGAGGAGCCGAGGGAGAAGGCGCTTGCAGGCGCGGTGGCGCTCGCCGACGCAGCCGTCGCCGTGGCCGCCATGGCCGCTACCGCGATGAGGGCGAGACCAAGGGAGAGGAGGAGGCGACCGGTGAGGGTGTGGGTGCGGTGGAGTGGTGTGGTGCGAGACGACATGGCGACCCCTTCCCTTTGCGAGAGAGAGCCCCCGGTACGCTGCCTTGAGGGCGAGTGATGGAGGCCCTCGTAGGTAGGGGGAGTATACAGGAGGTGGGCGGGTGAGCGCTAGCCCTACCCGCCACTGAGCCGCCCGACGACGCGCACGAGCGCGAGGGTGTCGAGCGCGCAGTAGCGGAGGAGCGCGCTGCGGAGCTCCTCGCGCCGCTCGAGCGTCGTGTTCGGATCGACCACCTCGTGGTAGGCGGCCTGTGCGGAGAGGCCGTCGCGCACCTCGGCGAGCGCCGCGTAGGTGAGCTCGGGGTCGATGGTGGAGAGTACGGTCTTGAGCGAGAAGGAGCCACCGAGCGCCGGGTGACGGTAGTGCTGGCGCGTGAGGCGCAAGAGGTCGATGAGCCGCCCGGCGAGCGCCTCTAGCTGCGGCGCGAGGTCGGGGAGCGCCCGCGCCATCTCGAAGAGCCGCCACTTCTCGAAGTCGTGGTAGACGAAGATGGGGCCCTCCTCGCCGAGCGCCTCGATGAGCGCCTCCGCGGCGGAGCGGAGCGGTGAGGAGCCGCTGGCCTCCAAGAACTCCCGGTGCTCGAGCTCTCCGGGGGCGCGCTCCACGTGGCACGACCACTGAAAGACGACCTGCTGGTAAGGCCGCGTGCCCGGCCACGGCGGCACGGCGAACTGGGCGGCCTCGAAGTCGAGGTAAAAGCGCGGGTAGGCGAGGGCGGAGAGGTAGACGCTCGCCGCTGGATCCACCGTGCCGGCGGCGGGGTCGGCGGGCGGAGTGACTACGAGGTCGGCGGGCGAAGCCGAGCCGACCGCCCCCTCCTGATCGGAGCCCGAGGCAACGAGAGCTGCACGGCGGCCGTCGCGCCCCGTGCAGAACCCGATGAAGGGACACTCGAACGGGCTACGGCAGTGCGGGCCGACCTCGCGCACCGGCCGAGGACCCGCGAGGAGCTCGCCGAACCCGCGCACCCAGCCGGGCAGGCAGGCCGTAAGCGGACGCGCCTGGTCGGCCACCGGAACCTCCCGCAGTAGCCCGGCGTAGCCCTCGCCCCGGTACACGTACTCGGTGTCGATAACGGCCACGTAGAGCTCGTGAAGCGGCACCCCCGCCCCCTCCACCACCCACGTCTGAATAGCGACATCCTGAAGGTGGTACTCCTTAACGCGCGTCGCGGATTTGATCTCGACCATGCGGTAGCGACCGCCCCGCCGCTGCAACACGTCGACGCGCACAAGCACGTCGCGGTGCCGAAAGGTCGCCTCGTAGAGCGTAACGTCGCCCGGCAGGCTGAGCACCGCCTGCGTGTCGCGCACGGCCTTGCTGAGGTTGCCGCCGCCGCGGATGAGCACGCCCTCGCCGTAGAGCTCGCGCGCCAGCTCGCCGACACCGGTGCCGGCGGCGAAGCGCCGCTGCGTCTCGGCGCTGTAGACCGCGAGCCAGGGGCGATGGACGCTCAGCCAGAGCCGGCGGCCGCACTGCAGTCCGGCCGTGATCTTCGATTTAGAGAGGCGAAAGGTACGTGGAGTCACCCCCGTATTCTCGCACAGATCCGCTGTGCTAACGCTGTGGTAAGGTCGCGACCATGAGACTCATCCACACCGCCGACTGGCATATAGGCCGCCTGCTCCACAACGTCCACCTCACGCGCGATCAAGAGAAGGTCCTCCTCCAGCTCGTCGAGCTCGTCGCGGACGTGCGCCCCCACGCGGTGCTCATCGCGGGCGACCTCTACGACCGCGCCGTGCCCCCCACCGAGGCGGTCGAGTTGCTCAACCACGTGCTCACCGAGATCGTACTGGGCCTCCACGTGCCCGTCGTCGCCATAGCGGGCAACCACGACAGCGCCGCGCGGCTGGAGTTCGGCGGCGCGCTCCTCAAAGACCAAGGCCTCCACCTCGTGGGCAGGCTGCCCGAACCGGGAGGGCACCTCACACTGCACGACGAGCACGGCCCCGTACACCTGCACCCCCTCCCCTTCGCCGATGCAGCGGAGGCCCGCTACGCCTACGGCGACCCGGGCATCCACGACCAAGAGGCGGTGCTCAGGGCGGGGGTGAGCCGGGCACTCGCGGGCGCCCCGGCGGCCGATCGGCACGTGGCCGTCGCCCACGCCTTCGTGGCCGGCTCCTCCGAAACCCCCGAGAGCGAACGGCCGCTGAGCGTGGGCGGCGGCGGTTGCGTGAGCACCGACGCCTTCGCGGGCTTTGACTACGTCGCGCTCGGCCACCTGCACCGCCCGCAGACGGCGGGGGCGAGCACCGTGCGCTACGCCGGCTCGCTCATGAAGTACTCGTTCGCCGAGCACGACCACCGCAAATCGGCGAGCGTGGTGGAAGTCGGCCCGCGCGAGCAGGGCGAACGCGAGGCGGGGGGCGCGGAGGGCGGCAGCGCCGCCGCGCCCCCCGCCCCCATTAAGGTAGAGACGGTCGCCCTCACCCCACCGCGCGACCTGCGCCGGGTGGAGGGCACGCTCGACGAGCTGCTTCGCCGCGCCGACGACGACCGCCACCGCGACGACTACCTCCTCGCCTCACTCCTCGATACCGGCGCCCTGCTCGACCCCATCGGCCGCCTCCGCGAGGCCTACCCCAACGTGCTCGCCGTGGAGCGGCCGCTGCTCGCCCTCGCCGGCGAGGGGGGCGAGCGACGCCCCAAGCCGGGCAGCACCACCGACCTCGAGCTCTTCGACTCGTTTTACCGCTACACCGTGGGCCGCGCGATGGACGATGAGGAGCGAACGACGCTGGCCGCCGTACTCGACGACCTCGAGCGGCGACGGCGAGAGGCCGTACCGTGAGGCCCCTCGCCGTCACCCTGCAAGCCTTTGGCCCCTACGCCGGCCGTCAGCACCTCGACTTCGCGGAGCTCCACGGGGCCGGCTTCTTTCTCATCACCGGCCCCACCGGCTCCGGCAAGACGACGGTGCTCGACGCCATGTCGTTCGCCCTCTACGGCGAGACGAGCGGCGGCGCGGAGGGCGAGGGCGGCCGCACCGGAGCGTCGATGCGCAGCGACCACGCGGCCCCCGAGACGCTCACGCGCGTGGTCTTCGACTTCGCGCTGGGCGCCGACCTCTACCGCGCGGAGCGGGAACCCGAGCAGGAGCGCCCGCGTCTGCGCGGCGAGGGCACGGCGAAACACACTCAGGAGGCGACCCTCTGGCGGCTCCGCCGCGAGGCCGACGGACGCCTTGCAGAGGACGGCGCACCCCTCGCCACCGGCTGGACAAAGGTACGCGCCGCCGCCGAGGAGTTGCTCGGGTTTCGCGGGGAGCAGTTCCGCCAGGTCGTGCTGCTCCCGCAAGGCCGGTTTCAGCGCTTCCTCGAGGCCCACTCCGGCGAACGCGAGGAGCTGCTGCGCACGCTCTTCACCACTAGCCACTACACGGAGATAGAGCGAAGGCTCAGAGAGGAGGCATCGGCCCTGCAAAAAGAGCTCGTGGCCGTTACCACCCGACGCGACGAGCTCCTCCGCCAAGCGGAGGCCCCCTCCCTCGGCGACCTCGCAGAGCGTTGCGCCCTGCTCGCCGTGGGGGCCGAGGAGGCCGCGGAACACGCCGACGAGGCCGAGCTCGCCTCGCAGACGGCCCACGACGCACTGGCGGCCGGCCGCCGCTCGCGGGAGCTCCTCGCGGAGCTGGCCGCGGCCGAAGCCGAAGCCGACGAGCTCGAGGGGCGAGCACGAGAGGTCGAGGCGCAGGGCGCGGAGCTCAAGGCGGCGCTCCGCGCCGACGCCGCCGCCCACACCGCTCGCAGAGCGCGCGAGACGACCCTCTCCCTCGCCGAGGCAGAGTGCACAGCCGAGGCGGCGAGGGAACGGCGAGCGCGCTGCGACGACCGGTTGATAGCCACCCGAGCCACGCTCGACCGCGAAGAAGGACGCGCCGCCCTCCGCGAACGCGCCGACGAAGAGCTACGGCGCCTGCGGGGCTTTACGGCCGCCAACGAGGAGCTCCGCGCGGCCGCGAAGGCACTCCAAACGGCCACTGAAGCCGTGAAGCGCGGCGAGCGAGAGGCCGAGGTGGCTCACGACGCATGGACCGCCGCCCGCGAGACGGCGGCGACGCTCGAGCGGGCGCACCGCGCAGCGCAGGCGGGGTTCCTCGCCGCCTCCCTGCGCCACGGCGAACCCTGCCCCGTGTGCGGCTCCCCCCACCACCCCACCCCTGCGGAGCCACCGCCCGAGGCGCCCACGGAGCGCGACCTCGAGCGGGCGGAGCGAGAGGCCGAGGTGGCTCACGGCCGCCGCGAGGCGGCGGCCGACGCCCGTCGGCGAGCCGAGGCCGAGGTGGCGGCGGCGAGCGCGCTGCTCACGGAGCGCGAACAGCGCCTGCCCACCGAGTACACCGACGCACGCGTGCTCCAAGGGGCGATCGCGCGTGCGGAGCGAGAGGCATCGGAGCTCCGCGAGGCGCTTCTGTGCGCACAGCGAGAGGCCCAAGAGGCCGAGGTGGCGGCGGCGAGCGAGCGCACCGCCCTCGCCGCCGCTCTTGAGGCACTCGAGCGCTCCGCCACCCAAGCCCGCGAAGCCGAGGTGGCTCACGCGGAGCGCCTCGCGGCCGCAGGGTTCGCCGACGAGGCTGCGCGCGCGGCTGCGGAGCGGCCACCTCGGGTTCTGGAGGAGCTCCGACGGCTCACCGAGGACTACGCCGGCGCCCGGCTCGCCGCCGCGGAGCGGCTCCGCAGGGCGCGGGCGGCGGCCACGGGCGTGGAGCCGCCGGCGCTCGACCGACTCACCGACCGCGCTCTAGCGGCGGCGGACGCCGCGCGCTCCGCGCGCTCCGAGGCCGCCACCCTCCTCGCCGCGGCTCAGACGGCGGAGAAGCAGCTCGGCCGACTCCGCGAGCTCCTCGCCGAGGGCGAGCGGCTCACGGAGCGCTACGCCTCGGTCGGCGCCCTCTCGGACGCCGCAAACCGGCGTAACCCGCGCAACCTCTCGCTTCAGAGCTACATCCTTGGCGCCCTGCTCGACGAGGTCCTCGCGGCGGCGTCGGAGCGCCTCCTGCGCATGACGCGGAGCCGCTACACATTGGAGCGAAGCGAGGCGCGCCTCGGCCGACGGCAAGCCGCCGGCCTCGAGATCCTCGCCTACGACGCCTGGACCGGCGCCTCTCGCCCGGTCACGACCCTCTCCGGCGGCGAGAAGTTCATGGCCTCGCTCTCCCTCGCCCTCGGCCTCGCCGAGGTCGTGCAGGCGCAGTCCGGCGGCATTCGCCTCGAGACGATCTTCGTCGACGAGGGGTTCGGCTCCCTCGACGACGACTCCCTCGACCTCGCCCTGGCGACGCTCATGACCCTCAACGAGGGCGGACGCCTCGTAGGCATCATCTCGCACGTCGCGGAGCTCAAAGAGCGCATCGATGCGCGCCTCGAGGTATCCACAACCACCTCCGGCAGCTCCGCCCGCTTCGTCGTGCCCTAAACCGATCGTGCGGCGATTGCATACCCTCTCGGCGGGCATCGTTGCTCATTTTTCCGTTAAACCGGGTAGAATGGCCCCCGTGACCAGCCGTGAAGCAATCCGCCGTCTCACACGGAACCGCGAAAAACTCCGCACCTACCACGTGCGCCACATCGCCGTCTTCGGCTCCACCGCACGCGACCAAGCCACCACCCATAGCGACGTCGACATCCTCGTGGAGTTCGACCCCGAGGCCCCCGTCGGCCTCTTCACCTTCGTCCGACTCCTCGAGTTTTTGCAAGACGTCATGGCGACCCGCATCGACCTCGCCACCCCAGACGCCCTGAGGCCGGAGATGCGCGACAACATCATCTCGGAGGCTATCCGTGCGTTCTGAGCGCCGAGTCCGCACAGCTACCCGCGCCGACGACGTAGTCGACCGGCGTACCCCCGGCTGGGCGGAGCGCCAGGCCAAGCTTCGCTTTCGCGACTGGCGCTTCCGCGTCCGCGACATCCTCGCCGCCATTCACACCATCGACGACTACACCCGCGACATGACCTACGAGGAGTTCGTCGACGACAAGCTCACGCGCGACGCCGTATTGCGCAACCTCATGACCACCGGCGAGTCCATCCGCTGGATCCCCGAGCCTATCCTGAGCGCACACCCGGAGGTCCCCTGGCGCCTCCTGCGCAGTGTGCGCAACGTCGTCGCCCACGAGTACTTCGGCATCGACACCGCTATCCTCTGGCAGACGGTGCGGGGCGACCTCCCGCCGCTCGTCGAAAAGCTCGAAGCCGTCCTCATGAGCTGAGGCATAATCCGCCTCCATCCGCACGCACACCACGCGAGGGAGTACCTCTTGCAGCAACAGTCCCTAAGCACTACCACTCGCTCCGCGGGAGTCGGCCAGCGGTTTCTCGCCGTCTTCGTCGACACATCCCTCGTGATCATCCTCTCCGCACTCTTGCTCTCCGTGGCGGTCGTACTCGGAGTGGTCAACCTCGACTTTCTCTCAGCGAACTCGCTCGCCGAGGCGATCGAGTCGAGCCGCGCCGCGCCGCGGTGGCTCATCATCGCCGAGCACCTCGTCATGCTCGCCTACTTCACCCTCTTCGAGCTGCGCGGCGCGACCCCGGGCAAGCGTCTCTTTCGGCTCGTCGTCGTTAAGGACGACGGCACACCCATAACGCCGGCGGCGGCCATTATCCGCAACCTCTTCCGCATCCCGGAGACCCTGCTCTACTACATCCCCTCGGTCTTCTCCATGCTCCTCATGCCTGGGCGAAAACGCATCGGCGACATCTTCGCGCAGACGATCGTGATCTACCGTGACCCCGCAGCCGCTACCCACCTGCAAGAGCGGCTACCGGAGGACGATTCCACCGAACTCGACCGCCTCACCGAGCTCATCGACGACGCCACGAGAGCAAGCCCCACCCTCGAAGAACAAGGGCGCTACGCCACCCTGCCGCCGCTCTTCCCCCCACACGGCACCATCTCTCGGCCTCAGCTAACCCCCGACGCCGATGTGATCCTCGCCCTCAAGACGGCGACGCTCGCGCTCTACGGCGCCCACCACCGCTACCTCCTGCACTCGCACATCGAACTCACGCGAGCGAAGCACAAGGAAGAGGAGCCAGCCACGCTCGCGCCGCTAGATGACGCCGAAGAGCCCTCCTCCGGCTACTCCACAGCCTACGTCAACGCTTGGGAGACGCTCACCGAGTCGGTCAAGACCTTTCAGCAGGCGTTTGCGATCTCCCGCCAGCTCCTGGAGAGAGACCCGGACGAAGCAGCCGCGGACGAGGCAGACCTCAAGCTCCTCCTCTCAGAGCTTCGCCCTTACCTGTTCGCGAACTCCGACGAACTCATCTACGAAACCTGTTTACGCGTGGCGCACGACGCCCGCTGAGGTACACTCTTACCCCTTCACCACAATGACACGCAGGAGCACGGTATGACACTTAAGCTGGGCCTACCCAAAGGAAGCCTCGAAAACGCCACCTTCGACCTCATGCGGCGAGCCGGCTTTCACGTCTCGGTTGCACAGCGCTCCTACTTCCCCGCTATAGACGACCCGGAGATCGAGTGCATGCTCGTGCGCGCTCAAGAGATGGCGCGTTATGTAGAAGACGGCGCCCTCGACTGCGGCCTCACCGGCCACGACTGGGTCCTTGAGAACCAAGCCGACGTGCACAACATCTGCGAGCTCGTGTACGCCAAGCAGAGCTTCGGCAAGGTGCGCTGGGTGCTGGCCGTTCCCGAGGCCTCGGCCATCACCACGCCAGCCGACCTGGAGGGCAAGATCGTCGCCACCGAGCTCGTCGGCGTCACCAAGCGCTGGCTGGCCGAGCGCGGCATCAGCGCCAAGGTTGAGTTCAGCTGGGGCGCCACCGAGGCCAAGCTCCCGGAGCTCGCCGACGCCATCGTGGAGGTCACCGAGACCGGCTCGTCACTGCGCGCCAACAAGCTGCGCATTGTGGAGACTATCCTCACCTCCTCCACGCGCTTTATCGCCAACAAGAAGAGCTGGAATGACCCGGCCAAGCGCCGCAAGATCGAAGACATGGTCCTGCTGCTGCAGGGCGCTATAGCCGCGCTCGACAAGGTGGGCCTCATGCTTAACGTGAGAAGCCATCAGCTCGACGCCGTCCTCGACGTGCTCCCGGCGCTGCGCAAGCCCACCATCTCCTCGCTCAGCGACAGCGGCTGGCTTGCGGTTAACACTATCCTCGAGGAGCGCGTGGTACGCGAGATCATCCCCCGGCTCAAAGACGCGGGCGCCGAAGGCATCGTGGAGTTCCCGCTCAACAAGATCGTACTCTAACGGCGAGAGGGGCGGGGTGCGCTTCGCGGCCCCGCCCCTCTCCCCCTCGCTCAGCCCACTCAATGCAGCGGCTGCTCCCCGGCGGCCGCCGTCGGCAGATGCAGGGTAGAGACGACAAGCAAAAAGCCCGCCGCGAGGTAGCACACACCTACCGCGCGGCGGGCTTTTAGCCCTCACTCTGTCGATCTCAGAGGCCCAGCGGCATCTCTCCCTTTACGACCTTACCGAGCCCGCCGTTTGTGAGAATGAGCCTATCGACTATGGACTCGGACGCGGAGCTTCCGTAGTGGAGGGTGATAAAACTGCCCTCACCCGTCTCTTTGCCCGCATCCTTAAAGCAATCTTCGGCTCCGTCGTCCGCGAGCTGCGTTGAGCACACGAGGATCGTCCCGCTGAGCGCGGTACACCCCTCGAAGGCGGATTTCAAGGAGACGACCGAGCTCGGCAGCACGAGGCTCTTGACGAACCCGAGCCGGTCGCACTCGGCGAAGAGACCGTTCATCTGGGTAACGGAGTCTGGAATAACGAAATCGTTGACCTTCGTAAGCCAACCAGCACCCTCGAACGCCCAGGAGATGTCTTTGACCTTAGGGGGGATCACGAAGCCATCGACCGACTCGAGCCACTGGCAGCGCCCGAAAAGCCACCACATGCTCTCGAGGTTGGCCGGCAGCTTGAGCCCTTTTATCTCGCTGACCCCCGTGTTTGCAAACGTGGCGTTCATGCTCGTCACTGAGCTCGGAAGCGTAAAGCCCTCGAGCTCGCCCAGCGAGGTGCAGTTCTGGAAGCTGCGATCCATGCGCTTCACGCTGGAGGGTACGGCTACCCCCCTGAGGGAGCGAAGCCTGTGGCAGTCGAAAAACCACGCGTCCATGCAGGTGGGGCTCACGCCCTTAATGCTAATGGAATGAACTCGCTTATCGCCGTTCCAGGGCAAGAACTTGAACTCGCCCTCCCAGGGATTGAACAGGGTGTACATGCAGTCGCCGGTGTCGGAAACCTCCAGCAGCCCGCTTTCGTAGAGGGTGGCCTTGGCGGTGGGCTTGGCCTTGGCCGCATCGTAGGGCTCGGCCACAGTGCAGCCGATGTTCCACACCTGCTCCACATCGCCCCTGTCGGGCGGAACGTTGTACACGACGGGCGCGGAGTACGCCGTGGAGGTCTTATTCTTGAGCACTGCCTTCACCCTAAAGGTGTAGCCCCTCTCGGGGATGAGGGTGGGCGTGGTGAAGGCCGGTTTGGCGAGGGCACGCACGGTGAAGAGCTTAGCCTTGGCCTTCCCCTTTTGCACCGAGAGCACGTAGCTCGCGGCGCCTTTAACTGGGCTCCACGTGACCCTCGCGGTGGAATCCTTCGCCTCCACCACCTTGAGATTGGCGGGCGCAGGAGCGAGCTTGGTGCCCCCGGAGCCCGCCTTGGCGAAGGCCCCCACGGGGATCAGCAGCGAGAACAGCAGGCTCAGGCAGAGCAACAAGAGCGCTTTCGTGGGGGTTTTCGCTACGCTCACTCCCCCTCCTTAGAGACTTCGGCTGAGGCAGGAGGCTCCGGAGTGGCGGCCGGCGGCACGTCGGCTGCCGGCTCGGCAAGCGGCGCGGCCGGCGCCTCGGGAGCTGCAGGCGCCTCGGGGGCCGCAGGGGCCGCAGGGGCCGCGACCTCAGGGGCCGCAGCCGGAGCCTCGGGGGCCGCAGGCACCGACTCGGCGTAGGCCGAAGCGGCCGGAGACGCCGGCGCAGCGGGCGCCCCGTAGGAGATGGACTGACCGGGCGGCGGCGGCAGCGGCGGGCTTTTAACCGGGCTCGTGGAGGCCGCAACCGACGAGGAGGAGATGATGGCCTCATCTATGAGATGGCCCTCGCCGATGGCCTGGAAGTACATGGAGACCGTATAGGCCGCCATGAAGGGGCCGATCAGCAGCCCGGCGATGATGGACCCGAGGATGGGAATGAGGCCCAGCGCGAAGGTCGCCAAAAAGCAGATGACCCAGACACAGAGAAAGGCGACGAAGATGCCGCCGAACCCGATATCGGAGACGAACTGCTTGCTCACCGCCATAGCCTCGGAGAGCTTAACGCGACGATCGGCGATGACGACGAAGCTGAGCGCCCACCACACCGTAAAGATAACGCCGGGGATGATGAGGAGGACGTAGCCCACGGAGGTGATAATGCCGATCACGACAGCCGCGATGATCATGGGGATGGTGAGCGAGAAGTACTTAGTGAGGTTGCCGAGACCCGCGGAGGAGCGCGTGCGGACCCTGGTGACGAGCGTGCCGTAGATAGTGGCGAACATCCAGCCGGAGACCACAACGGAGATGACGGTGAGAACGATGATGCCGAAGAAACCGCCCGCCAATACACCCGTTACGGCGGCGGAATCCGAAGCGCCCAGGCCGGAGAGCCCACCCATCATGAGCACCGAGCCACCGAGCACGGGGATCATGGCGAGGAGCATAACGACCATGCCGACGAGACTTGTGACGATGAGCGGGAGCACCTCCGCCAGGAGGAGCTTCCAAGCGTCTCTAAAGCACTTACCGATATTCATAGAACCCCCTCTTCCCATCGGCACACGCCGATGCAACCGAATAACCAACCTAATGACGTACCACTTACCTGCATTCTGCCATAGGAGTAGCTCACAGCGCTATAAAAAATTAACGACCGGCCCTGCCGGCCACGAACCGACCCTGACCGATAGCCTGAAAGTACATGCTCACCACGTAGGCAACAAAGAAGGGAACCACCATGAGGGCGAGCAGCGAGCCGATGAAGGGGATGGTGCTGAGCACGGCCGCCACGACGCCGGGCACCAGCGCGCCCACGAGCCAGGCGGCGAAGGTGTTCATGTAGCCGGGCGCGGCGGCGAGCTCTCTGCTCTCGGCCATCGCCTGGCTGAGGCCGCAGTTGCGGTCGGCCACCATGGGCAGCGCGTAGATCCACATCGTCGTGAAGATGATGCCGGGGATGATGAGGACGAGGTACCCCACGCCGAGGATAACGCCGAAGGCGATGAAGATGCCGAGGAGGGCGCCGACCTGCTCGGTGCTGGTGAGGTCGGCGTACTCGGCCGCACGGCCCCTGCGAATGCGGCCGAGGAAGATGCGGAGCATCGTGGAGACGGCCCAGCCGTACACTACGAGGACGAGGGCGAAGAGGAGCAGCGCGCCCACGAGGTTGGCGCCGGAGTGTATGAGCACCCGCAGAAAACTCTCCCAGCCCACGAGGTTGGCGCCGGCGTTGAAGATGACCGAGATGAGGGCGCCGCCGAAGGTGACGATAACGGCCGCCACGAAGGCTACGGCGGCCAGCGGACCCATGTCTAGCCTGCAGAGCTCCCACGCGTCTTTAAAACACTTACTAATGTCCACGTTACCGTCCTTCACGCCCGTTACCACAGAGCACTCGTTTTCGCCGCTCGCTGCAGCTCTCTTCGTCTTCTCTCGTTTATACCCTCGCGGGAGGAGCTGATACCCTCTCACAACTAGCCCGCCCGCACTCGCGATGATATCCTCCGCGCCCAGCGTACGGCCACTGCCTTTATATGAGCATCATCACCCTCAACAACGTCGAGAAGTCCTTCGGCGGTCAGCGTCTCTTCACGACGGTGACCTTCTCCCTCGACGCCCAGGATCACGCCGTGCTGGTGGGGCGCAACGGCACCGGCAAGACGACCCTCCTGCGGCTCATCGCCGGCACCGACCACCCCGACAGCGGCGTCATCTCACGCGCCCGCGGTCGCCGCGTTTGGCTTCACGAGCAAACCCCCGAGCTCGGCGCCGACCAGCCGGTGCGCGACTACCTTATGGAGGCATTCGGCGAGGCGATGGCACTCGAGGCGGCCCTGCGCGAGACGGAGGAGCGGCTTTCGGGGCTCGCGGAGCACAGCCCCGAGCTCCGCGACACCATGAAGAGCTACCAGCAGCTCCAGCACCGCTTCGACGCGGCCGGTAGCTACGGCTACCAAAACCGCATCAGCGGCGTGCTCGAGGGCCTCGGCCTCTGCGAGGAGATGCTCGACCGCCGCATCCTCTCGCTCTCCGGCGGCGAGCTCACCCGCGTCGCACTGGCCCGGGCGCTCCTCGCCGACGCCGACCTACTCCTGCTCGACGAGCCCACCAACCACCTCGACATCGACTCCGTAGAGTGGCTGGAGCGCTTCCTCGTGGAGTATGAGCGCGCCTTCTTGCTCGTCACCCACGACCGGCGTCTACTCGAGACGGTGGGGCGCCGCGTACTCGCCGTGGAGCACGAGCATGTAGAGGTGCAGCGCGGCGACTTCAGCACCTACCTCAAGGAGAGCGAGGCGAGACGCGAGCTCATGGAGCGCGAGCACGAGCAAAACCTCGAGAAGATCGCGCAGCTTCAGCGCTTTTACGACCGCTTTCACGCCAAAAAAGACAAAGCCAAGCAGGCCAAAGCCAAGCTCACGCAGATGGAGCGCATTAAACGCGAGCTCAAGCAGCCCCAGCGCGAGCTCAAGCACCTCAAGCTCGGCCTCCCGCAACCGCAACCCTCGGCGCGCGTCGTCCTCGAGGCCAAAACGCAAGCGCTCCGCGTAGGATCCGCGGATGAGAGCACCGGCGTGCGCACCCTGGTGCGCGCCATCGACATCGTCGTGGAACGCGGCGAGAAGGTCGCCCTGCTCGGGGGCAACGGCTCCGGCAAGACGACGCTCATAGAGACGGTGGCTGGCCTCCGCAGCCTCAGCGAGGGGGCCTTCCACCTGGGGCACAACGTCCGCACCGCCTACTACTCACAGCAGGGGCGCGAGCTCCGCGAGACGGAGACCTGCTTGCAAACCGTCTCGGCGCTCGTCGGCGGCGACGAGGAGCGGGCCCGCGCCCTCCTCGGTCGCTTTCAGTTCAACGCGAACGAGGTGGAGAAGCGCGTCGAGATGCTCTCCGGCGGCGAGCGTAGCCGCCTCCGCCTGCTCGCGCTCCTCATCGGCGACGCCAACCTCCTGCTGCTCGACGAGCCCACCAACCACCTCGACATGGGCTCGGTGGACGCCCTCGCCGACGCGCTCGAGGAGTACTCCGGCACCATCCTCTTCGTCACCCACGACCGCCACCTGATCAACCGTATAGCGACGCGCGTGCTCGAGATCCACGAGGGCAAGCTGCTCAACCACCTCTCGGCCGAGCGTTATTGGGAGGCGCGGGCGGCGCGCACGCAGGAGCCCGCCGCGGCGAACCCACCGGCGAAGACCGGCTGCCGCCCCGGCGCGGCGCCGGCCGGCGCCGCCAAAGCGCGGGCCGCCAAGAAGCCAGCAGAGGAGGCCCGCCGACGGCGGGCCCAGCTGCGCGGCGTAGAGTCCGCTATCCTCCGCGCCGAGAAGAACCTCGGCCTTATCGACGCAGAGCTCGCCGAGCCGAGCACGTACGAGAGCCGCGAGGTCGTCCAAAAGCTCCTCGCCGACCGCGCGGCCCTCGAGGAGACGCTTGAGGCCGAGTACGCGGAGTGGGAGCGCCTCGTCGATGAAGGCGAGTAACGAGCGCATCGCGGCCCTCCAACGGCGCATCCTCACCTGGTACGCCGAGCACGGCCGCGACCTCCCCTGGCGGCACACCACTAACCCCTACCGCATCCTCGTGAGCGAGGTCATGCTGCAGCAGACGCAGGTCTCGCGCGTTGTGCACAAATACGCGGAGTTCCTCACCGCCCTCCCCACCCTCGAGGCGCTGGCTGCGGCACCGCTCGCCGAGGTACTCCGACTGTGGAGCGGCCTGGGCTACAACAACCGCGCCCGCCGCCTCCAGGGCTGCGCCCGGGCGGCCGTAAAGCACTGCGCGCCCGGGCCGGCGGAGCTCCCGCGCACGCTCCCCGAGCTCCTGGCGCTCCCCGGCGTAGGCCCGTACACCGGCCGTGCCGTGCTCATCTTCGCCCACAACGACGACCTCGCCGCGGTAGACGCTAACGTGCGCCGCGTGCTCACCGTGGAGCTCGAGCTCGACGAGGACATCGGCGCCGCGGCCCTCCAGGAGGCGGCCGACGCGGCCCTCCCCCGCGGCCGCAGCCGCGACTGGCACAACGCCCTCATGGACTACGGCACGGCCGTGCACACCTCCCGCGCCACCGGGCTGCGCCCGCGCACGCGGCAGAGCTCGTTTGTGGGCTCGCGGCGCTGGTACCGCTCGCAGCTCCTGCAAGCCTGCCTCCGCGAGGGCCCGCAACGGCTCTCCCATCTGGCCACACGACTCGACCTCCCGCTCGCCCAGGTCGAGGAGCTCGTGGAGCTCCTCGAGCGCGACGGCCTGCTGCGGCGCCGCGGAGCCGCCGTTGAGGTGGCGGAGCTCAACGTCCCCCCGGCGACGCCCTCGTAAGCCTGTTTCCCCTCCTCCTCCGCCACTAGGCTGCCTTCCACTACGCCGGCCACAACGGCCGGCGGCAACCCCCGTCGCGGGAGGCACCGTGAACGAAGCAACCGTCCTCACCAACCGCGAGCGACGCGAAGACGTCGCGTTTCTCGCCCAGGCCCACCTGGCAACCGAGCACGAGCCGGTGCAGGTACTCAGCGAGGAGGAGTGCAAGCTCTTCGCCGCCGACCCCTCCGTACGCAGCCTCCTCTTCTACCGACTGCTCTGCTACGGCGCGCTCGCCGCCCAGCCCTCCCCGGAGGCCGTCATCGAGGCCGACTGGCGGCGCATGGAGGCCTCCGGCGTTGTCGAAGACCTCTTCTCCGGCGAGTTCTCTATCGAGCTCTACGCGCTCAACCCGCCGGTCTCGCGCAGCGACAGCAAGGGTAAGATCGTCGACTTCATCCGCCTCGCCGAGAGCAGGGAGATATGGGAGAAGCTCCTCCCCGAGCCCGCCGACCCCGAGGTGGTGGTCGACGTGTTACACGTGGCCTCCGGGGGCGCCCTCAAGTCGCGCGCCTTCTGGGTAGTCCGAGAGATGCGCCGCTGCGGGCTCTGGCGCAACGAGGCGCTCGACCGCTTCGCCTGCGTGCCCGACGGCCGCATACGCAAGCGCGCCACCCGCATGGGCCTGGTGGACCTCCCCGAGAAGGCCGACACCTTCGCCGACATGAAGGCGGTCTCCCGCGCGCTCTTCGCGGTACTCCGCCTCGGCGAATCGCCAGAGGAGGCCTTCGACCTCCCCGTCGCCACCGCCGCACAGCGCTGCGAGATCTGCGACGAGGCGCGCATGGCGAGCTGCGCCCTGCCGCATTGCCGCTGGCGTCGCGAGCACACCGAGTCCGTCGAGCGCTGAGCGGCGGGGGCGGCGGGCGAGCGCTCCGCAGCAGGGGGAGCAACCTCTCACGTGGCCACTCCTCCCCGCTCGGTCCCCGCTTCATTCAATGAGGAGCGAGGGGTTTAAAAGGCGAGCGGCGAGCTCGGGGGAAGCTCGCCGCTCGCCTCCAGGGCAACCCCGCGCGGTTACACCGGCGGGGCCTCCGCGCTCACAGCCTTCGCCCTCTCCTCTTGCCTGCGCGTCCAGACCGGCTCATACACCCGCTCCACCTCCGCGGAGTACGCGTCGAGCTCCTCGTTAAGCTCGGTCAACATACAGTCCGCACCGGCGTGGGTGGGGCGAGCGCCGGTACAGGCCATAACCTCCCGCGACTGACGCGGGTTGTCGATGAGCATGCAGGGCATGAGGAGGTTCTCATTAAAGGGCTGTCGACTCCTGATCTCGCGAAAGTAGGGCGAGTTAAAGGCGTCGAGCAGGCTGGTGGTGTGGATGTTGTCGGTGGCGAAGTGCGTGAAGATGCACGGCTCCACCCAACCCTCACTGTTGATGTGCACGTACTGGTTGCCGGCGATGCAGCCGCCGACGTAGGGGGCGTCGCCCCAAAAGTCCACGGGGAAGATCGACTTGCCGTCGCGGATCTGCAGAATGCGCACGCGAAACTCGTTGCGCTCCTCAGCCGTGAGCATCTTGGCCACATCCGGGCTGTCGCCGATCGGCATGTAGAGGAAGTGCCAGGCCAAGAGCGCCCCCTTGGCGATGAGTGGGTCGACGAAGTCGTCGCTCACCAGCGTCCGCCAGTTCTCCCTGGTCACGGTGACCGAGTAACCGAAGAGCACGCCAGCCCGACCGAGACGGTCCATGGCGCCCTGCACCTCGGCGTGCATCCCGGGGCCGCGCCGTTTGTCGGTCATCTCGGGCGTGCCCTCGATGCTGAGCATGGGAGCGACGTTACCGACCTCGACGAGCTGGTCGATGACCTCGTCGGTGAGCATGGTGCCGTTCGTGAAGACCTGGAAGTAGGAGTCGGGGTTGGCGCGAGCTATCTCAAGGAGCTCGTCGTAGATAAACGGCTCGCCGCCGAGCAGCGTGAAGAGGTAAACACCCATCTCGTTACCCTCGTCGATGATGCGCTGCAGAAGCGGAGGGTCCAGGTCTTCGTCGGGGGAGTACTTAGCCGCGTAGCAGCCCTCGCAGGCGAGGTTGCAGCGCATAGTTGGGCTCACGAGGATCGTGGTGGGAGCACGGCAGCCGGTGCGCTCCTCAAGCTCGATGCGCTTGGCAACACCGCGAAGGAGCGTGTTAACCACGAGACCCTCGATAAAGCGGTCGCGACAGCGAGGCGCGAGTCCAGCGGAGACACGGTGGGCGATGCCGAGCGCCGGATGATCCTCTTTAACCTTCTCGCCCACGAAGCCCACCAACCCCTTGTAGTTCTCGGGGGTGATGTGCTCTGCGAGCGAGAATGCCCTGAGGATCTTCTTCTTCTTGCCGCTGGCCGCGAGCTCCATCATCCTGTTGATCATCTGCCTCTGCACGGCGGTGTAAAGGCCATCTGTGCGGCCCATAAAGGCGCCCCCTCTCCCCCGCGCACACCAGCTGCCACAGAGTACGCGGACAGTATGAATCACGGTACCAGCCATAAGCTACTCGGGTACACGAGAGCAGATGAGCGCCCAAGTACGACACGGCCGTTAAGCAGCCTTTAAGGTTTTAACTTACCGATGGCGAGGGCGGTGAAACGTGGTTACAGAAAAAAGCGGGCACAAAGAGAGGGGCGAGAGGCAGTACTGCCCCTCGCCCCTCTCTTTGCGCTCGCGTTCGCGCCCTCGGCGCCTCTTCCCTACTTCAGCTTGATGACCCAGGCGTCTTGCTTGCCGTGGTTACCCTTGACGTCGCCGTTCTTCGAGTCGGTCTCGCCGGCGAGGATGTAGCCCTTGTCGGCGGTTTGGTGGATGCTGTACGCGAAGTCCCAGTTCGTCCCGCCAAGGCACCTCTGCCACTGGATGCTGCCCTTGGAGGAGAGCTTGACGACCCAGGCGTCGCGGCCGCCGTGGTTACCCTTGACGTCGCCGTTGTTGGAGAGGGTGGAGCCAGCGAGGATGTAGCCCTTGTCGGCGGTTTGGTGGATGCTGCACGCGAAGTCCCAGTCCGTCCCGCCAAGGCACCTCTGCCACTGGACGCTGCCCTTGGAGGAGAGCTTGACGACCCAGGCGTCGCCGTTGCCGTGGTAGCCCTTGACGTCGCCGTTGCTGGAGGAGGTGAAGCCGGCGAGGATGTAGCCCTTGTCGGTGGTCTGGTGGATGCTGCTGGCGAAGTCCTCACCGGTCCCGCCGAGGCACTTCTTCCACTGAACGCTGCCCTTGGAGGAGAGCTTCACAACCCAGGCGTCGCGGTCGCCGTGGTTGCCCTTGACGTCGCCGTTGCTGGAGCCGGTGTAGCCGGCGAGGATGTAGCCCTTGTCGGCGGTTTGGTGGATGCTGTGCGCCTCATCCCACCCCGTCCCGCCGAAGCACCTTCTCCACTGGATGGTGCCCTTGGAGGAGAGCTTCACGACCCAGGCGTCGCCGTTGCCGTGGTTGCCCTTGACGTCGCCGTTGTTGGAGTAGGTGTAGCCGGCGAGGATGTAGCCCTTGTCGGCGGTTTGGTGGATGCTGTAGGCGTGGTCGTCCTGAGAGCCGCCGAGGCACCTCTGCCACTGGACGGTGCCCTTGGAGGAGAGCTTGACGACCCAGGCGTCACCGTCTCCGCGGTAGCCCTTGACGTCGCCGTTGTTGGAGTAGGTGTAGCCGGCGAGGATGTAGCCCTTGTCGGCGGTTTGGTGGATGCTGTACGCGTAGTCGTTACCCGCCCCGCCGAGGCACTTCTGCCACTGGACGGTGCCCTTGGAGGAGAGCTTGGCGACCCAGACGTCGTTGTTGCCGCGGTTGCCGCTTACGTCGCCGTTGTCGGAGCGGGTGGAGCCGGCGAGGATGTAGCCCCCCTCGGCGGTCTGCTGGACGCTGGTCGCGGAGTCCTGCTCCGAGCCGCCGAGGCACTTCTGCCACTGAACGGTGCCCTTGGAGGAGAGCTTGACGACCCAGGCGTCGCGGTCGCCGTGGTTGCCCTTGACGTCGCCGTTCTTCGAGTAGGTCTCGCCGGCGAGGATGTAGCCCTTGTCGCCGGCGAGGATGTAACGGTGCCCTTGGAGGAGAGCTCGGCGGTTCGCCGTGGTGGACGTCGCCGTTCTTCGAGTAGGTCTCGCCGGCGAGGATGTAGCCCCCCTCGGCGGTCTGCTGGATACTCCCGGCGTAGTCGCTCTCCGAGCCGCCGAGGCACCTCTGCCACTGGACTGTGCCCTTGGAGGAGAGCTTGGCGATCCAGACGTCGTTGTTGCCGCGGTTGCCGCTTACGTCGCCGTTGTTGGAGACGGTGAAGCCGGCGAGGATGTAGCCCTTGTCGGTGGTTTGGCGGATGCTGGTCGCGGAGTCGCTCTTCGTCCCACCGAGGCTGCTCCGCCACTGAATAGCGCCCCTGGCGGAGAGCTTCACAACCCAGGCGTCGTAGTCGCCGTGGTTGCCGGCCACGTCGCCGTTGTTGGAGGCGGTGAAGCCAGCGAGGATGTAGTCGCCGTCGGCGGCTTGGTGGATACTGGCCGCCTTATCCCAGTCCGTCCCGCCGAAGCACCTCCTCCACTGGATAGTGCCCTTGGAGGAGAGCTTCACAACCCAGGCGTCGTAGCTGCCGTGGTTGCCGATGGCGTCGCCGTCATCCGAGAGGGTGGAGCCGGCAAGGATGTAGCCCTTGTCGGTGGTCTGCTGGACGCTGTTGGCATAGTCGCTCTTCGCCCCGCCGAGGCACCTTCTCCACTGGATAGTGCCCTTGGAGGAGAGCTTGACGACCCAGGCGTCGCCGCCGCCGCGGTAGCCGGCCACGTCGCCGTTGCTGGAGGCAGTCTCGCCGGCGAGGATGTAGCCCTTGTCGGTGGTTTGGTGGATGCTGTTGGCCTTGTCGTAGTCCGTCCCGCCGAGACACTTCTTCCACTGAACGGTGCCCTTGGAGGAGAGCTTGACGACCCAGGCGTCGCCGTTGCCGTGGTAGCCCTTGACGTCGCCGTTGCTGGAGGAGGTGAAGCCGGCGAGGATGTAGCCCTTGTCGGTGGTCTGGTGGATGCTGCTGGCGAAGTCCTCACCGGTCCCGCCGAGGCACTTCTTCCACTGAACGCTGCCCTTGGAGGAGAGCTTCACAACCCAGGCGTCGCCGCCTCCGCGATAGCCCTTGACGTCGCCGTTGTTGGAAGAGGTGGAGCCGGCGAGGATGTAGCCCTTGTCGGCGGTTTGGCGGATGCTGTAAGCCCCGTCGGCCTCAGAGCCGCCGAGGCACTTCTGCCACTGAACGCTGCCCGTGGAGGAGAGCTTGACGACCCAGGCGTCGGAGCTGCCGTGATTACCCTTGACGTCGTCGTTGCTGGAGCGGGTGTAACCGGCGAGGATGTAGCCCCCCTCGGCGGTCTGCTGGATGCTCTCGGCGTAGTCGTTCTCCGAGCCGCCGAGGCACCTCTGCCACTGGACGCTGCCCTTGGAGGAGAGCTTGACGACCCAGGCGTCTTGCTTGCCGTGGTTGCCGGTGACGTTGCCGTCGTTGGAGTAGGTGAAGCCGGTGAGGATGTAGCCCTTGTCGGCGGTCTGTTGGATGCTGGTCGCCTCATCCCAAGCCGTCCCGCCGAGGCACTTCGCCCAGGGGGGTGGGGCGACGGCGAGTCTGAGGGAGGCCGGTAGGTAGGGGGGCTCCGGTGCCGCGAAGGGGGATGAGGAGAGGGAGGAGCCGAGGGAGAAGGCGCTTGCAGGCGCGGTGGCGCTCGCCGACGCAGCCGTCGCCGTGGCCGCCATGGCCGCTACCGCGATGAGGGCGAGACCAAGGGAGAGGAGGAGGCGACCGGTGAGGGTGTGGGTGCGGTGGAGTGGTGTGGTGCGAGACGACATGGCGACCCCTTCCCTTTGCGAGAGAGAGCCCCCGGTACGCTGCCTTGAGGGCGAGTGATGGAGGCCCTCGTAGGTAGGGGGAGTATACAGGAGGTGGGCGGAGGAAGAAAGAGAGGGGCGAGAGGCAGTACTGCCCCTCGCCCCTCCTCCCTCTCGGGTGTTCATATTCGCAGCCTCGCGCACACTCGTACGCGTGTGCTCACTCCCCCTACTTTTGCTTCACCCAAGTGCTGCCGCTATTACTGGTTTTAAAGATGACGCCGCCCTGGCCCACCGCCCAGGCAGTAGCAGGGCCGAAATGGGAGATAGAGTTGAGCCAAAACCTTGTGCCGGATGTTTGCTTCGTCCAGGTCTTGCCGCCGTTGGTGGTTTTAAGAAGGGCACCCCCGGTGTCCACCGCCCAGGCGGTGCTGACGTTAGCGCAGGTAACGGAGTGAAGGTTGCCGCCGTAGCCATTGAAGGGCACGCTGGCCATGGCCACGGTGGCCGTAGCCAAAACCGCGACGAGAACCAGAGGGAAAACGACGGACGCTCGACGGGCGAGAGCGCGGATACGGCGGAACGGTGTGATGAGAGACAGCAGAGCGACCTCTTCCCTTGCGATAAGCCGCGCTCCGCACGGCCCTCTAGCGTGCAGAATCAGTATAGTGCGGAGGAGAGGAGTGAGACGAGGAAGAGCGGGCGGGCGCTAGCCGAGCCCGCGCTCGATCTCATCGAGAAGAGTTTCAGCGCAGGCGGCCTTGGTGGTGCGCGGCACGTGCACCTCTCCCCCGCCGGAGATGATGGTGATCTCGTTGTGCTCGGCGCCAATGCCGATGCCGGGCACCGAGATGTCGTTAAAGACGAGGAGCTCCGCGCCCTTGGCGAGGCGCTTGCGACGAGCCCGCTCGAGGTGCGGACCGGCCTCGGCGGCGAAGGCGACGCGGTAGAGCCCGGGAACGGCGCACTCGGCGAGCACGTCCACGGTGCGCTCGAGTCGGAGGTTAAGGGTCTCTCGGCCCGAACGCTCGAGCTTGCCCTCGGCGACCCGCTCCGGTTTGTAGTCGGCTACCGCCGCCGCCATCACCAACACGGCGGCGTCGCTCACCTGTGCACGAGTAGCCGCCGCCATCTCATCAGCGCTCTCCACCAACACGACCTCGTAGGGCACCGCCGAGGGCGGCGGCGTTGTGGCAACCAGTACGACCCGGGCGCCACGCCGGTAGGCCTCGTCGGCGACCGCCAAGCCCATCTTGCCGCTCGAGCGGTTACCGATGTAGCGCACGGCGTCGATAGCCTCCCGCGTGCCGCCGGAGGTGACCACCAGCTTACGGCCGGCGAGGGCACCGCCGGCTCGCAGCGCTAGCGCCCGCCGCACGGCCGCGTGGATAACCTGCGGCGAGGACATGCGACCCGCGCCCTCCTCCCCACAGGCGAGCTCGCCGGACTCCGCCGAGAGCACCTCCACCCCGCGCTCCGCGAGCACCCGAAGATTGTGCAGCGTGGCCGGGTGCTCGTACATCGCCCAGTTCATGCTGGGCGCGACGATCACCGGCCCGCGAAAGGCCAGAGAGATACTCGTGAGCAAGTTGTCGGCGGAACCAGCCGCCAGCTTGGAGAGTGTAGTCGCGGTCGCGGGGGCGATAACCAAGACCTGCGCCCCCCGGCCGGCGTCGATGTGCTCAAACCAGCCGCCGTCGGCCCGCCAGGCGCTCTCGTCGTCGATAACGGGGGCCTGCGAGACCGCGGCGAAGGTGAGCGGCGTGACGAAGCGTTGCGCCGCCTGCGTCATCACGACGCGCGGCTGCAACCCGTCTTTAAAGAGCCCGCGAACGAGCTCGACGGACTTGTAGATAGCGATACCGCCACACACCCCGACGAGGACGGTGGGGCGCTCGTCTGCATGCGTCGCGGAGCCGCTCACGAGACCCTCAGGTGTCGGAGATGGTGTACTCGATCTTGTTCTCGGCGATCTCCTCAAAGGAGATAGTGAGCAGGTTGGTGCTCCGCGTGGAGATGAGCGGCGGCAGCAGGTCTTCCATCCCGAAGGTGTTCTCGCCGAGGCTGTTTTGGTAAGCGTTGATCTGACGGGCGCGCTTGGCCGCGATCATCACGAGCGCGTAACGCGAGCCGGCTGCGTGCGGGAGAAGCTCGTCGATAGGTGGCTTATCCACGGTTGTCCTTTCGTCGATCTTCGATGATATCGGCGACTTCGCCTGCGGCGCGGACGACGTCATCGTTGATGATAATTGCATCGAACTCTTCGGCGGCGGCGAGCTCTCGCTCGGCGATGCGCAGCCGCCGGATGATAGCCTCGCCGCTCTCCGTGCCGCGACCCCGAAGCCGCCGCTCGAGCTCGCCGAGCGAGGGCGGGGCGATAAAGAGCCGCTGTGCCTCCGGCAGGGCGGCGTGGATAGCGCGAGCGCCCGCCAGCTCGATCTCGAGGAGTACATCGTCGCCCCGCGCCAGCTTGTGCTCGACCTCCGAGCGAAGCGTACCGTATTTATTACCGCTGTACTCCGCCCACTCGAGAAACTCGTCGGCCTCGATGGCGGCGGCGAACTTCTCGCGGGAGACGAAGTAGTACTCACGACCCTCCTGCTCGCCGAAGCGAGGCGCCCGCGTAGTAGCGGAAACGGCGAGAGAGACGTTCGGGAGGCGCTGAAGGAGGAGATTGATGACCGTCCCCTTCCCGGCGCCGGACGGCCCCGAGATGACGAAGAGGGAGGCGATATCAGTCTCCGAAGCAGGAGAGGAGCTCGCTCCGCTGACGCTCGGAGAGCCCCCCTACCGTTTTGCTGGAGCTGATGCGGCACTGCTCCATGATCTTCGCCGACTTAACCCTGCCGCACTTGGGGGCGGCCATGAGGAGATCGGCGACCTTCGCGGTGAGGAGGAATTCGGGCGGCGATGTGAGCACCTCGCCCATGGAGATAGTGCCCCGCTTGAGGTCAGCTTTAAGCTGAGCGCGGCGGCTCCGTACTTCGTTCGCCTTAATGAGCGCCTCTCGCCGTTGATCGAGAGAGCGCTGTGGGGCTGTGTTGGGTTGCCGTGAGGAGCTGGACATCGCGCGGAGTATACGCGAAGCCCCCTACGGAATTCAAACACGGCCGCTCGCCGAAAAAAGGGGGGTTCGCTGGACTTTCACGGGAATTCGCGCGGTCGGCCCCCCATCACCGCGCGAGCGCGAGCCCGCGCGCGGCCTCAACCGTGGGCAGATCGCGTGCTGTGAGCTCCGCGCGGAGCTCGGCGAGGATTCGCGAAGGAGCCTCGAAAGAGGTGAAGTTAGCAGCGCCCACGGCCACCGCCCAGGCGCCGCAGGCGATAAACTCCAGGGCATCCAAGCCGGAGACGACCCCACCCATGCCGACAATCGGCGTGGAGGGGAGCGCCTCGGCGACCTCGGCGACCATGCGCAGAGCGATCGGCTTAACGGCGGGTCCGGAGAGGCCGCCGGTGCGGTTGCCGAGGACAGGGCGAAGCGTCCGCGGATCCAGGACGAGCGCCTTAACCGTGTTGATGAGCGAGACGCCGTCGGCTCCGGCGTCTACGGCGGCATGGGCGCTCGCCACCACGTCGCTCACGTTGGGCGTGAGCTTTGCCAGCAGAAACCGCCGAGTAGCGCCGCGAGCGGCCGCGACGACCGCGGCGGTCGCGGCGGGATCCGCGCCGATCTGCAGGCCCGTGGAGACGTTGGGGCACGAGATGTTGAGCTCGTAGGCTTCGATACGCGGGCGAGCGCCGCCCGAAGCCTCAAGGTGCTCCTCGATCGCGACGATCGCGGCGGCGTACTGCTCGGGGGTGTTGCCGCCAACGCTCGCGATCACCGGCTGTGCCAAACCCTCCCAGGCCGCGAGCTCCTCGAGCCAAGTGGCAACGCCGGGGTTCTCAAGGCCGATGGCGTTGATCATGCCGGCCGGCGTCTCGTACACCCGCGGCGGCCGGTTGCCGGTGCGCGGATCGAGCGTGACTGTTTTGGGTACGTAGGCCGCGTAGGGGAAGTCAGCGAGGTAGTCACCGCTGTAGCGCCGAGCGTATTCGAGGAGCTCGAAGGTCCCCGAGGCGTTCATCAGTGGGTGGGCGAGCGCGAGGGAGCCGAGCTCAACGCGGAGGTCGACCCCGGAGCCGGAGGACATCGCCGTGCTCACAGCTGCACCTCCTCAAGTGGGAAGACGGGCCCCTCGCTGCAGACGCGGAGCATCCCGCGTGTCGTGTCGACGACGCAGCCGTGGCACGAGCCGGTGCCACACGCCATATGAGCCTCAAGCGAGGCGTACCCGCGCAAACCCCTCGCGGCGCACCAGCGCTGCACCGCCGCGATCATCGCCCGAGGGCCGCACACGTACACCACCGTACCGGACGCCGGATCGAGCCTCAGGAGCACGTCGAGCACGGTGCCGTGGTGGCCGATGCTCCCGTCTTGCGTGGCCACACCGACGCGCTCGATCTCCAGCGCGGCGAGCACCCGAGCCGCCTCACTGTCGCGAAACCCAACGGCCGCCGCGACCTCCACCCCACGCGCTTTCAGCGCATCGGCCAGGTATTGCAGCGGAGCGCATCCGATACCGCCGCCGACGAGCAAGGCGCTCTCGACCCCTTCCAGCGGAAAGGCGTTACCCAGAGGCCCGGCGAGCTCGAGCACCTCCCCGGGCTCGAGGCGAGTGAGGCGATCGGTGCCCGCACCGCGCGCCTCGACGAGGAGGTCGACCCGGTCGCCGCGCACCGCGAAGAGGGAGAGCGGCCGCCTTAAAAAGAACGCGCCGTCGGGGACAGTGACCATGACGAACTGCCCGGGAGAGGCTAGAGCGGCGAGCTGCGGCGCGCGCAGCTTAAGCACGCAGAAGGAGCCGAGCCGGCATGTGTCGAGCACCCGGCAGAAGAAGGTCTCCGCTCGCTGCTGCACTGCATCCGTCATAGTCGAGCCTTGCATTAGTCCTCCCGATCGAGGGGCTGTTGGGGCATACTGGCGGACGCCGCCTCGAGGGCGCCCGAGGAGGCCTCAAGCGCGGCGACGACCGCGGCGGCGGCGGCGAGCGAGGTGAGAAACAGCGTACCGCCACGGTACGCCATGCGGCCGAGCACGCCGAGACCGCCCCTCGCCGCGAAGGCGGGGGGCGTCACGAGGGCGACGGCGAAGTCGCCTCGCTCGATCATCGCGGGCACGCTCGCCGCAGCGTCCTCACCGAGTTCGATGACCTCAGCGGGGACGCCGAAGCGGGAGAGCGCGGTGGCCGTGCCGCGCGTCGCCACGAGGGTGAAGCCGAGAGCGTGCAGACGGCCGGCGAGGAGGGCGAGCAGCGGCCACTCGCGGTCCTGCACCGAGAGAAAGACCTCGCCGGCAGACGGCAGCGGCGTGCCTGCGAGGACGAGGGCCCGCTCCAGAGCAGCCGGGAGCGACACGGCCGTCGCGATCGCCCGGCCGGCGGTGCTCACCCGGCAGTCCTTATGCGAGTCACGGCTTTGCTCACGCGGGCGCGAAGCCGCCGCGATCTCGACAGCAACACGCCCAGAACGGCGAATCCCCGGCAGGGCGTCGCGAAGCGACACGCCGAGCAACAGCCGCGTGATGACCTCGACGAGCTCCACCTCCATCGCCTTACCGAGGAGGCGCACCAGCCGAGGGGCCGAGAGATCGACGTCGAGCACGAAGAGCCGCCCCTCCCGGGAGACGAACCTCACCGCCAAGGCGCCGCGAACCCGCAACGCCGAAGTGAGGCGAACGGTAAGGTCGCGCACCCGCTCCAGCACGGAGCCACCGAGGGAGAGCGGCGGGGTGACGCGGGCGGCGTCGTCGATACGCAGAGCCAACACGTCGAACTCCTCCGCGATGCCGATGAGTTCAGCCCCACCCTCCCCGTCGGCGAGCAAGAGAGCGTCGAAGACGACGTCGCCGCCGAGGAGCTCGCCCGGCGGGAAAGCCCGGGGCGCCGGCGAAGCGCCCTGCGCCGGCGGCCGCTCAAGGGCGGCGACGCCGAGCCGAGCGAGAAACGCGCCGCGCTCGACCGGATCGTCGAGGAGCGCAAAGGAGGAGGCCGCCGTACCGAGCAGCGGGACGTCGAGCGCCTCAAGCGCCTCGGCGAGCCCAGCTGGCCCTCCTCCGGCGAACCGAGCGATCACGCCCTTGGGCCGCTCAAGGACGACGAGGTCGAGGATCTCCTCGAGCGCTACCGGCTCCAAAAAGAACCGGTCGGGGGCGCCCTCGCCGCCCGAGAGGGGCACGAGTGTGGAGTCGATCACCGTCGTCTCATAACCGAGCGCCCGAGCGGCGCGCACGACGTGGGCACAGTCCTCGTCGTACTCGCCGCGCAGCCCCTCGAGACCGGCTCCCGCGCCGAGGATAAGCACGTGCTCGCGCCCGGAGGGCTCGAGAAGCGGCACCTCGCCCTCCCCGTAGGCCGAGAAAAGACGAGGAGGAGTCGTGGTGGCCGTGAGGGCGCCGAGCGCCTGCGGCATCGGCGCCGCCAACGCCCCTCGACGAAGCGCACGTACCTCCAGCTCGGAGCGACCGGTGAGCTCGCCGAGGCGGGCGTCGCCGAAGCCATACCCTTTGAGCCGCCGCAGTAGCCCCGCCGCGAGCTGCGGCGCCGCGAGCACCTCTCGCTCGAGCTCCACGATGTCGCCGAGCTCCGAGAGGAAGAGGGGGGCAATACCGGTGAGTTCGCCGAGCTCCTCAACCCCTTTTCCCTGACGAAATGCCTGCAAAACGGCGTCGAAGCGGCCGGGACCAGGCGCCTCGAGCGCCCGAGTGAGCGCGCCGTGTTCACCCTGCAGCTCGGCGGACACCTCTGAGCCCCGCGAGCGAAGCGCCTTGAGGAAGGCCTCCTTAAAGGTGCGGCCTGCTGCCACGACCTCGCCGGGGCACGTCGAAGAAGAATCAGCGGCGCTCGGCTGAAGGGGCATCCGCACGAGCAGGTGCCCGAGCTCCGGCTCGAAGAGCGAGGCCGGCGCACCCTCAGGCCACACCTCACGCTCGTGGAGGAGCCGCCCCAGCACCAGCCGAGTGGCGACGGCCGCGAGCGGAACACCGGCCGCGCACGCGGTGAAGGCGGCGGTGCGCGAGAAGTACGGGTCGACGGCGAGGAGCGCGACCTCGCCTCGCGCGGGGTCTACCGAGCACCACACCGTGGCGACGCCGACCTCGAAGTGGACGGCGTCGAGGGCGGCGAGGGCGAGGGTGTGGAGCTCTCGCCGCTGCTCCCCACTGACCGTGAGCGCGGGGGTGACGGCCGGCCCCTCGTCGAGCGACGCCCACGTGGGGTCGATGCACTCACTCGACGCGAGTAAGGCGACGGTGCCGGCGGCATCGCGCGCGAGCTGAAGCGCGACCCGATGCCGCGCACTCACATCGGCGGAGTGCGGCCGCACCACGGGGAGCCCGGCGGCCTCGAACGCGTCGCACTGCGCGAGACGGTCCCGGCACTCGCGGAGCGTGCGCTCGCCGGGGCCGAGCACCTCCACGTCGGTGGAGGCGATCGCCCCCGCCTCGGCGAGCGCGGAGGCCAAGCGAAACGCCGTGTGGCCGCCGAAGATCGGCAGCACGGCGCTCGGCCGCTCGGCCGCGATCACCTCGGCGAGAGCCTCAAGCTCGAGCGGCGCGAGCAGACTCCGCACCTCACCGCCCGCGCCGAGCTCCACGGCGCGCGCACCGGCGCCGCCGCCGACGAAGATGGGGGTGGCGCCCTCCGCCCTCAGCGCGAGGCAGGCCTGCAGCGAGGCGTCCACGAAGACGTCGACTCGCTCCTCGGCCCCAGAGCCGGGGCCGAGCACGAGGACTCGCTCGAGACGGTCGCTCCGCCCCCTCACGAGGCGCTCGCCTTAAAGCGAAGGACCTCGTCGCGAAACCGCTGCACCGGATGGTGAGCCTCACCCACAGTGAAGGAAGCTCTGGGGAGCGACTGCACGGAGAGGGCGAACCGCCCCGGCGCCGCCAGGCCCTCCACGCCGCCGTCGTCATCGTCGAGGCTCAACTTCGTGATCTCGACGCCGGGCACCTCGCACCCCTGCACGGCGAAGCCGTGATGCCGCGAGGTGAGCTCCACGACGCGGGAGGAGAGGTCGAGGACGGGGTGCGCGGCGCTGGAGCGGCAGTAGCCGAGCCGCGAGACCCGCAGGCCCAGCGACCGCGCGAGGATCTGGTGGCCGAGCCCCACCCCGAGGAGGGGGAACCTCCCGAGTAGGCGCTCGACGGTCTTGAGGGCGTAGCCAACGGCGGCGGGGTCGCCCGGCCCGCCGCTGAGCACGACGCCGTCGGGCGCGCGGCGCAGCAGCTCGCGCATGCTCGTTTTGGCCGGCACAACTGTGACGCGAAAACCGCGCTCCGCCAAGAGGCGCACGAGGCTCCGCGTGACGCCGAAGTCGTAGACGACGGCGTGAAGATGAGGTGCCGGTGCCCCTTCGGGCGCCGGCACCTCATACGCCCTCTTGCAACTGACGAGCTTTACCAGGTCGAGGCCGACGGCCCTGGGGAGCTTCTGCGCAGCTTGCCGCAGGTGCCGTAGGTCGGTCATCTCCGTGCTCACCACGGCGCGCAGCGCCCCCCTCTCGCGCACGAGCTGGTAGAGGGCGTGCGTGTCGATACCGCTCACGGCCAGCACCTCGCGCTCCGCGAGCCAGTCGAGCCACGCCGTACGCGAGTCGTGGCCGAAGCGGTAGTTGGTGAGCTCACGCGCCACGATAGCCCGCGCGTGAGCCCGCTCGGACTCGTCGCACGACGGGTCGACACCGTGGTTGCCGACCATGGGAAAGGCGAAGGCGAGTACCTGACCGCAGCAGGCGGGATCGGTCACAACGCGCTGATGCCCGCCCGCTGCGGTGTTGACTACGAGCTCGCCGCCAACTGAACCCCGGCCGGTCACCGCCTCGCCTCGAAAGACGCTGCCGTCTTCAAGGGCGATGATCGCCGGTCTAGGCAAGGCGCTCCCAGGCCACGCGGCCGTCGGCGATGGTGAGCTTTACCTTAGCTTGCAGCTCGCGGCCGAGCCACGGCGAGTTGCACGAACGGGACTGCATGCCCTCGGCCGTCACCGTCCAGCTCGCCGACGGATCGACGACGCAGAGGTTGGCCACGGCACCCGAGCGGACGCTCGGCGCCTCCAGCCCGGCGATGCGAGCGGGCGCCGTGCTCATACGAGCCACGAGGGTCATGAGGTCGAGCGCGCCGCCCTCCACGAGCTCGCCGTAGAGTACGCTGAAGGCGGTCTCGAGCCCGATACAGCCAAAGGGTGCCTCCTCGAAGGGGACCTCCTTCTCCTCGCTCACGTGCGGAGCGTGGTCGGTGGCGACGCAGTCCACGAGGCCGCTGGCGAGCGCCTCCACAAGCGCACGGCGGTCGCTCTCCTCCCGCAGGGGAGGGTTCATCTTGAGGTTGGGGTCCAGCGCCGCCACGGCCTCGTCGTTGAGCGTGAGGTGATGCGGCGTAACCTCCGCCGTAACCCTAACGCCGGCCTCCTTGGCGCGGGCGAGGGCCTCCAGCGAGGCCGCCGTGCTCACGTGGCAGATGTGGAGCGACGCGTCTTCGTAGGCTGCGATGTCGAGTGAGCGCGAGACGTCGAGGCTCTCGCAGAGCGAGGGGATGCCGGTGAGGCCGATGCGCGCGGAGGCGGGGCCCTCGTGCATCTGCCCGCCCTTAAAGAGCGAGTCGTCCTGCGCGTGAATCGCGACGAAGCGGCCGCTGACCTTGGCGTACTGGAGCGCACGCCGTGTGAGCGCGGCGGTAGCCAGAGGTTTGCCGTCGTCGCTGAAGCCTACGGCGCCGGCCGCACCGATCTCGCCCATCTCCGTGAGCTGCTCCCCGGCCAGGCCGCGCGTTACCGCCGCGAAGAACCCGAGGGGGATAACGGCCTGGGTCTGGGCCATCTCGGCGAGGCCCCGCAGAAGAACCGCCGAGTCGACCACCGGGTCGGTGTTGGCCATGCCAAAGGCGGCGACGTAGCCGCCCGCCGCCGCCGCGGTGGAGACGGAGGTGAGGTCTTCCGCATCCTCGTTACCGGGCGTGCGGAAGTGCGTATGCAGGTCGACGAAGCCGGGCAGCACGAGCATGCCGGCGACGTCGACGACGCGGGCGCCGCCGGCGTCGAGGTCGGCGCCGACCTCCGCGATACGACCGCCCTCAATACGCACATCGTAGCTTGCGTCGACGCCCGTCTCGGGGTCGACCACACGACCGCCCTTAAGGAGCAAGTCGGCGGCCGGAAGAGGTGCACACCACACGCGTTTCATTAAAGCTCCTCCCCGGTTACGTCGCCGGCGTTGTACCCAACGATAGTTCTGTAGAGAATCGCCATGCGCACCGCGAGGCCACTGAACACCTGGTCGGCGATGAGGTTCTCGTCGTCGTCGGCGACGTCGGATGCGATCTCGACACCGCGGTTGATGGGGCCGGGGTGCATGACCCGCTGCCCCGGCCGCAGCCGCGCCTGCGAGATACCCCAGAGGTTGCTGTACTCGCGCAGCGAGGGCAGGTAGTTGGCGCCGGCCTTGAGCCGCTCGCGTTGGATGCGGAGCAGGTAGATAACGTCGGCGTCCTTGAGGCTGGCGAGGTCGTACTCCACGTTAACGCCCATGGCCTCGATGCCGCGGGGCATGAGCGTGGGCGGCGCGACGAGGGTAACCTCCATACCCATAAGCAAAAAGCCCATGATGTCGCTGCGCGCGACGCGGCTGTGCAAAATGTCGCCGACGATAAAGACGCGCAGGCCAGTGAGGTCGCGGCCGAGGTTCTGCCGCATGCTGAAGAGGTCGAGCAGGCACTGCGTGGGGTGCTGATGCTTGCCGTCGCCGGCGTTGATGACGCTGGCCTCGGTGTTGGCCGAGAGCGTCTGGCACGCGCCGGCCGACGAGTGGCGCAACACGATGATGTCGGGCGAGTAGGCGCTCAGCGTAATCGCCGTGTCTTTGAGCGTCTCGCCTTTATCCACCGCCGAGCCGCTCGCCTTGAGCGCTAGAGTGTCGGCCGAGAGGCGCTTGGCCGCGAGGTCGAAGCTCGACGAGGTGCGGGTGGAGGACTCCCAGAAGAGGTTGACGATAGTGCGCCCGCGGAGCGTGGGCACCTTTTTGATGTCGCGCTCCAGCACCGGGAGGAAGCTCTCGGCCGTGTCGAGCAGCGTCTCGACGTTCGCGCGGGAGAGGTCCTCGATGCTGATGAGGTCTCGCTTGGCCATGGTCACGCCTCCTGCGGACGCACGAGGACGACCTGGTCGGCGTCGTCGTACTCGGAGAGACGCACGCTGATGCGTTCCCTCGACGAGGTGGGAAGGTTTTTGCCGACGTAGTCGGGGCGAATCGGCAGCTCGCGGTGGCCGCGGTCGATGAGCACGGCGAGCTGGATAGAGGCCGGCCGGCCGTAGTCGAACAGCGCGTCGATGGCGGCGCGGATGGTGCGGCCGGTGTAGAGCACGTCGTCCACGAGCACGATGCGCGCTCCGTCGATCTCGAACGGCAGGTTGGTGTCTTTAACGATCGGATGCGCTGAGGTGGGCACGACGCCGGTGACGTCGTCGCGGTAAAACGAGATGTCGAGCTCGCCGCTCTGGTACCGACAGCCGTCGATCTCGCAGAGAAGCTTGTGGAGACGCTCCCCCAAAAAGGCGCCGCGCGTGTGAATGCCGACGACGGCGAGGGTTTGGTCTCCGGGGTTCTTCTCGAGGATCTCGTGCGCGATACGGGTGATCGTTCGCGAAACCTCGTCGGCCGTCTGAATGACGACCTCGTTGGCGGATGGTGTTTGGGACATATAACGCGCCGCCGCAACAATGAAGCCTCGCGACAGCGCTTCACCCCCTTTCCGTCTCTCCGGACGCGGTTAAAAGGTCTGGGGTACTGTAGCGCGCAGACCACCCCGCAAGCAAGAGGGCCAGTCAGCGGGGACGGGTGCGGCGGCCGCGGCGTCAGCCCCCGGCCGTAAACGAGACGCCCACAGCCCGCGCAAACGCCACGAGCTCGGGGGGCAGCGGGCTCGCGAAGGCGAGCGGCCTGCCGTCGGCGGGGTGGGCAAACGCCAGCTGCGCCGCGTGCAAAAAGTGGCGGCCGAGGCCCTCCGGGCGCGGCCTGCGCCCGTAGAACTCGTCGCCGGCGACCGGGTACCCCAACGCGGCGAAGTGCACCCGGATCTGGTGCGTGCGGCCGGTCTCGAGCCGGGCGCGCACCAACGTGTACCCGCCGGCCCGGTCGAGCACGTTAAAGTGCGTCACCGCCCGTCGGCCCGCGGCGGTGTGCAGCGACATGCGCTTGCGGTCGCGCAGGTGGCGGCCTATGGGCGCGTCGATCGTGCCCTCGTCCTGCGGCAGCGCGCCGCAGAGCAGCGCGAGGTAGGTGCGCTTGATCTCCCGGCGCTTCATGGCCGCTACGAGCGCCAGATAGGGATCGTCGCCCTTGGCCACTACGAGCAGGCCGGAGGTCTCCTTGTCGAGGCGGTGCACGATGCCGGGACGCCGCTCGTGGCCGCCGCTCGCCCCGTGGGCCATGAGCCCCTGCGCGAGCGTGCCGTGCTCGTGGCCCGGCGCGGGGTGCACCACTACGCCAGCCGGCTTGTCGACCACTAAGAGCCAGTCGTCTTCGTAGACCACCGTAAAGGGCACCCGCTCCGGAGAGAGGGCCGGTGGGCGGGCGGGCGGCAGCTCCCAGCCCACCCGCTGACCGGCGCGGAGCGCGAGGCTCTTGCCGGCGGGCAGGCCGTCGACCTGCACCAGCCCCTGCTCGATGAGCCGCTGCGCCGCCGCCCTGCTCAACCCGGCGCGCTCCGCCACGAGCACGTCCAGACGGCGACCAGCCTGCTCGGCGCCCACCGAGAAGGCCCCGCGCCGCTCACCCCTTCGAAGTTCCACGCAGCACCGAGAAGATGAGGAAGGCGACACCCAGGGTAATGGCGGCGTCGGCTACGTTAAAAGAGGGCCAAAACCCGACACCGATGAAGTCTTGCACGGCGCCGCCGAACCGAAAGCGGTCGACCAGGTTGCCCACCGCGCCGCCCAAAATGAGCCCCAGCGCCGGTCGGTAGCGAGCGGGCGCGAGGAGTACGAAGACAAGCACGATGGCCGTGACGCAGAGCACGAGCAGCAGCACGGGCCAACCACCGCTGGAGAGGCGGCCGAAGGCGATGCCGGAGTTAAAGGCGAGCTCGATGTGGAGCGGGCCGAGCGAGAAGGGCAGATCGGCGGCGGCCGAGCGGATCGCCCACTTGCTGAGCTGATCCAGCGCCACCACCGAGACGGCGAGGGCGAACGCCAGCACACGCCAACCCCTCGGAGTGGCCCTCCCCGCCCTCCTCACAGCGAGAGGCGGCGTCGTGCTTCGTCGAGGTCGACGCCGCAGACGCGGACGAGTTTACGGCGCGAGCCCATACCGGAGGTGACGGTAACCTCACGACGGGCGACGCCGAGGAGCTCCGCCACGAAGCGGACCAGCTCGGCGTTGGCTTTGCCCTCGCGGGCGGGCGCGGCGAGCCGAAGGCGCAGACGGCCGTCTGAGACCCCGGCGAGCTCGCTTCGCGCCGCGCCGGGGGTAACCCACACCGCCATACTCACGCCGTCGCGGGCCGCGCGCAGCGGCCCCTCCTCACCATTTGAATTCGTTAGCACTCACTTCGGGGTCGACGTCGGCGAGAAGAGTCTCATCTTCACCGGAGGGAACACTGCGCCGATCGGCTGCGGACACGTCTGGAGATGTCTCCTCCCCGCCCTGCTCGCGGGCGAGAGCCGCTTTGATCGCCTGCGCCTGACGCACGAACTCCGAGACGTCGTCGGACTCAGGGGAAGCCGCCGTAGTGACGGATGCGACAGGGGCGGTCGCGACGCTCGGCGCCGGTATCGTCGCGCTGTCGAGCAGTCGAAGGTGGTCCTCCACCATGCCGCGCAGCCGCGTGCGAAACTCCAGCTCCGCGGCGCGAAGCCCCTCGATGGTGCGCTGCACACCCTGCCGCTCCAGCTCGGCGTCCTCGAGGATCTGCCGACTGCGACGCTCGGCCTCCTCGATGGTCTTGCGGGATGCGCGCTCGGCCTCTTCGAGAACTCGCTCCGCCTCCTCCTGCGCCTTCTGCTTAGTCTCCTCCGCGTTGATCTGGGCGGAGACCAACGCCCTCTGGAGGAGCTCCTCGTTGCGCTTGTAGCCGATGTCCCGCTCCTCGATGGAGCCGGCACGATCCTTGAGGTCCGTGCTCTCTTTAAAGAGCCGCTCGTACTCGTCGGCGACGAGATCGAGAAACTCGTCGACCTCGGCCTCGGCGTACCCCCTCATGCCGCGCTTGAACTCCTTATGGCGGATGTCGAGCGGTGTGAGTCTCATGCGATCTCCTTCTTAACTCTGCGACTACCGGCGCAGAGACCTCTCGTTAAAACGTTCGGTGCGCGGACGGGACTCAGGTGAGCGCCTTGGCACGCGCCGTGCCGGCGTCGATGGCTTCGCGGAGGACGTCGTGGATGCCCGCCCCCTCGAGGGCCTCAACCGCGGCGGCGGTGACCCCGCCGGGCGTAGCCACCGCGGTGCGCACAGCCGCGGGGTCGCCGTTTTGAGCTATAACCGCAGCCGCGCCGTGAACTCCCTCACGGGCGAGCACGCGGGCGGTCTCGGCGTCGACGCCCTGGGCGACAGCGGCGTCGGCGAACGATTCAATAATGGTGGCGAGCATGCCGGGCATGCAGCCGGAGACGGCCGTAGCGACGTCGAAGAGCCGCTCCTCCATGGTCACAAGCGCGCCGCCGAGCGAGAAGAGGCGCTGCACCTGAGCCCAGCCGTCTGCGGTGAGCGTGCCGGGAACCGCGACGGCGACGCCGACGCCGATAGCCAACGAGACGGTGGGCATAACCCGCCCGGCGTGAGCGCCGGCGGGGAGGTCGGCCAAAAGACGGTCGGTGGGCACGCCCGCAGCGACCGAGATGAGGTTGCGCTCACCGAGGGAGGGGCCGAGCTCCCGCAATACGCCGGCCACGTGCTGAGGCCGCACGGCGACGACAACGAGGTCTGAGGAGGCGACGAGCTCGCCGATCGTGGCGGCCACGCTGCCGCCGACCGCAGCCGCCAGCTCCTCCGCCTTCTCGGGGACGACGTCGCAGAGCACGAGCCCCGGCGCGTCGTTAATGCCGGGGCGCGCCCAGCTCTCGGCGAGTGCATGTGCTATGTGGCCCGCGCCGATGATTCCAACGTTCATGATGTACTCCGTGAAGTCGTTGTCTGTGAGGCGCGAAGCCGACACCCGCCTCGTCTAGAACTGGTTAAAAAAGCCCTTCTCCATCATGCGCGCGCGCTCCTCAGCGGAGACCTCCACGTTGCGCGGAGAGAGCAGGAAGATTTTATCGCCGACGCGTTGCATGCCGCCGTCGAGCGCGTATGAGAGGCCGCTGCCGAAGTCGATAAGCCGTTTGGCGAGGTCGTTGTCGGCGCTCTGAAGGTTCATGATCACAGGAACATTGCTCTTAAACTTATCCGCTACCTGCTGCGCATCGTTAAAGCTCTTGGGGATAACGAGGTGCATCTGAAGGCGCGGCTGCCGCGCAGGCTCGAGGGGACGGACGACCGACTGGGACGAGCCGCGGCGGCGGGGCTCGTCGGCGAAGATGTCGTCGTAGTCGCTGCCAGCACGGGCGCTGCTGATCTTGCGGACGTTCGGCCGCTCCTGGTACCCGCGCTCGGGCTCCTCCTGCGGTGCGAGGGTCTCGTCTTCTTCGTACTCGTCGAAATCGTCATCGGCGATACCGAAGTACACCGCCACCTTGTGCCACGTATCGCCTAAACCCATTGATTCCTCCCTAAATACTCCGTCAAAAGAGCACGCCGCCGATACGTACGACGGTAGCGCCCTCGCTGACGGCGATCTCGTAATCCGCGCTCGTACCCATTGAGAGCTGGGCAAAAGTATACTTGCCGTTCCACGCAGTCGAAAGCCGATCCCCCAACTCCCTCGTGCGAACGAAGAAGGGGCGCGCGTCCTCCGGGTCGTCGAAGAGCGGCGGCATGCACATAAGCCCCGTGAACTTCGCCTTGTCGAAGGCCGAGGCCTCCTCTAAGAAGGCGTCGACCTCCGAGGGAGCAACACCGCTCTTGCCGGGCTCCTCGGCGATGTTAACCTCGAGGAGCACCTCGCACTCACCCTCCGCACGGGCCTGGATCTCGCGCACAACGCTCATGGTACTCACCGAGTGGATGAGGTTCACCCTCGGCACCACGAGCTTGGTCTTCTTGCTCTGCAGATGCCCGATGAAGTGGTAGTCAAAGGAGTCGCCGTAGAGCTCGTGCTTGCGCACGAGATCTTGAGCGCGGTTCTCGCCGATGAGCCGAACACCGGCCTCGCGCAGCACGCCGAGGTGCTCAGCCGCCACGTACTTGGTGGCCACGAGCACGCGAACATCGTGTGCCGAGCGTCCGGCGGCCTCGGCCGCCGTGGCCACTCGGTCCTCTACTTCACAGAAGCGCTCGCGGAACACCTCAAGCTGGGGAATGTACTGCCGAACCACGGTCCTCCTCTTCGTCCTTCGCTTCTTTTTCGGAGACGATCTTAAAAGCCCTGCAACGAAGCGACAAGCGAGAGCTCAGAGCCAGGCTACCGTAAGGTGGCGGCCGGTGGAGCCGTTCTCCCGGCGATGGGAGAAGAACCTACCATCGTCGACGGTGCAGAGACCGGCGACGGCGATCTCGGCCGCAGGCACGCCGGCCGCCAGGAGATCCGCACGGGCGCAGCGCCAGAGGTCGACGTGCCCCTGCGTACTACAGCCGGGAAAACGACCCTCGAAACGACGGCGGAGCGGCTCGTCGACCTCGAAGCAACAGGGCCCGATGCTGGGGCCCACAGCCGCCGCCACGAGGCGGCCGCGGCGGCCGAGCTCGCGAGCAACGAGCCCCACAATGCCCGCGAGCATCCCCCGCCAGCCGGCGTGAATGGTGGCGAGCAGCGGCCCATCGGCGCCGAGCGCCACCACCACCACGGGCACGCAGTCCGCGTGGCTGATGGCGAGCCCCAGCGCGGGCTCGGCGGTGAGGAGCGCGTCGTGGTCGTTAAAGACGCCGCCGTGCTCGCAGGCACCGGAGCCGGCCTGGGCCTCCCCCACCCAGCTCCACCGTGTTCCGTGCACCTGCGAGGGCACGACGAGCCGCTCCGGGGAGAGGCCGAGGGCGGCGCACAAACGCCGGCGGTTCTCGCACACTCGCTCGGGCTCATCCTCAACGTTAAGCCCGAGGTTGAGCGAGTGGTGCGGCCCCTGCGAGACGCCGCCGTACCGCAGCGGGAAGGCGACGGAGGCTCCGTGAGCCCCCCACGCGAGCCATTTAAGCCCCTCCTCCTCGCGGAGGATAAAACCGCCGCACGCAGGTCGATCGTCGTCCGTGAAAGCGCTCATACGGCCTCACACTCCGGGAAGAAGGTTGAACGACCACCTGAGAACAGCCCCAATGGTCGCGTCGAAGACGCCGGGCGCGACCACGATCAGCACGACGAGCCCGAAGAAGACGTAGTTGCCATAGCGGTCGAGGGCGAGCCATCGCTCAAAGAGCCGACGAGGTAACAGACCGCCGAGCACGCGCGAGCCGTCGAGCGGCGGCACGGGGATCATGTTGAGCAGCGCCAGCACGATGTTGAGAAAGAAGGTCAGCACGAGCATCTGCGTGAAGAAGGCGCTCAGCCCGAAGGTGAGCCACATGAGCCCGGCGGCCGCGAGCGCGATGAGCAGGTTGGTGAGCGGCCCGGCGAGGCCCACGAGCATCATGCCGCGCTGCGGATCCTTAAAGAAGCGGGGGTCGATGGGCACCGGCTTGGCCCAGCCGAAGAAAAACCCGCCGCCGGAGACAACGAAGGTGACCACCAGCATGAGGCTCCCCAGCGGATCGAGGTGGCGGATCGGGTTGAGGCTCAGCCGCCCTTCGCTCCGCGCGGTAGGGTCGCCGAGCACCGCCGCAGCCCACCCGTGGGCCACCTCGTGCAACACGAGGCTCACGAGCAGCACCGGCAGCACCGTGATAAAGGTGAGCACCATCGTACTCTGACTCATGGACGCATCCTCTCCGCCGCGGCGAGCTCCTCCTCGCGCGTCTGCACCACACCGTTGAGTTTGAGCCGAAGGATACTGTGAAGCACCTCGCCGAGGTGGGCGGAGGGCGCAAACCCCAGGGCGAGAAGGTCCTCACCGGTGACCGCGAGGCGGATGTGCCGGGTGACGGCGAGGTAATGCCCAAGGCGCTCGACGACCATACCGGTACGGTCGAGCACCAGGGCGACGAGTACCGCCTCCAGCGGCCCCTGCCGGATGAGGTCGTGCAGCTCCGCCTCGGTGGGGCCGCGCTCCGTGAGGCGCAGGAGGCCGCTCCCCAACACGAACGCCCTCTCGAGCACCTCCGCGTCGCGGCGACGGATGCGCAGCCGCCGGCACCAGTTGGCGATCTCCTCCGGCCCCAGGTCGCGCAGCATCCAGATGAGACGAAGGCGCCAGCGGGGCACCTCCTCCTCGAGCCCATGAGCGGTGAGCGCGAGGTCGCCGGCCTCCACGAGGTCGCGGGTGAGCTCCCCCACGCGCAGACGAGCGTGGATCGCCGAGGCGAAACCGAGCTCTTCGATGCGGCGGAGGGCGAAGCCCACCGTTGGCTCATCGAGGAGCGAGAGCAACTCGTCGCGCAGACGCGCGGAGGAGAGGTCGCCCACGAGGCCCATGGCGCAGCACGAACGGGCGAGGTTCAGCGTGTACTCGTCCATGCGTAGGCCGTAGCGACTCTCATAGCGGAGCGCGCGGAGGATCCGCGTAGGGTCCTCGATAAAGCTAAGGCTGTGGAGCACCACGATGCGGCGCTGCTCTAGATCCTCCACACCGCCGAAGCAGTCGAGCAGGTCGCCGTAGGTCTCCGGCTTGAGGGAGACGGCCAAGGCGTTAATGCTGAAGTCGCGGCGGGCGAGGTCGCTGCGAATGCCCGCGTGCTCCACACTCGGCAGCGCCGCCGGATGCTCGTACACCTCCGAGCGCGTGGAGATCACGTCGATGCGCAGCTTGCGACCGTCGTCGCCGCGCAGCATGACGACGGCGGTCCCGAACTTACGGTGAGAGCGCACGCGGCCGCCGAGGCGCTTGGCGAGCTCCTTAGCGAAGGCGATGCCGTCGCCCTCCACCGCGATGTCGATGTCGATACCGGGCTCGCCGAGGATGATGTCGCGCACAGCGCCGCCCACGAGGTACACACCGCGCAGCCCGCCGGCGGCGACCTGGATTCGCCGCAGCAGGTCGGCCTCGCGAAGCTCGGCCAGCTGCCCCGCGAGGTTGACCACGTCGTGCGACACCTCGGGCTCCGGCTCCTCGCCCACCACGGCGCGGCGGCTCACCGAGCCGAGCACCTCCGTGCGCCTCACCGGGCCCTCCCCACGCTCCCGCACCACCGGCGCCCAACCGATCTCCTCGCCCGCGAGAATGATCGCGGCGCGCTCGAGCGGCGTGTTGAGCGGTAGCACCGTTACCCGCGACGACATAACCGCCTTGAGCGGCGCGTGGCCGAGCCCGTGCCCGGCGGCGCGCTCGAGGTCGACGAGCGCCGCCTTGCCGACTAAGAACTCACCGTCGGTGACCACGACGCCGGCGAGCCCGCCGCGGTAGCAGCGCACCACCGTGTCGTCGATCGACGCCGTGGCGCCGACGACGGCGGCGCCGGGGGCGAGCAACTCGGCGACGGTACGGACGGGGGCGAGCGCGGCCGGCACGGCCGCGGCCACGAGGGCGGCGACCTCCTCGAGCTCGAGGTCGCGGACGACGGCGGAGGCGGCGGCCGTGTGGCCCCCGCCCCCCACCGCGGCGAGCACCTGGGCGACGTCGAGCCGCCGGCCCCTGCTGCGCGCCGTCACGAAGACCTTGCCCTCCATCTCCACCAGCAAAAAGAAGCCGTCGCAGCCGGTGAGGTCCATCACACGATGGGCGACGATGCTGACGCCCTCCACGTAGAGCTCCTCGCGCAGCGAGGAGACGAGCACCGTCGCCCCCGCGATCGGCAACTCCCGAGCGGCGTGGAGCGCGAACGCCAGCGTGGAGCGCTGCGCCGGGGTGAGCGCGCTCGTGAGCCACCGCTCGAGCACTGCGGTCTCGGCGCCGAGGCGCATGCAGAGCGCGAGGGCCTCGGCGTCGGCCGGCGTCGTGGTGTTAAAGAGCAACGAACCCGTGTCTTCGTGGATGCCGAGCGCGAACACCGTGGCCTCAAAGGGGGTCACCGAGATCTCGCGCTGAGAGATGATGCGCAGCAGCAGCGTGACGAGCGAGCCGTCGTTGGAGAGCACGAGGTTGCCGGCGTGGAGGTACGGGGGCAACTCGCCGCGCTGCGCGTGGTGGTCGAACGCCACCACCTCCACGTCGTCGCGCAGACAGAGCTCGCCAATCTCGCCGAGGCGATTGGCGTGGATCGTGTCGACGATCACGAGCTTGCGCACGGCGTCGCGGTCGAGCGTGACGAGGTCCACCACGGGGAGCAGGTCGGCGTACAGCGCCTGAAACTCGCGTACGTTGCGGTTAACGGCCCCGCCGAGGAAGAGCGCGGCGTCTGGGTAGAGCTTCTGCGCCGCCACCATCGCCGCGAAGGCGTCGAAGTCGGTGTTCGTGTGCGTGACGATAAGGGTGCTCGAGTGCATGGGGAGAGTATACGGGAGACGGCGGGCCGCCCCCCATCCCTACGCTTTAAAGAGCCCGTCGACGACGCCGCCGAAGGCCTCGCCAACGGCGGCCCTGAGCGGCAGGTGCTGCGGGGCCTCCAGCTGCGGGTCGTCGGCGAGGAGCTCCACCGCGAGCTCGCGGGCACGCAGGAGCACGGCGCGGTCGCGCCCCAAGCGGGCGAACTTGAGGTCGGAGGCGCCCGCCTGACGAGCGCCCATGATGTGGCCCTCGCCGCGGAGCTCCAGGTCGCGGTCGGCGAGTTCGAACCCGTCGTCGGTCTGCAGCAGCGCCTTGAGGCGCGCGTGCGCCGGGTCACCCGGCTCGGCGCGGGAGAAGAGCAGGCAGTACGAACGCCCCTCACCCCTCCCCACCCGCCCCCTCAACTGATGGAGCTGCGCCAGCCCGAACCGCTCCGCCCCCTCCACGATCATGACGGTGGCGTTGGGTACGTCGATGCCCACCTCTATTAAGCTCGTGGCCACGAGGAGCTGCACCTCCCCGCGCTGAAAGGCCTGCATAACGCCGTCGCGCTCGGCCGCCTTGAGGCGGCCGTGGACGACGGCCACGCGTAGACCGCGAAACGGCCCCTCGCGGAGGCGCTCGGCCTCGGCCACCGCCGTAGCCGCGTCGATCGACGCGGACTCCTCGATAGCGGGGCACACCACATATGCCTGGCTGCCCCGCTCGAGCTGCCGGCGGACGAAGGCGTAGCCCTCCTCGCGCCGCTCGTCGTCCACCAACCGCGTGGTCACCGGCTGCCGCCCCACGGGCCTCCCGGCGATAATGGTGATGTCGAGGTCGCCGAAAGCGGTGAGGGCGAGCGTGCGGGGTATGGGCGTGGCCGTCATGTGGAGCACGTGCGGCACGCGGCCGCCCCCCTCGGTGCGCCGCACCAGGGCGTCGCGCTGTTCCACCCCGAAGCGGTGCTGCTCGTCCACCACGAGCAGGCCGAGGTCTGCGTAGACGACGTCGGGCTGAAACACGGCGTGCGTGCCCACGATCAACCGACTCTCGCCGCTCGCGATACGGGCGAGCGCAGTACGCCGCTCGGCCGCGGAGAGCGACGCCGTGAGCACCGTAACCTCCATGAGGTCGGCGAGGAAGCGCCGGGCCGTGGCGGCGTGCTGCAAGGCGAGCGTCTCCGTGGGGGCCACGAGCACCCCCTGGTAGCCGGCCTCCACGGCGTGCACCAGGCAGTGCAGGGCGACGGCCGTCTTGCCGGAACCCACGTCGCCCTGCAACAGGCGCCTCATGGGAGCCGTACCGCTCACGTCGGCCTCGATCTCGGCGAGCGCCCGCAGCTGATGCTCCGTGAGGGTAAAGGGGAGCCGCTCCAGGTAAGCGCGCACGAGCTCGCCGGGCGGGGGAAGCGCGGGCGCCGGAGCCCGCTCGCGTCGCTCGCGTTTGCGCAAGAGCAGGCCGAGCTGCAACAGCAGCAGCTCCTCCAGCACGAGGCGGCGCCTAGCACGGGCGGCCGCACGGAGATCGCGCGGCAGGTGCGCCGCCAACAGGGCATCGGCACGAGAGGGCAGCCGCTCGCGAACGCGCAGACCGGCCGGCAGAGGGTCGGGGATCAGCCGCATGAGCGGCCGCAGACGCCAGAGCAGCTCACGCAGCTGGCGCGCCGAGACCCGCTCGCTCGCCGGATACACCGGCACGATGCCCTCGGTGTGCACGCTCTCGCCGTCGTCCTCCTTGAGGAGCTCGTGGCTCTTGACGACGAATCGTGCACTCCTCCCCTGCAGGCGATACGTACCACGGAGGCTCAGCCATACCCCCTCGTGCAGCACCTTGGCCAGGTACTGCTGGTTAAACCACACCGCCTGCACCACGCCCGTCTCGTCCTTTACGAGCGCGCGCACGACGACGACACGACGCCTCGCGGTGTGCTCCAGGGTCACCCCCACCACCACGCCGCGGACGGTCGCCTCCTCCCCCACTTTGAGGTCGCGGATGCACTTGCGGTCGCGAAAGTCGTCGTAGCGACGGGGGAGGTGCCAGATGAGCTGGCCGACGGTCTCGATGCCGAACTCGGCGAGGCGCCGCGCAACTGCGGGTGCCACGACATCGGAGTCGCGGAGCTTAAGCGCGAGCGCCGCGTGCGAGAGAAAAAGATGCGGTTGCGGCGGGGGTACAGCGTACTCGCCGCCCCCGAAACGACTCACACCGCCTCGAGGCGAGAGAAGCACGGCGACCTCCACGGGCGCGTTTGCGTTGCCCGACCGAGTGCAGCATACTAGCGCGACCGATCGTCGATCAATCTGAAGGAACGACCATGTCGAAAGTCTGCCTCACCTGCGGCAAGGCGCCGGTCGTCGGCAACAACCGCAGTCACTCAAACCGCGCCACCAAGCGCACCTTCGAGCCCAACTTGCAGCGCGTCCGCGTCCTCGTCGACGGCAAGCCGCAGAACGCTTACGTGTGCGCACGCTGTCTCAAGTCCGGCCGCGTCACCAAGGCCATCTGAGCACAGCGCTACCCGCTCCGCGGACGAAGCACGAGGCCGGCTCCGCCGGCCTCTCTCGTTTAACGAGCGTTAAAGGGCATCGCCGACCTCGCGGCCGCTTCGGCCGCGAGGTCGGCGACTGTGAGCGTACGCCCCTCGCTCTACGGCTTGGGCGCCCCCGCCGAGGCTGACCCCCCCGTTTTCGGCACGAAGAGCGCCGCAACGGCCCCCACCGCGACGACCGCCGCGGCGACGAGGTACGACGAGGCGAACGAGGAGGTCGCGTCGGCGAGCGCCCCGCCCACGAGCGGCCCCACCATCTGCGCGACCCCCAAGAAGAGCGTTAAAAAGCCGACCGCCGTGGAGGAGAGCGAGCGGCCGAACACGTCCCCGCAGGAGGCGGCGATAACGCCGGGCATGCTCCACGCCGTGAGCCCGAAGAGCACGGCCGAGACGGTAAGCCCGACCGGCGTGGTCCAGAGCGCGAAGGCGAGATACGAGAACATCTGCACCAAGCTCATGAGCGCCAGCGCGTTTCGGCGACCGGTGAAGTCTGAGATGGAGCCCCAGAGCACGCCGCAGAGGAGGCTCGCCCATCCGAGCACCATGAAGTACGTGCCCGCCGACGCCTGGCTCATGCCGAGGTCGCCGGTGAGCCGTCGCACGAAAAACGTGAGGTAGATCATGTACGAGAAACCGAAGGTGAAGTACACGGCGCCGAGCCGCCAGGCGAAGGAGGAGCGGTAGACGCTCCCCACCCCCGGCCGAAGGTCGGGGGAGCCCTCCATCGGCACCTCCTCCGACTCGTCGTCCGGCTGATCGCGCAACACCCGCAGGGCGCCGACGACCATGAGCAGCGCGGCAACGCCGAAGACGAACCAGCAGATCCGCCACCCGGCGCTCCCGGCGGTGGCGACGACGTACGGCACGAAGGGGCCGGCGATGACGAGGGCGAGCGATGAGCCGGAGACGACGACGCCGGATGCCAACCCTCGACGCTTGGCGGAGAACCAGCTGCCGACCATGCCGAGGACCGGCACGTTGACCGCACCGGCGCCGACTCCAGTGGCGAGCCGCGCCACGGCGGCCATCGCCACTCCGTTCGCAAAGGCCGTAAAGAGCATCGCGACGCCGGAGACCAAGAGCCCGGCGGCTATAACGCGCCGAGGCCCGAAGCGCCGACTCAACTCGCCGGCGACGACCGCGGCGATGAGGTACCCCGCGAGGTTCCAGCTGGCCAACGCGCCGGCCTGGGTATTGGAGAACCCCAGGTCCTGCTGCATCGAGGGCAGGAGGGACGAGTACCCAAAGCGGCCCAGCCCCACCGCCGCGAAGACGGCGAAGAAGGCCATGATGAGGAGCGGCACGAGAGAGGAGCCGCCGCTCCGCCGAGGCGGATGACCCGAGGCGACGACGCGCGGGGAGCCTCCCTTGGCCGCCATCAGGGGAGCATGCGAGCGAGGTTAGCCATCTCGAGCGCGCTCGCGGCCGCACTCCAGCCCTTGTTGCCGGCCTTGGTGCCGGCGCGCTCCACCGCCTGCTCTATGGTGTCGGTCGTGAGCACGCCGAAGATCACCGGCAGGTCGGCCTGCAGGCCAACGGCCGCGACGCCCTTGGCGACCTCCGCCGCGACGTAGTCGAAGTGCGGCGTGCCGCCGCGGATCACCGCGCCGAGGCAGATGACGGCGTCGTAGCGACCGGAGGCGGCGAGGCGTTTGGCCACGAGCGGCAGCTCGAAGGCGCCCGGCGCCCAAGCCACGTCCACGTCTGCCTCGGCCACGTCGTGACGGCGCAGGCAGTCGAGCGCTCCCTCAAGGAGGTGCGTCGAGATGAAATCGTTAAACCGTCCGACGACGAGCGCGAACTTTAAGCCCTGCCCGTTGAGTTTTCCTTCGTATGTCGTCATCGCTGAACTCCCTTCGTCGGTCAGTAGTCATCGGCGGGCGGCCGTGCGGCGGCGCCACACGGCCGCCCGCTCTTACTTCAGTAGGTTCTCGTGCTCGAGGAGATGGCCCATCTTGTCCTTCTTCGTGCGCAAGTAGGTCACGTTGTGCACGTGCGGTGGAATCTCGATGGGCTCGCGTCCGGTGACCCGCAGCCCGTACCCCTCAAGGCCGACGATCTTGACCGGGTTGTTGGTCATAATGCGGATACTCGTGAGCCCGAGGTCGGCGAGGATCTGCGCCCCGGTGCCGTACTCCCTGAGGTCCGGGGCGAAGCCGAGCTCCACGTTGGCCTCCACCGTGTCCAGCCCCTGCTCCTGCAGCTCGTACGCCCTGAGCTTGTTGATGAGCCCGATACCGCGCCCCTCTTGCCGCATGTAGAGCACAACCCCGCAGCCCTCCTGCTCGATGCGACGCAGCGCCTCGGCGAGCTGCTCACCGCAGTCGCAGCGCACCGAGCCGAACGTGTCGCCGGTGAGGCACTCCGAGTGCACGCGCACCAAGACGTCCTCGCGGCCGGCTACGTCGCCCTTGACGATGGCGACGTGGTGGCTGCCGTCGAGCACCGACTCATAGCCGACCGCCTCGAACTGGCCGTACTTGGTGGGCATGGCGACCGTCACGGCGCGGCGCACGAGCTTCTCGGTGCGGCGCCGGTACTCGATGATGTCGGCGACGGTGACCATCTTGAGGCCGTGCTTCTCGGCGTACGGAATGAGGTCGGGCACGCGCGCCATGGAGCCGTCGTCGTTCATGATCTCGCAGATCACGGCGGAGGGGTTAAGGCCGGCGAGCCGTGCGAGATCCACGCCGGCCTCCGTCTGCCCGGCGCGCTCGAGCACCCCGCCGGGCTTCGCCGTGAGCGGAAAGACGTGGCCCGGCTGCACGAGGTCGGTCGGCCGCGACTCCGGGTCGATAGCCACTTGAATCGTGTGGGCTCGGTCGGCCGCGGAGATCCCCGTGGTCACCCCGGAGTGCGCCTCTATGGAGACGGTGAAGGCGGTCCGCAGGCGCGCCTGATTGTTCACGGTCATCGGCGAGAGGTTGAGCTCCGCGCACCGTTGGGGCGTGAGGCTGAGGCAGATGAGCCCGCGGGCCTCCTTCGCCATGAAGTTGATCTTCTCGGCCGTGGCGAACTGCGCCGCGAGCGTGAGGTCCCCCTCGTTCTCGCGGTCCTCGTCGTCGCACACGACAACCATTCGGCCCTCGCGCAAATCGGCGATAGCCTCCTCGACCGTGGCAAACGGCCGCTCGTACACGTCGTCTGTTAATCTCTCGTCGATCTCCATTAGAACCCCGATTCGGCTAGCTTCTCCCAGGTGAGGCCGGCGGACGGCCGCCCACCCCCACCGGTGAAGAGACGGACGTACTTCGCAAGAAGGTCGGCCTCGAGGTTGACGCCCTCCCCCGGCTTTAAAAGCCCGAGTGTGGTGACCTCGGCCGTGTGTGGAATAAGTGAGACGCGCACCCGCGAGCCCACAACGTCGACGACCGTGAGGCTCACCCCGTTAACCGCGAGGGAGCCCTGTGCGACCGTCAGGGAGGGCACGGGCTCCGGCGCCTCGATCTCGAGCACCCGAGCGATACCCTCTACCGTAACCCGCGCCACCTCACCGAGGCAGTCCACGTGCCCGCTCACCAGGTGGCCGCCGAGGCGCGACTGCAGGGTGAGCGCCCGCTCGAGGTTGAGACGGTCGCCCGCGCGCCGCGCGCCGAGGGTGGTGCGCCGCACCGTCTCGGGCATCGCGTCGGCGGTAAACCCCCCGGGGCGCAAGGACGCGACGGTGAGGCAGACGCCGTCGGTGAGCACGCTCTCGCCGAGGACGATCCCGTCCGCGGCGAGAGTGGGGGCGTCGATCTCGAGCTCCGCGGAGACCCCACTCACGCGGAGGGCCCGCAGCACGCCGACCTCCTCGACGATGCCGGTGAACACTCACTCACCCCCCGGCAAAAAGGCCCCCGAGAGGAGCAGGTCGGAGCCGCTCGTGCGCCACTTCGTGTCGTGGAGGTTCCAGGCCTGCGCGATCTCGGAGACGGCCGGCGCCGCGAAGAGGTCGGGCGCGCCGCGCCCCACGACGCGCGGCGCGATAAAGAGCACGAGGCGGTCGAGCAGGCCCTCGGCGAGGAGCGCGCCCGCGAGCACGGGGCCGCCCTCGAAGAGGATGTCGAGCAACCCACGCTCCGCGAGGGCGGAGAGGCCGGCGCGCAAGCCGCCCTCCCCCATCTCGATGACCTCGACGCCGAGGTCCGCGAGCCGACGGCGCACGGCGGGCGTGCTCTCGCTCGCCAGAACGAGGGTGCGGACCTGGCGGGCCGTGGTGAAGACGACGGCGTCGAGCGGCAGGTCGGCGCCCCGCGTCACGATGACGCGCACGGGGTTGCCGCCCTCCTCCAGGCGGACGGTGAGCTCGGGGTCGTCGCGACGTACAGTACCGGCCCCGACCATGACGGCGTCGACGGTCGCCCTGAGCCGATGCACCACCCGACGGCTCTCGAGGCACGAGATCCAGCGGGCGTCGCCGCTCGACCCGGCGACCTTGCCGTCGAGCGTTACGGCGGCCTTATAGGTGACGAAGGGCAAGCCCTGCGTCTGGAATTTAACGAACGGCGCGTTTTGCTTGCGAGCCCGCGCCCCCCACTCCCCCTCCTGCAGATCGACGGCGACACCGCGCCTGCGGAGGCTGGCGAACCCGCCCCCGTCGACCAACGGATTAGGGTCGCGGAGGGCGACCACGACGCGCGCCACACCTGCCTCCACCACCGCATCGGCGCACGGCGGCGTCATGCCGTAGTGGCAACAGGGCTCGAGCGTGCAGTAAAGGGTCGCGCCGCGAGCGGCGGGGCCGGCCTCGGCGAGGGCGGCCGTCTCGGCGTGCTGCGTGCCGGGCCCCAGATGCCAGCCGCGGCCCACAACCTCGCCATCACGCACCACCACGGCGCCGACTAAGGGATTGGGGTGAGCCTTGCCGCGGCCCCTCTCGGCCAACTCGAAGGCTTCGTGCATGTAGATCGCATCGTCTCTCACGGCACACCCCAGGTAAACGCCCAGGGCAGGTGAGAAATGAGCACCCATGCGCTTCTCTCATCCGGACTCTAACCGTCGGCCCAGGAGTTTCACCTGGTCGGCCTCCGAGGAGGTTCGCGGGCTTTTACCGCCGGTGGGGAGTTTCACCCCGCCCTGAAGCAGCGTACATTCGTCTCGTGATTATACGACGCAGGAGGCGCGCTGCGCCAGCTCCTTGTAGCGCTCGCCAGCGCCGGGGGCGCCGAAGACGCTCGAGCCGGCCACCAAGATGTTCGCGCCGGCCTCGACGATAGCGGCGGCGTTCTCGAGGCAGACGCCGCCGTCGACCTCGAGCGCAACCGTCGCAGGCAGGTAAGCCCGCATGCGCTCGATCTTGTCCAACGAAGTGGGGATAAAGCGCTGCCCCCCGAACCCGGGGTTGACCGACATGAGCACGACGAGGTCGCAGTGAAACCGTGCCTCGGCCAAAACCTCGACCGGCGTAGCGGGGTTAATGGCGACCCCGGCCTCGACCCCGTGCTCACGGATCTGCGTGAGCGTACGGTGCAGGTGCGTACACGCCTCCTGGTGCACCACGAGCACATCGGCCCCCGCAGCGCAGAAGTCGTCGACGAACCGCTCGGGGCGCTCGATCATGAGGTGAACGTCGAGGATGCCCCCGGCGGCGTGCACCAGCGGGCTCAGCGCGCCCACGATCGCCGGGCCGAGCGTAATGACTGGGGTAAAGTGACCGTCCATAACGTCGACGTGGATAATACGAGCGCCGGCAGCGAGGACCTCTTCGACCTCCTCGCCGAGCCGCGTGAAGTTCGCCGAGAGGATCGAGGGGGCTATGTTCGTGTCGTGCAGCAGGTTCTTCATGAACGCCTCCGATAACGCGGACGGTACAGCGACCCTGTGGTCGCCCTCATTCTACCCCGCGCTACCGGAGGAGCGCCGTAGCCTGGCCACGAAGAAGCCGGTGGTGCCGTAGGCGGGCGGCACGACGAGGAGGTGCCGCGCGTCGGCGGGGTGCGCGAGGCCGGGCCAAAGGGCCCCCAGATCGTCGGCCACCCAGTCGCGGTCGAGGAGCTCGGCCACAACGTCGAGTGTCTCGGCCCGCGGCAACGTGCACACCGAGTACACGAGCGCGCCGCCGGGGCTCACGCACCGCGCGGCGCGGAGCAGGAGGCGGCGCTGCAGCGCGGCGAGCCGCTCCACGTCGTCCCGCCGCCGACGCCAGCGCAGGTCCGGCCGCGAGGCGAGCGTGCCGAGGCCGGTGCAGGGGGCGTCGAGGAGGACCACATCCCAAGCGCCGTCGTAGCTGGTCGGCAGCTCGAGAAGGTCTCGGTGGAGAACCTCGACGTGGCGCACCCTCAGACGGTCGAGGTTGCGGCGCATGGCGTCCACGCGCCGCTCATCCACGTCGAGGGCGGCGAGCTTGGCGTGCGGGAGGAGCCCGGCGAGCTGAGCGGTCTTGGTGCCCGGGGCCGCACAGAGGTCGAGCACGCGCGCGTCGGCGCGGGCACAGGAGGCGGCCACCGCGCCGGCGACCTGCGAGCCGCGCGACTGGGGCGTCACGAAGCCGTCGGCGAACGCCGCGGAGCGCTCAAGCGAGGGGCCCTCGTAGAGCAGCCCCTCCGGCAACCCCTCGACCTCCGCCGTCGTGAACGCAGGGCCGAGCCGCTCCGCTGCGGCCTCGACGGAGCCCCTCAGCGGATTCACTCGTAGACAGCGCTCCGGGGCGGCGTTGGCCGCGCGAAGCAGCCGGTCGGCCGCGGCGTCGCCCAGCTCGTCTCGCAGCAGCTCGACCACCCACGGGGGGCAGGAGTGCCGCACCGACCAGGCCTTCGCGCCGTCGCCCCCGGCGAGCTCGGTAAACCTCCCGCGCCCCTCCCCGGCGACGCGTCGCAACACAGCGTTCACGAACCCTCGCGTGCCCCTCCCACCGCGTGCGACGCTCGCCACCGCGTCGTTAACGACGGCGTAGGCGGGCACACGATCCAGAAAGAGGAGTTGATAAGCGGCGAGGCGCAGCGTCTCCCGCGTGCGGGGGTCGGCCTCGTGCAGTGGGACCTTCGTATAGGAGTCGAGCACCGCGTCGAGCGAGACGCGTCGCTTAACTACACCGGTGACGAGCTCGTTGGCGAGGGCGCGGTCGCGGTCGTCGAGCGCCTCGAACTCGGGCAACGAGGCGACCGAGTCGTCGAGGCGGTCGCCTCGCTGAAGACGCAAGAGGACGCGGAGGGCGACGGCGCGAGCGGGGCTCACCGCCTCCGGCGCAGGGCCCCGGCGGCGCGCATCGGTGGTGCCGCTCACGTACGCACCAGCGAGCGACCGGCGCCGCGCAGGTACGCGGCGGCCGTCATGCGGCTGCGCCCCTCCGGCTGCAGCTCGAGGATCTCCACCCAGCCGTCGCCGGCCGGCAGCGGCAGGCGGTCGGGACCGACCGGGGGCAACGGGCCGTCCCCCACCGCCGCGCGGTGAATGAGCACCCGCCTTCCGAGAAGCTCGGTGACGGCGAGGATGTGGGGGCTCAGCGCGCGCACGTGGTTGACGATCTCGCTCGCCGGCCTCTCCCAACAGACGATGCGGTCGGCCGGCGTGATCTTGCCGGCGTAGGTGGGCTCACCAACCTGCTCCTCCCAGACGAGACTGCCGTCGGCGATGCCTTTAACGGTCGCCAAGAGGCCCTCTACGGCCGGTGGGGTGAGCAGCTCGTAGGCGCGGGCGGCGTCGGCGTGGGCCGGCACGTGCACGCGGCGCAGGTCGCCGATTGGGCCCTCGTCCACCCCAGGCGTCATCCGCAGCGTGGCCACGCCCAGCTCCGTCTCGCCGGCCATGAGCGCGCGCTCCACCGGCGCGGCGCCGCGCCAGTGCGGCACGAGCGAGGGGTGCGTGACGATCGTGGGGAGCGCGTCCAAAAGCGCCGGGCGCAGAATTTGGCCGTAGGCGCACACGAGCAGCAGCTCCGGGCCGTAGGCGAGGAGCTGCTCGACGGACTCCGGCGCCGAGACGACGGGCGGCTGCAGCACCGGGAGCCCCCGCTCCGAGGCGAACACTTTAATGGGCGGCGGCTGAGGGGTGCCGCGTCGCCCACGGGGGCGATCGGGGCTCGTCACCACGACCTCCGGGGTGAGGCCGGCGGCCAGGAGCCCTTCCAAGACGAGCTGGGCAAAGGGCGCGCCGCCCGCAAAGGCCACCCGCGGCAGACTCATGGCCCCCAACCGGGCGTAGTCCGCCTCGCGGCCGCCTCCTCGCGCTCGCGGAGCGCGCGCATGGCGGCCGCGCGGGCGCTGCGCGTGGTGCGGTCGACGATCAGCACACCCTCGAGGTGGTCGGCCTCGTGCTGGATAACCCGAGCGACGAAGCCCTCGGCCTTAAAATCGACCGCGGCGCCGGTCTCGTCGAAGCCGCGCACGCGAAGCGCCACGGACCTCATGACCGGCATGGTAACGCCCGGCACGCTGAGGCAGCCCTCTTCATCCTCGTCGACCTCGGGTGAGTACTCATCGAGCACCGGGTTGATGAGCGCCCGCGGCGCGGGCTCCTCGTCGCCGACGTCGTACACGACCACCCGCTGGAGCACGCCGACCTGGGGGGCGGCGAGCCCGACCCCGGAGGCGTCGTGCATAATGCCGACCATGCGCTCCACGAGGTCTTTAAGTCGGCGGTCGAAGACGGTGACCTCCGCCGCGCGCTCGCGCAGCACGGGGTCACCGAGGACTAAGATCTGTTCGCGAGCTTCTCGTCGGCGCCGGTACGCCTCCGTCCGCTCGTCCTGTGTCATCTCATTCATGCCGTTATGGTACCTTACCGCGCGCTCAAAGCCACTGCGGATCGACGTCGGGGACGAGCCGAACCCCGCGCGCGGCGTAGCGGTCGCGCGCTCTCGCCAGCCAACCGCGGAGCCTCTCCTGCGTCTCGTCCAAGGAGTCGGTCTTTACCAGCACACGGCAGGCGAAGCGCCCGCGCTCCCGCCACAGCGGTCCGGGGCCGACCACGTCGGCGACGCCGGCGAGGAGCTTACCCACCTGCTCGGCGGTGTAAGGGCCGGCGATCTCTAGTTGCCGCTCGTCCTCCCCGGAAACCTCGAGGGCGATGAGCGAGCGGGAGGGCGGGTACCCCACGAGCGCCCGCCGCTCCACCTCCTCGGCGTAAAACCGCCCCTCCTCCCCGTTCGCGGCGTAAGCGATAGGCCGCGCCTCCGGGCTCAGCGTCTGCACGATCACCCGCCCGGGGCGGTCGCCCCGGCCGCTCCTCCCGCCCACCTGCAAGAGCATCGCGAAGGTGCGCTCCTCGGCGCGAAAGTCGGGAAACCGCAGGGTGAGGTCGGCGTTAACCACACCGACGAGCGTGACCTCCGGAAAGTGGTGCCCTTTTGCGATCATCTGCGTGCCCACGAGGACCTTCGGCCCCGGCGCGGCGAAGGCGTCGAGCACCGCCCGAAGGCGTCGGTGCGAGGAGGCCACGTCGGAGTCGAGGCGCAGGAGCTCCACCCCCGGCAGCAGCAGGCGCGTCTCGGACTCCAGGCGCTCGGTGCCGAACCCGTAGCGTACGAGGTCGGCGTCGCCGCACGAGGGGCAGCTCGTGGGGGCCGCCTCCGCGTGCCCGCAGGTGCGACACCGCAGCCCGCTCCCCCGGTACAAGGTGAGCGCGAGGTCGCACTGGGGGCACGTCCACGTGTGGCCGCAACGGTCGCAGGTGAGGTACGAGGCGAGGCCGCGCCGGTTGAGAAAGAGGATGGCCTTCTCGCCGGCATCGACGGTGGCGACCAGCGCCTCGGCGAGCTCCGTGGAGAAGACCCCGTGATGGCCGTACATCGTCACGACCTCGAGCTTGGGTGGCGGCGTGCCGTCCACGCGCAGGCGCAGGTCGGCGCGGAGCCGCACGCGGGCGAAGCTCTCCACGCTCGGCGTGGCGGAGCCCAGAACGACGACGGCGCCGCAACTCGCCGCCCGCCAGCGGGCGACCGCACGGGCGTCGTAGGAGGGTTCGTTCTCTTGCTTGTACGAGACGTCGTGCTCCTCGTCCACGACGATGAGCCCGAGGTCGCGCAACGGCGCGAAGACGGCCGAGCGGGCGCCCACGACGATCCGCGCCTCGCCGCTCGCCACCTCGCGGTAGGCGAGGAGGCGCTCCCGGGCCGTGAGGCCGGAGTGCAGCACCACGACCCGCTCCCCCGTAAACCGTCGCTCAACGCGCGACACCGTCTGGCCGGTGAGGCCGATCTCGGGCACGAGCAGCAGCACCGAGCGCCCTTGAGCGAGCACGGCCTGCGCCGCCCGCAGGTAGATCTCGGTCTTACCGCTCCCCGTGACGCCGTGCAGGAGCACCTCCTCGCCGGGCGAGGCATCCTCCAGCACGGTCCGCAGCGCAGCCCGCTGCTCCGGGAGGAGCTCCGGCAGTTCCTCGGAGGGGCCGGCGGGGATCGCGAGGGCTTCGCCGGGCGCTCCGCGCCCCAGCTCCGCCTCAACCTCAACGAGCGCGCCGGCCGCCAGCAAGCTCCGGAGCCCGGCGGCCGAGAGGCCGTGAGCCGCCCTCAGCTCCCGCTCGCTCAGCGCCCCGGCGTGGGCGACGGCCTCGAGCGCCGCGCGCTGCCGGCAGCCGAGGCGCGCGGGGGTCTCGGCGCCGCGGCCGAAGCGCCGGGTGGGCTGCGCCGACCCGGCGACCTGCACCCGGTAAGCGATCCGCACCCACCCCTTGCGGCGGTAGCGCTCGGCGGGCCGTGCCAGCTCTCCCGCCGGCAGCTTGAGCCCATCCACGAGATCCAGGCCGTCCTCCCCGGCGTCCCGGGCCGCCCGCCCCTCCGCCGTGAGCTCGTAGGTGCGCAGGATCTTAAGGGCTCCGAGCGGCGGGCAGACGAGCGTGAGTGCGGCGGAGAGCGAGGTGAGGCAGGAGCGCTCAACCCGGCGGGCGAGCGCGAGGAGCTCGGAGCTGATCGGCGGGAGGTCGAGCAGGTCGCGCACCGGCAGCACGCGGCCCTCGTGGAGCGTCTGCTCGCGCACCTCGAGGACCACGCCGAGCACCGTCTGCGCCCCCAGGGGGACGGCGACGAGCGCACCGACCTCAAGGTGCTCGCGAAGGTGAGGGGGGATCTCGTAGTCGAAGGGCTCCGTAAACGCGCGGGTGCGGAGCAGCGGGAAGACGGCGGCGTACCTCACGGTGCGCCGCCGTCTTCCCGAAAGAGCGTTAAGCGCTCAGGCGTCGAGGCCTGCGGCCGCGCGGAGCGCGGCGGCTTTATCGGTGCGCTCCCAGGTGAAGTCATCGTCCTCGCGGCCGAAGTGGCCGTACGCCGCCGTCTTGTGGTACACGGGACGGCGGAGGTCGAGATCGCGGATAATGGCGGCGGGGCGCAGGTCGAAGTACTCGGCGATGAGCTTCTCGATGAGGTCGGTCGCGACCGCCTCGGTGCCCTGGCAGTCGACCATCACCGAGACCGGGTGCGCGACGCCGATAGCGTAGGCGAGCTGCACCTGGCAGCGCTCGGCGAGCCCGGCCGCCACGACGTTTTTGGCCACATAGCGAGCCGCGTACGCGGCGGAGCGGTCGACCTTGCTCGGGTCTTTACCGGAGAAGGCGCCGCCGCCGTGCGGGGCCGTGCCGCCGTACGTGTCCACCACGATCTTGCGGCCGGTGAGGCCGGTGTCGCCCTGCGGGCCGCCCACCACGAACTTACCGGTCGCGTTGACGACGGTGAGCTCGGCGAGGCGTGAGGCGTCGTAGAGCTCCTTCGGGAGGATGGGCTCCACCACGTGCTTAATGAGGTCGGGGCGGATCTGCGTGTCGAGATCGGCCTCTTCGTCGTGCTGCGTCGCCAGCACCACCTTGACGATCTCGACGGGCACGGTGCCCTCGTAGCGCACGGTGACCTGGGTCTTGCCGTCGGGGCGCAGGTACGGCAGCGTGCCGTCTTTGCGGACCTCGGAGAGGCGCTTGGCGAGGCGCTGGGCGAGGGAGATGGGCAGCGGCATGAGCTCCGGGGTCTCGGTGCAGGCGTAACCGAACATCATGCCCTGGTCGCCGGCGCCCTGCGTGTCGAGCACGTCGTCGTCGTTTTCGTCGACGCGCACCTCGAGGGCCCGCGTGACGCCCTGGCTGATGTCCGGCGACTGCTCGTCGATGGCGACCATCACGGCGCAGGTTTTGGCGTCGTAACCGAACGCCGAGTCGGTGTAGCCCACCTCGGTGATGGCGGCGCGGACGATCTTCGGAATATCGAGAGAGGCGGTCGTGGTGATCTCGCCGGCGACGAGCGCGAGGCCGGTGGTCACGAGCGTCTCGCACGCCACACGACCCTGGGGGTCCTGCTCGAGAATAGCGTCGAGCACGGCGTCGGAGATTTGGTCGGCGATTTTGTCGGGGTGACCCTCGGTGACCGACTCGGATGTAAACAGATGGCTTCTCTTCTCCACCGTGCCTCCTGGAATGCGCGCGGCAGGGCGGTAGCCAACGGTGCCGGCGTACGTTTAACTGAGCGTCTCTTGGGGCCGAGACGGTACCCTCGATGAGAGCACGGCTACGCCGACAGACGGCGCACGGCCGTTGGTGAGTTTAGCAGAGTGCTCACAGAAGCTCCAGTGGAACCCAACAAAGCGGCGGCGCTAAAAGCCTACGCCCCGCCCCCCTCCCACTTGGGCGCGCGTCGCATGAGCTGCCCCACGCACTCCTCGGGGGTGCGCTTGCCCTCGAGCACGAGGTACACGCTCTCCGTCACGGGCATCTCCACCTCGAGCCGCTTGGCTAGGTCGTGCAGGGCGTAGGCGGTGGTGATGCCCTCCACTACCTGCCCCACCTCCCGCTCCACCTCGGTCGGCGAGGCTCCCCCGGCCAGCAGCTCGCCGGCGAGCCGGTTGCGGCTGTGGCGGGAGGTGCACGTGGCGATGAGGTCGCCGATGCCGGCGAGCCCCACGAAGGTGGCGGCGTGAGCGCCCTGGAGCATCCCGAGCCTCGTCATCTCGACGATACTCCTGGTGATGAGGCTGGCGCGCGTGTTGTCGCCGAACCCGAGCCCGTCCGACATGCCGACGGCGAGGGCGATGGGGTTTTTAATGGCGCCGCAGAACTCCACACCGGCCACGTCGGTGTTGGTGTACACGCGGAACCTCTCGTTAGTGATCGCCTCCTGGAGCCTCAGGGCGACGTCCTCGTCGGCGGCGGCTATAACGGTGGCGGCCGGCATGTCTTTACTGATCTCCTCGGCGTGGTTGGGGCCGGAGAGCAACGCCGCCGCCTCGCCCGCCTCCTCCTCTATAACCTCGGTGGGGCGCTTGAGCGTGCCGAGCTCGTAGCCCTTCGCCAGGGAGAGCTGAAGGGAGCCCGCGCGCCGCAGCGGACTAAGACGGCGCGCGACCTCGCGCACAGCCTGCGTGGGCACCGCGTACACCAAGAGCTCGGTGTCGGCGAGGTCCACGTCGGCGATCGGGGCGAACTCGATGTGCTCGGGGAGCATGACCCCCGGGAGGAAGTGGGGGTTGCAGTGCGTCGCGTTGAGCGTCTCGGCCTCCTCGGCCGTCACGGTGAGCACCTCAACGGCGTGACCGTTGTGCGCGAGGAGACGCGCGAACGCGCACCCCCAACTCCCCGAACCGACGACGGTACTCCGCATCGTTATACCCCTCCAGAGCCGGTGATCGTGGAGGAGCCCCCGCGATGAGACTTAAACCAACTCGCGCGGCGGGGCTCCGTCCCCTTCAACAGACGGCGGATGTTGCCGCGATGCGCCCACCAGACCATACCCGCGGCCAGCACGGCGGCTATTTTGTACGGGAGGGGCTTATCGAAGGCCAGGGTGAGCACCGGGACGAAGGCCGCCCCGACGAGCGAAGCCAAGCTCACGTAGCGGGTCACGAAGAAGACGATGCCCCAGGCGCCGAAGCTGATAAAGAAGACGAGCGGCGCGATAGCGCACACGATGCCGGCGCCCGTCGCCACACCCTTTCCGCCGGATCCTTTGAGAAACACCGAGTACATATGCCCCAGCATCGGCGCCGCCGCGATGAAGATCGCGTACCACGGCGAGAAGAACAACAGGGCGAAGAAGGTGGGCAGAAACCCCTTGAGCATGTCGCAGACGAACACCACGACGCCGGCCTTGGCGCCGAGCACGCGAAAGACGTTGGTGGTGCCCACGTTGCCGGAGCCGTGCTCGCGCACGTCGACGCCGGCGACGAGCTTGCCGATGACGAGGCCGAAGGGGATGGAGCCCACGAGGTACGCGAGGAGGAGCGAACCGATGAAGACGACGATCTGAAGGGTCACGATCGCTTGCCCTTAAAGTCGATAACCACCGGGACGCCCTGCAGCCCGTACTTGGCGCGCAGGCGGTTCTCTATGTAGTAACCGAAGTCGCGCGTGACGAGCGTGCGGTCGTTGACCTCGATGGCGAAGCGCGGCGGCGCCGTGCCGAACTGGGCGATGTAGTACATCTTGAGGCGTTTGCCGTGCTTCATGGGGGTGGGGCGGTCGGCGGTGACCTCGGCGAGGAACCGGTTGAGCTCGCCGGTGCCCAAGTGATTGCCGTAGTGAGCCTCCAGCGAGGCGATCTCCCTCAGCAGCTGCCGCACTCCACGGTGCGTGTGAGCGGAGACGGCGAGCACCTGCGGCCGCTGGCGCAGCTTACGGCGGGCGATGCCGGCGATCTCCTCCAGATCCGGCTCGGCGATGTCGGTCTTGTTGACCGCGATGATGGTGGCGCAGTGGTGCTTAGCCGCCTCGGCGCAGATAGAGAGGTCGAGCTCGCCGAAGCGCACGGTGCCGTCGACAACGACCACCGCGACGTGAGCGCGGTCGAGGCTCTGCACGCTACGAAGGTACGAGTAGTACTCCACGCCGCTGACCTTGGCGGCCTTTCGCATGCCGGCCGTGTCGATGAAGCGGAAGGCTCCCTCCTGCGTGGTCACCGTGGTGTCGATAGCGTCACGGGTGGTACCGGCGAGGTCGCTGACGATGGTGCGCGTCTCGCCCACAATGGCGTTAAAGAGCGAGGACTTGCCGGCGTTGGGGCGCCCCACAAGGGCGACGGGGATCTCGAGGGAGGGCGTGGCCTCGCTCGGGGCGTCGGCGCCGACCTCCTCAATGAGGCGGTCGAGCAGCTCGCCGGTGCCGAGGCCGTGCACGGCCGAGACCAAGAAGGGCTCGCCGAAGCCGAGGCGGTAGAGCTCGGCGGGCACGGAGGCGACGGAGGGGTCGTCGATCTTGTTGGCCACGAGGATCACCGGAACGCGGGCGCGCCGCAGCACCTCGGCGATCTCGAAGTCGTCGGCGAGCACCCCGGCGCGGCCGTCGAGCACGAAGAGTACGAGGTCGGCGCGGGAGAGCGCCTCCTCCACCTGCTCGCGGATGTGGCCGGCGAAGGGCGAGCCCTCACCGGTGTCGTAGCCACCGGTGTCGACGAGCCGTAAGTACCGGCCGGCCCAGTCGATCTCGACCTCTTTGCGGTCGCGCGTGACCCCCGGGGTGTCGTGCACCACGGTCTGGCGCGAGCCGCTTAAACGGTTCACGAGCGTTGATTTGCCGGCGTTGGGAGACCCCACGACGGCGATGAGGGGCGGTTGATTCATCCCCCTAGTGTACCAAACGCGTCGAGGAGAGATTCGGCGAGCACGAGACGGCCCCCACAGGCCTCCATGAGGTCGTCGCTCGAGAGGTCGTCGAGGGTGCGGTCGAGTGCCGCCGGCAAAAAGAGACGGGGTGCGACGAGCCACTCGCCCTCGGCCAACGGGTCGTCGCGCAGCGCCGCACACACCTCGGCGCCCCCGAGCAAACCGGTCACGGTCACGTGCGGCCCGAAGAGTCGATTGGCGACCGGGAAGGCGCGCAGAGGCCGGTCGAACCCGTCTGCGAGCCGCCGCGCCGCGGCAGCCACCACGGGCTCCGCCAGGGTGCCGCAGAGCCAGCGCACCGCCCTCACCCCCCGAAGGTCGTACGCGGCGGAGGGCGCGGCGAGCACCTCCGCCACCTCCGCGCGCAGCGCCGCCGCCATGCCGATGCCGTTTTCGTACTGATCCGGCGCGTCGCTCGGCGGTGGCGTGCGGCCCGCGAGTAAAAAGAACTCGTCCGCGGCGTGCACGAAGCTCACGCCGCGCTCGGCCCTGTAGCGATCCTGCTCGCGCTCCACGAGCGCGAGCAGGCGCTCGGCGTCCCGCGCCGTCACCCTCCTCAGCTCGCCCTCCGACGCCAGCGAGACCGGGACGATGCCGAGGTCGGCCACCCCCTCGAGCGCGCCGACGCGCTCGACCGTCTCCGCGAGCACCTCACCGTCGTTCCAGCCGGGGCAAAGCACCACCTGCAGGTGCAGATCTACCCCCGCGCCAGCCAGGCGCTCCAAGAGCGAGCGGGAGCCGGCTGCGGCCGGACCCATGAGGCGCACACGAGCGTCGTCGTCCCAGGCGTGCAACGAGACGTAGAGCGGCGAGAGGCGCAGCTCCTCGATGCGCAGCACATCGGCCTCGGTGAGGTTCGTCAACGTCGTGAAGTTGCCGTGCAAAAAGGAGAGCCGGTAGTCGTCGTCGCGCACGTAGAGCGCCGAGCGCAGCCCCCTTGGCACTTGATCGATAAAGCAGAAGCGACAGCGGTTGCAGCAGACCCGCGGCCTCGCGCCGAGACCGTCGTACCCGAGGGAGATGCCGTGCCACTCGCCGGGCTCGAGCACAACGGTGAAGTGGAGCCGCTCGCCGCCCCGCACCGCCACGACCTCGAAGAAATCGTCGGCGGCGGCCATCTCGAGGTCGAGCACATCGAGCGGCGCCTCGCCGTCGAGGAGGATAATACGGTCGCCGGCGCGGAGCCCTGCGCGAGCGGCGGCCGCGCACACCTCGGCGACGGGGACGCCCGGCTCAGGGGCCACAGAGCCCTCGCAGTGCGTCGATCGTCGCCTCGATCTCGCAGTCGGGCGTGGAGGCGCCGCCGGTCACGCCGACCCGTTTAACGCCCTCGAGCCACTCGGCGCGCAGCTCCCCAGCCGACTCGATGTGGTAAGTGCGCGGCTCGAGGGCGCGGCAGAGCTGCGCCAACCGCGCCGTGTTGGCGCTGTTGCGCCCGCCGACCACGAGCACCACGTCGACGGCGACGGCGAGCTCACACGCGGCGCTCTGGCGCTTCTCGGTGGCGTCGCAGATCGTGTTAAAGACGAGGAGCTCGCGCACCACCGGCGCGAGCTCGGCCGCCAGGCGGCCGAGGTTCTCACGGGTCTGCGTCGTCTGCACCACAACGCCGACCCGCTTGCCGCGCAGCTCGTTAAGCGGCAGACCGGCGGCGTCCTCAACCACGAGGGCACCGTCGCCGGCGAACCCCTCCAGGCCGGCGACCTCGGGGTGGTCGCGCTCACCGAGGATCACGGCGACGTAGCCGTCGTCGCAGAGGGCCTCGGCCTTACGCTGCGCCACCGTGACGAACGGGCAGGTGGCGTCGACGACCTCGAGCCCGGCGGCCAGCGCCCGCTGAACGGCCGAGGGGGCGACCCCGTGCGTCCGCACGATCAGCGTGCCCTCCACAGCCTCGTCGACGCCGCCGACCACGCTCACGCCGCGCCGCTCCAAGCTCGCCACGACGTTCGGGTTGTGGATAATAGGGCCGAGCGTCGCGACCGGGCCCGACGCACACTGCGCAGCCCGCTCGGTGATCCGCAGCGCGCGCTCCACGCCGTAGCAGTACCCCGCGTGGCGGGCGACGACGATCTCGACGCCACCAGCCGCGATGCAGCGCAGCTCCGCCGCTCCGGCGCCTCGTTCAGAGCCGCGCATAGAGCCCCGCAACCGCCGCCTGCATGCGGTGGGCGGCCAGGTGATACGCCTTGCTCCCACGCCCCTCGATGTCGCTTAAATCGATCGGCGGCCCCACGAGTGCGCGCAGACGGCCGCCTTTGAGGAGCCGCTGCGTACCCTCCATCGCCATGGGCACGACGGGCACGCCGCTGCGCAGGGCGATCATCCCCGCCCCCGGCAAGAACTCGTGCACGAGGGCGTCCGCGTGGCGCTTGCCCTCCGGGAACATGAGCAACACCTCGCCGCTGCGAAGGATCTCGAGCGAGGTCATGAGCGCGGCGCGGTCGCCGGCGCCCCGGTCTACGGGAAACGCGCCGAGCGCCTCGATCAGTCGGCGCGACGCCGCGTTAGCGAAGAGTTCCTTCTTCGCCATATAGCGAAGCGGTCGATCGAGCACCATGCCCGCAATTATCGGATCCACGTTGGACTTATGGTTGGTCACCACCATCGCCGAGCCCTCCGAGGGAAGGTGCTCACCGCCCTCCACGCGGCAACGGTAGAGCCCGCCGAAGAGCGGGACGGCGAGCAGACGACACGCGGTGTAGAAGGGGCGGTCGCCCCTCCCCCTCAGCGAGAGGCCGAAGAGCTTCACGGTGCACCCAGCCGATCGGTCGCGATCGCAGCGACCGCCGCTATGACCTCCTCGAGGGTGAGCTCGGAGGTGTCCACCTCCACCGCGTCGACCGCCCTGCGGAGGGGGGCCACGGCGCGCGTCGCGTCGCGTTCATCCCGCTCGAGGAGCGCCGCCAGTACATCGGTGTCGTCCACCCGCTGACCCTTTGCCCGCAGCTCTTCGCCCCGGCGATGCGCCCGCACCTCGGGGCGCGCGGTGAGAAAGACCTTTACGGCCGCGTCGGGAAAGACGACCGTGCCGATGTCGCGCCCCTCCATGACGATGTCGCCCTCGCCGCCGAGCACCCGCTGCCGCTCGGTGAGGAGGCGGCGCACCTCCGGGAGCGCGGAGACGCGAGAGGCCGCGCTCGCCATCTCGAGCGTGCGCAGGGAGTCGCTCACGTCGCGGTCGCCGGCGAAGAGCCGGCCGTCGATGGCGAAGGCGAGGTCGGCGGTGTGCGCTATACGCGCGACCGCCTCTTCGTCCCCCAAATCAGCGCCGGCCTCGGTGGCCAGTAGGCCGATCGCACGGTACATCGCGCCGGTGTCGAGGTACAAAAAGCCCAGGCGCTCGGCGACCAGCCGAGCCACCACGCTCTTACCCGAGCCGGTGGGGCCATCGATAGCGACGACGGTCATGAAGCCACATCTCCTGTCGTTGTTTTTCCCATCCACCGCGCCAGGCCGAGGACCTGCTCGGCGTACGCGCCAAACGCGGAGGTCGGCAGCGCCTGCGGCCCGTCGCAGAGGGCGTGCGCCGGGTTGGGGTGCGTCTCCACGAGGACGCCGTCGGCGCCGGCAGCCACCCCGGCCAGCGAGAGCGGCGCGACGAGGGGGAGCAGCCCAGCCGAGTGGCTCGGATCGACCACCACCGGGAGGTGGCTGAGCAGCTTAATGATGGGCACGGCGCTCACGTCGAAGGTGTTGCGCGTCGACGGCTCGAAGGTGCGGATCCCGCGCTCGCAGAGAATAACCTCGTGGTTGCCCGCTTTAACGATGTACTCGGCCGCCATCAGCAGCTCCTCGACGGTCGTGGAGGGCCCGCGCTTGAGTAACACCGGCCGTCCCACCTCGCCGAGCTCGGCGAGGAGGGAGAAGTTCTGCGTGTTGCGGGCGCCGACTTGAATCACGTCGGCGTACCGGCAGAGTACGTCGAGATCCCGCGGGTCCATGACCTCGGTGACGATCGGTAGCCCCGTCTCATCGCGGGCGGCCGCGAGGAATTTGAGGCCGTCCTCGCCGAGCCCCTGAAAGGCGTACGGCGAGGTGCGCGGTTTAAACGCGCCGCCGCGCAGTAGATGGCCGCCCGCCGCCCTCACGGCCCGGGCGGCCTCCAGCACCTGCTCCGGCGTCTCCACCGAGCAGGGGCCGGCGATGAGGGCGAAGTGACCGCCACCGATCTTCGCGCCGCCCACATCGATGACCGTATCGTGCTGCTGAAACTCCCGACTCACGAGCTTGTACGGACGCTTAATGGCGACCACGCGGTCCACGCCTGGCATCGCCTCAAACGGCAGCTGTGCGATTCGCTCCCGATCGCCGATCACACCGATCACGGTCACCTGCGCGCCCTCGGAGAGGTGCGCGCTCCCACCCGCTCGGCGAACGCGATCGACAACCTGGTCGACCTCGGCCCGCGTCGCGCCCTCGTGCATCACGACCATCACGTTCGGCCTACCCCTACTCCGCGGCCAGCAACACGGGGTCGCCCTCGACCTCGCCGTCGACGGCGACGGCGACGTCCTCGCCGGCCCGCCGGAGGGCCTCGACCTCCTCGCTGGAGAGCTCGCGGTGGCCGCCGGGCTCGAGGCCTTTATCGGAGAGCGGGCCGTAGCGACGACGATGGAGGTCTTCGACCGCAAGGCCCACGGCCGCGAGCATCCGCCGCACCTGCCGCTTGCGGCCCTCGCGCAAGACGATCTCGATGCGCGCTGTGCGCCCGGTTTGCTTCTTGAGCGAGACCTCGGCGGGCGAGGTCATGCCGTCCTCGAGCTGCACGCCGTGGCGCAGCGTCGCCAACGCACGCCGGCTCACCCTCCCCCGCACCCGTGCCACATACGTCTTGGGCACGCCGTAGCGAGGGTGCATGAGGCGGTTGGCGAGCACGCCGTCGTTGGTGAGCACGATGAGCCCGGTGGTGTCCACATCCAGACGGCCGACGGGAAAGAGGATGCGGCCGTCGGGGACGAGGTCGACGATCACCCGCTCGGCGTGCGGATCGCTGCGCGTACTGGCCACCCCCTTCGGCTTGTTGACGAGGAGGTAGCGGAGGTTCCGCACCGTAACGGCCTCGCCGTCGACGGCGACCACGTCGGTCGCCCCGACCTTGTGACGGGGGAAGTCGACGACCTCGCCGTTAACGGTTACGCCGCCCTCGCGGATCAGCTTATCGCAGGCCCGCCGCGAGCCGACGCCCGCGCGAGCGAGAAACACCACTAAATTCATGACGCGAGTCACACACGTCTCCTCTCAGCATTGGCGAATAAGCGCGCCTTGATCTCCTCCACCTGATCGGCGAGGAGCGAGAACTCCTCGAGCGGGGGGAGGTCTTTAAGGGAGCCCAAGCCGAACAACTTGAGAAACCGCTCCCCCGTGCCGTACAAGAGGGGCGCGCCCGGCGCGACAGCCCGCCCTCGCTGTTCCACGAGCCCCCGCTCCTCCAAAGACGAGAGCGCCCACTCGGAGGAGACCCCTCGGATCTCCGCCACGTCGGCGCGCGTGACCGGCTCGAGGTACGCGACGATCGCGAGCGTCTCCAAGAGGGCCGGCGTAAGCTCGTCCGGCCGCTCCGCACCCGTGAAGCGGCGCACGACGGGGGCGCAGTCCTCGGCGACGGCCAGCGTAAACCCGCCCCCGACCTCGCGGAGCTCCACCCCGTGAGCGCCGGGGCGCAACGTCGCGCTCAAGGAGCGAAGCGCCTCCTCCACGACGTCGCACTCGCACTCGCACTCGCAGGCAGATGCCAGCTCCTCCCGCGAGAGGGGCCGCGCCGAGATAAAGAGGAGCGCCTCGAGGCGCCGAAGAAGATCGGTCATAAAAAGCTAGCGGGGTCGGAAGCCGTAAACGATGATGCTACCGCAAAGAGAGCGCCGACGTCACCCGACGGCGACGTCGGGCTCCCTGCGCCTCACCACGATATCGCCGAAGGGGGATGTTTGATGGAGGCCCGCCTCCCCCGTCGAGTGAAGCTCGAGGAGGGCGAAGAAGGTGAGCGCCCGCTCCAGGCGATCCTGCGGCGCGACCTCCCGAAACGTAAACGACCCCTCGTCGACGAGGATCACCCGGAGACGGCGCAGCTCCTCCACCAGAGAGACGGCGAGATCGGCGAGGTGGCTGGTGTCGGGCGCGGGCGGCTCCCGCAGCAGCGGGGCGAGCGCCTCGGCGAGCAGTCGCGGGGGGAGCTCATCGGGAGCCGGCCGGCGGAGCAGCCCCGGCGGGATGGGCACGACACGGTAGAGCCTGCCGGCGTGCACGCTCCACCGCTCACCGAGCGAGGAGGCGGCGTTTTTAAACTGAGCGTACCGCACGAGGCGCTCTAACAGACGCCGCGCCGCGTCGTCCGGGTCGATCGCCTCGAGGTCGAACTCCCCCTCGCCGTCGTCCTCGCCCTCCAGCAGGAGCCGCGACTTCATCTCGAGCAACGACGCCACCAAGACGATGAACTGCGAGGTGGCGTCGAGGTCGAACTCCCCTCCATCGGCGAGCTTAACCACGTACTCCGCGATGATCCGCGAGACGTGGACCTCCCAGATGTCGATCTCCTCTTTGAGAATCAGCGTGACGAGGAGGTCGAAGGGGCCGTCGAAGACGTCGAGGTCGAGGTTAAACACGCCGGAGAGACCGGCTCCACCCTCACCCCGCAGCACAGTGCGCCCTCGCCGAGATCAGAAGTTGCCGGAACGGCGCACGAACGAGGGGATCTCGAAGACGCCCGGGTCGGACTGAGCGCCGGACGCCGGAGCTGGAGCGCGCTCCTCGACGACCTCGCGCGGCTCCTCGCCGCGCGTGGACCGCGACGGACGCGCGCCCTCGTCGTCCTCGCTGAACCCGGCGGCGACGACGGTGATCGAGATGTAGCCCTCAAGGCGCTCATCGACGACGGCGCCGAAGATGATGTTAGCGTCGGGGTCGGCCGCCTCGCCGATCACGCCGGCGGCCTCGTTGACCTCGAAGAGCGTGAGGTCGTTGCCGCCGGTGATATTGAGCAGGAGGCCGTGGGCGCCGTTGATCGAGGTCTCGAGGAGCGGTGAGTGAATCGCCATATCGGCCGCGACCTGCGCGCGGTCCTCGCCATCGGCAACGCCGATCCCGAGGAGCGCCGTACCCGCGTCTTTAACGACGGCGCGCACGTCTGCGAAGTCGAGGTTGATGAGGCCGGGGACGGTGATGAGGTCGGTGATGCCCTGCACGCCCTGGCGCAGGACGTCGTCGGCGTGCTGAAACGCCTCCACCACACTCGTGTGGCGCTCCACGACCTCGAGGAGCCGGTCGTTGGGGATGCTGATGACCGTGTCGGCCACCTCACGAAGCTCTTGAATACCGTCGAGTGCCTGACGGCTGCGACGGTTACCCTCGAACCCGAAGGGTTTGGTAACAATAGCGATAGTAACCGCCCCGAGCTCTCGGGCTACGGCCGCGATCACGGGGGCGCCGCCGGTACCGGTGCCGCCCCCCTCCCCCGCCGTGACGAAGACGAGGTCGGCGCCGCGCAGTGCGGCTTTGATTTGGTCGCGCGAGTTCTCGGTGGCCTCGCGACCGACCTGCGGGTTTGCGCCCCCGCCGAGCCCATGTGTGATCTCTTGCCCGATGTGGATCTTAACGTCCGCATCGCACATGCTCAGCTGCTGCACATCGGTGTTAACGGCGATAAACTCGACGCCCTTAACGCCGGAGTCGACCATGCGGTTAATGGCGTTCGTGCCGGCGCCGCCGATGCCGACCACCTTGATCACCGTCACATAGGGACTTCCGGGCGCGCGCTCCTCCTGCTGTGCGTCGCGTGGCGCGGGACCGCCGGCGTCGGTACGCCGGAAGAGCTCGCTCAGTCCGTCTTTCATGCTAGGACGATCCGTCATTCAGCACCTCCCGCGCCAGCGCACGGTACGACTCCGACCCTCTTCCCTTCGGGTCGTACTTCAACACCGAGGAGCCGATCACCGGCGCCTCGGCGAACTTAATGGCCTTACGGACGACCGTCTTAAAGACGAGCGGCCCGAAGTTCTCGCGCAACACCTCGATGGACTCCTTCCCGTGGCTCGTGCGGGCGTCGAAGAGCGTCGGGAGGATACCCTTGATCCGCACCTCGGGGTTGAGGTTCTCGCGGATCATCTCAAGCGTCTTCTCGAGTTGGAGCAGCCCGCGGAGCGAGAGGTACTCGCACTGCACCGGGACGATCACGCCCTCGGAGGCCGCTAACGCGTTGATCGTGAGGAGTCCCAGCGAGGGGGGCGTGTCGATCAAGATGTAGTCGTAACGATCGCGAACGGCGTCGAGAGCGCGCTGCAGCGCCCGCTCGCGCCCGATCATCTGCGTGAGCGCCATCTCGGCGCCGGCGAGGTCGATCGTCGATGCCGCCACGTCGATCTCGCGCTCGTAGATAACCTCCTCGATGGGCGTGCGGTTCACGAGCACGTCGTACATGCTGCTCGAGAGCCCCTCCGTGTCGATCCCTTGGCTCATCGTGAGGTTGCCCTGAGGGTCCATGTCGACGGCGAGCACGCGAAGGCCGTGCTCGCTCAGCGCCACGCCGAGGTTCAGCGTGGAGGTCGTTTTTGCCACTCCGCCCTTTTGGTTGGCGAAGGCGAAGACATGCGCCATGAACCCGTCACCTCTCCCTTAACAGCAGATCAAGACGCTGTTCGCGCTGAGCCGGGGATTTCCTGCTCGCGGCGGGCGCAGCGAGCCCGATGAAGAGGAGTAATGGGCTCGTCACGGCGCGAGAGACGGAGTGCGAGACGACCGCTTTAGGCCTTCGGTGTCTGCGGCTCGTCGAGATCCTCGACCGGCTCGCCGTCGACCTCGACCTCGTCCGCCTCCACGACCTCGGCACCCTCAAGGCTCTCGTCGTCCTCGAGCGTCTCCACGTCGGTCTCGACGTACTCCTCGTCGTACTCCTCGTCGGCCTCGTCGAGATACTCTTGCTCGTCGTAGTCCTCTTCGTCCTCCTCGCCGGCACTCGTCAGCGAGTTAATGGCGCGCTTGAGGTACCGCACCCGGGTATTGCGCGCGATCTCGAGCTCGACCCAGTCGTCGCCGATAGCGCTCACTGTGCCCATAACGCCACCGATCGTGACGACGCGGTCGCCCCTCTTGAGCGAGGAGATAAGACTCGTGTGTTGTTGCTGCTGCCGCCTCTGCGGGCGAATGAGAAACAGGTAGAAAAAGCCGAAGATAGCGACGATCCAGATCAGCAGCATTGGCGTACTCATCAACATCCTCCTGCGGAGTAGCACTCCACAACGTGGTCGGCGAACGACGTAAACCGCCCGGCCTGGATGGCCGCGCGGGCGTCTTGGGTTAATCTTAGCAGAACCCGCAGGTTGTGCAGACTCAAAAGCTGCAGCCCGAGGATCTCGCGCTGCACGACGAGGTGGCGCAGGTAAGCGCGGGTGAAGTCGCGACACGCGGGGCAGTCGCACTCCTCGTCGAGCGGCCGCAGATCGTCGGCGAAGCGAGCGTTACGCATGTTCATGCGCCCGCAGCTCGTGAAGACGGTGCCGGTGCGCGCCAGGCGTGTGGGCAGCACGCAGTCGAAGACGTCGACACCCCGCCGTATGACCTCGATCAAGCCGAGCGGGTCACCGATCCCCATAAAGTAGCGGAGCCGGTCGGCGGGCAACAGCTCGTCCATGAGCTCCACGGTGGCGAGCATCTCATCGCCCCGCTCGCCGACGCTGAGGCCGCCGATGGCGTAAGCGTCGAAGCCGACGTCGATGATCTCGGCGGCCGACCGGCGGCGAAGCCCCTCGTGCACACCGCCCTGCACGATGCCGATGAGGAGCTGCCCGGGGCGCGTGTGCACCTCTTTGCAGATCGCGGCCCACCTCGTCGTGCGGTCGACCGCGGCCTCGATCTCATCGTAGGCCATCGTCCCCGGTGCACACTGGTCGAAGGCCATGATGATGTCGGCGCCGAGCTCCTCCTGAATGCGGATCGCCAGTTCGGGGGTAAACACGTGACGTGAGCCGTCGTACACCGAGGCGAACTCAACGCCCTCCTCGCGGATCACCCGCGTTCCCTCCAGGCTGAACACCTGGAACCCCCCGGAGTCGGTGAGAATAGGGCCATCCCACGCCATAAACCCGTGTAAGCCCCCGTGGGCTGCGATGATCCGCGTGCCGGGGCGAAAGTACAGATGGTACGTGTTGGCGAGGACAACCTGGGCGCCGAGCATGCGGAGATCCCACGGCGTCACCGCCTTCACGGCCGCCTTCGTGCCAACCGGCATAAAGCAGGGCGTCTCGACCTCACCGTGCGGGGTCACCAGGCGACCGGCGCGCGCGCGGCGGTCCCGCGCCTCGACCGAGAAGGCGAACCCCTGCGTCTTCATCACCACAACCCCCTCCTCACAGCGCGACCATCGCGTCGCCGAAGCTGTAAAAGCGGTACCGCTCGGCGATGGCGTGCGCGTAGATCCGCTGCGTAGCCTCCACGCCGCAGAAGGCCATCACCAGCGCCAGGAGGCTCGTGTGCGGCAGGTGGAAGTTGGTGAGGAGCGCATCGACGGCGCGAAACGAGAAGCCGGGGGTGATGAAGAGCTCGGTCTCCCCGCGCAGTACGTCGTCGTGGGGAGCGTCCGCGGGGGCCGCCAGGGCCTCCGCGGCCTCCGCGTCACGCGCGAGGTGCTCGAGCGTGCGGAGCGAGGTGGTGCCGACGGCCACCACACGGCGACCCTCGGCGCGCGCAGCGCAGAGCCGCCGCCACACGGCGCCCGCCACCTCGTAGCTCTCGCCGTGCAGCCGACCGGCCGTGAGCATCTCCTCGCGGAGGGGCTTAAAGGTGCCGAGGCCAACGTGCAGCGTGAGCGACTCTACAGCGACCCCCGCGTCGGCGAGTGCCGCGTCGAGCTCGGCGGTGAAGTGAAGCCCGGCGGTGGGCGCGGCGGCCGACCCCACCGCACTCGCGTAGGTGGTCTGGTAGCGCTCGGGGTCGTGCAGACGCGCGTGGATGTACGGCGGGAGGGGCGTTACGCCGACCTCCTCTAAGAGGGAGAGCACGGGGCGCTCGTCCTCGCTCGCGACGAGCCAGCGGCCCTCGCCGAGCGGCCGCTCGCAGACGAGATGCCATGCGCCGTCGAGCCCCTCACTGCGTAACACCTCGCCCGGTCGAGGCCGCCCGCGCAGGAGCACCTCCCACCGCTCGGCCCCTGCGGCCGACGCAGCACCCCGCTCCGCCGACTCCGTCGGCTCCACGGGGTGTAAAAAGAGCACCTCCCTACGCCCGCCCGTAGCGCGGCGAAAAAACGCGCGCGCCGGGAAGACCCTGGTGTCGTTGCGCACGAGCACGTCGCCGGCGCGCAAGAGGCGCGGCAGCTCGGCGAAGGAGTGGTCGGCGAGCGCCCCATCACGGCGCCCATACACGAGGAGGCGCGAGGTGTGGCGTGGCTCCACCGGCTCCTGCGCGATGAGCTCGGGTGGCAACGCGTAGGCGAGGTCGTCGAGGCTGAGTGGAGCCGAAGGGCTGGCCGACGAGGCCGCTTGCCGCGTCACGCGCTCCTCCTGCGCGCCCGCCGCTGATGCCAGGCGTCCCACTTGCTCACCGCGCAGCCGCAGTAGGGCTGCCGGTACAGGTCGTAGCGCCGGCAGGCGTCGTAGCTCTCGCGAAACACCCCCCGGAGGTCGGCGTAGACGAAGCGCACGCCGTACTCCTCTCCCGCAGCCTCACCGGCGGTGACGATGAGATCGTGCCGTTGATACGGACTCACACTTAAGGTCGTGCTGAAGCGAGGGATACCGCGCGCCGCCGCCTCCGCCGCCGCCTCGCGGAGGCGCTCGCCGAGACACACCCTGCAGCGCTCGTCAGCGGACAGCGCGGAGAGCCCCTCCGCCCAGCGACGCCAGGCCTCCCCCGGCACGGGGTCGGCGACGACGAGCTCGAGCTCGACGGCCTCGCTGTAACGGCGGAGGGCGGTGAGCCGCCGCCGCCACTCGGCCTCCGGCTGGATGTTGGGGTTGCGGTACCACGCGATCGGCTCCACCCCGCGCGCCCGCAGGGCGGGCACGGCGACGGTCGCGCACGGGCCGCAACACGTATGGAGTAAGAGGTCGTCCGCCACGGGGAACCGCCGAGCCGCGAGGCTACTCGGCGTCGAGGAGTGTAGGGGCCTCGGCGGGTGGTACAAGGCCGCAGTGGACAAAGGCGGAGCGCGTGAGCACGCGGCCGCGCGGCGTGCGCTTAAGGAACCCCCGCATAATGAGGTAGGGCTCGTAGACGTCCATGACGGTGTCGGCCTCCTCGCCGAGCGCGACGGCGAGGGTGTCGAGGCCCACCGGCCCGCCGTCGAACTTCTCGGCGATGATGTGCAGAATGTCGCGGTCGAGCTTGTCGAGCCCCTCCTCGTCGACCTGAAAAAGCCGGAGGGCGTCGACGCAGATAGCGTGGTCGACGGCACCCTGATGCCGCACCTCGGCGTAGTCGCGCACGCGCCGCAAGAGGCGGTTGGCGACGCGCGGCGTACCCCGCGAGCGCCCCGCGATCTCCCGCGTGGATGCCTCGTCGATGGGCACACCGAGAATGCCCGCCGAGCGCCGAACGATCCGCGCGAGCTCCTCCACCCCGTAGTACTCGAGCCGCTGCCACACGCCGAAGCGGTCGCGCAACGGCGTCGTGAGCAGGCCAGAGCGCGTCGTGGCCCCGATCAGTGTAAAGGGCTGCACCTGCATGCGAATGCTCCGCGCGGCCGGCCCCTCGCCGATCATGATGTCGATCTCGTAGTCCTCCATGGCCGGGTAGAGGACCTCCTCTACCGCGACGTTGAGACGGTGGATCTCGTCGACGAAGAGGACGTCGCCCTCCTGGAGGTTCGTGAGGAGGCCGGCGACGTCGACCTTGCGGTCGAGGGCCGGCCCGGAGGTGGTGTGCACGGCCACGCCGAGCTCCGTGGCGATAACGCCGGCGAGCGTCGTCTTGCCGAGGCCGGGCGGACCGGCGAGCAACACGTGGTCGAGCGTCTCGCCGCGGCGCTTGGCCGCCTGCACGAAGATCTCGAGCTGCTCTTTGGCCACATCCTGCCCCACGAAGTCGGCGAAACGCCGGGGCCGCAGCGTGCAGTCGAGGTCGCGGTCGTCTGAGCGCTCGTTAGGGTCGGCGATGCGGTCGTGAGGGCTCCGTGAGGTCACGAGCTCGAGCCCCCCGTACGCGAGAGGGCGTAGCGCATGAGCTCCTCGAGCGAGGCCTCCTGCGGCGCGCCGTGGAGCATCTGCTCGGCCTCACGGAGGCCCAGGCCGAGGTTCTGCAACGCGGAGCGCGCGGAGAGGAAGGCGTCGGTGCCGCCGACGGCGCCACCGGCTACTTCGGCCGGCGCCGCCGTGACCTTGTCTTTGAGCTCTATGACCAGGCGCTGCGCGAGCTTCTTGCCCACACCGGAGATGGACTCGAACTTCTTAACGTCGTCGCGCACCACGGCGAGCTCCAGCTCCTCCACGGAGTAGCCGGAGAGCACGGAGAGGGCGACCTTGGGCCCCACGCCGCTCACCGCGATGAGCAGGGTGAAGAGAGAGCGCTCACGCGCGCTCAAAAACCCGTAGAGCTGCAGGGCATCCTCGCGCACGTTGAGGTACGTAAAGAGGGAGACCTCCTCCCCACGCCGCCCCCCGAGCGAACTGAGCGTGCGACCCGAGGCGAGCAGCTCTACTCCAACCCCGCCGAGCTCCAGCACCGCCCGCTCGGCGTCGACACTCACCAAGACGCCGCGAACTGAGACGATCACGACCGGCCGCCCTGCGAGACCTGCGGGGGCGCGGCGGCGTAGTGCGCGTGCGTAATGGCCACCGCGAGCGCGTCGGCCGCGTGGTCCGGCCGCGGAATACTCGGGAGGCCGAGGATAACTTTGGTCATCTCCTGTACCTGCACTTTACCGGCGCGACCGTACCCGGTGACCGCGCGCTTCACCTGGAGCGGCGTGTACTCGAGCGGGCAGTTGGCCAAGCCAGCTGCGGCGAGGTAGAGCACGCCCTTCGCCTGCCCGACCGCCAGGGCCGTCTTCACGTTGACGTTGACGAAGAGCTCCTCCAGGGCGACGTAGTCGGGGCAGAAGCGCTCCACGAGCTCGCACGCCTCCTCGTAGATGCGCAGGAGCCGGCGCTGCGTTTGCTCGCGCGCCGTCGTCACAATGCACCCGTGGCCGAGCCACTTGAGGCGGTTTCCGTCCTGCTGCACGGCGCCCCACCCGGTATTCGCCGTTCCGGGGTCGAAGCCGAGAACGATCACAGGGTCTCCCTTAGCCGGTGAGGGCTTCGAGGACATCCTCCGGGATGTCGAAGTTGGCGTACACCTCTTGAACGTCGTCGTTCTCCTCGAGCGCGTCGATGATCTTGAGCGTCTTGCGCGCGTCGTTCTCCTCGAGCTTAACCGTCGACTTGGGGACCATGGTCACCTCGGCCTGCTCGAAATCGATACCGGCGTCGGTGAGGGCGTCGCGCACCGCGGCGAACTCGGTGGGCTGCGTGAGCACCTCGAACTCGCCGCCATCCGCGACGACGTCCTCGATACCGGCGTCGAGGCCGGCCATCATGATCTCATCCTCGTCGTGCTTCGCGGCGTCGACGACGATGGAACCCCTGCGCTCGAAGACCCAAGCCACGGCCCCCGGCTGCGCGAGCTGGCCGCCGTGCTTGGAGAAGATGTTGCGGATGTCCGCGGCGGAGCGGTTGCGGTTGTCGGTGAGCACCTCGACGATCACCGCGACCCCGGCGGGGCCGTAGCCCTCGTACATGATGGCCTCGTAGGCCGCACCGTCGGCGCCGCCGCCGCCGCGCTGAATAGCGCGCTCGATGTTGTCTTTGGGCATGGAGTAGCTCTTCGCCTTGTCGATCGCGTTGGCCAGCGAGAGGTTCATGAGCGGGTCGGTGCCGCCCTCTCTCGCCGCCACCGAGATAGCGCGGGAGAGCTTAGAGAACAGCTTGCCGCGCTTGGCGTCCTCCTTGCCCTTTTTATGCTTGATCGTCGCCCATTTGGAGTGCCCGGACACGTGGGTACCTCCCGTTTACGTCGTTGAGGACACCGCGCGGGCGGCGTCGTGGATCATCTGCAAAAAGAGCTCATGAAGGCGAAGGTCGCCGGTGAGCTCGGGGTGAAACGCCGTCACCAACACCCGCCCCTCGCGAGCGGCGACCACGCGCCCCTCCAGGGACGCTAAGATCTCGACCCCCGCACCCACAGACTCTACCCAGGGGGCGCGGATGAAGACCGCGCGCACGGGCTCGGCGAGCCCGCTAACTACGAGGTCCGCCTCGAAGCTGTGGACCTGGCGGCCGAAGGCGTTGCGTCGCGCTACGATGCCGATGAGCCCGAGTGTGCGAGGGGAGCCCTCCACGGTCTCGCGGGCCACCGTGATGAGCCCCGCACAGGTGCCGTACACGACGCCACCGGCGCGATGGTACGCGCACACGGGCTCGACGAGCCCGTAAGCATCCATAAGCGTCGCGATGGTGGTGCTCTCGCCCCCGGGGATCACGAGGCCGTCGAGGCCGTCGAGATCGGCGGCGGCGCGCACCTCGGCCGTCGCCGCACCGAGGCGCTCCAAGGCGACTCGGTGCTCGCGAAAGTCGCCCTGCAGCGCGAGCACCCCGACCTTGAGTCCAGCGCCCGGCCCGGAGGGGCTGGGGCTGGACTCAGGGGAGAGGATCCCGTCGAGTCGACGCATTGCGCCGCAGGAGCTCACACGCTGCATTTACCAGCCGCGGTTCTGAAGCTTAGCCTCGGGCTCCATACGAGCGGCCTCCATACCGGTCATAGCCTCGCCCAACCCCACGGAGACCTCGGCGAGGATCGCGGAGTCGCGGTAGTTCGTCACGGCTTTAACGATGGCGTTGGCCCTCTTCTGCGGGTCGGAGCTCTTAAAGATGCCGGAGCCGACGAAGACGCCCTCCGCGCCGAGCTGCATCATGAGCGCGGCGTCAGCCGGCGTGGCGATGCCACCCGCGCTGAAGTTGACGACCGGGAGCTTGCCGTTTTCGGCGACCCACTCCACCAGCTCGTAGGGAGCTTGGATCTGCTTGGCCGCCACGTAGAGCTCGTCGGTGCTCAACGACTGCAGGCGGCGGACCTCGCCCATGATGGTGCGCATGTGACGCACCGCCTCGACGACGTCGCCGGTGCCGGCCTCGCCCTTCGTGCGGATCATGGCCGCGCCCTCGTTGATGCGCCGTAGGGCCTCACCGAGGTTAACTGCACCGCAGACGAAGGGGACCTTGAAGTCCCACTTCTTAATGTGGTTGGCCTCGTCGGCCGGCGTGAGCACTTCACTCTCGTCGATGTAGTCGACCTCGAGGGCCTCGAGGATCTGCGCCTCCACGAAGTGGCCGATACGGGCCTTGGCCATGACGGGGATGCTGACGCACTCCTGGATCTCTTTGATCTTGGTGGGGTCGGCCATCCGCGCCACACCGCCCTGAGCGCGGATATCTGAGGGGACGCGCTCAAGGGCCATCACCGCACAGGCGCCCGCCTGCTCGGCAATCCGCGCCTGCTCGGCGTCGGTAACGTCCATAATCACGCCGCCCTTAAGCATGTCGGCGAGTCCGCTCTTTACGCGCATGGTACCGCTCTCTCTCACGGGAACCTCCGTTTGTCTAGCGTCTCAATCCCACCGTAGCGCCAGACTACCTCGTCACCGTGTGAGAGGCCTCACCATGCGCTCGTCTGCGGGTATGGTTAGTGGGCGGCGGCCCGAGGGGGCCCTTAGGAGCCCTCCTCCTTCTCAGCCGCCGCCTTCTCAACGATCTTCTGCACGAGGTGCGCGGGGACCTCATCGTACCGCAGCACCTCCATATGGTAGTCGCCGCGTCCACCCGTCATAGACGTGAGGTCGGGCGCGTAGGTGAGCATCTCCACCATCGGGACCTCCGTCTGCACCACGGTGTTGCGCCCACGCGGCTCGGTGCCGAGCACACGACCGCGCCGCGAGTTGATGTCGCCGAGGATATCACCGACGTTCTCGTCGGGGATCGTGATCTCGACGCTCATGATGGGCTCGAGGAGCACGGGCTGAGCCTTCTCGGCCGCGGCCTTAAAGCCGATGGAACCGGCGATCTGGAAGGCCATGTCGCTCGAGTCGACGGGGTGGAACTTGCCGTCGTAGAGCTCGACCCTGACGTCGACCACGGGATAGCCCGCGAGGAAGCCCTCGGCCATCGCGGTGCGCACGCCCTTCTCGACCGCGGGGATGAAGTTGCGCGGCACGGCGCCGCCTACGATCTTGTCGACGAACTCGAAACCCTCACCGCGCGGCTGCGGGGAGACGCGGATCCACGTATCGGCGAACTGACCCCGCCCGCCGGTCTGCTTCTTGTGTTTGCCCTCTGCCTCGGCGCTGCCCTTGATGGTCTCGCGATACGGCACCCGCGGCGGCCTGAGCTCCACCTCGACACCAAAGCGACGACGCATACGCTCAACGGTGACCTCGACGTGCACCTGGCTCATACCGCCGATAATCGTCTCACCGGTCTGTTCATCGCGGTGGACCTCGAGGCTCGGATCCTCCTCTGAGAGACGCCGGAGGGCGGTGATGACCTTATCCTCCTCGCCCTTACTCTTGGCACGGATCGCGAAGCTCATGAGCGGCGCAGGGAATTCGATAGCGGGGAGGGAACCGCAGTTCGGCGAAGCACAGATGGTGTCGCCGGTGACGACGTCTTTGAACTTCGCCACGGCACCGATGTCGCCGGCGACGAGCACGTCGGTCGGCGTGTGATCTTTACCGAGGAGACGAAGCAACTGGCCAACGCGCTCCTTGTGGCCGTCGCGCGAGACGACGATCTGTGAATCGCTCGAGAGCGTACCCTGCATGACGCGAAAGACGTTGACGTGCCCGCTGAACTGGTCGGCGAGCGTCTTGAAGACGAAAGCGACGACCGGCTGCTCGGGATCGCACATGAGCTCGACATCGGTGCCCTCGGCGCCCTCGGCGGCGATGAGCTTCGGCGTCGGCATATCGACCGGCGAGGGCATGAGGGCGAGCAGGTCGAAGAGGCCGACCACGCCGATGCACGAAGTGGCGGCACCGCAGGTAACCGGGAAGATCTCGGCCCGCGCCACCGCCGAGGCGAACGCGGCGTCGAGCTCCTCCACCGTGATCTCCTCCTCGAGGAGGTATTTCTCGGCGAGATCGTCGTCGGTGCTGGCTACGGTGTCGACGAGCAGCTCGCGCGCGGCCTCTGCCTCTTCGCGCAACTCCGCCGGAATTTCGCCGATCTGCAGCTTGCCATCCTCGTGCGTGTAAGCGCGCATCTCGAGGAGGTCGATCATGCCGCGGAAGTCCTGCTCCTTGCCGATGGGCATATGGACGGCGACAACCTGGCTGCCGAAGGCGTCGCGCAACTCCTCGACGGCGGCGTCGAAGTCGGCGCGCTCGCGGTCGAGCATGTTGCAGTAGAGCACGCGACCGAGGCCGCGGGCCTCGGCCCGCGCCCAGAGGCGCTCCGTCTGCACCTCGACGCCGAGGACGGCGTTAACCACCATCACGGCGGTCTCGACGACCTCGAGGGAGGCGATAGCATCGGCGAGGAAGCTCCAGTCGCCGGGGGTGTCGATAATGTTGAAATCGAGGCCGTTACGCTCCACATGCGCCATACTGGCGGAGAGGCTCATGCGGCGCTTCTTCTCGTCCTCGTCCCAATTGGAGACACTCGTACCATCGGCGACACTGCCGAGACGCGAGACCGCGCCGGCGGAGTAGAGGAGCCCCTCAAAAAGCGATGTCTTCCCAGTACCCCGGTGCCCGACAAGGGCAATGTTCCTGATCTTGCCTGGATCCGTCATACTGGTTCTCCTCGTGTCTCGTCTCGCGAGCGTGCCCAGAACGGGCGCGCGCGGACATCCGTGTGGTCCCCGTGGGAGGCTGAAGTGTAGCACAGCTCCCGCCTCTTCTCGCACCGATCATACCCTCGGTGCTCACTCGATGTTAACCCTCCGGAGGCGCGGGCGGATCCGCGGCACTCGATCGATCCGCCGACCGGTCGATGACGACCGCGCCCGCCGGCCTCACCACCCCAAACCCGTACTTCCTCCGAACGCGATCGACAGCCTCGGTGAGCGCACCCTTACGCCAGTCATCGTCGAGTGCGAGCTGGCGGGCGTCCTGCACGAGGCCGGAGACCCCCACGCCCAGTAACCGAATCGGATGAGAACCGAGGCGAAGGTCGTCCAAAAGGGAGATCGCGAGCTCGTAGATCACCTCAGCCTCACTCATCACCTGAGTGAGTGTGCGACGACGGGTGAAGGTCCGGAAGTCACTGAGCCGCACCTTGATCGTTACCGTACGCGCGGCGAGGCCTTTAACCCGCAACTCCGAGGCGACGAAGTCGGCCAGCGAGAGGAGGGTGCCGTGCAGAAAACACCGGTCGCTCGTGTCATCGGCAAAGGTAACCTCGCGGCTGATGGATTTGGCCGGCGGCCGCTCGCCGCGCACCGAGAAGGTGCTCTGCCCGAAGACCAGGCGCTGCAGGTCGCTAGCCGAGCGGCCGAACTCAGCCGTGAGAGACGAGAGGGGCGCGTCTTGCAGCGCACCGATCGTCGTAATGCCGAGCGAGAGAAGCCGCTCCTCCATCACGGGACCGATGCCGAAGAGCTTGCCCACCGGCAGTTCGCGAAGACGGCCGTGCACGTCGGCCTCCGTGAGCTCATCGATGCCGGCCGGCTTTTTGAGGCCGGCGGCCAATTTGGCCAGGGGCTTCGTGGCCGCGATGCCGATGGAGCAGGTGATGCCGTACGTATCGTAGATTTGCTCCTGGATGCGCAGGGCGATCGTCCGCGGTGGCCCAAAGAGCCGCCTGCTCCCCGCGACGTCCAGGTAGGCCTCGTCGATGGAGGCGACCTCTACCAGATCGGTGTAGCGGCGGAAGATCTCGACGACGCCGCGATGAACCGCCTTATACGCCGCCATATCGACCGGCAAAAACACGCCCTGCGGGCAGAGGCGCTCCGCCTGCGCCATAGGCAGCGCGCTGTGCACGCCGAACGAGCGGGCCTCATAAGAGCACGCAGAGACGACGCCTCGACCACCACGCTCACCGCCGACGATCACCGGCAGGCCGCGAAACTCCGGCCGCCGCGCCTGCTCGACGGAGGCGAAAAAGGCATCCATGTCGATATGGAGAATCGCCGGAGCCGGTTCTGTCATCCGCCCACTCCGAGACGTACTAAAACAGCGACTACCTCAACACCGAGAGAGCCTAGGGGTTCGTCAGCGGCGCCGGCAGCCGAAATCGACGGTGTAGAGGACCGCGTTGGGGTACTCCTGCTGCTTTACCTTAAAAGTCCCGGCGGCACAGCCCACGCCGATGTCGCGCCACCTCTTGTCGAGGATCGTGGCCCGATGCTTCGGCGAGCTCATCCACTTGCGAATGCTCGCCTCCGGCGTACCGAACGCCCCCTGGCCCCAGCCCACGACCTCGCCCGCCGACCAGTACTTGTAGCCCTTGCGCGCATAGCCGAAGCGCTGCAGCCGCTGCACGAAGCTCGAGCCGTCGCGGGAGTTATGCGAGAGATAGCCGTATTTGAGCATGTCTTTTGCGTGAGACCGCGATGCCTTCGCGAGCGCGCGGTGTACGCGAAGCGCCGGCAGACCGCGCGCGACGCGCTCCTCGTTGATCAGCCGGATCATCGTCCGCTCGTTCGCGACGGTGTCGGCAGCGCGCGCGGAGCTCGGAAGCACCACCGCAAAGGCCGCCGCGAGGACGACTGCGGCGAGGAGTACGAGCAGTGATTTTTTCATGGGATCCTCCTCAGACCGAGAGGTTAAGCTCGATGCGCGGGACGTCGCCCCAAAGATGCTCGGGGCGGTAATACTCGCGTGCGAGCGGAGTAAAGAGATGTACGACAACGTCGATGTAATCGATCAGGATCCATTCGCTCTCACGTCCGCCTTCAACGCGCGCGGGGTGCCGACGAGTGCGAAGCCTCCCCGTAACCTCATCCGCGAGGGCCTTGGTGTGACGCGTACTGGTTGCGGTGACGATGACGAAGTAGTCGGTGTAGCCGACGGCCTCATCCATAGCGAGAATTAAAACATCCTCGCCCTTCTTTTCGATGGCGAGCTCGGCCACGGCCCTCGCCAGCTCCTCCGCGGTGATCTGCTCTTTTTCCGGTGTTATGGCTTGCCCTTCGAGCTGGGGTTTACGGTACTGAGGTCGGCGCCGACGATAATGAGAACGGTGGTTGGAGAGAGCTCCGGACCGTTCAAAACGACGCCTTTTTTGAGTATAGCACGGATATCCTGAGCAACGGGAAGTGCTCGTTTTCCGGCGAGGATCTGCGTGCGTCGGTAGTTAAACGAGTCCGCATTGCCGACCGGCGCAATGTTAACGTCGAGCCCGCCCAGGCGCCTCACGACCTCCTGAGCGACGCCCACCCGCCCGCTCCCGTTGCGAACGATCACGGTGTACTGCGCCCGGTAAGCCGCCGACCTTCGAGTGATCATCGTCATCACCTTGCCGGCGTTAGGCACGAAGGCGAACTGGCCCTCAGCAACCCGCGGACTCGAGGGGAATTTAGCCACGGTAACCCCCTCGACACAGAGCCCTTTGAGGACGCCGCGAAGCCTCTCGGCGTCGCGGTCCTCGCCGGGGACAATGCGCTTGAGATCCTGATCAAGAGCGCTCGCCGGCCGGGAGGAGGCTGCCTTAAATGCCGAACGGACCAAGGCAGCCTGCAGCGCCCCGCCGGAGGACTCCCTCCCCTTAGCTAACCCCAGGAGACGCTCAAGAGAGCGCGTATCGAGATCTTGCCCCGGCCTGAAGGGGCGCGACGCGACGCCCGCCGGGAGCCTGACGGAGCTCCGCAGGGAGAGGGGGAATCTGCCGCCGCCGGCGAGGTCGGTGAGGGCGCTCGCCGGAAGCACGTGCTCCGCGTCGATTGGCACCTTGATCGCTCGCTCGAGATCACGACGAAGCTCTCCGCTCACGAGATCGTCGCCGGCGAAGACGTACTCGCGGTCTTTCCCCTCCAGGAGGAGCTCGTCGGGGATCGTGAAGGCGGAGCAGCGCCCGGTCGTCGCGTCCTGCACCGCGAGCACTGCAGCGACCGGACGATTGTCGGACGAAGCGTGAAAGATGAGGAGCAGGGAACAGCCGACCTCTCCCTCACGCTTCTCACCGCCGAGCAAGCGCGGTGCAAGACGCCAAGCGCCGAACACCGCCGCGAAGGCGACCGCCACGGCGAAGACGATGAGCACCGCCAGCTGCCAGCGCTCAACGGCGGAGCGCCGGCGGCGACGCAGTCGCTCGAGGCGATACCCGCTCCGGTGCGTGCCCTCAGGCGTCGACATGAAGTTCGTTGTAGAGGTCGAGGGCATCCGGCAGCACGCCCCTCCCGCGCCCCACGAGGTCGAGCAAGCTGATGCGAACCGCGGCGGCTACCGCCCGGTCGAGGGACTCCTCCGCCAACACCCGGACCTCATCGAGACCGGGAAAACTCCTGGCCGGCTCGATGAAATCGGCAAGGTAAAGGCACTTCTCGAGGACGCTCATGCCTCCCGCGCCCGTCGTGTGGCGGGCGATCGCCCGTGCGATCTCGAGCTCGAGCCCGAGGTCGGAGAGCTCGGCCGCGGCCACCGGACCGTGAAGCAGACAGACCGGCCGCCACCGCTGAAGCGTGCCGACGGGGATGCCATAGCGCCTCGCCGCCTTCAGCATCTCAGCCGCGCTGAGCTCACGACAGTAGTCGTGAAGAAGCCCCGCGACCTCGGCGGAGGCGGGCACGCCGTTAAAACGACGGGCGAGCACCATGGCCTCTCTCGCCACACGGCATGAGTGAGCGAAGCGCGTCCGAGACAAGCGCGCCTCCGCGAGAGCCTCTGCGGTTGCACGATCGATCATCACGGCCGCCGGTAGAGCCCCCGCTCCACCACGAACTCCTCCACTGCGGGCGGCACGTGAGCGCGGAGCGTACGGCCGGCAGCCGCCCACTCCCTGAGATCGCTCGAGGAGATCTCCCGCTGCGGGAGGTCGAGGAGCGTAATGCGATCGGCCCCCCAGCGCCGTATCTCGGAGCGGACGAGCTCGATGTCGTCGCCCGGCCGCAGTGCAACAGCGAGCGACGCAAGGCGCAGGATCTCCTCGGGGTTGCGCCAGGAATCGAAGTCGCACAGCGAGTCCGAGCCCAATAAAAACACGATGTCGTACTCCGGGAAACGACGGCTGAGTGCGGCGAGCGTGTCGCACGTGTACACGAGCCCCTCGTCGATCTCGATAGAGGAGACGGCGAAGCGCTCATCGTCGGCAACTGCCAGCTCGACCATCTCGAGTCGCACGGCGGCCGGAGTGCGCCGCGACGAGTCCTTGTGCGGCGGAGCGGCCGCGGGCACGAAGAGCACGCGCTCAAGGCACAACGCCTCAAGAGCCGCAGAGGCGATCGCGAGATGGGCGAGGTGCGGCGGGTCGAAGCTGCCGCCGAGCACACCTAGGCGCAACCGCCTCGCAGCCACAAGCTCACCCTCGTATTTGGCCGTCACCCCAGAGCTCGTACTTCACGCAGGTGAGCTCGCTGAGGGCGATGGGACCGCGTACGTGCAGCTTCTGCGTGGAGATGCCCATCTCGGCGCCCATACCGAACTGCGCTCCATCGGTGAAGCGCGTCGAGGCGTTGACGAAGACGCAGGCGGCGTCGACCTCTGCGGTGAAGCGCCGAGCGGCCGCGAGGTCCTCCGTGAGGATAGCCTCGGAGTGCTTGGTGCCGTACGTCGTGATGTGCTCGATAGCTTCATCGAGGGAGTCGACCACTCGGATAGCGAGCTTGAGCGAGAGGAACTCCGTCTCGTAGTGCGTCTTCGTCGCCCTCTTGAGAGAGGGATCGTCGAGGATCTCGCCGGCGACGCCGTCGACGAAGAGCTCTACGTTGCGACGCGTGAGCTCCTTGACCACGACGGGCAGGAAGCGATCGGCGACCTCGCGGTGCACGAGGAGCGTCTCTGCGGCGTTGCAAACGCCGGGACGCTGACACTTGGCGTTGACCACGATGGGCACGGCGCGCATGAGGTCGGCGGCCGCGTCGACGTAGACATGGCAGTTGCCACCGGCGGCGCAGATAACCGGCACCCTGCTGTTGTCGAGAAGGTACTCTTTAAGCTGCTCGCCGCCGCGCGGTACGACCAGGTCGACGAAGTCGCGCTGCTTGATGAGCTCCTCGAGCTCGCGCCGGTCGGGGGTGAGGTACGAGACCGCGGCACGCGGGAGGCCCTCCTCGATGAGTGCACCCTGCACCGCCTCCGAGAGAATGCGGTTGGAGTGAGAGGCGGCGCTGCCGCCGCGGAGGATCGCCGCATTACCGGCCTTAAGGCAGAGACAGGCGGCGTCGACCGTCACCCCGGGCCTCGCCTCGTACACGACGGCGATAACCCCGAGGGGAACGCGCACCTTGCGGAGCTCGATGCCGTTGTTGAGGTGCCAGCCGTCTTCGATCTGGCCGACGGGATCGGGCAGGGCGGCCAGCGCGCGCACCCCCGCCGCGACGTCGCGCAACCGATCCTCGTCCAGAAGAAGGCGGTCGATGAGGGCGTCTGAGAGGCGGTTTTCGCGAGCAAGGCGAATGTCTTCGCGGTTCTCGGTGAGGATCTCGTCCATGCGCCGCTCGAGCACATCGGCGATAGAGTGGAGCGCCTCATCCTTGCGCGACCGCGAGAGCCCTCTGAGCACACGCGACGCGGCCTGAGCACTCGAACAGATCTTTCTTACAGTGACAGCGGTCACGTGACCTCCTCGCCGACAAGCACCAGGCTATCCCGATGCACGACCTCATCTTGAAGCTGCGGATTAACCGCGTGTAGTTCACTCGTTCTTAAGCCGGCCACGCGCCGCAGATCGCGGGCGCTCATACTCACCAACCCGCGGGCAACCTCCCGCCCATCCTCACCGACGACCGCAACTGCATCGCCGGCGACGAAGCTCCCGTACACCGACTGAACGCCGACCGGCAAGAGACTACTCCCCCCGGAGGACAGCGCACGAACCGCCCCTGAATCGACCTCAATGGTACCACGCACGGGCTTCGCGTAGCGGAGCCAGAGCTTAAAAGCGGAGTCGCCGGCGGGGCGCGGGTCGATCCACGTCCCCACGCGTTCGCCACGGGCGATCGCGCTGAGCACGCCCGGCCGCGAGCCGTTCGCGATAACGGTGCGCACATCGGCGCCCGTAGCCATCAGCGCGGCGGCGACCTTACCTCGCATGCCGCCGGCGCCGCGACGCGATGCGCCGCCGACGTCGAAGGCCGCGAGCTCCTGCGGGTGCTGGACGTGCGTCACGAGGCGAGCGTCTCGGTCGCTCCGCGGGTCGCCCGTGTAGAGGCCGTCTTGGTCGGTGAGCAGCACCAGCGCGGAGGCGCGAAGCATCACCGCGACCTGCGCGGCGAGGATGTCGTTGTCGCCGAAGCGGATCTCGTCGGTGGCCGTTGTATCGTTCTCGTTGACGATCGGCACGATGCCCCAGCTCAGCAGCCGGCGAAGCGTGTTGCGTGCGTTAACGTAACTGAGTCGCCGGGAGAAATCGTCGCTCGTGAGCAGCACCTGAGCGGCCACGATCTCCTGGTCGGCGAAGAGCCGCTCCCAATGGGCGAAGAGGCGCCCCTGCCCCACCGCGGAGGTAGCCTGTAGCGCCGGCACCAGCCGCGGCCGCTCCTCGACGCCGAGCACATGCTGACCGCAGGCGATAGCGCCGCTCGAGACGAGGACGACACGCCGACCGGCGTGGGCGAGCTCTGCGATATCGGCGGCGAGCCCCGCCAGGAGACGGCGACGCAAACAGTAGCCGTCGTCGGCGACGCTGCTCGATCCGATCTTGACGATGATGGTCTTCATGTTCGCGATTGTAGCAAAGGCGGCAAGGACGCGGGAGAAGAGCACGAATTAAGCGAACTCGAACTCTTGCTCGCCGAGCACCACGGTGTCGCCCGGCTGTGCGCCGGCGCGTCGGAGGGCGGCGTTGAGACCGGCTCGCTCGACGATCTGCTGGAGGTACTCAAGGGCATCTCTATTCTCGATGTCGGCTTTAGCGAACAATCGCTCCAGCTGCTTACCGCGGACGAGGTACCGGCCCTCGGCCTCACGGGTGACGGTAAACGTCTCGAGACGATCCTCGCCGGGGCGAAGCACCGGTGCGACCTCCTCAAGGGACTCCATAGCCGCCGCCTCCTGCGCACGCAGGGCGCCGAACAGGTCGTCCAGTGAGGCGATGAAGCCGTCGAGCCCGGTGCCGTCGAGCGCGGAGACGAGCAGCGAGGAGCATGCCCAGGGCTGCGCCGCAAGGAACGCCTCGGCAGCCCTCACGCCCTCCTCATCCAGATCGTCGGCCTTGTTGAGCACCACGATCGACGGGCGGTCGAGGAGCTCCGGCCGAAAGGCGTGGAGCTCGCCGCGCACGGTGGCGAGCGCCTGCGGCCACGCCTCAACCCCATCGGAGGCGTCGATGACGTACACGAGCAACGCCGTGCGCTCGATGTGGGCCAAAAAGCGGTGTCCCAGACCCGCCCCCTCGCTCGCCCCCTCGATAAGGCCAGGGATGTCCGCAATCACGACGGGTTCGTGCGGAAGATCGATCACCCCGAGGTTGGGCTCGATCGTCGTGAAGGGGTACGAGGCGATCTTGGGGCGCGCCCGCGTAAGCGCCGCGAGCAACGAGGACTTACCCGCGTTGGGAAGCCCTACGAGGCCGATGTCTGCGAGGAGCTTAAGGGCGAGCGTGAGCCATCGCTCCTCGCCCTCCAGCCCCCGCTCGGCGAAACGAGGTGTCTGCCGGGTGGAGCTTTTAAAGCAGACGTTGCCACGGCCGCCCTCGCCGCCCTTCGCCACGAGGAGGCGCTGCCCCTCGCGGGTGAGGTCGCCGAGCAGCACTCCCTCGGCATCGCGGACCTCGGTACCTACGGGTACCTCGATCAGGAGGGCCTTTCCCACCGCACCGGCCTTCTTCGCCCCGCGGCCGCTCCCGCCAGCCGGGGCGCGGAAGTGATGCTTATGGCGAAAGTGGGTGAGGTCGCGCAGCTGGCGCGTGGCGACGATGACGACGTCGCCCCCGGCGGCTCCGTCGCCGCCGTCCGGCCCACCTTTGGCCACATACTTTTCGCGGCGGAAGCTGACGGCGCCAGCGCCGCCGCGTCCGCCGCGAACACAGATACTGGCTCGATCGAGCATGACTACCCGGGCCGGCGAACGCCGGCCGACTTAGGACTCAGGAACGACCGAGATATAGCGACCGCCGGCCCGCTCGGTGAAGACGAGACGGCCGGAGACCTTCGCGAAGATCGTATGGTCGACGCCGACGCCGGCGTTCTCGCCCGCACGGAACCTCGTGCCGCGCTGACGGACGATAATAGACCCGGCCGGCACAACCTGGCCTGCGAAGGCCTTAACGCCGAGGCGCTTGGCTTCAGAGTCGCGACCGTTGCGGCTAGTACCGCCACCTTTCTTATGCGCCACCCTGCTGCTCCTTCTCCATCCCGAGGGTGATCGACTCGATCGTCAGCTTGCTGAGACGACTCCGATGACCCTTCGTCTTCTTAAACGTGCTCTTGGGCTTGTAGGTAAAGACCTTGAGCTTCTCGCCGAGCAGGTGCTCGTCGACCCGGGCCTCTACCTTGGCGGACGCGGTCGTGTCGATCGCGTCGCCGGCGGTGCGAACCGCGAGGGTACCGAAGGTAAGGCTCTTGCCCTCTTCGGCGTCGACACGATCGACGACGATCGTGTCGCCCTCACGTACTTTGAACTGCTGTCCACCGACGCGAATGACCGCGTAGGTGGCTTCCGACTTCATCATGGCAACTCCCCACAAGACAACGGCAGAAGATACTAATCAAGAAAAAAGGCTCCGTCAAGGCAGGGGCACACGCTACCCCTGCTTAACGACAGTCGCCCGTGCACCGGTGCGCGCCGTATCGACGACGCACACCTTGCGGCGCTCTCCGAGGTACTTGCGACCGCCCTCAACGATCAGCATGTACCCATCGATGTAGCCGACTGCATCTCGAGGACTGTACGTGAGGGCGAACTCCAACTCAACCTCGACCTCCTGACCCTCGCGCAGCGGGATGCGTTGCGCCATCACCTGCGCGGGGGCGCCCTCGGCGAGCAGACGGAACGAATCAATAGGAAGGCCGGAGGAGCCCTCGAAGAAGATGCGTCTCCCGGTTTGCTTCTCCAGGCGCTTAAGGCGATCGCCGCTCAACCGCTCAACGACGTCGCCGTTGATCTCGATGAGCCAAGACTTAGCCTGCGAGCGACGCGCTAGATTACGCAGCCGTCGCTCCACGCTCAGCGCCATCGTCTCCGCACTCAGCACACGAGCCTTGCCGAGGCACGAGGGACACGTCCGCGTCATGATGCCGCGAGCACCGTCGGTGGTGTTTTGCCTGGTCATCTCCACGAGACCGAGCGGTGAGAGCTCAACAACGTACGTCTTCGTGCGATCGGTCTCGAGCTCCGCCTCGAGCGTCGCCAGCACCATCTCGCGGTTCTTCACGTGTGCCATGTCGATGAAGTCGATGATGATGATGCCGCCGATATCGCGCAGCCGCAGCTGGCGCACCACCTCGCGGGCCGCCTCGAGATTCGTCTTCGTAATAGTGTCCTCAAGCCCCTTACCACGGGTGAAGCGACCGGTGTTGACGTCGATCACGGTGAGCGCCTCGGCGTGGTCGATCATCAGGTTACCGCCGCTCGGCAGCGGCACGCGGCGCTCAAGCGCTCGAGCGATCTGCTCCTCGATCTTGTAGGCCTCGAAGAGCGGCTCCGCTCCGTCGTACGCCCGCACGCGGGGGAGGAGCTCCGGCGCCTCTTTATCGAGAAAGGCGACGATCGCCTTGTGACGCTTGGGATCATCCACCACTAAGCTCTCGCAGGTGTCGTTAAAGAGGTCGCGCGTGGCCTCAATGGAGATGTCGACCTCTTTGTGGACGAGCCCGGGCGCCTTGACCGTCTCGGCCTTCTTCTTAAGACGAGACCACAGCCGGGAGAGGTAACGCATGTCGCGCCGCAGGTCCTCGAGGTCGTGACCCTCCGCGAGCGTGCGGATGATGAGCCCCGCGTTGCGCGGCCTGAGTTTCTTCGAGATCTCGCGTAGACGGTCCCGCTCGCCTTGGGGAAGGCGACGAGAGACGCCGACCCCACTCCCGCCCGGCACGTAGACGAGGTAGCGCCCCGCCAAGGAGATCTTGGTGGTGAGGCGGGCGCCCTTACTCCCCATCGGATCCTTGGTGACCTGGACGAGTACCTCTTGCCCCACCTTGGCGGCGTCGACGATGCGCCGAGGCCGCCGCTCGGCGTCGGGCAGGACGATGTCGTTGACGTACAAGAAGCCGTTGCGGTCGAGGCCGAAGTCGACGAAGGCGGCGTCGATGCCACCCATCACGCTCTCGACCTTGCCCTTGTAGATGTCGCCCAGGTACGACACACGGTCGGGTCGCTCGATGTAGATCTCGGCAAGCCGGCCGTCTTCCACCAGCGCGACGCGCAGCTCGCATCCGTCGTCGGTAACGAGCAGATTGCGCTCCGTCGTCTGCTCGGCGACGATCCCGAGGCTCTTGGGCGAGGGGAGCGCCGCGCTCGCGACGCCGAAGCCGCTCCCCTCATCCTGCCGCACAATAGCCTTCGGCCGCCGCCGATCGCGGCTGCGGGGGCGAGAGGAGCTTGAGGAGGAGCTCGCAACTGGAGCAACCGCGGGGGCCGAGGGAGCGGGCGGCGGCTTTTCCGTCGACGCCTCAGCGGGCTCGGAGGATTCGGCGACCTCGGAGGACTCGGAGCGACGCCGCTGTGAGCGGCGACCACCCCGCAGCCCGCGACGGCTGCGCTTCGGCTTCGCGGGCTCAGAGGAGTCCTCGCCGGACTCACCGACGACAGACGAGGGCTCAGGGGGCGCCTCGAGGCCGGAGACGGCGGGCGCAGGGGGCACCGAGCCGGATGAGGGCTCTGCTGACGACGTCGAAGGCTCGGGAGCGGACGAGGATGCGGAGCGGGAGCGGCGACGGCGACTGCGGCGGGAGGGTGCGGCTTCCTCCGCGAGCGGAGCGTCGGCCGAGGACGACGCCTCGGAGGCGACGCCCTCCTCCGGCGAAGCCGCTGCGGACCTACGACGGCGCGCAGCTTGCGTACGGCGAGAGGGACGGGCGGCGGGAGGGGCGTCGGATGCAGCGTCGGGGCGGCCAGGCGCGGTGATCGAATCGTCGGACGCGACGGCGACTGGCTCGACGGAGCCCTCGGCCGCAACCTCGGTGCCGGACGCGGCGGCCGGCTTACGCCGGCGGCGGCCGCCGCGGCTGCCACGGCGGCGGCGGGAGGAGCCGTTCGTCGCCGACCCCCCCGCCTCACCCTCGATGAGCTGTACGCCGTCGCCCGAGGCGGAGCCAGCCGGCAACGCCGCCCGCTCCTCGGGGGCGGGTAGCGCAGCCTGCGCGGCCGTCTCGGTTGAGGATTCCGGCGCGGCGGCCGGCTTGCGCCGCCGCCGCCCACCGCGACTGCCGCGGCGGCGGCGCGTCGACGGTGCGCCCTCCCCGCCGGCGGCGTCCTGCTCACCCTTCGTCGATGGCGCAGCGGCGCCTGAAGCGCCGACCGACGCCGCCGCCGAGGCGGGCGAAGTCTCTTTCTCTGTGGTCACTGACGCACACTCCTTCCGGCCGCGAAGTCGAACTCCGCGGGTACTCCTCTCCAGGTGATGCGACGACGCACGAGGCCCCGCATCACGGGCTCGACCTCCGCCCATCCGGCGATCAGGTCGAGGAACTCTTGTGGACGCGCCGAGCCGCGTTCGTCGTACCGAAGGCTGAAGCGCAACCGCGCCCCCTCCTCCGTCTCGACCGCGGCGGCGTCGATAAGAAACTCTTTAAGGTCGATACAGCGTCTACCCTTCGGCGAGACGCGCTCCACCTCGGCTGCATCGGCCGCACGGTAACGCTCGAGGGCGGCCAGGATGGCGCTCCACGGCCCGTCGAGCTCGCACTCGTACTCGGCCTCCAGCGGCTGCGGATGCGGACGGCGCTCGCCCAGCACCGTGATGCTGAGGGGGCGAAGACCGGGGGGAGCGGCGGTGCACAGCGCGCGCAGCGCCTCCAGGGGGCCCGGCGCCTCCTCGGCGGCCTTGAGGAGGGCGAGCTCCTCGCGGCCGGCGGCGCCGACCGGTAGCGGCAACGGCAACGAGATCCGCGGCTTAGGCCGCATGCCCTCGGAGAGCGCGATCGGCACGCCCGCGCGCGCGAAGGTCCGCTGCAGCGCGCGTACGGTGTCGAGGTGCGAGAGGTAGCGAGCCGGGTACTCGCGGGAGAAGGCGAGCAGCCACCAGCTCACCGCAGCACCTCCATGCTCACCTCGCCGCCGCAGACGCCGCAGCTCACACACCCGGCATCTCTGCAGTCGGCGGTGAGCTCTCCGCCGTACCCGCGCTCGCGCTCCCCCAGCAAGAACTCGGGGTCGAGCCGCGCATCGACCGCGCGCTCCCAGGGGAGGACGCCGGAGCAGAGGTCGGCCTCGCCGAGCTGCAGGCCGAGCGCCGTAGCGGCGTCGGCCCAGATCTGTGGACGAAAATGCTCGGTCCACCCGTCGAAACGGGCGCCGCGACGCCAGGCCTCCTCGACGAGCCGAGCGCTGGCCTCTCCCCCACGCGCCAGCGTGGCCTCGACGAGCGAGGCGTCGACGCCGTGAAACGAGACGCGCACGTTGCGCGGCATAGTCTCACGGATAAGCAGCTGACGCCGCCGCAGCGCCTCCGCGCCGGCGAAGGGCTCGCGCTGAAACGGCGTGTGGGGTTTGGGAATAAAGGAGGAGACGGAGACGCTCAGACGCACGCGCCCACGACCGACCTCTCGCGCGAGGCGCGATGCCACGCCGGCCATGCGCGAGATGCCGGCTACGTCCTCCTCCGTCTCGCCCGGGAGGCCGATCATGAAGTAGAGCTTGAGGCCGGTGAACCCGCCCGCGAAGGTCGCGCGCACCGCCTCCTCGAACTGTTCGTCGTTAACGCCCTTGTTGATCACGTCGCGCAGCCGCTGCGTCCCGGCCTCGGGGGCGAGCGTCACCGAGCCGCGTTGGTCGGCGGCGAAGCGCGAGAGACTATCGGCGGCGGAGTCGATCCGCAGCGACGGGAGGGAGACCCGTAAGCCGGGGCGCAGGGCGCGAATACGCGTGAGGGCCTCCTCCACGCCGGTGTAGTCGCAGGAGCTCAGCGAGAGCAGCGAGACCTCGTCGCAACCGGAGTCGCGCAGGAGCTGCTCCGCCGCCTCGACGACGAGGTCCACCGGGCGCTCCCGCACCGGCCGGTACCACATGCCGGCCTGGCAGAACCGGCAGCCGGCGGTGCAGCCGCGCATGACCTCCACGACGACCCTGTCGTGCACGGCCTCGAGCACGGGGACGAGCGGGCGAAGCGGCGGCGGGGTCGTGGAGAAGGCCGTAAAGATCTGGCGGCGCGCCGGCGTGCTACCCCTCCCCGGCACATACATCCCGGGTACCGCCGCCAACGCCGAGAGGCGCTCGGCGCGCGAGGCGCCGGAGAGCGCCTCCACGATCTGCGTGAGTCGATGCTCCGCCTCGCCGATGAAGAAGGCGTCGAAGAACGGTGCGAGCGGCCAAGGGTTGGCCGCCGCCGGGCCGCCGCCCAGTACGATGGGGTCGTCCTCCCCGCGCTCGGAGGCGATCAGTGGTACCCCCGCGAGGTCGAGCATCTCGAGGACGTTCGTAAAGCACAGCTCGTGAGGCAGCGTGAAGCCCCAAAGCTCGCAGTCGGCGACCGGCCTCAGCGAGTCGACCGTCCAGAGCAGCACCTCGGCGGCGCGCATGGCCTCGGCCATGTCTGGCCACGGGCAGTACGCCCGCTCCACGCTGGCGGGAGTCGTGTCGCTCAGCTGGGTGAAGAGGATCTGAAGCGCCGGGTTCGAGATACCGATCTCGTAAGCATCCGGATACGAAAGGACGATCCGCGGAGTCGCTCCATGCTTACGACGACTGTTGAACTCGCCGCCGACGTACCGCCCCGGTCGCGTTACTCGCGCTAAAAGGCGTGCTATCTCATCCGGTGGGGAGAGCTCGCTGAAGAACTCCGGGGACCCGGGAACGTAGTCGGTCAACGTAAGGGGTAATCCTTTGCATGTGAGAGAGCTGGAGCGGGGCCCCAGACTCGAAATACGCGATCGCGGCCTTGCCGAGCGCGACGGTAGCCGTAAACCCGACGGCTCCCTTGATCGCCCAACCCAACCCGGGTACAAACCCGAGAGCCTGACGCGTAAGCGTACGGAGGGCTAAGCCGCCGCCGATGACGGAGAGGAGCTCAAGGGCGCGGTCGGGCCCGATCTCCTCCCCATACGCCACGGCGATCTTGAGGACCATGCGAATTTGGTTGGCGGTCATGGCCGGCATGTCCGCACCGGGGAGTACGACGATCGCCCCAATCGCCGCGTTTTGCTTGGCGTTTGTGAGGACCACGTGCTCGCAGTACGCCCGACGAACGAGCGGGTAGCGGAGTGCCAAGCTGAGAGCGTCGTCGCCCAGCACGCAGACTACACGGCCCTCGAGCGAGGGGGCACCGCCGCCAACCCCACGAACGATCTCCCTCTCTTGAACGCCGGCGAGGGCGACCCACCCCATCGGTGCTCCGGGCTCGACCAGCGCGAGCACCGGCCGACCGGCGCCCCTCACAGCGCGAATGCTCTCGGCGACATCGCCGGGCGCACAGCCGGCGGCGACGAAGATGAGGAGATCCCAGCGGGCGATCAACCGCTCCTCCTGCGGAAAGTCGGCGGGGACGAGTGCGTCGATGCCATCGCTCAGGCCGGCATGCACGTCGGCGGCGCCGGCGGAGAGCGCCGCGACCACACGCGCGAGGTTGGGGCCGACGCCCACGACACAGAGCCTCGCCGGGGCTGCAGCGGAGGGATGAGCGCTGTTCACGGCGCCGATGAGCTTGGAGAGATACTCGCTAGCGGACAAGACGACCTCCCGTGGTGGTCATCGTCGTTGTACTGCGCAGGTGAATCGCCTGCAATAAGCCGACAAACATCAAGAAGGTCATCATAGCTGTTCCGCCGTAGCTTACAAAGGGCAGCGGGATGCCCGTCACCGGCATGATACCAATCGTCATGCCGATATTCACGAAGACCTGGAAGAGCACGGTGACGCCGAGGGCGCCCGCGAGCACGCTGCCGTAGAGGTCACGCGAGAGCGTTGCGATCCGCAGACAGCGCCAGATGAAGACGGCGTAGAGCAACAACAACAGCACGCAGCCGATAAACCCATACCGCTCGCTGAAGACCGCGAAGATGAAGTCGGTGTGGTGCTCCGGTAAAAAGTCGAGCGTCGTCTGCGTCGCCATACCCCCGCGCCCGGTGAGCCCACCCGAGCCGACCGCGATCATGGACTGAATGATGTTGTACCCGCTCCCCGTAGGATCGCGCGAGACGTCGAGAAAGACGAGCAGGCGATCGATCTGGTAGGCGTGAAAGAGGTGCAGCCCGGCGAGCGGGAGGAGCTTGAGCCCCGCGACGAGCCCGACGGCACCGACTCCAAAGATCGCTGCGAAGTGCTTCCAGGATGTTCCGAAGAAGAAGAGCAGGGCGAGGGTGAGCACGCCGAGCACCATCGCCGACCCGAAGTCCGGCTGTTTATAGACGAGAAAGGCGGGCACGACGACGAGACCGAGAGCGTAGAGAGTAACGCGCTTCGTGCCGAGCATCTCCGCACGATCGACCAACACTGCACCGATACTCAACGCGAGAAAGAGCGCCGCGAGCGATGACGGCTGGAAATTGGTGAACCCGAGGTCGATCCAGCGACGGGCGCCGTGCAGCGTCTGCCCGAAAAACGTGACCACGAGCAAGGAGAGGACGACGAAGCCGTAGAGCAACCACTGGAACCGCCGATAAATACCGTAGTCGATGAGAGCGATGACGAGGGCAATGATGAGGCCGAGCACCGCCGCAATAAGCTGTTGCTTGACGAAGACGAAGGGGTTGCCCGCAACGTCGTGGCGCGTGGCGAAGTAGATGGTGGCGAAGCCAAGTGCCATGAGCCCAAACGTACTTCCGAGCAAAAGATAGTCGAGGTTTCGCACGCAGTTACGCCAATCGAGCATTAGTCACTGCTCCCGGAGTTGCCAAGCTCTTTGCTCTTGATGTGGAACAACTGATCGTAGATGAGGCGAGTGATCGGCGCGGCCGTGGTGCCGCCGTGCCCACCCTTCTCGATCATGGTGACGATGACGTACTTGGGCTTGTCGATGGGCGCGTAGCTCGCGTACCACGCGTAGTCAACGTAGCGTCCATCGTCCCACACCTCGGCGGTCCCGGTCTTGCCCGCCACCGCAATGGGGTACCCGGCGAAGGTACCCGCTGAAGTGCCGTCAGAGGCAGCCCGCCGCAAACCGGCCCGCACCACCTGAAGCGTCTCCTGCGAGATCTCAACCTTACGCTTATTTTTTGGCTCCAGATTGTGGACCAACTCGCCCTGCGAGTCGACGATCTTGAGCCCGAGGTGCGGCGTAACGATCGTGCCGCCGTTAGCGACGGCGGCGTAGGAGACGGCGAGTTGTAGTGGTGTCGCCTCCAGATTACCCTGCCCGATCGCGAGGAGGATGGAGTCGCCCGGGTTCCAGATCTTGTCGACCTCGGTCTTGAAGTAGGAGCGCTTCCAGCTCGGGGTCGGGATACGGCCCGCAACCTCACCCGGAATGTCGACTCCGGTCACCTCGCCCATGCCGAGCCGCTTCGCCCAGTCGGCGAGCTCCGTGCCCTTGCGCTGGTAGAAGCTGTACCCCACGTTGTAGAAGTACGTGTCGCAGGAGCAGCTCATCGCACTGATGAGGTCGACGGTGCCGTGTCCGCTGCGATCCCAACAATGAAAGACCCTGTTGTCGGAGGTATGGGGGGCGATGTAGCGACCGTTGCAGAAGAACGTCGTAGACGTGGTGACGACCCCCTCCTCAAGCGCTGCAACCGCGTCGATCGCCTTAAACGTCGAGCCAACAGCCCGCGCCGACTGCGTCACGCGGTTGAGCAGCGGATGGTTAGCGCGCGGGGCGGCGAGCTTCTTGTAGTTCTTCTCGCTGATGCCGCCCACCCACTCGCTGGGCTTAAAGGTCGGGTTGCTGGCCATGGCGATCACCTGACCGTTGCGGGCGTCGAGCACCACCGCCGCGCCGCCGTTGGCGCCGACGCTCCCGGTGCTGCGGGCGAGGCGAATACCGCGTTCGAGCGCCTTCTCCGCGCTCTCCTGCACCCCCGCATCGATCGTGGTGACCAGCGTATTACCGGACTCCGGCAGGCGGTTGCCGAGAGGCTCACGCCGCTTCGGCTGCCCGAGTGCGTCGACCTCGATGCGGGAGGCGCCGTCCTTTCCGCGCAGCCAGCTATCGTACGTCCACTCCAGGCCACCCTGCCCGATGACATCGCCGGCTACATACCCCTTAAATCGAGGCGTCTTGAGCTGCTCCTTGGTTACCTCTCCGAGGTTGCCGAGCACGTGGGCGGCGAGGGATCCGTGCGGGTACGACCGCAGGTAGTTCTTCTGGATCTCAACGCCCGGGAACGACATCTTGTGCTCCAGCAGGTACGAGGCGACCTTGCGCGAGACATCCCGCTTAACGATCACGAGGTCATAGGGGTACCCGCCGTGATTGTCGAGGTGAGCTTTGAGCTCCTTCGGTGAAGTCTTGAGCACGCGCGCAAGGCGGTCGAGCAAACCGGGGAGCTGCTCCTCGGAGACGTCCATACGGCGGATGCCGACCGCGAGCCCAGGGCGGTTGTCGACGATCACCTTGCCCGTACGATCCTGAATCGCGCCGCGCGGCGCCACGATCTTGATGGACCTTAGGCGGTTGTCGTTGGCGCGGGCCAAAAACTCGTCGCCGCTCAAGATCTGCAAAAACCAAAGCCTGAAGAGGATGATCGCGAAGAAGGCGAGGGCGATGCCCGCGACGATCCCGACCCGCAGGGCGATGGAGGGGAGCGCCATGGTCCGCCCCACCTCGCGACGCACGGGCTTCTGCTGCTCCGCGCGCCTACGCCCGCGACGGCCCCAGCGGTTAGCGGATCCGCGAAGCATTCAGAGGTCCTCCGCGCAGCCACCACCGCACGAAAAGGTAGAAGGGCGAGGCGAGGAGCGTGTTGAGGATGAGCGAGGGAATCAGCACGCGACCGAGGAAGAAGCCGAGCGGCACCTCCCGGGCGAGCAGAAACTGCGCCAGCGCGAGCAAGACGTTGGCGGCAAACGCTCCGGCGAAGACGCTGACGAGCGGCGCGAAGCCGGCCGAGAGGTCGGCGGTCTCGACGTAGCGTCCGGTGAGAAACCCGACGATCACGAAGATGGAGGCACTGAGGCCGATCGGCTCCATGAGCACGACGGCGACCAGCGCTCCGGCGAGGAACCCAAAGAGGGCGCCAACCTCAGAACCTCTCAGCAGCGCGACGCACACCACCGCGATGAGGATGAAGTCGGGGTCGACGCCGAGGATGCGAACGTGGGAGGCGACCGTCGACTGCAGGAGGAGAGCGAAGAGGAGGAGCGCCGCGATCCGCGCCACCTCACCGGCGGAGGGCAGCGTCCAGCTCGCCTCTTCGAACGAGAGACCGCGGCCCCTCACTGAACGACCACCTGTACCAGGTCGAGCTTGCGGACGTTAACGAAGGGCCGCACTGAGATCGTCTGGTAGAGCTCTACGTCCTGCGACCCCACGCTCTCGACGACGCCTATGGGCACGCCGCGGACGAAGACGGAGCCGCGAATGCCGGAGGTCACGATGTACTGGCCGACCTTAATACGCTCACCTTTATCGACGTACTGCATGGTAACGTCGCCGGTTACGCTCCCGCTGACCAACCCCTGAGCCCCACCGGGGAGGATCATCGCGGAGACGAAGCTCGACTGGTCGGTGATAAGCGCCACCTGCGAGACGGTGGCCTCGACCTCGGTGACGCGACCCACTAAGCCGGAGCCGTTGACGACGGCGTCGTACAGCTCCACGCCGTCTTTGCTCCCCGCGTCGATCGTCACGGTGGAGTACCACGCCGTCGTGGAGCGCGCGATCACGCGCGCGGCGCAGAGCTCGGCACCCTTTGGGTAGATATTGCCCTTTTTAAAACCGAGCATGCCCTTGAGCTCTTCGTTCTGCGCCTCCGTCGCCAACTTGTTGGCGATACCGGCGCGGAGGGTCTCGACCTCTTTGCGGAGCTCGGCGTTCTCGGCCTTAGCGTGAAAGAGATCCGTCACCCAACCCCAGGCGTCACGGAAGGGCTTCGCTATCCGCGCCGTACCCATCTGGAGCGGACCGATGACGCGCATAACGCCGCTCTGCGCGCCGCGTGCGACACCGCTTCCGGAGTCACGGAAGTAGAGGGTAAGCATGGCGACGGAGAGGAGCAGCAGCACGGCTACTACAATCCGCCGCCGCATGACGCGCCGACGGTTCATGGGCTAGAAGACGGCGACGTTAGCGAAAACGCGATTGAGCTCTGCGCTTCGTTTTAACGAGGACATCGAACTCTTCGAGGTACTTACCGGAGCCGACCGCCACGCAGGTGAGCGGCGACTCGGCCACGTGCACCGGCATCTGCGTCTCGTCGCGAAGGCGCTCGGCGAGGCCGCGGAGGAGCGAACCACCGCCGGCCAGCATAATGCCGCGGTCCATGATGTCGCTGGCGAGCTCCGGCGGTGTTTTGTCGAGTGTGGCCTTAACGGCGTCGATGATCGCCTGCAGGGGCTCCTCCAGCGCCGACCTGACCTCCTCGGAGGAGAGCACGATCGTCTTGGGAAGGCCCGTGACGAGGTCGCGGCCGCGAATCTCGGCCTGCTCCTCCTGTGTGAGGTCGTGCGCGGAGCCGATCTCGAGCTTGATCTCCTCGGAGGTCTGGCTGCCGATGAGCAGTTTGTACTCTTTTTTGACGTAGCTGATGATGGCCTCGTCGAGCTCGTCGCCGCCGACGCGGATGGACTGACTCACGACGATACCGCCGAGGGAGATAACGGCCACCTCGCTGGTGCCACCGCCGATGTCGACGATCATGCTGCCAGTGGGCTCCGCCACGGGAAGCCCCGCGCCGATTGCGGCTGCCATGGGCTCCTCGATCAGTGTCGTCCAGCGGGCGCCGGCCGAGTAGGTGGCCTCTTCCACGGCGCGCTTCTCGACGCCGGTAACGCCGCTCGGTACGCAGATAACGACGCGCGGGTGAGCCCAGCGGTTCTGCATGACCTTGCGGATAAAGTAGCGCAGCATCTGCTCGGTGATGTCGAAGTCGGCGATAACGCCGTCTTTGAGCGGGCGTACGGCGCTGATGGTCGCCGGCGTGCGGCCGAGCATGCGCTTGGCCTCGGCGCCGACTGCGTGGACTTCTCCCGTGCGATGATCGATAGCGACGACGGACGGCTCAGAGAGCACGATGCCGCGGCCGCGGAGGTAGACAAGGGTATTGGCGGTCCCCAGATCGACCGCCATATCACGAGCGCCAAAGCCCGTGATGAATCCAAGGAGGCTGATGGCGGGCTCCTTTCGGTGAGAGAACGAAGCTGGATTGTATACGCTGCGTGAGGACACTACCAACCGGCGAGCGGCCGAGTAGGGTACTCGCTTTAACCTACCCCTTTGAGGGGAACAGTCAACATGCCAGCCAGGTGAAGGGGGCGACGCCGAGCTCTTCGAGGGCGCTCACGAACGCGGCAATCGGCAGACCGACGACGTTGAAGTAGTCGCCGTCGACGGCGGCGACGAGCGCCGAGCCGACCCCCTGAATCGCGTACGCCCCCGCCCGCTCACGCCACTCCCCGCAGGCGACGTAACGAGCGATCGTGGCGACGTCGAGGGGGCGAAACGTCACACCCGTAACGGCATGGCTCACCGCGGTCCCCCGAGGACCGGTGAGGCAGAGCCCGCTGTACACCTCGTGGCGGACGCCGGCGAGGAGCGCGAGGTAGTCCCCGGCCTCCCGCTCGCTCGCCGCCTTGCCGAGCACACGGCCGTTAACGACGACGACCGTGTCGACGCCGAGGATCAGCTCGTCCGGCCGCGGACACGCGCGCGCAGCCACCTCCTGGGCCTTACCGCAGGCGTTGTGCTCCACAGTCGACACGGGGTCGGCATCGTGCAACTCCTCATCGTACGTGCTCACGACGGTGCGAAATGGAAACCCAAGCTGGCGCAGAAGCGCATCCCGCTGCGGCGAACGGGAGGCCAAAATGAGCTTCGGCGGGGGGCCGCACACCCCGGCCGAAGCTCCGCGATCATCTGGTGAGCACACGCTCAGACGAGCTCGTCCTCGCCGAAGAAGAGGCCGATCTCCCGCTCGGCGCTCTCGAGGCTGTCGGAGCCGTGAATGACGTTCTCCTCCTTGGAGAGGGAGAAGTCGCCGCGGATCGTGCCCGGCGCGGCCTGCGCTGAGTCGGTAACGCCCATCATAGCGCGAGCGACGGTGACGGCCTCGCGCCCCTCCCACACCATCGCGACCACGGGGCCGGAGGTGATAAAGGCCGCGAGCGACTCGAAGAAGGGCTTCTCGACGTGCTCCGCGTAGTGGCGCTCGGCGAGCGCGCGGTCGATGCGCATCGCCTTGAGGGCGCGCAGCGTGAAGCCACGGCGCTCAAAGCGGGCAATGATCTCACCGGTGAGCCCGCGGGCCACACCGTTGGGCTTAACCATCACAAACGTTCGTTCCAAGGGTTCCTCCTATCGACGTACAGAAGCTCGAACGCGGCGCGCCGTTAAAACTGAGCCGCGCCGCTCCGTTGATCGGTCTCACAGTAAGGGCACACACGCCACGCACCGTCGATCGGCCTGTGGCATCGCACACACGGCGTGCGGTGCTGACGTCCGCAGCGGGGGCACAAAAGGTAGTCGTCCCGCAACGACATACCGCAAGCGGGGCAAGAGGCGAACTCGTCGAGCCGCTGCTGAAGCACCTCGATCTCGAGCTCCCGCTCACGACAGTCCTCGAGGAACTCGGCTGGCCGCACGATAACGTAGATCAGCACAGCGAAAGGCCCAAACACGAGCCCCGCGAGCGCCAACACGACGAGGATGATTTTGTCGTCGATGCGCCGACGCGCATCCTTAAACACCCAATACGCACCGGCAAGCCAAAGCGCCGCCACGAAGAGCAGCGCGAACTTCGTGAAGAAGCTCCAGAGTGGAGACTTAAAGAAGTCGACGGCCGACTGGAGGGGGTTGCTGCTAACCGCAACAACGAGAGTTCCGCTGAGCACCTCTTCTCCTCACGCGCACGTCGCCGGAGCTCCTACCCCGCCCCGACGAGATGACGACCGACCCGCCCCTACCGCGGACACAGCGCCCCGATGGAACGCCGTCGATCGGCTGACCCGGTGGCCAGCCCGGCCATCATATCTGAGAACCCGCTCCGATGCGGAATGAGACGCTAGAGGAGGGCGGCGAGGGGCACAAACGGCAGCACGGCCAACCTCATACCGATGAGGTACCCCACGAAAAAAGCCACGAGCCCGACCGCAAGAACGATCAGCACTCCGATAAGTAACTTCACGGCCGGATGCGTCATCGACAGCCCTCCTTACGTTTCCCGCAAGTATAACCGAGGGCATCCGTCGGCGCCTCAAGGAGCTCTTTGAGGTCCTCCAAGAGATAGAGCGACCCGGCGATAAGCACGGCTCCGTCGGCGCCGGCCCGTCGCACGGCGAGTGCAACGGCCGCAGATGGCTCGGGGATAACGGAGATGGTGGGTAGGCCAACGCCGCGGCGGGCGGCCGCGGCCCGGAGGGCCGCGGCGAGCTCCTCCGCGCTCAAGCTTCTCTGCGCACTCGCCTGCGTGCAGACAACCTCGTCCAGCGAGGGCAACAGGCGCTCCAGCATGTTGTCGTAAGCTTTGTCGCGCATCATCGCGAGCACGCCGACTACGGGCTGCGGCAGGGAGACGGCCGCGAGGCTCCGCGCCAGCGCGGCCACTCCATCTGGATTGTGCGCACCATCCGCCAGCACCAGCGGCCGCTCGCCGAGCCTCTGGAGCCGCCCCGGAACCGCCGTCTCGGCGAGCGCGGAGCGGGCGGAGCCGGCCTTGAGGCGACCGAGAAGGAGGCGCACTGCGAGCGCGGCGAGCGCGGCGTTTTGCACCTGGTAGAGGGCGGGCGTCGGCACGCTCAGCCCCGCCCACACCTCCGCACCGAAGGTCACGCTGAAGGCGTCCGGACCGCCCGCCACCGAGAACTCCTCCCCCAGGAGGTACGGCCGCGCACCGGCGGCCTCGCACGCCGCGCGCGCGCGGCCCTCGAGGCCACTTAAATCGCCGAAGACCGCGTGGCCGCCTTTAATGACCGCGGCCTTCTCCGCGAAGATCAGCTCCCTCGTCTCGCCCAGCACCTCCGTGTGCTCGAGGGCGACGTTCGTGAGCACCACGACGGACGCACGCACGCAGTTGGTGGCGTCGAGGCGACCGCCGAGGCCGGCCTCGAGCGCAACCACCTCCACCCCGCTCTCCGCGAGGGCGAGTAACCCCGCGACGGTGAGCACCTCGAACTGCGTCGTCTCGCCGAGCTCCGCGGGCAGCTCGGCCACAGCCTCCCGAACGGCCTGTACCGAACGGCCGAAGAGCTCGGCCGAAACCGGTCGGCCGCCGACGAGCACCCGCTCCTCCCACCCCGAGAGGTGCGGCGAGAGGTACGCCCCGGAGCGAAGCCCGTGAGCGGCCAGAAGCGCCTCACAGTACCGCGTGGTCGACGACTTCCCGTTGGTGCCGACGATATGGATGACACGGTAGGCCCGGTGCGGCCGCCCTACGCACTCGAGCAGCGCGGCGACGCGCTCGAGCCCCGGCCGCATGCCGAAGACCTCGAGCGAGGCGAGGTACGCCCTCCAGTCGGCGTCGGCGGCACGCACTCAGCCCTCTCAGCCCGCGCGCAGCTGCGCGATTCGCGCCGAGAGCTCGTCGCGGTCGAGCACATACGCGGCGAGCTTCTCGCGCTCCTTAGCGACCACGGCCTCGGGGGCTCGGCCGACGAACTTCTCGTTGGCGAGCTTGGCCTCGCAGCGCCCCACCTCGACCTCTATCTTGCCGAGCTGCTGCTCGAGACGGGCGAGCTCCTCAGCCGCGTCGACCGTGGAGGCCACCTCGAAGTGACCGCCGGGGACGAGGACGACGGTGGACCCCGGTTCGGGCTCCACGCCGAACCGCACCTCGGTGCGGGCGAGCGGGCGGAGTGCGGCGGCGTAGGGCGCGTAGCGCTCGTAGCCCTCGGCACCCCCCTCGCCTACGAAGACCGCCTCGATCACCTGGCCCGCGGGGACCTTGACCTCGGCGCGGAAGTGGCGAAGCGCGTTGACCGCCGCCTGCAGATCCGCGATGGCCTCCTCGTCGGCCGGCGAGAGCAGCGCCGCGTCGAAGACCGGGTGCTCCTGCTCGAGGAGCGGCACCGCGCCGTACTGCGCCGCGACCTCCTCCGTAACGAACGGCAAAAACGGATGCAGGAGGCGGATGATGCGGTCGAGCACCCAGCGGGCGTGCCCGGCGGCCTCGGCCTTCTCCCCCTCGTCGTCGCCGTAGAGCCGCACCTTGACGAGCTCAAGGTACCAGTCGCAGAACTCGTCCCAGACGAAGTGGTAGAGCGTGTCGACCGCGTCGGCGAAGTCGAAGGTGCCGACGGCCTCCTCGACCTCCTGCAGACACCGCTGAAGGCGGCTCGTGATCCACCGATCGACCTGATGCGCGTCGTTGCGCCGCGCCTCGGCGCCCTCGCTCGCCAAGAGCACGAGCCGCGAGGCGTTCCAGAGCTTGTTGGCGAAGGCGCGCCCCATCGCGATCTTCTCCTCGCTGAAGCGCACATCTTGGCTGCTGCTCATGAGCAGGAGGGCGAAGCGCGTGGCGTCGGCGCCGTACTTCTCGATCATCTCGAGCGGGTCGATGCCGGTGCCCAGGCTCTTGCTCATACGGCGCCCGTCGGGCGCCTGGATCACCGAGTGAATGTAGACGTCGTGGAAGGGCACCTCGTCCATAAACTCAAGGCCCATCATGACCATGCGAGCCACCCAGAGAAAGATGATCTCACGGGCGGTGCTGAGGAGGTTCGTGGGGTAAAAGGCGGCGAGGTCGGCCGTCGGCTCCGGCCAGCCCCACGTCGCAAACGGCCACAGCGCGGAGCTAAACCACGTGTCGAGCACGTCGGTGTCGCGGGTGAGCGCGGTGGAGCCGCACTCACAGCAGGCGCCGGGCTCGTCCTCCGCAACGGTCACGTGGCCGTGCTCGCAGTACCACACGGGGAGCTGATGCCCCCACCAGAGCTGGCGGCTGACGCACCAGGGGCGGAGGTTCTCCATCCAGTCGATGTACACACGACCCCAGCGCTCCGGGGTGAACTTAACCCGCCCGTCGCGCACCACCTCGGTGGCCGGCTCCTTAAGCTCATCCATGCGCAAGAACCATTGCTCGCTGATCAGTGGCTCTATGGCCGTGCTGCACCGATCGCAGGTCGCCACGCTGTGCGGGTAGTCCTCGACCTTCGCGAGGGCGCCGAGCGCGCGAAGATCCGCGATAACGCGCTCGGCGGCCTCCTCGACCTCCAGGCCAGCGTACACACCACCGGCCTCGGTGATGCGGCCATCCTGGCCTATAGCCTGCACGGTCTCGAGGCCGTGGTCGCGCCCTATGTCGAAGTCGGTGAGGTCGTGCGCCGGGGTGATTTTGAGGGCACCGGTGCCGAACGAGGGGTCCACGCGCTCGTCGGCGACGATCTTGAGCGTGCGGCCGAGGAGGGGAAGCGTGGCCTCCCTGCCCACGAGGTGCCGGTAGCGCTCGTCGTCGGGGTGCACAGCCACGGCCGTGTCGCCGAGCATGGTCTCGGGGCGCGTGGTGGCTATGGTCACCGACTCGCCGCCCTCGACCTCGTAGCGGATGAAGTTGAGCGTGCCCGGCAGGTCTTTATAGGCCACCTCGAGGTCGCTGATCGCCGTGCCGCAGCGCGGACACCAGTTGACGAGGTAGGAGTCTTTGTAGATGTAGCCCTTGTTATAGAGGGCGACGAAGACGCGGGTGACCGCCCGTACGTAGCCCTCGTCGAAGGTGAAGCGCTCGCGCTCGTAGTCGCAGGCGCACCCCAACCGCTTGAGCTGGTGGATGATCGTGTTGCCGTACTCCTCGCGCCATGCCCATACGCGCTTGGAGAACTCCTCCCGACCGAGGTCTTCCTTCGTGAGCCCCTCGGTGCGCAGGAGCTTCTCCACGACGTTCTGCGTGGCGATGCCGGCGTGGTCGGTGCCCACGAGCCAACAGGCGTTTTCGCCGAGCATGCGGTGAAAACGAATCAGCACGTCCTGAATCGTGCCGTTGAGGGCGTGCCCCATGTGGAGGTTGCCGGTGACGTTAGGCGGCGGGATAACGATTGAGTAAGGGGTGCGAGAGGGGTCGGGCTCAGCGTGAAAGAGAGAGGCGGAGAGCCACTCCCGCATCCAGCGGTCCTCCACCGCGTGGGGCTCGAACCGCGTAGTTTCCTTAAGGTAAGTCTGTGGATCGGTCATGACGCCTCGGGGCCTCGAAGGTGGACTGACGCCGCGGCGGTGTGGGGGGCCCAACCGCTCCGCGGCAGCGGGCACAGCTCCGCCGGCCCGCACAAACTCCAAGGGAGTATATCGAGAGATGCGCCGCCGCGCCGCCGAGCCGAGGACGGCGCCTCGAACTACAGTGAGATCCGCTACCGAGCCAACACGTGCGGAAGCACCTCTTTAAAGCTGGTCACGTAGACGAGCTCCAGCTTCTCGGTGACCTCCGGCGGCAGCTCCGCGACGGTGGCGCGGTTGGCGGCGGGCAGAAGAACCGTGCGCACGCCGCCGCGCGCGGCGGCGAGGAGCTTCTCTTTGAGGCCACCGATGCGCAAAATACGGCCGGAGAGCGTGATCTCGCCGGTCATGGCCACCCGAGCCTTCAGCGGAAGCTCGCCGAGCGCCGAGAGCATCGCCACGGCGAGAGCGAGGCCGGCGGAGGGGCCGTCTTTGGGAATAGCGCCCTCGGGCACGTGCACGCGCACGTCTTGGTTGGCGAGGTCGAGGCCGTCCTGCGTGAGGTACGGCGAGCGGCGCAGGAGGGAGCGCAGCTCTTTGTCCCGCTCCGCGTGCGAGAGCAGGTACCCCCAGGCGGCGGAGGCCGACTCTTGCATCACCTCGCCGAGCTGCCCGGTGAGCACCAGCTCACCGCGACCCTTGGCGAGCACCGCCTGCACCGTGAGCACCTCCCCGCCGTCTGAGGTGTAGGCGAGGCCGTAAGCCTCCCCCACGCTCGCCCTCGTAGAGAGGACATCCTCGCGCCAGAGAGCCTCGCCGAGGTACTCACGGAGATCGGCGGAGCCCACCGTGACCGGTAGGTCGACGCCGCGCTCCAGGTGAGCGCGAGCCACCTTGCGGGCCACACGGCGCAGTGCCCGCTCGAGCTCGCGCACCCCCGCCTCCCGCGTGTAGTCGCGCACGATAGAGGCGAGCGCACCGCGGCCGTAGCGCACGTCGGTGCGGCGCAGCCCGGTGTCGGCGGCCGTACGCGCTATAAGGTGACGCCGCGCGATCGCGAGCTTCTCCGCGGCGGTGTAGCCACTCAGGTGGATCACCTCAAAGCGGTCGTAGAGCGTTAGGGGGATCGCCTCAACATCGTTGGCGGTCGCGATAAAAAAGACCTTGCTAAGATCGTACTCGCACTCCAAAAAGTTGTCGCGGAACCCGGTGTTTTGCGCGGGGTCGAGCGCCTCCATGAGCGCCGCGGCGGGGTTGCCCCGCCAGTCCGCGTCGAGTTTGTCGATCTCATCCAAGAGGACCACGGGGTTGTCGACGCCCGCCTTGGTGAGGCTCTCGATCATGCGCCCCGGCATGGCGCCTACGTACGTGCGGCGATGCCCACGCACCTCCGCCTCGTCGCGCACGCCGCCGAGGGCGATACGCACAAAGGGTCGGTCGAGCGCGTCGGCCACCGCGCGCGCGACGCTGCTCTTGCCGGTCCCGGGCGGCCCGGCTAAACACAGAATAGTCGCCGGCTGGTCGACGGTCGCCGGCTTCCCCTCTCTCGAGCCCGCGAGCCGCTCGGCGGCCTGCAGACGCAGGCGGCAGACGGCGAGGTACTCGAGAATACGGTCCTTTACGTCGGTGAGGCCGTAGTGCGTACGCTCCAGGTGGCGAGCGGCGGTGGCGAGATCGACCTCTGTGGGAGCGAGCCACCCCCACGGAAGGGCGAAGAGCGCGTCGAGCAGGCCGCGTGAGAGCGCGACCTCGGGGCTCAAGGGCGAAGCGCTCTTGAGCTTCTTGAGCTCGCGCTCCACGAGCGCCTCGGCGGCGGCGGAGAGCCGGCCCTCCGCGAGGCGTTGCCGATAGGCCACAAGCTCCTCGTCGTCGCTCCCACCGAGCTCCTCGAGCTCCTCGCGAACCACTTGGAGTCTCTCCTGCAGGAGCAGCCTCCGCTGCGCGCCCTCGACGCGCTGCCGCACCTTTCCCTCTATCTCCCGCTCGAGCCCGAGGGCGGCGTTCTCCTCGGCGAGCGTCTCGAGTAACGCCACGAGGCGTTCCTTCACCGTCGTGATCTCGAGAAACACCTGCTTCTCGGCGGCGGAGACTTGAAGGTTTGCTGCGACGACATTACTGAGCTCCTCCGGGTCGTCGATGCGCGTAACGGCCGCCTCGAAGTCGTCGGAGAGCTGCCCGTTGAGGCGCACGTAGGCGGTAAAGGCCTCCGCGACACGCCTGGCCAGAGAGCGGGCGGCGGGCTGGGAGGGCGAAATGATCGGCGCCGCCTCGACGAGAAAGTGAGAGGAGCCCGCCTCGACGCGCTCAAGCCGCACGCGCTCGCGCCCCTCTACGAGCGCTTTGAGGTTACCGTCAGGGAGGCGCAGCAGCTGCAGCACGGCTACGCGCGTGCCGACCTCGCTGATGTCGCTCGGCTCGGGGTCGTCGATCTCGGGGGCCCGCTGCGCGCTGAGCACGAGGTCGGAGCCGGCTTCGTGCGCCTCCTCGATAGCGCTGATCGACCGCTCCCGCCCCACGAGGAGCGAGGCGACCATCCCCGGAAACACGACGAGCTCACGAGTGGGCAAAAGCGGCAGCTTCACGGCGTCCGCCCCCCGCAGACCAACGTCTTTCGTCAAGCGGACTCCGCGTCACGCTCCGGCAGCGTTTTGTCCGCCTCGGTGACTAAGGTTGGGTCCACGCCCTTCTCGATCGCCTCCCGCGTAATGACGCACTTGCGCACATCGCGACGCGAGGGGAGGTCGAACATGACGCCCATAAGGGAGGACTCGATGATGGAGCGCAGCCCGCGGGCGCCAGTGCCGCGCTCCAGCGCCTTGCTGGCGATAGCCTCAAGCGCCTCGTCGGCGAAGACCAACTCGATCTCGTCGAGCGAGAAGAGCTTTTGGTACTGCTTGGTGAGGGCGTTCTTGGGCTCGGTGAGGATACGCTTAAGGTCGGCCTCGTCGAGGTTTTGCACCGCAGAGACCACCGGGAGACGCCCGATAAACTCCGGGATCAGCCCGAACTCGAGCAGATCCTCCGGCAGCACCTGGTCGAAGATCGCGTCCGCGTCGGTCTCGGATTTGCCGGTGAGCTCAGCCAAGAACCCTACGCCCTGCCTGCCCATGCGGCGCTCGACGATCTTCTCCAGACCGGCAAACGCGCCACCGCAGATAAACAGCACGTTAGTGGTATCGATCGTTAAAAACTCCTGATGCGGATGCTTGCGTCCGCCCTGCGGCGGGACGCTCGCAACCGTACCCTCGAGGATCTTGAGCAGCGCCTGCTGCACGCCCTCACCGGAGACATCGCGCGTAATGGAGGGGTTCTCGGCCTTACGCGTGATCTTGTCGATCTCGTCGATGTAGATAATGCCCATCTCGGCGCGCGCGGTGTCGAAGTCGGCCGCCTGGATGAGCTTGAGGAGGATGTTCTCGACGTCCTCACCCACGTAGCCGGCCTCCGTGAGCGCAGTGGCGTCGGCGATGGCGAAGGGGACGTTGAGGATGCGGGCGAGGGTTTGGGCGAGCAGCGTCTTGCCGCACCCGGTGGGCCCGAGCAACAGGATGTTGCTCTTCTGCAGCTCCACGTCGACCTCGCCGGAGGAGAGGGCGCGGATGCGCTTGTAGTGGTTGTACACAGCTACCGCGAGCGACCGCTTCGCTTTGTCCTGACCCACGACGTAGTCATTGAGGGTGTCGTAAATATCGTGCGGCTTGGGGAGCTTCTCGAGGTCGAGCCCTATGGGGAGCGCGAGCTCCTCATCGATAATCTCGTTGCAGAGCTCAATGCACTCATCGCAGATGTACACACCAGGGCCAGCGATGAGCTTCTTGACCTGACGCTGAGATTTGCTGCAAAAGCTACAGAGTAGCTGATCGTTGCCGTCGCCCGTACTTGCCAACGCTCTCCCTCCTCGTCCGACGCCCGCGACCCACCTAGCGGTGAGTGATGACGTCGTCGATGATGCCGTATTCCTTCGCGTCGAGGGCGGACATAAAGTAGTCGCGCTCGGTGTCTCGACGCACGCGCTCGACCGACTGCCCCGAGTGCTCGGAGATGATCTCGTCGAGCCGCTTGCGGAGGCCCAGTACCTCCCTCGCGTGAATCTCAATGTCGGTCGCCTGACCCTCGAACCCGCTGGAGACCTGGTGGATCAGCACGCGGGCGTTGGGCAGCGCGAACCGCTTGCCCTTGGTGCCACCGGCGAGGAGGAGCGCACCCATGCTCATGGCGCTTCCCACGCAGATCGTGCTGACGTCCGGCTTAATGAACTGCATGGTGTCGTAAATAGCCAGCCCCGCGTACACCGAGCCACCGGGGCTGTTGATGTAGAGGCTTATATCCTTCTCGGGGTCGTCCGACTCGAGGTGGATGAGCTGCGCGACGATAAGGTTGGCGATCTCGTCGGTAACGGGCGTGCCCAAAAAGACGACACGCTCGTTGAGGAGCCGCGAATAGATGTCGAACGAGCGCTCGCCGCGGCTCGTCTGCTCAATCACATACGGTACAAGTGGCGTCAACTAACTCACCCTTTTCGCTGTAGTTTCTCGCCGAAGGCGCGAGCTGCGAACCCCCGTTAGTCCTCCGTTGACTCGACGACCTCGACGTCGGCGGTATCCGCGAGCTCCTCCGCGGCGGCCTCGGCGTCTTCGGTCATCTCAACTGCGATCGCGCTGTCGGCGATCAAGTCGGCAGCTTTACCAACCATTAGTTCGCTGCGAATCGCCTCTTGCCTTCCCGAGCTCTTCAGCTCAGCGAGGAGCTCAAGGTGGTCGCGGCCGAGCATCTCGGCGTCGCGGCGCACGATCGCCGCGATGTCGTCGTCGGTGACCTCAAGGCCCTCGGCCTCGACGATCGCCTGCAGCACCAACTGGCGCCGGATGACGAACTCGGCCTGCGGGCGGAGCTCCGCCTCCATAGCCTGCGGCGACTTCTGAATGAGGCCGAGGTACGAGTCCATCGACATACCCTGCTCGGCGACGCTGTGCTCGAGCTGGTGGTAGAGACGGTGGGCCTCGCGGTCGATCATCGTGGAGGGCACGCTGAACGTGGCGTTCTCCACGGCCCGCTCGATAACGGCGGAGCGGAACTCGCGCTCCACGTTGACCTCGGCCGCCGCCTCAAGGCGCTTGCGCGCATCGGCGCAGAGCTCCACGAGCGTCTCGAACTCGCTCACCTCGGCGGCGAAGTCGTCGCTGAGCTCGGGGACGATCTTCTCCTTGATCTCCTTAACCTGCACCGTGAAGGTCGCCTGCGTACCGGCGAGGTGCTTGGCGTGGTAGCCCTCCGGGAAGGTCACGTCGAACGAGGTCTCCTCGCCCTGCTGTACGCCGACCAAGGCCTCCTCGAAGCCGGGGATAAGGTTGCCGCGGCCGATCTCGAACACCTGGTCGCTCGCCTGTGAGCCCTCGATAAGCTCGCCATCGCGGCGGCCCTCGAAGTCCATGAGCACGAAATCGCCGCTCTGGATGGCGCGGTCCTCAACGGGCTGCAGCCGGGCGAAGCGCTCGCGCATTTGGTCGAGCTGCTCGGAGACCTGCTCCTCGGTCACGGAGACGGCGCGCTTGGGCACCTCAAGGCCCTTGTACTCGCCGAGAACCGGCACGGGCATCGTCTGCACCTTGAGGGAGAAGAGGTACTCTGCGTTCTCGTCGAGGGCACCCATCTCGAGGTCGGTCGTGCCCACGGTGTTCTCCCACAGGCCAGCGTCGCGAAGCGCCTCGTCGCCCCACTCGGGGATCGCCCGCTCGAGGGTCTCTTGGCGAACGTAGTCCTCCCCAACCTCACGAAGTACGAGGGCGACGGGCACCCGGCCCTTGCGAAAGCCGGGAAGCTGGATCTTGCTACGCACATCCGCGAGCGTACGGTTGTAGGCTTTTTGAACCGCCTCTACGGGCACCTCAACGGAAAGTTCGACTTCATTTTCGCCGACGGGATTGACCTTCGTCTTCACTATGCGATCTCCGTATCTCGATAAGGACTCTTGTTTTGGTGCGGATGAGAGGACTTGAACCTCCACGAGCTGTGCTCACTAGATCCTAAGTCTAGCGCGTCTACCAGTTCCGCCACACCCGCACTGCGCACAACGCTTAACCTCAACGACCGGCTGTCGCCGGCCGCAAAAACACAAAAGTGGGGTGAACGACGGGACTCGAACCCGCGACCACCAGGGCCACAACCTGGAGCTCTACCACCTGAGCTACGTCCACCACCGAATATCAGCCTGCGGGCCCCTCGAAACAACCCCCGAGGAGAATCTCGCCCAGCAGATTGAAGAGGATACCACTCCGGAGGGGATTCGTCACGACGGGGTAAGCGCTGAAAGACCAACAACCCCCCGAGGACATCTCTCATTCAAAGCACCCCTCTCGCCGAAGGTCCTGCTCGAGCCGCCCCTCGTGGAGCTCGAGGAGGCGATCGGTACACTGCAGCAGTGCGCGATCGTTGGTGGCCACCACAAACGCCGTACCGAACTCACGACTCGCGGAGAGGAAGAGCTCGCGGAGGGCCGCCGCAGCATCGGGGTGCAGGCCGGCGGTCGGCTCGTCGGCGACGACGAGGGCGGGGCGTGTGACGAGCGCTCGGGCGGCGGCGACACACTGCGTTTGGCCGCGCGAGAGCCCCCGCACCCCGCGGTCGGCGAGCTCGCGAGCGCCCAACCGCTCGAGGAGCTCCTCCGCCCGGGCATGGAGCTCCTCCATCTCCAAGCCGGCGATGCGACCCGGCAGCAGTACGTTCTCGAGCACGGTGAACTCCGGAAGCAACCCGTGCGGCTCGAGGAGAGAGGCCACGAAGGCGCCGCGCAGGGCGGCGCGGCGCTCGGCGCAGAGCGTCGTCACCTCCTCACCGCGAAAGACGATACGCCCCTCGGTGGGCGCGATGAGGAGGGCGAGGAGGCGCACCAGCGTCGACCTGCCGGAGCCCGACTCGCCGAAGAGGCCCACTAGCTCACCCCGCTCGAGCTCAAAGGAGACGCCCGCAAGGGCCGCCCCGCCAGCGCCAGCGTACGTCTTGCTGAGATCCTCGACCCGCAGCAGCACCTCACCCATTGCGCATCACCTCGAACGGCTCGCAGACCGTGGAGCGCCGGGAGGCTACAGCCGCGGCGAGCACGCCGGCGAGCACGCAGACCAACCACGAGAGGGCGACGAACCCCCAGGAGACGACGAGGGGGGCGACCCCCCTGAGGAGCGCAACCGAGAGGAGGCCGAGGAGGATGCCGGCGGAGGAGCCCACCAGGGCGAGCAGGGCGGCCTCGCAGAGGAGCACGAGCCGGGCTCGACCGCCGCTCATGCCCATCGCCCGCAGCGCGCCGATGCGGGAAGCCCGCCGGGCGGTCGAGAGGGCGAGGAGCGCGGCGACCGAGAGCGCCACTACGGCGAGTAGGGCCACCGAGAAGACGGCGCCGGGCGAACGCCCGGCGGAACCCGCCGCCACGGAGCGGGCGAGGATCTGAAGGCCGAGGATGGCGGCGACGGCGGTAGCGGTTAGCGCCGCCCGCGTCGGTTCACCCCGCACGAACCGGAGTGCGAGCTCGAGTATCAGCACTGGCCCTCCTCTTCAGATTGCTCGGCGGCCGGCTCCGACGCGTGATCGTCGGGGGCCGGGGCATCTTCTTCGTTGGGCGCGGAGGCGCGCTCGTCGTCCTGCGACGCACACTCACCGGACGCGGAGGCGCACGCGAGCTCGTCGTCGAGCTCGAGGACCTCGAGGTCCGCGGAGGAGCCCGGGAGGACGAGCCCCGGGGCGTCGAAGCCCTCGTCCCGCTCCGTAAGCTCGGGGGCGAGGGGGCCGACCCCGCTCAAGGTATCGTCGAACTCAATGAGGTCGGTTGGCGAAGCGTCGGCGACCAGGCCCACAAAGGCGTGCCCGCCGACCCAGATGCGGAGGTCGGGGAACTCCTCATGGAGACGCAGGACGGCGCGGCGGAGCGTGAGCCGCGAAAGGTGCGTTGAGGCGGTGAAGACGACGGCGTCCGCAGCGAGGTGGCGGACGGCGGCGGTTATCTCGTGCAGCGAGGCGCCCGCGCCGAGAAAGGCGGTGGACCAACCCGCCATGTCGAAGCGGTCGGAGAGCATACGGAGCGTGAGGTCGTCGCGCTCCTCCGGCGGGCACGCCAACACCACCCACCGGCCGGTCGGCCGCACTGCGGCCTTCTCGCTGAGAACGCCGGGGTAGAGGATCTCGACGATGCTGCGCACTGCGGCGGCGGCCAGATACCGCTCCCACACGACGGCTCCACTGCCGTCGGCGTACTGGAGGAGCGGGCTGAGCACCTCGCAGTACAGGCGCTCGATGCCGATAGAGCCGCTGGTGACCGCCTCGACGGCGGCCTGCACCGCCGCAGCGCGATCGCACTCGGCGAGGTGGGCGGTGAGGCGGTCGAGCAGCTGTGCTGGATCGCAGAGCACCGCCGATGCCTCTACGGGCTCGGCGGCGTCGCCCTCTCCCTCATCCGGCGCTTGACCCTCTGAGTACTCCTGCTCGCTCGACATCTCCCTCTCAACCCCCACACACAAGACGAACTCGCCCTCGCGGGCACCTACGGGCCGGACGTGGAGAGGTGGCGCGCCCGGTAGGATTCGAACCTACGACCTGAAGATTAGAAGTCTCCTGCTCTATCCAGCTGAGCTACGGGCGCCAAAGGGACAACCTCGCGCGGTGTGCGCAGCCGGGCAGCATGACGGAGAAGAGATGGAGCGGGAGACGGGCTTCGAACCCGCGACCCTCAGCTTGGAAGGCTGATGCTCTAGCCAACTGAGCTACTCCCGCCCGCAATACAGTGGTCGGGACGGGCGGATTCGAACCGCCGGCCCCCTGCTCCCAAAGCAGGTGCGCTACCAGACTGCGCCACGTCCCGGCGCGGGCTTCAGTATACCGCACCTCACGCCCTTCGGCCGAGCGCGGGTACGAGCACGCAAGGAAAACGGGGAAGCGAGCGTAAAAAACGGGGCCGCCCGAGCTCCAAAGAGCTCGGGCGGCCCCACCTACTGAGAGTGCTTCTACCGCGAAGGTAGTGGGTAAGCGCTCTGCTGTAGTGGTCTTAGTGGTTCTTCTCGATGGCGTCCATCTCCTGGCCGCCCCACTCACGGGCGAAGATAAGGAGAATAACGAGCGCGACAGCCGTAACGCCCATCATGTAGTAAGCGGGAGCCATGGCGTTGCCGGTCGCCTCGATGAGAGCCGTAGCGATGAGGGAGGCCGTACCGCCGAAGATGACGTACGCGACGTTGGAGCCAAGCGCGGCACCGGTGTAGCGGACTTCGGTCGGGAACATCTCGGCCTGGTAGCACGCGATGGTACCGTCGTTGACGGTGAGGATACCGCAGAGCACGACCTCGGTGAGGATGACGATGCCGAGGTTGTTGGTGCCGAAGAGCATGAAGGCCGGTATCAACGCGAGAATCATCAACACGCAGGCGGTGATCAGCATGCGCTTACGCCCGACCTTGTCCGAGATATGGCCGCTGAAGAAGATCAGCGCGATGTAGACAACCAGCGCGATGTTGGTGGCCAACTGCGCCTTTGCCGGGTCCATGCCCACCACCGTGGTGAGGTACGTAGGCGGATACGTGAGCACGAGGTAGAACCCGACGGAGTTGAGCATGGTGGCGCCGATGCTGGACATGAGGCGGCGGGGGTACTTAGTGAGGACGGTGCGCAGAGGACGCGGAGCCTCTTTGCTGTGCTCCATCTCTTCTGCGGCCTTCTGGAACGCAGGGGCGTCCTCAAGACGGGTCCGGATGTAGTGGGCGATGAGACCCAAGGGGCCGGCGAGGAGGAACGGGATACGCCAGCCGATGCTCTCGAGCATGGCCTCGCTCATGAAGGCCTTGCTGAGGTACGCCACGAAGGAGCCGAGGAGCAGGCCGGACGAGGTGGAGGCGGGCACGAGGGCGCAGTAGAGACCGCGGCGGTGACGAGGAGCGTACTCGGCGAGGAACACTGCGGCACCCGAGTACTCACCCGCGGCCGAGAAGCCCTGGACCGTGCGGCAGACGAGCAGGATGAGGGGAGCAGCTATACCAATAACCGCGTACGGCGGAATGAGGCCGATGAGGAAGCAGGCGCCCGTCATGACCCAAATGGACATGGAGAGGGCCCACTTACGACCCTTTTTGTCGCCCAGGCTGCCCCAGAAGATGGCGCCGAGCGGACGGAAGACGAAGGCGAGAGCGAAAATAGCGAAGGTGAGCGTGGTGCCGAGGGTCCCCGACTCCGGGAAGAACACCTTACCGATAATAATCGCGAAGTACATATACGTCGCGAAGTCAAACCACTCGATGAAGTTACCGAGGAACGAGGAGACGGCAACGCGTCTAATAACTGCCTTCCGTTCCGCTTCTGGAATATTTCCCATTAATAGTCCCCTAAATATAGATTACAGAGTAGTCGTCGGACGGGGGACTGTGGCGGAGGGCGACCGACCAAGAGGGGACGGCTCAGCAAGAGAAACAGACGAAGAAACAGCGAGGGAGAATAACTCGCATACCCGCGAGGATAAGGAAGCGGGCTCGGTCTGCGAAACGCTTGCGTAAACCGTGCTACGTGGGATGAATCTTGAACTTCGCCGAAGAACGAGGGTCCGTGGACAACACAGAGACCCCTTTGGCTTGTAGAAGGGGATGGGTAAGAGAGATGACCTGTTATCACCCGCAACGAGGCTTTTTTGATGGATTCAAGTACCGAACGCTACCTTTAGCGGACGCACCTGCTGCCTCTCCTTACCGAGCGAACGAATACGTGGACTCTAAGGCAACCGCGAACCCTTGTCAACGTGTAGGGAGAAGATTCGCCCACGAAGGCGAAAACCCCTCCCTTGCGCCGATTTTACAGGAGAACGCGGGGGAAGCGCCACTCTCCCCTCACGCGAGCGCGCAAGCTGCAGCGGCGAACTCGCCCGCAGCCACCACGGCCGCCAGCGCCTCTATCTCCGGCGCCAGGTAACGGTCGCGCTCGAGCTCCGGCGCCCGCCGGCGGACGATCTCGTACCCCCTCTGTGTGCCAACACCCGGCTTCAGCGGCGCCAGTAAATCGATGGCCTGCGCCGCGCACAACGCCTCTATGCCGAGGACGATCTGGGCGTTGCGCAACACCTCGAGGAACTTAAGAGCGGCCGTCATCCCGAGGCTGACGTGGTCCTCCTGGTCGCCGGAGGTGGGAATAGAGTCCACGCTGGCGGGATGGCAGAGCACTTTATTCTCAGCCACGAGCGCCGCCGCCGTGTACTGCGCGATCATGTAGCCGTTATTGAGACCACTCTCTCTCGTTAAGAAGGGGGGAAGCTCGGAGAGCCCCGAGGTGAGGAGGCGGAAGATGCGTCGCTCGCTGATGCTCGCGATCTCCGCGACGCTCAGGGCGGCGAGGTCGAGCGCCAGCGCGAGCGGTTCGCCGTGGAAGTTACCGGCCGAGATGATCTCCCCCGAGTCGGGAAACACGAGAGGGTTGTCGGTGACGGCATCGATCTCCACGGCGATAACCTCTCGCAGCCACCGCAGGGCATCTCGGCAGGCGCCGTGCACCTGGGGTATACAGCGGAGCGAGTAGGCGTCTTGCACCTTGTCGCAGTTGAGATGACTCAGCATAATGCCGCTGCCCCTCGTCGCCTCGCGCACGAGACGAGCCGTATGCAGCTGCCCCGGGATAGGCCGCAGGCGCTGAATGCGCTCCTGAAAGGGGCCAACCGAGGCGCGCAAGCCCTCTAAGCTCATGGCACCGATGAGATCGGCGGAGTCGAGCAGCGACTCCCCGTCGACGACGGCGAAACAGCCGATCGCCGCCATAAACTGCGTGCCGTTGAGGAGCGAGAGACCCTCTTTAGCGCCGAGCACGAGTGGCGAAAGCGAGGCGGCCCTCAGCGCGGGCCCCGCGGGCTCACGCCCCCCACCCTCACCGAGCACCTCCCCCTCGCCCATAAGGGCGAGTACGAGGTGCGCCGAGGGGGCGAGATCGCCGGAGGCTCCGAGCGAACCGCGCGAGGGCACGAAGGGGACGAACCCCGCGTTGAGCGCCTCGGCGAGCAAGTCGGCGACCTCCTCGCGCACACCGGAGTGGCCGCGCGCTATGGTGTTGAGGCGCACGAGCATCGCCGCCCGTACCACCTCACGCGAGAGCGGCTCACCCACACCGACGGCGTGACTGCGTACGAGGTTCTCTTGAAGCTCAAACACTCGCTCGGAGGAGATGTGCTCCGTCGCCAACTGCCCGAACCCGGTGGTGACACCGTACACCACCTCCTCTTGAGCGACGACGCGGTCGATAACCGCGCGGGCACGGCGGACGCGCTCGCGCGCGGCGGAGCCAAGTGCCACACCAGCCCCCTCCCGCGCGACGGCGAGCACCGCCTCAACGGTAAGCGGCCTCTCGCCAACCACAACGCACACCACCACGCCTCCCCTCACGACCTCGCTGAATGCCCCCCTATTGTAGATTGACTATACTTACCCACGCACGCTCAGCTCACTATCACTGCTTTTGTCGATCTCGCACGGTAAGGAGACCCTTGCGCCTCTTCCAAGCACCCTCCCCCCTCACCGATCCACTGCGGCGTCGGTGGATCATGGTTGCCGTCGTACTGATCCTCGTCGTCTCGGCCGCCATACGACTCTCCCAACTCTCCACACCGCCGGAGTACATGTTCGACGAGGTCTACTACGCCAAAGACGCCAAAGCGATGATCGACGGGCGCGTAGGCCGGCAGCAACCGCTGCTCTGGGCGTCCGGCGACGTCGTCTCCTGGCCGCACCCCGAGATGGGCAAGCTCGCCATCGCCGGCGGCATCGCACTCTTCGGCGACCGGGCGTTCGGCTGGCGGTTCCCGGCGGTCGTGGCCGGCATGGTGCTCCTCGCCTGCGTCTACCCCATCGCCCGCCGACTCGGCCTCTCACCGGAATGGTCGGTTATCGCCCTCCTACTCGCCGCTGCCGACCCCCTCGGAATGACCCAATCACGCATCGCCACCCTCGACATCTTCGTGGCGATGTGGTCGGTGCTCTGCCTCCTCTTCGCGCTCCGCTACGTGCAAGACGAACGACGAGAGCGCTGGATGTGGCTCTGCGGGCTCACCGGCGGCATGGCGTTTGCCACCAAGTGGTCCGGCGCGCTCGCCGTCGTCGCGGCCGCCGGCATCATCCTCTTCTGCTGGTTCCGCGACCGCCGCGCCGCCGCTGCAGCCGCACAGGCCGCCGAACAACAGACGCGCAAGGCGACGACGAAAAAGGCGACCGCCCTCCCCGCACGCAGTGCGCTGAGGGCGATCTGCGTCGCGGCCGTCTCCCTCGTCGCGCTGCCGATCGTGCTCTACGTGGCGAGCTACACGCAGTACTTCCTCGTAGGCCACCACCCCATCTCCGACTGGATCGAGCTGCAGCGGCAGGCGCTCCACTTTAACTTCACCCTGAGCGCGACTCATACGTACGCGTCGGCGGCGCCAACGTGGATCATCAACTACCGCCCGGTGTGGTACTACTTCAACTCCGCTAACAACATCTACCGCGGCGTCGTCGCCATGGGCAACCCCTTCCTCTGGTGGTCCGCCACCCTCCTCCTCATCGCTACGCCCATCCTCGCCATCTGGCGCCGCGCCGGGCTCCTCCTGGCACCGGCGATCCTCGCCGCCGTGATGTACCTGCCGTGGTTCGCCACCTCGCGCACCTCCTTCCTCTACTACATGACCCCAATCGCCCCGCTCCTGGCGATCCTCGTGGCGGCGGGGCTGGCTCAATTCGTGCGTTCCGCCACAATCGAGCGCAAAAACGTGATCCTCATGGCGGCGGTGGCCACAGTAACCGCCGCCCTCTGGTACCCCATCGGCGCGTACACGAAGTGGCTCCTCTTCTTCCTCCCGGAGCACTACGGAACGATCGGCATCGTGATGAGCGTCGCGGCGGTACTCGCCATCGTAGCGGGCGTCGCGCTTGTGCTCATCAAGAAGAAGGTCGTGAAGCACCCCTCCTTCCGCATGTGGATGGCGATGCTCGCCGTCGGCTGCATCGCCGGCATCTGCTTCGCCTTCCTCCCCATGGTTATGGGGGTGCCGGTCTCACCTCAGCTCTTCTCTCACAGCATCTGGTTCCCGAGCTGGATCTAGAGGCACACAAACAGAGGCGGGGGGGGGGGGGGGCGCCCCCCCCCCCCCCCCCCCGCCTCTGTTGTGAAGCGAGCGAATGGGAGCGATGCCGCGAAGCGGCTAGAGCGTGATAGTGGTGCCCACCGACTCCTCACTGAGGATCTCACGCAATAAGGCGTGCTCGACACGACCGTCGATGATGTGAGCGCTCCCCACACCGGCCTGGAGGGCCCTGCGCACGGCCTTAACCTTGGGCAACATGCCCCCGGTGATGACGCCGCGCTCCTCCAGCTCGTCGATGAGGCTGAGGTCGCAGGACTTAACCCACGTATCGGCCGGCTGCGAGTTGTCGAAGATGCCCGCCACGTCGGTGAGGAAGATCACGCGATCGGCCTTGAGCGCAGCCGCCAGCTCCGCCGCGACGGTGTCGGCGTTGATGTTAAACGACTGACCATCTTCGTCGGCGCCGATGCTGGCCACCACGGGGATCGCGTACGAACCGAGCACCTGGAGCACGCCGATGTCGACGTTGGACACCTGCCCTACGTAGCCGAGGTCGACGCGGTTGCCCTCGCGGTCGTGATGGACGATGGGCTCGGCCTCGATAAGGTGGCCGTCTTTGCCGCAGAGCCCGACGGCGGTTCCGCCGTGCCGGTTGATGAGGCTGACGATGGCCTTATTGACCTTACCCACCAAGACCATCTCGGCGACCTCCATGGTCGCGGCGTCGGTGACCCTCAGGCCGTCGATAAACTTGGTCTCGATGCCGAGCCGGGAGACCATGCGGGTAACCTCGGGGCCGCCGCCGTGCACGATGACCGGCTTAATGCCGAGCAACTTGAGCAAGACGATGTCGGCGGCGAAGCCGTCGCGAAGGTGGTCGGAGACCATCGCCGCACCACCGTACTTAAACACCACCGTGGTGCCCGCGAATTGTTTAATAACGGGGAGCGCGTCGATGACGAGCTTGACCGCCTTACGCTCACGGATGCTCATGTGGTGTACTCCGCGTTGAAGGTCACGTACTGATGGGTGAGGTCGCTGAAGTAGAGGAGAGCGCGGCTCTTACCCCTATGAAGGTTGATGGTGAGGTCGATCTCGGAGCTGGCCATGAGGTCGCGGAGCGACTGCTTGGCCTCCTTGTCGAAGTCGACCGGGAGGCTGCCGTTGAGCACGCGCAGGGGGCCGTAGTCGATGTCGACGGCGAGGCTGCGCGTGTCTTCGACCTCGCAGAGCGTTTGACCGACGGTCTGCGCGACGCGCCCCCAGTTTGGGTCCTCGCCGTAAAACGCCGCCTTAATGAGGGGCGAGTTGCCCACGGCGCGCGCCACCGCCTCGGCCTCGACGTCGTCGGCTGCGCCGACGACGGAGAGACGAATAACCTTGGTGGCACCCTCGCCATCGGCGACGATCGAGACCGCGAGCGAGAGGCAGACGGCGTGGATGGCGGCGCTCAGCAACTCGAGCTCGTCGCCGACCGGGCGCACACCTGAGGCGCCGTTCGCCAAGGCCACTACCGTATCGTTCGTAGAGGCTTGCCCGTCGACCGTGATGCGGTTGAAGGACTGGGCCACGGCGGAGGCGATGATCGCCCTCCACTCATCCTCAGCTACAACTGCGTCGCAGGTGAGGTAACAGAGCATGGTGGCCATGGTGGGGGAGATCATGCCGGCGCCCTTGGCTGCGCAGCCGATGCGCACCTCTCCCCCGCTCAGCGCGAGGCGGAGCCCGCCGTGCTTGGAGGTGCGGTCGGTGGTGCGAATAGCGGCCGCGAAGTGCTCGCCGCCGTCTGTGGCGAGCTTCTCCAGTGCACTCGCAATGCCCGCCTCTATCTTCGGCATGGGCAAGGGCACGCCGATAACGCCGGTGGAGCACACGGCGACCTCGGCCTCCGGCAGCTCGAGGGCTGCGGCGGCGAGCTGCCGCATGCGCAGCGCGTCGCGCACGCCCGACGTGCCGGAGCAGGCGTTCGCGTTTCCGGAGTTTACGACGATAGCGCGCAAGTGGTCGCAGTCGCAGGAGGAGCGCATCACCTGCACCGGCGCGGCGGCCACCGCGTTGACGGTCATCATCGTCGCGGAGACACAGGGCTCGTCGGAGACGAGGATCCCTACATCGAGACGGTTGCTCCCCTTAATACCGGCAGAGATTCCGGAGGCACGAAACCCGCGTGGTGCGGTGACGCTGTGCTCCGCCTGCAGAACGTGGGGCGGCAGAGCCGCAAAGCGTGTTGCCGGTAACATCTACAGCAACCCCCTCGTTTCGTCGAGACCGAACATCACATTCATATTCTGAAGAGCCTGACCGGAGGCCCCCTTAACGAGGTTGTCGATAACCGAGAAGACGACGATACGGCCGGCCCGCCGGTCGATCATCGGGAAGATACGGCAGTAGTTTGTGTACGCCACCTCTTTGAGCTGCGGAACGCTCTCGACGACCTCGACGAACGGGCAAGCAGCGTAGGCGCGCTCGTAGACCGCGCGAAGCTCCTCGGCGGAGGGCAGGGCCTCAGGGCGCACGTAAATGGTCTCCTCGATACCCCGCTGCAGCGGCACGAGGTGCGGCACGAAGGTGAGAGAGGGTCCGCCGGGCCCGGCGCCGATACCGGCGGCGATCTCGGGGTAGTGACGGTGCCCCTCGACGCCGTAGGCGAAGAGGTCGGAGTCGACGGTGCAGAAGTGCGTGCGCTCGTTGGGGGTTTTGCCGGCGCCGCTCACCCCGGACTTCGCGTCGACGACGACGTCGAGGTAACCGAACTCGGCGAGGGGCGCGAGCGCCAAGAGCGCGGCCGTGGGGTAACAGCCGGGGTTGGCCACGAGATCGGCTCCTGCGATCGCCTCGCGGTTAAACTCGGGGATACCGTACACCGCGGGGAGCAGCTCGGGGCAGGGGTGCTCACCGTACCACTCCGTGTAGACGTCTTCGGGGAGGCGGAAGTCGGCCGAGAAGTCGACGACGCGAACGCCCTCGTCGAGGAGCCGCTTGACCGTCTGCGCGGCCTTCGCGTGCGGAAGACAGGTGAAGGCTACGTCGACGCCGGTGACCTCCTCCGCCGCGCAGAAGTGAAGGTCTGAACGAAGCCTCGGCAGGGTCGCTCTCAGCGCCTTGCCGGTGAAGGAGGTTGAGCTCGCGGCGACGAGGTCAACATCTGGATGCTGGAGCAGGAGCTCTGCGAGCAAGGCGCCCGCAAACCCCGAAGCTCCAACGATCCCCGCAGTAATAGTGTCGTGCTGCATAGCCTCTGTCTAGCGGATCAGAGCCGAAATGGTGGCTTTTCGGGCATACAGTCGACTCTCCGCCGGTCGATGATAAGGGGTAACGCCCGTGAAACGAGATACTACCACTAAACACACGAGGGGGAGCCGGACGGAATGTCCGGCTCCCCCTGTGATCACTCTACGCTCATGTCAGGCAGCAGGAGCTGCTGCGCGACACCGATGGATCAAATAAAGCCCTTGTCTTTGAGGATGCTCTCGAGCGTAAGCTCGCCGATCTCCTGGAGGCTGTAGCCAACCTGGACGGCCGGGATCTTGATGTCGATGATGCGACGGAGATCGATCGGGGTACCGATGACGACGATCTCGGCGCCGGAGGCGTTGATGGTGGCCTCGAGGTCCTTGAGCTGGAAGTCGGAGTAGCCCATGGCCGGCAGGAGGGTGCCGATGTCCGGGTACTTCTCGAAGGTCTCCTTGATGGTGCCGACGGCGAACGGGCGAGGATCGATGTACTCGCCGGCGCCGCACTGCTGCGCGGCGACGGTGCCCGCGCCGTACGCCATGTTGCCGTGGGTGAGCGTGGGGCCGTCCTCGACGACGAGAACCCTCTTGCCCTTGACGAGCTCGGGGTCAGAGACGGTCAGCGGGGAGGCGCCCATGATGACCTGGCAGTCCTGGTTGACCGAACGCACGGCCTTGAGCTCGGCGTCGATGCCGGCCTTGTCGGCGCTATCGATCTTGTTGAGGACGACGACGTCGGCGAGACGCATGTTGACCTCGCCAGGATAGAAGCGGAGGCCGTCGCCAGGGCGATGCGGGTCGGCGACGGTGATGTAGAGGTCGCTCTTGTAGAAGGAGAAGTCGTTGTTGCCGCCGTCCCAGAGGATGACGTCGGCCTCTTTCTCGGCCTCGCGGATGATGGCCTCGTAGTCGACGCCGGAGTAGATGACGTTGCCGGCCATGACGTGCGGCTCGTACTCCTCCATCTCCTCGATGGTGCAGTTGTTCTTGGCGAGGTCATCGACCGTGGCGAAGCGCATGCACTTCTGGGCGACGAGGTCGCCGTACGGCATGGGGTGACGGATGGAGACGACCTTCTTACCGGCGGCGCGGAGCATCTCCTGGATCTTACGGGTGGTCTGGCTCTTGCCAGCACCGGTGCGGACGGCGGTAACGGAGATGACCGGCTTGGAGCTCTCGATCATGACGTTGCCGGGGCCCATGAGGCGGAAGTCGGCGCCACAAGCGTTGACGAGCGCGGAGCGGGCCATGACGTACTCGTACGGCACGTCGGAGTACGCGAAGACGACCTGCTGGACGCCGTACTTCTTGATGAGCTCGGGGAGCTCGGACTCATCGTAGATCTGAATGCCGTTGGGGTAGAGCTTGCCGGCGAGCTCGGCCGGGTACTTACGATCGTTGATCCACGGGATCTGAGTTGCGGTGAAGGCTACGACGTCGTAGTCCTCGTTGTCACGGAAGTAAGTGTTGAAGTTTTGGAAGTCGCGGCCAGCGGCCCCCATGATAAGAACTTTGGTCTTTTCTGCCATGCTCGCTCCTGTCGTAGTTGGTTACTCCGCGCCACGATCTAGTGCCAGGCCAGCGGAATGAACACCTTGTGGGCCTTAATCGATCTACCGCAAAGACACCCTTCGGAAACCACGTAACGGCGAAGGAAGCCACTGCGAAGTTCGAGTGATTATTGATTACTACCGTACTGAGATTGAGCCCGGTTGTCAACAGCTGATTCGCTACCAATTCACCCGAGAACCACAGCAAACAGCTACGTCTCGAGGGTCGAGGTATCCCCCTCGTCGAGGCCGAGCGCCCGTGCCTTCAACAGGCGACGTACGATCTTCCCCGAACGTGTACGAGGGAGATCGGGGACGATCTCCAGGTGCGCCGGGCGAGCGATGGGCCCAACCTCGTGGCCGACCTGAGCGATGAGCTCGTCCACGAGCTCAAGGGTGGGCTCGACCTCGACGCGGAGCACGACGTAGGCCCAGATGACGTTGCCTTTAACCTCGTCGGGCACGGCGATCGCGGCGGCCTCGGCGACGGCGCGATGGCTGACCAACGCCGACTCGATCTCGGCGGTGCCGAGGCGGTACCCGCTGACCTTGATGATCTCGTCGCTACGCCCGACGAGCCAAAGATCGCCGTCGGCGTCGAAGCGCGCTGAGTCGCCGGTCGCGAACTTACCGGGGAAGCGCTCCCAGTACTGGCTCTTGTACCGAGGGGCGTCTTCGTAAATCGTGCGGGCCATGGCCGGCCACGGCGCCGAGATCACGAGGTTGCCCTCTTCGCCCTGGGGCGTGGGCAGGCCGTTGTCGTCGAGCAACTCGAGCGTAACACCCGGCATGGGCCGACCGGCCGAGCCGGGCTTTTGCTCCTCGTCCGTGTACGGAGCGGCGACGAACATACCCGTCTCGGTCTGCCAGTACGTGTCGACGATCGGGCAGCGGCCGCCGCCGATCTCCTTGTGGAACCAGCGCCAGGCCTCGGGGTTAATGGGCTCGCCGACCGTGCCGAGAAGCCGCAGGCTGGAGAGATCGCGCCGCGCCGGCCACGCCTCGCCGAAGCGCATGAGCGCGCGCACGGCCGTCGGCGAAGTGTAGAGCACGCTCACCCCGTACTGCTCGACGATACGCCACCAGCGGTCGGGGTAGGAGTGTGTGGGGGCGCCCTCGTACATAACGGAGGTAACGCCCGCCATGAGCGGACCGTACACGCCGTAGCTGTGCCCCGTGATCCAACCGGGGTCCGCGGTGCACCAGTAACGGTCCTCGGGGCGCAGGCCGAAGGCCCACTCGAGCGTCGCCGTAACGCCGACCTGGTACCCACCGTGCGTGTGCAGTAACCCCTTGGGTGACCCGGTGGTGCCGGAGGTGTAGAGCAGGAAGAGCGGATCCTCCGCGCGCATAGCCTCCGTCTGCAGCGCGTTACCCCCCTTGGCGATGGGGAGCGCCATAAGGTCGTCGAGCCAGTAGTCGCGGTCGTACTGCATGCGCACGGGCTCGCCGGTACGGCGCACGACGAGCACGTGCTCCACCACGCCGGCGCGCTTAATGGCCTCGTCGGCCATCTCCTTCAGCGGCACGATCTTGCCGCGCATGTAGCCGCCGTCGGCGGTGATGAGCACGCGGGAGGCGGAGTCGACGATACGGGAGTGGAGCGACTCCACCGAGAAGCCCCCGTACACTACCGAGTGCACGGCGCCGATCTTGGCGCAGGCGAGCATCGCCATCATTAACTCGGGCACGCGTGGCAGGTAAATGGTGACGCGGTCACCCTTTTTAACGCCCATGCTCCGCAGCACCCGGGCGAAGCGCGTTACCTCACGGTTGAGTGCGTAGTAAGAGTAGGAGAGCTCGGTGCCATCTTCGCCCTGCCAGATGAGGGCGAGTTTGTTGCGGACGGCGGTGTTTTGATGACGGTCGAGGGCGTTGAGCACGATATTTGTGCGACCGCCGGTGAACCAGCGGTAAAAGGGGGCGTCGTCGTCGTCGAGGACGCGCTTCCAGGGCTTAAACCACTCGAGCTGCTCGGCCCAGCTCGCCCAGAGCTGCTCGACGCCATCCGGCAGATGTTCTTCATCTCTTCTGCTCACACAGCCCTCCTCGCCCGTCTATTTATTGAGTAAAATTATCATAGCTGATTGTAGAACCCCCGGGGAAGCACGCCCTCGCCCCCCAGGAGGTCGGTGTGCGCCGGTGTGAGCAAAAAGACGTTCCCGTCGACGCGCTCTAAACTGCCGTCGAGCGCACAAGCGAGGCCGCCGCAAAAGTCGACGATGCGCTTTGTGAGCTCAGCGTCGCAAGCGGCCGTGTTGACGAACACCGAAGAGCCGCTGCGGAAGCGGTCGGCGAGCGCTTTAACATCGTCGAACTCCTGCGGCGCGACGACCTCAATGGTCTGTCTCGGCACCTCGACGAGCGAGAGGTGCCGCGGACCGGCGACCTCGTAAGCCTGGGTCTCGAGGGAGTCGTCGTACTCGTTGTAGTCGTCGTACTCATCCCCAGCACCACCGAACGTATTGATAGCTTTTCTCAGCGCAGCACCGACGCTCATAGTTCCTCCCGCAGCTCTCTACCGTGTCGACGAGGTCGTTATCGTCATCCTCCGCCTCAGAAGAAGCGGGTTTAAAAAAAGTTCGCCATCGAGAGGCTATCGCCTTCCTCGCGCTGCACCAGCGGGAAAGAAGGCATCTAGATGTTGAGCCAGGAGAAGGTGGTGCGCCGTAAGAAGAGCTCGCCGTCGACGAAGACCTCGCACTCCGATGGAATGAGGTCGACGTGCGTCCCGCTCGACCACGTGGCACCGGTGATGTCGCCGTTGGGGTGGCCGAGGGCGATGTGCACCCCCGGCACTTTTTCGTCGAGGCGGAGCTCGCCGCTCAGCCCCTTAATGCCGAGGTTGGTGCCGATGGAGAACTCGCCGACCCTCCTGCCGTTTTCGTAAGATCCCAGGTGCGCCCAAAGCTCGTCCGCCAGCTGCGCGTTGCTGCACTGCACCCCGGTGGCGTAGCCGTCTGCGATCTCGATGCGCAGGGGCGAGTACTCAAGGCGCCCCCACCGTTTGGCGAAGGAGTCGCCCACGACCTCGGCGATCAACACCCCGTCGACCGTCTCGGGGCAGGTGAAGACCTCCCCCCCGGGGAGATCGCCCCACTCCCCCGGCTCTCGAAACACGCCGTCGAGCGCACCCCACTTCATTTGGTCGGAGAGACGAACGCGAAGGTCTGTGCCGTTAACCGAGGTGACCCGAACCTCCTGCGACTCGACGAGGAACTGGCGAACGGCCGCCGTGAGCTTTTGCACGAGATGGTAGTCGCACTGCAAGCCGCTGCGGACGATGGACTCGGTGATGCCGACCATTTGAGCGTGCCGGGCACCGAGCTCGGCGGTGACGAGGTCGACGAATCGACGTTGCATCGGGAACTCGCCCGCGCCGGCGTCGACGGCGAGAAAGGTGACCGTGGGGGCGAAGGAGCGGACGGCCTCCGCGAGCGACGCCGGGAGGGAAGTGAAGGGGCGCTCGGCGAAGTCCTCGAGCCGAAGGCAAGCGAAGCTGCACGTGACGAGCGAAGCCTCGGCGATGAGGGCATCGGCGACCGTGCGCGTCGCGTCGTCCGTAACGACCAGCACGCGGTCGGCGGACGACGCGCCCATGCAGTTCCGCACCGCGTTCTGCGCCCCTTTACGAAGTTTCCGACGTTTAAACATCCGCCTCACCCACTCACTGAGCCGCTCTCGAAGTTACTATGATCTTACCTCGTGGCATTCACTACTGATAACCGCAGCCGCAACAGCGGCCACCGAGGAGAGGAGCCGCCGATGAAGAGCCCGAGCGCCCGCCTGCGCGTCGTCGAGGGCGACATCACCCGTTTAACGGTCGATGCGATCGTCAACGCCGCCAATACCACGCTCCTCGGCGGAGGCGGCGTGGACGGCGCCATCCACCGCGCCGCCGGACCACAGCTGCTGGCGGAGTGCCGCACACTCGGAGGCTGCCCCACCGGCGGAGCTCGCCTCACCGGTGCTTATCGTCTACCCGCCCGCCACGTCATCCACACCGTCGGACCGATCTACCGCGACGGCCACCACGGCGAGGCGGGCTTGCTGCGCTCCTGCTACCGGGAGTCGCTCCGCCTCGCCGCGGAGGCAGAGCTCGAGTCCGTCGCCTTTCCGTGCATCTCCACCGGCGTGTACCGCTACCCGAGGGAGGAGGCCTGCGACGTAGCCGTACAGGCCGTTACGGAGTGGCTGAACGGTGCGACGCTGCCGCTCACCGTGATCTTCTGCTGCTTCGGCGCACGCGACGCGGAGGTCTACCGCGCGCGGCTCGGGATCGACGCGGGGTGAGAGCGAAGCGAACGGCGCCTTAAGGCGCAGCCGACTCCTCGCCGCAGACGGCGCGCCCCTGCGCCGCAGCGGCGACGATCTCACGGCGCGCGCGGGCGCGCAGCTCGTCGCTCACGGGCACGATGACGGCCGGGGCGACGCCGCCGGGCGGAGCGGCTCCGGCGGCGACGAAGACGACCTCTCGCACACGCCCCGGGAGGCCTGCGGCCTCCAGGGCGGCCTCGACGACGAGGGCGTAGGCCGCGCCCTGCGGGCCGTAGCGCTTAATGAGCACCTCTGGGTCTACGGAACGGTCGGTCTTGTAGTCGACCACCACCCACGCCCCGCCGTCGCGGTAGAGGAGGTCGACGCTCCCGCTGACCACAACCCCGTCGACCACCGCCCCCACGGGCAGCTCGCGGTAAACGGCGGCCGAGTCGGCGGCCGCAGCACGGGCGGCTGCGCGGGCCGGCGCCGCCCGCCAGCAGGCGCCGGCCAGCTCGGCGACGCGCTCCGCAAGCTCGGGACGATCAACCTCGCGGGCGGCTGCACGCGCGGCGGACGCGAGTGAAGACTCGTCGGCGAGGTTGCAGAGCTCCATCGCGCGGTGCACCGCCGAGCCGAGCGCGAGGGCGAGGGCTCGACCGGGCGGAGCGCCAGCGCCGCCGATGCGCGCGCCCTCGTCGACCTCCTCAAGCGCGCTCGGACTCGTGATCGCGGCTGGCGCGCTCGCCTCGGCGAGCAGCTCCCGCCGTGCGGCGAGCCAGGCGCCGCGCTCCGCGAGCGAGCTCGCGGCGTCCGGCGCCGCCCCCCGCCCAACCTGCGGCGGCTCACCGGGCGGGAGCACCAGCACATCGCCGAACTCGTAGGCCTCCTGCGGCGCCGTAGCCCCCAACTCAGGGAGAGCGCCGTGGATCGGCGCGAGCAACACGCTGGCCCTCGGCTGCTTTCGCTGCGTGAGCAAGCTCCCGAAACAGCTCACCACGAGGCGGTCTCGCGCCCGCGTTGCCGCCACGTAGAGGAGCCGCCGCAGCTCGCTCTCCTCCATCTCCTTCTCGTGCTCTTTGAGCTCCTCGTACCCCCCGGGCTTGAGCTCGGCCTCGACCCCGCCGGGTAACGCCGCCTTGAGCTTGGGCACGAGCCGTCGAGCGCCCCGGTCCACGTACCACGACGCGGCGTTGCGCCCGCCGCTCCCACCCCCCAGCGCGCCGCCTACGAGCACCACGATGGGGTACTCCAACCCCTTCGCCTTGTGGATCGTGAGCAGCCGCACCGAGTCGCCCTCGTCGTCCACGAGCGATTCCTGCTCGCCGGAGGAGTCGCCCGCCTGCGCAGCCCAGGCCAAAAAGGCGCCGAGGCCCGCGCCGGCGAAAGCCCGCGCCCGCTCGGCGAGCTTCTCCAGGTTCGCCAGGGCCTGCGGCGCGCCGGAGCCGGTGGCCGCGAAGAACTCCACGCTGTGCACCAACCGCAGGAGCTCGGCGACCAGCTCGTGCGGCTCGCTCACGGCGCGGCGGCCGTGCAGCGCGCGCAGCACCCGCAGCGCCTCGACGACGCCCTCGTAGCCCTCCGGCTGTTCGTCCGCAAAGGGGTCGAAGCGGCCACCGGCGGCCGAGAAGCAGAAGAGCTCCTCGTCGCTGAAGCCGAAGAAGCACGAGTGCAGCGCCCCGTACACGGCCGGCCCGTCGCTGGGGTCGTCGGCGGCGCGCAGGCAGAGCAGGGCGTCGGCTACCTCGCGGCGAGCGAAGTACGTGGCGCCGCCCTCCACGCGGTACGGCACCTCGGCCTCGCGCAGGGCCCGCTCGTAGATCTCGAGGTCCGTCGTGGTGCGCACCAATAGGGCGATGTCGCGCCAGCGCGGCGGACGCGTAACCTCACCGCCGTGCTCCGGCGGCGTCGCCGCACGGTCCTGCACCCGCCAGCTCTCGGCGTCTGAGCCGACGATGGACGCTAAGAGCGCCGCGAGGGCGCGAGCCTCGTCGCGGCGGATCAGTCGGGTCTCCCCTCTCTCGTACTCCCGTCCGAGCACCACCGAGACCCGCGAGCCCTCGGCGCTCGGTCGGTACGGCTCGAGCACCTGGTAGCCGGGCTGCCGCCCCACCTCCTGCTCCCGCTCGAAGAGCTCCCCGAAGACGTCGTTGACCCACTCGAGCACCGCCGGCGTGGTGCGGAAGTTCTGCCGTATAGCCACCACGTCGCCGGTACCGTCGGGCTGCGCCGCTATGAGCGCCTTGACCTCGTCGTAGAGGGAGATGTCGGCGCGGCGAAAACGGTAAATGGACTGCTTGGGGTCGCCGACCACGAAGAGCTTGCCGGGCTCGAGCTCGGCCGCGCGCCAGTCGCGCGCACGCGGCCGCCGTTCGCAGAGCAAGAAGGCTATCTCGGCCTGCAGCGGATCGGTGTCTTGGAACTCGTCCACGAGGAGGTAGCGAAACCGACCCTGGAGCTCCGCCCGCGCCTCGAGGTCGCTCACCAGCAGATCGCGCAGCCGCCCGAGCAGGTCGGCGAAGTCGAGCACGCCCGAGGCGATCTGCCGCTCGCCGGCCCACCGAGCGAAGGCGTCGGCGAGGGCGACGGCGATCTGCGTAACGAAGTCGGAGTACAGCTCGCGTACCTCCACCACAGTGGCGACGAGCTCCCCGTAGCGGAACTGGAGCTCCTCCTTACCGCCGAGGGCGTCGTCCCAGTTTTTCCTCACGCCACCGGGGGCCGTAGGACTCGTGTTTGCGGGCAGCCGATAGAGCTTCGCCGCGAGGCCCTCGACGTCCCCCGGAGGGTCGCTCAACAGCCGCTCGCAGGCCTCGAGGAGCTCCTGCGCCGCAAGGAGCCCCTTATCGGAGCCGGAGCGGCAGGCGGCAGCAGAGAAGGAGCGGAGGCTCTCGAGCGGGGGCATGAGCAGCGCGAGCCGACCCGAGAGGTCTAGCTCGACCTCCACATCGACCGGTGGGTCGAGGCTGTAGCGCTCATCGAAGACGCCGCCGGCGCTCACGGCCAGATCCCGCACCGCCTCAAGCCGCACGCCGGCGTGCAACAGACGAGTCAGCCACCGCCGCACCTCCGCGAGATCGTCCGCGGCGCCTGGCTCGCCACCAACCACCGCCGCCAGCCACTCCTCCCAGAGGCGCTCGCGCTCGAGCTGCGCCCCCAGGGCGTCGAGCTGCTCGAAGGCGGGGTCGACGCCCGCCTCCACCGGCAGCTCCCGCAAGAGCCGGCTGGCGAAGCCGTGAATCGTGCTGATGGGGGCGTCGTCCAGCGTCTCCACGGCTCGTTCCACCACCGCCGCCTCCGGAGAACCAGGCTCCGCGCTCGCCGCGCGCAGCTCGAACTCCTCCCGCACACGCTGGCGCAGCTCCCCCGCAGCCTTCTCCGTAAAGGTGATAGCCGCCACCTGGGTCACGTCGCCGGTGCCGCGCTCGGGGTCGAGCACGCACCGTACGTAGCGGTCGACGAGCACTCGGGTTTTACCGGTGCCAGCGCCGGCCTCCAGCAACAACGTAGTGGAGAGGTCCGTGGTGATGCGGTCGCGGACCTCCTGATCGCAGACCCTACGAGTGCTCATAGGGGCCCGTCCTCAACCTGGTTGCAGGAGCCCAGCTCCGGCTCGGATCCTCGCTCTGGCTCAGGCTCAAGACGAGGGCCGTACCTCTGCAGCCGCGCGAAGGGGGCGAGCACCTCGCCCTCGCGCCTGGCCCGGCGAGCCCACTGAGTAGCACCGCAGGCGTACGCGTACTCGCAGAAGGCGCACGAAGACTCCTCCGCCGCGCGCGAGAAGAGGCCGCCCTCGATGAAGGCGAGGAGCTCATCGAGGAGAAGCGAGAGGCGCCTCACCTCCCCCTCTCCGGTCTCTTCGAGGGGCAGGTCCTCGTAAACGCTCCTGCGAGTAGCGAAGCGGTAGAGACAGGAGATGCGCTCGTCATCCTCGTTGCCCGCCAGACGAACGGCGAGCCCATACACCGCGAGCTGCACGTCGGTCCCCCTCTTGATCTGCTCCCGCTGCGCACGCCCGCTCCCCGTCTTGTAGTCGACCACGCGGGCGCCGGTCGGCGTCGTGTCGATGCGGTCGACCCGACCGGCGAAGCGCACCCGCCGGCCGGAGGGGAGCAGTTCAAGGCCGACCGGCCTGCCGACCGCCTCGCCGAAACGCCACTCCACCTCGCGGGGGCGCTCGTCGGCGAAACGAAAGACCGGGTCCCCCGCCATCAGCCGCCTGAGGTCCTCGTGAAGCGCCTCGCGGCGCATCCTCCAGAGCAACGCCGATCCGGTGACGCCGCGGCGCTCCGCCTCCGCACACTCCTCCTCCCACGCCGAGGAGAGCGCGCCGAGCGCGGCGCCCCGCTCCAGATCGTCCGCGATGACGCGTTGGTACGCACGTTGCAGAATACGGTGCACGAGCGTGCCGAAATCGCGGGCCGGCATGTCGAGCTCGCCCGCCCGCTCCTCGGGGGCCAAGAGCCCGAGCACATCGCACAAAAAGAACCTGAAGGGGCAGGCGAGATACCGCTCGAGGCGCGTGGAGCTGAGCTCCTCGGCGCAAAAGCCGCGTGCGGCCCACACCGTGCGGGCTTCACGACCCAAGAGGCCGTCCCACGGCCCGGGCTCGGGGCTTCTGGCTGCACGCCAACAGGCGAGCCGGCGGGCGGCGGCTGGTTCGCCGAGCACGGCGCCGAGATAGCGCTCCGCCGTCTCGTCGCTCCGCAACGAGAGCTCGAGGAGGGCGGCGGTATCGCGCTCAACGAGGTCGACGGACGCGGCGGCAGCCTCCGGCGAGCTCGTGGCGTAGCGCCACACCGGCCGCAGGGCATCCCCCGAGAGAAATTCATCGAGCCCGACCGGACGACCGGCGACGAGCGAGGCGAGCCGCAGCAGCAACCGCGAGGGCAGGCGCGGCCGGCCGGCGGCCGCATCGTTGCGCGGCGCGAGCAGTACGAGCCGCTCGCGCGCGGCCTCGCAGGCGAAGGAGAAGAGCAGCGACGACTCCGCCTCGCGCCCCTCGGCGAGGGGGAGCCTCACCCCTCGATCGGCCGCGTTGAGCCGCCGGCGCGGCCCCTCCCCCAAAATGGGGTCGGGGCGGCCGCGGCGGGGGAACCCGCCCTCGGCGAGGCCGGTAAAGACGACCGTGTGAAAGCTGAGGCCGCGCAACTCGAGGGGCGTGAGCACGGCCACGCCCTCGCGGCCGACGCGGCCGACGCTCACCGTCGCACCGCCGAGCTCCTCACGAAGAGCGGAGGCCACCTCCGCGAGGGTTGGCTCCTCGGTGAGCACCGCGAGCGGCCGCAGACACCCAAGTGAATCGACCACGGCCTCCGCCGCCTCCGGGGTGAAGAGCTCCTCAGCGAACGCCGAGAGGAGGGCGATCCACTCCCCCCACCCGGCGCGGCGCGGTAAACCGCAGTGCGCGCGAGCGAGCACGCCGACCGCTCCCTCGAGCCCCCTCACAGCGCGCAGGCGGAGCTGAAGCTGCGCCGCCCGAGCGACCGGAGGCGCATCGTCGTCCGCCCCCTCCGCCCCGAGGGCAACGAGCCGGTGCTCCAACGAGCCGCGACGGCGAAAGAGACACTCGTCCCACTGACTGAGCCCGGCGAACACCCCCGCCCGGCGCGCCTCGTCGAGCCAGAGCGCCGTCTCGCTCGGCGAGGCGCTCACCTCGCGTAAAGGCGCCGCCGTGAGGAGGTCCAGCACGGCCCGCCGCGCAAACGGCTCGCCCGCCGCGGGTGCCAAGCACTCGGCCAGGCGCAGGAGGACGCGCGGCCCGAGGGAGCGGTCGGGGAGCTTACAGGCGACCGGCGAGGGGGAGGAGACCGACGGCTCCGACCCCACAGCCTCGGGCTCGACTGCGAGCCCGAGGGAGCGAAGGCCGGCGGCGTAGCGCTCCGCCTCGCGGGCGTGCGGCACCACAACAGCGCACTCCCGCAGTGCCGCACCGGACTCGAACGCGCCAAGCAACACGCGCAACGCCTCGCGCACCTCAGCGCGCTCATCCGCTACGGAGACCACCTCCAGGGTGCCGTCGCCGAGGAGCTTACCGGGCGAAGCAACCCGCGAGCGCGCCCCCCAGAGCGCCGCGAGTCGATCTCGATCGACCGTACACGCCGGGGGCGACAGCGCCCCCTCCCTCAGCCCGAGCGAACGGGCGAGGGCGAGCGCCGAGGCTGCGGGGTCGTCCTCGGAGGCGCTGGCGCCTCGCGCAGCCGCGCCCCACGACGCCGGCACGAAGAGGTCGGCCCCCGCAAGGAGGAGCGCGCGCACGAGCTCCTCCTGCGCGCGGTTAAAGTCGTACATACCGTACAGGAGCATCGCCGGGCCGCCCTCGCGTACCGCCGAGGCGGCCCGCACGAAGAGGGCGGCGTCGTCCAGCAGGTCGCGCGCCGCGAGCTCGTCGCAGTACGCGGCGTAGAGCGCGGTGAGGTCGGCCGCGCGGCCACGGGCCGCGGCCGACGCGAAGCCAGCCGAGGGGCCCGTACACAGTGCCGCAGTGGCCCACCCGGAGCGAGGGGCCACGAGCGCCTCGCGTAAGTCGGTAAACGTGGAGGTGATGGCCCGCGCGAAGTGCGGGCGCTCGGCGACGGGGCCGAAGTAAGCCAGGCCAGCGTGCGAGGCGGCGCGCTCGGCGATGAGGCGCCGCACCAGACGCTCGCGGGCCGAGCCCACGAGCACGGCCGGCGGCCCCGCTCCTCCTGCCACGAGCTCGAGCGCCAGGCGCCGGAGCACCAGCACCCGCACGTTGGCCACCGCGCCCAGGCGCCACACGAGCAGCTCGGTGATGCGGGAGCTCACGGCGGAGGAGCCGACGACCACGGTGATCGGGCGCAGCCCGCCCGCCCGCCGCAGCTCGGCGACACGCTCCACGAGCGCGCCCTCGAGCTCCGCGAAGCGGCCCGCGATCACCGCACCGCGCGGGCAACTAGCTCCGTTGTGCTCCATCTCGCCCATCGTGCGCGAGCGTATCACGGCGAGAGGACGGTGCCGGGGCGGCCCTCACGCCGAGGTGAACTCCTCGATGAGCGCCGCGTGCTGTGGGTAAGTCCGCGTAAGGGCGGCGCGCTCGCCGAGCTCGAAGTCGCTAAAGGAGAAACCGGGCGCCACAACGCAGCTCACGAGCCCCCACGCATCCTCATCCGGAGGGTCGCAATCCGGGCCGGCGGCGAGACGGGCGCCCATCCATCTACCGGCCGGGACGAGCACCTGCGGCTGCGGGTCGCGGGCCGGCGCCTGCGGCTGCGGGTCGCAGGCCGGCGCCTGCGGCGCCTGCTCCCCCACCCCCACCGGGAGCCCCACCACGCGCCGCGTAAGCTCGCCGCTCGGCGCGATCGTCACCAGTTCCAACGGCAGTCCGCCCTGAAAGATCCAGAACTCATCGCTGCGCAGACGGTGCAGGTGGCTCCGCTCCCGAGCGGTGACGAGAAAGAGGATCGCCGTAGCGGCGGCGCGCGTACCGCGGGAGGTGCTCACGCCCTCCGCGGCGCGGTACGTCTCGCGGTAAAAGCCGCCCTCGGGGTGCGGCGCGAGCCCTAATGTGCGGATAACCTGCTGAGCTGTGGCGTTCACGCTGAGAGCGCCCTTCTTGGAGCCTTACTCTACCGGGACTTCGGTGCGATCGTCCTTTTTGTCCGCGGGGAACAACACGATCTTCTCCGGTATAAGCACCTCCCCGAAGTTATACGTAATACCATCGCCGCTTACGCTCGCACCTTCGGACTCATATTCTTTACCATCCACAATCATCACGCATTGAACCGGAATAACCGGCCTCCCATCTCTCAACGGGAGGGTGGTAAAGTTGGAGCCTTTGCACTCAATGGTTGTCTTTCCGTACTGGGCGACTCCCACTTTTGCGCTCTCGATAGTGTAGTCGTTGCCGTATGCGGAAAACGTCTTTGGGAGCACGCTACTCTCACCACCTCCACACGCAGCGACCGAACAGCATGCGGCGATAAGGATCGTTGCCACCAGTGCCGGACGCACCCTCCTCAATGCGGCTGCGCCACTCCCGCCTCTCAGTCTCTGAGCGATTGTCTTTACGGCTCCCATTTCGCACCCCTTTATACCTCAGCGCCTCGATGTACAGAGCATCGGGAGTATAAACGAACTCCAAAAGGGGCTGACGAAAGGTGGAGTAAAGAGAGGGGCGAGAGGCAGTACCGCCCCTCGCCCCGCTCTTAGCTCTTAGCTCTTAGCTCTTAGCTCCGCGCTCAGCCCCCTTCGCTACCTCAGCGGCGCGAAGGCGCTCCTCGCGGGCATCTTAATTTTGACCGTCTTGGAGAAGGCGGAGAAGACGGTCTTCGTGCCGCTCTTGCTGTACGCCTTTAGCTTAAAAGAGTACGTCTTGCCGGGGGTAAGCTTGGCGCTGGTGTAGCGCGTCGTCTTTCCGCCGGGCAAACTCGCGACCTTTTTAAACGAAGAGCTTCCCGGCTTGGCCATAAAGACGACGTACCCGTGAGCCTTAGCCGAAGCCCTCCAGGTCACGATAGCCTTGCCACTCTTCGCCGTCGCCTTAACTCCAGTGGGGGCTGCGGGCGTAGGCGCAGGCGTAGGTGTGGGCGTAGGTGTGGGCGTGGGAGTCGGCGTGGGCGTGGGCGAAGCCGTTGAGAGAGGAGTCGCCATTACCGGCACCGGCGCCTTCTCGTTGAACTTCGCGGCGAAGATGCTGTAGCCATTATATCGGTAGGATTGGTACCCCTGAAGCATGACGTTCGCGTAGCACCCCTTCGTAGCGGGAAAACCCTCCCAATAGTCGCTCCACGCCTCCCCCGCGACGTAGGCGCTCCCGTCTTTGCCGAGGGCCATGCAGCCGAAGACGCGCTCTTGGTCCCGCCCCCCGAAGTAGGTGCTGTAGCGCAGGCTGCGCCCATCTGCGGAGAGCTTCGTGACGAAGGCATCCGATTGATCTGGAACGCTGCTGCCCGACCCATAGGTGGCCAGCACATTCTGGAAGGGGAGCGTCGCGGTGGAGAGGGGGAAGTTCCTGGAGTACGTCCACCCCGCCACCCAGACGCCGGAGGCATCGCAGGCGATAGCGCGCCCTCTCTCTTCGCCGCTGCCCCCCAGGTACGTGGAGTACTGAAGCGTCTTAAGCGTTGGGTCGATCTTCGCGACGAAGGCGTCTAGATTGCCGCCGCCATAGCTGCCCTGGAGGGGGGAGACGATGGGGAGGCCCCCGGCCGTCTCGCCCGCGATCCAGAGGCTCCCGGAGGCATCGCGGGCGATGTTAATGCCGCGGTCGTGCTTCGCCCCCCCGAGGAAGGTGGCACAGGCGATAGCCCCGTCGGCGTTGATCTTCGCGACGTAAGCGTCGTGCATCGCCGAGCTACCCGCTTTGTGGCTTTGGTAGACATTGCCCTTTGCGAGGCCCGAGGTGGCGTTGGTCCAGCCGGTCACGTAAGCGCACTTTTGGTTGTCGAGAACGATCCCCTCGCCGCTCTCCTCCGCAGATCCTCCGTTCACGCTCTCATCGCCGCCGACATAGGTGCTGTAGGCCACACTCTTTCCGTCTGCTGCGACCTTGGTGACGAAGGCGTCGACCGTACCGGTGAGCTTGTTGGTCTCCGTGGCGCCGGGGAAGTTGGCGGACTCGGTCCACCCCGTCACGTAAGCACACCCCGCAGCGTCGACGACGACAGCGTTGCCCGCGTCGTACTTGCTCCCGCCGAGGCGGGTGCTGTAGAGCAGCCGTGTGAAGTCTGGGGAGAGCTTTAGGGCGAAGGCGTCCGTCCCGCCGCCCTGGTAAGCAGCCTGGTAGGCGCCGGACGTCGTCGGGAAATCTCGCATATTCGTGACTCCCGTCACGTAGACACCAGTACTATCGATGGAGATCCCGCCGGCGCCCTGCTGCTGCGAGATCTGCTCGTCGCTGGGGAAGCTACTCCCCCCGATGATCGCGTAGGCGAGCAGGCTCCTGCCGTCTGCGGCGAGCTTCATGACGATGGCGCCCCCATAGCAAGTACCGAACCGCTTAATAATGGGGTAGTAGCGCGAGTCCCTATTCGTCTTCCAGCCGGAGAGATAGGTGACCCCGTTGCCGTCGACGGCGACTCCGGTCCCCCAGTCCTCCCCGCTCCTTCGGCTGCTCATACCCAACTCGGCCTCGGGGCAGGTGCCGTAGACCAAGCCGGGGCCGCTCGCGGGCCGATCGGGCATGCTCTGCCTACTCCAGCTCTTCGCGCTGACAAATGGGGCGACGACCTTAAGCCCATCGACGCGCGCCGCACCGAGAACGACGGGGGCCAAAGCGCTCCCGGAGACCCCGGGCAGGCCCTCGAGCTCGAAGAGCGGCAGATGCGCACCTCCGGCCGGAGTTCGGGCCAACAGCGCATCGCCCTCCAGGGCGAGTGATGAGGCCCCCTCGACCTTTAGACCAATGCGCTTAACGGCCGCCGCCGCGTCCTTCGCGGAGCCCTTCGCGACGAAGCGCCCCCGGAGCTCGCCGTCGGCCCCGGTGAACTCGAGGTCTACCCCGGGGTAGATATCCACGTAGCGCACCCCTCCCCAGACCGGAACGTCGGGGTGCCACTGCGCCGGGTCGCCGCCCGGAAAGTAGGAAACCGTGGTTTCGAGGCGGTCGAACGGCTCTATACGCGCATTTTGATTCGAGCCGGGGAAGGTAGTCGTAAGGACAGAGAGCTCGTCGGCCTCTCCCGCCCCCCGGCCCATCACGGCGTACGAGACGCCCCCGCGCGAAAAAGCGGTTGGAAGCTCCGAGCCGAGGAGCGCGAACTGCGTAGTGCACTCGTATTGCCCCTCGTTCTGCACGAAGAGCAGCGGCGCAGCGCTCAGCGCCTGCGGAAAGATAAAGGCAGCGCCGAGGAGTAACGTAAACGACAGGAGCACCGTGCCAAGTGGACCTCGATGTAGGCAGCCGTGCATTGTAGTACCTCCTCTTCGATGCGATACGTAAAAGTGTACGCGCGTCTACCCAGCCCGCGCAAGAGGGCGAGACGACGAGCAGGCTACGTGCAGCACGAAGCGGTACAACGTGAAGGGGCCCCGCGTTCGCAAGGCGAACACGGGGCCCCTCGGTAGCAGGCCGTAAGCCGGATCCTGTCGTGGGTGACCATCCATCTGGGCCGCCCGTTACCGAACGGCTCGTGCGGCCGAAACCCGGGGACTCGGGCGAGCAGCCCTCAAACGCCCCCCTATTTGGCCTTGCACCGGGCGGAGCTTGCCGAGCCGGCCTGTCGCCAGGACCGCTGGTGAGCTCTTACCTCACCGTTTCACCCTTACCCGCACCGCCGACGAGGAGCGTACCCCTCCGCCGGCGGCCGCTGGCGGTCTGCTCTCTGTTGCGCTTTCCTCGGCTTTCGCCGGCTGGATGTTATCCAGCGCCCTGCTCTGTGGTGTCCGGACTTTCCTCGACGGGGAGCCTCACGAGCCTCGAAGGGCGCGCAACGCCGCCCCGCCGCGGCCACCTGGCCTGCCGCTTAAGTGTAGCACTCAGCCGCACCCCCCGGCCTCGATAGCGCGGGCGACCGCCTCCGCGAGGTGAGCGAGCCCGGCCTCCGCGTTGGCCCCGAGGTGAACGCGCAGCACCCGGCACCCGTGGTCGCGAAGGGCGGCGAGGTCGCCGTGCGCCTGAGCGCGTTTGAGTACGCTGAACCCGTACGGCTGGCCCGGGATGGCGAGGTCGTGAGCGTCGTGGCCGAGCACCTGCACGAAGAGCCCGCGGTTGGGCCCGCCCTTGTGGTACTGGCCGGTGGAGTGCAGGTAGCGCGGGCCGTAGCCGAGGGTGGTAGCCACCCGTAGGCCATCTCGCGCGAGCAGGCGAACGGCCTGCAGCCACCGCCACGACCCCTCCGCGGGGGCGAGGTAAGCCTGCAGGGCGACGTAGTCGCCGGGCGCGGCGCTCGAGAAAAACGAACGCAAGGCGGCCGGCAGTCCCTCATCGTCAACGGAGAGGGAGCTGCCCTCGCCGCCCGACGGCCCCTCCGCGAGCTCGCCGCTCGCCGCGTACGCGGCGAGGAGCTGCTTCGTCTTCTCCTTGCTCTCCTGCACGTTGGGCTGGTCGAAGGGGTTAATGCCGAGCACGTAGCCCGCGACGGCGGTGGCGAGCTCCCAGCGCAGCAGCTCGCCGCCGAGGGCGTAGGCATCGGCTATTTCGTGCTGCAGCACGGGCTGACCGGCCTCGGCGAGGGCGCCGAGCCACCGCGAGGTGGCGGGCTCCACCGTACCGGCGATACGCACGGCGCAAAACACGCGGTCGTCGCCGTACAGCAAAGGCGGCCCGAGCTCCTCCAGGTCGACCGGCAGGATGCCCGTGCCCTCTTTGCCGGTGCTCTCGGCCACGAGCTGCTCCACCCAGGCGCCGAGCGGCTCGAGCGGCGGCTCGAAGACGAGGGTAAGCTTGTCGCGGCCGGCGAGGGCGAACTCGCCGAGGGCAACGCCCAACTGCACCGCCGGGTTCTGCGCGACGGGCACGGCGGGCCCACACGCCTCCGCCACCGAGCGCACGCCGTCGAGCAGCCGCTCCAGGTCGACGCCGATGAGCGCGGCCGGCACGAGGCCGAAGAAGCTGAGGGCGGAGTAGCGCCCGCCGATATCGCTGGGGTTGACGAAGACGGCGCGGAAGTCTTGCTCCACCGCCAGCCGCTGAAGCACGGTGTCGGCGTCGGTGATGGCCACGAAGTGCCGGCCGGCGCGCTCGCCGTCGAGCTGACTTAAGCGGTCGTAAAAGTACGCGTGAAAGCTCGCCGTCTCGGTGGTGCCGCCGGATTTACTGGCGACCACGAAGAGCGTGCGCTCGAGGTCGACCCGCTCCTCCACCGCAGCCACCGCGGCCGGATCGGTGGAGTCCAGCACGTGCAGCTCAAGGAACCCGGGGGCCGTACCGAGCACCGCCTGGAACACCTCCGGCGCCAGGCTGGAACCGCCCATGCCGAGCAGCACCGCGAAGCGGTAGCCCTCGGCCCGCAGCTCGTCGACGAACGAGGTGAGCCCCTCGAGCTCGGAGCGAACCCCTTCGAAGACGCTCACCCAGCCCAGGGAGTTGGCGATGACAGCCTGATGCTCCGCCTCCTCGGCCTTCCAGAGCGTGGGGTCGGCCGCCCACAGGCGCTCCACGACGTTCGCCCCCTGGAGGGCGGCGAGGCGCTCAGCCGACGCCGCCCCCCCGGGCTGAGAGCCGACCACCTCAGTCACCCTCGCCGTCGGCCTCCGCGGCGAGCAGCTCCACGCGCCGCTGCTCGACGATGGAGACCACGGAGTCGTAGGACTTAACGAAGAGGTCGACGCCGTCGTCCTGAAGCTGTGCCCCTACGAGCTCCATCTCGACGCCGAGACGAGCGAGCTCGCGCACCACCCGACGGGAGTCCTCGAGGTGGCGGTCGACCGTACGCGCCAGCGCGCCGTGATCGTTAAAGGCGTTCCAGGTGGCCTCCGGCAGCGTGTTGATGGTGTGCTCGCCGATGAGCTCGTCTACGTACAACACATCGGAGTAAGCCGGGTTCTTGGTGCCGGTGCTCGCCCACAGGAGGCGCTGCACCTTGGCGCCCGATGCCGCGATGAGCTGCCACTCACGACTGCTCAGGTAGCTGCGAAAACGCTCGTAGACGAGCTTGCAATTGGCCACGCCCGCCTTGCCCTTAAGGCTCTCCAGATGCTTAACGTCGGCGTCGTCGGCCGCCGCAATGCGCTCGTCGAGGAGCGCGTCGACCATGCTGTCGACGCGGGAGACGAAGAAGCTGGTAACCGAGGAGCACGCCCGGATGGTGCGGTCGTGACGTAGACGATGCTCGAGCGCGGCGAGGTAGGCATCGGCCACGGCCTCGTACTGCGCCATCGTAAAGAGCAGCGTCACGTTAATATTGAGGCCGCTTTTCAGGCACTCGAGGATCGCCGGGACCCCCTCCCGGGTGCCCGGGATCTTGATCATCACGTTGGGGCGGTCGACCGCGACGAAGAGGCGCTCCGCCTCCTCTATAGTCTTCTGCGTGTCGTAGGCGTAGTGCGGCGAGACCTCGATGGAGACGAAGCCGTCCTCCCCCCCGCTCTTGAGGTACACCGGCGCCAGCACGTCGCACGCGGAGCGTACGTCGGCGACGGCAAGGCGGTCGAAAATTTGCTCGGCGTCGAGCCCCTCCTGAGCGAGCGCCTGAATCTCCTCATCGTACGCGTTGCCCGTGCCCACGGCCTTCTCGAAAATAGCGGGGTTGCTGGTAACACCCCCGAGGCCGTCGCGCTCCGCCATGCGCGCCAACGCACCGCTCGCGATGAGATCACGACTGATGTAGTCGAACCACGGACTCTGACCGAACCGATGCAACTGCGCGAGGCGACCCTGAACAGCTCCTGACATCGCGATCACTCTCCTTTCACCGACAGGCTGTACGCCTGAGCGTCTGTGGATCTCGTGTGTGTAGTCAACTCCGTTCTCCCCCGTTTGACAAGAGCGAGAACGCCTTTGGTGCACCGTCACCCCCTCCGCTACCGCAGTACGCGCTCGGCGACGGTGAGCAGACGGGCCGGCAGATCTCGGTAGGAACGCACCGGGAACACGTCGCCGCCGCCGGCGTCGGCGAGGCGGCGGCAGAGCCCGGGGTTCATCTTGTAGTCCTCCGTGAGGAGCACGAAGAGCCGTGGGAAGCGGTGGGCGAGCGGCAGGGGGTCGCCCCCGGCGGTCACGACCCCGTCGGTAATGAGCAGGCCGCTGCGCCGCGGGTTGCGGCCTCTGTCGAGCTCCCGCGCACCCCGCTCGAGCCCCGCAGCGATGTTGGTGTACCCGCGCACCGGCTCGCAGAGCATGCGCCTCACCACCTCCTCCGGCGAATCGGAGGCGTTGAGCCGCGTCACGGTGCGCGCGCCGCTCGAGAACATCACGACCGAGACGTCCTCCGGGCGCAGCTTGAGCACAAGCGCAGCCGCGGCCACGGCCGCGAGGGCGATGTTCTCCCCCGACATAGAGAGGGAGGCGTCGAGCATGAGCACCACCTGATGGCGACGGTCGACCCTGCGGGTCATCACCCAATCCTCGGCGTCAGGAAAGGGCTTGCCGATGACGTTCTCGAGCGTCGCGTCGAGATCCAGCTCGCCGCAGTGGGGCTCTACCATGGGCTCGCGGATGAGCTGCGTGGCGCCGCGGAGGGGCCCGACCAGCCGAGCGGCACGAGAGAGCACGGCGCCGGCGGCGAGCCGCTCCGCGTAGAGGCGAAGGTGCGGGTTGTCGATACGGCAGCCGGAGGCGGTGAGCTTAACCGCCACGTCCCAGCCGTGGAGGCCGGCGGGCTCCAGGTCGTACGTGGTGGCGAGCGCCGAGAGGGCCTCCTCGCCGGTGAGCGGCCGCTCGGGCACCCGCCGCCGCTTACGTGCGCTGGCCGCGATGTAGTCTGGCGGATCGCTGACCTCGAAGCGCCCCCGATGCTGTACGCGCCGTCCGCCGGGGGCGTTTACGCTTTTGGGCGGTTGCGCTCCCGCTCGCCCAGGAGCACCTCGTCGGGGTCGGCGCCGGAGTCGACGACGATCGCGAAGAGCTCGTCCAGCGCCGCGCTGAGATCGGCGTCGATGTCGTCGCGGAGGTCGACGCGCGTGGTAAACGCCGCCTCGGCCGCGCGGTAGAGCACCTCGCGGCTCACGCCGCCCTCCGCCGCGGCGAGCCGCTCCGCCACGGCCACCGTGGCTATGGCTCCACGCACCGAGGAGCCCTTGCGAAACCGACCGTGCAGGCGCGTGGCACGCGCCAGGCGCACCGCCGTGCGCACGAGCGCCTCGTCGGATGAACCCGTCTCGGCGGCCACAATAGCCTCCTCCTCGGCGGCCGGCTGATACCCGAGCGCGAGGTGCTCGAACCGGTCGCGAAGCGCCTCGGAGAGGTGACCGGTGGCCACGTACTCCACGGGGTTCTGCGTGGCCAGCACCTGAAACCCCTCGGCCGCGCGCACCTCACCGATGTGCGGCACTTGCAGCAACCGCTCGTCGAGCGCCGGCAGGAGCACGTTTTGCACCGTCTCCGGCATGCGGTTGAGCTCGTTAATGAAGAGTACGCAGCCCTCGCGCATGGCCTTCACCAGCGGGCCGGCGAAGAAGGACTCCTCGCGGTAGCCCTGGTGCAGCACGAGCGGCGGATCGAACCACCCGGTGAGCTTGCTCTCGGAGAAGCGATCGTCGCCGTCTACCCGTACGGTGGCGCGCCCGAGGTGTTCGCAGACGGCGAGGGCGATCCGCGTCTTGCCCACCCCCACCGGCCCCTCAAGGAGCAGGTGGCGCCCCGCCTCCAGCACCGCGAGCGCCAGGGCGAGCTCGGACTCGCGCCCGACGATGCCGCTCGTACGTTGAATCGCCTGAATGTGAGTCACGTCGGCCCCCTCTCCTCGTCTTCGTTAAGTGTAGCAGCACGCGCACGTGTAGACTCCGCCGAGGTATGCTGCGAGGCACCAAGCCTCCGCCGCACGTGTGCACCCTTCTCCCGCTCGAAGAAGATGTTGCCGAAGGCGAACACGAGCGGCAAGCCGATGAGAAGCACGCTCGCGGCGAAGGGCTGGAAGAGGGAGAGCGCGACCACGCCGAGGATGAGCACCAGCCAGATGGCTACGAACAGCAAGAACCGAGGGCGGTGCGCTCTTTTTACGTTCAGCACCTCGCCGCCCTTAAGTATGCCGAAGAGCATAAATTGGTAGCTCAGCGTTACGGAGATGAAGACGGCGACGTAGCCGATACACGGGACGACCTCACCCGGGTTGGCTATGACCCACTTCGTAAAGATTGGGAGCAAGGAGAGAAGGAAGAGGAAGAGAAGATTACGCCAACTGGTAGCCCAGCTAACCTCCTCAACCCTGTGGAAGAGTACATAGTGCTGATGCCAGAAGAAGCCGACGATGAAGAAGCTCACGAAGTACACGGCGATCGACCCCAAGAGGGAGAGCATCGCCGCGCGGCCGAAGCCCTCCGGAACGGGGATGTTCAGCACCATGATCGTCACGATGATCGCGATAACGCCATCGCTAAACGCCTCTACTCTGCCTTTTTTGAGCTTCATCTGATCATCACTTGCGGAAGCGCTCCCCTGGAGTCCGCTCCTCTGGAGTCATTGTTCTCCAAGAAATACTTTCACGCTTCATTAAGTACACCGGTTAATGGGCCGATAGGATAAAGAAGATAGCACAGCAGAACTCCTTTTTGAGGTGAAGATGCAGGTGTGGCAGCATAACTGGCCAACCTGGTTACTCATGGCGTCGTCGCTCAGTGCGGTGATCATCGGGGTCATCGCGTGGCGACGTCGTGCGCTCCCAGCAGCACGCTTTTTGGCGGTGCTCTGCTTTGCAGTGGCGCTCTGGTCGCTGGCGGATGGCCTCTGTGGGGCAGCCGTCCCCCTCGAACTTAAGCTCACGATGAGCAAGATCGAGGCGATCGGCACCCTCCTTATCGGCCCCTGCTGGTTGCTCATGGTTCGCGCTTTTTTGCGAAGGCCACAGCTCACGCGCCTCCAGCTCTTCGGACTCTGGATCGTCCCCACGCTCTCGCTGCCGATCGCCCTCACCAACTGGCGCGGGCTCCTGTGGCCCAGCATCGAAATCGTCACCTCCAACAACGGCGTCCACGGGATCTACACTCACGGCCCCGTCTTCTGGGTCAACGTGGCGTGTATCAACATCTTCGTGTTCTTCGGCGTCGTGCTCCTCCTGCGGTCGCTTCGCGGGGCATCCCTCGCCCACCGCAAACAGGTCTTCGGACTCATCATGGCCGCCGCCCTCCCCCTCATCGCCCAGCTCATCGACCGGGCGGGTCACAGCCCCTTCTCGCAAGATACCGACCTGCCCCCCTTCGCCTTCAGCATCGGTATGATCTTCCTCGGGTGGATCATGCTGCGCGAGGGTTTTTTGGAGATCGGCTCGCTGGCCCGCCGCATGCTCCTCAAGGTCCTGCCCGACGGCGTGTTGATCCTCGACAACGACGGCTGGCTCATAGAGGCAAACCCCGCCGCCGGCGAGCTCCTCGGCCTGCAGACCAAACTCCGCTCCGGCTGCTGCACCGACACGCTCGCGCGTTGGCCAGCGCTCGCCTCCCTCTGCAAAGGCGAGGTCGCCGACGTCCTCGAAATAGAGATAGAAGGAGCCGACGCACAACACCGATGCCTTGAGGTTCACACCGCCAAGATCAAAGACGTCAACGATGAGACGCAGGGAAGACTCATCACGCTCCGCGACATCACGAAAGGATCGCAGCTCCTGGCCGACCTCCGCGAGCAAACGGCCAGACTCACGGCGCTCCTCACGGCGACGCGCGCCATCGGCAGCTCGATCGAATACGAGGAGGTCCTCGGCCATATTCTCGAGCAGGCACGCGTCAGCCTCGAGGCCGGCAGCTGCCTGCTCTATGAGCACACCGCCGAGGGACGAGTACTCAGACTCTGTACCTCAGAACAGCGTGGGGAGCCCTCCGAGCAAGCCCCACCAACCTCCTCGACACGCCCCATGGGCCTTCTGGCCTGGGATGAAGGGATCGACTCCTTCGCCCCCAAGGCGGAGTTGGGAGAGCCTTTTACCGTCCGCGATGGTTGGGTCATGGTCATCCCCCTCAAACACCGCGAGAGGAAGCTCGGGGAGCTCGTCTGTCTCGCGATCGACGAGGAGCGCCTCTTCGACAAAGTCGACCTCGACTTCGCCCGAGGGCTCGGCGAACAAGCCTCGGTGGCCATGGCGAACGCCGAGCTTTACGAGCGCATCCGCGACCTCCACCTGGGCAACCTCCGCGCGTTGAGCTCCGCCCTGAGTGCCAAGGACCACTACACCTTCGGCCACGCGGGGCGTGTAGCAGCGTACGCCGCCCTCCTCGGCCGTGAGCTCGCCTGGCCGGAGGAGCACGTCGTGGAGATCCAAGACGTCGCTTACCTCCACGACATCGGCAAGATCGGAGTACCAGACCGCGTGCTGCACAAGGCCGGGCCGCTGAACGCGACGGAGTGGAACCTCATGCGCCAGCACCCCGTCATCGGCGGCGAGATCGTTGCTCCACTCTTTGAGCCCCGGCTAGCGTCGGGTGTGCGCAACCACCACGAGCGCTACGACGGGAGCGGCTATCCCGACGAGCTCGTGGGCGACCAGATCCCCCTCATGGCGCGCGCGATCTGCATCGCGGACTCCTACGACGCCATGTCGTCTAACCGCCACTATCAACAAGGCCTCACGTACAAAGAGTGCCGCGAAGAACTCGAGCGCAGCGCCGGCTCACAGCTCGACCCCGAGATCGTCGTCGCCTTCCTTCGCATGCTCGTCCAGCTCGAGGATCGCCACCGCAAGCTCCACGATCTCGCGGAAAAAGCGGCGAGCCTGATCGACCCGACGGACTACCTACATCGCCTCTCATCGCCCGATAAGCTGTCGACCAACCAGCGGCGGATGATGACAGCCCTCACGAACTTTCGAGAGGCCCACCCAAAGCTCCAGCGCCTTACGACGTTCGCCGAGCACAACGGGGAGTGCTTCGTCGTCCTCGATCTCCCGAAAAACGCCGAGCAAACACTGGAGCACGGCTACCCCTGGCTCCCCGACGATAAACTCACGGCGACACTCAAGGGGTACAGCCCCGCCACTATGAACACGTTCGACGCAAACGAGTTCGGTGTATGGGCGACTGGGGTCGCCCCCCTCCGCGCCGCAGATGGCAGCATCATTGGCGCCCTCACCGTCAGCCAGCCGGCGCTGGAATCCTCCTCCGCCCTCCAGCAGCGACAAACGGACCTCTCGCACACCCTCGCCTCGATGCTCCGCAGCGCCAACCTGCAGGCCGGCCGCGCCGAACTCGAGGCGACAAGCGACGGCCTCACGGGCCTCTTCAATCACCGACACCTCCAGGAGCAGCTGGAGGAAAGACTCGAGTGCCTCCGCCGACAAAAAGGCAGGCTCGCGCTCCTCTTTATCGACATCGACGGCTTCGGCTCCCTCAACGAGAGGTTCGGCTATAAGGTCGGCGATGAGTGCCTCCGGCGCGTCGCGCAGACCCTCGAGCGATGCACGCGGCGTGCCGATCTCCTCGCTCGCTACGGCGGCGACGAGTTCGTGCTCCTCCTGCCCAACTCCTCCGCAGCGGATGCGCGGGAGAGAGCGAGGCGAATCCACGAACAGGTCACCGACGTGGAGGCACCGAGCGAGACACCCCTCACCGTGAGCATCGGGATCGCGACCTTCCCCGAACACGGTCAGCGCAAGGAAGATCTCCTCGACGAGGCGATGAGAGCCGCGCACGCCGAGAGGACGAACTCCCTCCCGGGCGAGACCGCCCCAGCCACTACACTCCTTCAAAGGAGCACGCCATCGTAAACCTCGTCCTTACCCCTCCGGTCATCTCTACGCTCATCGCCCTGGCGCTACTCCTCCTCGCCCTCTTCGCGCTCTGGCCTCAGCGGCGAGAAGGCGCAACCTCGCTACTACTTATAACTATCGTCATCACGCTGATCTGGGGAGCAGCGCTCACCCAGGAACTCAGCGCCAACGATCTCCACACGAAGACCCTCTGGATGCTCGCTCAACTCCCGATCATCGCCGTCCACCCCTTTTTGTGGTTCCTCCTCCTCTGCCGCACCCTCGACCTGCGGCCTCCACGATCCTGGTGGCAAACGGCGGGCTGGACGATCACGGCCGTGCTCTGCGTCGTCGCGCTCGTCAACCCCCATAACCTGTACAGCGGCTCCATCGATCTCATCCACGTAGGAGGCGGATCCGTCCTCAGCCACAACTACGGGCCGCTGTTTTGGTTCGGGTTCCTCCCCTGGGCGGGGCTTCTTCTCATCGGCGACATCGCGATTCTCGTCCGCAGCATCTCGCAGACACAGGACCTCTTTCGCCAACGCAGCCAGCTCTTGCTCATCGCCTCCTTGCTCCCCGCACTGGGCATTGCCTCTCACTTCAACGTCCTCCCATCGCAGCTCTACCTCGACTCCTCCTTCATCTCCATCACTATCCTCCTCCTCTTGGCCACTTACGCCACTTTGCGCTATCGCTTGTTCAGCCTCACCCCCTTCCCGCGATCCGCGGTGATCGAGCGCCTCACCGACGGCATCATTGTCCTCGACGCGAGTAACCGAGTGATCGACTTCAACGACGCGGCCAAAACGATCAGCCAGAAGCTCGATCAACGAGCGCTCGGCAAGGAGATCGAGGAAGTACTCGGCGACTACCCCGTGATCTGCATCGCAGCGAGACGCAATGCGGCAAAACAGATGGGCGAAGAGCTCGACGCCCCAGCGACCAACGACCTCGCCCTCAATACGCCGGAGGAGGTCGACGACGAGATAAGCGACAAGATCATCGAGGTCCGCATCGGCGACGACCCCGAAAGCCGGACTCGACGGCACTACTCCACCTCGGTCACGACGCTCCTCGATCGCGCGGGAAGATTTATTGGAAGCGTGGCTATCTTCCATGAGATCACTCGCCAGATGGAGCTCTACAGGATCGCGCAGCGCAACGCCGCGACCGACGAGCTCACCGGGTTTTTAGTTCGCCGCCAGTTCCACTACGTCGCACACCGCGTGCTCCTCCGGGCGATCCGAGAACAGCAACCGGTCTCGATCCTCGTCGTCGATATCGATCACTTCAAGACGATCAACGACACCTACGGCCACCACGCCGGCGACATCCTCCTGCGAGAGGCGGCCTCACTGTGCCGCGACCACCTGCGACCACTCGACGTCTGTGCGCGCATCGGGGGCGACGAGTTCTGCATTCTCCTGCCGCAAGTGGACGCCCCTCTGGCGATGAAAATCGCCGAGCGCCTCCGAAAAACACTCGGGGCACAACGCCACGCCATCGATGGGGATTCGTTTCATATAACGGTGAGCATCGGAGTGGCCGATAGGGAGATCGCCGGCACGGAGCGAATTAGCGATCTCATAAAGGCGGCTGACGAGGGCCTCTACCGTGCTAAGCGCGGAGGCCGGGACCGCGTGGCCCTCGGCTCCTCTATCGATGCCTCCTGAGCCCTCCTCCGCACACCCCTCGAGGGAGTGTCGAAACCGAAGACGTGGTGTAGGCTACGTTTTCGCCCCGAGAGTTCTACTGTGAGAAGAAGAGGAATGCTCGCCACTCCCAAGCCCTCCCTCAGGGTCACATGACGAACCGCAAACGCTCGCTCGGCATCGACATCGGCTCCACGACCACAAAGCTCGTCTTAACCGACGGCGGTCGTATCATTCACCAACGGTACGAACGGCACCTCGCCCGTGCGCGGCAGTCCGCCCTCGAGATGCTCCGCGAGATCGAATCCGAGCTGAGTTCCTGCGACTTCACCGTCGCCGTCTCCGGCTCGGCCGGGCTGGGTATCGCGGAGGCCGCAGGGCTCGACTTCGTCCAGGAGGTCTACGCCACCAGCGAGATCGTGCAACGGCTTGCTCCCGACACCGGCCTCGTCATCGAGCTCGGCGGCGAAGACGCCAAGGTTATCTTCTACACCGGCGGGATCGACGAGCGCATGAACGGCACCTGCGCCGGCGGCACAGGTGCCTTTATCGACCAAATGGCGGTGCTCCTCAATATGACGGTGGCCGAGATGGACAGGGAGAGCCTCAAGGCCACCCGTATCTACCCCATCGCCTCCCGTTGCGGCGTCTTCGCCAAGACCGACGTACAGCCGCTGCTCAACCAGGGCGCCAGCAAGGCAGACGTAGCCGCAAGCATCTACCAAGCCGTGGTCAACCAAACCATCACTGGCCTCGTTCAAGGGCGCAAAATCCAGGGTAAGGTCATGTTTCTCGGCGGCCCCCTTCACTACTGCGAGGGGCTCCGGCATCGGTTCTTCAGCACCCTGGAACTCACGGAGGAGACCGCGGTGTTCCCCGACTACGGCCGCTTCGCGGTCGCGCTGGGGGCAGCCATGTACGCAGCCGAGAGCGACGAGCTTATCTCCTACGACCAGCTCGTCGACCGCCTCGAGCACAGCGCCGGCACAACCTCCGGCACAACCGACCGCCTCCCCCCCCTCTTCTCCAACGAGGGGGAGTACTTCGCCTTCTGCGAGCGCCACGCCGCGGCCTCCGTACCCGAGCGCGACATCGCCACCTACAGCGGCGATGCATGGCTCGGCATCGACTGCGGCAGCACCACCACCAAGCTCGTGCTCATCTCCGCCGACAGGGAGATCCTCTACTCCTACTACAGCTCAAACCAGGGCAACCCCGTCTCGCTGGTGCGCGAACAGCTGCGCGTTATACGCCACCAATGCAACGACCGCATTGAGATCCGCGGCAGCTCCGTTACCGGCTACGGCGAAGACCTCGTACGACACGCCTTTAACGTCGATGAGGGTATCGTGGAGACCGTCGCCCACTACACGGCGGCCAAGCACTTCCAGCCCGAGGTCGACTTCATCCTCGACATCGGCGGACAAGACATCAAATGCTTCCGCATTAAAAACGGCGCCATCGACGGCATCATGCTCAACGAGGCCTGCTCCTCCGGCTGCGGCTCCTTTATCGAGACCTTCGCGAAGTCCATGGGCTACTGGGTCGCCGACTTCGCCCAGCTCGGGCTCTTCGGCAAGGCGCCGGTCAACCTCGGCACACGCTGCACCGTCTTCATGAACTCCTCGGTAAAGCAGTCACAAAAAGACGGCGCCACCGTGGAGGACATCTCCGCCGGGCTCTCCATCAGCGTCGTCAAAAACGCCCTCTACAAGGTGATCCGTGCGGTTTCAGCCGAGGAACTCGGTGCGTGCGTCGTGGTGCAGGGCGGCACCTTCTCCAACGACGCGGTGCTCCGAGCGTTCGAGATGGAGCTCGGCGCCCCCGTTGTCCGCCCCTCTATCGCCGGCCTCATGGGGGCCTACGGAGCCGCTCTGCACGTCATGGCCCCTGAGCGCGAACGGAGCACCCTCCTCTCGATCGACGAGCTCGACGCCTTCACCCACACCTCCACCTCCGCCGTCTGCAGAAAATGCACCAACCACTGCCACCTCACCGTCAACCGCTTCGCCGATGGTAAAAAGTTTATCTCGGGCAATCAATGCCAGCGGGGAGCCGGCGTTGAGGTTAAAGAGGAGCTCCCGAACCTCCACGCCTGGAAGCGCCAGCGCCTCGAGAGCCTCACGCCCTCCCCCGGCAGGCGCGGCACGATCGGTCTACCCCTAGCGCTCTCGATGTACGAGTTCGCCCCGCTGTGGCACCGGCTCTTCAGCGAGCTCGGCTTCGAGGTGCACTTCTCCGCCCTCTCCAACCGAAAGACGTACGAGCGAGGCCAGTTCACGATCCCCTCCGACACCGCGTGCTACCCGGCTAAGATCATGCACGGGCACATGGTCGAGCTCGTCGAGAAGGGCATAGAGACGATCTTTTACCCCTCCGTCACGCTCAACATCAACGAGGGCGCCGGAGATAATCACTTTAACTGCCCGGTGGTCGCCTATTACGCAGAGCTGCTCGACGCCAATATGGAGCAGCTTCGCGAGGTCCGGTTTTTGTACCCCTACCTCAACTTCGACAGCACGAAGACGCTCGCGCGCACGCTCCACCCCTGCCTCCACGAGCTGGACCCCACCATCACGCGTCGAGAGGTCCACCGCGCGGTCAAGGCGGGCTTCGAGAGCTACGCCGCCTTCACTGCAGATCTCCAGCGCGAGGGGGAACGCGCACTCGCCTACACCGAGGAGCGCGGCGTGCGCGCCATGATCCTCGCCGGCCGCCCCTACCACATCGACCCGGAGATCGGACACGGCATCGACAAGCTCACCAACTCACTCGGCTTCGTCGTGGTTAGCGAAGACAGCATCTACCAGCTGGCACCGGTCCAGTACGTCAAGGTACTCGACCAGTGGACGTTTCACGCGCGGCTCTACCGCGCGGCCCGCTACGCAGCCGAGCACGAGGGCGTGGAGTTCGTACAGCTCGTCTCCTTCGGCTGCGGGCTCGACGCCATCACCTCCGACGAGCTCCGCGACATCCTCGAGGAGAGCGGCAAGTACTACACGCAGATCAAGATCGACGAGATCACCAACCTCGGAGCGGTAAAAGTCCGCCTCCGCAGCCTCCTCGGTGCGATCGAAGAGAAGAGTGCGCTCAATGCAAGATAAAGCCTTTTTGCCGTTCACCGAGGAGATGAAGGGGGAGTACACGATCCTCGTCCCCAACATGCTCCCCATGCACTTCAAGCTCGTCATCGCCATCATGAAGACGCACGGCTACAACATGGAGCTCCTGGAGACCTCGGGGCAGGAGATCGTGGAGGCCGGCCTTAAATACACGCACAACGACGCCTGCTACCCCGCCACGCTCGTCATCGGGCAGTTCATGGAGGCCCTTCTCTCCGGCAGGTACGACACTGAGAAGACGGCGCTCATCATGTTTCAGACCGGCGGGGGGTGCCGCGCCTCCAACTACATCTCCCTCATCAGGAAGGCGGTCAAAAAAGCCGGCCTCTCCCACGTGCCGGTTATCTCCGTAAACCTCGCGGGCCTCGAGAAGCACCCCGGGTTTACGCTCACCTACCGCATGATCTACTCGGTTATCTCCGCCGGCCTCTACGGCGACCTCCTCATGAGCCTCATGAATCAAGTGAGGCCCTACGAGATCAACAAGGGTGAGGCCGAAGAGCTCGCCGAGCGCTGGACGGCGAAACTCGGCGAGGAGCTCGGCTCCGGCGAAAAACCGAGCTATAGCCACACAAAGCAGAACTACAACCACATCATCGCCGACTTCGCGCGCATCCCCACGGAGCGCCGCAAGACCGTCAAGGTCGGCATCGTCGGGGAGATCTTCGTGAAGTACTCCCCGCTCGGCAACAACGACCTGGAGCGCTTCCTCATCGAGGAGGGCGCCGAGGTCCTCGTCCCCGGGCTCGTCGACTTCTTCCTCTACACGCTCTACAACTCCCTCATGGAGTACCGACTCTACGGCCGCAAGCCCCTCCGCCACCCTCTGCTGTTCCTCGCCTACCGCTTCCTCTGTCGCAAGCGGCAAGATGTGAGCGACCTCATCGCGCAGAGCGGCGTGTTCGCCCCCTGGACCCCCTTCGACGAGGTCGCGAAGATGGCCGAGGACTACATCAGCACCGGCGTCAAGATGGGAGAGGGCTGGCTCCTCACGGCCGAGATGATCGAGCTCATCGACTCGGGCTGCAAAAACATCGTCTGCACGCAGCCCTTCGGCTGCCTCCCCAACCACATCTGCGGCAAGGGCATGATGAAGCCCGTGATGGAGAAGAACCCCGCGGTTAACATCGTCGCCATCGACTACGACGCGGGCGCCAGCCGGGTTAATCAGGAGAACCGCCTCAAGCTCATGCTCTTCACCGCGCGCAGAAACCTTCAGCGGGAGGACGAGGAGGAGCTCACGAGCTAACGGGGCCCGTACGGGTTCAGCGGCCCCGCTAGGAGCCGAAGGGATCCCACTCGGCGCCGTGCTCGCCCAAGAAGGCCACGAACTCGCTCGCCGGCATGGGGAGAGCGAAGAAGAACCCCTGAAGATGGGCGATCTCCAATCCCTTGAGCCAACTCGCCTGATCGACCGTCTCCACCCCCTCCGCCACGATCTCGCACCCCGCGTGCGAGAGCAAGCTGAGCGTGTCGGAGAAGACCTTCCGCGAGGAGTAGAGGATGCTCCTGTCGATCTTGATAAGCTCGAAGGGGAGGTTGAGTACTTTGGTCATGTTCGAGAAGCCGGTGCCGAAGTCGTCCAGGGCGAACGTAAACCCCATCTTTCTGAGGAAGTTCATCTCCGCCTCAAAGAGCGCGAAATCGGTATCTTCGATGGACTCCGTGATCTCAAAGCACACCGCGCTGGGCGGGATCTCCATCGTCGTCAGGATCTCGAGGAACTTCACGAAGACCTCCCTGTCGGCGAACACCGTGCCGGAGAGGTTGATGCTAATACGATCCAGCCCGAGGGACTCCATGCTGTGCTCCCTGATGAGCGCGGCGACGCTCTCCAGGACGAACGTATTGAGGTAGCTGAGCAAGCCCGAGCGCTCGGCGACGGGGATAAACTCGGCGGGCGAGATCGACCCATCTGGGTGATGAAACCGCAAGAGGGCTTCGGCGGTGGTGAACCTCCGCTTGGCGGGGCAATACACCGGCTGAAAGTAGAGCTCGAGCCACCTCCGCTCCTCCAAGTCCACCCGCAGCGCATCCGCGATAAAGCGCTCGCGCTTGACCATGCAGAAGACCTCCTCGCTGAGGAGGATGGGCTTCTCGGCGGGCACCCCGTAAGAGCGAATAGCGTAGTCGATGAGGCGCCGTATGTCCTCTACTCTCGCGATAAACGAAGAGTTTGAAAGCACATAGAGATTAATAGGGATATGGATAGCCTTACCACGGAGATTCCATGGATTTTTGAATCTCTCACCGATGTAGTTGATATATAAATTATGATCGTATTCATCTGTCGTTATAATAACGAACGAATGATTAAGGATATAGAAAATATTCGCCTTTCTCTTGTGGGCAGAGAGATAGATAGCGATGTTTCTCCGCACCGCAGAGAGCGCCTCATCGTCATAGAGGTTCTCACTTTGACGCAACCCAACGAGGTCAAGCACGATGATCTGGAAGTCTTTCTTTATGGAAAGATAGCTGCTCACCATCTTGACCATTGCCACGTAATTGAGCATGCCGGTACCCGGGTTAACCATATCGAAGGGTCGCTGAATTGAGAAGTACATGTTCATCAAGGAGAGAATGGAGAAGGTGCCTATAAGATAAGTAGTCGGGTTTATCCTTTGAATAATTATACCTAGAACGATTATCGCTACCGATATCATCATCGTCAAAAACTGCTGGATGCCGATATCTTTTCTATGTCGAATAGCGCAAAAAACCGCGAAAATAAAATAAAAACAAATAGCTATATAGATCAAGAGAAAGTACGGTCCGAAGTAAAATTCATTTGCCTTATTAATTACGAATACCCACTTCGTAAATATACTTACAGCAATGAGAGCAAAATTAACGATAAGCGGTATACTCAGCAGAAAAACATTTCTACTAAAAAGTCTCTTTACAACTCCAGTAGAGGACGCTATATAGAGAGCGAAGAAAAACGAGAGTGAGCACTGAAGCGTGTAAAAGGCGACGACCATGATCGCCATAAGCCAGAAGGGGACGACGAACGAGTCCGTCATCGCTATCATCGGAACGATGATGTTAAGCAGAAGCGAGGAGCCGCTGAAGACGATCATGAAGGCGAACGCCCTGTTTTGCGCATCGGGGAAGCGCTTGCGCCTAAAGAATTCGATTGCGAGTACTACGAGAAAGAAAAGGGCACAGATCTCGAAATCGATATTAAGGGGTCTAATCCCGCGCTCCTCTCGGCGACTGTCCCTCCACAGCTCCCCCTCGGGAGCTCCGCACTAAGTATAAATGAGTGAAGCTGAGCGTGCGCAACGGATAAGAGAGAAGGGTGAGGGCGACGCGGAACTCGTCGCCCTCACCCTTCTCGCACCAGCTACTTATCCGTAGGACTCGAGACGAAGAGGCCAGCCAAAAACCCGACGACGCTCGTAAACATGGCGAGGATGATCTCCGGCTTCACCCCGTCATCCGGAAGCGAGACGAAGACTCCAATGGCGAGCGTCCCGAACCCCAGCACTAAGACCGCGGCGAACGCCCCCACCACAACCCTCCAGAGGAGATCGCGCGTAGGTTGGCTGAGGGGGCCTACCACGCCCTCCTTTTTGAGCTCCTCGTTGAGCTGCGTCACGGCGCTGCGCCGCTCCTCGATCGACAGCTCCCTGAGCTTGTCGGTGAGCTCTCCGGTGACCTGCTCTATCGATCGCTGCATCGCCCCTCCTTTAGGTGAACGGCACGCTTCGTCAACCACATCCTCACACTCTTCGATTCTCAGTCCACCGCCCGCGTGGTATTAATAGGTACGATGAATCCGTGGCCGCTATGAGGATACTCCTCACAACCGATTGGTACGAGCCGGTCGTTAACGGCGTCGTCGCCTCCGTCCTCACTCTCACCAAGGGCCTTGAGGCGCTGGGGCACGAGGTGCGCATCCTCACGCTCTCCGGCGAGCTCCACTCCCACCGCGAGGGCAACGTCAGCTACCTCGGCTCGGTCAGCGCAAACCTCGTCTACCCCGACGCAAGGCTGAAGGTGGCGCTCACGCATCGCTACCTTCGCGACCTCATCAGCTGGCGACCACACGTCGTGCACAGCCAGTGCGAGTTCTCCACCTTCTTCCTCGCCAAGCGCATCGCCCGCAAGTGCAAGGCACCGCTCCTCCACACCTACCACACGGTGTACGAGGACTTCACGCACTACTTCTCCCCCAGCGCCAGGTTCGGCAGGGTGATGGCAGAAGTACTCTCCCGAAAGCTCCTCGCGAAGACCGATGCCATCATCGCGCCCACGGAGAAGGTCGCGGAGATGCTCACCCGCTACGGCGTTAAGCGGCCTATCCACACGGTCCCGAGCGGCCTTGAGCTCGACCGCTTTACCGAGGCCGATGCGGAGTACAACCGCTCCCTCCTGCGCGAGAGCCTCGGCATCGCGCCCGCGGAGAGCATCTTCGTGTACGTCGGGCGCCTCGCCCGGGAGAAGAATATCGAGGAGCTCTTCGAGCTCCTCCTCACCAGTGCACCGGCCGGCTCTCGCCTCCTCCTCGTCGGCGACGGCCCCCACCGGCACAACCTCGAGCGGCGAGCCCACGACAAGGGCCTCGCCGAGCGCGTCATCTTCACCGGCATGGTGCCGCCGAACGATATCGGCAAGTACTATAGAGCCGGCGACGTCTTCGTCAGCGCCTCGCAGAGCGAGACGCAAGGGCTCACCTATATCGAAGCCATGGCCAGCGCCCTGCCGGTGCTCTGCAAGCAAGACGCCTGCCTCAACGCCGTTATTCAGCAGGGTCACAACGGCTTTCACTACACCTCACCGGAGCAGTTCAAGCAGATCGCCGAGGAGCTCTTCGCGCATCCAGCTCATCGAGCGGAGGTCGGGCAGATCGCACAACGCGACGTGCAAGAGCGATTCTCCGCCGAGAGCTTCGCCCGCAACATCACCGAGGTCTACCGCAGCTCTCTCGAGACGCTCGCCACCCGCCGCTCCGCCAAGCGCGATGAGCGCGACGGAATGCACGCGTTTACGTAACGGAATCCATAAGCTTCATCTGCGCTCGCTGCAACCGGATTCTTCACCCCAGCCTGCACACGAACGGAGAGAAACTCGGAGGTAGACGAACCATGTGAGGCGTTTTGCGGCGACTCAAAGCGCAACCGCCACCGACCCGCCCTGGGGAACTCCACCCCACAGGCCAGCCGACTGCCCCTCGCACCGAGATATTTCGCACGAACACTCACCCTCTTCCACGTAACCCACTTCGATCCGACCTCGCGCTGAAGCACGAGACGCACGGGACCGGCGAGACGAACCGGTGAGATCACCCTACCGGAGACGGCGACAGCAGCCCCAGCGTGCGGCGACTTCGCTGTAGTCGGAGGGGAGAGCTCGAGTCGCGGTACGATCGCCCTTGGACCGTACCCACACGTATAACCCAAGACCCTCTCCGGTGTAGTAACACGCCACGTGGCGCGCGAGGTACTAACACAGCGCGCACGCCACGTACCGTCCTCAGCGGTCGTAACCGTCGCCACCGCCTTCCACCGCTGGTTGGCCGTACTTCTCCGCTCGATCGAACAGGTAACACCGGATAACGGCCTCGAGACCGCGTCGACCACCGACCCAGACACGTAAAACGGCCTCGAACCGACAGTAGCAGCACACCTACGAGAATGAGAGAGGCGACGTACCTCAGCCTTCGAAGTGTTTTGCGTATTCCACGAGGTTGATCGGCCGATAAACGAAAGCAACCCCCTCTGCCCCAAAGAGGCACTGCGGTGAAACTATTTCGATCCATGAATAAGAGTTAGTGCCGCACCCTAAGCGACGTCGTGCACGTGGTGTACCCGGACTTCTTCACCGTAACCTTCACGGTGCCGACGGCGAAGGGGCCAACGGTCAGTGTGGCCCTGCCGTTCGAGCCGGTCGTCGCGGTACGTGTACCGATCTTGACTGTGGCGCCCTTAACTGCGACCCCGGCGTCTTTAACGGTCACCGCCATCGTGTATTTAAGGCGAGGCTTGAGCGTGGTGCGGGAGAGCGCGACGGAGAGCCCCGGCTGCAATTGCGTGTGCCACGTGCTGCTCCCGGGGGCGACCCTGAGGTGCGCCAGTACGTCGACGTTGGTCTGTTGCGCGGAGGTGTCGAGACCCCAGCAGGCGTCCGCGGCAGACGGCGCGAGGAGCTTAACCGGCGCCCCGAAGACGGTAGCCGCCGTGTTGGACCTACGAGCGTACACCGCCACCCGCTCGCCCTCTTTTTGCGTCCACAGTACCCAGAGGCGATAGTCGGGCGTAGCCGCCAGCGAGACGTTCTCCTTCTCCGCCGCACCGCCAGCGACGTCTAGCCGTGTCGCGTACGGCTCGTTACTCGCGTTGACCTTGAGCGACCACAGGCGCACTCCCGTAGTCCGCGGATACCCGGTTGCAGCGGCCACGTAGACGCCGCCGGCCCCGTTGGGACGCGCCACCATGGGCACCGTGGAGCCGGGGTCTGAGCTCTCCTCCTTGCCCTCGTACATCGTGCTGCTCCCCAGCAGGTGATAGCCATTGCCGATGCGCTCGCCCGTGCTCCCGTTAACCCTATTCACCCAGAGGCCCGGCTGCTGAGCGATGGCGTACCACCCAACCCAGCAGGTCTGGACATCGCCGCTGTCTTTCGCGAGGTTTGCGTAGTAGCCGGTGCTGCCGGCGCTGAGTTGGCAGTTGTTGTACTCATGCGGGGCGACGAGGGAGCTCAGCCCGGCGTGTACCCACACGCCGCTGGTCCCCGTCCAGGTCTGCAGCGTCGTGCCACCGACCCCTTGAATCGCCCTCACCGTGGTGCTGGCGTACGCCGAGCCATCGTTCGAGACGAGCGCGGCGGAGCTCCACACATCGCCGGAAGCTGGAGCAGTACACGTAAAGAGACCGCTCCCGGGGCTCGTATTCGGGCGAAGACCGGGCACGAAGGCGCGGAGAGAGTCGGTTGAGGGATCGTAGAGAAGCGCCGGATTCCCGACCAAGTTCCAGCCCATCACGATCGGAGAGGCGATCCCGAGAGAACCAGCCGGACTGATCTGTTTATACAGCACCTGGCTAGTACCGGAGGTCCCGGGTACCGCGAACGCTACGTGCAGAACGCCGTTCGACGTGCGGGCGAGCCCCACCTCGGTGAGACTGCTTAGGTCGCCGGGCGTGACCCTCGTCCAGACCCCCGGCCCGCCCGCGAAGGCCGTGGGCACGCAGCAGAGCGCAAGCATGCCGACGATGGCAAAAACGATGAAGCGCTTCATGAGGGTCCCCTCTCGGCGGGTGCGAATATGGCTATCATACTCGCATTAAGACTTCGGCGCAGTGCGGCAACACGACGCGCGTCGTACGTCGCTCTTCGACTACCTACCGACCCGCCCCTCTAGTCGCCGCGCGAGGAAGAGTACCTGTTTCGCCCGCGTTCCTTAGCGCCCAGGAGGGCGAGATCGGCGCTGCGGAGAAGGGAGTCGATGGTGTCCTCCTGCCTCTGGAGGTGGCCGCCGACGCTGACGGTAAAGCGCATGACCTCTCCGGCGGGCGCGCGCACCAAGTTACAAGCCTCGACCTTCGCGCGCAGGCGCTCGCCCAAATCGTCGAGGGCATCGCCGGTCATATTAGTGAGCAACACGAGGAAGCCGTCGCCGCCCCAACGCGCCACCGAATCGTAGGACCGAAGCTGCGTCGCGACGAGGTGAGCGATGGCTCTAATAACTGCATCGCCCACGTCGTGCCCGTAATCGTCGTTGATGACCTTCATTTGGTCGATATCGATGCGGAGAACGCCGAGGGTGCACGACTCCCGAGAACAACGGGAGAGCTCTGTCTCCAGCCGCTCCCACATGCCTCGCCTATTGAGGAGCTCGGTGAGGTCGTCGCTCCTCGTGAGGCGATCGAGCTCCGTGGTGTACTCCTTGACCCTTACCTCAAGGGTGCGTCGGGAATCGTCGATGGAGTTGGACATCTCCAGGAAGCGCCGCATGAGGCCCCGGATCTCACCGGTGCCCACGTTCGCGAGCGAAGGGTCGACGCTCTCCCCCGCCTCCACCTGTGCAATAGCGCCCTCAAGCCGGCGAAGCGGCGCGAGCACGTACCGCTGCAGTGCAGCGGTAAAGAGGAGGAGAAGCCCCGCGAGGATGCCGATGTACACCAACAGCAAGCTGGTGTACCCACCGAACGGCAAGAGCGTCTTGAGGTCGAAGAGAGTGATCTCGTACCAGTCCATCTCCGGAAGGTAGGCGACGCCCACAAAGTGGCGCTTACCGTCGACGGAGACGGAGCTCGTGGCGACGACATCGCCCTGCTTCTCGAGCGACGCCATGCTCTTTTGCACTGCTTTGAGATCGTTTTCGCCGGCGAAGAGCGACTTGATCGTCTTCTTCTGCTCCTTGTGCTTACTGATAGTGCCGTAGTCGACGAGCTTGCGATCCCGATAAAGCTGGATGACGCCATCGCTGTCGACGAAGAGTGTCGTAACCCCCTGGGTACGCTCCCCCGCAACGTCGTCGATAAAGCGCGTGAGGTCGAGGCCCGTGCCCGCTACACCGAGCACCTCTCCCTCGCCCCCCCGGAGCAAAATATCGATCCAGAGCTTAACGACGCCGAGCTCTTCGTCGGGGTTCACGTTAATGTGGAGGTCGCTGTTTTGCTCCACGAGATCGTAAAACCACGCGTCTTTCGGCTCTTTGGCGCTCAGCGTGTAGCGGAACTCCTTCCCGGCGAACTCACCGGCTGCGTTGTTGTGGTAGTAGCGACCGTTAGTGAGTAAACCGATGAAGTAGCTCTTATCTTTGAAGCCCCGGCGATAGCGCTCGAGCTCCGCGAAGGCCTGGCGCTGAAGGGCTTGGTCGCCGGGGTTACGCGCCCAGCGAAGCACGTGGAAGTCGAGCGCCATCTGCTTTGCGAGCGCCACCTCCCGCAGAATAGGCGCAAGGGAGCGACTCTTATCGTAGAGGACTTGCTTCTCCACGACGCGCGCAGCCCACTTCTCTGCGATACCCTCCGCCATAAAACGCACTGCTAGCCATGACGGCGCGGCGATCACCGCGAAGAAAATCACTATGAAAAGCAGAAACCGTGAGCGTAAGTTCATGGACACACTCACCAACCGAGGAACGATGACGAAGTACTCATTATATACCGCCTCCGATCAACATCCGTCATCAGCTCGCCATTCCGTAGAGCTGAAGGCGGTCCTTCCCCTCGTCCTTCGCTAAATAGAGAGCTTGATCCGCCCTCCGGAGGGCCTCCTCAAGATCGCAACAGGTCGTAGAGCTGCAGAAGGAGATCCCGATGCTGCAGGTGACACCATTCTCTTTGTAAACGGCCATCTCTCTCACGCCGGCTAGGATCCTCTCCGCCATTGAGACGGCAACGCCTTCGTTGGAGATGTCCTTCAAGATGATCATGAATTCATCTCCTCCAAAGCGACAGACGATATCGCCTTTTCTACAAGTATCTAGTATGAGCTTTCCAAATGATTCTATGCATTTATCACCATCTATATGGCCTTTTACATCATTTATAGACTTAAAATTATCAATATCAAGAAAAAGAACTGCGAATGATTCTTCATTTTTTATGAAATCTATGTAGAGCTTAGCAGCATCCATTCCGGCAGATTTATTAAGTAATCCAGTTAATCCATCCTGCTTGCTCATTGCAACATATCTATTTCTTACCGTTCGCTCCTGAAGCCTAAGCTGAGCGATGATCCCGGTGATAACGAGGAAGAATATTGCAGCAGTAGTGGCTTCGATAAGCTCGTGAGGCAAACATGAAGGCGATTTAACCATAAGAACAAGAGAGCAAAACGAGATGTAACTCAAAAGTAATGCGATCAGGTGATTGTAAATCGGGAGGATAAAGATCACCGGAGCCGCTATGAGGAATAATGGGTAGTACACGGAGGGAACATCTGGGTAAGGGAATACGCTCAGAAGTATGATCTCAATCATCACGACCGCGTACATGACGTTGGTGAGCACAAAGGATGCCCGCACACTCAACGTACGCTTCTTGGCGTACCAAAGAATAGGCAGAAGGACTGGGATAACGAGACCGTAAGCGGGCGATATAACCCACTTACTAAAAAATATCGTCGCAATTAAATAGTAGAGAGCGATGATGATGATGATCGCGTAGCTCAATGTGCGCACGATCTCCCTGTTGCGCACCGCAAGCTCTTGATTACAGTCCGAAAAATACTGCCTCTGCGCAGCGTAAAGCACCCTTAACGATCGAAGAACGCGCGCAGGGGCTCTTCTCAGCGATCTCAATCTCAACGAAGATCTCCTTTTGTTCCTCAAGCGTATCGGCAGATCGCTGCGAAAACACGAGTGCTGCGTTCCTCACGATATGCTAGCCCCACTATGAGTATACGCAAAAGAGAGGCGATGGCGTGGGCCGCATTGACGCCGAGGGTGTCTGAGGAGTGGTTTCTCCACCCCTCAGGGCTCCACGGCGTGCACCACGCGCAGCGTGTACACGTTCACGCGCAACGACTGACGAGCGAGCTCCGCTGGGACGACGCCGACACGCGTCTCGTGCTCTGCGCAGCCCTCTGGCACGATATCGGCCGCACGAACGACGGCCCCGATGAGCGCCACGGGGCACAGGGCGCAACACGGGCACTCGCGCTCGGCCTCCTCTCGCACCTCACGGAGGCCGAGACCGACCTCGTCCTCTTCGCGATCGTCCACCACTGCCTCAGCGACGAGCGAGCGAGAGAGGCCGCGAGCTGGTGGCACGCGGCCAGGCTCCGCGCGGCCGCGCGCCGGCCGGACGAAGCCGGGCCGGCGATGATCGACGCCACAGGGGGGCTAGCGGAGCCGGAGCGCGCCCTGCGGATCCTCTGGCTCCTCAAGGACGCCAACGCGCTCGACCGCGTGCGGCTGGCGCCCTGGGAGGCGGCCGATCCCGCACAGCTCCGCCACGCGGAGTCGGTCGCCCTCCTCCCCTTCGCCGAAGCGCTCTACCGGGAGAGCGAGAACTGGTAACAAGAAGCGGCACCCGGCATTAGGTACCGCCGCCGGCCTTCTCCCCGAGGCAGTAATACCAGCCGTCGCGACAGCCGACGTACACCCGGCCGTTCCAGAGCACGGGCGTGCTCTCAACGGCGCTGCCGAGGGGCGCCGAGCGCGCCGCGGGATTCACGCTGACCTTCCACCAGTGCCCATCGCCGTTGGCGCTCGGCAGCGCACCGGGGGTTCCCTTCTCCGCGGGGGTGAAGGTGAGCCGATGAATGTTCACGTAGCGGTCGTAGGCGGCGGAGATAAGAGAGTCACCCACCAGGAGGGGAGTGGAAATCGACCCGGTGTTCCAGAGCTTTGCCACCTCCACTGGCGTCCGTAGCCCCGACTCGAGGTTGGGCCCACGCACCTTCTTCTCCGCCACGAGCTCGGTCTGCGAGACCACGTGGAGGTAGCCGTCGATGGCGTTAAAGGCGGCCAACGCCGGGTACTTGCCGCCGGGGTTATAGCTATCGTTAATGGCGACCGAACCGATAAGGCCGCCGAGCCACTCCGAGAGCTGGCGGTCGCCGGTGGGGTAGTACCAGACGATCGCGCTCTTGTTGGGCGGTTTTTGAGGGTCGAGACAGAAGACGCCGCCCTTGCCCTTAATGTATTGCTTCTCGATGGCGACGAAGAGCTTGCCGTCGGCCCTTGGTACAACGCTACCGTCGATGTCGGAGCCTACGTAAAAGTCCCACTCGACCTTGAGGTCGCTGCGCCGGAGCCCGTACACGTGCCCACCGCTGGTGGTGAGGTAGATGCGGTCGCCCAGGAGCATGGGGGAGCTTTCGAGGCAGAGATTGCCCGCGTGCGAGGCGGCGCGCGCGTCGCCGAGCAGGAGTCGCTGCTTTTTAATGACCGGCTTTTTGTAGCTCCCCCAGGCCGTCGTCTTAAAAGGGTCGAGGGCGTAGAACCAGCCGGGCTCGATGCCGATGTACTGGAGCCCGTCGAGAAAGAACCCGCTGCCGTCCACGTCGCGACTGTAACAGGAGGTCTGCGGCACCGGCAGGCGCCAGAGCTCCTTTCCGGTTTTAAAAGAGACGGCGCGGTAGGAGGCCACACTCGGGCTCCCGAAGGAGAGCCCGGCACCACGCCGTGACCCCGCACAGACGACGTAGCGGTCGGAGGGGTCTGTTGGATGTGGGTTCTCGAAGATCGAGGGACTGCTTTTAATGATGTCGTCGAACTCGTACCTCCAGACGACCTTCCCGGTTAAGGCGTCGACCTTGCGCAACCCGTGATCGTACGAGCTGACGATCAGATAGGTGCGGCCGCCATCGGTGATGACGTTGGACTGCCCCGTCCAGCCGCTCCCCGACCACGTCGTCGGCGGGGTACCGGCCGAGTAGCCGCTCCCGAGGTGGAGCTTCCAGAGCACGTCGAGTCGTTTGGGAACCGGGCCAAGGCCGTAAAAATGCCGAGACGAGTCGCCGAGAAACGTGCCGACCTTGATGCCGTCGTCCGTGAGCGAGACCTGCTGCGGAGAGACGGCGCTGGCCTCCTGAGACTTCGCGGCGACCGGAGCCTTGCCGCCGGGCTTAGTCGTTGTGCCACCGCCGGAGCCACAGCCGCCGCAGCCGCGGGCGAGGAGGAGGGTGGCGACGATGGCGAGGAGTAAGACGAGAAGCGCGACGGCTCTGCGACGGCGCACCTGCACGCGACGGCGGCGGAGCGCTGCGCGCTGCGCGGGGGTGAGCCGGCGTGCAGCCGAAGCGCCTCGTGGGGCAGGGCGTCGCGGAGCCCTCCGCGACGACGGGCGACGAGACGGCGGACGCTGCGAGTCGGATGAGGTGCCCACAATCGCTATACACTACACAGAAGGACGAGCGATTGCACGATACAGAGAAGGTGCCCAATGACCGATCTCAACCTCTTACGTACCCTCTGCGCCGCGCCGGGACCAACCGGATTCGAGGCGCCGGCGCAGAAGGTGTTTACCCAACGCGTCTCGCCGCTGGCCGAGCCACAGAACGACCCGCTCGGCAACGTGTGGGCGAGCATCCTGCCCGAGGGCTCCCCTCACGTCGTCGTCACCGCCCACAGCGATCAAATCGGCCTCATCACCACGTACATCGATGAGAAGGGCTACCTCGCCTTCGCGGGCGTCGGCGGCGTGGACCCCATCCTGCTCCCGGGGCGGGCCCTCATCATTCACACCGCGAACGGCCCACTGAACGGCGTGGTCGGCCGCAAGCCCTCGCACAAGATGAAGGCGGAGGAGCGCGACAAGGCGCCGGCCTTCAGCGAGCAGTGGATCGACATCGGGGCCACCAGCCGCGAGGAGGCACTCGACCTCGTGAGCGTGGGCGACCCCATTACCTTTCCCGCCGCCTTCGTGCCGCTCGCCAACGGCCGCTACGCCTCGCCGGCCTTCGACAACCGGGCCGGCGTCTACGTGTGCGCTCGCGCGCTCGAGCACTACGCCGCCTCGCCTTCGGCCGCGCGGCTCACCGCGCTCGCCACGGTGCACGAGGAGACGACCGCTCTGGGCGCCAGGGCGATCGCCGTACGCTGGCAGCCCGACGTCGTTATCGTCGTCGACGTGGACTTCGCAACCGACGACCCCGGCGGCGACCCTAAGAAGTTCGGCGGCGAGCTCAAACTCGGCGCCGGACCCGCGATCCTCCGCGGCGCCCCCAGTAACCACGCCCTCGTGGAGCTCGCCCGGGAGGTCGCGGCCGAGCAGGACATCGCCGTACAGATCAAGGCGGTGCCGGGCCGCAGCTCCACCGACGCCGATGAGCTCATGGCCGCCGGCCGAGCGGCCGTGCTCTCGCTCGGCATCCCGCTGCGCAACATGCACTCGCCGTTCGAGGTTATCCAGCCGAGCGACGCTGAGGACGCAGCACTCCTCGTGGCGGCGATCGTGCGCCGGCTCGGCGAGTAGAAAAAAGGGGGACAGAGGGCTGTGGTGCCGAAGGTGGGAATCGAACCCACACGCCCGTGAAGGCACTGGATTTTGAGTCCAGCGCGTCTACCAATTCCGCCACTTCGGCAGCGCAGAAGAGCACGTATAGTACCGCGAATCGAGCGAAAAGGGGAAACACCGCCTCTGAGCCTCCGGATCCTGTGGTACTGTTTCCACGAGAGAGCACGACCCGGAGTACTCAGTGAGCGCCTCTAGAACCCCGATCAAAAAGACCCTCCGCCGCATCGCGATCTTCGCGGTCATCGTCCTCGTCCTCTACCTCTTCCTCCCCAAGCTCATCGACGTGGAGAAGACGATAGCGATGCTCTCGGGCGCCAGCTACGTCCTCCTCGCTATCGCTATCTGCTTCGAGGCCCTCGCGCTGCTCTCGTACGCCAACCTCTTTCGCTTCGTCCTCAGCATCCTCGACATCCGACTCCGCCTCCGCGAGGTCCTCGGCATCACCATGAGCAGCTTCGCGGTGAGTCACTTCCTCTCGGCAGGGGGGGTGGGTGGGTGGATCGTCACCTACAGCGCTTTGCGCAAGCGCAACGTGCCGCACGGCCTCATCTTCGTCGCCATCGCGGCGCAGCAGTTCTTTAACTACATCGTGCTCTGGATCGTCTTCGCCTGCGCGCTCGTCTACTTAGTCGTGGAGCGACAGCAGTCGATCGGCGGCTACCTCCTCGGGCTCATCCTCATCGGGCTGCTCCTCGGGCTCACCCTCTACGCCATCTACCTCTACAACCACAAGACGCAGATGCGCCGCCGTGCCTCGCAGATCGCGGCGCTCGTCAATAAACTCTTCCGCCGGGAGGTCGTTAAAAACAGTCACATCGACGCCTGGCTCGACAACCTCTTCGCGGGCATGCGGCGCATCACCTCACGCCGAGGCTCCTACGGTAAGGCGGCGCTCAGGGCGTGCGGCTTCTGGCTCTCCGATATGATCTGCTTCTTCGTCGTCTTCTTGGCCTTCGACTACAAGATCTCGATCGGCGCATTGGCGGTGAGCTACGTGGTGGCCTACACCATCGGCACCCTCGCCCCCACGCCGGGCGGCCTCGGCGCCGTTGAGGGCATCCTCATCGCGCTCACCGTGAGCTTCGGCGTGCCCTCCGCCACAGCCGTCACCGTCGTACTGGCCTACCGGCTCATCAACTTCTGGCTGCCGATCCCGCCGGGACTCCTAGCGTATGCGATCGTCCGGCCGCGCGACCGTAAGATCCCCGAGAGCGAGCTCACTCCGAAGACACGGCGCTAACCTCCACCTCGCCTTAACGCGATGCGGAGAGCGCGGGGAGGCGGTAGATCGTAAGCTCGTACCCTCTCTCCCCCGGCCCAGGACGAAACCGAACCTTCCACGCCGCGCGCGCCTCGAGCTCCTCGTAAAAGGCGACGATCTCGGGGTAAGAGTCGGCCGCGGCCATCACGCGGTCGCGCACTGCGGCGGAGATGACGACGTACTCCGCGCCCCGCTTACGGAGCCAGGCGAAGCTATGCGAGGGGTTCGGGGTAGCCGGCGCCGGCAGCTCCACCTCGAGCACGCGGTACACGCGCGGGTCGAGGCCGGCGGCTCGGTAAAAGGGGGCGTTCTTCTCCAGCGCGAGCGGTGGCCCGTAACAGGCGCACTCCATAGCCACCGTGCTCCCGGAGGGGATCGTGCGCTCAACCCATTCCTTGGCCCGCACGCGCACCTCCACACCCGACAGGCTCTGCACGTACGAGAGCGAGGCGACCGCCGGCACCGCGAGCGCCGCGCAGAGCACCGCCACGACGACGGCGCGGCCGTAGCCACTCGGCAGATGCGGACGGCCGTAACGGTCGGCCACCTCCACGCAGAACCGCACCGCGAAGAGGAGCAGCAGGGGGATCACCGGCAGGAGGTAGCGGTCCATGAGCTCCTTCCACGTGCCGATGTAGAGGAGGTAGGTGATCACGTAAGGGGCGACGATGAGGTCGAACCTGGTGCGGCGCCACACCGCCCAAGCCAGCCCGACGAAGCACAGCACCACCAGAAAGAGACCGATACTCCCCCTGAGGTTCACCGTGAGGTTGTACCAAAACCCGCTCTCCACGTGCTCGAACCCGAGCCACCCGCGCTCCATAATGCGGCTCTGCCTGATGAAATCGCCGACGAAGTGGATGGGGTCGAGCACGGTGAACGGCGAGCCCGCGACGAAGGCGAGCACCATGGGGCCCCAAACGCGTCGTGCGAGGAGCCGCGCCCACACGCGAAGCCGGTGGGCGCCCTCGAGAGCACACTGCGCCGCCTCCCCCCGGAGCACGAAGAAGGCGGCGATCGTCGCCGGCAAGACGAGCATGCCCATGTTGTACTTGGTGGAGGTGGCGAGGCCTGCGACGATAGCCCCGGCGAGCAGCAGGCGGGCGTCGCTTCGCTGCGCCGCCCCGCAGAGCAACAGGAGTGCGAGCAGGGTGAAGGCGGTCGCCGTCACGTCGGTAACCGCCATGTGCGAGTAGGTCACGTGGAGCGGCACGACGGCGAGGGAGAGGGCGGCCAGCAGGCCGACGGCGCGGCCGAAGGCGCCTCGCCCGATGCGGTAGACGATCCACACCGACGCCACGCCGAAGGCGGCCGAGACGAGGCGGGCGAGGAGGTAGTAGGGGCCGGGGTCGACGACGAGCGCCCCGGCGTTGAACGGCGTAGCGTGCTGCAGCAGCGCGAGTACCGGCGCCGCGAGGAGGTAGACCCCCGCCAGCAGGTAGAAGAAGAACGACGGATAGAGGAAGAACTGCGGGTTAAGGTGCCCGCGAGCGGCCGCGAAGCCCTTGGGGATCACGACGTTTTCGTCGGCGTTGAGGAAGCTATAGAGGAGCCCCCAGGAGATGCCCTTGAGGCGCAGCGCCGCCGCGAGTACGAGAATGGCCGCGAGGAGCAGGCCGGCGGCGAGTCCGTAACGCCGCCGCCAAACCGCCCCGGAGATCTGCCTCACACGCCTCCGGCGCCGAGGCGGACGGTTGCCCCTTCGTTCGCTCCGTCGTCGAAGCAGCTCCGCTCGCCGGTGTGACACGCCGGGCCGGCCGGCGAGACACCGAGCAGCACGGTATCGTGGTCGCAGTCGAGCCGTGCGGTGAGCACACGCTGCACGTTGCCGCTGGTGCCGCCCTTGTGCCAAAGCTCCTTACGGCTGCGACTCCAAAAATGAGCCTCACCGGTCTTCAGCGTGAGGGCGAGGGCCTCTGCGTTGGCCCACGCCACCATGAGGACCTCGCCGGTCTCTTGGTCTTGCACGACACAGGGCACGAGGCCGTCGGCGCTATAGCGCACCTTTTCGAGAAAGAGCTGGTGATTAATGGGAAACCTCCGATGATCGGCTCGACGGAGAACCTAGTCGAGCTCGTCCTTCATGATGGCGACGCCAGCACTGGTGCCTATGCGCACCGCACCCGCGCTGAGCATAAGCTCGAGATCGCGAACGGTGCGAATGCCGCCTGCGGCCTTGATGCCGATGTGCTCGCTAAGGCAGGAGCGGAGGAGCTCCACGTCGGCCACCGTAGCGCCCTTGGGGCCGAGGCCGGTGGAGGTCTTCACGAAGTCAACGCCGGCGCTCTCGCAGATCTTGCAGGCCATTTGCTTAAACTTCGCGTCGAGGTAGCAGGTCTCGATAATGGCCTTAATACCGATGTGCCCCCGCCCGGAGTTGATGCCCTTAAGGCGCACGCCGCGCACGACGCTCGCGAGCTCGTCTCGTACGTAGGTAAACTCGCCCGAGAGAAGCGCGGAGATATTAATGACGACGTCGACCTCCTCAGCGCCCTGCGTCACCGCGTCCTCGGCCGCCACAACCTTGCTGCGAGCGTTCTCGGCGCCGTGAGGAAAGGCGATGACCGTGCAGACCTTAACGTCGGCGGAGCGCAGGAGCTTCGCGGCGAGCGGTACGAAGTACGGGAACACGCAGACCGCGGCGAAGTGGTGCTCCACCGCCTCCCGACAGAGGCGCTCGATGTCGAGCGCGGTTGCGTCGGGGCGCAAGAGCGTATGGTCGATCGTCTTCGAGAGTTGCTTTGTACGCACGCGGAAGCCCTTCAAGGGGATGGATGAGTTCGGTGTGCTCCGCGTAGTATATCAAAAAGCAGCTTCTGAGCTGGCTTAAACGAGGTGATCGAGAAAGCGATCGTCGCGTCGCCAGCGCTTGCGGACCTTAACGCGAAGATCCAGATACACGCGCACGCCGAAGATCGCCTCGATCTCGCGGCGTGCGCCGCTCCCGATGGCTTTGATCACCCGCCCGCCCTTGCCGACCACGATGGCCTTCTGCGACTCCGTCTCGACGATCAGGGTGGCGGCGATCTCGAGGAGGTCGCGGTCGGAGCGCTCCACGACCTCTGCAACCTCCACCGCGATCGCGTGCGGCACCTCCTCTCGCGTGCGGTGCAGCGCCTGCTCACGGACGAGCTCGGCCACGAGCAGGTCGAGGGGCTGGTCGCTGTGCTGCCCCTCCGGGAAGTACCGCGGGCCGGGCGGCATCGTCGCGGCGAGTCGCTCGGTGAGGACCTCAAGGCCGTCGCCCCGAAGGGCCGAGAGCACGAAGAGCTCTCTGTCGCCCACGAGGGCTCGCGCCTCCTCGAGCCGTTCGCCGAGCCGCCCCTCGTCGATCAGGTCGACCTTGTTGAGCGCGATGAAGAGGGGGGCGGACGTGCCCTTAACCGCCCGCAGTACGTAGCGGTCGCCGGGGCCGAAGGGCTCGGCGGCGTTGAGTACCACAAGCGCCGCGTCGAACTCCTCGAGCGTCTCGTCGACGGCCAGCTGCATCCGCCTGGTGAGCGAGTCGAACGGCTTTTGAAAGCCGGGGAGGTCGAGCAGCACGATCTGGCACCCCTCGCCCTCGACGACGCCGGTGATGCGCCGCCGCGTGGTCTGCGGGTGGTCGCTGACGATGCTGACCTTGCGGCCCACGAGCGCGTTCACGATCGTGGACTTACCGACGTTGGGGCGGCCGAAGACGCCCACGAAGCCGGAGCGGAACGCGCGGCTCACAGCCCGCTCCGATCGAAGGGTGACGGGAAGAGCTCGCTCAACTGCATGGCCCTCACCCCGTCGCCCGCGCGGGCGATCACGAGCGGGTCGCCGAACTCGACGAGGGCCTGGCGGCAGACGCCGCAGGGCAGGCACACCCGCTCACCGGCGGCGGCCACGGCCACCGCACGCACCTCGCGCTCACCGGCGGTGACGGCGGCGGCGAGCGCGGCCCCCTCGGCGCAGAGCCCCGCCGGCGAGGAGACGCTCTCCACGTTGACGCCGTGGTAGTGGGCACCCGAGGCGCCCCCTACCACGGCGCCGACCCTGAACCCCGAGTACGGCGCATACGCCCGCTCGGTGAGCGCCAAGGCCTCCTCGTAGAGGCGCCGTTCCACGACGTCGGCGATGTGGCTCACAGTGGGTACCAGATCCTGAAGATGAGGAGGGTGAGCGTGATGCCGAGCGCCGCGCCCACCGAGACCTCGAGGAGGCTATGGATGCGCGCCTGCACCCTGCTCTGCGCCACGAGCAGCGCGAGGAGCAGCGTGACCAGCGAGATCGGCAGCGCGTACGCGGTGCCGGTGGCGATAAAGCTCACCGCAACCCAGGAGCCGAAGGCCACGGCGGCGTGCGCGGAGGGAAACCCTCCGTGAAACGGCGTGCCGCGGCGCGCGACCGCCTTCACGGCGATCGCCGCGAGCACCACGAGGAAGAGGGCGATCACGGTGAGGTCGATCGGCGAGCCGCGGAGCTTACTGAGAAGCGTGTACGGCACGTGCGTGAGCTTGTCGTAGAACACGAGGTAGGCGACGGCGACGGCGTTGGCCGCCGCGATCAGCACGGCGCCCGCGCTCACGTCTTTGGCGATCTTGGCGCGGGGGTCGTACTCGTCGGTGATCATGTCGACCACGTGCTCCACAGCCGTGTTGAACATCTCCGCGATGAGGACGAAGGAGATCGCGACGAAGAGGGCCACCACCTCGAGCCGCGTGAGGGAGAAGAAGAGCCCGGCGAAGAGCACGAGGGCTGCGGTGGCGAAGTGCACCCACATATTGCGCTCGTTGGTGAGCGTGTGCACGATGCCCGCGAAGGCGTAGTTAAAGCTCTGGAGGAGGCTACCGCGGCGCGATGACATTGATACCGTGCTTTTTAGTCGACATACTTCATGGAACTATATATTCTATATACCTATAGCAAGGGTCTTCTTTATGGATTATTTTACATGGATTGCCTAAAACTAATGAATAGTCCGGAATATCTACGTTTACAAATGAATTAGGTGCTATTAACACATTACTTCCAACAGTTATTTTGCCAACAATAACAGCTCCTGCTCCTATCCACACTTTATCTCCTATAGTTGGAGATCCCTCTAATCTTCCCCTCTGTGTTCGTCCTATTGTAACGCCATGATATATATTGCAATTCTTTCCTATTTTTACTTCTCTATTTATTACAATTGTGCCTCTATGCTCTATATAGAATCCTTCACCTATTTGCGTAGGTTCGTAGATTTGAAATCCATACTTATGGGAATAAATAGTCCTGAGTAAATTAAAGAATATCCATCTCAGTGAGTATCTTTTATACTGAGAAACCTTCCTGAACAGATACGTATACCTGAATCCTGGAATCCTAAGACCTCTTATGAATCCACTGATTCCTGATAATCCATAGTACCGGTAAAGATCCGCTTTAATGATTCTATTCATCTTTAAGGAGACCTTCCCATGAGAGGTGCGCGAGCAGCTCCTCTTGGCGCGCGAGCATCTCCCCTCCGTCGACCTCATGGTCGTAGCCGAGCAGGTGAAGCGTGCCGTGAACCACGAGCATCGCGAGCTCACGGACCGGTGACGAGGCGTCAGTGCGCGCCTGGCGCAGCGCTTGGCGCGTGCAGATCACCACATCGCCGAGCAGCCGCGGAGGGGCGTGAGGGCCTTCGGCCGCGCCCCCCTCCTCCCCCTCGAGTGGAAACGAGAGCACGTCGGTAACGTAGTCTTTGCCCCGGTACTCCCCGTTGAGCCGCCGGATGCAACGCTCGCCGACGAACTCGACCGCGAGCTCCGCGCCCTCGACGCCCTCGGCGGCCAACACCCCGAGCGCCAGTTGCTCCACGACCTCGAGGTCGATCTGCGCCCGCGTCCTGTTGTAGACCTCGACGAGGTTCACCCTTCGTCCCCCTCGGGCGGCCGCCGCGCGGAGCGCGCCGCCTCCCTCCTCGCATCGTGCTCTTTATACGCGTTAACGATACGTTGAACGAGCTTATGGCGCACCACGTCGTGGCCGTCGAAGCACACGGTGGCTATGTCGTCGACGCCGGAGAGCACCTCGGGCACCGTCACGAGCCCCGAGGTGCGGCTCTGCGGCAAGTCGATCTGCGTGACGTCGCCGGTCACCACCATCTTGCTCCCGAAGCCGAGACGGGTGAGGAACATCTTCATCTGCTCCGGCGAGGTGTTTTGCGCCTCGTCGAGGATGATAAACGAGTCGTTGAGCGTGCGGCCGCGCATAAACGCGAGCGGCGCCACCTCGATCTCCCCCTTGTCGATGAGCGAGGAGAGCACGTCGCCGTCGATCATGTCGTAGAGCGCGTCGAAGAGCGGCCGAAAGTAAGGGTCGACCTTCTCCGAGACGGTCCCCGGGAGGAAGCCGAGGCTCTCCCCCGCCTCGACCGCCGGCCGCGTGAGGATAATGCGCCCCACCCGCTTGGCGAAGAAGGCGCTCACCGCCATCGCGGTCGCGAGGTACGTCTTGCCGGTACCGGCCGGCCCCACGCCGAAGGTGATGGTGTTGCGGCGGATGGAGTCGACGTAGAGCTTTTGGTTTACGGTCCGAGGGCCGACCTGGCGGCCTCGGTGCGTGAGCACGACGTCGCCGTAGACCTCGGAGGGCTTACCGCCCGCATCGGCGGCTATCCGCATGAGCGACTCGACGATCTCGGGGGTGAGCGGCCTCCCCGCGCGGATCACCTTAACGACCTCGCAGAGCGCTTCGTGGGCGCGGGCGACGGCCTCAGCCTCGCCCTCGAGGGTGAGCTGATCGCCGCGCAGCACCAGCCGGCAGCTGAGGTACTTCTCGATGATCCGCAGGTGAGCGTCTCGCTCTCCGGCGAACGCGAGCGCCGTATCGTTGCCCGCGAGGTCGATGACGACACGATCGGTCTGCACCGAGATCAGCCTCCGAGTTTCTCGCGCACTAGGCCGCTGAGCCGCTTACCGTCGGCGCGGCCGGCGACCTTGGGTTTAAGCCAGCCCATCACGGCGCCCAGCTCTTTGACGCTCGTAGCCTCGGTGGCGGCGATCGCCTCATCTACGAGGGCGCCGAGCTCGTCGTCGCCGAGCTCCTCCGGCAGGTAGCCCTTGAGGAGCTCGTGCTCGTACCGCTCGCACTCGGCGAGGTCGTCTCGGCCGGCCCGCTCGTAGACCTCGAGGGCCTCAAGACGGCGCTTGCACTCGCGCCTGAGCACCGCGACCTCCTCGGCCTCGGTGGGCTCCTTGCGCCGATCGATCCGCTCCTTTTTGAGCGCCGCGGCGAACGAGGAGAGGGCCTCGCGCAGGCGCTTCTCCCCCGCCTTCAGCGCCGCGATGGAGTCGTCTTTGATGCGTTGTTCAATGTGTCCGGGCTCTCTCATGCTGAATCCCTCACTCCCCCGATGACGCCGTCGTCGTGCAACCCCCGGGCGACCACGTCGACCATGGAGCCGAGCGGCGCCTCGCCGTCGATATAGTAACGAATGTACTCGGAACTGTACCCCCTCGCGAAGCCATCGCGAAGCTCCTCCACCAGCACCTCGGCCGGTCGGCCGAGCGCCGCCGCGCGCGCCGCATCGGCGGCGGCCTGCGCCGCCGCGAGCGCGCGATCCCGGCGCTCCCTCACCACCTCCGCCGCGAGGCACGGCAACTCCGCCGCCGCCGTGCCGGGCCGGGGCGAGTAGGCGAACACGTGCACGCGGCCGAAGAGGCCGCCCTCGATAGCCCTCAACGTGCGCTCAAACGCCGCCTCGGTCTCCGTGGGGTATCCCACGATCACGTCGGTCGAGATCGTACAGTCGGCGCCGAGGGCGCTCCGCACGTCGGCGGCAACGCGCTCAAAACGGCTAAACGAGTAGCCGCGGCACATGGCGGCGAGCACCTCGTCGTCGGCCGACTGCAGCGGCAGGTGCACGTGGCGCGCCACCGCCGGGTGCGCCAGCGCCTCCAAAAGCCGAGCGTCGAGGTTGCGCAGCTCGAGAGAGGAGAGGCGCAGCCGGCGTCGACCCGGGGCGGCGGCGAGCGACTCCGCCACCACGGTGACGAGGTCGGCGAGACGCAGCTCGCCGTCGCTCCAGCTCCCCACGTCGATCCCGCTGAGCACGACCTCGCCGTCGGCGCCCGGGGGCAACGCCCCCTCCACCGCGGCGAGCACCTGCGGCAGCGGGCGGCTCTGGGGACGACCGCGCACGAGGCGAACGGCGCAGTAACTACAGCTGCCGGAGCAGCCGTCCTGTACCTTGATGACGGTGCGGGTGCGCTGCGGCTGCGCGGCGTCGTGGGCACCGGCCACGGCGTGAGCGCCGGCAACGGCGCCCCAGCCGCGCCCGTCGAGGAGTTCCGCACCGAGGCCCTCGAACTGCTGCGGCCGCAGCGTAGCCGCACACCCGGTCACGACGACGCGCCGGCCGTCTCGCGCCCACCGGCGCGCGAGGCGGCGCGACTTACGCTCCGCCTCGGCGGTAACACAGCACGTATGCACCACCACGAGGTCCGCATCCTGCGCCGAGCGCACACGCTCGAGGCCGCAGGCGCCGAGCTCGGCCGCCGCGGCCTCGCTGTCGGCTTGGCTGATCTTGCACCCTACGAAGAGGGTGGCCACCTTCGTCACCCGCACCTCCGCAGCCGGAGCGTGGCCCACGTGCCGTCGTCGCGGCGAGCACCACGGCGGCCGCAGGGAGAGCCGACCGATGGCACGTGGCGCATGAAACCGCCGCCATGCGCCCCGCCAGCCCACAGGCCGGAGAACGAAGGCTGGCACGCACGCCTTTGTGAGGGGCGCCAGGGGCTCGGTACCACGCAACCACACAGCAAGCTTTCTCGTATCGTGTCCGAGCCTCCGGAAGGCGAAGGATTGTGGTGAGAGTATCGCAGATCGTCCGCACCCCTCAGGCAGCCCCAGCCCATAGCGGTTAATTCCCGCCATGGTAGCATTGCGCTGCTGTTTTAGCATGCGCAATGCCGCCTGCGTCGGCGAGCACGAGAAGATGCTTCTTTTAATTAAGAGAGAGGGGCACGATGAGATACGCCGTCAGGTCGATTACGGTCGGAGACGAGTTCAGCATCCGAGAGGAGGAGAACGGCGTCACGGTCTACGAGAAGGCTCCGCATCTCATGAACTTCTTCGAACACCTCTCCCTCCGCGATATAGAAGAGAGCGTCAAACCTTTGGATGCCCGAGGCCTGCGCGCGTTTCTGGAAGGCCACCGGGAGATGAAGTCCACGAACGTCACATCCACGTACCCGTTCTATATCGGCTGGGAGGTCTCGGGGGCGTGCAACCTCGACTGCATCTACTGCTTTGCCGAAGATGTCATCCATACTAAGAACACCAAGGACATTCTCGCAACCGCAGAGCAGATCATGAGCCTCCATCCGCTCTCGGTCGGCCTGAGCGGCGGGGAGCCGACCCTCAACCCGCTGTTGCCCGAGGTCATGAAGTTGTTCTCCGGGAACACCGCGATGGTGCTCAACACGAATGGCACCACCAAGCAGTTGGAGAAGCTGGTCCCCCTGCTTAAGCAAACCAACACCCTCGTGCGCCTCACCATAGACAGCTTCGACAACGATCTCTTAAATACGCTCAGGCCGCCACGGTCCATGCCCAAGAGCGGCTACGACCAGATCAGCGTCATCAAGCACAACGTCGGGGTGCTTCTCGATGCGCACATCCCCTTCATGGTCCATACGGTGCTGACGCAGAAGAACATCGGAGCCACCGACCAGATAGCCGAGGGACTCATCGAGCTCGGCGTCGAGCGCTGGCATATGTACTCGGTCGACAAGTCGAAGAAGTGCCAAAGCTTCTTCGACCAGCTAGAGGTGACCAAGGAGCAGATGAGGTCAAACCACGAGCACCTCATCGCGCGCTACGGCGATCGCATCGAGATTACGTCGGCCTTAAACGACCTGGGCTTCCGCGAGCGCGCCGTACTGCTCATCGACAGCACCGGGCGTTTCTTCGTCCACACGGCGACCGACGGCCCCCGCTTCATCGGAAAAAACCCGCTGGCGCCCACCATCGGCGAGATCCACGAGGCGATGGACTACGAGACACATAAGCGCTGTTACCTGCAGAACTTCTGGAACTAGAGGGTACGGATCATGTTTATCAACTGCTCAAATCATCCATCGGCGAACTGGAACAACGCCCAATGCAGCGCAGCGCGGGAATACGGCGAGATTCTCGATATCCCGTTTCCCTGCATGGACCCCGAAATGGACGAGCAGCAAATCCACGGGTTGGTCGAGGCGAAGCTCCGCGAGATCGAAGAGCTGAAGCCTAATGCCATATTCTGCGCAGGCGAATACACGGTCACCTATCAGCTGGTGAATGCACTGTTGAAAAGGGGCTATCTGGTCTTGGCGACCTGCTCGAAACGGGTGACATCCGAGGAGTTCCACGATGATGGAACATCGACGAAGACCTCCCGTTACAATTTCGTCCGCTTCAGAGGCTACGCCAATTATGAATAGCTGCACCGGTAAAGGACGCAAGAACACCGATGAGAGATGAGCTTCTCGATAAAGAAGTACTGTGCCTGTACGATATTCGGCAGATACAGAGGTTCCTCTTCAAGCTGAAAGGTGAGCAGGATATCGCGGGTGCCGACTACCTCGTGAAGCACCTGCTACCTGACGCGATCTCCTGGGGGCTGAACCACGTCGAGCCGAGGCTTGGGCGAGACCACTACTGCCTGGATCCGCCGAAGGACACCGACGGCATCCCTTATTTCCACGACGCCCAGGTACTCGCGCAGTCCATCTCAAGCGGCGGCGGAAACAATCTCATGCTCTATCGAAGCGGCAGGCTCTGCCGCCAGGTAAACCGTCTCGTCTCACGATACGTCCTGGATCATGGCTATTCGCTCGAGATCGCCATGTGCGCGGTCGAGAAGACGGACGATATCTCCTTTGACACCAACAAGCTGTACGAAGAGCTGGATAAGATAAAGTTCTCCCTGCCATCGAGCCAGCCCCTCTGTGCGCTTCCCATCGTCCAAACCGAAGCGGCCACCGGATACCCCGCGGTCGAGAGAGACCGCGATACCGGCGAGTACCTGTCCCAGGAGACCCTGCTGAAACGCCAGGCCGCAAAAACGATCTCGTCGCCCTGCGGCCCCATCGGCGGCTCCAAACACCCTAGCCCGAAAAGCAGGAGGGGCCTGCTGGCGTTCGTCCAGATGGACGGCAACCGCATGGGGGCGTCCATACAGAAGATCCTCGGGCAGGTCTGCGACTACGAAGAGGGGATCCATAAGAGGCATCGCGTCGACAAGAACATCCACGACAACTACTCAGCGGCCGTCGCCGAAACCGAAGAGTGGCTGAGAGGCAAGCTGGGCTGCGCGTATGCCGAGGGGTACCAGAGGATCTCGGTGGGCGGAGACGACATCAACATCGCCTGCGCGCCCCAGTATGCCCTGTCGTTTGTGGAGCACTTTATACGGAACATATCGCAGAGATGCCTGTGGGATGACGAGCCCGTCGGCAGAATCCCCTTCAGCGTCTGTGCGGGCATAGCCTACATCAACGTCAACGCACCTCTGGGCAAGGGACTGGAGCTGGCCGAACAGTGCTGCGCATCGGCCAAGACCCGCGCAAAGAAAGAAGCGCTCTCCGTCAACGGAGGTGTGGGGAACTGGGTTGATTTCCATATCTGCCGCGACCTGCACCCGCAGAATCTGGACGTGGTGCGAAAGAAAAGCTACACCCTCGACGATCACACAAGCCTGCTGATGAGGCCCTATTGCCTGGACGAAGAGTTCTCAGGGAAGCCCTACTCGCTGAGCGCCTTTAAAGACGCATACCGATTCTTCAACGAATCGAAGCTCTCCCAGTTTACAAAAGAAGCGATGCGGATCGCCTACTCCATGGGCCGTGCCGAGCTGCAAAGCCTGATGAGGATCACAGAATGCCGCGGCATGACCATGCCCGACGGACTCGGCCACCCGTTCTCGACCGTTAAAGGAGAGGATGGCGTGTTCGCTACCTGGTATGACGCCCTCGAGATGGACGGCCTCTACGAGGACTTGACATGAGCTTCGCAGAGGGTGGATGATGAGGTTAGCAACGCTGAGATATGACGTTCTTTCGTCATCTCCTCTCACGTGAGGACAGCCGCCGGTTTCCGGGTCGGCTGTCCTTCTTTTTTCAAGTGACGGTTGAGCCGGAGCACGGTGGCGAGGGACGCTGACAAATTAAAGAGGCTGGGGACGGAGCCCGTCCCGAGGCTGCTGCTCTCCCTCTCGATTCCGGCGATACTCGCCGCGATGGTCCAGGCGCTCTACGGCATCGTTAATTCCATCTACCTGGCCCAGCTGAGCGAGGCCGCCCTTGCGGCGATCTCGCTCGTGTTCCCCGTGCAAATCCTGATCTCGGCCTTCGCTATTGGATCGGGCATCGGGATTAACTCGGCCATATCCAGACGGCTCGGCGCCGAACGGCTGTCGGAGGCGGACTCCGCCGCGGGGCACGGCATGCTGCTGGGAGCCATAGTCACGGTCCTCCTTGGAGTGGCAGGTGCCATCTTCGCCGAACCGTTTATCGGCCTCTTCTCCCAGGATGCTCAGATCTCCGCCCAGGCGGTTATCTATATGCGTATATGCTGCATATTCTGCTTCGGCAACGTCTTCACGCAGATCGGCTTTTCGATTCTACAGGGGAGCGGCCAGATGGTGACCCCCATGATGAGCCAGATCATAGGCTGCGTGCTGAACGTGATCCTGGCTCCCATACTGATATTCGGCTGGCTCGGCATGCCCCCCGCGGGAATCGCCGGAGCGGCGATTGCCACGGTGCTAAGCCAGATCGTCTCCATGCTCATCGTCTTCTATTTCCTGCTCTTCTCGAAAAAGCACGCTGCTGTTATCCGCTTTGCACGGTTTCGCTATAACCGGGAAATCATGGTGGATATCCTCAAAGTCGCCGCGCCAGCCGTCGCCATCCAGGGGATCGGAACGGTGATGGCCGCTTTGGTAAACCTGATGCTCGCGGGTTTCGGCAGCACGGCGATTGCCGTCTATGGCGCCTATTATCGCCTGATGAGCTTCGTCTACCTGGCTGTGTTCGGGGTGTCGCGAGGGGCCATGCCCTTGCTGGGGTATAGCTTCGGAGCGAAGGACAAGCGCAGGTTCACCGAAACCGTGAAGTACTCGATGCTCGCGACGGAGGCGATCATGGTGGTAGGGCTGATCCTGTTCCAGCTCATCCCGGGGCCGCTTCTTCAACTTTACAACGCCTCCGACCAGATGACGGCCATCGGCATCGTAGCTTTAAGGGTCTGCAGCCTGTCCTTCCTGCTCGCGGGGGTCAGCATCCCCGTGACGAGCGCGTTCTCGGCGTCCGGAAATTCCTACCTCTCGATGTTCTCTTCGTTTCTGCGGCAGCTGATCGTGCTCATTCCGGCATGCTGGGCGCTCTCGCAGATAGGCGGCCTGGTGGGCTTCTGGTTCGGGTTCGTCATAGCCGACGCGGTTAACTGCGTGTTCGTGCTGGTAATGTACAAGGGCTTCAAACAGAAGCACCTTGATGCGTGGCCAGCGGGGCCCCTGCGGCCTTCCCCCGAGGAGGTATCGTGAGCAACCCCGCGCACGAACTGTTGTCGCACACAGTCCGGATCGCCCGCACGTTAGTTAGGAGACGCGAATGGGAGTTTTGAGAATCACCCTCGCAAGCGATGCCTGCGTTGCCTCCGGCAAGACGTTTAACACCTTCTTAGACAGCGATGTGTGCTACGACCGCTATGGATTCCCCTTCATCCCCGGCACGCGCATCAAGGGATGCCTGAGGGATGTCGGCCGCGAGCTCGCGGACTGGGGCATCTCCATTCCCGACGCGGCCTTGTTCGGCTCCGCCAACAGGCCCGGCACGCCACGTGCTGCCCGCACCGGCGCCTTCTCCGTGTCCGACGCGCGCCTTCAAGGCTACGAGAGCCTGTGCGATGCATTGGATCAGCTCGATGACGCCCGCATTGGCTCCCGCCGGGTCGTTTTGGCCCGCTTTACGAAGGTGCGCTCTCTCGCGGGCGAGCGCGGCTTTTCGCGCGTTCGCGTCCTCAACAAAGGGCTTGTCTTTCTCGCCGAACTACAGGTCGAGCCTGAGTATCGCGAGGCGATCGAGGCCTGCATCGCGGGATGGCGCGCGATAGGCAAGAAGCGCTCCCGAGGCTTGGGCGAGATCGAGGCGAGCGTCGACTGGAACGAGTCGCTCACCGCTGTGGCCGACGGGTTTCATGCGGGCTGGAAGGCGGGTGAATGGTCCGATAAGAGCCCCGGCGAGAGCTCTGCGCTACTCAGCTATACGCTGCAGACACGGACTCCCCTCTGCCTGCCGTGCAATGGGCGTGTGGGCGATGCGAGCCAGACCTATATCGCGGGCGGAAAGCTCCTCGGCCACATCGCGCGGCGCTGCGGTGAGGGCTTTCGCGCGTTCAAGGACCAAGGCCCGCTCAGGTGCTCTAACGCCTACCTATCGGGCAACGGGAGGCGGAGCACCCCCGTACCCGCATGCTACTTCGTCGAGAAAGCCGATGAGACGGCGCTGCGCGACAGGCTGTCTGCGGGCAAGAGAAGCGACGACGACGACCAGCTGTCCAGCATCGGTGACGGGTACGTGTACGGCGACTCCGACACAGAGGTCAGCATCGTCTACGTGGACACGCAGACGCATTACCACCATCGGCTCTCCTCTCCGGACAAGCGCGCTGCCCGCATGCACAGCGTGAACGCAATCGAACCGGGGCAACAGTTCAAGGGGACGATAGAGGGAACCCCCGAGCAAATCCGCCACATCCATCAGCTGCTCATTGAAGCCCCGGTGTTCCACCTCGGCAGCTATCGCAACACCGGGTACGGCGAGGTACTGCTGCGCGTGGATTCGCTGTCCCGGCGGGCGCCCGCAGCGGAGAACCGCTGGAGCAGCTTTGACGTGGTATTGGCCTCTCCCGCCATCCTGCAGAACAGCAACGGGATGTACTCCTGCAACAAGGGCGACTTGCTCGATGAGATCGAGGCGATCCTCCACGCAGAAGATGAGCTGCGGATAACGGGCTGCTTCCAGAAGATCACGACGCTGGAACGCTACAGCGCTACGTGGCGTGAGAGCCGCCCGACCATCAAGTGCCTGGACAAGGGGAGCACGTTTCGCGTCGAGACCACCTCGGGTGCGGCGGTCGATATCGCGCCACTGGAGCGGGCATGGGTGGGCTCGAGCAACGCAGAGGGCTTCGGCGAGCTCCTGGTGCGGAGGTCGAGGAATGCGTACTATCGCCGCAAGCTCGAGGGGAGCAAAGACGCCCCGACGATGCGTACGTTGGTAGCACCTGACCAGGAACAATGCGGAGCGCAGCTGGTGGCAGAGCTGCGGAACGCCATAGTTGCGAATGCCGTGGAGGGTATAGCGATCGTGGACTCCCACGAACGGTTCGAGCTCGAGAAGACGCGACGCGCCGACAAGAGCGAGCGGGATCAGATCCCCACGGAGGTCATCCAGTTCCTGAAGGAACGCTATAAAGCCACCATGGACAATCTCTCCTTGTACAGCATCTACACCACCACGCTCCTCAAGGAGACACGGGTCTTACGCAAAAGGGAGAGGTCACGTGAAGCGCAGGATTGAGAAGCGGATCTTCTCCGCAATCGACATCGAGCTGACCGCTCCCCTCTCCATTAGCGACGGCATCCAACTCGCGGAAACGCGCAAGAGGTTCGTAGCGGACGAGGCCGGGCATCCGTACATACCGGGGTCGACTATCGCCGGTGCGCTGTACCGTAGCATCGACGGACTGGAGGATCTGCGGAAGAGGAACGCGCTCTGGGCCTATGATTCGCGCTTTCAGGATGCCGACAAGGTGGCACGGTACGTGCGCTACGACTCCTCGATAAAAGGAGAGGTCGTACCCACGGGCGCCCGGGCCACCGTGTTTCTCCAGCTCATCATCCGGTCGGGCTGTACGGGGGCTCAAGAGAAGATGGACCGCATTTTGCAGGCGATGCAAGACGGCCAGGTGGCGCTCGGAGCGGAACGCTCACGCGGATACGGGACCTTCTGCGTGCTGAATGTGCGCTCACGGGCCTTTTCGCGGGAGAACGTCGGGGAGTGGCTCTCCTTTAAGCGCACGCAGCTGGACTGCTATGAGCAGGTGGAGGAGCCGTTTTTCACAGAAGGAGCGCGGGATGAAACTAAACAGCGCTGAGATGCCAGACAGCGGCTATATCCTCGCGTACCTCCGAAGCGGAGTCGTCTTCGCGGCATACGAGAAAGACGAGCGAGGCATCCACTTCGAGGGCGACGAGTGCCTAGCGCAAGACGAGCTCTTGGAGTGCCACTGCTTCGACGAACAGAGGGAATACCGGCTACTGAAGAGCGGCGACGAGAGAGGGATGCGCGAGTTCATCATCACCTCGGCTCAGGAGTCAGCGATGGACCCCATGCTTCTCAAAGAAGAGGCCGTGCTGATCAAAGAAGCATATGCAACGGTGCCGGGGGCGGTCGAGCGCTTGAGGGTGGTCAACCGCTATCGATACGACGAAAACGACGCCCTCGTCCTGGAGAACTATCGCTTGGCGGGCGTAGAGATACGCTGAGGGCGCAGCAACGGCACCCCGCCGGAGACCAGCGTCACTCGCACCTCTGCAGGCGAAGGGTAATCCAGGTGCCGTCGTCGCGACTGCCCACCAGCTCGTACCCCGGGAAGGCGGCCGCGGCGGTCTCGGCGTGCTCCAAGAGCAGGCCGGCCAGGATCAACGTGCGCGGCCGCAGGGCGCCGGGGCCGCTCACAAACCGCGGCGCCAGCCGCAGGATCGGCTGAAGGGCGATGTTGGCCACCACGGTCTCGGCCTCCGGAAGAGAGCACGCCGGGTCGGTGACGTCACCGAGGCTCACCATGGGCGTTAACCCGTTGCGCTCGGCGTTCTCCCGCGCCGCCTCGACGGCGACGGGGTCGTTCTCCACCCCCCACACCGGGGCGAACCCCAGCCGCAGCGCCGCGAAGGAGACCACGCCGCTGCCGGCGCCGAGGTCGAGCAGCGACCCCGGCGTGAGCTCCTGGAGCTCCTCGATGCACTGGCGCGTGGTGGCGTGCCCGCCGGTGCCGAAGGCGAGTCCGGCGTCCACCACCACGTCCAGAAGATCCTCACGCGGCGGGTACCACGGCGGCCGCACGTAAAGCCTGCCGAGCACGCACGGCGTGTGAAACCGCCGCCACGCGTCCTCCCAGCCGGGGGCCTCGGAGTCGGCGCGAAGCTCGCCCAGAGCCCGCAGCCGCGCCAGCGCGGCCTCGGCCTCGGGCGCCGCCTCCGCCCCCTCCGGGAGCCAGAAGGTAAGCGTGTGGTACTCCTCGTCCGTCTGCCAGCCGGCGACCCCGAGCTCGTGGAGGAGCTCCACCGCCTCGGGGCTCGCGTACTCGAGCGCCTCGGGGTTAAAGCGGTCCGCGTACGCGGCCGAACCCGACCAGTCGTCTAGCGGGGGCAAGCACGGCGAGGTGAGCACCCCCCTCGAGGCGAGGCGGAGCGTGTAGCGGGTGTAAACGGGTCGGCTCACGGGCGAAACGCCGCCCGGACCTTGTCGAAGAAGCTCTGCTGCTCCTCCTCGTAGTCCTCGGGCAGGCTGAGCTCGGCCAGCTCCTGCAGCAGAGCACGCTGCTCGGGCGAGAGGCGCCGTGGCACCAACACCGTGACGACCACCTTGAGGTCGCCCCGCCCGTGCCCGCGAAGCGCCGGAACGCCCCGGTTGCGGTACGTCTTAACGTCGCCGGGCTGCACGCCGGGCTTCAGCGTCATCTCGAACTCGCCGTCGATAGCCGGCACCGTCACCGTCAGCCCCAGGGCGGCGTCCATCATCGTTACACTGAGGTGATAGACGAGGTCGTCTCCCTCGCGCACGAAGTGCTCGTGCGGCGCGACCTCGATGTCTACGTAGAGATCGCCGGCGCGGCCACCCTGGGCGCCGGCGCCGCCCTCGCCCACGAGGCGCAGGCGCTGACCGTCGGCGATGCCCGCCGGGACCTTTACCGAGACGGTCCGCGTGCCGCGCAACCGGCCGAGGCCCCGACACGTCTCGCACGGCTCCTTGACGATCGTACCCTGCCCACGGCAGAGGTTGCAGGTGCTCGTACGCACGAACTGGCCGAACCCGCCGAGACTGGAGACCTCCCGCACGTGGCCGGTGCCGCCGCACTGTGGGCAGCCCTCACGGCCGGTACCCGGCCGTGCGCCGCTGCCCTCGCAGGTGGCACACGCCATGTCGGCCTCGATCTCGACCTCCGTCTCCACGCCGAAGAGGGCCTCGGCGAAGCTGAGTTCGAGGTACGCCTGCGCGTCGTCGCCGCGCGGCGGCGCGCCTGCGGCACCCCAGCCACCGCCCGCATCGCGCAGCACGGAGTCGAACACGCCGCCGCCGAAGAAGATATTGAAGAGGTCGTTGAACCCGACGTGGTCGAAGTCCGTCATGTGGCGACCGCGCAGGCCATCGAAGCCGTGGCGGTCGTAGGCGGCGCGCGACTCCGGGTCATTAAGCGCTTCGTAGGCCTCCGCCGCCTCTTTAAAGCGCGCTTCGCACGCCGGATCGTCGGGGTTGACGTCGGGGTGGCATTCGCGGGCGAGTTTGCGGAACGCCCTCTTAATCTCGCTCTGCTCCGCGTCGCGGGGGACACCGAGCACGTCGTAATAGTCTCGTTTCACCAGATCTCTTCCAGGTAGGCACTGAGGCTGTCGGCGGTTGCCCGCACGAGGCCGATGATATGCGGGTAATCCATCCGCGTGGGCCCGAAGACGCTCACCGTACCCAACGTGCGGTTGGCCACCCCGTAGCCGGCGGCGACCATAGAACACACCCGCAGCGACGGCGACGCCATCTCCTCGCCGATGCGGAGGTACACGTCGTCTTCGCGCATAGCGTCGGAGAGCAGCTCGAGGAGATTGTACCGCTCCTCGAGGATCTCCATGAGCTCGTTAAGCCGACCAACCCCCTCGCGCGAGAGGTTGTCGAGGAGCCGGGAGGCGCCGCCGAGGTAGAGGCCCTCCGCCTCAGCGGAGTCCAGGCCCTGAAACGCCGGCCGCAGGAGCGCGAGAAACGCGCGCTCCTTGGGCTGAAGCTCCTCGCTCTCGAAGGCATCGGCCACGCGCCGCGTGCCGAGCTGCGCACCCACGAGTCGCTCGTTGAGGTAGTCGCGAGCGAACTCGGCGAGACCCTCGTCGATCACGCCGTAAAGCTCGAAGCTCCGCTTGGTGACCTGCCCCGAGGAGGTGATGATGACCACCATCACAACGTGCCGCTGGAGCGAGAGCACCTCGATATGGCGCAGGGTGGAGGTATTCATGGAGGGCAGGGAGATCACGGCGAGGAGCTCGGTGACGCGCGAGAGCGCGTCGGCGGTCTCGCGCAGGGCGTCGTCGACCTCGCTGCGTACCCGCGCCCGCTCGAGCTCGAGCTCCAGCTCCAGATCCGGCACGACCCGACGGCCGCGCTCCTGCAGCAAGACGTTAACGTAGTGCCGGTAGCCGGCGTCGGTGGGCACCCGGCCGGCCGAGGTGTACGGGTGGGCGAGCATGCCGAGCTCCTCGAGCTCCGCGAGGTTGCTGCGGATAGTGGAGGGTGCGGCGCCGAGCGGCGCGTGCTCGCTCAGGCGTTTTGACCCCACCGGAACTCCGCGGGCGATGTACTCCTCAATAACGGCGAGGAGGACCCGTTCTTGCCGTGGTTTTAGCTCCACTACGACCTCTCGCGGCGACCCTTTAACCGTCAATCGCGAAACAAGCGTACGCACACCTCGCCGGCCACGTACCGCCCCTTTCGCGTTACTGTGAGTGTACCACCGCGCAGAGAAATCAATCCAGCATCGGCGAGCTGCCGTGCGGATCGAGCGTCGAGCAGGTCGGCGAGCTCGGCGGAGGCGACAGGGTCGCCGCAGCGGGCGGCGAGCAACAGCCGCTCGTACGCACGAGTGCTCGCGTCGAGCTCCTCGACCTCACGCGGCGGCTCCTGCCCCGCCAGCACGGCGCGCTCCCACGCCGCGAACTCGGAGGCGGTAGTCCACCGCCGGTCGCCAACCGTGCTCACCGCGCCCGGGCCGAGCCCGAGGTACGGGCGGGCGCGCCAGTACGCCACGTTGTGGCGCGCCCGCCGGCCCGGCAAGGCGAAGTTGCTCACCTCGTACCAGTCGTAGCCGGCGCGGCCGAGCGCCCGCACGATACGCCGGTAGATCTCGGCGCGCTCGTCTGCACAGGGTCGAGGGTCCGGCGACCCGGCGGAGCCGGTGAGGAGCCGGTCGCCGAGCGGCGTGCCGACCGCCGGCGTGAGCTCGTACCACGAGACGTGCTCGGGGCGCAGCGCCAACACCGCCGCTATATCCTCCTCGAGCGCGGCCGGCGTCTGCCCGGGGAGCGCGTGCATGAGGTCGACGCTGAGGTTGGTGCAGCCGGCCGCCCGCAAACGGGCGAAGGCGGCCGCCGGGTCGGCGCAGGTGGCCCGGCCGAGCGCCCGGCGTAGCCCCGGCGCAAAGCTCTGCACGCCGAGCGAAACGCGCACCCCGCGCGCCGCGGCCCACGAGGCGAACCCCTCGGTAACATCCTCGGGGTTAGCCTCCACGGTAACCTCGGCGCGAGGCGTCAGCGCACGCCGGAGTGGCGCGAGCACCCGCTCGAGCCGCTCCGGCCCCAACAGGCTCGGCGTGCCCCCGCCGAGGTAGAGCGTGTGGAGGCGGCGCACCCGGTGCGCCGCCCGCTCCCGCTCCCACTCGGCGGCGACCCCCCGCACGTAGCCGTCGAGCACCTCCTCGCGCCCCTCCAGCTCGCCCGGACCGCCCACGGCGCGCGAGGCGAAGTCGCAGTACGCGCACTTCGCCCTACAAAAGGGCACGTGGAGGTAGAGATGCTGGACGGGGCCGGCGAAGGCGGCTCCCCCCACTCAGCGTTCCTTGTCGCCGGGGTCGATCTCGAGCACGGCGAGGAAGGCGTCTTGCGGCACCTCCACCACGCCGAGTTGCTTCATGCGCTTCTTGCCGGCCTTCTGCTTCTCGAGCAGCTTGCGCTTACGCGAGATGTCGCCGCCGTAGCACTTCGCGATGACGTCTTTGCGAATGGCCTTGACCGTCTCGCGCGCCACCACCTTGTTGCCGATGGCGGCCTGCACGGCCACCTCAAAGAGCTGCCGCGGGATCTTTTGCCGCAGCTTGGTGACGAGCGCCTTGCCGCGCACGTGGGCGCGGTCGCGCGGCACGATCAGCGAGAGCGCGTCTACGGGGTCGCCGGCGAGCAGGATGTCGAGCTTCACGAGGTCGCTCTGGCGGTAGCCGTGGAAGTCGTAGTCGAGCGAGGCGTACCCGCGCGTACGCGTTTTGAGCTGGTCGAAGAAGTCGAGCACGATCTCGGCCAGCGGCAGACGGTAGTGCATCTCCACACGCTCCGGCGAGAGGTACTTCATGTCGATAAACTCGGCGCGGCGACTCTGGCAGAGCTCCATAATGGCGCCGACGAACTGGCTGGGCACCAGGATGTTGGCGGCCACGTAGGGCTCCTCAACGCGGTCGATGAGGGTGACCTCGGGCATCTGCGCCGGGTTGCGCACCACCGCTACGGAGCCGCTGGTGAGGTGCACGTGGTACTCCACGTTGGGCATGGTGGTGAGCAGCTCGAGGTCGTACTCCCGCTCGAGGCGCTCGCGGATGATGTCCATGTGCAGCAGGCCGAGGAACCCGCAGCGAAAGCCGAACCCGAGGGCGACCGAGCTCTCCGGCTCGTACGTCAGCGCGGCGTCGTTGAGCTTGAGCTTCTCGAGCGCGTCGCGCAGCTCCTCGAACTTATCGCCCTCGGTCGGGAAGAGCCCGGTAAAGACCATCGGCTGCACGACCTTATAGCCCGGCAGGGCTTCGCTGGCCGGCTTCTTTTTGTCGGTAATGGTGTCGCCCACGCGCACCTGCGCGACGTCTTTGACGCCGGTGATGATGTAGCCCACCTCGCCGGTCTTGAGCCGCTCGGTGGACTTCATGGCCGGCCCGAAGTAGCCGAGCTCCTCGATCTCCGCCACCTGGCCGGTGCTCATGAGCGTCACCAGCTGGCGGCGGCTGAAGCTGCCGTCCATGACGCGCACGTAGGCCACCACACCGCGGTACTGGTCGTACTCGCTGTCGAAGATGAGCGCCCGCGGCGGCGCGTCGGGGTCGCCGGTAGGCGGCGGCGTGCGCTCCACCACCGCCTCGAGGATCTCGTCCACACCCTCCCCGGTCTTGGCCGAGATGGTGAGGATCTCCTCGTGAGTGGCGCCGGTGAGCTCGTGCAGCTCCAGCTCGGCCTCCGGCACGTCGCTGGCCGGCAGGTCGATCTTGTTGAGCGCCGGGATGATCTCGAGGTCGTTCTCGATGGCAAGGTAGGCGTTGGCCACCGTCTGCGCCTCCACCCCCTGGGTGGCGTCCACGAGCAGCACGGCGCCCTCGCAGGCGGCGAGGCTGCGTGAGACCTCGTAGGTGAAGTCCACATGGCCGGGGGTGTCGATGAGGTTGAGCTGGTACTTCTGCCCGTCGCGCGCCGTGTAGTCGATGCGCACGGCCTGGCTCTTAATGGTGATGCCGCGCTCGCGCTCGAGCTCCATTTTATCGAGCAGCTGTTCCTTCATGTCGCGCGCGGCGACGGTGCCGGTGCGCTCGAGGATGCGGTCGGCCAACGTCGACTTACCGTGGTCGATGTGGGCGACGATGCTGAAGTTGCGAATGTGGCTGAGTTTCATCACGGCCGCCTATTGTACAGCTTCTGCGCCGTCGTCTCCGCCGCGGCGCCCGCGGCGGCGCATCATGCGCCGTACTACCGCCATCTCCTCGAGGCGCAGCGCCCGGGCCACGCCGAGGTAGACGAGGCCGCCGGCGCCGACCGCGAGGGTGACGGCGACGAGCAATTGGAGGAAGCCGCCGGCCGCGAACCCGCGGAGCAGGTACCAAAGGCCGCCGGAGACGGCCGCCAGCGCCACGGCGGCGAGCGCCGCGCCGGCGGCGGCCCGGGCGATGCCGCGGCCGCCCAACCGCCCCACCTGCCGCCGGAGCAGCCAGATGAGCGCGATCGTGTTAAAAGCCGAGACGATCGAGGTGGAGAGCGCGATGCCGGCCACGCCGAGCGGCTTGAGCAATACCCAGTCGAGCACGGCGTTGAGAAAGAGGTTGATGAGACCCACGAAGAGCGGCAACCAGGGGCGCTGCATGCTCTGAAAGCTCCGGTTAAACATGATGTTGACGTTGGCGAAGGTGAGGCCGATGGAGAGCATCGCGAGGGTGGCGCCCACCTGCGCGCTGGCGGCGGCGGTAAAGGCGCCGCGCTCATACACCAAGCTCACGATCGGCAGGGCGAGCACCGTGAACCACGCGAAGAAGGGCAACGAGACGAAGACCATCTGCCGCACGCCGGTGGAGAGCGTCTCGCGGAACTGATCCCAGTCGCCCTGCGCCACAAACCGCGAGAGCGAGGGAAACAGAATCGTGCCTATGGTGACCGCGAAGATCCCCTGCGGGAGCTGGTAGAGGCGGAAGGAGAAGCCGATCTCCGCCGCCGCGTGGTCGCTCACGTACTGCGCGAAGAAGGTGTCGATCAGCGAGTTAAAGTTGAGGATGCCGAGCGTGACGGTGATGGGCACCATGAGCACGAGTACGCGGCGGAGGTTGGGGTCTTTAAAGTTAAAGCTGGGGCGCAGCGGCTCGCCGGCGGCGTGCGCGGCGAGCATGAGTAGGATGAGCTCCACGACCGTACCCACGAGGGTGCCCCACGCCAGGGCGTAGATGCCCCACTGCTCGTGCCAGATCACCATAAAGAGGATGATCGCGAGGTTCCACACAATGGAGACCACGGCGGGCATGGTGAACCGCTCGTGCGCGTAGAGCACACCGGTGAGCACGCCGGCCAGCGCCAGCACGAGGATAGTGGGTACGAGGATCTGCAGCAGGTGGGCGGCGAGCACGGCCGTGTGCGAGGAGGCGGTGAGCTCGGGGAACACCGCCCCCACGAGCGGCGAGGCCGCCACCACGAGCGCCACGCACACGGCGCCCACCACGAGCAGCATAAACCCGAGGAGCGAGGAGGTGAGCTTGCGGGCGCGCTCCGACTCACCGGCGGCGAAGAGCCCGGTGAGCACCGGCACGAAGGCGGCGCTAATAGCCGCGTCGGCGAAGAGCTGCCGAATGAGGTTGGGGATCACCGAGACGGAGACGAAGGTGTTGTAGTCGGCGGCCACGCCGTAGATGCCCGCCGTGAGCACCTCGCGACCGAGGCCCATAACACGAGAGATAGCCGTGGCCGAGGCCACGATCACCGCGGCCCACGCAAGCTTGCGACCGTGTTCGCTCATCCCCCTCCTCATCTGCTGTCGATGGCCGGGCCGGCCAACCACCGACCGCCGGCCAGTGTACCAGAGCGGCGAGCGGCTGCGCTCGCGCCGCTGTTGCCGGCACCACACTTCGCGTGATAGCATACTGCGCTCGAGCGCAGCCCCACTGCCTCAGCACGCCGTCACGACCACGAGAACGAGGACCACGTGGCTAACATTAAGCAGCAGAAGAAGCGCATTCGTCTGGCCGAGAAGCAGCGGCTGCGCAACCGTCACACCAAGTCGACGCTCAAGTCGCTCTTTAAGCGCCTCGAGTCGCAGATCGCCGACGAGCAGAGCGAGGAGGCCGGCAAGACGGCCACCCTCCTCACGTCGCGTATCGACAAAGCCGCCTCTAAGGGCGTCATCCACAAGAACAACGCCGCCCACAAGAAGAGCCGCGTCGCCAGCATGCTGGCGCGCTTCTCCAGCTAAAGCGGCGCGAGCGGCGAGTCCGCAGCGTTTCAGCGAAACGGCCGGTGCACCTCCGTGCGCCGGCCGTTTCGTCGTTCCGGGGGCGATTACAAGAGAGGCGCCGCCGCGCGGCGAACGCGACGCCTACTCCGCGAGGATCCGCGCGAGCGCCAGCTCGAGCACGAGCCGGTCGGTGTGGTTCACGCCGGCCTCCGTCTCGAGCGTGGCCGGCGCCCGCCCCCGCATGCCGAGCTGGGCGGCGGCGAGGGCGCGGAGCGCCCGGTTGAGCCGGCGGCGGTCGTAGTGCCTCCGCTGCTCCAGCACCTTACGCGCCGTAAAGGCGTGCACCGAGGCCCCCAAGGCCTCGGTGAGCTCCTTGGCGGCGGTGGCCGAGTCGTTGCACTCGAGCCGGGATGCCGCGTTGAGGAGCCGCACGTGCCGCACGAGCATGGCGAGCACTCGGCCCGCGTCCTCCTGCGCGTTGGTGGAGGCGAAGATGATCTCGAGCAGCGCGAAGGCCCGTGAGCGATCGCGGTGCCCCACCGCATCCATGAGGTCGAAGATGCGCGCCTCGTCGTCGGGGGTGCAGACGGCGTCGATATCTTGCTCGGTGGCCACCTCGCCGCGGCAGTAGACCGCGAGCTTCTCGATCTCGCGCTCCAGGCGCTCCGCGTGTTGCGGGTCGTCGCCGCACACCTTAAGGAGGTGCTTGGCCGCATCCTTTCTCAGCGGCAGGCGGTTCGCCTTGGCGCGCCCCTGCGCCCACTCCGCCATCTCGTACTTCTTGGGCAGCTCCCAGACCAGCACCGAGCCGACCGCGTTGATCGCCTTAAAGAGCGCGTCGTCTTTAGGGAGCTTGAGCGCCTCCACGGCCAGGCACGTGTCGGGCAGGAGGTTGGCGGCGCAGGCGGCGAGGCGCCCACGCTGCTTCACGCGCAGCACGTGCGCGTTGGCGACGAGGATAAGGCGCGTGCCGAGGGCGAACCCGGGCATCTCGCAGGCGTCCAGCACCTCCTGGAGTACGTCCTCGGGCCTGCCGCTCTCGATGTCGAAGGAGCTGATGTTGATGTCGCTCCCCGACTCGTCGATAACGCGCTGCCGCAGACGCAGCACCGCGCGGCGGACCTTGGGGCGGTCGCTGCCGAGCATGAGGTACGCGGGTTTAAGGGGGGCGGGCTCGCTCATACGCCCCGAAGGATAGCACGCTCACTGCGGCCTCGCGACGGTTACACAAAGCTCCCCCGAGCCCCGCGCCGGAGCGACGCGCACGTCGCCGCTGGTGTCGGTGCGCAGGCACGGGAGCCCGGCGGAGGAGAAGAGGTCGAGGACCTCCCGCGTGGGGTGCCCGTAGCTGTTTGGCCCCACCGAGATGACGCCGACGCGGGCGTGCAGAGCGGCGAGGTCGGCGGCGCTGAGGCCGCCCCTACTGCCGTGGTGCGGCACGCCGACTACGGCGCAGGGGGGCAGCCCGAGGCGCCGCAGGGCCTCGCCCTCGCAGTCCCCGGGCAGCAACACACCGTGCGAGCCGACCGTGGCGACGGCGACGAGCGCGGCGTCGTTCTCGCCCTGGTTGGCACTCTCGCCCGGGAGAGGTTTGGAGGCGAAGATGCGCACGCTCCAACCCTCCCCCGAGAGCGTCGCCGCCTGCGAACACCAGTGCACCTGCGTGCCGGCGTCCTGCAGCTGCCGCGCTATGCGCGGCAGCGCGGAGCCCGGCGGCGGCAGCGGCAGGAGCGCGGTGCGGATCTTGATGCTGCCGACCACGTCGCTCAGCCCCGCGACGTGGTCGGCGTGGCCGTGCGAGAGCACGAGCACGTCGATGCGCCGCACCGCGTGTGCGCGTAGCGAGCGGGCGAGCGGCGCGGGCCCGGCGTCGAAGAGCACCGTGTAGCCGCCGGGCTCCTGCAGCAGCGCGGCGGCCCCCTCCCCCACCTCCAAAAACGTGACCGTGGGGGCTGCCGGAAGCTGAGCGCCGCGTGGCGCGAAGAGCAGGACGAGCGCGACGAGGCAGGCCGCGAGGGTGAGGAGCCGGCCGCGGCGACCGGGCTGAGTGACGTACGCGCGCAGCCCGCAGCCGACGCGCACCGCCAGCACGCCGGCCCCGGCGGCGAGCGCGACCGCGAGCAGCACCCCGAGGCTGAGCCCGTGCCACTCCCACACAGCCCACGGCAGCCGGCCGAAGAGCCGGGCAACGGCGAGCAAGAACCCGGCGAAGACGCCCGCCACCACGTTGAGTGCCCCCGAGAGCCAGGGGCTCACGAACCCGAGCAGCAGCGAGAGCATGCCGAGGAACATGATGGGCATGAGCACGAACCCACCCACCAGGTTGGCCGGCACCGCCACCAACGAGGTGGAGCCGAAGGCGAGGAGCGAGACCGGCGTGGTGGCCAAGCTGGCCGCCGCCGTAACCCCCGCCTGCTCGCTGAGCGGCCCCGGCAAAAAGGAGAGGAGCCGCGTGAGGCGATTGGCCAGGAGCAGCAGCCCGGCCACGGCCGCGAACGACAGCTGAAACGAGACGTCGTGCACCGCGTACGGGTTTGCCGTGAGCAACCAGGCGCCCGGCGCGAGCCAAAAGAGCCAGCCGTCGCTCGGCCGGGAGGCGAGTATGGCGAGCAGGCCGAGCACGCCCGATATGCCGGCGCGGACGATAGAGGGGGAGGCGCCGGTGAGCAGCACGTAGCACAACACCACCGGCACGAGCAGCACCGTGCGCGCCAGACGGGGCACCCTGAGGAGCGTAAAGAGAAACGCCCACATGGCGCAGAGCAGCACCACGTTCTCGCCGGAGACGGCCATAATGTGCAGGAGCCCGCTGCGGCGAAAGTCGCTGATGGACTGCTCGTCTACCCCCTCGTCGTCGCCCAGCACCATGCCCTGCAGGATCTCGCTCACCGGCGGCCGCACGGCCTCGCGCAGGTGAGCCCGCGAGGCCTGCCGCAAGCGGTCGACGGCGCCGAGCACGCCGCCGCGCCGGCCCTCCACCTTAAGGCTCTGCCACCGCGCGGAGAGCAACACGTGCTCGCCGCGCCTTTTGAGGTAGCGGCCGTAGTCGAAGGAGTTCGGCCGCGGCGCCGGCAACGGCTTAACGCGTACGTCTGCGACGGAGACGGTGACGCCCTCCACGAGCGGACCGGCCGAGTCGAGGCGAGGGGACCGCTCGCCGTCGAGGTAGAGCCGGAGGTGCGCCGGCTCCCGCACCGGCCGGCCGTTAACCTCCGTGACCGAGAGGGCGAGGGTGACGACGCCTTGCTTCTCCCGCGGCAGGTCGGTGAGCGTGGCCCGCAGGCCCACGGTGCGGCCCACAGCCGGCCGCAACGCCGAGCGCTCGAGCGCCGCGAGGCGCCACTCCCCCACCACGAACCCGGCGAGCGCCGCGAGCGCGGCCAGGCCCACCAGCACGAGCAGCGGCCACGCGGCGGCGGCCGGCCGGCCCTCCGCCGCCCGCGCCATGCGCCCGGCCAACGCCGTGCCGCCTACGGCCGCGGCGAAGAGCACCACTACCGCCGGCCGGGAGAGCCCGAGCGCCGGGGCCGCTACGAGGCCGAGGCAGTACCCCGCCAGTATGGCGTGTGGCGCCGAGACGCCGCGCGCGACGGCGAGCAAGCGCCCGAGGAGGCGCTCCACACGCTACACCGTGATGTTGGCCTTGATGGCCTCGAACTTAGCGGGGCCGATGCCCGGCACCTGCTTAATGTCGTCGATCGTTTTAAACGCGCCGTTGGCGGTGCGGTAGTCGATGATCTTCTGCGCGGTGGCGGGGCCGATGCCGGTGAGCGAGTCGAGCTCCTCCAGCGAGGCCGTGTTGATGTTGACGGGCGCGCCGGCGGCCGCGGGGCCGGCGGCCGACGAGGAGCCAGCGGCCGCAGGGCCACCGGCTTGTGCCGCACCACCGGCCGCCGCGGCCTCGCCGCGGCGCGGCACGACGATCTGCTGGCCGTCGGCGAGCTTAGCGGCGAGGTTGAGGGCGGCGAGCTCCGCCCCGGAGGTGGCGCCACCCGCCCGCTTGAGCGCGTCGGCCACCCGCGCCCCGGTGGGGAGCCTTACGAGCCCCGGGGAGCGCACGGCCCCGCACACATACACAACCACCTCGCCGGCCGGAGACGACGCCGGCGAGGCGCCCCGGGGGGCACTCGGCGAGCCGGAGGCTGCGAGCTCGAGCTTTGCCCCAGCCGGCTCGCCCGAGCCGCGAGAGGGGAGCACGTAGCGCACCCCGACCGCTATGACGAGCGCGGCGAGCACTGCGTAGATGAGAATCTGGCGACGGGTCGGCGGCATAGCATCATCTCCTCAGCAGAAGACAGAGCCGAGGGGGCGAGAGGGCGCCGCCTCGTTGCCGTGATGCTACGCCGGAGCCGCCCGCGCGGGCATCGCCCCAAAGGGGCGATTTTACGCGGTGACGATGAGCCCTACTTCACCACCAGGTTCACGAGCTTGCCGGGCACGTAGATCTCCTTGACGATCTGCTTGCCCTCGAGGAAGCGCGCGGTGTTCTCCGCCGCGCGCGCCAGCGCGAGCACGTCGTCCTTCTCCGCGTCCACCGGCATCTGCAGACGATCGCGCAGCTTGCCGTTGACCTGTACCACAACGGTGACGACCTCATCCGCCGCGAGCTCCTCGTCCCAGCTGGGCCACGATGCGTCCAGCACCGTGCCACCGCCGCCGAGCAGCTCCCACGCCTCTTCGCCGAGGTGCGGGGCCATGGGCGCCAGCAGGAGCGTCATAGTGCAGAGCACCTCGCGCCACTGCGCGAGGCTGAGCGAGCCACGGGCGTTTACCCACACGTCCAGCGCCTCGTTCTGCAGCTCCATGAGCGCCGAGACGGCGGTGTTAAAGCGGAAGCCCTCCACATCGCCGGTGACCTTACGGATGGTCTTGTGGAGGATGCGCAGCAGATGGCGGCCCCGCTCGGCCTCGGCCTCGTCGGCCGCCACCCCACTCCCCTGCGCCTCGGCCACCTCGCCGACGAGGTTCCAAAAGCGCGTGAGGAACCGCGAGCACCCCTGCACGCCGCGGTCGCTCCAGGCCACGCTCTGCTCAAAGGGCGCTATGAAGAGCTCGTACACCCGCAGGCTGTCGGCGCCGTAGCGCTCCACCACGCTGTCGGGGGTCACCACGTTGCCCTTGCTCTTGCTCATCTTCTGGCCGTCCTCGGCCTGGATCATGCCCTGGTTGCGCAGGCGGGCGTAGGGCTCGCTGAAGCTCACGTAGCCGGCGTCGTGGGCGACCTTGCAGAAGAAGCGGGCGTAGAGCAGGTGCATCACCGCGTGCTCGGCGCCGCCGACGTACAAGTCGACCGGCAGCCAATACTCGACCTTCTCGCGGTTAAACGCCGCGCCCTCTTCGCGCGGCGAGGCGTAGCGGAAGTGGTACCAACTGGAGCACGCGAACGTGTCCATGGTGTCGGTCTCGCGCCGGCCCGGCCCGCCGCAGCGGGGGCAGGCGGTGTGCAAAAAGGACTCGCTGCGGGCGAGCGGCGAGCGGCCGTCGTCGGTGGGGTGAAAGTCCTCCAAGTCGGGCAGCAGCACCGGCAGCTCCTCCACCGGCACCGGCACCGGGCCGCAGCTCTCGCAGTGCACGATAGGGATAGGCGCGCCCCAGTAGCGCTGGCGGCTGATCAGCCAATCGCGCAGCTTAAAGTTGATCTTCTTGCGGGCCACACCGCGCTCGGCGAGCCGGGCGACGATGGCCTCAAACGCCTCGCCCGGCGCGGCCAGGCCGTTAAACTCGCCGGAGTTCACCATAAAGCCGTCGCCGGTGTACGCCTCGGTAAGCGTGCCCTGAGCGCCGCTGGGCGGCGCGATGACCTCGGTTATGGGCAGGCCGAAGGCCGTGGCGAACTGGAAGTCGCGCTCGTCGTGCGCCGGCACCGCCATAATAGCGCCGGTGCCGTACCCCATGAGCACGTAGTCGCTGATCCAGATGGGGACGGGCGCCCCGTTAACGGGGTTAACGGCGTAAGCCCCCGTAAAGACGCCCGTCTTCTCCTTCTCGGTGCTCAGCCGCTCTATGTCGCTCTGGCGCCGCGCCTGGTCCTGGTACGCACCTACCGCCTCGCGCTGCTCGGGCACCGTGAGCTCGGGTACCAGCGGGTGCTCCGGCGCGAGCACCATGTAGCTGGCGCCGAAGAGCGTGTCGGGCCGCGTGGTAAACACAGTGAGCGTCTCGCCGCTCCCCTGCACGGTGAAGTCCACCTCGGCGCCCTCGCTGCGGCCGATCCAGTTGGTCTGCATGAGCTTGATCTGCTCGGGCCAGTCGATCGTGCTCAAATCGTCAAGTAGACGCTGCGCGTACTCGGTGATGCGCAGATACCACTGCTCGAGGCTCTTCTTGGTCACGTCGCTGCTGCACCGCCAGCACCGGCCCTGCTCCACCTGCTCGTTGGCGAGAATCGTCTTGCAGCTGGGGCACCACCACTGCTGCCCCGCGGAGCGGTACGCGAGGCCGCGCTCGTAGAGCAGCAAGAAGAACCATTGCGTCCACTTGTAGTAGTCGGGCGAGCAGCTCGTGACCTCGCGCGTCCAGTCAAAGGAGAGCGCGATAAGGTCCATCTGCCGCCGGTAGTTAGCGATGTTGCGCTCGGTGGTCACCTGCGGGTGCACGCCCATCTTGATGGCGTAGTTCTCGGCCGGCAGACCGAAGGCGTCCCACCCCATGGGGTGCAGCACGTTGTAGCCCTGCATGCGCTTGTAGCGAGAGACTACGTCGGTGGGCACGTAGTTGCGGCAGTGCCCCACGCTCAGCCCGTCGCCGGAGGGGTAAGGGAAGAAGTCGAGGCAGTAGAACTTGGGCTTGTCGCCCTCGTCCGGGGTGAGATAGGCGTCCCGCTCCCGCCAACGTCGCTGCCACTTTTGCTCTATGGCGTGCGGGTCGTAACGTCGATCCATGAGTCCCTCCGAGGGCGTTCGCCGTGACGAAGCTGCCGCGGCGGCGATTGTGTAACCGGCGTGCGCGTGCGTGTACGCGTGCGCGTACACAGCAAAGCGCTTCGGCTGATCTTACACGAGTGCAAAGGGCGGGGCTCGCTTCGCCCGCCCGCAGGCGGGGTCGGCTTCGCCGCCCGCCCCCCGGCTTGCGAGCCCAACCGCTCGGCGCTATACTCACGACCTGCCGGTTGCTCCGGCACCCCTCGGTGGGGGTATAGCTCAGTTGGGAGAGCGTTTGGCTGGCAGCCAAAAGGTCACCGGTTCGAGCCCGGTTACCTCCACCAATTTTCCTCTTTTCCTCAGCGGCAGCTGTTGCTGTGCGCGTCTGTTACGGCCCCGCTTGGCGGGGCCGTTTTCGTCTCTGGAGCCGCAGGGGCTCCAGGCGGAGCTTCGCCCTCTACGAGCGCTCCGCCCCGCTCCCCCACGCCAATAGCAGGGACTCTACATATTCTGTCACCCCTGAGGGGTATGATGAGTAGCTGCACCCACTGAGGAGACGCCGACATATGAACAGAGCCCGCCACGCCGGGGTGACTCTCCACCCGAGGCATCTAAGAGCGACAGAGCGCAGCATGTGGCCGAAACGGCCCAGGGCGGCTAGTCGGCAGCTCTAGATGACTATCACCGCCTACCAAGCGAAGTATTACGCCCATGAGCTTCAGCGCTCCTACGCGAATGACCACGTCGGTAAGCTCGCAGGCCTCCTCTTTGATGCCCAAGTAGAGCCAAAACCGCATCAGATCGATGCGGCTCTCTTTGCGCTGAGAACCTCCTACTCCCCAGGAGTAATCCTCGCCGACGAAGTAGGCCTCGGCAAGACCATTGAGGCGGGCATCGTCATCGCTCAGTTTTGGGCAGAGCGCAGGCGCCGCATTTTGATCATCTCTCCCTCAAGCCTCCGTCAACAATGGCAGCAAGAGTTGCACGAGAAATTCCTGATCCCCAGCAAGCTGCTCAACCCAAAACTCAAAACCAAACAACTTACGAACACCACTCAGCACGACAATGAAGTGCTGATTTGCTCTTATGAGTTCGCACTTCATCATGATGCCAGCCTGTTACGCCAGTGGGACTTAATTATTTGCGATGAGGCACACCGCCTTCGCAACCACTACACAGGGCGTAATAAAACACCAGAGGCAATAAGCCGAATCGTCCGTGAGGCACATAAGACACTTCTGCTTACGGCTACCCCGCTGCAAAATCGCCTAGAAGAGCTCTACGGCCTCGTCAGCGTATTCGACCCCGACTACTTCTACTCCCTGAAGGCCTTTCGAGAGCGCTACGTCAAAGCCAAGAACCTTGGCGACAACGGCGATTTGGCCGAGCGCGTGGCCGCTATCAGCAAGCGAACACTGCGCAGAGACGCGGATAAGTACATCCAGTTCACGAAGCGCCTACCGCTTACTGTGGAGTTTATGCCAAGCCCCGAAGAGATCCGACTCTACGAGAAGGTCAATGACTACCTGCAACGCGAAAACCTCTTCGCGTTCGCCAGCTCGCAACGTCATCTAATGACGCTGATCATCCGTAAACGCCTCGGCTCATCCACCTACGCAGCCTCAAGCACCCTGGAGAGAATCGCAGACCGACTCGAGGCGGAACTTCATACCGGCGTTCGGCGAGATAACCGTGGCGGCCTCACTGCAACCGACTTTATAGATGACGAGCTCACCGATGAGGAGCTAGAGGGGCTAGAGGAGGACAGTCTTTCCACCTCTGGGCGAGTCCAGCGTGAGCCCAACGCCGGTGAGCGTCTCAGCGGGACAACCATTGAGGCCATGCACGCCGAAGTCGCAGAACTCCGCCACTACGCCGACTTAGCTCGCGCTATCACCGTCAATCAAAAGGCTGTAAAGCTCCATGAAGCCCTCGAGAAGGGCTTTGAGCGCCTGCGCGAGCTGGGTGCACCAGAAAAAGCGATCATCTTCACCGACTCTACAAAGACCCAGGAATACATCGCACGCTCGCTGAGCGAGTCTGGTCGCGGCGAGGGCCTGGTCTTGTTTAACGGGTCCAACACCTCTCCCCAGTCAGACAAGATCTACAAAAACTGGTTGGAGGCCAACAAGGACGGCGACGTTATCACCAACATCCCAGCAGCAGATCGTCGCAAGGCACTTGTTGACTACTTCCGCGACCATGGCAACATCATGATCGCAACTGAAGCAGCCGCTGAAGGCATCAACCTGCAGTTCTGCTCGATGGTCGTGAACTACGATTTGCCGTGGAACCCGCAACGCGTTGAGCAGCGTATCGGGCGCACCCACCGTTTCGGCCAGAAGTACGACGTGGTAGTCGTAAACTTCTCCAACAAAGGCAATGTGGCAGAGGCCCGCATCCTCGAGCTGCTGGCTAGCAAGTTTCATTTGTTCGAATCCGTCTTCGATGCCAGCGACGAAGTACTCGGCGCCATCGAAGACGGGTTCGACTTCGAGAAGACCATTAATGACATCCTCAGCAACTCTCGTACCGACGCCGACATCGAACGCGCATTCAAGGAGCTTGAAGAGCAGTACGCTACTGAGATCAGCGCGGAGATGGCCGCCACTAAAGCCAAGGTATTTGACGCCCTTGACCCAAACGTACAAGACCGCCTAAAAACCTATGACTCACAGTCCGGCGAGGTGCTCAACAAGTTCGAGCGCTTGCTCCTAGCTATCACCAAGTTCCAACTCGGTCCCTATGCAAGCTTTGAGGAGGATGGCCGTCGCTTCCTGCTGAACCAGGCACCGGTCAAAAACGTCAAGACGGGCCGCTACTACTTTAAGTCTGAGCCGCTTAAAAACGCTCACCAGTACCGCTTCGACAGCGACCTCGCCCGCTATGTCGTGGAGTCGTCTAAAGCGGCTACCACACCGAGCAGAGAGCTCACTTTCAGCCTCGGCAGCTCCGATCGCGTCGGCGCTACAGTGAGGGCGCTTGCGGGCAAATCGGGTGAGCTAACGGTCAAAATCGTCACCTTCTCAATGAGAGCGAAAAGCGACGATCTGAGTGAGTCCTATGTGCTAGCCACCGGCCTGAGCGACGATGGTGAGCGGCTGGACCACGAACATATCGCCAACCTCCTCGACTTGGCCTGCATTACCGAGGGCCCAGAGGTAGTTATTGACGACTCCAAATTCGAGCAGTATCTGAGCGAGCGCTGCGACTACCTGCAAAAAGAAGTACAAAGCCGCAACTCTCACTACTACGATCAACAAGAGGAGCTACTCTACCGCAACCAGGAAGACCGCCGAGCTGAATCCGAGGCCAAGATTCGCGAGTATAAGGCAAAAGAAAAGGAAGCGCGAAGGGCCGCGAAGTGCGCCGACGACCCGATAGAGCAGCTAAAGTACAAGAAGGAAGCTCGTCGCTGGTCAGATCGTGCAGAAGAAGAAGACGAAGAAGCGCGGGCGGCCCGCAAGAAGATGCGCAAAGAAGCAGACCACTACCTCGAGCTGATCGAGCAAGCCCTCAAGGGGACGCAACGGATCGAGCATTTGTTCACCATCCGCTGGAAGGTAGTCGCCTGATTACGAGAGGAAGCATTCAATGAGCGATGACGATTCCTTGCAAGATATCAACGAAACCCCGAGTAGCACACCGAACTTTAAAACCGAGCTGGCTGCACAACTCGCAGAGCTTATCCCCGAGGCCATTACCGATGGCAAAATCGACGTTGAAAAGCTTAAGGAACTCCTCGGCGACGATGCGGATGACGAGCGCGAACGCTTCGGTTTATTCTGGCCCGGCAAGAAGCGCGCCTTGCGCGCCGCACAGGAGCCGACCACCGCAACGCTAAGGCCCGACTTCGAAAACTCGAAAGACTGGGATACCACCAAAAACGTCTTCATCGAGGGCGACAACCTCGAGGTACTCAAAATCTTGCAGAAGCACTATCACGGCAAGATTAAGATGATCTATATAGACCCTCCTTACAACACCGGCAGGGACTTCGTCTATGCCGATAATTACAGAGATGGGCTGAAGACTTATCTTGAGTGGACCCGCCAAGTAAACGAAGATGGTAGGAAAGTTAGCACCAATTCGGAATCGGAAGGTCGCTACCACTCAAACTGGTTAAATATGATGTATCCGCGACTTAAGCTCGCGAGGAATTTGCTTACAGATGATGGTGTTATATTTATTTCTATTGATGATAATGAAATTGCAAATCTTCGTAGGATTTGCGGTGAAGTATTTGGTGAATCGAACTTTATCGGACAGTTCGTTTGGGTGACAAAAAACGCAGCACGAGGTGTTCCTCCTCGGACGATGTTGATGTCGAATCATGAATATATAATCACATATGCACGAAACGCTGAGAAACTAAAATTCAAAGGCATAGAAAGAGATGCGGGCGATTTCTCCAATCCTGACAACGATCCACGAGGGCTATGGCGCTCAGAGAGCATGAAGGCCACTGGTGATCAGAATAATTACTTTACAATTAGTGATCCTTCTAGTAATCGAACTTTCCACGCGAATTGGGCGTTTTCAGAGTCGAGAATTGAAAAGATGATCAATGATCGACTTATAATATTTCCAGAAGAAGAGAGCGGAACTCCCCGTCAGAAGAAATTTATTGATAGCTATTTAAACGAGAGGAAAGCCTTTGTAACAAATCTTGGATGGTATTCAACAGAAAATGAAACTAAATCTCTGATGTCGCTCTTTGGCAATAAAAAAGTATTTGACTTCCCGAAACCTCTAGCGCTGCTGACTTTTCTTCTTAATCAGTCGACATCAGATGGTATTATTCTTGACTTCTTCGCTGGATCCGGGTCGATAGCGCATGCAGTGCTTGAGCAAAACTCGAAGGACAATGGAAAGCGGCAATACATTTTAGTTCAGCTGCCGGAACCAGTAAGTAAAGAGTCAACTGCGTATAGGGAGGGTTTTCGTACAATTACTGCAATCAGCCGACAGCGAATTAATGCCGCGAGAGAGCGTATCAACAGCGTCAGGGGGGGTCAGCTCGAACTTGATAGTTCTCAATTAGATACTGGTTTCCGCTCGTACCGGCTAACCGACACCAACTTCACCAAATGGCGCGCCACCAGCGAAACGGATGCATCCACACTGGAGCAGCACCTCCTAGGCCTGCGCGACAGCGCTGACGACACCGCAACCCCAGATGCCCTCCTGACCGAGATCCTCCTCAAGCAAGGCTACTCGCTCACCGAGCAGATAGGCGACACTGAGATCTCTGGCCTTAAACTCAAGACGGTAGGCGAAGGCTTGCTTCTCGCCTATCTCGACGAGCACACTAAGCCAACTCTCGAGCAGCTGCGCGCGATAGTCGCCGAGAAACCCGCCCGTCTCATCATCCTCGAGGACGCCCTCGACGGCGATGATGAGCTCAAGACGAATCTGGTTCAGGAGTGTAAGTCACGCGGCGTAGAGCTCTGGACGGCTTGATATGGAATTTAAGTTCGATGCTCACCAGCAGTACCAGCAGGACGCGATCGCGGCTGTAGTCGATCTCTTTGCGGGTCAGCTCGCCGATGCCGCCTCGCTGACGACCATGCTTCGCGGCGTCATACCCGACTCGGGCGATCAAATGAGCGCCTTCGAGATAGCCAGTGAGGTCGGCGCGGTCGGCAATAATTTACTCCTCGACGACGAGGCCATACTGCAGAATCTGCAAGCCGTGCAAGACCGCAACGGCCTCGAGGTGGTCGATGAGCTGGCTGGAGGAGCGCTGGACTTCGACATTGAGATGGAGACCGGCACCGGCAAGACGTACGTCTATCTGCGCACCATCTTCGAGCTGGCCAAGAGCTACCGCTTCACCAAGTTCATTATCCTCGTGCCGAGCGTCGCCATCCGCGAGGGCGTGACCACGAGCATCAAGCTGATGACCGAGCACCTCAACGACCTCTACGCCACGCCCTTCGACTCGTTCGTCTACAGCGGCAGCACACCAGAGGAGGTTCAGTCCTTCGCCACGTCCACGAGCGTCCAGATCATGGTGATGACTATCGGCTCATTGCGCGGAGACAATAATACTCGCGTTATTCACCAAACCCGTGACAAGCTCAACGGGCTACGCCCTATCGACTACCTGAAGGCCACGCAGCCCGTGGTCATTATGGACGAGCCGCAAAATATGGAGTCGCTGCTGAGCAAGTCCGCGGTAGGCGAGCTGAACCCCCTGTGCACACTGCGCTACTCAGCCACACACCGCAAAACCCGCAATGTCGTGTACCGGCTCGACCCGGTCGACGCTCACGACCTGGGATTAGTTAAGCAGATCGTAGTGGCCGAAGCCCTGCAGCAAGGTACCGATGCCGCACCGTACCTAAAGCTTCAATCCGTCCGTAGCGATAAGGGCTTTCTCGCCCGTATGGAGCTAGCTATGCGCTCTCAACGAGACGGCGTGATTCAACGCAAGACGGTGAGCGTTAAAAAGGGTCAAGACCTCGCCGTCCTCACGGGCAACTCCGCCTACAATGGCTGGTGGCTCAACGAGCTGAGCATCGATCCTGAATCGGTCGAGCTCTTCCCCTACGGATGGCTTCAGGTCGGCGAGACTATCGGCGGCTCTAGCGATTCCATCTACCGCGAGATGATCCGCGAGACCATTCGCGAGCACCTTCGCAAGGAGGCAATGCTCCGAGCGCACGGCGTTAAAGTGCTCAGTCTATTTTTCGTCGATAAAGTCGCACGTTTCCTCGGCGAGGGCTACAACAACGACACCGCTAACGGCGACTTCGTAACATGGTTCGACGAGCTCTTCGAAGAGGAGCGAGCCAGAGACCAGCGATGGGTAGCCTCCCTGCCGCTCGATCCGATCGAGTACCGCCGCGCCTACTTCTCGGCAATCAAAGGTACAAAAGGGCGACGCGACACCTTTAAAGACACCAACGGCACCTCTAAAGTCGATGATGGCGCCTACGACCTCATCATGCGCGACAAAGCGCGGCTACTGGATGAGAGCGAGCCGGTGCGATTTATCTTCAGCCACTCGGCGCTCCGCGAGGGCTGGGACAACCCCAACGTCTTTCAAATCTGTGCCCTGCGGGAGATGGGCGAGCCCACAGAACGCCGTCAGACTATCGGGCGCGGGTTACGCCTACCGGTTAACCAGTCCGGCGAGCGAGTGCCCAACAAGAGCATCGCTCAACTCACCGTCGTGGCCAATGAGTCCTACCGCGAGTTCGCGAGCAGCCTGCAGAGGGAGTACCGCGATTCCGGCGTCAGCATCGGCGTAGTGCGTCCCGGTGAGTTCGCCAAGGTCCCCACCACCGATGATGCCACCGGCGAGGAGCGGCGCCTGGGCTTCCAGGGCTCTCAGTTGATATGGGGTGAGCTGGTTGAGCGTGGCTTTCTCGACAAAGAGGGCAACCTCACCGCCAGCTTTCGCCCCGAGACCCTCGGCTTCACACTCGGCCCAGCGCCGAACTTCTTTTGGCCGCAAAACGAGATCATCCACGTTATGCGGAACTCTCGTATCGAACGCATGGTCAAGACTCAGCGCGAGCGCGTAACCCGCAAGCTGAACAAAGAGGTCTACACATCGCCGTGGTTCGAGGACTTCTGGCGCACGATCTCACGGAGGACCACCTATCGCGTCGCCCTTAAGCGCGACGAGATCATTCATAACGCTGTCGCCAAAATTAAGGCCGAACAGCCTATCCCGCCCCTACGAGTCCAGGTCACTCGCGCGGGCGTCAAACTAATGCGTGGCGGTACCAAAACCTCTGAGACAGTCACCCGCTCGGCCGAATTGTCGGGCACCTACCAGCTGCCCGACATCATTAGCGAGCTGCAAGAAGCCACCTCACTCACCCGCAAAACGCTGGTGGATGTATTGACTCGCTCGGGCAAGCTTGATGAGTTCATCGGTAACCCCAATGACTTCATCGCGATGGTTAAACGCAACCTACAAAACGTGGTGGCCACTGCTGTTCAGGAGGGCATCCAGTACGAGAGAATCGACGGCTACATCTATGAACTGCGCGAGCTACAGGCTGATGGAGCTGAGGCGCGAGACCTCTTCCTCGACCGCGTCTATAAGGTCGAGCACACCGACAAGACGGACTTCGACTATATCCAAATCGACTCGGAGGGGGCGAACGCACCGGAGCGTCAGTTCGCTGAGAAGCTCGACTCGCGTGAGGACGTAAAGTTCTTCATGAAGCTGCCCGACAAGTTCAAGATCGAGACACCCGTGGGCCCCTACAACCCCGACTGGGCGATTATCAAGCAGGATGAGAGCGGCGAGGATCGCATCTACCTGATCCGCGAGACCAAGAGCACGCTGGACGAGTCCCAACGCCGCCCAAGCGAGAACGCCAAGATCAAAGCCGCAGAGGAGCACTTCAAACAGCTAGGCATCGGCACCGAAGCTATCCCTGGCTACGCTGTTAGTGTGCCCGGCAATTGGAGATTGTGATTGTTTACGGGATGAATAGTAGCAGCGAGTAAGATCTCCTTGAGAGCTCATGCTGAAATACAGAGCTGGATAAGCACTGACGGAAATTTCAGATGAGTTAAAACTAGCGATCTGATTAATCAATTCTTTGTAATCTAATTTGAAAAGATTGATATCCAGCAGGAGTATACTTTCAAAACACTATGCTACAAAATGACTGGCAGATCCATCATCTTGAAAAAATTGTAAACATAGCGAGCAATCGCTATGACAGCGCGCTGAACGTTGATCTAAGTTATAAAACAGTTTTTTCAGCATTAGGCAGAACAAGTGAGTTTCAAAAAAAACTCCTAGCGATGAGTAATCGGCTTAGAACTGTACTTGATGAAGTGTCGAAATATAATAAGTCTACTGAAATTGAACGCCTCATTAACGCCTCAAAATCTGTTGCACTCGGAATACGACGGGTGTCGGATAGCGCTGCTGATACCACTCTAGATTACTCACAAATTATCAATGATGCCAGATCTGGAATCAATTTAGCTGAGATGATCAGAAAGTCACGAAACGATCAATGTTGTAAAAAGAAATCAATATATCCATTAGATTTTTCGCTCGATAATGTGAAGCAGGTAGCAGATTTACTCGCCGAAGCTCTGAATCTATGTGATGGGAAAGAAGCTAAAGCAGCAAACGAACAGATGCTGCTTCTGACGGGGTCGGCTGGAGCAGGTAAAACTCACATGCTGGTAGATCTAGCACTCAAACGCAATGTTGAAAAACTCACTTCAATCGTTCTCTTTGGGGATCAATTCAGCGCACTAAAAGATATATGGCAATTTACAACAAAACTGGGCACCAAAAATAGATACTCTCTCATTGAAGTTCTTGATAAGCTGGAAACAATTGGGAGATCATCAAAAGCACGAACAATGCTTCTTATTGATGGGATAAATGAAACTTCACCATGCAGGATCTGGCAAAATGGACTTGAGTCGCTAAAGGCAAAACTACTCGATCGACCAAACGTTTGTGTAGTTATTTCTATACGAAATGGATTTCAAGATTTAGTAGCGACCCAGAGAACCATCAATGAAACCATGACGGTTGAACATTATGGGTTTGGCAAAGATATATGGAAAGCTGTTCAGCTATTTTTTGGACACTACCGAGTACAATGGCCAGAAATTCCACTTCTTGGGCCAGAGTTCTCAAATCCACTGTTTTTAAAACTATTCTCAGAGGCATTTTCAGGTAAAACACCAAGAAGCTTCCGTGGGCACGAGGGTGGGACCCACATATTTGAGGCCTATGTAAAGAAGGCCGATCAAAAGATCAATAAGGATCTTGGGATCTCTGGAAGAGCTCATATCAACTGCTGGAATGATCTCATTAAACCCATTGCAGTCTGGATGGGAGAGAATAAAGTCCAAGAAATTCCAGCCGATAAGGCAGTTGATATCGCAGAAACAGCCTACCCCGGTTTGGGAGATCAAGCACTCACCTTAATGGAGCGTCATGCCCTCATCACGAAGTCTGCTCGAGTAGATAAGTTGAGTGGAAATCATGACTATTTCTATCGCTTTTCGTACCAGAAATTCAGTGATCATTTAATAGTCCGCTTCCTACTCAACAGCCACCTTGACTCCAAATCTTCAGTGTCCGAAAAGAAATTCCTTTCAGAGATTTCGCTGGAACAAATCGTAAGACCAGATGAGAGGCTAGGACTACTAGAGGCGCTTTCTGCGCAAATACCAGAACGCAAAAATGGGATTTGCGAACTGATTGACTATATCTCAGAAGATATGGTGCGATACGAAAAGGTAATCGACGCATTTCTCGATAGCTTAGTCTGGCGAAAGCCAGAGGCGATCGGTAAGAGTGCAATTAACTACATAAATAATGTTGTTCTCAAAAATGAACGATGCACACATAATTTCTACGAGGTTCTTCTCTCCGTCGCAAGTATACCGAATTATAAACTCAATGCACGAACATTGCACAAATTACTGGAGGAATCATCACTTACCGATAGAGATCAGATATGGACGATGTGGCTTAATCATAACTATAGAGATGAAGGAAATGCTGTTGACCGCCTTGTTTCCTGGGCTCGAAGAGCACCAGGTCGCGATAAGGTAAATCCAGAAAGTGCGCTATTAACCGCGATAGCGATATCTTGGTTTTTCACTTCATCAAATCGTTTTCTAAGAGACGATGCGACAAAAGCTGTCATCGCACTGCTTGAGCATCATCCTGGCGTAGTGGCTGATCTAATTCGTATGTTTGAGACGGTAAACGACCCATATGTGCTTGAGCGCGTACTGTGCTCCGCTTATGGAGCCTTAGCTCGAAATCCCCAGGTTGATGCTCTTAAAGATGCTTCTATTACTTTACTGGATGGGTTTTTCAAAAGAAACGACTGCACTCATCTTCTGAGTCGCGACTACGCGCGTGGAATCGTCGAGCTGGCGATGAAAACTGGAGTTCTTAATGGAGGATGAGCGGAATCAGCGAAACCTCCGTACGGTTCCCCTTTTCCGAAAAATGTACCCAGCAAAGATGAGATTAAAAAAAAATACGCAGATAATAAAGATCCCGTAAGCAACTACAAATCGATATGGTATTCGGTGATGCATGGAGACTTCGGTAGATACATCATCGGGACAAATTCCGAAAGTATTCCATGGAGCAATCGTCCTCTTGGAGACTATATCTCTCCAGCGCCGGAGGAACGATGGGAAGATTTTTTGCTAACACTATCGATAGAGGCACGGCAAGCACTCAAAGCGTGGGAAGAATCGAAAATCACAGACGTGATGAAGTTTAACAGCAGTAAACTACAGAGTGACAACACAGGCGAGCCGAATGAAATCACGCCTCAAGAGCAATACATGGAAGTCCTACTACTTAGGCTACTCACGGAGGAGCAACGATCTACGCTTAAGTCTACTAACACCTTAACACAGGATTGCGCTGATAGCTCCTTTGATCTAAGAATTGCACAGTCGTGGATCTTTTTACGATGCATCCAACTAGGATTGACTAAGGATCGATTTTGGAAGAGCGATAGAGATCATTATTCTACGTTGAGTTATAACGATAAATGTAAAATAGAACGCATAGGCAAAAAGTACCAGTGGATAGCGTATTATGAGTTCCTGGGCTTACTCGCCGATAACTATGCCCTGAAGCCGCCTTGGAACTCAAGTAAATCACCTGAGTACCTTGGTCCATGGCTGGACCTGCTTCGCGACATCGATCCAACGTGTTTGACTGATGGGCTCTCCGATGAGGAGCTTCCCCCCATCTGCAGCCAGCCCAGATACGATCCAGATGCATTCTCTTTTGATCATGAGAAGTGGCTCCTCACACTTGAGGATCTAATAGATCCCCGCCAGCTAATTGAGCGCTCCGATGAGAATGGCGAGTCCTGGTTAACCCTCGCTGGATTCTTTGAATGGGAATCTTTATCTGCACCAGGAATAAGCCGTTCCTCAGTCCTACATCGCTATGTCTGCTGCCAACTGCAGGGCTACCTAATACCGATCGAAGAAGCATCTATCTTTATTAGTCTAGCAAGATCACAAAACTTCAAGGAACTATGGATTCACAGGAATTATTCATCACTTGATGTCTATCTACGAGAATACCCGGATTCCATAGCATTTACCGACATGCTTAAGTCATCAGAAAACGATTCTTCTTCTCTCAGCGAAGACATGAAAATACCAATACTTGCTGCCACTAATAGCTATTCATCAATCTTAACTGATAGAGATTGCTCGGTTAAGAATCCGTTTACGATTACACTTCCTTCATATAAGCTAGTTAAAGAAATGAATATGGTGCAAGGAATCAAAGACGGTAGCTGGACAATTAACGGACAGACCGTTGCATTTGATCCATCAGTCGATTCGAAGTCACATAGCATGCTTCTTATTCGTCGATCAAATCTAGAATTTTATCTACAAAAAGCAGGCCTTGCGCTTGTCTGGACTGTAATTGCCTCTAAGGCGCTTAACGGCAGATGGAATGAGCTCAACGACAGACCAGCAAGAACCGAAGTGAATGCTGTATATAAGATGCAAACCAGGGGTATTACTGGCCGCATGTGGAAAAGAGAAGCGTCAAGCTAGAACGCAACGCATATCAGAAGGCGCCAGCACTATCCGCGCGTCGTTTGAGCCCTACTACCGCACCACGATCCTCAGCGAGGAGACCGACCCCAACAAACTCCACGACCTCAAGGCTGACCTCGACGGCTACCAGATCTACGCCACCGAGGATGTACAAACACTGACGGAGCGCTACCTCTCCGGCGCCGACCGCGACGAGCTCGACCCTATTCTAGACACCTGCGTCGCCCTCTACACCGAGGAGTTCGACGAGGACGACCAGGTCGACTTCAAGAGCAAGGCGAAGGCCTTTATCCGCACCTACGACTTCCTCGCCTCCATCCTCCCCTACGCGAACGTCGAGTGGGAGAAGCTCTCGATCTTCCTCAACTTCCTCGTACCCAAACTACCCGCACCGGTGGAGCAGGACCTCGCCAGGGGCATCCTGGAGTCTATCGACATGGAGAGCTACCGCGTAGAGAAGCGGGCCGCCATCGCCATCGAGCTAGCCGACGAAGACGCGGAGATAGGCCCGGTGCCGGCCCAGGCGGGCGGCCGCCGGGCGGAGCCGGAGCTAGACATCCTCTCCACCATTATCGAGGAGTTCAACGACCAGTTCGGCGACATCCCCTGGACCGACGAGGACCGCATACAGCGCCTCATAACGGAGGAGATCCCGCAGAAGGTCGCCGCCGACCCAGCCTACCGCAACGCGCAGCGCAACAACGACGCGCAAAACGCGCGTATCGAGCACAACAGGGCGCTCGAAAGCGCGATGAGTGAGCTCGTCAGCGTAAACCTCGAGCTCCTCAAGCACTTCAGCGACAACCCGGGCTTTAAGCGCTGGCTCTCCGACACCACTTTTAACATGACGTATGGAGGACCGCAGGGCGAGGGGCGTAAAGCGAGACATCTCGCGATCAACCCTGAGTAAGGAGCCCTTCAATAGACCTCCTCCCCACAATGAAAGCCCGCCACTCGGTGCGCAGCTTTACGAAGGAGCGCATCGACGACGAGACCAAGGCGGCGCTCCTGCAGGAGATCGCCGTCAAGAACTGCCGTAACTACCTCGCCATCGCCGGCGTGAGCGGAGCGGATGAGGCCGTGGGGTACTACGGCGAGAGGGTTGTGCTCGCAGCGCAGGCCCTCGGCCTCAACTCGTGCTGGGTGGCGGTCACCTACAGCAAGGGCAGGGTCCCGTGCAGGCTGGAGGAGGGCGAAAAGCTGCACATCGTGGTCGCCCTCGGCTACGGCACAACGCAGGGCTCCCCCCACAAGAGTAAACGCCTTGAGGCCGTCTGCGAGGTGGACGACGCCACGCCCGACTGGTTTAAGGCCGGCGTGGAGGCCGCGCTCCTCGCCCCCACGGCGATGAACCAACAGAGGTTCCACTTCTCGCTCGCGGGCGAAGAGGTGCGCGCAACAGCGGGCGTCGGCTTGTACACAGCCATAGACCTCGGCATCGCGAAGTACCACTTTGAGGCTATCGCGGGCGCAGACAACGTTAGGTGGGCGTAGCCCGTACTGCGCGCCTCCCCGCAGAGCCCCGCCCTGCCGCCGCTCCGGCGAGGGTCGGCACGTCTTAATTGAGCGCCGAGATGAAGCTCCCGCGCAACCCCTAGGGAGCGAGCGGAGGCGGCGTAGTCGCCGCAGCACCAGCGGGAGCCACAAGCGGCGAGGAGGAGGCCGGCGACATGGGCTCAGAGAGCGGCTGGGCGGAGGAGGGGGCAGGGGATAACGCCGAAGGACCACTCGGGACCACGAGTGGCGCCGGGGAGGCGGAGGGTGGAGCACTCGAGGCGAAAGGCGACACAGGCGAAGCCGAAGCGGTGGGGCGCTCGGCGGAAAAGGGATCCCGCTGAGCGAGCTCGCTAAAGAGTGTGTACCCGGCGAGAAAACAGAGGGCGACGGCCGCCGCGAAGGCGATGAGCTTAGCGACCGCCTTAAGCACGGCACGGCCTCGCCCGCCGCGCCGGAAAAGCCGAGGGAGCCCGCTGCGCTCCATGAGATTCTTCAGCGTAGATCGCTTCAGGTGCGCCCCTTAGTCGCATCGTTTGCACTCCGCATGCTACCAAACTGGAGAAGCATTCACCGCTGGGTTAAACTATGCAACTTACACCGTACAACCCTCATCGCCCGGCGCCCGTATGCCGGGCGGCGGGCGTAAACCCGAAACCAGGAGGTACAGCGTGAGGGTTGGGCAAATCGGCTTCGGTCGGGCGGGGCGGTGCATCGCTACCGCTTTACTCGGCTCCGCATCGGTAGAGCTCGCTTGGGTGCTCCAGGATGCCCTCCCCCCGAGCAACCGGTCGGCGACGGAGCTCCTCGGCCTCACCTCGGAGGAGTTCGTACCGCTCCACACCGCACAGCACACGAACGTCGCTGAACTCCTCGACCGCGAACCCGTCGACGCCATCGTCGACTTCTCCTCGTCGGAGGGCATCTTCGCCTACGGCGATGAGGCGGCGCAAAGGGGCATCACCATCCTCACCGCCGTCTCCAGCTACCCGGAGGAGACAATCACTCACCTCACCACACTGGCGGACCGCACCGTCGTACTCCGCTCCCCCAACATCACCCTCGGCGTCAACTTCCTCATCATCGCCGCGAAGGCGCTCAAGGGCATCGTGCCCACCGCCGATATCGCGATCGTCGAGGAGCACTTTAAGGGCAAACGAGAAGTCTCGGGCACCGCCCAGCGAATCGCCAGTGTACTGGAGGTGCCACAAGAGGAGATCAACACGGTGCGGGCGGGCGGCATTGTGGGCGTGCACGAAGTCATCGTCGGCCTCCCCCATGAGACCGTACGGCTCAAGCACGAGTCGATCTCCCGCGAGGCATTCGGCGCGGGCGTTATCTTCGCCCTCGAGCACCTGCGGGGCAAACCAAACGGCCTCTACCGAATGGAGGACCTCCTCCTCCCCCTCCTCCACCAAGCGCTCACAACCACGTCCGCGCTCTAGCGCCGGGGGGGGGCGCCGTGGTTTAGCCACGCGCCCCGGGGGGAACGAGCGACTCATGTATTACGGCGTGCCGACCGAGGCACACCGACGACCGAAGAGGGCAGATTTGTGGAAGATGCACCGCAGTTCAGCGTTACCTACGAGGAGGCCGAAGGCGGCACCGCTGTTCTCTCCCTCACCGGCGAGATCGACATTTACTCAGCTCCCACGTTTAAAGAGGCGCTCATCGGCGGCGTCGACGCCGGGGCGCAGCGCATCGTCGTCGACCTCACCCTGGTGAGCTTTATCGATTCAACAGCGCTGGGAGTGCTCGTAAGCGGCGCGAAGCGCATTCACCTGCGCAACGGCAAGATCGATATTATCTGCCCCGACGAGAGCATTGTGAGGGTCTTCGAGATTACGGGGCTCAACCAAACCTTCAGCATCTACCCCTCGAAAGAAGCGGCACTCGCGCCCTTGGAGCCTTAAGAGGCCTCCTCGCCCCGCTCCGCAAGCTTAAACTTGCGGTACTTGGGCTCGCGCTCCTTGAGGATAGAGAGAAGCGGGCTCGCAACGAAGATCGTGGAGTACACACCCGAGATGATGCCGATGGTGAGGGCGAAGGCGAAATCCCTGAGCGTCTCGCCGCCGAAGAAGAGGAGGCACACCACGGGCAGCAAGCTCATCAACGAGGTGTTGAGCGAGCGAGTGAGCGTCTCCCACAGTGACTTATTGACGATGGAGGCGTACGGCAGACGGCCGAGCTTGGGCTCGTTCTCCCGAATACGGTCGAAGATGATGACCGTGTCGTAGAGCGAGTACCCCATGATCGTGAGGACCGCAGCGATAGTGCCGGTGGTGACGTCGCGCCCGGTGAGAGCGTAGACCCCAATCACGATGAGGAGGTCGTGGAGCTCCGCGGCGATAGCGCCGACCGCGAACTTCCACTGAAAGCGGAAGGTAACGTACGCGAGGATGAGTATGAGGGCGATGACGACCGCCTTAAGCGACGAATCCACGATTTGGCGCCCGAAGCTCGCCCCGACGGTCTCAAGCGCGAAGACCTGGCTACCGCCCTGCGTCGCTATAGTGAACTCGCTATCGAGCGCTTGCTTGAGCTTCGCCTGGGCGTCGGGCGTAATGGACTCGATCTGAATCTGGTAGCCGGCAGTGGTGGTGCCGGCGATGCGCTCGGTGGCCTGAATCTGAGCATCGTCGTACCCGGCCTTCGCGACGACATCGCGGAGCTCGCCGAGTGAGGGGTGCTCGACGAAGGCGACGCTGATCCGCGTGCCCTCCTTAAACTCGAGGCCGTAGTTGAGCCCCTGCAGGGGATTGCCTCCGCCGCGAACGAAGAGGCCGATAAGGCCGACGGCGATGATAACCCCGGAGAGAGCGAACCAGAGCTTTCTGTGACCTATGAAGTCGAAGCTGTAGATGCGGCGCAGGAAGTTCACCGGGTCACCTTCTTCTCTTCTTGCGTGAGGTGGACGTACGGCGCGCCGTCGTCTTTGCGGAACGGGATGCGGCCCCCGAGGAGCTCGAGGGGCTCGCCGGCGAGGTGGCGGGCGCGGCTTTCGCCTCCGCACGCCGAGCCTGACGGTGCAACGAGGCCGTGCCGTGATCGGTGGCTTCGCTCACGATCTGGCTGGTCTTGACGCCCATGAAGGCCGGCTTATTGAAGAAGGTGAAGCCGGCGAGCGTGCCGAGCATGGCCCTGGTGAAGAGAATAGCCGTGAACATACTGGTGAGCGTACCGAGGATGAGGGTGAGCGCGAAGCCCTTCGGCTGCGCGCTCGCGAACACGAAGAGCACACCGGCCGTAAGGATGGTGAGGATGTTGGCGTCGAGGATGGTGCGGAAGCCCATGGAGTAGCCAGAGTTGACGGCGGAGCGTACCGACTTGCCGCGACGCACCTCCTCTTTAATGCGCTCGAAGATGACGACGTTGGCGTCGGCCGCCACGCCGATGGTGAGGATCATACCGGCGATACTGGGGAGCGTGAGCGTAACCGGGATGATGTTGAAGAGCCCCCAGAGGAGGATGCCGTAGACCAACAGAGCCAGGTCGGCCACCAGCCCGAGGAAGCGGTAGTACACCAGCATGTAGAGGAAGACGAGCCCGAGGCCGATGATGCCCGCGACGAGGCCCTGCTGTAGGGAGTCCTTGCCGAGCGTCGCCGAGACCTGCTGCTGATACGAAGGGATGAGCTTGACCGGCAGGGCGCCGGTCTTGAGCACGAAGGCCAAGTCTTTGGAGTCCTGCACCGTCATGGACCCGCCGGAGATGACGGCGCCGCCGGAGATGCCATCCTGCAGGTCGGGCTTGGTGTAGTCGATCATGGGATCTGACGACATCTTGCCGTCGAGCACGATAGCGAACGTTTGCTGCTCGTTTTTAAGCAGACCGGCGCGGAAAAGCTCGCGGGTAATGCGCTGGAAGGTCTTGCTGCCTTGATCCGTGAACTCGATAGAGACCTGCGGCTTGCCGTCTTGGCCGAACCCGGGGACGGCGTTGGAGATGGCGTCGCCGGTCATGGCGGCGGGGAGCCGGTAGACCGACCAGAACGACTTCTCGTTGCCGTACACGCCCGGAGGGGTCTCGACGAGCACGTATTTGGCGGTGCTCCCGGCCTCGCTGAGCTGCTTAACCTCGGCGCTGGAGGCGCCCTGCTGGCGGAGCTTCTTGAGGGCGTCGGCCTTGGAGGCGACGGGGCTCACCGGGCGCGACTGCGCGTCGTCTTTAAAGAAGAGGAGCTGGGCCGTCTTGCCGATGATTGAGAGCGCCTGCTCTTTCTCACGAATGCCCGGCAGCGCCACGGAGATTTGGTTTTTACCCTGGCGCTGGATCTGGGACTCGGTGACGCCGAGTCCGTTAACGCGACGGTCGAGGATCGCGATGGCTTGATCCATCTGCTCGCTCGTGGGCACGCTGCCGTCTGCGGTCGTGGCCGTGTAGATGATCTCGAGGCCGCCTTGGAGGTCGAGACCGAGGTGGGTCTTCACCCCCGGAGGCACGATGAAGTACACCGCGACCCCAACGAGGATGAGCATAAAGGCGAGAATCAGAAAATTAGCGTGCTTCTTCACGAAGTAACGACAGCCCTTTCGATAACGACAGTACCCGACGGCGAGCGCCGGCAAGGGAGTTTACGCTACTCACGCGCAGTAGCGCAAGTGCAACTCCCTTGCACGCGCCCTTAGCCGAATCTCAGCGGTCGCGGAGAAAACTCGGAACGTCGAGAATGTCGTCGTCGACCTCGAACGACGGCCGCTGCCCGTCGCCGAAGAGCGGCGTGCCCTGCATGCCCCTCTCCTCCGGCCGCTCAGCCACCTCTTCGGCTCGCTCATCGGAGCGCTCCTTGCGCGAGAACGAGAAGGCGCCGTTGCCCTGCGGTACGCGGTCGAAGCCGGTGGCGATAACCGTGACGCGGACCTCGTCGCCGAGCGAGGGGTCGATGACGGCGCCGAAGATGATGTTGGACTCGGCGTCGGCCGCACTCGAGATGATCTCGGCGGCCTCGTTGATCTCGAAGAGGCCGAGATCGTTGCCGCCGGTGATGTTGAGCAGGATGCCGCGGGCGCCCTCGACGCTCGCCTCCAGAAGCGGCGAGCTAATAGCCGCGCGCGCAGCCTCGACGGCACGATTCTCGCCGCCGGCCGTGCCGATACCCATGAGGGCGGAGCCGGCGTCTTTCATGATGGTGCGCACGTCCGCGAAGTCGAGGTTGATGAGCCCGGGGACGGTGATGAGATCGGTGATGCCCTGCACGCCCTGGCGGAGCACATCGTCGGCCACTTTAAAGGCGTCGATAACCGAGGTGCGGCGCTCGACGACGTGGAGCAGGCGGTCGTTGGGGATGATGATGAGCGTGTCGACCTTCTCGCGGAGCTCCTGAATGCCCTCCTCGGCCTGACGGGAACGACGGTTACCCTCAAAGGCGAACGGCCGCGTAACCACACCGACGGTGAGCGCGCCGAGCTCCTTGGCGATCTCGGCGATGACGGGGGCGGCGCCGGTACCGGTACCGCCACCCTTGCCCGCGGTCACGAAGACCATGTCCGCGCCCTTGAGCGCGTCGCGCAGCTCGTCTTTGCTCTCCATAGCGGACTGAGCGCCAATGCTGGGGTTGGCGCCGGCGCCGAGGCCGCGGGTGATCTTGCTGCCGATGTGGATTTTAACGTCGGCGTCGCACATCTGCAGCGCCTGGGCATCGGTGTTGACGGCGATAAACTCGACGCCGCGCAACCCAGCGTCCACCATCCGATTCACGGCGTTTGTACCGCCACCGCCCACACCGACAACCTTGATGACCGCGAGGTAGTTGGCTGAAGCATCGATCATGGTGTTGACCCTCCTGTCGTGGTCGAGACTTCTCGTCACGACTCGTTGCGAGCTCTCGAGCTGGCCTTGAGACTCAATTGCACCTCTCGCCTCTCTCCGGCGAAAAGGCTCATTTGCTGGTTCTTCCCGGGCCAAGCCCGCCGAAAAGTCGACGATGGCCCGAGTTTGATTTAACAACATACTGAGCGCTCGGGGAGGTGTCAACACCGAAGCCTCTCATCGGGTAGAGAGTCACCTCGACCTCGGGTTCATATGAGCCTCATCCCTCACTTGAGGACCGGCCGAGCGAGCACGCGGTCGGGGATCGTAACGTCGACGAAGGCGCAGGTCACGCCCGAGCTTTTGTACTTCTCGAGCACCGTGCGCAGCGCGAGCGCCTTAGCCTTCGAGCGCGTGAAGTCGCCCCACACGACCTCGAGTCCATCGCGAAAGAGGAGTGTGCAGCGACCGTTCTTAGCGACGTCAACCGCCGCTACACGCTGCCGAGAGGAGGCGGGGAGCGCCGCGATAACGGTGAGTACCCCCTTCTCGTTCGCGCCCTTGAGCACCGTCTTCGGGGCGATTGCCGCAGAGGTAGTGAAGCACGGGAGCTTGCGCTGAACCCAAGAGAGCTCCGCCTGGAGGCGCGCGAGCCGAGCGGCGGTGCCGGTGGCCGTCGTAGTGGCAGTAGCGGCACCGACGGATCCGGCAGCCGGCGTTGCGCCAGCGGCCGCAGGCGTGCTGGCTGCCCCCGGCAGAGCCCCGGAGGGCCCCGCCGCGGAGGGCGAGGCGGCGGGACTGGTAACCGCAGGGGCGCTGGCTGTGCCAGCAGCTGCGGCGGCGCCGGTCGAACTCGGCGAGGCAGACGCCGCCGTAGCCGGGGCGGCCGCCGTCTTTCGCCGAAGCTCACAGATCACGTAACCGTCGTTGGCGACGACGTACCACGTTTTCCTCGAGGAAACGTACGCCGTGGGCTTGTGCTCGCGAACGACGACGTGGAGCGTTGAGGGAAAGTCGCGGTCGACCTCCACCCGCTTAACGTAAGGAAACGCCTTGAGCGCCTGGAGCACCTCCTCCTCCCCCGCGACGAAGAGGTTCGTGCCAAAAAACGAGCGATGAAGTTGCTTCTCGATCGCCTTTTGACCGGTAAGAGCGCCGCCGACGACCTCGACTTTGCGCACCGCGAACGACGACGAGTGCTTACCCCAGAGGAAGACGCCCGCGGGGAGGAGGAAGATGAGCGCGATCAACCCCACGGCGGAGAGCACACGGCGACGCATTCGCTGCTGTTTGCGGCGACCCTCGGCCACGACGGCGGCCCCTACTTTTTGCTCCGCTCGACGAGCGCGGCGAGGAGCTGTTCGCCGACCCGGCAGACGTCGCCCGCGCCGAGCGTGAGCACAAGATCGCCCTCGCCCACCCGCGGGAGGAGGTTGTTGACGATATCCGAGAAGCGCGGCAGGTACGAGATGGGGCCGCCCGGCCGCTCCAGGAGGTACGCGTCCACCACGAGCTTGCCCGTGACCCCCGGCTCCGGCTCCTCTCGCGCTGGGAAGATCTCGGTGACGATCGCTTCGTCGGCGAGCGTGAGCGCCCGCCCGAACTCGCGCTGGAGGTACCTAGTGCGCGAGAAGAGGTGAGGCTGGAAGATGGCGATAACGCGCCGGTGCCCGCCGCGCATGGCGGCCGTAAGGGTCACCTCGATCTCGGTGGGATGGTGCGCGTAATCGTCGACGATCGTGACGCCGCAGCAACGGCCGATCTCTTGGAAGCGCCGCGCCGCGCCGCTGAACGTAGCGAGGTGCGGGGCGGCCTCGGCCGGCGAGAGGCCGGCGTGCCGGAGCACGGCCAACGCCGAGAGTGCGTTGAGGACGTTGTGGGCGCCCGGCACCCGAAGGGAGACCCGGGCGAGCTCTTCGCCCTCGGCGGTGGAGACCGCGAACTCGCTCCCGCGATCGTCGACGCGGTCCACCGTCGCCCGTAGATCCCCCTCGTCGATGCCGATACGCACGACCTCGGCCTGCGTGTGCTCGGCGAGCTCCTCCCCGCCGCTCCCGACGGTGAGGACGAGGAGCCCCGTGCTCGGCAGAAGCGCGACGAAGGAGCGGAAGACCCGCTGCACGTCGTCGATACAGCCGTACGTAGCGTGGTGGTCGAGCTCGACGTTGCTCACGATAGCGACCTCGGGGCGCAGCGCGAGGAGGCTGCCGTCGCTCTCATCGGCCTCGGCGACGAGCCACTCGCCCTTGCCCACGCCGGCGTTGGAGCCGATGTCGTTGAGCTCGCCGCCGACGAGGAAGGTGGGGTCGAGCCCGGCCTGGTAGAGCACGTGCGCGATCATCGAGGAGATCGTCGTCTTGCCGTGCGTGCCGGCGACCGCGATGCCGCGACGAAGCGTCATAACCCGGGCGAGCATCTCGGCCCTGCGCAGCACGGGCAGGCCGAGCACCCCGGCCGCGCGAAGCTCCGGGTTGCCCTCGCCGATCGCCGTGGAGATTACGACGAGCGCCGCGCCGCCGAGGTTCTCGGCGCGATGCCCGATACTCACCGGCACGCCGGCCGCCTCCAAACCACGAGTGTAGCGAGAGGCTTTAAGGTCGGAGCCGGTGACGGCGATGCCCAGGCGATGGAGCACCATCGCGATGCCGCTCATACCGGCGCCGCCGATCCCGATGAAGTGTACTGGTTGCGGAAAGGACGTTGTGTAATCGTCGGTCATCGTCTACCCCATCTCCTCAGAGTCTCTTCCATCTCATCCACCACGTGATGCGTGGCCTTCGGCCGCCCGAGCGAGGCGCTCGCCGCCGCCATCGCCGCCAGGCGCGGGCGGTCGGCGAGGAGCCCCCCGACGAGGCGGTCGAGCATCGCGCCGTCGAGGTCGGCGTCGTCGATCAGCAGGGCCGCCCCCGCAGAGCGCATCCACTCCGCGTTTCGCCGCTGATGGTCGGCGGTAGCGTAAGGATACGGCACGAGGAGGGCGGGTTTGCCGAGGGCCGCCAACTCGGCGATGGAACCGCCGGAGCGGGCGATAACGAGGTCGGCGGCGGCCATCGCCTGCGCAAGCGAGGTGGTGTAGGGCACTAAATGGTAGTGCTCGAACGTCTCGCCGCGCGCCAGCAACGCCTCGCGGGTCTCCTCGTACTTACCCGCACCGCAGACGTGCACGAGCTGAAGGTCGCGGAGGCGCCCGCCGAAGGCGTCCACGCAGGCGCGGTTAATGCTCTGCGCCCCCTGGCTCCCCCCGAAGATGAGGAGGGTGGGAAGACCCTCCTCTAACCCGAAGAGCTCCCGGCCGTCTGCGGCGGTCGCCGTAGCCTGCTCCGCTGTCAGCGGCCTCCCGGTGACCACGAACTTCGGCGGCGTGAGGCCGGCGATGGGAAAGCTCAGGCAGACCCGCCGCACGAACGGACGGAGCATACGGTTGGCGACGCCGAGGTGGGCGTCGGCCTCGAGCGCGACGCCGGGCACGCCGTGAAGCGCCGCGAGCGCCACCACCGGCCCACTGGCGAAGCCGCCACCGCCCACCACAATCCCCGGGCGGACCTCCTTGAGGAGGCGCTCGACCCGCGGCACTGCGGCCGCGAGCACCTTAAAGGTTTGCGCGTACTCGCGCGGCGCGAAGCGCCGAGCGAAGCCCCGCAGCTCGAGCGTATGGGTCTCGAACCGCGCGGCGGCGTGCTCGCGCTGTGAGGGCGTCGTCACGAGGACGACACGGGCTCCGCGCCCCTGCGCCTCAGCCGCGACGGCGAGGACCGGCTGCAGGTGGCCGCCGGTCCCCCCCGCCGCGAGGAGCACGGTGACTCCGTTGATCGGTGACGACAAGAGAGCTCCTCCGATTCGTCGTGATATTGAGCAAGATGCCGAGGGCCGAGAGGATGACGACGAGGTTGGTGCCGCCGATAGAGACCAAGGGCAAGGGCACGCCGGTCAGCGGAAGCAGCCCGAGCGCGGCCCCCATATTGATACACACCTGCGCGGCGACGAGCGAGGTGATGCCGCCGGCCAGGAGCTTGCCGAAGATCTCCTTGCACTCGATCGCGATGCGAAACCCGGTCCACAGCAAAAAGAGATAGAGGAGGATGAGGACGAGGAGCCCCAGAAGGCCGAGCTCCTCCCCGATGATCCCCGTGATCATGTCGGTGCTCTGCTCGGGCAAAAACCCGAACTTCTGCACGGAGTTGCCGAGCCCCACGCCGAAGAGCCCTCCGGAGGCGATGGAGATGAGCGACTGCGTCGCTTGATGCCCGCTGCCGTGAGGATCCTTCCAGGGGTCCAAAAAGGTCATGAGCCGCTGAAGCCGGTAGGGCTCCACAATGATCGCAGCGAGGATCATCACCACCCCGACTCCTACCGTCGCGAGGATGTGCCGCATGCGCCCACCGGCCATCACCAGGATGGAGATAACCCCACAGGAGAGCACGAGGGTCGTGCCGAGGTCGGGCTCGCGCATAATGAGAAGAGCGGACGGCAGAATGCCGACGCCGACCAAGAAAAGGTACCCCCTGGCTGTCGTCACTATCTGCGGCCGACGGGCGACCAGCATGGCGACCAGGATAACCGCGGCGAGCTTGGCGATCTCGCTCGGCTGAAGAGCCTGCCCGCCCAGGGAGATCCACCGGCGAGCACCGTTGACGACGACGCCCACCCCGGGGATGAGCACGAGGACGAGGCCGAGGAGGGCGATCGCGAAGGCCGGCTTGGCGAAGCGCCGCCAGGTTCCGTAGTCGATCTTGGAGATCAGGAACATCGCGATGAGTCCGACCAGGGCGAAGGCGAACTGCCGTTCTAAAAAGTGAACGCTCGACTTGTACTCGAAGTAGGCCTTGCCGGAGGAGGCGCTGTAGGACATCACGAGGCCGTACAGCAGGAGCAAGAAGATGGCCGCGAGGAGGTTCCAGCGGGCGACGAGACCGGGGGCCGCCTGACGCGGGAGCGACTCGCCCCCGCCAGGGGCACGACGCGACCGCTGAGGCGACCGTTGAGGCGACCGTTGCTCGGCGGGAGGCGCCGGGCGGCGCGGAGTTGCCGGGCGGCGCGGAGCGGGAGGAGCACCGGCGCGGCGGCGCGGGTTGGGCGCCGACTTGCGGGTCGCCCTCTGACGGCTCGCGCTCACGCCCCCTCGCCTCCGCGGAGCCCTTCGACGAGCCGGATAAAGTGCTCGCCGCGCTCCACGTAATCCGCGTACTGATCCCAACTCGCACAGGCCGGGCTCAGCAACACGACGTCGCCTGGCGCCGCGCTCGCGGCGGCGGAGCGTACGGCGACGGCGAGGTCGCCGCAGACGGCGACGGGCGTGGACCGCGAAGCATCCGCACGCCGGCAGGAGGCGAACGCCTCTTGCAGCCGTGGCGCTGTGGCGCCCACGAGCAACACCTGCTTAACTGCCCCCTCCACCGCGCGTGCCAGCTCGTCGTACTCCGCCCCTTTATCGTAGCCCCCGAGGATGAGGAAGACGTCGCCGGAGTACGCGGTGAGGGCCTTGAGCGTCGCGTCGACGTTGGTGGCCTTCGAGTCGTTGATGTAGGTGACGCCGCGATGCTCGCCTACGACCTGCAGCCGGTGGGGGACGCCCTCAAACGAGCGGAGCACCTGTGCGATCGCCGTGGCGGAGACGCCGATAGCGCTCGCGGCGGCCGCGGCGGCCAGGGAGTTCTGCACATTGTGCTCGCCCTTCAGGGCGAGCTGCTCCACGGAGCACAACCGGCGGCGAAGGCCGTCGACGGCGACCCAGAGCACGCCCTCGCCGTCGACGCCGGCGCCGAGCGCCGCCCCGCAGGGGCTTGTCTCGGCGCCCTTCCGGGCGGAGAACCACACACGGCGACCCTCGCCGAGCCCCTCGAGGGCGGCGAGCTCCTCCGCCACACCGGGGTCGTCGGCGTTGAGCACGCTCACATCGCCGGGCCCCTGGTTCTCGAACACTCGGAGCTTGGCGCGAACGTAGCTGGCGTAGTTCCCGTGGCGATCGATGTGATCCTCCGCGAGGTTGAGCAGCACGGCGACCTGCGGACGAAACCGCTCGATGTGCTCGAGCTGAAAACTGGAGAGCTCGACCACGAGCACCGTCTCGGCGGTCACGCTCGCGGCCGCACCGGCGAGCGCGTACCCGATGTTGCCGCCGACGGCCACGGGGAGCCCGGCGCCGCGCACCACGGCCCCCACGAGCTCCGTCGTCGTCGTCTTGCCGTTGGTCCCCGTGATGCCGATGAGCGGGTTGGAGAGAAACCGCGAGGCGAACTCGATCTCGCTCCACAGCGGAACGCCGCGGCGAAGCGCCTCTTGGACGACGACGCTCGCATCGGGCACGCCGGGGCTCTTAACGAGGAGGTCGACCTCCGGCGGCAGCGCCGCCGCCCGGCCAACCAGTACCTCGACGCCGGCGTGGACGAGCTCGTCGACCAGACCGCCCGCGACCGCGCCCTCGTCGATACCCACAACGCGGACGCCGGGGAGCCGCTCGCGCGCGAGCAGGGCGGCCGGGCGGCCGCTCCGACTCAAGCCGAGGACCGCGATACAGCGGACGTGGTCGAGTTCCACCGCTCCCCCTTAGAAGGTCGCGTAGTACGCCGCGAACCCGGCGCCCGCGAACACGGCGGTGATGATCCAGAACCGAACGATGATCTTTGCCTCCGACCACGCCTTGAGCTCGAAGTGGTGGTGGAGCGGCGCCATGAGCAGCACGCGGCGGCGGAAGAGCTTAAAGGAGATGACCTGGGCCATCACCGAGAGGGTCTCCACCACGAAGAGCCCGCCGATGATCACGAGCACGAGCTCGGTGCGCGTGAGTACGGCGAGGCCAGCGATAGCGCCGCCGAGCCCCAGCGAACCCGTGTCGCCCATGAAGATGTCCGCCGGAAAGGTGTTAAACCAGAGAAAGCCGAGGCAAGCGCCGCCGATGCACCCCGCGACGACCATGAGGTCGCTGACCCCGGGGTCGTGCGCGTTGCGCCCGATAATGAAGGCGATGCCGGCCATGGCTACGAGGACGATCGCGGAGGAGCCGGCGGCCAAGCCATCCAGCCCGTCGGTGAGGTTCACCGCGTTAGAGAAGCCGGCGATCGTGAGGAAGATGAGCGCGTAAAAGCCGACCTGCCCCAGCTCCAGCTGGTACGCGACGAAGGGGATGTCGATGCGCGTATCGATGCCGGCGAACCGCAAGGCGATGAACCCCACGAAGAGCGAGAGGATCAGCTGCAGGGGGAGCTTGGCCCGCGCCGCCAACCCAAGCGACCGCTTACGGGCGATCTTCGTCCAGTCGTCCACGAAGCCGATGAGCGCATTGCCCAACGCGGCGATCATCACCGTCAGGGATGCCACCGAGAGCCGGCTGAAGATGAGGAAGGAGACGATGACGGCGAACCAGATGAGCACGCCGCCCATCGTGGGCGTACCCTCTTTGGTCTTGTGCCCCTGCGGCCCCTCTTCACGGATGTTTTGGCCGAACGCGTTGCGGCGCAACCAGCGGATGAAGAACGGTCCGATAGCCAGCACCAACACCATGGCGAGCACGCTCGCGCTCATCGCCCTCAGCATCGCTCTCCCCCCTCTCGCAGAAGGGCCTCGGCCACCCGCTCGAGCCGCAGGAGACGAGAGGCTTTAACGAGCACGGCGGAGCCGGCGGGGACGAGCTCCGGAAGCGCCTCGATGCACTCCTCGACCGTCGCATACCACCGCTCCCCCGGCGCACCCTTTAAGTAATGACGGGCGAGCTCACCCACGGCGACGACGCGCACCCCCACGGCCGCGCAGTGCGCGCCGACCTCCTCGTGGTACGCCTCGGCGTCGGCGCCGAGCTCGTACATATCGCCGATAACGGCGACGGTCGGCCGCCCGGCCGCGACCTCGACGAGGTGGTCGATCGCCGCCTTCATGGCGGTGGGGTTGGCGTTGTACGCGTCGTTGAGCACAACCCCGCCGCCACGCAACGGCGTAAGCGCGCCGCGGAGGTCGCTGAAGACGACCCGGGCGGCGCCCTCACGGGCCGCCTCGAGCGGGTACCCGAGCTCGAGGAAGACGGCGAGGGCGGCGAGGGCGTCCTCGAGGTAGTGCCGGCCGGTAAACCCGAAGGTGAGCCGCTCCCGGCGGCCGAAGGCCTCCACGAGCGCCTGCGTCGTGCCCTCGCGATGCTCCACGGCGACCGCGCGAACGTCGCCCCCCTCGATCCCGAAGGTGACGGTGCACCCGCGGTGCCCGCGGGCGTGCTCCTGCAGCAAGGGCTCGGAGGCGGGGAGAACGGCCGTACCCTCGCCGAGCTCCTCGATGAGCTCGGCCTTGGCGGCGGCCACCCCGGCGAGCGTCCCGACGGCCTCGAGGTGCACCGGCGCCACCGAGGTGATCACCCCGATCTCGGGCAACGCGATGCGCGCGAGCTCTCGGATTTGGCCGAAGCCCCGCATCCCCATCTCCACGACGAGGACCTCGGTCTCGGGGGAGGCGGCGAGCACGGTGAGCGGTAGGCCGATCTCATTGTTTAAATTGGCGTACGTGGCGGTGACGCGGGCGACCGGGCGCAAGAGCGCGGTCAGAATATCTTTGGTCGACGTCTTGCCGGCGCTCCCGGTGACGCCGACGACGCGAGCGGGGAGGCGAAGCCGAACGGCGCGAGCGATGCGCTGCAGCGCCACGAGGCCGTCGTCGACGACGATGCGCGAGCATCCGCGCGGCACGTGCACGGCGGTCTCCGCGCGCACGACGACTGCGGCGGCCCCGGCAACGAGCGCCGCCGCAGCGTACGCGTCGCCGTCGAAGCGCTCACCGCGGAGGCCGAGAAAGAGATCGCCAGGCTGCACCGACCGCGAGTCGGTGGTGACGCCGCTCACGAGCACCTGCGGATCGCCCTCGAGACGGCCGCCGCAGGCGACGGCGAGTTCGGCGAGCGTAAGTGGAATCACGACCCCTCCTCTCCACCGAAGAGCTCGGCGAGCACCTCGAGCGCGACGGTACGGTCGTCGAACGGCAGGCGCTCGCGCCCCACGATCTGCCCTTGCTCATGGCCCTTGCCGGCGATAAGGACGGTGTCGCCGGCGCGTGCGCCCCGCAGGGCGCCGGCAATGGCGGCTCGGCGGTCCTCTTCGGTGGAGACGGCGGCGTGCCCCTCCGGCGAAATGCCGGAGAGGATGTCGGCGATGATCGCCGAGGGCTCCTCGGTGCGCGGGTTGTCGGAGGTGACGACCGCGAGGTCGGCGAGGCGCGCGGCGATCTCGCCCATGAGCGGGCGCTTGCCGCGGTCGCGGTCGCCGCCGCAGCCGAAGACGACGATGAGTCGGCCGACGGTGAGGTCTCGCGCGGCCGCGAGGGCGTTCTCCAGCGAATCCGGCGTGTGGGCGTAGTCGACGAGCACCCCAAACGGCTGCCCGGCGCGCACCGCCTGGAACCGCCCGGGCACGCCCTCCACCCCCGCGAGCGCGCGGAGGACCGCCTGAAGCGGGAGGCCGAGCGCGAGGGCCGTGGTCGCGGCCGCGAGGGCGTTCTCCACATTAAACCGCGCGGTGAGCAACAGTGAGACGCGCTCACTCACACCCAAACGCGGCACCTCAAGGATGAACGAGGAGCCGTGAGCATGCACCTCCACGCTCCGCGCGAGAGCAGTGGGAGCGCCCTCGGCCGCGCCCTCAAGGGCGTAGGTCCAGAGATCGCCGCGGTAGACGGCGGAGCACTCCGCGGCGAGCCTCTCGCCGTAGCGGTCGCCCGTATTGACCACCGCGACCGCGGCGCCGTTGCGCCCCTCCTCGGGCAAGAAGAGCCGTCGCTTGGCCGCGAAGTAGTCTTCAAAATCCGAGTGATAGTCCAGATGATCGCGGGTGAGATTGCTGAAGACGACGGCGTCGAAGCTGATCGCGGCACTTCGCTCCTGAGAGAGGGCGTGCGAGCTGACCTCGAAGACGCACGCCTTATCGCCGGCCTCGACCATCTCCCCGAACATCCGCTGAAGGTCCAGGGACTCCGGCGTCGTTAACTGCACCGGCCACTCGCGCCCCCCGATCCTGTTGACGACGGTGCCGAGCAAGCCGGAGGGGAGGCCCGCCTCCTCGAAGATACGGGCGATGAGGTAGGAGGTCGTGGTTTTGCCGTTGGTCCCAGTGATCCCGACGACGCGGAGCTCGCGGGAGGGGTGCCCGTACCACTGCGCGGCGACCGCGGCCATCGCCCGCCGCACCGAAGGTACGATGATGTACGGGACGGGCTCGCCGGTCTCGCGCTCACAGAGGAGCGCGGAGGCGCCGGCGGCAACGGCCTGCCCCGCGAACCGGTGACCGTCGTGCGCTACGCCCGGCACGCAACAAAACAGCGTGCCGGCGGCGACGTCGCGGGTGTGATAGGCGAGACCCGAGATAGGGGTCGATGGATCGCCCTGAAGGACGGCGCCCTCGATCTCTTCGAGTAAGGTGATGAGCTTCATCGGCGTGGAGTCTACCAAAGCACCGGGCGGTTGAGAGAGACTCACGGTGCGATCTTCATCCGCTGCAGCGAGTACTGCATGATCTTCTTGACGGCGGGGGCGGCGATGTCGCCACCGTAGATCGAGCTCCGCGGCTCGTCCACCATCACCATGACGACGAGCCGAGGGCGGGCGGCGGGCACCATCCCGACAAACGAGGCGACGTAATTGGTCTTGGAGTACCCCTTGCCGTTCGGCAACGGCTTCTCCGCGGTGCCGGTCTTCCCGGCGACGGCGTACCCAGGGATCTTTGCCTTCTCACCGGTCCCCTTGTCGACCGCCGTGGCCAGCATAGAGCGGATCTGCGAGGCGACCTTGGCCGAGATAACGCGTCGACCCGGCTTGGAGGAGCGCGCCTCCTTCCCGACCCGGGCGATCAACCGCGGCTCAACGTGCACGCCGTCGTTGGCGACGATGGAGAAGGCGACGGCCATCTGCAGTGGTGTCACGGCGATACCCTGCCCCATCGGGATGTTGGCGATCGAGGTTCCAGACCACTGCTCCGCAGGGGGCACGATGCCGGCGGCCTCACCCGGAAACTCAATGCCGGTGCGTTTGGCGAAGCCGAACTCATCCATCCAGTGCAGCATGCTCTTCTTCCCCATCTTCATACCGATCTTCACCGAGCCGACGTTGCTGGACCACTGGAGGATCTCGCGCACCGAGTAGTTAACGACGCCGCGCTTGTGCGACTCGGTGATCGTGCGATCGTAGATCGTGAGCGTGGGGGCGAGCGTGTAGGTCGTCGTCGGCGTCACCACACCGTCTTGCAGCGCACCGGAGATCGTCACGAGCTTAAAGATGGAGCCCGGTTCGTAGATATCGGTAACGCAGCGGTTGCGGTTGGCCGCCTCACTGAGGCTGAAGTCGTGGTTCTTCACCTTCGGGACGTTGGCCATGGCGAGCACCTCGCCGGTCTTTGGGTCCATGACGATCGCGGCGGCGGCCTTGGCGTGCGAGGTTCGCACCGTCGTGGAGAGTACATCCTCCGCAGCCAACTGAATACTCTCATCGATCGTTAACTGCACGTCGGAGCCGGGCACAGCCGGCGTCTGCCGTACGATCTTGAGGGCGTGACCAGCCGGATCCCGCACGACCTCCTCTTTGCCGGCCTTTCCGCAGAGCTCTTTGTCGAAGGTGAGCTCGAGCCCGGCCAGGCCGGTGTTCTCAACGCCGGCGAACCCGAGGACCTGGGCGAGGGATCCCTTCATCGGGTAAAGGCGTTTTTCCTCCTCGTACGACCCGACTCCATCGATCTTGAGGGCGAGCGCCGCCTTGGCGAGCTCGGGGTCGGCCTTGCGGGCGACGTAAGCGAACCAGCTCTCGCGATCCGAAAGCCTCTTCGCCATGCTTTTGCGTTCCTTGGGGTCGCGAATATGGAGCGCATCGGCGAGCTTCTCCGCGGACTCCGCCGGGTTGTTGAGTTTGCAGGGCGCCGCGAAGACGGTCTGCGCCGACTTCCCCACGGCGAGCTCTTGACCGTAACGGTCGAGGATCGCCCCGCGATGCGCCGGAAGCGTGACGCTAATGACTTGCTGCTCACGCGCGAGCTTGGTGAGGTTCTTGGAGGAGACCGCCAACACGGCGGCTTTACCGCTCACCACAACGAGAAAGACGAGGACGATCGCGCGGAGGAGACGAAGACGGCCGTTAAACCCCGGCCCTCCACCGACCCCGCCCCCCCGTGCGATCTTACGGGAGAACGCGCGAAGGCCGCCGCCGCGTGTGCCCCCTTCGCGGCGTCGAGGCTGAGGTGCACGGGCCATCAGGGCCTCGCGGCCAACTTCGCGAGCTCGATACCCTCCCTCACTTTGAGATACTGAAGGTGAGTCGGGTACTGCAAGCCGAGTTGGTGCGAGGCGATGCGCTGGATGCGCAGAGAGGAGCCGAGCTGCGCGAGGTTCTCATCGAGCCGCGCGTTTTCGGCGGTGAGGCGGCGCTCCTCGCGCACGATCTTGTCGGTCTGTAGCGTCTTCTCCGTGACGGCGATACTGAGCTTGACGCGGCCGATGCCGAGCACCGCGAGACACACGGCGAAGAGGACGATGAGGCGCATGACCCTGAGTCGAAGCGAGGGATAACCGGCACGACCAGACGACCGCCGAACGCCCGCTGCAGATGCGCGACCGCGCCCCCGCGGTACGGAGACACGCTCCACGGCGCGAGGCCGCGCCGGAGCGGCGGAACCCCGCGTCGACGCCGAGCGCCGAGCCTGTGCGGTAACAGCCATGGTCAGCCCCCGAGCTTGATCGCAGCGCGAAGTTTGGCGGACGAACTCCGGGGGTTGAGCTCGACTTCATCCTGCCCCGGGGTGACGGGGCGCCGCGTAAGCACTCGCACCGTCGGCTCGTGACCACACGCGCATTGGGGCAGGCCGGGCGGGCACACACACCCCGCCGCGCGACCCCGGAAGAACTCTTTAACGATGCGGTCCTCGAGCGAGTGGAAGCTGATAGCGACGAGACGGCCGCCCGGGCGAAGCACTCGGTGCGCCTCCTCCAAGCCGTTGCTCAACGACTGCAGCTCGCCGTTGACGGCGATACGAAGCGCCTGAAAGACACGGCGCGCGGGGTTGCCGGCGCCGAAGCGGGCCGGCGTTGGGATGTTGCGCTTAATGATGTCGACGAGCTCGCACGTGGTCGCGAGGGGCTGACGAGCGCGCTCCCTCACGATTCCGCGCGCGATGCTGCGCGCGTAGCGCTCCTCGCCGTACTTTTTAAAGAGGCCGGCGAGCTCCTTCTCGGGGAGCGTATTCACAAGCTCTGCCGCGGTGACGGCGAGCTCGGGGTCCATGCGCATATCGAGCGGTGCGTCGTACGCGTACGAGAAGCCGCGCTCGCGGCGGTCGAGCTGCATAGAGGACACGCCGAGGTCCATGTACACGGCGTCCGCAGACGCATCGGGGAGCTCAGCAAGGACCTCGCTAAAGGTGCCACGGTACAACTCGCAGGCACACGGAGCGGCCTTCGCAACGGCGTAAAAGTACTCGTCGACGCTGGGGTCGCGGTCGATCGCGATGAGCCTACCGGAGGCGCCGAGTGCTGCGGCTACGACCTCGGCGTGGCCGCCCGCACCGAAGGTGCAGTCGACAGCGACCTCGCCCTCGCGCGGACGGAGAGCCTCGAGGAGCTCGGGGAGGAGGACGGGGATGTGCGCAAGCGCCATCTCATCCTCACGAAAATACGAGCTCTTTAGCGGGAGCATCGGTATTCCCCTCCAGTCGCGATTCGTACTCAGCCCAAGCGCTGCGATCCCAGATCTCGAGGTGGTCGACGGCGCCGACCACGACGACGTCGCGACTGATACCCGCGTAGTCGAGATGTTGCGCGGAGATCGTGACGCGCCCCTGGCGGTCGAGCTCTTGATGAAAGACCGCACCGGAGGCCAGGAACCTCTTGATATCGCGACGTTCGATTGAGCCGGGCGCGGTGGCATCCATCTCCTCCTGCAGGCGACGCTCAAACCCATCCGGCGTGTAGGCGCCGATGCAACGCTCCCGCTCCTTGAGGAGGTAAACGCCCTCCGCGAAGCGCGGACGCTTGCATGCGGGGATCACGACGCGATTCTTCGCGTCGAGGGTGAACTCGTGCTTCCCCACCAAGAGCGGTAACTGCATGGCGCAACTGTACCCCATAATTCCCCACCATGCAATACTTTGGCACCACTTTAATGTCATTTTCACCCACTACAAGACACCAGGCCTCCCCTCTCTCCACGCAGCGCGACGCGGCTCACCGCCCGAGCGGATCGTCCGAAAGAGCGAAGGCGGGGTGAGTTGAGTGAGGAGAGAAAGACGAGCGGGAGAGCGAGTAACGCGGAGAAAGGGGTGAAGGAGGAGCGGGAGCGCCCTACTTTCGGGGCACGAGGATCTTTTGACCGACCACCAAGGCGGACTCCCTCACCTTAGGGTTGAGCGACCGGATCGTCTCGACGTCGACGTGCAGACGGGCGGCGATGCCCGAAAACGTGTCGCCGCTCTTGACTACATACGTCTTCGTCGCGACGCTCCGCTGCGCGACGGGTGCGGGCGGAGCGGCCGCACGACCCCCTCCAAAAACCCCGGACTCGACGGCGAGGGCGAACACCGCGATAACGGCGATGAGAAAGACGACCGGGGCGGCGACGCGCCCGATGCGACGTGAACCTTGAGAGACACCCGCCCCGGCTCCGCGCGGGCGGGCGGCGACGCGCGAGCCTCGCCCACGCGAGGGCTCACCCCGACGGAGGCGAAACGCCGAGGCGGCGGAACGCCCCTGTGGCGCCGCCTCGCCCCGCTGCGGAGATGAGGCGGAGGCGGATGCCCTCCGTTCGCTCCGCCTCACAGCCCTCGCCGGCGCCTCGCCCCTCGTGCGGGAGGCGGGTGCGGAGGAGCTCCGCTCGCCGCCCCCTGAGGAAGAAGCCTGAGAGTACAGCGACTGCAGGCGGGTGGCGACGGCGGTGAGCTCGTCGTCTGGGTCGGCGGTGAGATGCGTGGCCTCATCGCCGGACGCAGCGTCGAACGCCTCGGGGGAGCCGTGAAGAGAGGGAATGTGACGCGTGCGATAGTCAGAGGCGTCGTCCGGCGAAGCGCCCATCTGCCGCGTTTGCTCGGTCATAGCGCGAAGGAGAGCTCCGCGCGCATAGAGGCGGCGGCGCGCTCGGCCGCTCGGCGGTAGTCGCCGCCGTCTTGCTGCCACGCGTAGAGGATAGAGCGCGAGGCGTTGACGACGAACCCGGCGGCCTCGCCGGCGGCGATGCCCCGCAGGGCGCTTGCGCCCGCCCCCTGCGCGCCGTAGCCCGGCACGAGGAGGAAGGCGTTGGGGAGCGCCTCGCGCACAAGCCGCAACGACTCCGGCGCGGTGGCGCCGGCGACCGCGCCAACGTCGCTATACCCAGCCTCACCGACCTCACGCGCGCCCAGCTCAGCGACGAGCTCGGCGACCCGGAGGTAGAGCGGCCGACCGCAGACCTCCTGCTCCTGCAGGAGCGCTGCGCCGGCGTTGCTCGTGCGGGTGAGCACGAAGACGCCCTTGCCGCTACGGCAGTGGGCGACGACCGGCTCGAGTGAGTCGGCGCCGAGATACGGGCTGGCCGTGACGGCGTCGACGCCGAGCCCCTCCGAGGGGGCCACGAGGCCGGGTGCGCCCCCGAAGGCGGCGCGGGCGTACGCGGCACCGGTGGAGGCTATATCGCCGCGCTTAACGTCGAGGATAACGGGAAGATCGCGCTCGCGGGCGTAGCGAGCGACGGCGCCGAGCGCGCGCCAGCCCGGCGCGCCGTACTGCTCGAAGAACGCGGCCTGGGGCTTAACGCACGCCGCGTGCTCCGCCACTGCATCGATGATGCCGCAGCAGAACTCCTCGAAACACGCCGCGACGGCCTCATCGTCGCCGAGCTCGGAGACCCGCTCGCGGTATGCGTCGAGGAGCGCCGTGGGCAGGCGCTCGAGCATGGGGTCGAGCCCCACGCAGACGACACTGCGCCGCCCGCGAATGGCCGCCGCTAACTTATCGGAGAACCGTTGCATATACCCTCCGCTGAAGACACAGGTAGTATATACCGCAGGGACGGGGCGCCGATGCTGCTCACCACGGCACCGGCGCGTTCTGCCCACGGGGCGATGTCAGGTACACTTTCGCCATCGAGCACGGAGGATACACACGAATGCACGCAGAGCACCTCGCCGAGGGCGGCGAACCGACGGCACTTGCCGCCTGCCTCGCCGCTTTTTCCAAGGCGCCCCATAAAGCAGCCCTTCTCTGCGATATCGACGGCACCATCTCCCCCATAGCGCCACACCCGGCAGATGCCATTGTGCCGGAGTCGTTCGTCTCACTCCTCGAGGCCCTCACGAAGCACCTGGGCCTGGTCGCGTTTCTCACCGGCCGCTCCCTCGAAGACGGCCGCCGCATGATCCCCCTGGAGGGCGCGGTGTACGTGGGCACCCACGGGCTCGAGACGATGGGCCGCGACGGCGTGCTCCACACCGACCCCGGCGCGGAGCCCTACATCGAGCAAATTAAAGAGGTGGCCGAGGAGGCCGCCCAGGCCCTCGACTGCGAGGCGCTCGGCGTGGTCCTCGAGGAGAAGCGCACGGCCCTCGCCGTCCACTACCGGCTCGCGCCGAACAAAGAGGCCACCCGAGAGGAGATCGTGGAGCGGGTGGTAAAGCCCGCGCGCGCCCGCGGCCTCGCGATCAGCACCGGCCACTTCGCCTTCGAGATCAAACCACCGCTGCAAACCTCCAAGGGCACGGCCGCCCTCAGCCTGCTCGGCGAGCATGGGTCCAACGCCGCGCTCTTCTGTGGCGACGACCTCACCGACATCACCGGGTTCCTCGCCGTGCGCCGGTGGGCCGCCGTAGACCCAGATCGCACGGGCTGCGCCCTCGCCGCCATCACCGGCGAGACCCCGCAGGAGGTCATCGACGAGGCGGATGTGCTCGTGCACGCCACGCCTGGCGTCCACGAGGCGCTCTCCCTCGTGCTCGCCGCCGTGCGCGCCTGAGCAGCTAGCCCCGCAGCTTACGGAGCGGGGCCACGCTCGCCATAAGGCGTCGCTCCGAGCCGTCGCCCTCGAACTTAACGAGGATCACGCCGCCGCCCTGAAGGGCGACCACCGTACCCTCTCCGAGGGTGGCGTGGAGCACCCGCTCACCCGCGGCGAAGTACTGCTCCACAACCTCGGCGTCGAGATCGCGCCCCTTGCGGGGGCCGATGCTGCCGCCGCCGACGTCGATGCGCCCATCGGAGGTGCGGCGCACGGAGCGGCCGCCACCGAGGCTTGAGCTGCCACCGTACACGGTGCCGCCCTCTGCATCGGCCTGTGGCCGACCGCCGCCGATGGACCGCCGCTCGCAGTAGCGCTCGGGGATCTCCTCGATAAACCGCGAGGGCATGTTGTACTGCGCGCCACCCCAGAGCGTACGGGCGTGCGCGTGCACGAGGTACAGCACGTCCATGGCGCGCGTAATGCCGACGTACGCCAACCGGCGCTCCTCCTCGATATTCTGCTCGTCGAGGGCACGCTGATGCGGAAAGATGCCCTCCTCCATGCCCGTTAAAAAGACGACGGGGAACTCGAGCCCCTTGGCGTTGTGCAGCGTCATCATGGTGATCAGCGACGAAGCATCCACGAGCGCGTCGCTGTCGCTGTAGAGGCTGATCTCCTGCAGAAAACCGTCGAGGCTCGGCTCCTCGGCGCGCTTGTCGTACTCGGCGGCGACGCCGACGAGCTCCTCGAGGTTCTCGAGCCGGCCCTCGGCCTCGAGCGTACCCTGCGCCTGCAGCGCCGCCTCGTACCCGCTCTCCTCGAGGACGCTGCGCACCACCTCGGCCACCGGGCGACCGTCGAGGTCGGCCTGCAGCCCCTCGATGAGCCGCACGAAGCCGAGCACCCCGCCGAGCGCCGCGCGGGGGAGCCCCGGCACGGTCTCCGCGTCGCGCATCGCCGCCCAGAGGCTCACGCCGACGGCGTCGGCGTGCAGCTGCACGCGCTGGAGGCTGGTGGCCCCGATGCCGCGACGCGGCAGGTTGACGATGCGCAGGAGCCGCTGAGCGTCGTCTGGGTTAACGAGCACGGTGAGGTACGCGATCAGGTCGCGCACCTCGGCGCGCTCGTAGAACTTCGGCCCGCCGATAACCCGGTAGGCTATGGCGTAGCGGCCGAACTGCTCCTCGAGCGCTCGGCTCTGCGCGTTGGTGCGGTAGAGCACGGCGATCTCGTCGGGGCGGTAGGGCCTGGCGGCACCCGCCTCCCCCTCGAGAAGCTTCTGCACCTCGCTCGCCACGAACTGCGCCTCGGCGCGCTCATCGGCCACCTCGACGACCTGCAGCGGGGAGCCCTCACCTCGCGGCGTCCAGAGGTTTTTGCCCTTGCGCCGGCGGTTGTTGACCACCACGGCGTTGGCGGCGTCGAGGATAGACTGCGTAGAGCGGTAGTTCTGCTCGAGACGGATAACCTTGGCGTCGGGGTAGTCGCGCTCGAACTCGAGAATGTTGCGAATGTCGGCGCCGCGCCAGGAGTAGATACTCTGGTCGTCGTCGCCCACGACGGCGAGGTTGCGGGAGCCGCCGGCGAGCAGGTTGGCCAGCCGGTACTGGGCGTGATTCGTATCTTGATACTCGTCGACGAGCACGAAGCGAAACGCCCGTTGGTAGTGCGCGAGGCGCTCCGGCGAGGACTCCAGGAGCTGCACCACCTTCATGATGAGGTCGTCGAAGTCGAGGGCGTTCATCTTGAGGTGGCGCTTCTCGTAGAGCTGGTACACGTCGGCGGTCGCCTGCGTAAAGTGCCCGCCGATGCGCTCGCGGTACTCGGCCGGGCCGACGAGCTGGTTTTTGGCGTCGCTGATCTGCCGCGCCAGCACCTCGGGCGTAAAGCGTTTTGGGTCGAGGTTGAGCTCCTCGAGGCACCGCTTGATGAGCCTGCGGCGGTCGTCCTCCGCGTGGATCGTGAAGCTGCTCTTGTACCCGATGCGCTCGGCCTCTCGCCGCAGGAGCCGGGCGCACATACTGTGAAAGGTGCTGATCCACATACGGCGAGCGACCGGCCCCACGAGGCCCTCGATGCGCTCCCTCATCTCCCCAGCGGCCTTGTTGGTAAAGGTAATGGCGACGACCTCATCGGGGCGAACGCGGTGCTCCTGCAAAAGGTAGGCCACGCGGTGGGTGAGCACCCGCGTCTTGCCGGAGCCCGCCCCGGCGAGGATAAGCAGCGGGCCCTCGAAGTGCATCACCGCCTCGCGCTGCGGCTCGTTGAGGCCCGCGAGCAGCTCGTGCTCTTGCGTCATCCGATGCCTCCCCCGAGGAGAAAGCTGATCACGAGCGCGATAAAGCCGGCGCCCACGAGCCGCAGACCCGAGAGCCAGAGCCGCTCCCGCGACACCGCGCCCAAAAACGCCCCGAGGAAGAAGAGCTCGACGAGGCCGATGAGGACGGCAACGTAGTACGCGCCGTGCATGGTGAGCACCGCGGTGAACGCGAAGGGGATCATGAGGATGAGCGCCGCCCCGAACGGCGAGGCGCCGTCCACGAGCGCGATGACGACCGTGGCGTACCGAGAGGCCGAGGAGATGTCGGTGTTGTCGAGGCTGGAGAGCGTGGACTCCTCCAGCTCACGCATGGCGCGACCGCGCTCCGCCCGCTCCACGAGGTAGGAGCCGTAGAAGCCGGAGACGCCCATGCTGACCGCCGTGGCGAGCACGAGGGTGAAGATGGCGCGGGGGCTGTTGACGCCGCTGATGTACCCACCGACGAGCACGCCGAGCGCCGTGAGGACGCCGTCGAAGGCGTTCATGGCGAAGTAGCGCCTCGCGATCTCGCCGACCTCGGCGATCTCGTGGTAGTGGCGCAACACGGCGATGCGTCCGAGCACCCGGTCGCGAACGTTCCGTTTCGCCGAACCGCTCACGAATGACTACCGCCTGATCGGGGGCTGCTCAGCGCAGCCAGCTGGCGCCGGCATCTTGAGGTGTCTCGACCTCGTCGATGAGCCGCTTGCCGGTAGAGCACTTGTCGATGGAGTGAATGCTCGCACCCGACTCCTGAACGACCTCCGAGACATCCTGAAAGATGATGTCGTCGCCCTCGAGCGTGATCTTGATGTTCTCGACCTTGTTGTCGATCTCGATCAACGTGATGTCGACGCCGTGGACGCCCTCCAGATCGCCGAGCTTATCGGCGAGGGTGAGCATCGTGGGCTGGTGTGGTTTGAGGACGTCGAGCACGAGTCTTCTGACCTCGCTCATCTGGCGGTCACGCTCCGTTCACAGGTCGATTCACCGGGGCATTCATCGTAGCACACCGCGCGCGAATCGCTCTCTTAGCAGTGCGCCGCATCGTCCTCCTGCAGGAGCTCGTCGAGGATAGCCTGCGCCTCCTTTACCGCCGCCGAACGACGCCCCTTGCGGTCGGGGTGGATCTCGTCGAGCTCCTTCTCCATCTCGAGGATGCGCGTGACGAGGCACTTAATGGCGTCGGCAACTGGATCCGGCAGGTGGCGGTAGTCGATGTCGGGGATGCCGACGCGCTCGCCCTCCACCAAGACGGGCCGCCCGGGGTTGCCCACCACCGTCGAGTTCTGCGGAACGTCGTTGATGACGACGCTCCCCGCGCCGATCTTGGCGTTGTCGCCGATAGTGATGCCACCGAGGACCTTGGCGCCGGCGCCGAAGATCACGTTGTCGCCCACCGTGGGGTGCCGCTTGCCGGTCTCCTTGCCGGTGCCGCCGAGGGTTACCCCCTGGTAGACCGTCACGTTGTCGCCGATCTCGGCCGTCTCGCCGATAACGACCCCGGCGCCGTGGTCGATGAAAAAGCCCTTGCCGATGCACGCCCCGGGGTGAATCTCGATACCGGTGAGAAAGCGGTTGAACTGGCTGATCCACCGCGGGAGCACGGGCAACCCGACGGTGTGCAGCCGATGGGCGATGCGGTGCAGCCACAACGCGTGGAGGCCGGAGTACGAGGTGAGGATCTCGAGCTTCGAGGTCGCCGCTGGGTCGCGCTCCTGCACGGCGTGTACGTCGCGGCTGACCTCGGAGACGCCGACGGAGACGTCGCGCGTGATCTCGGCGATAATACGGCAGGCGAGCGGGGGGCGTTGTGAGTCGCGCCCGCTGCGCCGGCCCAGCGCGGCGATCGGGCAACCCAACTTGAGGAGCTTGCGAATCACGTTTCACCTCGGCGTCGTGGATAGGGCGCGGGACGGAGTCGCCCGCGCCGCCCCTACGCTATCACGGCGGCGCGCCCTTGCGAACGATCTCTTTACGACCCCTCGCGACGAGGGGCCGCCCCGCCCACGCGGAGCCCCTCGAGGTCGAGGGCGACGGCGGAGAACCCGAGGGGGCGAAGCCGCCGCACGATCTCGTGCCGCAGGGCGGCCGCCCGCTCCACCTCCGAGGGCTCGACCTCGACCCTCACCACCTCCCCGTGGTGGCGAGCCCGACACCGCCGAAACCCCAGGGAGCGGAGCTCGCACTCGGCCGCCGCGACCGCGCGGAGCTTCTCGGCGGTAACCGGCTCGCCGTAGGGGATCCGCGAGGCCAGACACGCCTGCGAGGGCGCGTCCCACACACGAAGGCCGTAGCCCCGCGCCAAGCGCCGCACGTCGTCTTTGCAAAGACCAGCCGCCAAGAGAGGGTGTACCACCCCGTGCTCGGCGGCCGCACGGAGGCCCGGCCGATCGTCGTGGAGGTCGTCTTTGGTGGTGCCGTCGGCGAGGGCGGCGAAGCCACGCTCGCCGACCACGCGGAGCATGCACCCGAAGAGCTCGTCTTTACAGAGATAGCAGCGCTCGCGCGTGTTCGCGGCGAACGCGGCGCGCTGAAGCTCGTCGGCCTCGATACCGACGTGCGCGACGTCGAGCCGCTCCGCGAGGCGGCGGGCGGCGGCGGGCTCGCCCGGCGGACACGCCGCCGAGACGGCGGTGAGGGCGAGCACCCTGTGCGGGCCGAGCGCGGCCGCGGCCGCGGCCAGCACGAGGCTCGAATCCACGCCGCCGGAGAGGGCGACGCCCACCGAGCCCAGCTTCGCCAGCTCAGCCTCGAGCCGCCCCTGCAACTGAGCGACGTCGCCCAGCTTTACGGCTCCGCCAGCTCGCCGAAGAGCGGCGTGGAGAGGTAGCGCTCCCCGGTATCGCAGAGGATCGTCACGATGACCTTGCCCCGCATCTCCGGCCGCCGGGCGACGCGCTCGGCGGCCCAGACGTTGGCGCCGGCCGAGATGCCCACGAGCACGCCCTCGCGGCGCGCGAGCTCGCGCGCCGCGGCGTATGCATCGTCGCCGGACACCGTGAGCACCTCGTCGTAGACCGACGTGTCGAGCACCTCGGGCACGAAGCCCGCGCCGATGCCCTGAAGGGGATGTTGTCCGGGCGGCGACCCGGAGAGCACCGCGGACTCCACCGGCTCGACGGCGACGATGTGAACCCCCGGTCGCCGCTCCTTGAGCAGCCCGCCGACGCCCGTCAGTGTACCGCCGGTGCCGACTCCGGCGACGAAGGCGTCGACCTCCCCGTCGGTGTCGTCCCAGATCTCCTCGGCCGTCGTGTCGTGGTGCGTGGCGGAGTTGACGGGGTTGCTGAACTGCTGCGGCAGAAAGGCGTGATCGCACACAGCGGCGATGGCCAGGGCTTTTTTCACGGCACCCTGCATGCCCTCAGCGCCGGGCGTAAGGACGAGCTCGGCGCCGTACGCCCTGAGCATCGCCCGGCGCTCGGCGCTGAACGTGTCGGGCATGGTGAGGACGACCTTGTACCCACGCGCCGCCGCCACCATCGCGAGGGCGATACCGGCGTTGCCACTGGTGGACTCGATAATCGTGGTACGGCCCGGCACGCACCGCCCCTCGGCCTCGGCGGCCTCGATCATGGCGAGCCCTACTCTATCCTTAACGCTCCCGCCCGGGTTGAAGGATTCGAGCTTTCCGAGCACCTCGGCGCCGGTCTCGTCGGAGATACGGTTGAGCCGCAGCAGCGGCGTCCGCCCGATGAGCTCCGTGATACTACTGGCCGTCTTCATCCGACCTCCTCGCCCCTCTCGACCGCTCGGGGATCGCTTAAATGTCGTACGTGAGTGCGCGCCCGCGCTGGGCGTCTTCGCGCGCGAGGAGGTCGCCGATCGAGGTGCCAGCGAGCACCCCCTCGAGGGCCCGCTGTGCGTCGAGCCAGACCGAGGACGCACCGCAGAGCTCGGCGCCGTCGCAGAGCCCCTGTGTGCACTCGGCCGGCGAGAGCAAGCCGTCGAGAACAGTCACCACGTCGAGCACGTTGATCTCGTCGGGGTGGGCGGCGAGGGAGTACCCGCCGGCCGCCCCCCGCCGGCTCCGCACGAGCCCGCCACGCCGCATGGCCGCAAACACCTGCTCGAGGAATTGGAGCGGCATCTGGCCGCGCTCCGCGATGTCGGCGAGGCGGACAGGCCTCCCGGGCTCCGCGATCTCGCGACGTGCGAGTTCGGTGAGCGCCCTCACCGCGTAACGGCTCTTCATCGAGATATTCACCGCTCGCCCCCGATCCACCGTCACATTCTGGATAATTCCAGTCAAGAATACGGATCCATTTTACCACCTGTCAAGAGGGGAGCGGCAGCCTCAGACCTCCCGTGCTACACTCGTTCGATGAAGGACACCGATAAACTCGTGCGTCAGCTCTCGCTCGTCGCCCTCCTCCTCTCCCGTAACGGTCAGCCGGTGAGCCGCGAGACGATCCGGCACCGCGTAGAGGGGTACCCGGAGCTCACCGAGGCCGCCTTTACGCGACGATTCCTCGACGACCGCACCGAGCTCGACGCCCTCGGCATCGGTGTTCTCTGCAGCCATAGCGACGAGGGCTCCGACCTCTTCAGCCTTCCGGGCGACTCCTACTATCTCCCGCCGATCGCCTTTACGGCGGAGGAGCTCACCGCGCTCGGCACCTGCCTCATCGTCCTCAGCCATCGGTTTCCGTACTCACAGCCCCTCCGCCTCGCCCTGCTGAGCCTCGCCCACGGCCGCCCGGAGTTGCTCCACGACGCCCAGGATGCTCCACCGGCCATGGCGCTCGCAGGCGCCCCGGAGCCCGGCCTCCTCCCCAAGCTTCAGGCGGCCATCACGAAGAGTAAAACCGTGCGGTTTACGTACTACGCCATCGGCAACGACGAGCGGTCGGAGCGGTCGGTCGACCCCTATGGCCTACAGCTCACCGCCGGCGAGTGGTACCTCGTGGGGCGCTGCCACGCGCGCAACGCCCTCCGCATGTTTAAGCTCGCGCGGATCACATCTAAGGTCACCTACGCCACGCGCAAGCCCCACGACTTCTCACCGCCGAACGACTTCGCCCTCGGCGCCCTGCGCAACCGCCCGGCCTGGCAGCTCGCCGAGCGGCGCTCGCGGGCTCGCATCCGCGTCGCACCCTCGCTCGCCTGGTGGGTAAAGGCTCACTGGGCGCACTGCGGCACCGTGGCGGTCGAGGAGGACGGCTCCCTCCTCTACGAGACCGACGTCGCCGCCTCGCGGCCGCTCCTCTCCTGGGTGCTCGGGATGGCGGAGGAGGCGGAGCTCCTCGAGCCGCTTGAGCTCCGCGCGCAGCTCGCCAAGCACCTCCGCCGCCTCCTTGAAGCGCTCAACGCACCGGAGGCAAGCGGCGAACCGGCAGCCGATGAGCTGCCCCCCGCGCCGCTCCGCCGCCCCCACGACGCCGACTGGCACGTCGGGGTCGACCGCTTCACCCGACTCACGGCACTCGCCACCTACCTCATCCACGCCTGCGACGAGCAGGGCGAGGCGGTTCTACCCATCGCCACCGTATGCGCCGACCTCGAGAGCACCGCCGAGAAGCTCCTGGCCGACATCGACCTCCTCAACCTCGTGAACTTCGGTGGGGGCGACGCGCTCTTCTACATCACGCACGACGAAGATGACCGGCTCCACATCTCTAGCGAGCCGGCTGGGACCCACTTCGCCCGTCCGGCACACCTCTCCCCCGTACAGGCCGACACCCTCCTCCTCGCCGTCAACCTCGTGGGTAAACACCTCCCCATCTCGACCGGCTCCGCACTCCGCACGGCCGCCGAGAAGCTCCACGCCGCCCGCTCGGCGTCGCCGTACGTCGACCTCAGCGAGCTCCTCGTGCCCGACGAGTCGATCCTCACCACGGTCAACCGCGCCATCGTAGAGCGCCACCCCCTCGCCATTGAGTACTGGAGCGAGGGGGCGGGCCGCACGAGCGAGCGCACGGTGGAGCCCTACCTCCTCATCCGCAGCCGCGATGAGTGGTACTACGTGTGCTGGTGTCGCAGCGCCGAGGCAACGCGCGTCTTTCGCGTCGCCACGACCAAGACGGCGCGGCCGCTCGACGAGCTCTTCTCCCCGCGGCCGGAGGTGGAACTCGACGTGTACCGGCGCGAGGGCATCCCCACGGCCGAGACCTACACGCCGCAAGCGGCGCGAGTTCACTACAGCGCCGCCGTGAGCCGCTGGATCGCCGAGCGCCAACCGGTAAGCCCGCTCCCCGACGGCTCGTGCGTAGCCACCCAGCCCTACCTCGACCTGCAGTGGCTCACCCGCCACCTGCTCCGCTTCGCGGGGGAGGCACGCCCCCTCACGCCACCCGAGGCGGTCGCCGACCTCCGCGCGACGGCAACCCGCCTCCTCGCCCTCTACACCTCGTAGCGATGATGACGGCCCTTCACCTCCTCCAAAAAGCCGTGTGGGCCTTCTGGGCGCTCGGCCCGCAGCTCGTCCTCTGCCTTGTGCTGGCCTGGAAGCTCTCCAAGCGACGCGAGGAGAGCGCCCTCTCCTGGATGATCGGTGGGTTCTTCGCCTCGCTCGTTCCCCTCATCGGCGTCGTCCCCCTCATCGTCTTCTGGCGGGCGGACGACCGAGGCGAGGGCGAACGGGTAGACCGGTGGCTGAAGAGCCTGAAGCGCCTTACGGCAGGTCGAGGACGACGACCGCGCAGTCGTCCGTAAGGACGCCGCCGGCGTACTCGCGAACGGTCTCGAGCAGCGTGTCCGCGAGCCCCTGGGGCGAGAGGTCGAGGTGCTCCATGACCGTCCGCCTCACGCCCTCCTCGCCGAAGAAGGCCTTTCCGCGGCGGGCTTCGATGATGCCGTCGGTGTAGAGCACAATCCGCGTCTCGGCCGGCAACACGACGCGGTGTGTGGAATACCGGCGGCCGCGGAAGAGGCCGACCGCCGTATCGCCCTCCTGGGGGATAAGGAATTCCTTCCCGCCCGCGACGACGATGGGCCGCGGGTGGCCGGCGATCGCGTACTCAAAGACGCGGCGGACGACGTCGATGAAGGCGACGAATAGAGTGACGTACGGCTGACTCGGCGCCTGTGCGTCCATCGCGGCGTTGAGCCTCGAGAGAGCCTCCCCCGGCGAACCCTCGGCGACGTAGGCCCGCAACATGTACCGCACGGTCGCCGAGTGCGCGGCCGCACCGAGCCCTTTGCCGCAAACGTCGCCCACCGTGACCATGAGCTTACCGGGTGCCAGCATGACGAGGTCGTAGAAGTCGCCGCCGATGCGAGCTGCGTCGGTCGCCGCCCGGTAGCGAACGCCCATCTCCACCCCGGCTACGAACGGGGGTTCCTGGAGCAGTGCCTCCTGGAAGGTCTCGGCGATCGCGTGCTCCCGCTGGTAGGCCATGGCGTTGTGCAGGCTGGCGCCGAGCTGAGCCGCGAGCGTGGTGATGAGCAACTCGTCCTCGTCGTCGAACTCCCCGTCGCTCGACCCGCTCACCACGAGCATCGACGTCTTGCCCATAGACTCGGGGTCGACCGGTACCATGAGGAGGTCATCGTCTTGAGAGACGCCCGCGGGGAGCACCTCGTCGTCCGCGGGGACGAGGTCGGCCGGGACGCCGAGCGCCCTACTACGGTACCGCTCCAGCAGCTCCTCCTCGGCGACCCCAGTGGAGGCGCGCACCACGGTGTACTCGCCGACGCCGCTGAGCACGGCGGCGGCGCGCACGTGGAGGAGGTCGGCGGCGGCCGCGACCACCTCGTCGAGGATCTCCTGCTCGTCGGCGCGGTCGAGCCGCCGATTGAGCTCGACCGCGAACGACTGCAGGCGCTGAAGACGCCGGGCGAGCCGGTCGCGGCGCTCCGTGAGCGCCCGCTCCTTCTTGAAGAGCCGCGCGGTGTCGACCGCCAACGCGGCGAACCGGCAGATGGTGCGCGCGAGGTCGATCTTCTCCGCGCTCAACTCGCGCGGCACGCGGTCGTAGAGCTCCACGACGAGCAGGACGTGCTCGCGGATGTAGATCGGGATACTGAACTGCACACAGCGATGAGCGCGGTAGAGAGCCTCCCGCTCCGCGCGACTGAGTTGTGGGTCGTCGATACTGTCGACGAAGACCGACCGACGGCTCTGCACCGCCAACTTCGTGACGCCCATAGCCGCGAGGGGGACAACACCCTCTGCCTCAGCCAAAGGCGCCTCGGCGCCCTTACCACAGCGGTAGACCCTGCGAAGCAGGCCCGCCCCCTCATCGACCTCGAAGACGGTGCACGCCGGCATAGCCAGCGCCTCGAGGAGCCGCGAGGCGATAACCCTGAGGAGGTCCTCTATCTCGAGGCTCTGCGCGAAGTCGAGGCTCGCGTCGCGCACCGTCTCGAGGGCGCGTCGCTTGGCGCTCAGCTCCAGCATGAGGCGGACGTTCTCGGTGGCGATACCGAGGTACTGAGCGAGGCCTGCGGCCACCGCCACGCGCTCCTCGTCGTACTCGCCGGTGAACTGCGGACGACTGTAGATAAGAACCCCGATCTCGTGCTCCATAGAGCGCATGGGAAAGACGACGGTGCGCTCAAACGGCACCTGCTCAGCCAGCGGGCCGAAGAGCTCGGCCTGCCGCCCCCACGCGTCGCGAAAGAGCACGTTGTCGGCTCGCAGTGCCTCGCAGGCGATAGGAACCCGCTCGGCATCTACGGTGATCTCCTGAAGGTTGCAGGTCGAGCCGAAGACGCACCGCCCGACCCACCGCTGATCCCTGAGGACGATCATGACCCCGACGGTCGCGCCGAGGAGCTCCGCGAGGCGCATGACGGTGTACTCGAGCAGCTCGCCGATCTCCGCCCATTCGCCGCCGCTCATTAAGACAGCGGCGCCGGCCTCGGCGAGCTGCGCCCGCAGCATCGCGTACTCGCTCACCATCGTGAGGCGGCGGATGAGGTAGGCGAGGGCGACCAACGCCATGCCGCTTAAACACCCGTAGAGGAGGTTAAACCAATTCCCCGTAGTCAGGTTGCCTTGAAGAGCCATGACCGCGATCGTGAGGGCGCCGCAGACCACCCCCGCAGCGAGGACGAGACGCTCGCGCCCGGCGAGCGCGAGGAGCGTAAGGGGGAGGAGGTAAAAGCCGGCCATGGTGACCGGGTGCAAGAAGAGATCGAGATAGGCGATGAGGATGATGAGCGCGGCGGCCACCGTGACGACGAGGGGAAGGTGGCTCGTGAGCCAGGAGATCCGGCTGACGAGGCGGGGGTGCCGCCTTTTGGCGCTCTCAAAGCTATGAGCCCACTCTGTGGCGGTCATACGGCCCCCGGTAGATCGTCCTAAAAGCCCGCGCCGGCGGAGCTTTTACCCTCTTATTCTACTACCGAGGAGCGCAAAAGACGCGACCGCTCGGTGCCGGCCGAGCAACGTCCACCCTCGTCACCCTTTCGGCAGACCAAGGAGCTTGCTACCGTCGACGGTGCACCTGCAAAGACAGCCCGAGGCCAGCGAGGAGGACTCCATGCACCCACCGGCTCTACGTGCCGCACAGCCACTTGCTCCACAACGTTTCTTCGGAGACGTGTGGAGCAGGCGAGCACTTCTGCGCCTCCTGCGCGCGGAGCACCCCGGTGTGCGGTTCAGCGCACAGCGCTCCTGGACCTCCGCACCGCGACCCCGAAGCGGCACCGTAGGGGCGTGGTGGTGGTCGGGGAGCGAAGATGAACTTCGCGAGCGAGCAAACGAGATCCTCCTCCACCTCGTCTATCCGCTCGTGGCTGGGGGGTACCGGGGCTATTTCGCCGCCCCCTTCTCCGATGAGATGTTCACCCCGCGCCGCCTCACCGTGCAGGAGCGCGGGCTCCTCGACCTCGAAGACCTCGGCTCGCTCTGGGGGGTGAACGATACGGAACCGACGAGGCGCGCGCCATCCAACGGCCACTGGACCAGGGGGGCGGAGCGCGACCCCACCCCCCTCGCCCCGGCACAACGAGCCGCCGCCGAGCACGGCCATGGTCCAGCTCGCGTACTCGCCCCGGCCGGGGCCGGCAAAACCAAGACCATCGTCGCGCGCGTGCACCAGCTCCTCGCGCGAGGGATCGACCCGGGCGGCATCCTTGTCCTCGCCTTTAACCGTAAGGCGGCTGAGGAGTTCGAGGAGCGCCTTATGGCCTCGGGCGTGCCCACAACCCGTCGTCTGGCGCACTCGGGGCTGGCGTCATTGCGCGGCGGCGGCGGCCCCGGCGCCGTGCACTGTGCCACCTTCAACGCCTTCGGCTCCCGCTACCTGCGAGAGATCGTCGGCGACCGCGGCCGCCTCCAGACCGACGAGAGGTCGCAGCGGTCGCTCCTCGCCCAGGCCATCGCCGACGCCGGCTACGCACTGCACGCACCGGGCTCACCGCAGGGCAACACCCCCTTGAGCGGCTTTCTCGCCGCGCTCACAGCCGTGCGCTCGTCGCTCATCTCACCGGAGCACCTCACCATCCCCGTCGCCTCACCCGCCGACCAACCCGTTATCGAGGTGCCCTTCTCCCCCATCCACGCGGCGTACCTCCGGCGGCAGCAGGTCGCAGGGTGCCGCTCCTTCGACGACCAAATCTACTTCACCGTCGCCGACCTCCTCGCCTCGCCCACCAACCGGTGCGCGCTCCAGCGGCGGTTTCAGCACATCCTCGTCGACGAGTTTCAAGACCTCAACGGCGCCCAGCTCGCCCTCATCGACATCCTCTCGCGGCCCCATCGCAACCTCTTCGTGGTCGGCGACGACGACCAGCTCATCTACGGATGGCGCCGAGCCGAGATCGAAACTATCTTGGGGTTTCACCGGCGCATGCCGCCGGAGCCCTTCTCCACCACCTACACACTGCCCATTAACTACCGCTGCGCCCGCAGCATCGTGGAGGCGTCCAGTCGACTCGTCGCCGCAAACACCCACCGGGAGCACAAGCCCATCCGGCCCCGCGAGGGCGCACCCGACGGCGCGGTCCACTTCGTGGGCGCGCCCACGTGGCCCGAGCGCGCCGAGGCCGTGCAGTCGTTTGTGCAGACGGAGAGGTCGCGCTTGGGCTGCGCGTGGCGCGACCTCGCCGTGCTGTGCCGTTACCGCTCGCAGCAGCTCCCCATCGCGCTCGCCCTCGACGAGGCCAGTGTGCCCCGCAGCCGCACGCTCGGCTGCCGCATCTTCACCCACCCCTCCTCGCTACTCCTGCGCGCCCACCTGGCACTCCTGCGCGACCCGCACCACGCCAGCGGCGACCACGTCCAGCGCGCGGCCGCTCACGCGAAGCACCCTACACACCGCAACGACTTAGTACGGGTGCGCGAGTCCTCCTCGCCTTGGCGCACGCTCCTCGCGCTCGCCGAGAGCACCGACCCCGCTCGCTCACGGCCCTTCTCAACAATCCAGCAGCAGACCTCGGCGCTCACGGCCACGCTCGCCGAGCTCCCCCAGTGCACCGCCTCCGACCTCATCTGGACGGCCATCGACGGCTTCGAGCTTGAGGCGTCGTGGGAGGGGCCCCAAGGGGGAAGCGACGAGGGCGGAGCGCTCGAGGTCCTCGACGCCCTTCTGCGCGTGGCGGAGAGCTTCCCCGACCCAGCCTCCTACCTCGCCACCTGGGATCGCCTCCTCGCCGAGGAGAAGGAGGAGGCGAGCGGGCGAGCGGTTCAAGCGGAGCGCGAGGACCGCGTCGCCATCGGCACGATCCACGCCGCTAAAGGCCGCGAATACCACGCAGTGGTGCTCCCCGACTACGACTGCGACCTCACGAGGCTCACGCCGGCGCAGATCGAAGAGGAGCGCCGCGTGGTGTACGTCGGCGTCACCCGAGCCCGCCACAGCGCCCTGCTCACCCTCGACACCTCGCAGCCGTACCGCCACCCCTTCTTGCGCGAGCTCATCGAGCCACCGGAGCCCAGCGAACCCGGCGAGCGCTCAAAGGCGGGGCGAAGAGAACGCCTCACGGCCACCCTCCAGCCGGCGGATCACCGTACCCCCGAGGAGCGACTCGCGCTCCTCGAACTGCTCTACCCGGAGCTCTTCGCCGAGGAGCCGTGAGCCAGCGAGGGCTACCCCGGCCGCCGTGCGGCTCACGAGGCGAGGGCGCAGCGCCTCACAGCGGCTCCGGCGAGGCGTCGGCCGCCGCCTCGGGCGCTGCGACCTCGTCGTCGTCCGCCACCTCAAGTACTCCGGCGGCGAACACCTCAACGGCCTCGTGCTCCGGCAGCTGCTCCACCGAGCGCAACTTGCGCTCCATGGCGCGCGTGCGCACCCCCGTCTTCTCGATGCTTCGGCTCGCCGTCTCCAGCTGGCGCTTGACCGTTAAGAGCACCTCGCCGAACTTCGCGAACTCGGTTTTAACCGCGGCGAGCACCCGCCACACCTCGTCGGCCCGCCGCTCAATGGCGAGCGTCTGAAACCCCATGCGAAAGCTGCTGAGGAGGGCCGCGAGCGTGGTGGGGCCGGCGGGCACAACGCGGTACTGCCGCTGCAGCTCCTCTATGAGCGCGGGCTGCCTCACCACCTCGGCGTAGAGCCCCTCCGTCCCTAAAAACATGATCGCGAAGTCGGTCGTAAAGGGGGGCTTGATGTACTTACGCTGAATGTCCTGAGCGGCCACCCGCACCGCCCTCGCGAGGGACTCGGTGGCACGCTGTGCGGCCTCCGCGTCGCCGAGCTCGGCCGCCCCCTGCAGGCGCACGTAGTCCTCCTGCGGCAGCTTGGCGTCGATGGGGAGCCACACTCGGCCCTGTGGATCATCCTGTGCGCCGGGCAGGCGAACGGCGTACTCCACGACCTCGCGGGAGCCAGGCTCTACGTGGACGTTGCGCTCGAACTGCCAGGGCGCCAGCATCTCCTCGAGCAGGGAGCCGAGCTGCACCTCCGCCCACGTCCCCCTCGTTTTCACGTTGGTGAGCACGCGCTTGAGGTCGCCGACGCCGACGGCCAGGCTCTGCATCTCGCCGAGACCTCTCTGCACCGACTCGAGCTGGTCGTTGACTATCTTAAAGGACTCGCCGAGCCGACGCTCGAGGGTCGTCTGGAGCTTCTCATCCACGGTCCGACGCATCTCCTCGAGCTTGCGTTCGTTGCCGCCCTGGAGCTCTTTAACCCGAAGGTCGAGCGTGTCGCGCAACCGCTCCAGCGAGACACGATTGGCGCTTGTGAGCTCAACAAGACTCCGGCTGACCCCGTCGAGCTGCGAACGCTGCACCTCGGCCATGCCCTGCAGGGTCACCGCGAGCGTCTCGTTGCCCGCAGCCAAGCTGCGCGCGAGCTCCTGGCGGGACGCGCGCGCCGAGTTCGCCGCCTCCTCACGAGCGGCGGCGAGCTCGGCGCGGAGCGCCCGCTCCCCACCGCCGGAGAACGAACGGAGGAGCAGGATCACCAAGAGCACGGTGTCCACGACGACCACGAGGAGAAGCGCCCAACTGACAGCTCCGTTCATAGAGCAACCTCCGCACCCACGGGGTTTACCCGCCTAGTAGATGATCGACGAGGATCTTGAGGCCGATCGCGATGAGGATCAGGCCGCCGACGACTTCGACGCGCCGGCCGAACAAAGCACCGAACCGCCGGCCGAGGCGCACGCCGAGTACGGTAAAGCAAAACGCCACGACGCCGATGACCGCCGCGGGGTACCAGATCCCGACGTTGAGCAGCGCCAACGAAAGCCCAACGGCCAACGCATCGATACTCGTGGCGACCGAGAGCACGAGGAGCGAGAGCCCCCGCGTTGGGTCCTTCTCGGCAGGCCCCTCCTCGCCTCCCCGCACCGCCTCGTAGATCATCTTACCGCCCACGGCGGCGAGCAAGAGGAAGGCAATCCAGTGGTCGATGGCCGAGAACCAGTGAGCCAGCGAACGCCCGGCCACCCAGCCGAGCACCGGCATGAGCGCCTGAAAGAGGCCGAAGTGCCACGCCAAGCGGAGGGTCGCGCGCACGCCGACGCGCGAGGAGCCGAGCCCGACGCCGATAGCGACGGCGAAGGCGTCCATCGCGAGACCCACAGCGATACCCAGGAGGACGATAAAGCTCACAGCGCGAGAGCACCCCCGCTCACAGCGCCTACCAGCACAAGCGCTCCATGCTCACGAGATCGGGCGACTACACCAGCGCCGGCTGACAGCGCGCCGGGAGGCCGGCGAGCTCCGCCATAAGGCTCGAGACGGAGAGGATGCGGTCGACTCTGGAGGCCGTAACGCCGACCGTATAGAGCGGCTCCTCGCTGCCGTCGCTACAGCCGGTCGCGCTCCAGAGGCCGCCACAGATGCAGAAGAAGCGCTCGTTGTCGTGCTTCGCGGCGCAGACGCTAAACCGCCCGTTTTGATCCTTGCCGAGCACGTACCCCAAGGTACACTTCGGCGCGCGACGCCGCGCGAGCGCCGACTGATACATGGGCGACTCGCGCAGCACGCGAAACGGCAGACCGCAGGGAGACCCCGGGTTGTCCGCCAGCACGATATCCTCCGGGCGAGCCCGAAGAACCGCTTGTTTGTATTCGTCTGAGGCGCTGCTCTCCTCGGTCGCGAGAAAGCGAGTACCCAACTGAACGCCATCTGCGCCGAGCGCGAGGAAGCGGCGAACGTCATCGTGTGTGTACACGCCACCGGCGACGATGACGGGAAAGTCGCCGTGGGCCTGCGCGAGCTCTTTGACTGGGGGGAGAAGCCGCTCGAGCGTGTTCTCGGCGAGCTCGACTTGATCCATGCGGAACCCCAAATGCCCGCCGGCGAGCGGCCCCTCGAGGACAACCGCATCGGGGCGGTAACGCGCTCGCTCCCACCGCCGGCAGATAAGCTTGAGAGCGCGGGCGGAGGAGACGATGGGGATAAGCGCCGTGTCGCCGGGCGCCTTGATCTCGGGGAGGTTGAGCGGAAGACCGGCGCCGGAGACGATCGCGTTGACGCCAGCCTCGATAGCGCTGCGCACCGAGACCTCGTAGTCGCGCTGGAGGGCGACCATGATGTTGATGCCGGTGTACCCGCCCTCGACCTTCGCGGCCTCGACCTCGCTTCGCACGGCCTCGGCGGTACTGAACTTGCGCCCAAAGCGGGCACCGAGAATGCGGTCGAGGCAGACGCTCGAGATGAGCCCGAGCCCGCCGGTGCGGGCGACAGCACTGGCGAGCCGAGAGAGGGAAATACCGGCACCCATACCGCCCTGCACAATCGGCAGATCGATACGCATGCCCTTAATGAGCAGTGGGGGAAGCGCAAGGGTCTCGAACATGGGGCAGGCCTCCTGAAGTACCGAGCAACTCTCCCGGAATGGGAACCGTACCCTTTCTCCCTCAACTCGGCAACTGCAGGGGGAATAAGCCCCCCTCTTGCGCTCGCATCCGCGCCGAAAACGACTCGCCTCGCACGCCGATGCTATAGTCTCCCCGTGCAGAGTCCATGTACGGCGGCAGCATGCCCGCTCTCCGGGCGCCGCCTTACCGTCCCCGTGAGGTCGCTCTATGCCCGAGATCCATGAAACTCGCCTCCCCGGTGTGGGTATCCGCTTCGACTTCACAACGCAGGCCGGCGAACGCATCGGCGTTATCGTTCACCGAAACGGCCGCCACGAGCTCATCGTCTGCTCCGCCGAGGATCCTGACGTGTGCCGCAACGTCGTCCGCCTCGAGGAGAACGAGGTCCGCGCCCTCGCCGAGATCCTCGGCCAGTCGCACGTCACCGAAGAGGTGCAGGCCATGCGCCTGACGATGCAAGAGCTCTCGATCGACTGGATCCCGATTCACACTAAGGCGCCGTGCGCCAGCTGTACGCTCTCCGAGGCGAACAACAAGGGGGAGGTCCCGGCCACCATCGTCGCCCTCATCCGCGACGAGGAGATGATCCCGGCGCCGCCCGCCGACTTCCTCCTCAAGCCGGGCGATACCGCGATCGTCGTCGGCACGCCAACCGGGATCGAGCTCTTCACCACATTGCTCCAAGAGACCGGACCCGGCGCGACGAACGCCCCGTGACGCTCCCCCTCGGATTCGCGGCACACTCCGTCCCCGCGTTCTTGATCGAACTCGGGGCGCTCCTGCTGATGATGGCCGTTTTGGCCCGCCTGGCGCACCGCACCGGGTTCTCACCGATCCCGCTCTACCTCATCGCCGGGCTCGTCATCGGCGCCATCGCGCCGGTGCAGCTCAACACCAACATGGTCGCCATCGAGACTCAACTGGCCGTGATCCTCCTGCTCTTTATGCTGGGGCTCGAGTACAACGCCCCGGAGCTCACCGACAGCCTCCGCGCGGGCCTGCCGGCGGGGCTCCTCGACATCGCGCTCAACTTCACCCCGGGCGCGCTCATGGGGATCGCTCTCGGCTGGGAGCCGCTCCAGTGCGTCCTCCTCGGCGGCATCACCTACATCAGCAGCTCGAGCATCATCGCCAAGGTGCTCGACGACCTCAACCGCCTCGGCAACAACGAGACGCCGGCGATCCTCTCGGTGCTCGTGCTCGAGGACCTCGCCATGGCGCCCTACTTGCCGTTCATCGCCGTGCTGGTCGCCGGCGGCACCGTCGCCATGGCCGGCCTCTCCCTCCTCATCGCGGTCACCGCTGTAACCGTCATGATCGTTATAGCGAAGCGCCACAGCCACCACGTTACCCGCGGCATCTCGCACTCCAACGACGAGGTCGTTTTGCTCACCGTCATCGGCTTTTTGCTCATCGCCGGTGGCTTCGGCGAGACGCTACAGATCTCCGCGGGGGTGATCGCCTTTCTCATCGGCATCACGATCACGGGCTCCCTCGCCGATCAAACGCGCCAGCTCCTCGAGCCCCTCCGCGACCTCTTCGCCGCCATCTTCTTCGTGCTCTTCGGCATCCAGGTCGACGTGGCGCAGATCCCCCACGTCCTCGGAATCGCCGCCGCGCTCTGGCTCATCACCTCGATCACGAAGTTCGCGACGGGCTGGTACGCGGCACGCAGACTCTGCGCCACGGCCGGGCGCTTTCGCGCCGGCATGGCGCTCGTCGCCCGCGGGGAGTTCAACATCGTCATCGCCGGCCTCGCCATCGCGGCCGGCGACAGCTCGATGCTCGCCCCGCTCGCCGCAACCTACGTGTTGCTCTGCGCGGTCACCGGCCCCATCTTCACCCGCTCCGCAGACGCCATGGCGCGCCACAGCATCGCCATCGCGCGACGCATCAAGGGACCACCTCAGAAGACGGCGCCGTAAAAAAAGCGCCCGGCGCCGCCGAAGGCGACGCCGGGCGATAGGTGCTTCGCTGCCGTCAGGCCGAGGCGTTAATACTCCTCGGGGACGAACGTTTGGGAAGTCAGCGGCGGGCGCACGTAGCCCTTACCCGCCGGGCGCTCGGGAAGCCGCAGATTGGTCGGCGTGACATCCTCGTAGGGAATCTGGCTCAACAGGTGCTTGATGGTGTTGAGCCGAGCGCTCCGCTTGTCGTCGGCGTTAACCACCCACCACGGCGAATCTTTGGTGTCGGTGTAGCTAAACATATCGTCCTTCGCCCGCGAGTACTCGACCCACCGCAGACGACTCTCGAGGTCCATAGGGCTGAGCTTCCAGAGCTTAAGGGGGTCCTTGAGGCGGGACTGGAAGCGCCGCTCCTGCTCGTCGTCGCTGACGCTGAACCAGTACTTAATGAGGATGATGCCGTTGCGGATGAGCATGCGCTCGAACTCGGGGCATGCACGGAAGAAGTCCCAGACCTCGGCCTCCGTGCAGAAGCCCATAACCCGCTCTACCCCGGCGCGGTTGTACCACGAGCGATCGAAGAGGACCATCTCGCCAGCCGACGGAAGGTGCGGCACGTAGCGCTGGAAGTACCACTGCGTGCGCTCCCTCTCGGTGGGCGCGCTCAGCGCGGCGATGCGCACAACACGCGGGTTGAGGTTCGCGGTGATGCGCTTAATGGTACCGCCCTTGCCGGCGGCGTCGCGCCCCTCGAAGATAACCGCAACGCGCAGGCCCTCGTGTTTGATCCACTCCTGAAGTTTAACGAGCTCGACCTGAAGCTTCTCGAGTTCATCCTCGTAGTAATGACGATCGAGCCGCTTATGCTTGCCGTTTGAACGGCTGCCATTCGGTGCGTTCATCGCGATACTCGATTCCGTCGTAGATCGCTCCGGGTGGCCGTCCGAAGACGACTTACCGTTTACTGCCTTCTTCTTTTGCTTACCGGCATCGGTTGCCATAAGCCCCCCTCGAATGCACGCTTCCGCTTACTCGTACGCTCACTATCATACTGCACCAACATCGAAGTTCTCCGCATCGACGCCGAGAAAATCGGGCACGGCGTCGGGGGCAACGATGCGTAAAAGATGGAAGGGCGTCTGCGCGATCTTCGCCGCGCCAGCCTCCGTGAGCACCTCCGGGCTATGCCACCCCCAGGCGACGCCGAGGGGTGTAGCGCCGGCGAGAAGCGCCTCGCGCATATCGCCGGCGGTGTCGCCGACGTACCAGTACGTCTCTTGGTCGGGAAAGCGCTCCATGAGGGTCGCGATCTTCTCGGTCTTGCTCGTGCCGGCCTCCATGCCGGCGACCTCGAAGACACCGTTAATATCGTTGCGCCGCAGAAACTTCTGGATCGTCGCGGTGGCGTTGGAGGAGACGATAGCGAGCGAGCGAAACTCGGCGAGCTCGTTCATCACCTGCGCCATAAGCGGAAACGGCCGGAGCGCCGGGAGCGCCACGGCCATGGCGGCACGCAACCGCCTCACGACCTCCTGAGCCTGCTCCTGCGTACCGCCCAGCGCGGCGAGACCGTCGTACACATTGCCGTCGTAGAGCGCGAGCACCTCCTCGAGGGTGGTAACGCCCGGCATGCCGACGTGCCGGCAAGCCTCGATAAACGTAGCGCTGTGGATCTCAAGTGAGTCGACCACCACGCCGTCGTAGTCAAACATGAGAAGCGGCTGCATTAAGTACCTCCAAACGCCCAAGCGTATGAGGTTGTCCACCACTGAGGGCCGTACCCCTTGCTGATCGCCAGCGCAGTCGCTTTGATCTGCGCTGCACCGTTCGTAATGGATGAGCCGCGATAGGGGTTCCAGGAGCCTCGCCAGGTGGAGGGAGCGTACTGGAAGAGGCCGTAATAGCCACCCGGGCCGACGACGGTAGCCGAGCCGCCCGACTCGATCATCATGAGGCGGTACATGCCGCGAGCGTTGACGCCACGAGAGGAGGCGGCGCTCTGGATGAGCGGCCACCAGGCGCCCTGACCGCCACCGGGATCGGGGCCGGGGCCGGGAGTGGGGTCAGAAGCGGGGGCCGACGGCGAGGGGGAGGTGCCGGGAGCCGGCTTCTGCGCGGCGGCCTTCTTCGCCTTGAGCTGCTGGGCCGTGAGCTTGCGAACGCGGGTGCGAGCGCCTTTGAGGAGGTCGCGACGCTCAGCGAGCTCTGAGCGGATCGCCTCGAGCCGCTCGCCCCGCCGAGCGACGAGCGCCTCCGCCTCCTCGCGCTCGGCGACGAGCTCGGCCTCGCGCTTCTCGAGCAGCTGCGTCGCCTCCTTCACGGTGTCCATAGCGTCGCTCCTCGTCTTAACGATGCGGCGCTCCATCGAGATTTGGTCGAGCAGGTCTTTAAAGTCGGCGGAGGAGAAGAGGATGTCGAGACCGGAGACGCCTTTGCGCTTATAAAGGTCCTCGGCGCAGGCCGCCAGGACCTTGCGCGCCTTCTCGAGCTCGACGCGGGTACGCCGCTGGAGGCGGTCGTTGCGCTCGATCCGCTCTCGTGCGGCGTCGAGTGCCTCCGTGGCCTTCGCGAAGTCGGCGACGCTCGCGTCGATGCGACCGTCGAGCGCGACGACCTCTGCGGCGAGCTTGCTGGCCTTCTCCCGCTCCTCCTTAAGGGATGCAGCGCGAGCCGGAGAGGCCATAACGACCCCGGCCAGCAGCACAAACGCGAGGGCCATAAAAATCGCCACGCCGAAGCTACGCTGGTGATGTGGGTGAATATACTGCAGTGGAGACTCCTCTGCGAGGGGACACGAATCGCCCGTACTGCTAGGGCTAAGCACCCCCGCACGATACCAAAAACCCTCCATGGAGCACAAATAGGGGGTTCCTAAGAGGGGTGTTAGTCCTTCCGTGCGCGCGCACGAAACCCTTGCATCTCATCATCTGTCGAATTAGTCTCCCCCTGTACGCCCCGCCCGGTTAAGAGACACGAGGAGACGCACATGTGGGCTATCGCCCGTAAGGAGCTCCACGAGCTCCGCCGCGACCGCCGTACCCTCGCGATGCTCTTCCTCCTCCCGCTCCTCTTCCTCCTCGTCTTCGGCTACGCGGCGAACTTCGACGTTAAAGAGGTGCGGGCGGTCGTCGTGGGGCCGAGGGCGCAGCTCGCGGCCCCCTTGCTCTCGCAGAAGCTCGACCTTAACGTCGTAGCCACGAACCCGTCGGGCGGCCACGCGCAGGCCGAGGAGGCGTTGCGCCGCGGAGAGGCCGCCGTCGCCTTCATCCTCCCGGAGAGACCCACTCAAGGGGCCCACATCCTCATCGACGGCTCCGACCTCTTCTGCGCTCAGTCCGCCCTGCGGAGCCTCGCCGAGTTTCGGGCGCAGCAGGGCGGGGCGGGAGCCGGTATCGCCGCCCGCCCCTCCCTCCCCACGCCCCGCGTCGATATCCTCTTTAACCCGGAGCTGCGCACCGCGGTCATCATGATCCCCGGCCTCTGCGGCATCATCCTCGTCTTCGTGGGCACGGTGGCCACGGCGCTCGGCGTGGTGCGCGAGCGCCAGTCGGGCACCCTCGAGCAACTCGCGATCATGCCCTTCCGTCCGCATCAGATCTTCTTCGGCAAGATCCTCCCCTACCTCACTATCGCCGCCATCGACATGCTCGTCGTCGTCGCAGCCGGCATGGCGATCTTCGACGTCCCCTTCCGCGGCTCGGTCGGCACCTTCGCCCTCGGGGCGGGCCTCTTCCTCTTCGTCACCCTCGGGATAGGCATCCTCATCTCGACCGTCTCGGAGACACAGGCGCAGGCCATGCAGCTCGCCGTCATGACCATGGTGCCGCAGATCCTCCTCAGCGGCCTCATCTTCCCCCTCTCCTCCATGCCCCTGGCGGTACGCGCGCTCAGCTACTGCCTGCCCCTCACGCACTTCATTCAGATCGCACGGGGCGTGATGACCCGCGGGGCGCCCATCGACGCGCTCTGGGTTCCGCTCGCCGTCTTGGCCCTCATGGCGGCGAGCGTCTTCGCGCTCTCCACCCTTCGGTTCCGGCGGGCGCTCGCGCCCTCCGGCGGCCGAGCGTAAGCGACGGAGCGAGAGAGCGATGACGACGAAGACGTGGGGAGCGCGCGACCTGAGCGTGCGCTTCGGCAGCGTCGAGGCCCTCGACGGCGTCGACGTGGAGGTCGAGGCCGGCGCCATCACCTGCGTCATCGGCGGCGACGGCGCCGGCAAAACGACGCTACTGCGCACCCTCGCCGGCGCCGTGCGGCCGAGCTCGGGCACGGTGCGGCGGCCGGAGCGAAGCCGGATCGGCTACGTCGCCGGCGCCAGCGGCGTCTACGGCGACCTCAGCGTCGCCGAGAACATCGCCTTCGTCGGTGAGGCCTACGGCATCCGAGGAGAGGTTCTCTCGCAGCGCACGAAAGCCCTGCTCGCACAGACCGGCCTCGAGCACACCCAGGCACGGCTCGCCGACCACCTCTCCGGCGGCATGCGCCAAAAACTCGCGTTCGCGCTCGCGATGCTGCACGAGCCGGACCTGCTCATCCTGGATGAGCCCACCACCGGCGTCGACCCCATCAGTCGCGTCGAGCTCTGGCGCATGATCACCGGCGCGGCCGCCGCAGGCGCCGGCGTGCTCGTCACCACCACGCACCTCGACGAGGCCGAACGCGCCTCACGCGTCGTAGTGCTCAAGGCCGGCCGCGTCGCGTCGCCGAGCGATGAGCTCGGCCCAACCGCTCTACGGCCGCCGCCGCAGCGTCAGCCTCACACGGCGGCCGGACGACGCGACGAGGAGCCCCCTCTGGCCACCGCGCGGAGCGCTGTCCGCAGGTTCGGTCACCTTACCGCGGTCGGCGGCGTCGACCTCACGGTGCGGCCCGGCGAAGTGGTCGGGCTCATCGGCCCCAACGGCTCCGGCAAGACGACCCTCATCCGGCTCCTCCTCGGGCTCCTCGCGCCCACGGCCGGCGCGGTCGAGCTCTTCGGCCAGCCACCCTCGCGAGCCACGCGCAAGCGACTCGGCTACCTCCCCCAGGGCCTCGGCCTCTGGCGCGACCTCACCGTTGCCGAGAACCTCGCCTTTTGGGCCGACGCGTTCGGCTGCGAGCGCCCGGAGTTAGAGCCAGACCTCGCCGCCTCCGCCTCCACACTCGTCCGCGACCTGCCGCTCGGCCTCTGCCGCCGCCTCGCCTTCACGGCGATCCTCGCCCACCGGCCGGAGCTCCTCGTGCTGGACGAGCCCACCTCCGGCGTCGACCCGCAGGCCCGCGAGGGCCTCTGGCGCACGATCCACCGCACAGCGGACGGCGGCGTCGGCGTGCTCGTCACGACGCACTTTATGAGCGAAGCGGAGCTGTGCGACCGCATCGTCTTCTTGGCCGACGGCCACGTGCTGGCCAGCGGGTCCACCGCGGAGCTCATCGGGAGCAAAACGGCGGTGGTCGTAGAGGCAGACCACTGGGAGAGGGCGTTCGCCGCGCTCGAGGCGCTCGGCTTAAGCGTGGCCGCCTGCGACCGCACGCTCCGCATCGCCGGCGCCGAGGAGCACGCCGTGAGCGCAGCGCTCGCGGCGCAGGGCATCGCCGCTCGCCTGAGCACCGCCCCGGCGACCTTCGAGGAGGCCTTCGTGCTCCTCGCCGCCTCCGGCGAGCGCGCGGCGGCCGCAGGCGAAGTTCGCCACCATTAATGCTGCCGATTCGCGAACGACTCTGGTACTCTTTCACTTTACAGAACCCACACCTCTCCACGACGGCATACGCGGGAGACTCTTGCGCCAGCCCTCACCAATCGCCTATCGCGACCGTGAGAACAACCGCACACCGCCGCCTCATCGCAGACTTGGAGCGAGTATGAAGATCCGCCTTATAGAACCCGAACCACCGGGTATTCACACCTTCAGTAAGGTCCTGCTCCCACGCCTCGGCTTACCCCTTATCGCCGCGACGCTCAAAGAGCACGGCCACGACGTGCGCATCTACGCACCGCAGATGGCGCCGATAAAGTGGAGCGACGTCTACGACGCCGACCTCGTGGGCATCTCGGTGACGACCTCGACGGCGGCGGCCGGCTACGCCTTCGCCGACGACCTCCGCAGCCGCGGCGTGCCGGTGGCCATGGGCGGCTCACACGTCACCTTTATGGCCGACGAAGCCCTCGCTCACGCCGACTACGTCGGGAGGGGCGAGGGCGGCGAGCAGCTCATGCTTGAGCTCATCGATGCGCTCGCCGGCCAACGCGACCTCGAGAGCATCGCGGGCCTCTCCTTCACCCGCGACGGCCGCGCGGTGCACAACGAGTCGCGCGGCTACTGCACCGTCCTCAACGACTTGCCCTTCCCCGACCTCGACGCGATCGAGGGGCACGAGCGCCTGCTCACCACGCCAATCATGACGAGCTGGGGGTGCCCCTTTAACTGCACCTTTTGCTCGGTCACCGCGATGTTCGGCAAGAAGTACCGCTTTCGCAGCGCCCAAAACGTCCTCGACGAGATCCGCGAGAAGAACCCCAAGCGCATCTTCTTCTACGACGACAACCTCGCGGTCAACAAACAACGCCTCAAAGAGCTGCTCCGCAGCATGATCGCCCAAGATCTGTGTGTACCCTGGATGGCCCAGGTGCGCACCGACGTGGTGCGCGACGAGGAGCTGCTCACGCTCATGAAGCGCTCCGGCTGCCTCATCGTCTTCCTCGGCCTCGAGTCGGTGTGCCAGGAGACCCTCGACGCCTACGAAAAGCAACAGACGGTGCAAGAGGTCGCCGACGCCATCCACATCCTCCACAAGCACGGCATCCTCAGCCACGGTATGTTCGTGCTGGGCGCGGACTCCGACACCTCGCGCACCATCACCGACACCGTCGACTTCTCCCTCCGCAACAAGATCGACTCGATCATGATGAGCGCCCTCACCCCCCTCCCGGGCACGCCGTTCTACGACGAGCTGGAGGCCAGCGGCCGCATCTTCGACCACCACTGGGAGCGCTACGACTCACACCACGTACTGTTTTACCCCAAAAACCTGAGCGCCTACGACCTGCAGCGCGAGGTTATCGAGGGCTACTACCGCTTTTACTCAAAGCGCCAGTGGTTTAAGTCGCTGCTGAGCTTCAACCCCATCAAGATCCTGCTCAAGAACTGGGGTCGGTGGACGATCAACTCGTGGTGCAAAGACGACCGCAACAAGGCGTTTCTGGAGGAACTGCGGACGCTGCCGCCCGCGGAGTGAGACGGCGGTGGGGGGGGGGGGGGGCGGGGGGGCCCCCGGCCGCCCCCCACCACCCGCAGCCGCGCCGCTACTCTATCCGCAGCCAGCGCAGCGCCACGCCGAGCAAGTCCATGAGCACCGTCGCGCCGATGCCGACGGCGAGGATAGCGCCCCACTCAACGAGCCCGATCGGCGCCGTCTTAAAGGCGATCTGCATAAACGGCGCGTACGTAAAGAGCAGCTGCAGCGCCACCACGGCGGCGACGCCCACCAAGATGATCCGGTTCGCAAACGGGTTGTAGGTGAAGAGCGAACGGCGGAGCGAGCGGCAGGCGAAGAGGTAAAACACCTGCACCGACATGAAGACGTTGACCGCGACGGTGCGCGAGACGGCGTCGCCGAGCCCCCGGTCCTGCGCCCAGCCGAAGAGCGCGAACGCGGAGAGCAGCAGCACGATGCCCACGACGACGATGCGGATGAGCACGGAGCGGGTGACGATCGGGGAGCCGGGCGCCCGCGGCGGCCGCGTCATAATGCCCGGCTCCTTGGGCTCAAAGGCGAGGCCGAGCCCCAGCAGGACGGCCGTGATCATGTTGATCCAGAGGATCTGGAGCGGCAAGATGGGCAACGTGGTGCCGAGGATCACGCCGGTGATGATCACGAGCCCCTGGCCCACGTTGGTCGGCAACGAGTACGTGAGGAACTTCACGAGGTTGTCGAAGACGCCGCGCCCCTCCTCCACGGAGGCCTCAATGGAGGCGAAGTTGTCGTCGGTGAGCACCATATCGGCGGCCTCTTTAGCCACGTCGGTGCCGGTAATGCCCATCGCGACGCCGATGTCCGCCTGCTTAAGCGCGGGCGCGTCGTTTACACCGTCGCCCGTCATGGCCACCACGTTTTTGGTGCTCTGAAGCGCCTCCACCAGGCGAAGCTTCTGCTCCGGCGTGACGCGGGCGAAGACGTTTTTGTGGTGCACGAGGTCGATGAAGTCTACGTCGTGGAGCTCGGCCATCTCCGCACCCGTGATGGCCTCACAGTTCTGCGGCGCGAGGCCGATTTGGCCGGCGATGGCGGCCGCCGTGGCGGCGTGGTCGCCGGTGATCATCTTGACGGTAATGCCGGCCTGACGGCAGGCGCGCACCGCCTGAATAGCCTCGGCCCGCGGCGGGTCCATCATGGCCTGCAGCCCGAGGAAGACGAGGCCTTCGGCCACGTCGTCGTGTGCGATCTCCCGCACCTCCGCGGGCAGCTCCGCCCGCGCGAAGGCGAGCACGCGCAGCCCGTGAGCCGCGAGGTCGTTGGCCTCCTGCAGCACCACCGCGGAGTCGAGCGGCACCGTCTCGCCGTTCGGTCCAACCGCCGTCTCACAGCGCTCGAGCACCCGCTCCACGGCCCCCTTGAGGTAAGCGACGGAGCCCTCGCCTTCGGCGTGGAGCGTCGCCATGTACTGGTAGGAGCTCTCGAAGGGGATGCCGTCCACCCGAGGGGCACTCTTGAGCTCCTCGCCCTGGCGGAACCCCGCCTTGGTGGCGCTCGTGAGGAGCGCGCCCTCCGTGGGGTCGCCGGCGACCTGCCAGCGGCCGTCCTCCTCGTTCAGCGACGCGTCGTTGCACAGCACGCCCGCGCGCAGCACCTCGAGGGCCGCGGGGGACGAAGCGGGGGTGATCTCACCCACCGGCCCGTACCCCCCGCCGCTCACGGAGAAGCGCTCACCGCCGGCCACAACCCACTGCACCGTCATCTGGTTCTCGGTGAGCGTGCCGGTTTTATCGGTGCAGATGACCGTAGTGGAGCCGAGCGTCTCCACGGCGGGCAGCTTGCGGATGATGGCCCGCCGCCGCGCCATACGGTTGACCCCGATGGCGAGCGTGATGGTGACGGCGGCGGGGAGGCCCTCGGGGATAGCGGCGACCGCGAGGGCGATGGACGCGGTGAACATCTCCGCAGCCGCCTGCCCACGCAGGAGCCCGACGGCGAAGGTGAGGAGCGCGAAGCCGATAATGACGAAGAGCAACACGCGAGAGAACTCGTCGATCTTGCGCGTCAGCGGCGTTTTAAGATCTCTCGCGCTGGCGATGAGCTCGCTGATGCGGCCGACCTCGGTGGCGTCGCCGATGGCGACCACGAGGCCCGCCGCAGCTCCGTTGGTGACGAGCGCCGAGGCGTACGCCATGCACGTGCGCTCGGCCAGTGGGCAGTCGCGGGCGAGGGACTCGCTGGCCTTCTCCACCGGGAGCGACTCGCCGGTGAGCGCCGACTCGTCGACCCGGAACTCACGGGAGCGCACCAACCGCAGGTCGGCCGGCACCTTGTCGCCCGCCTGGAGGAGGATGAGGTCGCCGGGGACGATCTCGTCCGCCGGCAGCCGAAGCTGCTCGCCGGCGCGCACTACCGTCGCCTCCATCGTCATGGCCTTGCGGAGCGCGTCGATGGCGGCGACGGCCCTCGCCTCTTGTACGTAGCCGATGACGGCGTTGAGCACCACGACGCCGAAGATCACGGTGGCGTCGATCCAGTCCCCCAAAAAGACGGTGACGATACCGGCCACGAGCAGGATCGCGACAAGGGGATCGGTGAACTGCATGGCGAGGCGCCGCAGCGCGCTCGGCCCCTTCGGCGGCGTCAGCGCGTTGGCGCCGAACTGCTCCCGCCTGCGCTGAACGGCCAAAAGGTCGAGACCCTCCTCGGCGTTGGTCTCGAAGAGGTCGGTGACCTCCTCGGCCGAGAGCGCGTGCCAATGCTGATCGGCGAGCATCACGTCGGTAGCCCTCCTTCGGTAAAAAGCCGAACACGATAATTCGGCGCCGGCTCATCTCCTCGAGATGAGCCGGCGCCGCTTAGGTACATCATATCAGTGACTCTACCCGCGCAAGCGCGACCTCACTCATGCCGAATGGCATCGAGGATGTCGATCCGCGCAGCTCGCCGCGCCGGCAGGAGGGCGGCGAGCACGCCGGCGAACGCGCCCACCACGACGAAAACCACCAGTTGCGCGCCGGGGACGGAGAAGACGATCCCGTTACCGGCGAACCGCGTTACCACCAGCCAGGCGAAGCCAACGCCCACGCCGACGCCGAGCAACGAGCCGATCACCGAGGTGATCACGCTCTCGTACCGCACCGACGAGCGGATCTGCCGACGCGAAGCGCCGATCGCCCGCAGGAGGCCGATCTCGCGGGTGCGCTCGTACACGGAGAGCCCCAGCGTGTTGACGATCCCGAAGAGCGAGATGAGCACGCTCAACGCGAGGAGGCCGTAGAGCAGGTTGAGCATCTGGTTGATCTGCTTGAGCGTCTCCTCCTTGTACTCAGCCCCCGTCTGCACCTTCACCCCCGGCACGTCGGCCAGGGCGTCGGCGAGCCCCCTCTTGGTGGCGTCGAAATCGGCGGATGGCGAGCGCTTCGCGAGGACGAAGAAGGGAGCGGAGCGCGGAAACAGCTCCGCGTAGCGCCCCTTACCGATGAGGAGGCCCTCGCAGAGGATCGCGCTTCGGTACACGCCGCGCACCCGGAGCGTCGCCTTCTCGCCGCCGGAGGTAGTTACCGTGACACGCTCCCCGAGCGCGTAGCCGAACTCCTCGGCGGTCTGCTCCTCCACGAGCACGTCGCCGGCCCCGAAGTTGTGCAACACGGAGTCGCCCGGCCCCTCCAGCCACTCAAAGCGCCAGAGCTTCGGGAAGACGGCGAAGTCGATGCCCCAGATCTGCGCGAGCTCGCCGCTCGCGGTCTTCACCCGCTGCGCCTCGAGCGCGGTAACGTCGCTCACCCCCGAGGCATCCTCCACGCGGCGCACGGCGCTCGCCGGCAGCGCCATCTGCCCCGTCGCAGTGATGCTGTAGTCGGCCCTCCAGACGCGGTCCCAGTTGCCGATAAACGACGCCTTGAGCGACTGCGCGAAGACGGCCACGAAGACGACGACGGCGATGCCGATCATGAGCGCGGCGGCGGTCGCCGCCGTGCGGCCGGGGTTGCGCGCGCTGTTGATGCACGCCAGACGGCCGCTGATCGGCGAGAGCTTGCGCAGCGGCCAGCCGAACACCGCCACAAGCGGGCGAATGAGGTACTTGCTGAGCAGCGCCACGGCGATAAAGCCGAGGGTGGCGCCCAGGGCGACCGAGGCGAGGCGCTGCGTCATCGTGGCCGAGCCGTACACGCCGAAGAGCAGGGCCCCCGCGCCGAGGGCCGCCACGAGGGCGGCGGCGAGCGGGGCGAGCCAGGCGGAGCGGGGCGGCGGGAGCTCGGCCCCCTCCTGCAGCACCGCCACCGGCGAGACCCTGGTGGCCCGCACCGCCGGCACCAACGCCGAGAGCAACGTTACGGCGATGCCGATGGTGAGGGCGACGACGACGGTGCGCGGCTCTATGGCCGGGTCGCCGCGCGGGATGTCGAAGGCGAGACGGCGGAGGGCGAAGTTGACGCCGGAGGCCAACCCGAGGCCGGCGAAGAGGCCGAGCACCGAGGAGAAGACGCCCATCACCAGCGCCTCACCGGCGATAACCGCCAGGACCTGGCGCCGAAACGCCCCAAGTGAGCGAAGCATGGCGAACTCCCGTCGGCGCTGCGCCACCGTCATGGAGAAGGTGTTGAAGATGATAAAAGCGCCGACCAACACGGCGATGCCGCCGAAGGAGAGCAGCGCCGGCCGCAAAAAGGCGTCGATCGTGTCGCTGATCTCCTTGGTTTGGTCGGCGGCCGCCTGCGTCCCCGTCTTAACGACGGCCTCCGGGGGCAGGGCGGCGCGAACGCGACGCCGGAGCTCCTCCCGCGAGACGCCGGCGACCGCCCTCACGTCCACACCCGAGAGCCGACCCCGCATGTTAAACCACTCTTGGCCATCTTTGAGCGTCGCGTTGACGAGGAGGGCGCCGCCGAGCGACGACTGCGAGGCGTAGCGAAACACGCCCGAGACGCGAACCCGCTCCGCGCCCTTGCTCGTGATCACGGTCATCGCGGAGCCCACGTGGAGCTTCTGGGAGTTGGCGAGCGCCTCGATAATGCCGACCTGGCCGCTCCGGGCGGGCGCCGCGCCGCTCACGTAGTCGCACGGCAGCAGGTCGTCCCCCGAGGAGCAGGAGAAGAGCACCGGCGCGCCACCGGTCTCCACCACCTTGCCCCGTACGGCGACCCGCCCCGGATCCATCACGTAGCCGTGCGCTACGGCGACGCCGTCGACCCCGCGCACGGTGGCGAGCACCGACTCGGAGAGGCCCTTGGTGCCACCCGCGGCATGCCCGGAGAAGTCAACTTTCTCCTGCACGGTGACGTCGACGCCCTTGTACGCGTCGGTGAAGATGCGCTTAAAGCCGGCGTCGATTTGGTCGGTGAGCACGTAGGTGCCGCTGATCATGGCCACCCCGAGCACGATGGCCAGCGCGGTGAGCAACGTCCGCAGCTTGTGAGCCCACAAGCTGCGCCAGGCTATGCGGAGCACTCCACGTCCTCGAGCGACTTGACGACGTCGAAGACCTCGTCGCGCCCGAGACGACCGCAGTCGCGGGCGATAGCGCCGTCTTTGAGAAAGAGGATGCGGTCGGCGTACGTGGCGGCGTGGGCGTCGTGGGTGACCATGACGACCGTCTGGCCGAACTCATCGCAGGAGCGACGCAAGAGGCGCAGCACCTCCTCCCCGGTGCGGGAGTCGAGGTTGCCGGTGGGCTCGTCTGCGAAGAGCACCGCGGGCCGGGTGATAAGCGCCCGCGCGACGGCCACCCGCTGCTGCTGTCCGCCGGAGAGCTCGGACGGCCTGTGGCTCAGCCGGTCGCGAAGCTCGACGATGTCGATGAGGCGGTCGCACCACTCCTCGTTCACGCTCCGCCCGGCTATGGTGAGCGGCAGGAGGATGTTCTCCTTGGCGTTCAGCGCGGGGAGCAGGTTGAACGTCTGAAAGATAAAGCCGACCTTCTCGCGCCGCAGGCGCGTGAGCTCGCGCTCTTTGAGCCGGGTGAGCTCGACTCCGTCGAGCTCAACGCTCCCCGCCGTCGGCCTGTCGAGGCCGGCGAGGAGGTACATGAGCGTGGACTTGCCGGAGCCGGAGGGGCCCATAATAGCCGTGTAGGCGCCGCGCTCTACGGTAACGTCCACGTCGGCGAGCGCGCGCACTAAGGCGGCGCCCCTCCCGTACTCCCGCCTCAGCTCGCGGGCCGTGACGACGGCCTCGCTCACGCTCAGTCCTCCCACGGCAGCGCACGCCGCTCACGCTGCCACTGCACCACCGCGAGAATCGCGGCGCCCAGCCCGAAGACCATCATAGTAATGAGGAGGGCCGCGCCGAGCACGGGTACGTGCGAGATAAACACCGTGACCACGGCGCCGGCCGCGCTTGAGACGATGAGCTCCCGCTCCCCACCCACTCTGTCGAGCCTGAGCTTCTCGAGTACTGCCCGAGCGACAAACGAGGCCACAGTGATCGTCGTAAAGAAGGAGAGGAGGAGCAAGAAGATGACGTAGGGGACCACCACGAGTAGCCCGACGATGCTCACGACCATGATGATGAGGAGCAGCGGGATGAGGAGGAAGAAGACACCCGCCCCGCAAAAGAGCGAGCCGCGCCACTTCGCCACGAGCTGCCGCTGCGTGGCCCGCATCTGCCGTGGCAAGAGGACCGCCGCGACCACCGCGAGCAGGATCGCGACGACGAGCTGAAAGAGCCAGCTCAACACGGCGAACCCGGGGGTAACGGAGTCGAACACGTGCGAGAGCGCCTGGCTGACGGCCTGCAGCGAGTCGCCACGATCAGCGTGCTGCACCCTGCCGAGTATCTGCGCACCGGGCGCGGCGGTGAGCGCCGCGTCGCCGATGAGGACGACCGAGCTGTCGCTCGCGAGGCCACGCCGACCGATCGTCGCGGCGGGCGCCACGCTGAGATCTCCACCGCCGACCATGACGGTGTGCCCCACGTGGCCGCGCACCACCACGTTGCCGCCTAATACGATGACGATATCGCGGACGACCCCGGAGATCTCCACATCGCCGCCGATGACGACGATCTCGCGGTCGACCACACCCTCCACGCGCAGCTTACCGCCGATCACGACCACGCGGTGCACCGTCGTGCCCGCGCGCACCGTAACGTCTTTACCGACCTCGAAGATCTCGGAGCGCTCACCGCCCTGCTCGACCGCGAGGAGCGCCGGCCGCCCCTGCTGCAGAGCGGCGGCCGCCGGAGACGGCCCGACTGCGGCTACGCCGAGCACGAGCAGCGCGACGAAAAACACCCCGCACAGCCGCGCACACCACCGCATCGGATTCCGTTTCACGAGACCCCCTCCACGGGCAGCACCCGTATCGTTCGTTGATCGCCCACACTCCTATCACCCCGTGGGCGTCGGAGCAAGGCTTAACTCGCTCTTTTCGAGCTAAAGAGGAGGGGCCGAGCGGCGACGCCTCTCGGCCCCTCCCTCGCGACTGCCCGCTACCCGCAGGTGTAATGCGCGAGGAGCGCCTGGACCTCGTAGATGTTGACGTTTTTGGTGAACTGCGCCTGGATCATCGTGGGGCTAGCGCTCGTGCCGCCGCCGAATCCGGAGATCCAGATTTTGAGCTCGGCGTCGAGGTCGAGCGCGCCGGCCGTCTCCACCGCGAAGGAGGAGATCTTCGTATAGGGCACCGAGAGATACGAGGTCTTCTTCCCCGTAATACCCTGTTTATCGACGAAGATGAAGCGACGATTCGTGAAGATAAAGACGTCGCGGGTGAGCTTATACGCATGCTCCATGACCTCGCCCTCGCCGAGCAGCGGGCCGAACTCCTCGGCGAGGTCGCCCGTGTCGACCTTTGAGGCGTTGCCCATAAGTCCGCCCATAAACCCCATGTCGCCCTCCTTGGCTAGATGCGAGGACGAGCGAACACCCGCCCCCGTGAGACACCCAACACCCTTACCCTCTCCTTAAATCTCCATGTAAAAACACAGCCCCACTGCCCTCGATAAGGTCGTCCTTCTCCACTCGATTCTTGCCGTTTCGCTTGGCGCGGTAGAGCATGGTGTCGGCCCGATGGAGTAGTGAGTCGGAGTCCTCTCCGGGCCTCCTCGCAACCACACCGAAGCTGCAGGTGAGGGCGAAGGAGAGACTGAAGTCGTACAGCTCAATCGCCGAACGCATGCGCTCGGCCACCGCAGTAGCCTCCTCGATCTGCGTCGTCGGGAGGAGGACGATAAACTCCTCGCCCCCCCATCGCGCGCAGTAATCCTTGGGCCGACTCACGCCCCGCACGAGATCGACGCACTCCTGCAGCACTCTATCGCCCACGAGGTGACCGTGGGTATCGTTTACCTTCTTAAAGTTGTCCACATCCAGCATGATAATGGAGAATTTACTACCTGGATCGTCATCTCTGAAGAAGGAGAACTCCTTGAGTTTACTGTCGAACCACAGCCGATTATAGCACCCGGTTAATTTATCGGTTACGGAGAGGAGTCTAAGATTCTCACCCTGAAGGTATTTCTCCCTCTGCTCAGTAGACATTTGTTTTTGAATTATTGAAGTAAAAAGAATAACAATAATAAAATATGTTGTTACTTCAATATAGTTAGAAATTGGCACTCTCTCCATGAGAAAATAGGAACACAAAAGAAAAAATGCAATTATGGTCGTATTTGTTACAAGGAGGTACGCCCATGGAATCCTCAGCAAGGATATGCAGATTAAAATAGCCATAATACCCATGCCGTGGTACCCGAGATCGCTCACATTCTGCTCAACGAGAATGTACACATATGAGATAGCTACTATCCCGGAAAAAAGAACGAGCAACATATAGTAACAGAACTGTTTTTTTACAACTCTTACCAATATTGCGAAAATAAGAGATGAAATAAGAATGACTATCCTCGCGCCCAGCGAAGCGTCGAGATTAGTAACTCGCGCACAGTAGCCGAAGTCGAAGATGTAGATAAGAAAAAACGCTACGCCGAAGGCAATGATGACCCTACTTACAAGCGAACTTGCTACGGTGTGTTCGTGCTGAAAATACTTTGCTTCTTCCTCGGGAGACTTGAGGAATCCCCAGAAGTTAACGGCGTTGGTTTTTTTCACAGGCGTGTGCCCCTACTGCTCATCGGTAAACCTCTCTCCGATCATCCTAAACTCCTCCTGGATGATGAGAAAGGCATCTACTACGTCAGGGTCGAACTGGAGACCTCGCTCAAGGGTGATAATCTCGGCAGCGCGCTCATGGCTCACGCCTTTTTTGTACACGCGGTCGCTCGTCATGGCGTCGTACCCATCGGCGACGGCCATGAGCTGAGCGGCGAGGGGGATTCGCTCGCCCGAGAGCCCCTGTGGGTACCCCTTGCCATCCCAGCGCTCGTGATGGCTGTAGATAATCTCCTTGGCGATCCGGAGGAACTCGACCTCCACCCCGAGCCGCTTCTCGGCGCTCTCGATAGCCTCCTTGCCGAGCGAGGTATGAGTCTTCATGATCTCGTACTCCGCCGCGTCCAACCTACCTGGCTTGAGCAGGATGTTGTCGGGGATACCGACCTTACCGATATCGTGCAGCGGCGCCGAGCGAAACAGCGTGGAGACGCCCTGTTCGGTTAAAAACGAGGCGAAGCGTGGATGAGCCTGCAGCTGCTCGGCGAGCGCTCTCACGTAGTGCTGCGTGCGAAAGATGTGCCCGCCCGTCTCGTTGTCGCGCGTCTCCGCCAACGAGGCGAAACCCGAGAACATGACCTCTTGGGCGGTCTGGATCTCGAAGGTTCGCTGACTGATCACCTGCTCCAAGTAGGCGTTTTTGTCGCGCAAAAAGTCTGAGGCCATCTTGAGCTGAAGGTGCGTGCGCACCCGCGCGAGCATCACGGGCGGGCTCACCGGCTTGGTGATGTAGTCGACCGCGCCGAGCCCCAGACCGCTCTCTTCGGCTGCTATATCCGACTTCGCCGTCAAAAAGATAACCGGAATACTCTTCGTCGCCGGATCCCGCTTGAGCCTCCGGCAGACCTCGTAGCCATCCATGCCCGGCATCATGATGTCGAGCAGGATGAGATCGGGCTGGTCGCGGCCCGCGGCGATCCGGAGTGCCTTCTCACCGTTGTTGGCGATCTTGACCCGGTAAACATCTTTGAGGATGCCGCTCAACAGCGAGAGGCTATCGGGGGCGTCGTCGACGATAAGAACCAACGAGGGCGAGAGCGAAGTGCGGTCGGCGCTCATGACTCCGCCTCCTCTCCCTCCTGCCCCCTCGCGATCATGGCCGTGCGCAGCATGTCGGCGGCCTGATCGAAGTCGAAGCCCTCGACGGCGTGGCGCAGGGCGTCGAAATCGCCCGCGTACGCGCGCCTGAGAATACCCTGCTTCTCAGCGAGGAACTCGGAGGCGCTGAGCTCCCCCTCCTCCAGAAGCCCCAAGAGCCGAGTCGTCACGGCGGCGAGTTCGTCGAGCTCCGCCTCGCTGAGCTCATCGGTACCCTCGGGGGCTCGGCCCTCAGCGCCCTCTCCGGAGTCGGAGGGCAGTGCCTCCTCAAGCCCGGCGAGGAACTCGCCGAGCGCGGCGGCGAACGCCGCCTGCGCGCTCGCGATCTCATCGGCGCCCTTTTTATCCCTCACAGCGCCCTCGAGTGTCGCGGCGTGCTCCTGCACGACGACGGCGCCGATGTTACCGGCCAATCCCTTGACCGTATGCGCGATCAGCTCGACCTCAAAGAGGTCGCCCTTACCGAGAGCCTGGCTTACCCGCTCGGATGCGTCGGCCTGCCCCCGCACGAACATCCGCAGGAGCGAGAGGTACTTCTCCGGCTTGCCGCCGACCCGCAGCACCCCCGCGGCGACGTCCAGCCCCTCGAGATCGGGAAGCCCCTCCAGATCGGCGGGCGTCGCCCGGTGCACCTCGAGGTCGACCCCGAGGCGACTGGGCAACCAGCGCCGGAGCACGCGGAGCAACTCCTCGGGGTCGATGGGCTTGGCGACGAAGTCGCTCATGCCCGCCTCAAGGCAGATCTCCTGGTCTCTCTGCATGGCGTTCGCCGTCATGGCCACCACGGGCACCGACTGAAGCGCGGGCGTGCGGCGGATCTCCCGCGTGGCCGCTATACCGTCCATCACCGGCATCTGCACGTCCATCAAAACGACCGCGTACTCGTTTTGCGCCAACTTCTCGAGCGCGATCGCGCCGTTTTCGGCGAGATCGATCTGCAGGCCGGTCTCCGAGAGAAGGCCCATGGCGACCTCTTGATTGCCCTCGTTATCCTCGACGAGGAGGATGCGCTGACCGGAGAATCCGCCCCCTGCGCCGTCGCCCTCGTCGCTCGTCATGGTGATGCCACGCCGCGCCACCGACCCGCTCATCACGCTCATCGTCATGTCGAGGAGCGCGGAGGGCGTCACCGGCTTGGTCATGACCTCCTCGATGCCGAGCTTACGCGCCCGGTCCACGACCTCGGTTTGGTCGTAGGCGGTCAGCATAACGAGGCGCGGCTCATCCGCGAGCTGCAGCTCGCGGATGCGAGCGGCGGTCTCGAGACCGTCCATCTCCGGCATCCGCCAGTCGAGGTAGACCAGCGAGTAGGAGTGGTCGCTGTCGTCGACTGCGCGCAACTCGGCGAGCGCCTCCGCCCCGGATGCGACGGAGGTAACCTGGAAGGCCATCGCGGTGAGCATCTCGTCGATCACCATGCGGGCGCTCTCGTTGTCGTCCACCACGAGGATGCGAGAACGACGCAGCTCTGGGTGAGGGTCTCGCGCGCGATGCTGGTCGGGGGCAGCCGCCACCCGCGCCGTAAACCAGAAGAGGCTCCCCTTGCCGTACTCGCTCTCCACACCGACCTCTCCCTGCATGAGATCGGCGAGCTGTCGGCTGATCGCGAGGCCGAGGCCGGTGCCGCCGTACTTGCGCGTAATCGAGGTATCGGCCTGCTGGAAGCTCTGGAAGAGCAGTTCCTTTTGCTGCTCGGTGAGACCGATACCGGTATCGCGCACGGCGAACCGCAGATACAGACTACCCGCCTCGACCTCCTCGGCCGAGACGACGATAGAGACCTCGCCCTCCTCGGTGAACTTAATGGCGTTCGACCCATAGTTGAGGAGGACTTGGCCGATCCGCAGGGGGTCGCCTATCAAGAAGCGAGGCACGCCGTCGGAGATCTTGAAGATAAGCTCGATGTTCTTCTCAGCGGCCTTCTCGCTGAGGATGCTGGCCACGTTGCCGAAGACCCGCTCCAGATCGAACTCGATGTGCTCGATAGCGAACTTACCCGACTCGATCTTGGAGAAGTCGAGGATGTCGTTGATGATGCCGAGCAAATGCTGCCCAGCGTCTTTGATCTTCGTGAGGTAGTTGTCTTGCTGCGGCGAGAGCTCGGTACGCAGCGCGAGGTGCGACATGCCGATCACCGTGTTCATGGGCGTGCGAATCTCGTGGCTCATATTGGCCATAAAGTCGGACTTCGCCCGCGCGGCGGCTTCGGCGGCCTCCTTCGCCTTCTGGAGCTCCCGACCCGTAGCCTCCAGGCTCTCCGCCTGCTTGACCGTCTTCTCCAGGAGCTCCTTGGTGCGCACGTTGCGGAAGAGGATCCCGATGTGCGGTGCAATCGCCTTAGTGAGCTCACCTAAGAGCTCATTGCGCTCTTCGGTAAGATCCTCCAAAAGACCGAGCTCCACACAAACGGTGGGCAGACCCTCCAGGAGAATCGGGAGGAGCACGACGTGCCGCGGGAGCCCCCTCCCTATGCCGGAGACCACCTTGGGGTAATCCGTCGGGATGTTGCTGAGCACCACGGGCTTCTCGGTGCGAGCGGCCTCCCCCACCAAGCCCTCGCTCATAAAGAGCGCGACGTTGCGACGTTGCTCATCCGCGATACCGTACCCGGCGATACAGGTGGCCCCATCCGCCTCCTCGGTGGAGAGATAGACGAGGCCGATGCCGGCACCGACCGCCGGGCAGAGAGACTCGAGCAGCTGACGGCCGAAGGCCTCGATGGTACCGGCTTGGTGCACCTGCTCGGTGATCTCCGCAACCCGGGCCTTCACCCAGCGTTGCTTCTCAATACTCACACGGGAGACGCGGAACGACTCCAGGGCATCGGCCAAATTGCCGAGCTCGGAGAGGGGCTCCTGGAGCTGAAAACTCACATCGTTCTCTCCGCCGATAAGCCGCTCCGTGCTCTCCGCGAGCGAGTCGAGCGGACCAGCTATCTTGCGGTGGAGCAAGAAGACCATCATAAAGATCGTGAGGAGGAGCGAGAGACAGATGGAGGAGGTCGCCAGGAGCTTATACACCCCGATCGTGCGGAAGAGCGCGTCCTGCTCCTTCATGAGCCGCAGGTTGATCTCGCTGCGAACCTGTACGAGCGGCTCGATGATGCTCGCCTTGCGCTGCGCGTACTCCTCGCCGAAGACCAGCGGCACCGCCTTGGCGAGATCCCCCTTATCCGCGGCGGCAAAAGCTGCCTTCTCGAGTGAGATCAGCGCATCGGAGTTCGCCTTCGCGCCCTCCACTTGATCCAACTCGGAGGGCAGGACCCCGACCTCGGCGAGCTCGCTCACCGCCTTGTCGCGGCTGCGGGCGGTGTATTGCTCAACCAAGAAGTCGTTTTTAAACTTCTTGTTGCCGGTCGCGGCGTAGGCGCGCACCGCGTTCGTGAGGATGTCGCTGCCCTCGATCAGGGTATTAATGCACTCGCTACTCTTCAACGCCCGCGCGGAGAGCGCCCGCTGCCGCTCGAGCAACGAGTAAGAGCGCAACATCGAGCCCACGCCGAGACAGACCAGGAAGACGAGGAGAATGCTGACGATCCTGCTCAGTTGCTTTATGCGCACATTAACTCCTCGAAAAGACGGGGCCCCATAGCCTAAGGATACTGCAAATCCACGCCGCTTACGCGCTAAAACGCGCGGAGCGCGAACGGCGGGCTCACTCCGCCGCCGCGGAGCGAGCGCCTCTAAGAGCTTTATCGGCAAAAAGCGTCGCCTGTTAAGCGACCGCCCTCCCGAAGCCCTCTCGCGGCCTCACCGCACCCTCAGTCGTCGGCCCGCCGCCTGCGGCTCAGCTTCCTCTTGTGCTCGTACATACGGCGATCCGACTCTTTGATCGCCGCATCTATGTCCGCACCCTCTCCCCCGTCTATTAGCACACAGCCGACTGCGAAGTCGATCGGCTGCGTATCGCCCTTTGCATTATACCTACTCGATTTATCATTCAGCGTAGATACATAATCATCGAGAACAGATTCATCTGCATCGAGAAAGATAACGATAAATTCATCTCCACCAGATCTATATACATCCGCTAAATTTTCCCTTTGAGCAGATCTCTTCAGAATTTTACCGAATTCTGCTATCAGCTTATCTCCCTCATCATGACCGTATGTGTCATTGACCTTCTTAAGGCCATTGAGGTCAAGAGATATAATGCCTATAGATGAGTGCATACCTAGATTTTCAGATAGCCATATCTTCTTCTTATTAAGGGCTGCCCTAGTAAGGCATCCTGATAGGCTGTCGTTAAGAGCCATCTTTTTATACATCTCTGCATTTATAGTATCTCTGTACTTATGAATCATCTCAATACCTGATATTTTAATTTGTATGGCAATAAATCCAATAACACTTACCATGATAAATGCCATATCATTAATAGTAATCGCCAAAAGATGCGCTATTATTGCAAGTATGAAGCAAACCATTAGAGGTATAAATGATATTACGATATTTCTGCTGCGCGGGAACTGCTTCTTATCTGTAAATATAAATCCTACAACAACAGAGAGTACCGATATGACAATCATCGCCTGTGTTACAATTAACATCTCCGTATACTCAGATACACCAATAAACGTCAGAATAGTCTGAATAATTATATTTATAAAGCTTAATGAAACAATAACCTTGTAGAACTTATTAAATCTCGTATCAAGGTTTGCAGCTATCGTAGCAACAAATCCTGCGGTACATAGCATAAGAGATGTGTACTCTATTACGTAAAGAGCAGAGCTATAAGGTAGTACATAGTAAACAATCCAGAGCCTTGTCAGGGTGTATCCGCTCACTCCAAGCAGTGCGGATGCCATATATATTATTTGTTTATTTACCTTTATTAATGAAGCTAAAATTGGATACAATAAAATACAAATAATAGATCCAGCCATCATTACAACCGTTAATGCTGCTAAAAGTGATTCTTTTGCATTATTGTGGTTTACTATTGCTAGTCTATATCCTATTGAAATAGGCTCTATATTTATGTTTACTTTACTTGGTATAAGAGATTTATACCTAACTGTTATCACGCTCTTTGCCGCTTCATCTGGAATATCAATCATATGTATAGTGTATACGCCTTTTTTAAAAGTCTTCTCGTTAGAGTCGCTACTGCTATAGAAAACTTTACCATCTGAGATTATGTCAAATGACATCTCACAGACGTTAATATTTATTGATTTATTTTTCGCATCCTCGATATCACTAAGATCAATTTTTAATGATACCTCTTTACGATACTCTAGTGTCTTCGGAAGATTACAAACCTCATATCCGCCATCCTGATAAAAGATCTTAATGTCCTTTGATACAATAAAGATATCGGCGTAATCGTTCTCAATGGAGCGTGGGATACTCGAGGAGCCGATGCTCAGGGAGACCACCACCACCAAGGCGGAGACAATCGCCACAAAGCACCAGGCGAAGATGGATGACCTCGTAAAGGGGCTGTGGGGCTTCAGCACTCGCACTCGCGCTCACCACCAAAACCGAGTTTCACAGCCAGTAATACGAGAATTTTGGATGCCCTCCGCCACGAAGAAAGGCGGAGCAGGGGGTTGCTTCGTGAAGAAGAAGCTGCTATTCGACGGTAAAGAGATCCACCTCCGGCCTCTTGCATACCGCAGTCCACCCCCTACGAAAAAAGACCTCGAGCACTACGAGCCGCTCGAGCGAAACCACTAGCCCCGGCGCTTAGTGAGGAAAGGTCTCCTCAAAAGAGGCCGGACGGCTAAAGAAAAAGCCCTGGGAATACCCTATAGCATGCTTACGTACGTAGCTCTGTATTCTCTCGTTTTCTACGTACTCCGCCACAAGCTCCGAGTCCAGGCTACTCGCAAGGAAAAACACCATGTCAACCATTGTACCGTTTGATTCATCGCTACACACTGCGGTAATCACGTCTCCGCATATCTTAATGTAATCAGGCTTTATAGCTATAATCTCCCTCAAGCTTGAGTAGCCTGATCCGAAGTCGTCAATAGCTATCTTCGCTCCAAAGCTCCTGACTTTATCGAAAAATTCTTTAGCTTGCTCTAGATTGCTCAAATACTCACTTTCCACTATCTCAAATATTAATCTTGAGCAATCATTGCATTCACTAAGTTTTTTGAAAATTAAAGACTGAATATCGTCTGACTCTATATCAAACGCAGAGATATTTAGGCTTACCATTACATTTTGACTGTTTATACAGTCGAAGACCTTTATTATCATCTGTTCGCTTAGGTAATTATATAAGCGGTACTTTTTTGCGATATCGAGAAATTTACCTGGTAATATTACTTCATTATTCTGGTCTTTTATTCTCATTAATGCTTCATATCGATCGATGCAGTTCGTCTCGTTGTTGTATATTCCCTGGAAATAGGGAACTACTCTTTTGCTATCGATCGCATAATTAAGGATGCGCAGCATTGCAAATTCATCGTCCGGTTCGGCTTCTTTTATGCCGGTATCGTTAGATACAACTAGCGGCATTTGCTTATTCTCTTGATCTCGAAGAATCGAAATCGCTGATTCAAACAAATTATCTTTTCCAAATACGACTATGAACCTATTAACAAAAACGATTTCCCTATCGTCTGAAAAATAAAGATGGTACTTGTTGAATATTGATTGTATTGTGCGTCTGAATTTCTCGATAGATACAGATGAATTTGAAGCTATCAAAAATGTGCTCTCGTTCATAGCGTAATATGAGAGCAGATCGTAAAGACCCTCTGACTTTAAATCATTTTCTATAGAAACTAAAAAGCTACGTAATATCGAATAGTATCCTTTATGATTTACTCTATTTATAATACTTAGCGTATTTTCTATCTTTATTACGCAAATTTTATTGAACTCTTTATGCTCAAAGTCTTCGCGATATTTAATTGCATTCGGAATTTTTATTATAGGGTCATAATAGAGGCTATCTTTAAGATTACCTTGATGTGCCGTCAGCTCATTGAGAAGAGCTTTGTTCTTTTCGCTCAGAATATTCTTCTGCTTCATAAGGACGAAGCTGAGAAGCTCCTGCGTTTTATCGTCAATAACGCTTATCTCGGAGAAGGTGCTCAGATCCGGCTCTATAAATCGCTCGTTTTCCGCCACGGAGACGAGCACGCTGGACCCGCAAAGGCACTCATTTGACGAGCCCGTATTCCCTATTTCGCCGTTGAGAAAGACTCCGCAGAGCCCGTTGCCGTAGTAGGGGGACATCTCCCACTCACTGCAGTTGCCAAAATAGAGCCGCCGAAAGAAGCAGCTGTAGTGGAAGATGCTCTCGGCAGGGTGCACGGCGAGCTCCCTGCAGATGGCGTAGGTGCTCGTGGCGATGCTCTTGGGGCTTACGTAGCCGATTCTAAAGCGCGTGCCCTCGGGGAGCTCGCTGAAGTACTGGGACACGGAGTCGCTGTACTCGTCGTAGTAGAGCAGCCTGCTCGCGCCGCTGTGCCCCTCGAGCACGAGGGGGAATCGCGCGAGCTCATCCTCCTCTGCGGTGGTTTTGTAATCCGCGTACTGACGGAGCTCGTCGATGCCGAGGTACTCGGCCAGCCAGTCCCTTACGTCTACCCCATCGACCCTCTTGATCGTATTTCGCTCTACCTCGGTGAGGGTGAAGACTTCACTTATCGGCTCATGCGGTATGTTTACCCAGCTTTTCGCCTTTAATTCGTCGCCGGCTAAAGCTGCGCAGATAATGGAATCTGGCTTTATCTCATTCTCGTCAAAGGTGTACGAATTAATACCTTTATCGGACAAAACACCGGCTGCTCCGCCCACGAGAATTGTATTCTCGTTTATCTTATTAAATTCGTGAACAAGCTCGTGCGCTTTGATGAACTCATGAGAGAACATCATATGCATGAGCTTCGCGGAGCAGGACCTCGCGAACTCAGAGATCTCGCGCGCGAGATCTGCAAGAGAAACGTCCGTATGCACGAACGACCGAACGCAATGGCTTGCCGACTCAAATGATTCGAAGATAGCCATCGTGGCATCTTCGTATATTTCGTCGTTAAACATCAGCCCAACGGTAGTTGCACCGAAGATACTACAGCGTGGAAGGAGCTCTTTTATTTGCCCAGAGAGCAAAAGAGCCTCACTGCTATTCAGTGAAGCCGTATAGATCCTTACGAGGTACTCTTTTTCGGGATCTAGTTTTCCTGCTTTAAGAAGCGAAGAAACATCGTCTATGTTTTGTAACAATGCATTTACGCTAATCATAAAAAGCCTCGTAAAAAGTGCGCCGCAAATCTCTCGCGCCCATCAAGACACTTCTCGCGCGAGACGCCGTAAAAGGGCCTTCCCCTCAAGTGTCGGCAGAAACGCGAAAAGTGTTAGCGTTCATCGCCGCTAACGGCGCGAGCGCGGAGGGGTCTCACCACGCCCCGGGGAACACCCCCCGGATTATACAGTAGCGCGCGCGAAGTCCTCCTCGCCGAGCGCGCCCTCCTCGGCGACTCGTGGCTCGAAGAACTCCTCGTCCAGCTCAAAGAGATCCGGTGCGGAGCGGCGCACGCCGATGCCGTACTCCAGCAAGAGCAGCACGAGCTGTTCTCCGCTCATGAGGGCGATGGGCGTCTTGTCGGGCTGCGCCGCCTCCCTCACGGCGCCGGCGCTAAACCGGCCGGCGGTGATAATCAGCCCCTGCTCGTGCACGCCGAGGCTGCCGCGCACCTGCTGCACGATCGGCGCCCCCACGCTGCCGCTCCACCTTTTAACCTGAACGGCCATCTTAATACGAACCACCTCGCCGACCACGAGGGTGCCGCGCACGTCGATGCCCCCGTCGCCGCTGAGTTTGGTGACCTCGACGCTCTCGAACCCCATCTCGACGAGCAGCTGTGAGATGAGCTGCTCGAACTCGCCGGGCTGCATGCCGAGGAGGCGAACTCCAAGCCGCGGGGCATCCACACGCTGAGCCCCACGTAGCCGCGGCCGTGCTGCACAAAGCGCGGTTGCTCACCACGTCTTTGCTTGCGCCTGATCTCGGCGCCCAGCTGGGCGTTCATGCTGGCCTCGGGCGTTTTGCCGGCCGTCACCAGCCACCCCTGCTCCACCGCCCGCTCGGTGATCTCCCTGTAGTGCATCGGCCTCTTGCCGCCGAACTCCTCGAGCACCCGCTGGGCGCAGTCGGTAAAGGAGAGGTTCGCGGCCGGAGGAGGAGGAGGAGGAGGAGGAGCTGAGGCCTCCTGCGCGGCCGCCGGGGCCGCGTGAGCGCCGCTCGCGCGCGGCGCCTCAGCGGCGCCCCGCAGGGCGAAGCGCCCGCGGGCAACCTTTACAAAAGGCGACGTATCGCCGTTCGCCTTAATGTCGCCGTAGAGGCGAGCGCCGATGGTCGCGGCCAGCGTTGCACCCTCGGTCTGCCAGAGGCCGTCCGCGAGGGCCAGCTCGGCGATCTCCTCGGCGCTCAGCGGCCGACCGGCTCGCCGCAACACCTCAATGGCCGCGGTTTTAGCGTTCATAAGGCCCGCCCTCCGACGTTGACTCACCATCGCCCGTGGAGCCCTTTAAGTCGCCCCAGGTGTCGACTCTACTGCACTTATCCTACTGGAGCAGCGGACAGATGCGGAGCCGCCGCCCCGGATTACAACCCGCCCGAGCACACCCGCGAAAACGGGGGAGACACCCTAAAAACAGCAAGCCCTGAAGCAGAAGTCGAGGTAGAGGGTTTGCCTCAGTCGCCGCCGCCCCTCTCTCGCAGTATGTTCTCCACGAGCCGATACACGGTGGTGCCGTCGAGGGCTCGCGGCCAGTCGGCACAAGGAGGAACATCGCGCAGCTTGGCGCGACGAAGAGCATTGGAGATCCGCTCATCGGTGATCTGGTGGGAGCTGATCTTTTTGTCGTACCCGGGAAGGTATCGCCTTAGCCGATTGGTGCAGTCTCGCGACAAGGCAATGCCGACGCCCTCCTCGAGGCCGATGCGCCCGGAGCCATACGCGTTGCCGAGAGCGATGCCGGAGTCGCCCTGCAAGGCGGCTAGCGCCGAAACAACCATCTCCGGCGCGGAGGCCTGGCTCCCCTAGGTCAAACCGAAGAAGCGCTCAACCAATGCGACGAGTTTATGCAGCCGACTCATGGCTTCTTCTTCCCCGTGATCTTCTTCTGCACGGCCTTCACGCTCTCCAAGAAGGCCGTCTCGACCTCAGGGGGCTGCGCATCCATGTGCTTGCGGTATTTCGCGTACTCCGCCCGCGCCCTAGCTTGCGCCTGCTGATAAATCACGCTGCCCGCGCCCCGCAAAGCGCTGCCGCCCATGACGACGATCAAGCGCTCCAGATGCGCCAACCAATCCTTCATGTAGGTTGGCTCGTGGTGCAAGGCGCGGAACTCCGCGACGTCGAAGTAGGCCGACACCAGTGTGTAAGTGATACATTCCCCCCACACCCACCCCACGAGGAGACCCCGCATGACCGTCCACACCATCACCTTCAGCCCCACCGGCGGCACCCAAAAGGTGGCGGACGTCTTCGCCCGCACGCTGAGCGAAGGGGAGAGCGCGCCGATCGACCTCACCGAGCGAACGCTGGCGTTTGGCGAGTTCGCCTTCAACGAGGACGACGTCTGCATCGTGGCGGTGCCCTCCTTCGGCGGCAGGGTGCCCGCAGTCGCCGTGTCGCGGCTAAAGCAGATGACGGGCGGCGGCGCACGGGCCGTGGCGATCGTCGTGTACGGCAACAGGGACTACGAGGACACCCTGCTGGAGCTGGACGACACGCTCACCGAGGTGGGCTTTCGCTGCGTGGCGGCGGTGACGGCGGTGGCCGAGCACTCGATCATGCGCCAGTTCGCCACGGGGCGCCCTCACGCGCAGGACGAGGAGGTGCTCAAGGGCTACGCGCGCAGCGTGCGACAGCGCCTCGAGGCCGGCACCGCCTCCGGCCGGCCGCCCCTCCCCGGCAACCGCCCCTACAAGCACTACAAGGGCGTACCCATGAAGCCAAAGGCGAATAAGACGTGCGTCGCCTGCGGCGACTGCGCGGCGCGCTGCCCGGTGGGCGCTATCCCGCACGACGATCCAAGGGGGCTGGACGAGGAGGCGTGCATCTCGTGCATGCGTTGCATCACCGTCTGCAAAGTCCAGGCCCGCAGCGTCGGCAAGCTCATTCTGGCGGTCGGCGCCCAGACTATAAAGAAGGCCTGCGCCGTGCCCAAGCAGAACGAGCTGTTTCTCTCCCCGCCGCAGCAATAGAGAGCCTGGGAACGTCAAAATAAACGCAGCATGCAGTAATAGCCGCCGCACGCTCTCAAACCACGGCTGCTTTCGCATGGCCTCCTACAGCTCGACCTCACCCCGCTCGTCCACAGCCCGGGTCGACTGCGCCTCCAGCTCGCCGATTCTCTTGCTCCGGTAGAACTCGACCAGCTTGCGTATGCGAACGCAGGTGGCCTCGTCGTCTTCAAAGGGTGGTGTGCCGGTGAAGCCAGTGTAGCTGGCGCTACTTTTGCTCACTTAATTCTATGTTTAACCCTGCGTCCTTCAGACCTTTAATAACTCTTGATGAAGAAAAGCGTACCGCTGGAGAGCTATCCGACTCACACGCCTTGAGCTTTTTAATCATATTGCTATCTATTTCTTTTTCAGGATGCCATGTAAAAAATCCGCGATCTCTATCATCGATATAGTAGTATAGTCCAGAAAGACTTGCCATTTTTATTGATTCAGACTCCATTTCCAGACACTGGAACCATAGCGGAATCACCCTTTTGTTTTTACTTTGGCTTACAGCCCATAGAGCATTTTTTAAAAAATGCTCGTTATCATTCAGCCTAACATCTTCAACTACATACGAAATAATTTTTTCCCGGTATTTTTTCCAAGGCGTTCTATCTTTAATGATAAAACCCTGTAGAGTAAGTGCTGAGGCAAAACCAATCGTACGGATTTCTTTCGAACGTTCATCCGCATCTTGAGAGCCGGCAGAAATTAGCTGATCACCTTTAAAAAACTTACTTTGCAACTCTTTAGGGAATTCTCTTTCATCACGAAGTAATGGTAAAATATAGGGAATAAGCTTATGGCCTTTCTCCGTTGTAAAACCATCCGCTTCGCATAAAGCTTCACCAATCATCATTGGATCATTTGACTGCAATGATTTCGTTAAAGGCTCTACTCGTGGATTGTGATAATATATAAGATTATGAATGAATAATGCTGCAGCGATTACACCTATAACTACTACCGCTCCAAGCAACCCGCTTAATTTAAAATTAATACCGTTATTACTCATAATGCACCTGTCTCTATCGCTACAAAAGCACCTGTTACTTGTAAAGCATAACGCCAACTTCGACCGTAATAAACGCGCAGTCGATTTTTGTGTGAGAACTCGAGCGCGGCGCGTGCCCGTTGTTGCCCAAGATGCGGAGGACGCACACGGCCACCGTTGCATCGGGGCTGGCCTGCAAACGGAAGCGCGAATCGCTCACCCATTCCGCTTGGTCTCTGTTCTCCAGTTCAAGAAAGAATCGAATGACCTCCTTGGCGCATCTTAATTCGACGATAACGAGGCTGGATTCGATCGGGTTTGCGAGTTGTTCCCAGACTATCTTATCAAGCACTACCATTCTTTCAGGAAACGAAAGCGATTGCGCCTGCAGGTCCACGTTCCAGGCGGCAGCAATCTCCCGAAAACGCTGCTCAGCATCGTCACCTACTCCCCGCACGCTCAATGAGCTATCGAGAGGACTGACGAGGGCGCCCCGAAGGAGGAGATCTGGTCCCCCAAATCAAGCCGAGATGTTGCCGTCGGAAACGGTCCAAGGGGGCTCGAGGAGGAGGTGTGCATCTCGTGTATGCGTTGCATCGCCGTCTGCAAAGTCCGGGCCCGCAGCGTCGGCAAGCTTGGAGGGTGCGTCGACCTAGCGCAAAACAGCCTCCACCCTCGACTCACCCCATAACCTATTGATGCACCACGTAAAATAATGCTCGCCGACATCCGGCAGCTGGGAAACGAGATCAACCACGATGTCGCCGACGTCATGCTGATGGTCAAGCCGCAGACCTATCGGCGCTGGCTGAGCCCGAAAGCCAAGACCCTCAGCCCGAAACCGGCTGGCCGCCCCGCCAGGGTACCGGCAACAACGTCATCTCTGCCGATTTTCGGCGCACATCCGCAGGCGTGGTAGCGAAACGGTCCACTGTTTTTTCGATGAGATGTAGGCGCTCCCGCACTGGCGGCTCTTCATCAACCGCTTGATGTACACCGAAAAATGTGAGGCCTCGGGCGGTGATCGATCTGGCCCACTGGCTGATGGACAACACCGGCTCTTATTACTCCGTCAGTCACCCAACCGACTACCTGAAATCACTCGGCCACCGGGTGCGTAAAAACTCGGTGGTCGATTGGCTCGCTGCCCTCGAGGACGCCGGGTTGCTGTTCAGCGTGAACATCTTTTCCAACTCGCCAACCCGGATCAGCGTCAATCCCCGCAAGGTCTATTGCGTCGATCATGCGCCGGCGACGTCGGTCAGCTCCGGCATTTTCATCAACCGCGACAGCTTGCTGGAGAATCTGGTGTTCACCGTGCTGCGCCGGGTGACGCCGGAGATCTTTTACCACAAGACCAAAACGGGCCGCGTGGTGGACCTTGTCGCGCTGCTGCCGTCAGGGCCGGGACAAGAACGAGCCGTGATGTTGATCCAGGCCTGCTCCTGCCTGGCCGATCCCCGCGTCAAGCAAAGCGAATCATCGTCACCTGGCGCACCGATGAAACCATCCCCGTGGACTTCGGCACCATCCAGGTGGTGCCGGTCTGGCGGTTTCTACTGGAGATGGACTCACTAACCTAAAATAGCGGCTCGCATTATTTTAGGTTAGTGCCGTTTCATAAAATAATTCGTCACGTCACATCACCCCGAGAATCCACCCTTCGGCCTGGGTAACAGGGTATTCGTCGGGCAGCATGTCCGGCTTAAGAAATGTACCGAGGCTGCCATCCAAATCCACCTGCCGCAACCAGGCGGCAGCGACGTAGGCGTCGTGTTGGTCGGGGGTGCGGCCTTCCCGTGGAGTGCTCTTGCTCCACAATGACGGGTAGACCTCCACCAGCGCAGACTTGCCCGGAGGTATCTCCCAGCCGTCGAAGGGCCAGAAGTGGACCCGGCCGCCAAGCTGATTGCGCAGATACCTCAACCAGGGCAGCCCCGCATGGGTCGATTTAGCCACCGAGCCGGGCACGTCGAAGTGAAAGACCGACTTGGCCCCGGCCCGCTCCTCGGTTATCCGCCGCCAGCGGGCGCTACCGGAACGGGCCTCGCCTTCGCCTCGTGAACCGTGGCGAATGAAATCGACGTATGTGTGCTCGGCATCGGTCGGCCAGTGCTTCTGGAAATCGTCGAGGAAGGTCGGCCAATCCAGTTCCAGCCAATGAGCCTCGAAATAGCTCAGAGGAAAGGAAAAGCCGTGGTCGATACCAACGATGGTGGGCACATCCCCGGATAACTGCCCCGCCAGCCATTCCGCCAGGCCGCGCCGGGTTCAGTACTTGCGCGGGCTTGGCGGCGGCTCCACTTCCACCGGTAGAGACTCACGGCTGGCCTCGTAGGCCCGGAGTCCCTTCAGGCTGGAATCCGGGGTTTTCGCGCCGGAGTAGTCGATGCCGATATAGCGTTGGAAGGCGGGTTGCGTCATAAGGCCTCGTTCATACATCTGCTTGATCAGTTACTTGGTCGCTACTTGATCGGTGAGACTGGCAGGACGGACTGTCGCAGGCATGGTCGTGAGTTTGTCACAGGTCACCCAGGAAGTCGATAGACCAGCTGATTGGTCGCGCCCTCGGCGGTGATCAGATCCTTGTCCACCATCCCCTTCAAGTCCCGTTGCAGACTGCGGCGGTTGATGGTCGGGCAGAGCGCTTCGAAATCCTGAATAGTCAGCTTGCCGTGCTGGAGGAGGTAGCTTAGCGCCTTGCCCTGGCGCTCGTTCAGACCATGCTGCTTCGCCAGCACATCGCAGCGGATTACCTGCTCGCTGCGCTCACGCACCTCGATCATCTGGGTCTCCAGGCCGGTGACGAAGTAATCGAGCCAACCGGTCATGTCCATGTCGTTGTCGCGCACGCTCTGGATCGACTTGTAGAAGGTCGGCCGGTCGCGATCGTAGTACTCGCTGATGGTGAACAGCCGCTTGAAATCGTACCCAGCCTTGTAGAGGCAGAGGATGGAGAGCAGCCGCGAAGCTCGGCCGTTGCCGTCGAGAAACGGGTGGGCGTGCACCAGCTGAAACTGGGCGATGCCGCTCACCAGCACCGGATGAATATCGAGGTCTGCGTTCAGCCACTTGACCAGCCTCGACATCATCACCGGCACCTCCAGCGCCGTCGGCGGGGTATAGATGACCTGGCCGGTGCCCGAGTTAACCACGTGATTCTGAATACGCCGATACTCCCCCGGCCCAGCGCTACCGCCGCACACGCCTTCCACCAGCTTGCGGTGAATCTCGCGGATCATCCCCTCGGTGATCGGGTCGCCGCTATCGAGACAGTCCGAGACAAACTCGAAGGCGGCGCGGTAGTTGAGCAGCTCCCGCGCATCGTCCGGGTCAGCTTCCGGCACCGCTTCGCCCTTCCAGAGCCGCTCGGCCTGATCCAGGGTCAGCCGGGTGCCTTCGATGTGGGTGGTGTAATGCGCCTCCAGAATCAGCGCCTCTTCGCCCACCTCGCGCACCCAATCGGCGGAGAGCTGCGCCGCCTCCAGAAAGCCCCGCGTCCGCTCGATGCGGGTGATTGCTTGTGTCATGCGGTTGGTGATGGTGAAGCTCGGGTTAAAGCTCATATCATCCGTTGCTACTTCCTACGACGCTATGCTGGCGTAGTAGGGTGACGGCATCGTTGGGTACGCCCGAAACACATGCAAGAAAACCGCCTCTGCTTTGTCCCGCACGTCCCCCTCTGAGTAGATTTCCGGCAGCCCGGTTTGCTCGTTCCAGAGATAATCCTGAATCGTCAGACGGACCGCATCTCGGGTGGATTCCTTGTCGCGCCAGTGATCGATTCGCAGTTTTTCCGCCTTGAGGGTTTCGAGCAGATCGACGGCCACAGCTTTGATGCGCTTGATGTCACCAGGCATTAGGTCCGGCTTTTTGAGCAAGTCGAAAAGAGCGAGACTCTCCTCATCGAGTCCTTCTCGCACGGCGCGGCTCTCCTCATCATCCAGCTCATCCACGATCTGTAGAAGCGCCTCAAAGGTCTTCTCGATGGCCACTCGATCCTTCTCGCGATTGTACTCGGCAACGATCTCCTCGTAATGCCCTTGGAAATCGATCCGCAAGGGATTCTGCTGGAGCAGGCGCCGCAGACGTTGCTCGATTGCGGTCTTCAGATTCTGCACGGTGGTGCGCCTGGCCGGGCTGCGCTCAAACTCTCGGCGCAAGCGGTCGAAATCGATCTTGCTGATATCGTACGGTGTCAGCTCTTCAGCAACAGCCAGCCCTGCCTGTGTCTCAATCGCCTCATCCACGACTTGATGCAGCTGGCGGATGATGTCGGTGATATCCGCCTGCTCGCGGTCCTGTTGCAGGCTTTTATAGACGATATTGATCGCGTCGAAGTCGCCTCGGCAAGCACTGATGCCTTCAACGGTGATGCAGGCCTTGAATTTCGAAAACACCGCCCGGCACATCACCTCAAAACGTTTTCTTGTCTCGTCGTTTTCGTTCGCCGCCTCCTTGGCGGCGAGAATCGCCGCATTTCGGGCAAATCCAGTCTGTCCGATAACCCCATCTAGGGATGCGCCTCGCTCCTCTAAGAAGGCCCGGACAACGGCAATCGCTTCACAAAGATCAGCCAGCAGTTCCTCATCGGGTTTAGCCGGTTCGGTTTCGCCGCCATCGCCATCGCGCCCGTCGTCGCCTGCTCCGGCAAAGGTCGCCAGCGCCTTGCGCAGGTTTTTCAGGATGCCGCAGTAATCGACGATCATCCCGTTGTTTTTGCCCTCATTCACCCGGTTCGCCCGGGCAATGGCCTGCATTAGCGTGTGTGCCTTGAGTGGCTTGTCCAGGTACAGGGTCGAGAGACTGGGAACATCAAAGCCAGTCAGCCACATGGCGCAGACGATAGCGACGCGAAACGGGTGCTCCTCGGCCTTAAACGCATCGTCCAGCGACAGCCGCTGCATGTTCTGGAACTGCGGCTGTTTCCGCATCGCCTCCGGCAGATCGATGCCTTCCTTGATCAGGCGGCGATGCGGGGTGATGTCCAGCTCCCACGTGCGGAACTTCTCGACCTCCCCTTGCTCCTCGCTGACCACCACCGCCATCTGCGTCTGGCGCATCCACTCAATCTGGCGTCGCCGATACTGTTCGTCCTGCTCGTCCGTGGCTTGGGGCAACTGCGCTTCCAACTCGCCGATTCTCTCGTTCCAATAGAGCTCAATCAGCTTATGCATGCGGACGCAGGTGATCTTATCGATGCAGACCAGCATCGCCTTGCCGGTTTCCCACGTCGTGGAGTAGTGCTGCGCAAAATCGCAGGCTACCTGGTCGAGGCGCTTCCCGGCCGTGATGATGTGGTAGTCGCGCTTGAGCTCCTGCTCCAGGCGCTGTTCCACATCGATATTGCCCGTCTCCAGCTCTTCCAGCTTTTCGGCGATCCGCTCGTTTAAATCGCCGACCGCCACGCCGAGCTTATCGCCACGCGCATCGTAATAGAGCGGCACCGTAGCCTTGTCTTCCACGGCCCGCTGGAAATCGTAGGTGGAGACGTAATCGCCGAACACCCGCCGGGTGATCTCGTCATCCTTAAAGAGCGGCGTGCCGGTAAAGCCGATATAGCTGGCATTCGGCAGGGCATTGCGCATGTTGAGCGCCAGAGTGCCGTACTGGGTGCGGTGGGCCTCGTCGGTGATGACGATGAGGTCATCGCGCCGGGAGTAGGCCTCTCCTTCGACCACGGTCTGATTGAACTTCTGGATCAGCGAAAAGAGATGCGACTTGTGCTGGGCCAGCAGCTTGGCGAGATGTTCGCCGCTCGCTGCCCGACACGGGTCGCGGTCGTTGTCCACCACGCCGCACCCAGCGAAGGTCTTGTAGATCTGCGTGTCTAGGTCGGCGCGATCGGTGAGAATGAGAAAGGTGAAGTTGCCGCCCAACTTGCGATGCACCTTGCGGGTGAAGAACACCATAGAATAGCTCTTGCCCGAGCCTTGAGTATGCCAGAACACCCCTAGCTTGCCGTCCCGGCTCTTCCTGTCGCGCACCGCCTCAATGGCCCGGTTGACGCCCAGGAACTGGTGGTTACGGGCCAGAATCTTCCGCGATTCCCCAGACGAGTCATCGAAAACGATGAAGTTCTCCACCAGGTCCAGGAAGTTATCTTTGGCACATATTCCTTTGAGCAGCGTCTCCATAGCTACCACGCCCGGCTGATTCTCGGCCAACCGCTTCCACTCGTGGAAATGCTCAAACCGGCTGGTGAGCGAACCGAGCTTGGCGTCCACCCCATTGGCCAGCACCACCATGGCATTGTGATGAAACAGGTGCGGGACGGTGTCCTTGTAGTCCAGAAAATTCTGCTCGTAGGCGGCGCGGATATCGCGGCTGACGTTCTTTAGCTCCATGAACAACAACGGCAGGCCGTTGACGAAGCCGACGATGTCCGCCCGGCGGCGGTACAGATCGCCGCGCACCCACAGCTCCCGCACGCAGAGAAAATGGTTATTCTCGGGAGTATCGAAGTCGAACACCCGCAGCCGCTGGCGTACCCGTTCGCCTTTGGCATTGCGAAAGGTGATCTGCACTCCGTCCTTGATCAGTTCGTACTTCTCGCGGTTGGTGGCGGCCATGGTCTGCGAAGTAGAAACCGTGACGATCTGGCGAACTGCATCGTCATAGGCCGAGCCAGGCAGCCCGGGATTCAATTCTTCGATTTTGGCCCGCAGAGTGCGAGTCAACACGACCTCGCGATCCGATTCCCGGCCCAGCAGGCTGTCCGGCCCGAAATCTTCGTTGCTATAGGCGTACACCGACTCCCAGCCGAGCTCCTGCTCCAGGTACTCGGCGGTGGTCTGCTGGACCAGGGTGTCCTCAGTGTAGTGAATATTAACCGCCACCTTGAGAACCCTCCCCGGCAAGAATCTTCCATACTTTCTTGTAACCAGACCCACTTAACGCCGCTTGCTCCGGCCTTGCACGGCTCCAATCCCTGGGTGACATGCCTTTAAGGAAAATACGCGCCTTCCCGACAGAATATCGCCCGTCGTTACCGTCAAAGGCATTGCGATAGAACAAGCCAAGCTTTTCAGCTACGCTTCGAGGAGCGGAGTTCATCCGCATCAACACCGCATCTTCCGTACGGACGCCGTGATAAATCATTGCGGGAAGAGCGTTGATTCGGCGGCGTTCAGCCTCCGTCATCCTTTCAAAATCCATTCCCGATATACGACTCAAAGCGGATACTCCCCAGGTACCGCTATTGACGATGGCGCGATAGATCGCCTTGCAGGTATCGGTAAACGCCTCGGTTTCCGAGCGCTCGTTATCTTGTGAAAAATAGGTTTTCGCTATGTCTTCCAGCCGGACACCATTCACCCAGTCGCGGGTGATGCTAGATAAATGGGCGTAGCCGAATCCATCACCACCGATTTCTTCAAGCTGCTGTTTCAGCTGGGGGACCTTGAGCATGATCCCGAACAAATCTGCCATACGGCCTGCATGCCCAAACAAACTTTCCGGCTCCCAGTCATCAGGCCTCAGCTGTTCTTCGAGATTTCGTATGCCATTCATCGCCCTTTTCACCCCTTCAGGCGAAAAACCGGTCAGGTCAGCCAGCTCTGCCGCTCCCGACATACCGGCCAGCTTGCGGGCATAGTTTTTTGTGGCATTGAGTAAGGCATCGGCCTTGTCCCGTTGGGCGGGGTCATTGCGCAGAGTTGTGTAGCCGTAGGTCTGCCGAAGAAGTTGTTCGGATTCCGCCAGTACCGCGTCGAGATTTTTCTTTTCCGCCCAGAGATGAGCGATATAGCAGCGAAAGTCTTCCCACTGATCCTGCCAAAGAACGGCATCGAGGTTATTGAGTTGACCTTGGGCAGCCAGTTCGTCAAGCAGTACAACGAGTCGGGAGGCGAGCGCACCGGTATTGCGGCGAATAAAATCGATTATTGCATCCCGGTCCTTACCCTCGGCGAGTCCGACAACGCCCACGCTGTCATGCCCGATTCGTCCGGCTCGGCCAGCGAGGTTCCAGAATTCTCGAGGAGACATTTCGACCGATTGCCGCCCCTGCGGAACAAAGCGGGAGGCCAGGAAGATGGAGGATACCGGGAAATTGATGCCCTGGGCGATAGTCGATGTCGCGCACAAAACACGCAGATGGCCGGACTCCGCGAGCCACTCCATAAGTGTCCGGATTTCATCCGACAAACCCGCATGGTGGACGCCGATCCCATGATCGAGCATTGCTATCAACTCGAAGCCCTGGCTAACTTCGGTCCTGAGAAAATCCTGAACCAGTCGCACGTCGTCTGGTATGACATCGAACTTCGAAACACTCCCAGCCGCATGGCGGGCCATGTTCCAGACCATGTTGATGTTGTTGGCGACGGCAATACTGGTGCCCCGTGCAGACATGACGGTAGCCATGGCGCAGGTCTGCAAGCCAAATCCCTTTTGTTGTCTGCTAGCCAATACCTTGCTCTTCGGCACCGCGATCGGCCTGCAATCGCCCGCACGATGTGTGCCGCGCAATTTCATGGCCCTTTCGGTGACGGTCAGCGTCTCATACTCCAGCCGCCATCCGGCACGTTCGCTGTCATCTGCGACTGCACGGTAAAGCCCGACAATCCGTTCGTTCGGCTTCCAGGCGGTGGTACTGAAACTGATCGCCTTCCCGGCGTTGATGTCTTGAGCAAGCCATCGCGCCACGGTCTCGCTGCTCTCGACATAGGGCATCAACAACAGGAAATTAGCTTGAGGGCAATCACGCTTGATGGTGGCGAGAAGAAATTCGATCCGCAGACCTCGGGCCTCCGTTTCTAGATTGTGCGCTTCGTCCATCACCACAAGCGCAAGCGGTCGCGGCACATTCTTATTGCGGATAACCAGCGAAAGCTTTTCCGGTGTCGCAACTAGCACATCGAAAGGCTTTTCCTGGTCGGTAAGAAGTTCCTCTTCGAAAGCATCGACCTCAATAGCCCCGCTGAGTTGCTCAACCCGCAGTCCGATCGGCTCGAAGTCACGACGCAGCCGTCGTGTGATCTGCGCGGTCAACGCTTTGGTCGGCGCAACATAGGTGACCCAGCCACCGTCCGCGTCGAACTGGTTGAGCGCCTGAAGAATCCGGAACTGCGCCAATAACGTCTTGCCGCCGGAGGTCGGCATGTCGATAACGATCGCGGTCTTGGCCTGGTCAAGAAGTCCCTGTTCAAGCAGGGCGGCCCGTTGTGGCGGAAGCAGTTCGAACATCGCCTGGTGCTCCCGCTTGGTCAGTGCCTTGACGAAGGCCGACACACGGGAGTTGACGGTTCGAGTGCCCCACCACAGGGAGTTGGTGACCATGATACGGCCAGCGGAGTGAAGCCAGCGCAGAATCACCTCATGCCGGGCGTCACCCGATGCGGTTGCAGCCTTGATGCCCGATTCAAAATGCTTGTCGAGATCTCCGAAGACGGTGCGGGATTGCCCCTGCAGCATGTATTCAGCAAGGATTTCAGTCGCCTTCGCCCAGTGATAAAGGCCGATCAATCGCAGGGCAATGGCCCGGTCTTCCACCGCAGAACCATTGTTCAGACGCGCTTTCTCATGAGTTCTCTGGTCTTCCCGTAGTTCGGCGATGATTTCACGGATACGGTCAAGATCATCCCAGCCATCCTTACGGAACAGGCACACCCAACACTCGAACAAACGGTAGAGCAGCCGTCTGTCCCACGGCGCATCCGCTACCGTCGGCACCGCAATCGCGGCTTTGTTTTCCGTGAACCAGCGCCGCAGGTCTGACCAGCGGTCACCGCAATAAGCAACGGCAGCTAGTTGCAGCACATGGAAAATACGCTCTTCCGTGTTTTCCGGTATGGGAGCCAGACGACGAATATCGAAAACGTGATGTGAGGCAGCGGCAGCTTGTCCCCGCAGAGCATTATCACCACCATCGGGGCGGCTCAGGGCGTCCAAGCCCTCTATCGCGGCCATTTCATAGGCCAAGGCGACGCGCTCCAAAAGTCCTTCGTCAGCTTCATCTTCGGCAAAGGCAAAAGTGATCTGACGGCCAACTGCCTGCCGAACCAGCCGCTCATTGACCACTTCGGCGGCACGGGTGCGCTCTTCTTCGGGGATCGCGCTGAGCGCCCAATGGGACTGAAGATTTTGTAGTGCTGTAACGGTAATGGTCATGCGCCGCCTCCCGCCTGCACCGCTAAGGCCTGTGCCGCCAGGTTGCTGATTGCGCCGATTGGCAAATACATGGCCAGCAGCTCGATCTGCGTGCCCGCCGGGCAGCAATTGCCAAGTTTCTCAACCCGCACGCGCACGTCATCCACATTCGGTTCGACATCGCGCACCAGCACGCCAAACAGCTGAGCGTCCGACGTATTGTTGAGATACCGCTTGCTGGCGGCCTTGAAACGGTCCTGCCAAGTCGCATTCTTGGCGCGATGACACAGGTACTTGCAGAGGTCGTTGCGAATACCCACCTTGTCCCGCAGGTCTTCCAACTGCTGCTTCAGCCCGGTCCGCCCATAAACGGCGCCAGGCGGGTACTTGGCTTCTCCGGACGTCTTGACCTCTCCGAAAACAAAGCGATCACCTTGCTCATCCTGTTGCACACCCACCAGATCGGCCCCTGGCAGACTCGAACCACTCTTGCGCTCGTCCCGCTCATCCGGCCAGGGAAACATGCAGTCTCGATGCTCGGTCAGATAAGCTTCGGCGATGGCCTCGCCAACCCGCCAGTCCTCGACATCGTCGGGAGCGGCCAACACCTGGGCGAGCTGCTCCTGCTCGAAAGAGGTCTCTGCGACTCCGGCCAACAGTTCTTGAATGTCCGCCTTGCCTTGGTCATCGAAGACCAGCACCGAAACCTTGCCATTGATCGCCGCGCCCAGTTCTTCCGCGTTCCACGAGCGGCCAGTTCCGGTGCTCGGCGATGCCCCATGGCTATAACACTCAGCCCCAACGGCGATCATACCGCCATCTCCCCGTTCATCAGTTTGGGCAAGAGGAGATCGCGGGCTTTGGCAAGCTGCGTAATTTGTCTCATAAGTATGGCAATTTGATGAAAAAATGGAGAAACAGTCTCGTCAAATTGTTTCAGAATAATAGAATTAGGGAGGGCAATTATAAAGTCATCAAAGCATGAAGGCTGGACTCTTTGCCTCCCTGATGAGCCTATCATACTTTTGATAGCATTTTCTCTAAAATCATACGTTCGAGCAAGACAATATGTAAAATATTGGTTCACAAGATTTCCGCGCAACACAATGAACTCAGTTGATCCGCAGGCAATCTCATCTTCTGCAAGAAAATTTACAAATCCAGTTTTTCCGTTTTCAAGGCAAGGTGTAATGCGAGCAAAAAGTACATCTCCATTTCGATATCGAACGGATGTAGATGTTGTCCGAAATTCCGATTCAACAAGATCAATACTCATTCCGGTAGTTGATAGTCCTGCCATTGGAACATATCGAATAAGATTTCCCTTTGGAATTTTTTCTGTTGGGTTAACATCAATTACATCAGAAACATATTTTCTCTCCCATCCCTCCGGCACCCCATCAACAATTTTCACCCGCTCATGCCCTGGAAAGCGGAGGCGGACGAACCATTCCTTGTAAAGCAGCCGCGCCGCCTGCTCCAGCAACTGAATCCGCCGCCGGTTGTTCTCGATCAGGTCGTCGTAGGAGGAGAGGATTTCGACTATGTAGTCTTGAGCTGCCGGTGAGACTATCGTAACGGGTAGTCGCAGCGCATTTGTACGATTAAGCCCAGGCACAGCCACATCGGTATTCATGTAGCGTAGAGGCAGTGTGTTCAGTAAATAAAATATATAGCGTAAGCGGAGATCATTTTCCTTTAGAACAATGTAAAAAGTTGTATCGATTGGGTAGAAATCTTTATTGCTCCAGTGAACAGATCCAACTGTTCCTTTTCGCCCAATAATAACGCCTGGTCCTTCAACAAGTGGCAAGTGGTGTGATCCGATATGACCTGCAGAACCAAACACAAGGACTGAACCAGGTTTACGGTCACGCTCTGGAAGGGCTTTACCGTAGGCAAAATCAACAAAATCTCCGAGGCATCCTTGTCTCATACCCCCAACTCCTCAAAATTCTTCTTGATCGTCGCCGCCAGTTGCGCCGCCTCGGCGTTCAGATCCTCCAGCTCCATATGGATGTCGCGTAGCGCCTCCTCGAAATCGAAATCCTCATCCTCTTCCTCCGGCGTGACGCCGACATAGCGGCCTGGGGTGAGGCTCCAGTCGTTGGCTTCGATCTCGGCCCGGTCCACCAGCTTGACCAGTCCTTCCACGTCGCGAAGCTCGGCATCGGGAAAGCGTTCGGTGAGCCAGTGGGCCTGTTTCCAGAAGTAGCGCACAAGCTTGAGCTGTTCCACGGCCAGGGCGCGGGCCTCGTCGGCGGCCTTGCGGGCGCGGGTGATATCGCGACCGGCCCAGGCATTGTTGTTACGGACGGCGCATTCGTTTTCGCAATTTTCAATCAGGCGGCAGGCAAGCTTGTAGAGCAGGTCGCTCTGCTTGACCAGATCGCGGCTGGTCTCGGCCAGGGTCGCAAGGTGCTCCACGGCCTTTTTAAGTTCGCCGTTAGTGGTTTTCTGTTCTCCCCAAGCCGCCTGCTGCTCGCTAATAGTCTTTCGGAAAGAGCCCGCATCCGCCTCGAACAGTGGGGTGGCCTCATCCAATTCCTTAATCGCCTCAACATGAGGTGAGTTCCCAGCGAAAGTCTTGAGAACGGGTTCAATACTGCCGCGCAAGATTGCCAGCGCATTGAGAAAATCGGGCAGCGGTTCGACCACCCCGCCATCGTCGTCCTTCATCATGAAGCAGGCTGCGCCCTCGGCCAGCATGCGCCGGCAGTAGCCCGCAACCAGGTCGAGATAACGCCCGGTCTCACCCCGATAAAGCCAGACAATGGCCAGCAGGTTCTGCTCCTGCTCGGGCGAAAAGTCGAAAATCCTGCGGGTGACCTTTCGATAGACGTTGCGGGCATCGACCATCAGCACCTTGTCGCGGTGCGCTTCCGGCTTGGCGCGGTTGAGAAACCACAGCTCACAAGGGACGGTACGCGTATAGAAGAAGTGGGGGCGAATGGAAACCATGACATCCACATCGCCGGTCTTCACCAACTTCTGGCGCACTTTGGCCTCCTGCCCCCCGGCGCTGGAGGCCTGGGAGGACATAACGAACCCGGCCCGACCCTGTTCGTTCAGGTAGCTGTAAAAGTAGCTAATCCAGATGTAGTTGCCATTGCTAACCTTGCGCGTCGTGCTGCTGACGCCAGGCAGGCCGAAAGGCAAGCGCGGATCGTTCTTGACCTTCTCGGGGTCGATCTCGTCTACATTGAAGGGGGGATTAGCCATGACGAAGTCGGCCTTGCGCAATAACTCATGAGGGTCTTCGTAATAAGTGATGGCCTTCTGGATGTCACCCTCGAGACCGTGCACCGCTAGGTTCATCTTGGCCAGGCGAATAGTGGTGGCGTTCTTCTCCAGGCCGTAGAAGGTGAGCTTCTCGGTGGGATTTTCGCACCGCCGCTCGACCATCCGAGCGCTCTGCACAAACATGCCGCCAGAGCCGCAAGCCGGATCGAGCACTATACCGCCCGCCGGTTCAATGACGTTGGCGATGAAGGAGACGAGCGAAACCGGGGTGAAGAACTCGCCACCGTCGTGGGCCTTCTGATCGGCGAACTGGGTGAGGAAGTACTCGTAGATACGGCCGAAGACATCACCGGAAACCCGATTCAGCTCCTCCGGGTTGAGCGTGCGCAGCAGCTGGCCGAGCACGGCGTTGTCGAGCTCCTGGTACTCACCCTTGGGTAACACGCCGCGCAGATTCTCGTAGTCAGCCTCTATGGACTCCATGGCGTCGATGATCGCCTTGGCGCGGTCGGCGCTGTCGGGCAGCGCCACAAGGAAATCGAACTGAGCCTTGGGCTGCAGGAAGATGGCGCTCTTCTGCGAGAAGTCCTCCTTAGTCAGCGGCCTGGCTTTGCCACCCCGTGTGGGCAGATTAGCCTCGATGCTATCCTTGACGCCGAGAAAGCGGCTATAGGCATGACGCAGAAAGACAAGGCCCATGACCGGCAGGAAATATTCGTTGCTGGCGTAGTTTGAGTTGGCCCGCAGAGTGTCCGCCGCGCTCCAGAGCCGCTTTTCAATGGCTTCAATATGCTCAGTTTAGACTTCCTTCCCAAAATACGTTCTGTGCAGGGCCTTGCCCTTGTCACCCAGGCCGTGCAGCAGGCTCTCGATCTTCTCCAATGCCAGCGGTGACGGCTTGGCACGGTCGTTCTCCCAGCGGCTGATCGTGGGAAAGGTCACTCCGAGCTTGGCCGCGAACTTCTCCTGAGTCAGGCCGGTAAGCCCCCGAAGCTCACGAACAAGCCTCGCCATGCTGTGTTGCTCGTCCAATGGACTTCTCCTCGCTGGATCTTCTGGTGTAGTGGCGGCGCTATTCATAACGTCCGATTTATCACTTGATATATCGTCCATGAGGCCGCAACTGTCAACCGTTGCCTTGCTGCGGAGAATTTTGAGGAGGTCGAGAAGGGGGAAGTTCGCCTTCTGCATGAAGCTGCTCAAAAAGAAAACCCGCCCCCAGCCCTAGCCAGGAAGCGGGTTTATCCCTTGTGGTTGGTGGAGGCGGCGGGAATCGAACCCGCGTCCACGGACGCCTCAGCGGAGTATCTACAGGCTTAGCCGACGCTTTTAATCTCGCTCGCGACCCCCACGCCGGCCGGGTGCCGTCCGCCAGCTCCGGTTAATCTCGAGTGCGCTCGCTCGGAGCAGCGCAACCGCACTCCAGCCCGCTTGATGACACCGCGAGCCCCGGCCGCGGGCGCGCCGGGTGCGATGCGCTGCCTAATTAATTAGGCAGCGAGTGCGAGGTTATCCTCGGCAACTATGGTTTTCCGGCAGTTTAACGAGGCCACCGGACCTCGGCCTGCTGCTCCCACCTCGGTACAGCCCATGTCGAAACCTGTTCGCCCCCATGGGCGGCCTGGTGGCCGCAACTCACTCAGTATAGCAGCGTACGCGCGCAAGGGTGCGCGGAGGTACGCCGAGCCGGGCGGTAGTAGCTCGGGCGCCTGAGCGCCCGAGCACGTACCTCAGTCTTCGACCGCCGGCACCTCGCGCCGATCGCGCCGCTTAAAGTACATATTGCGGCAGAGCGGACCCTCGCCGGAGGCGTAGCAGCTCTGCACGGCGACGTTGCACTGCGGCAGCGGCGTACGGGAGACCTTTACGACCCCGAACCCGCCCTTGCCACGCTCAATACCCTCGAACATCGTGAGGTCGATCTCGTGGGCGAAGACCTTCTCGATGCAGCCGAAAAAGGTGTCGCCGCTCTCTTTAAACGCGTAAAGAAACCGGCAGTTCATGCCGAGACAGCTCGCCGGGTAGACGACCTTCTCGCACTGCGCCGAGCACTCCTCGCACTCGAGTGGCTCTTCTGTCAACACAATAGCCCTCCTGCAACAGAGTGGCCGGCGATCCCCGCCGGCCTTGCTGCAAGTTACCACGAGGTCACACCCTCAACAAGGGGACTTAACGTCTACTTAACAGGGCGGTAAAGAATCCTGCGGTTAACGATCGCCGGGGGGCGAGGGCCGCCCCAAGGGGCCCCAGTAGGGCTCCTGCGCCTCGCGCGCCCGCGCGATGGCGGCGGCGCCGGCCCCGCCGCCCGGCCCTACGGGCAGGGCGGGGCCGCCGGCCAGGGCGAGCAGCACGGCCTCCACGGAGCGCGCGGCTGCGGCGTGCGCGTAGCCGCCCTCGAGCACGAAGCCGAGGCGGCCGGCGCAGAGCTCCTCGGCGAGGCTGGCGCAGCGCCTCGCCATCTCCGCAAAGCCCGCCTCGGTCACCCGCATGTCGCTGAAGGGATCCTCCCGGTGCGCGTCCTGACCGGCCGAGACCAGCAAGGCCTGCGGCGCGAACCGCCGCACAACCGGCTCCACTACTTCGCGAAACGCGCGCGCGTAGTCGCCGTCGGTGCAACCGGGGGGGAGCGGTATATTGACGGTGCTCCCCCTCCCCTCCCCCTCGCCGCACTCCGTCACGGCACCGCTGCCGGGGTAGCAGGGCCATTGGTGCAGGCTCACCGTGAGCACGCGGGGGTCCGTGAGAAAGATCGCCTGTGTGCCGTCGCCGTGATGCACGTCCCAGTCCACGATGGCGACCCGCTCGTACCCCCGGTACTCGAGCAGATGAGCCGCCGCCACGGCGACGTTGTTAAACAAGCAGAAGCCGGCCGCGGAGCCGGGCCCCGCGTGGTGACCGGGCGGGCGCACCAGGGCGAAGCCGCAGAGCCCCCGCTCCCACAGCCGGGTGAGCTCTATGGCTCCCCCCGCGGCCAGCAAGGCGACCTCGAAGCTCCTGCGGGAGACGGGCGTATCCGCATCCCACAGCTCCGCACGGCCGGCCGCAGCCTCCCGCACCAGCCGAACGTGCGCGGAGGTGTGCACGCGCAGCAGGTCGTCCGGCGAGGCGGGCGTGGGCTCTACCCACGCCACCGAGCCACCGAGCACACCGGTGCGGATGCGCTCCACCACGGCGAGCACCCGTTCAGCGCTCTCCGGGTGGTCGCCGGTCTCGTGCTCCCTATACGCCTCATGCCACACCACCGCGAGATCCATAGCCCAAGCATACCCACCGCGAGCACCGGGAGCGAGAGGCGGGCGACGAGAAAACGCCGCACAGATGAACCCCACACGCCCCACCAACGTCCCCCAAGCAGCACACACAGTGACTCACGCACACCGGGAGCGACCATGAAGCCACAACGAAACCTTAAGAGACTCGCCCTCATGGGGGCAGCTGCCGCCCTCGCACTCCTCACCGCCTTCACCCTCGGGAGTGCCCTCGGGCGAGCGGGCGGCGAGGCGAAGAGGGCGACCAACGGCGGGGCGGCGAGCGGGCTCGCCGCCCAAACCGCAAAGAGCGATGCCGCTACGGGGGCGAGGGCCGCGGAGGCGCCTGCGGGCGCCGCGCCCGAGCCCAAACCCTCGAGGGCAAACAACCGCCTGCTGCGCCGCGACGGCAGCGTCGAGCTGCGCGTCGCCGAGGGAGCGCTGCGGGCCAAGGCCGCCGAGGCCACCCGCATCGCGGCCTCCCTCGGCGGCCAGATCACGGCCAGCAGCATCGGCCAGGGCGGCGCCCCCTGGGAGCAGGAGCCCTCGGGGCGAGGCTCCGCCCGGCCAGGCTACGCCCAGCTCACCCTCCGCGTGCCCGAGGGCAAGTTCGAGGCGGCCGTGCAACGCCTCGCCGAGCTCGGCGAGGCCACCATCACCACCGCCAGCGAAGACGTCACCTCCGAGTACGTCGACCTCGAGGCGCGCCTGCGCCAAGCCAAGCGGGTGGAGGCGCGCCTCCTGAGCTTTCTCAGCCGCGCCAAGACGATGGGGGATGTGCTGCAGGTGCAAGACCGCGTCGATGCCACCCAGCTCCGCATCGAGCAGCTCAGCGCGGAGCTCAAGCAGCTGCAGCGGAGCACCTCCTCCTCCACCATCAACGTCACCCTCACCGAGGAGGCGCGGGAGGCGCACGCGGGCCTCGGTGGGGCTATCTGGAGCACGCTCAAGCACTCGTGCTCGCTCCTCGCCGCGAGCGCCCGGGCCGTCGTGCTCGCGCTCACGGCCGCGCTCCCCTTCCTCCTCGTGCTGGGAGCCCTCGCCGGCGCCGGCTGGTGGGGGTGGCGCACGCGGCGGCGCAAAGCGCGGGCGCAAAAGCATCAGCAGGCGCCGAGCGAGCGAAGCGCCGAGGCGGCGCCGAAGGCGGAGGGTGAAGAGACGAACGACAAACGAGGGAGCACCGAAGAAAGGTGCCGTTAAAGAACGAAGGCCCGATCACTCTACGGTGATCGGGCCTTCGTCTCACTAATCCGGCGGCGTCCTACTCTCCCGCGGGGCTTCCCCCGAAGTACCATCGGCGCTGGAGGGCTTAACTACTCTGTTCGGAATGGGAAGAGGTGTGACCCCTCCGCTATGGCCGCCGAAAATCTCAGCGCCGTCACAGGGCGCGTAAACTTTCGTGCCGGCACGCGGACACGGACCTGAAAACTGCAGAGCGGCAAGTAAAGTTCAAGATCAAGCCCTCGGGCAATTAGTACTGGTCTGCTGAACACATTGCTGTGCTTACACATCCAGCCTATCAACCAGGTGGTCTACCTGGGCCCTTACCCATTCAAGATGGTGGGAGATCTCATCTCGAGGCGTGCTTCCCGCTTAGATGCTTTCAGCGGTTATCACTTCCAGACGTAGCTAACCAGCAGTGCCGTTGGCACGACAACTGATACACCAGAGGTCTGTTCACCCCGGTCCTCTCGTACTAGGGGCAACCCCTCTCAAATCTCCAACGCCCACAGAAGATAGGGACCGAACTGTCTCACGACGTTCTGAACCCAGCTCACGTACCGCTTTAATGGGCGAACAGCCCAACCCTTGGGACCGACTTCAGCCCCAGGATGCGATGAGCCGACATCGAGGTGCCAAACCCTCCCGTCGATGTGGACTCTTGGGGAGGATAAGCCTGTTATCCCCGGAGTACCTTTTATCCGTTGAGCGACCGCGATTCCACTCTCCACGGCCGGATCACTAAGCCCGACTTTCGTCCCTGCTCGACTTGTCAGTCTCGCAGTCAAGCTCCCTTATGCCTTTACACTCTACGTACGGTTTCCAATCGTACTGAGGGAACCTTTGGGCGCCTCCGTTACATTTTAGGAGGCGACCGCCCCAGTCAAACTGCCCACCTGACACTGTCTGCGTGCCGGATCACGGTCACGCGTTAGAAGCCCAGAACACGAGGAGTGGTATCCCAAGGTTGGCTCCACCGAGACTGGCGTCCCGGTTTCACAGCCTCCCACCTATCCTGGACAACGTGCACCGAACTCCAATATCAAGCTGCAGTAAAGGTTCACGGGGTCTTTCCGTCTTTCTGCGGGTAATCGGCATCTTCACCGATACTACAATTTCACCGAGTCCCTCGTTGAGACAGCGCCCAAGTCGTTACGCCATTCGTGCAGGTCGGAACTTACCCGACAAGGAATTTCGCTACCTTAGGACCGTTATAGTTACGGCCGCCGTTTACCGGGGCTTCAATTCAATGCTTCGCCTTTCTTGCGATTGACTAACATCTCCTCTTAACCTTCCGGCACCGGGCAGGCGTCAGCCCCTATACATCGTCTTACGACTTAGCAGAGACCTGTGTTTTTGGTAAACAGTCGCTTGGGCCAATTCTCTGCGGCCCCGCCCAGCTTTGGCTGGCAAGCAGCCTAACCAGGCAGGGCGCCCCTTATCCCGAAGTTACGGGGCCATTTTGCCGAGTTCCTTAACGAGGGTTCTCTCGATCGCCTTAGTATTCTCTACTTGCCCACCTGTGGCGGTTTTGGTACGGGCACCGAGCGCACTCCCTAGAGGCTTTTCTTGGCGGCAAGGAACCAGCGGCTCGCCGGCTAGGCCGGCTGACATCACGTCTCAGATTTAAGGTGTGCGGATTTTCCTACACACCATCCTACGCGCTTGTCCATGGTCAACCAACGCCATGGTCCGCTTTACCTACCGCGTCCCCCCATCGGTAATAACGCACGTCGGTGGTACAGGAATATCAACCTGTTGTCCATCGCCTACGCCTGACGGCCTCGGCTTAGGTCCCGACTAACCCTGGGCAGATTAGCTTTACCCAGGAACCCTTAGGCATTCGGCGGAAAAGTTTCTCACTTTTCTTTCGTTACTCATACCGGCATTCTCTCTTCCCAAGCCTCCACGGCTGGCTTATCGCCGCCGCTTCAGCGGCTTGGGAATGCTCTCCTACTACTCCAGCTTGCGCTGAAGTCCACA
>JAXGZO010000001.1:1182500-1663882 GCA_040776965.1 Thermoleophilia bacterium
CAACACCGGGTTTACCCTCTACTTCGTCGTCGTGCTGCACCAGGGGGCGTACGGCTCGCTCAAGGGCAACCTCATAGCACCGGTGCTGCTGCTGCCGGCGGCGATGGTCGTGCTGGTGCGCCGCTGGAAGCCGCGCTTCTCGCTCCCCGCCCTTAAACGCTCACTGCGCTTCGGCTTGCCGCTGGTGCCGCACTACTTCGCCGGCTGGATGCTCACCTTCTTCGACCGCTACCTGCTCATGCAGCTGAGCACTGCGGCACAGGTGGGCCTCTACTCGCTCTCCTATAACTTCGGCATGATCCTCAACATGTTTTGCACGGCCCTCAACACCGCTTGGATGCCGATCTACTACGATCTCGCCGACACAGAAGACGGGCGCAAGACCCTGCCGCGGCTCATCACGGTGTACTGCGCGGCGGTCGCGGCGCTCGCTATCGGCTTTACCTTCTTCGCGCCGGACCTGCTCATCATCCTCGCCAACGAGCGGTTCCACGAGGCGGCCAAGATCGTGCCGATTATCGCCGGTGGCTACTTCTTCTTCGGCGTCTACATGATCATCTCGACGCCGATCTTCCACGCCAGCCGCACCACTCTCATGCCGCTGATCTCGGCGAGCGCCGCCGGCGTCAATATCGTGGTCAACCTCCTGCTGATCCCCCGGCTGGGGATCTTGGGGGCGGCGCTCGCGACCTTTACCGCCTACTTCTGCATGGCCGCAGCCGCCCGGTACTTCTGCTACCGCCTCAAGAGGGGATTCTTTGAGGACAAAAAGCTCGCCGCCCTCGTCGTGATCTACCTGCTGGCGGTGAGCATCTCCTTCGCGCTCGGCTTCGCAGGTCTCCCGCTGTGGCTCGACATCCTGCTGAAGATCGCCCTGTTGCCGGCCCTCTTCGGGCTGGTCCTCCTGGCCCGCATCGCGACGATCAAGGAGATCGTCTCGTTCGTGCGGCGCCGGTAACACGGCGCGCCGCAGCCGCACTAAGCCGCCGTAGGCGGCGGCTGCGGTATGATCTGCTCTGGCCGCAACGATCGGAGGGGCTATGATCATTTTGCTCTCGGGCGCGAAGAAGAACATCGGCGACTTCATCATCACCGACCGCACACGCACGCTCCTGGAGCGCGTACTCGGCGAGGAGATCCTCTGGATGCCCAACTGGAAGCCACTCGATGGGCGCGAGGACGAAGTGGCCGCGGCGCGGGCGCTCGTGGTGGCCGGAGGCCCCGGGTACCGCCCGGGTATGTACGGAAGCGTGTACCCCCTCTTCACCGACCCGCAGACCCTCCCCAAACTCGGAGTGCAGGTTCGCTTTCTCGGGCTCGGCTGGAAGGGTGAACCCGGCGACGACTTCGACCTTGCGCACTATCGATTCGCACCGCGTACCACGGCGCTCCTGCAGGCACTGGGCGACAGAGTGCGCCTCTCGGCCCGCGACTGCCCCTCGGTGACGGTACTCCGCAACAGCGGTGTGGAGGGCGTGCTCACGGGGTGCCCCGTGTGGTACGACCTCGACCACCTCGGCGAGCCGCTCCGAGCGCCGAGCAAGGTGGAGCGGGTGGTCTTCACCCCGCCGCAGCAGGAGCTCTTCTACGAACAAAGCCGCGCGATCCTGCGCTCACTGCGCGCGCTGCTCCCCGCCGCCGAGATCATCGTGGCCTTCCACCGCGGCATCGAGGCGGATGAGGAAACACCGGCGGCTGCCGCGGCGGGTCTCAAGGAGTACGCCGCCTTCGCCCGGAGCATCGGCTGCGAGGTGCGCGACGTCTCCTACGACCTCGCGCGCATCGGCTTCTACGAGGAGTGCGACCTGCACGTGGGCTACCGCCTGCACGGCCACCTCTACTTTCTCTCCAAGCGCCTCCCGAGCGTGCTCCTGGAGGAGGACGGCCGCGGCCGCGGCGCCAGCGAGACGCTGCGCCTGCCCGGCGTGCGGGCGTGGGAGCTCACGTGGTCGAGCAAGCTCGCACGCACGCTCTCGTCGCCGGGGGTCGCGCGCAGGCTCGCGAAGCGATTCCCCGTTAAAGCGGCCCGTCAGGAGGCGGTCGCCGAGACGATCGCGGCGGTGCGCGGCGAGCTCGACAGCGGGTTCGCCCGCAACGCCGAGGTGCCGGGCCGCATCGACGCCATGTGGCCCACCATGGAGGCCTTCGTTAAAACGATCTAGCGCTCCGCGAGGCCGTCGAAGGCGATGAGCTCGTCGGCGGCGAAGGCCCGCGTGGTGCGCCGCCCCACGACATCGTCGATCTCGAGCGGCGAGATGCCCGTACCCGGCCGCTTGGCGTCCACGTCGTCGGCCGTGATAAGGCACCCGGCCTCGAGATCCCGCGCGGCCACGATGCTCCGCCGCGCGTAGGCGCGGGCGGCCAGCTCGGACTCCGACACCTCCACGTACGGCCACGCCTGCTGCCAGGCCTCGCGGCAGTTCTTGACGAGACGACACAACCCCGGCTGGTCCACCGCGTGGTAGTGGTCGTCCTCCGGGAGCGCCTTATTGAGGGTGTAGTGCTTCTCCACAATGCGCGCGCCGAGGGCCACAGCCAGCGGGCAGGCGAGCTCCGAGTCCTGCGGCTGCGTGTGGTCGGAGTAGCCGATCACGAGGTCGGGAAACTCCTCCCGCAACACGGCGATACGCCGGAGGTTGGCGTCGGCGAGCGGCGTGGGGTAGGTGAGCGTGCAGTGCAGCAGCGCCACCGGGCACCCGCTGGAGCGGAGCGCGGCGACGGTGCGCCTAACCTCGTCCAGGCGCGAGGCGCCGGTGGAGAGCAAGATGGGCTTGCCGAACCCGGCGATGACGCGGAGCATGGGGAGGTCGGTGATGTCGGCGGAGGCTATCTTAAACGCCGGCATGCCGAGCTCGTGGAGCATGCGGGCGGCATCTGGGTCGAACGGCGTGGAGAGCAACAGCACGCCGAGCTCGTCCGCGTAGGCGAAGAGCTCCTGGTACTGCTCCGCCGTGAGGCGCGAGCGCTCGGCGAAGATGTCGTACTGCGTGCGCCCGGCCTCATCCTTCCAGTAGGTGGGCGCCCAGCGCGCGGCCAACCGAGCGGCGTCGTACGTCTGAAATTTAACGGCGTGCACGCCGGCGAGGCGTGCCTGGCGCAAATACTCTTTGGCCAGCTCCATACTGTTGTAGTGGTGCACGCCGGCCTCGGCCATGACGAAGGGCTCGTGGCCGTCGCCGACGGTGAAGCGGCCGATCTGCACGGTAGAGCGCTGCATACTATCCCTCCCTCTCGCGAAAGCTCTCGGCTGCGGCGAGGATATCGGCGACGATACGGCGGTTTGAGCGATCGCGCACCGCCGAGAGCATGCGCGCGCGCATGGCGGCCCGGAGGCGCGTGTCGGTTAAGAGGACCGTGAGGTGCTGCGCCAGCACGGCCGGCGTCACGTGCTCGCCGAGCCCGAGGTTGGTCACTCCAAAGGGGCTCGAGGCGTGCGTGTGCATGAGCTCGCGCATGTTTTGGCACAGGGCGATCGTGGGGACCCCCTGCGTCATGAGCTCGGTGACCGTGCGCCCGGCGCTGGTGAGGGCGATATCGCACTCTCGCATAATGACCGCGAGGTTGGTGACAGCGCGCAACACGACGCCGCGCAGGCCGAACGCCGCTACATCGACGTCGCCGTGCGGGTACCCGGGACCGAGTACGACGGTGACCTCGCCGGCGAAGCCCGTCTCGGCGATCGCCTCGAGGGCCTTCGTAGTGAGCCCGCGAGGGTCGGCCCCTCCGAACGAGACGAGGATGCGCTCGACCTCCGGGCGCATCTCCGAGGCGCTCACGCTCTCGAACTGCGGCCCCAGCACGGCGTAGCGCACGCCGTACCAATGGTTCTCGGCGGCGTAAAAATCGGTGTAAAGGTCGTTGATGACGAGGTCGGCGAGCTGCGCCCCCGGGCCGAGGTCCTCCACGGCCACGAGGAACGGCGCGAGCGGACGGATGCTCGCCATGTACTCCTCGGTCGTATCGAGCAGATCGACGATGACGATGTCGGGGCCGAAGGCCTCGAGGACGTCGCGAAAGCCCTCCTCGTCGTCGACGCACTCCACCGCAACGTCGTGCTTGCGCAAGAAGTCGGCCCCGAGCCGGTGCGCCTCGTCGCCGCGCACCACGACCTTGACCTCGTGGTCGTAGAGCTCCAGGAAGAGGGCGTAGGCCCGGTAGACGTGCCCCATGCCGAGGTCTGGGCCGGCGTCGGCGCGCACGACGATGCGCCGCCGGCTCGCGTAGAACTCGGCCACCGCCCAATCGGCGTACGTGTCGATGTCGAGGGCCTCGACGGACTCGAGCTCGACCAGCGCTACGGGCTCGATGATGCGCGTGCCGTTGCGCACGATCTCGCCCATGCGCGCGCCGATCATGCCGCCGGTCTCCGAGAGCGTCGGCGAGAGCCACTGGCGGTTAACCCGCTCCGCGAAGAGCGGCTGCGGCGCCCCGTCCTCGCCGAGCGTCCACCGTAGGTGGCGGTCGTCTTTAACTGAGATCACGCTCGAGGCGCCGGCAGCGAGGCGCTCCACCGCCTCGCGCAGCGAGGGAGCGCGCAAAAACGGGCTCGTGGGCTGCACGGTGATGAGGATGTCGTGCTCGTGGGCGCCGTGCGCGAGCGCCCAGCGCGCGACGTCTACGGCCACCTCGTCCAGCGTAGTGCGGTCGTCCGCCAGCTCCGCCGATCGGTGGTGGACGGTCGCCCGACCCTCTACGACGTGGGCGATGAGCGAGTCCTCGGTGGAGACTACGAGCCTCTCTCGGGGGATAACGCGGGCGAGCTCGTCGAGCACGTGCGTGATGAGCGGCCGCCCGGCGAGCGGACGGAGGTTTTTGCCGCGAATGCCCTTGGAGCCGCCGCGGGCCGGCACCATAACCCACACGCTCCGCATGGCCTCAGAATCGGGCATCGTACCCCCCTCCCGCGCGCACCGAGCGCCGAAACGAGACGCCCCTGGACCGCTCCATCATAACGGACTCACCGGGGCTGATCCGCGCTCTCGGCGAAGCACGCGTCGAGCTTCGCGAAGAGGTCGGGGATGGAGTGAAAGACGTTGCGTTGAAACTCGCCGAGCGCCGCCGGCAGCATGTTGCCGAGCGACGGGTCGTCGAAGGCGTAGATAAACGAGTGGTCGAGGCCGAGGTCGATGCGCTGCCAAATACTGCTCGAGCGCAGCGCGACGGCGGCGTCGATCTCGTAGTGCGCGCCGCGCGAGTTGCCCGGCGCGTCGTCGATGGTCACGAGGCGGCCGTCGGCGAGCCCTCGGAAGGGCGGCTCGATGCCGTGGTCGTGGAGGAGCCTGCGCTCGTAGGGGTGCAGGTAAATGCGCAGAGTACGCTCCCGCTCGTGCGCGTAGCGCGCGAGCGCCTCGAGGATCTGCGTCGCGTACCGCTCGTAGACGTTGTCGCGGTACACGCCCTTACGGACGAGCTCCACATCGCGCGCCCAGTACAGACCGCGCTCGCGCGCCCAGTCGCCGGAGGCGAAGAAGCCGATGTCGTAGAGCGGCGCGGCGCGCGTGAGCGCGGCGCGCTCCTCGACGTACTCCCCGGAGCAGTAGATGATCTCGGCCGCCTTAAACTCCCCGGCTGCGCGGAAGTACTCGGCCTCCGGCACGTTGACCTTGGAGGTGACCACGGCGGTGGCCGGGATGTGGAGCCGCCGCTGGTTGCCGTAGAGCGGCATGCTCTCGAAGACGATGCGGACCTCGGCCCGCGTGTGCCGGGCGACGAAGGTGGCGAGCGCGTAGGTACGGCGGTCCCACGGGATGTCGAAGTACACCACGTCGAACTGGTCGACGGATTGGGCGAGCGTGTTGATGCCGGCGAACACGTGCCCCCACCAGCCGTACCGCCCTCGTGGGTCCAGCAACGTGGCCAGGGCTGCGAGGCGGGCGCGGCGGCGCCAAGAGCGCGCAAACCGCCGCTCGCGCGGAGTCATACAACGCGGGCCGCCGCCGCCTTTAAGCTGATGGGCGGCGGCGAAGTCGACCTCCTGCCCGAAGTGCTCGCGGACGAAGGCCGCACCGGTGCGACGCCGCACCTCAGTGGAGGAGGGCTGGTAAAAGACCGACCGGCTGAGAAACGACGAGGGCCGGCGTGCCTCGGCCCGCGAGAGGCCGATGAACACGGTGTAGAGCACGTTGATGCGGTCGCGCACCCACCGCTTGGCGCCGAACTTGGGGAGGTCGCGGGGGGCGAGGGCGGCGGCGAAGGCATCGACGTCGGCCGCGCCACCGTCGATGAGCCTAAGGATAAACCGCTGGGCGTTCAGGCGGCGACCTCAGCCATGGCGAATGACGCCCTGCGTCTTAGCCGACTTGCCGGCCTTAATGCGCCGACCGACGAGCGAGGCGAGCGGGAGGGCGAGGCTCGCCACCGGCTCGCCGTCGAGGGAGACCCCGCCCTGCGTGATGCGCCGGCGCCACTCGGAGCGCGTCTGGCCGAACCAACGCTCCATGACCGCCGGCAAGAAGACGCTCTCGCCGTCCTCCACGTCGGAGGCCTCGAGGCGGAGCTCCTGGAGGTCCACGGCCGCCTCACGACGGCGGAAGACGGCGTCGAAGTGCTCTTCGGCTGAGGCGGCCGCCTCGGCGCCGGCCAGCCGGGTGATGATCTCCCGCGCGAGCTGCGCCTTGGCGTCGCGCGGGTTACGCTCGCCCGCGGCCAGCGCCGCCTCTAACCGCGCCAGCTCGTCGGCGCTGTGCAGCGTGAGCAGCCGGTAATACGTCATCATGGCGCTGTCGGGGACGCTCATGACCTTGCCGTAAATATCGCGAGGATCCTCGGTGACGCCGATGTAATTGCCGGTGCTCTTACTCATACGCTCCACACCGTCGGTGCCGGGGAGGATCTCGAGCGTCATCACCGCCTGCGGCCGCTGCCCGAAGTACTCCTGGAGATCGCGCCCCATAAAGAGGTTGAACTTCTGGTCGGTGCCGCCCAGCTCTAGATCGGAGTGCACGACCACGGAGTCGTAGCCCTGCGCGAGGGGGTAGAGCATCTCGAGCATGCTGATGGGCTGATGGGCGGCCCAGCGCTTGGCGAAGTCGTCCCGCTCCAGAATGCGAGCCACCGTCGTGGTGGAGGTGAGCTCGAAGAGCTGGTCGGTGGTGAGCCCGGCTAGCCACTCGCTGTTAAACCGCACTTCGAGCTTGGCGGGGTCGTCGTCGAGAATAAGGAACGCCTGCTCCTGGTAGGTCTTCGCGTTGGCGTCGATAACGCTCGCGTCGAGCCGAGGGCGCGTCTTGCTGCGACCGGAGGGGTCGCCGATGCGCGCCGTGTAGTCGCCGATAATGAGCACCGCGACGTGCCCGGCGTCTTGGAACTGCCGCAGCTTGTTGAGCACGACGGTGTGCCCGAGGTGGATGTCGGGGGCGGTGGGGTCGACGCCGAGCTTAATGCGCAACGGCCGCCCCTCGCGCTCGGCCGCCGCGAGCTTAGCCTCGAGTGAGCCCTCGGGGAGCACTTCAACGGCGCCGAGAGAGAGATCGGCGAGAGAGGTTCGATCGGTCACGGCAAGCCTCCAGGTGCGACGACGACGGCCTCACGGCCGCCACGGATCCTACCACAGCGCCTCGAGGCGGACGGGGTGAGCGGGCGACTCACCGCTACAGCACGCCGCGGAAGAGGTGGCCCGTCGTGGTGCGCTCACGCGCGACGAAGCCGGCGAGCGCCGCCAGGCCGCCGGCCTCGAAGGCGGCGCGCTCCTGCCCCTCGAGGTGCGACTGCACGACGAGAAAGCGGCCGACCCCGGCCGCGCGAAGCTCGTCGAGGTTCGCGGCGAGGTTAGTAACCCGCGCGTTAAAAAGACGCGTGCCCGCGCGGTCGACCTCGCCGGGAAACACGTAGCCCTTGGCGTCCTCGAGGCTCAGGGCGACGCACCCCGAGCCCTCAAGCGGCTCGAAGAGGCCCTCCGCCAGGCCGAGTTGGTCGCGGGTGTGCAGCACCTGCTGGCGGCCGAAGGCGAGGATCTCGAGCGCGGGCAGCGGCTCGCCGACCGACGCAGCCAGGCCCGCGCGCACGCCGGCGATCTCGCCGAGCTCCACCTCCGGCGAGAGCACGATCGCCGCCGGCCGGCGAGCGGCGAGACCGACCACGACCCCCGCGGTGGCCCCGTTAAGCCCCTGCAGCGGGTACTCCAGGATGAGCTCGGTGGCCGGCGAAAGGGCGCGGTGAAGGGCGAGGTGACGCGCGTACACGCCCCGCCAGGGCGAGGCGAGGAGCGCGCGCCACCACCCCTCGTCGGCGTCGAAGAGGACCTCCGGGAGCCGAACGCGGAGGGGCAGACCGAGCGCCTCGAGCCCCTGCGCCCACGCGGCGACCTCCTCTGGAGCGTCTCGCGTGGTGAGGTCGAGGCACAGCTCGGCCACGCCGGGCGCGCGGAGCGGACGTTCGCCGAGCGAGAGCACGAGGACGACGTCGGGCCCGGCGGGCGGAGGAGCGAGCGGGGGCGAGGGCAACACGGCGGAGGGGCGGGAGAGCGAGCGACGCGCGGGCCGGCGGGCGGCCGCAGCGCGGCGCTCGTCGAGCGCCGCCACCGCCCGCCGGCGCAGCCCCTTGAGCTCGCCCACGGCGAGAAACAACCCGGACGCGACCGCGAAGTCGAGCCGCGCGAGGCGGTACGGCGTACCGCCGAGGGCGGCGAGCGCCTCGCGGGCCTTGGGCTCCGTGAGGGCCGCCGTGCGTGCGGAGGCGAGCGGCGCATCCGTGGAGGCGGCCACCGAGAGGCGAAGGCCGCCCTCCGCTCCCTCCAGCTCGACCGTTAACGACGCGGGCTGCCCCTCGCGGCCCTCGAGCCGCATGCACAGCTCGAGAGGGCGGAGCGCGGTGCGGCCGGCCTCGAGGGCGGCGGCGAGCGCCTCCAGCTCGGCCGCCTTGAGGCGGAAGAGCCTGTCTTTAACCGCAAGCCTCTCCCCCACCCGCAGCGTAAGGTGAGACCGAGCGCCCTCCGTGAGGCGCAGGGGCTCCGTCTGGCCGCGCGAGGTGTAAAACGAGACGACGTCGCCAGCATGGACCGGCTGCGTGAGGCGCACCTCGACCTCACCGCGAGCCTCGTTAACCGAGGCGACCCGCCCCACCAGGACGCCGCGGCTCCCGCCACGCCCACCGCTGCGCACCTCGCTGTGGAGCCCGTCGAGGTGAGCGGTGGTGAACCCCCGCGAGAAGCTCTGCTCGAGGTGGGCGAGCCACTCCGGCGAGACGCTCCAGCCATCCGGGTCGGCGAGGAGGGCGTCGAGCGCTTGGCGGTACACGGCCGTGATCACCCCGACGTACGCGGCGTCCTTCATGCGGCCCTCGATCTTGAGGGAGACGACGCCGGCCGCGAGGAGCTGTGGCAGTACGTGGATGACGGCGAGGTCGGAGGTGGAGAGCACCCGCGGGAGGCGCTCGGGGTCGCCGGGCGCCTCGCCGCCGGAGGCGGCGCACGGCCCGGCCCCCACCCGAAGGTCGTAGCGCATGCGGCACGACTGACTGCAGCGCCCACGGTTGCCGCTGCGGCCACCGACCACGCTCGCCAGCAGACAATCTCCGGAGTAGCCGTAGCAGAGCGCGCCGTGAGCGAAGACCTCGAGCTCGACGCCGTGGCGGTCAAGCCGCTCGATCTCGCGAAGGCTCAGCTCGCGGGCGAGGATCGCCCGCGAGAACCCGAGACGAGCGAGCTCGGCCAGCTGCGCCGAGGAGTGGGTGTTGAGCTGCGTGCTCGCGTGCAGCGGGAGGTCGGGGTACGCCTCGCGCACACGGGCGGCGAAGCCGAGATCGGCGACGATGACGGCGTCGAGGCCGGCGGCGTACGGCGCCTCGAGCGCCGCCAGGGCCGAGTCCAGCTCGTCATCTTTAAGGAGCGTGTTGAGGGCGACGTAGGCGCGGGCGCCCCAGTGGTGCGCCGTCTCGACGGCCTCCACGCCGGCCTCGCCGGCGAAGTTGCCGGCGAAGGCGCGGGCGCTCCAGCGATCTAGCCCGAAGTAGACGGCGTCGGCGCCGGCCGCGAGGGCCGCGCGCAACGCGCGCGGCTCCCCGGCCGGCGCCAACAACTCCGGTCGCGGGGCAGCGGGCGGAGCGCCTGCGGCCGCCGCGGCACCCGGCTCCTCCCCACTCTTAGAGTGCGGGGACGACACCGTACTCTTCTCTCACAACGGCGCGCTGCTCGTCGCGGTACACGCGGATAAGCCCCGAGGTGGCCAACGTGCGCACGCCCCTGCGCTCGAGCTCGTCGAGGAAGAGGTTGATGCCGAGCGAGTCGCTCGCCATGTGGCCGGCGATAACGACGTGCATGCCGTGCTTCTCGGCCTCCTCGCGCGAGTCCTTGCTCATGTGCATGCCGACGATCGTGCCCACGCCCGCGTCGGCGAGCTTCTGAATGGCCTGCTTGGGCCCGCCGGTACCACCGGTCATGTCGACCCAAATATCGCCGGTGCGGGCGCTGGAGTTGCTGCCGCCGGCGTACGGACCGGCACCCCTGCGCGCCGCCCACCGGTACTCGGGGAGCTCAAGGAGTGCCTTACAGAGGTCGCCGATAGTCTTAGGCGCGCGCCCGGCGAGGTAGCCGGTGAGGTACTCCACGACGATGTTGTCGGTGGGCGTGTGCGCCGAGAAGAAGGGCAGGCCCAGGAGCCGTGCTGCGTCGATAGCCTGATCGTAGTTAACGGGCATGAGGCCGCGCCGGACCTCCTCCATGCGGTCGAAGATGAGGCGCTCACCGGCCTGGATGGGCACGCCGAGCCCCGCCCAGATGTCGGCCTGCATCTCCATGACCCGGTCGAGCCTGGTAAGGCCGGGGCCCTCCGGGTGATGGGTGTAGATGGCGTCGACCGGCGTGCCCTTTTCGCGCAGGCGGTCGGCGAGGAGCACCTCGCCGATGTTCATGTCGATGCCGCCGAGGAGGAGCTGCACCTCTGCTTCAGGGTCGCCTACGTACACACGCGTATCGCTGAAGGGGTTGCGGAGCGCCTCGGGGTCGGCGAGCTCTTTAAGGTGGTCGGGGAGCTGCTCGTGGTCTCGCCGGCAGCGCTCGAGGTACTCCTCGACGCCCTCCCGGCCGCGAGGATCCGCGTCGATCCCCATTTGCACGGCCAACTCGTAGATCTCACGTAGCTTCACGGTGATCCTTTCATCTGTCGTCTTCGCCTATTCTCACCCAAGGCGCCGCCCCGTCAAGTAAAAACCGCGGGCGGGGCCGCAGGCGCACGGCGAGGGGGCGGGACCGTAGGCGGGCGCCCCACTCAAGAGCGGAGCGCCCGAGGCAGCGGCCGCGAGAGAAACCTGCTGTCGGCGTCGACGAACCGCCAAGGCCGCTCATCGCCGCCGACGCCGATGCGCGGCGTGGCGAGCACCCGCGGCTTAGCCCCCTCACGCGGGTAAACCGAAGCCGACCCCTCCTGGACGGTCAGGCCGTCGTGCTCGCGGCCGACGCCCAGCGCCTGAGCGAGGCGCCCCGGCCCGCTGCAGAGCAAACGCGGATCCGAGGTGCCGCGCCGCGCGGCCATCCGCTCCAGGCCCTGGAGCGGCTCGAGCGCGCGGAGCAACACCCCTGCCGCCGCACCCTCCGGCTCGCAGACAATAGTGCAACAAAAGTGTATACCGTACACAAAATACACATAGAGAAACCCGGGCGGACCGAAGAGCGTGGAGTTACGCGGCGTGCGCCCGCGAAAGGCGTGGCAACAGGGATCGTGCTCGCGATACGCCTCTGTCTCCACGATCCGCCCACCGACGCCATCGAGGAGAAAGACGCAGCCGATGAGGTCGCGCGCTCCATCGAGCGCCGAGCGTGCGAAGAACCCGGCGTCGAGACGCCGCGCTACCGCACCCGCCACGCTACCCGTCGCGCAGGGCGTCGAGGTAGTGCTTAACCGCCGGCGTCCTCTCGGGAGCGCCGACGACGACGAGGATCGTGTTGTCGCCGGCGATGGTGCCGATGATGTCGGCATGGCTGAGCGTATCGATCTGTTGGCTCACCGCAGCGGCGGATCCGAGCTCACATCGCAGGACGATGAGGTTCTCGGCCATAGCGATAGAGAGGACGAAGTCGCGCATAAGACGGTGCGCGGCCTCCTCCGGCTCGTTAACCCATTGCCGCACACCGGGGACGTACTTGGCGTGACCGAGCCGCGTGCGGATCTTTTGCAGATCGAGCTCGCGGATGTCGCGGGACACCGTCGCCTGGGTTACCTCGCAGCCCATCGCGCTCAGCGCACGGACGAGCTCGCGCTGTGTGCCGACCTCTTGCTGCTGAACCACTACGTGGATGAGCTTCTGCCGCTCTGCCTTGCTCAGGGCGCGGCCCTCAGAAGCGTTCACTGCTATCAGCCCCCTGAAGCGTTCTGCTTCGTTCGATGAGAACGCATAACCTTGCAAGAAATATGCCATATAAACTGCTTCTCTGCAAGCGGTCGGAGGATGATTTACGGAGGCTGGTGAGAGATAAACAGCGTCGCCCCTTTAGATCTGACCACGTCGTAAGACGTTGAAGAGGCACCGTAGAAGTAAGAGATCCCGCCCTCCGGCGGGAGCCACTAGAGGTAGTGACTCCCGCCGGCGAGGGGAGAAAAAAGACTAGCGCAACGTCGCCTTAAACCGACGCTCCAGCGCCTTTACGATCTTCTGCCGAACGCCCGCGATGGCCTTCTCGCTGAGCGTGCGCTCGGCCGAGCGCATGGTGATCCGCAGCGCCAGAGAGACCATACCCTCGGGCACCGGCTCGCCCTCGTAGACGTCGAAGACGCGCACGTCGCGCACGAGCTTACCGCCGGCCTCGGCGACCGCGGCGACCACCTCGGCGGCCGCCACCTCCCGGCTCACGACGACCGCGAGGTCCTGCTCGGCCGGCGGGTAGAGGTCGAGCTCCGCGAAGGCGGCGGGCGAGAGCGCGACCGCCGAGAGGCGGTCGAAGTCGAGCAACGCCACGTACAACCGCAGGCCCTCCAGACCACAGGCGGCGGCTACGTCGGGGCGCACGGAGCCGAGCGCCCCCACCACTCCGGCGCCGCGAACGCTCACCGCAGCCGACTCGCCGGGGTGCAGGTATGCGAACTCCGGGTCGTCGCCGAGCGGGGCGAAGGAGCCCTCAAGGGAGAGCTCGCCGAGCACCGCCTCCACGACGCCCTTGAGCGTGAAGAAGTCAGTGGGACGAGCCGGAGCGGTCCAGGTCTCCCCCTCGGTGGGGGCGCTGAGGAGCACCCCGATGACCTCCGGCTCGTGGGGCAGTACGGCGTCGGGGAGCCCCGCGTGCGACGGCGCCGGGGTAACATCCTCATCCCACAGGTAGACGTTCCCGAGCTCGAAGATGTTGGGCGGGCCGTTAAGACGCGCCACGTTGGAGCGCACGACGCCGAGGAGCCCCGGCAACAACGAGGTGCGCATAACCGACTGCTCCGCGCTCATCGGGTTGCGGAGGTGCACCGGCCGAAGGCGAACGCTCTCCGCCGGCAGGCCGAGCGGCTCCAGGGAGTCCTCCGCGATAAAGGTGTACGTGATGACCTCGTCGAGACCGCACGCGGCGAGGGCAGCGCGCACCCTGCGCCGAACCCGCTGCAGCGGGGAGAGGCCGCCGGCCGCCGCCGAACGCGGCAACGTCTCGGGGGAGCGGCTGTAGCCGGCTATGCGGCCGACCTCCTCGATGAGGTCGACCTCGCGCACCAGATCCGGGCGAAACGAGGGCGGCCGCACCGTCCAGCGCTCCTCCCCCACCTCGACCCTGCACTGCAGACGGAGGAGGATCCCCTCCTGCTCCTCGTGCGGAATGGTGTACCCGAGGAGGGCATCGCACGCCGAGGGGCGATACGTGAGCGCGGGGAGCGGCGCGGGAGCTCCGCCGGCGACGACGGCGCCGGGCGCCACCACACCGCCGCAGAGCTCGGCGAAGAGACGCGAGGCGAAGTCGAGCCCTCCGGGCACGAGGTTCGCGTCCAGACCCTTCTCGAACCGAGTGCTCGACTCACTGCGAATGCCGGTGCGCATCTCCGTTCGCATGATGCTCGGCCCACTGAAGGTGGCGGCCTCGAGCACGATGGAGGTCGTCTGGTCGTCGATCTCGGCGTCGACGCTGCCGAAGACCCCGGCGATCACGAGCGGTCGCTCCACGTCGGCGATCACGAGCATCTCGCCCTCGAGCGTGCGCTCCACCTCGTCGAGCGTGACGATACGCTCGCCCTCCTGCGCGCGGCGGACGATGAGCTTGCCCCCCGCGATCTTGTCGGCGTCGAAGGCGTGCAGCGGCTGCCCCCAGGCGAGCATGACGTAGTTGGTGACGTCGACGACGTTGTTGATGGGGCGCATGCCCGCGTGGGTGAGCTTCGCCTTAAGCCACGGCGCCGAGTCGGCGATGACAACCTCGCGGATCACGCGGGCGCCGTAGCGCGAACACAGATCCGGCGCGGTGATCTCCACGGCGATCGTGTCGGCTGCGGGGGCGCCGCCCGGCGAAGCCTCGGCGGCCACCGGCGGCGCGAGGAGCTCGAGTCCGCCGGCCGCAGCGATCTCGCGGGCGACCCCGTAGATGTTGTAGCAGTCGGGGCGGTTGGGGGTGATCTCGAGCTCCAGCACCGCCTCGCTCACCGGCAGATACCCCTGGAGCGGAGAGCCGACTACCCACTCGCTCGGGAGCACGAGGATGCCGGCGCTCTGCTCCTCGAAGCCCAGCTCGGCCGCGCTCAACATCATGCCGTCGCTCTCCACCCCGCGGAGGCGCATCTTTTTAAGTTTAAGACCGTTCTCGAGCTGGGCGCCGCTCAGCGCGACCGCCACGGTGTCGCCGGCGGCGAAGTTGCTGGCCCCGCAGACGATCTGCCGCTCGCCGCCGTTCGCCTCGCCGACGTCGACGGTGCAGAGGCTCAGCTTGTCGGCGTTCGGGTGCTTCTCGCGGGTGAGCACCCGCCCCACGACGAAGAGGGCGAGGTTCTCGGGGTCGCGCGGCGCGCCCACCCAATGGATGCCCTCGACCTCCGTGCCCGACATGGTCAGCAGCTCGGCGAGCTCCTCCACGCTCCCCTGCCAGGCGACGTACTCCTTGATCCAGCTAAACGGCACTCGCATCGCGTCTGCCCCCCTTAGAACTGCCGCAGGAAGCGGACGTCGTTCTCGTAGAACTGTCGAAGATCCGGGATTCCGTGCTTGAGCATGGCCATGCGCTCCACACCCATCCCGAAGGCGAACCCGGAGATGACCTCCGGATCGTAGTTGACGAAGCCGTAGAGCGAGGGGTCGACCATGCCCGCGCCCATGATCTCGAGCCAGCCGGCGTGCTTACAGGAGCGGCAGCCCGAGCCGCCGCAGAGCCCACAGCTCACGTCGACCTCGATGCTCGGCTCCGTGAAGGGGAAGAAGTGGGGGCGCACGCGAATGGCGCGGTCGTCGCCGAAGAACTCCCGAGTGAAGTAGTGAAGCGTGCCCTTAAGGTCGGCCACCGTGATGCCCTCGTCCACTACGAGCCCCTCGATCTGATGAAACATGGGCGTGTGCGTGGCATCGGAGTCGCGTCGGTAGACCTTGCCGGGGCAGAGCACGGCGACGGGCGGCTGCTGCCGCTCCATCACGCGCACCTGCACCGGAGAGGTGTGCGTGCGCAGGAGCAAGCCCTGCTCCACATCGCGGTCCGCCTCGGCGTCGCGCTCCTGCGACCCCCTCACCCAAAAGGTGTCGTGCGCCGAGCGCGCCGGGTGATTCGGCGGCGTGTTGAGCGCCGTGAAGTTGTAGTAGTCGAGCTCCACCTCGGGGCCCTCGGCGATGCGGTACCCGAGGCCGAGGAAGATGTCTTCGACCTCGCGGATGGTCTGACTGATGAGGTGCTCGTGCCCGCCGAGGAGGGGGCGCCCGGGCAGCGTAACGTCTACCCGCTCACGCGCCAGCGCGTCGCGCAAGGCGGCGGCCTTGAGCTCGGCCTCGCGGGCCTCCAGCAAGGCCTCGAGCTCCCGACGGACGATGTTGCCGTACTTGCCGACGAGCGGCCGGCGCTCCGGCGGCAGCGTGCTGATGGAGCGCAAAAGCTCGGTGAGCGCGCTCTTGCGGCCCAGCGTGGCGACGCGCGCGCGCTCGAGCGCCTCCACGTCGGCGGCGGCCGAGATAGCCTCGCCGCCGGAGCTCAACAGCGAGGCCAAGTCCGGCGTGTGCTCTCGAAGCTGGTGCAGCACTGCGTCGTCCATGATCATCCTTCCTCGAGCCGAGAGCCCGTCTGTGATGGTACGGAGCCGGAGGTGCGGCGCGAGAACTCGTAGAGTGCAATCGCGCCGGCCACGCCGGCGTTGAGCGATTCGACCGCGCCGGCGCCCAGCGGCGCCAGCGGGATAGTAACGAGCGCCGTGAGGGCGTCGAGGGCCGAGGCCGAGAGGCCCGTGCGCTCGGCGCCGACCACGAGAACCCCGGGCCGACGGACCTCGACCTCGTGCAGCGGCGCCCCGCCGTGGGCCGCGAGGCCGTAGACCCCCGCGGCGCCGAGCCGTTCGGCGACGTCGGTGAGACGCAGACCGGTGAAGAGCGCGGGCCCGAAGATGGCGCCCATGCTCGCACGCACGACCTTGGGCCCGTAAAGATCGGCGCTACCGGGGCCGGCGACGACGGCCGCGGCGCCGAAGGCGGCCGCGGCGCGCAGAAGCGTCCCGACGTTGCCGGGGTCGCCCACGCCGTCGATGTAGAGCACGAGGGGGTCGCGATCGGCTGCATCGGCGAGCGCCGAGAGCGACTGCGGGGCCGGCAGCGGGTACACCGCCATCGCGGTCGGCGGCGTCTCCAGCGTGCTGATCTGCGCCGCCACCCGCTCGGTGACGGGGTACACCGCCGGCGGCACAAACGAACGCGGGCGGGCGGTGGAATTGGTGGATCCACCGCCCGCCAGGTTAAGCTCCTCGGCGAGGCGCTCGGCCACGTCGTCCCGCACAAAGACGGCCTGCGGCCGATGGCCGGCGGCTACGCCGGCGGCCACGAGGTCGGCCCCTTCGACTAAAAAGGCGCCCTCTCTCTCGCGGTACTTACGGTGACGCAGCGACGCCGCTCGCTTAACGAGGGCGTTCTGCGTGCTCGTAATGACGTCGCTTAAAACCCCAAGCGGCTCGCCCTCTCCGGTGGTACTCAGGCTGCGTCGAGGGCCGTGCGGGCCTGCGCAACGAGGGCGGAGAAGTACGCGGGGTCGGTCACGGCGATCTCCGCCAGCATCTTACGGTCGAGCTCGACCTGCGCGAGCTGCAGCCCGTGCATGAGCTGGTTGTACGAGATGCCGTTCTCGCGAGCGCCGGCGTTGATGCGGATAATCCACAGCTTGCGGAACTCGCGCTTGCGCACACGCCGGTCGCGGTACGCGTACTGGCCGCTGCGCTGCACTTGCTCTTTTGCGCGCTTGTACGACGAGTTCTTTGTGGCGCGATAGCCCTTCGCCTGATCAAGCACCTTCCGGCGCTTTTTGCGCGAGTTAACACTCCGTTTAATTCGAGACATGGTTGGTCACTCCTTGAAACTTTCCCGCGCTCAGCGGAGGCCTAGCAGGCGTTTGATCCCCCGAGAATCGGCCGGAGAAACGTCGTACATCTTGCGGAATCCACGCTTACGTTTGGCGGATTTATGCTCCAGAAGATGGCTCTTCATACCGTGGCGGCGCTTGACTTTGCCGCCAGCGGTGAGGCGAAAGCGCTTCTTGGTGGCGCTGTGGGTCTTCATCTTAGGCATATGATCTCCTCCCGCTACTTCACCGGCGCCAACATCATGACCATATTGCGGCCATCCTGTAGCGGCATTGACTCGATGACGCCGAACTCCTTGACATCCTCGGCGAGGCGGAGGAGCAGCTGCTCGCCGCGCTCGGGATGCACCATCTCGCGACCACGAAACATGATCGTGACCTTGACTTTGTTCTTGTGCTGCAAAAAGCGCAGAACGTGGCCCTTTTTGGTGTCGTAATCGTGCTCGCCGACCTTGGGCCGAAACTTGATCTCTTTAATGACGATCTGGTTTTGGTGCTTACGAGCCTGCTTGGCCTTCTGCTCTTGCTCGTAGTGGTACTTGCTGTAGTTCATGACTCGACAGACCGGCGGATTGGCCTGTGCGGCGACCTCGACGAGGTCGAGCCCCCGCTCGGCGGCGTACTCTTGGGCAAAGCGGATCGGCTTAATGCCGAGCTGCTCGCCCTTCTCGCCGATGAGTCGGACCTGCGGCACCGTAATGCCGTCGTTGATGCGGATGCGCGGCTCGTTGCTCCGCTCTCGCGCGTATCTATCTCTCGGAGAAAATGGTCTACCCATACGAAAAAAGGCTCGCCGGCGGCGAGCCCTCACGATCTCCTTTCTCGTGAAGAACCCTGTCGGCCTACGATCGGCGCAGGGTGGGGTGCTCGCAAGCTCCCGCTTTTATGGCAGAGGGCAGTATACACGCCCGAGGCGAGCGCGTCGAGTACGGTAAAGAGCCGAGCGGGAACGGGCGTTAGACTCGGCCGCCGGAGTCCTCGCTCCAGAGCTCGGGGCGCTCCTCGATAAAGGTGCGCGTGAGGGCGATGCAGTCCTCGTCCTCGACGACGAGAACCTCGACGCCGTGCGAGCGCAAAAACTCCACGCTCCCGGCGAAGTTCACGGCGTCGCCGATGACCACCCGAGGGATCCCGAGCAAAACGACCGCGCCGGCGCACATAATGCAAGGGCTAAGGGTCGTGTAGAGGGTGAGCCCTGCGTACTGCGTGCGCCTCCCGGCGTTGCGGATGCAGTCCATCTCGCCGTGAGCGGTAGGGTCGCCGTTTTGCACCCTGCGGTTGTGCCCGAGGGCGACGAGCTCTTCGCCCTCCGCGAGCGCGGCGCCAACCGCCACGCCACCCTGCTCAAACGAGCGGCGCGCCTCTTCGTAGGCGAGGCGCAAGAATCGTTTATCTGCGGACGTCGGTTCCATACAGTTACCTCCACTATCGCTCCGTCGTCTACAGTCTACCCCTCAAGGCTCATCGATGTGTCAGATTTTTCCCCCAGCGTCGTCTCTAAGGGGAACTCACCGCTCACTAAGGAGAATCCCCATGCGCAGCACCACCGCCCTCATCGCCGCCCTGGCGCTCGCCGCCACGGCGGTGACCGGCGTCGCCCATACGGCATCCGCAGCGCCACCGTCGCGCGCCGACGCCCTCACCGTGCTCGCCGACCTGCGCGCCGACACCAACCGCGACGGCAGCGTCGACCTCACCGGCACGAGCGACGAGGCGCTCGAGGCCACCTCCTCGGCGCTCGTGCTCCCCAACATCGACGACGACTCCCGCCGCTACCAGCCGCGCACGAAGGCCCAGCGAGCGGCGTTTAACCGCCTCTCCGATCAACGCCTCAACGCCATGAACGATGGCGCCGACACCGTGATCAACGGGGCGAGCGACCTGCTCGACCTCGCCCCCGTCCTCACCGTGCCGCAACCAGCAACGCCGGCGAACGCGGTGGGCCACCTTAAAGTGACGCCCGGGGGCAAGCTGGCCCACGTCTTCGTGCGCACAGCAAAGGGCTGGCGTTTGGTCACCCCGAAGACGACGTTTACGGCTCAGCAGCTCCGCGAGGGCCTCACCCTCGCCGCCGAGGCCACCGACATCGTGCGCACCACGAGCACCTGGGATGGCACGATCACGATCCGCCTTACAGTCACCGCCGGCGACCAGGCCTCCTCCGACACCGTCACGCTCAAGGTGGCGCCGATGCTCTCGCACACCCACACGCAGCGCACGCAGACGGTGCTTATCGCCAGAACCCCGACGACGAGCTGGGAGCGCGACCGCCGGACCTTCAACCGCGCGTTCGCTCCCATCGTGAAAAAGGCGGGCGTGCGCTACCGGGAGCTCAAGGCCGACGACATCTGGGCGCAGGACTTCTTTGAGCCGATGTACGCCTCGGTGCCCCGCGGCGACGGCGCACAGACGATACGCTTGCTGTTGCGGAGCGACCAAAACCGCCTCGCGAGCCGCAGCCTCTACTACCTCCGCGGCCGCGACGCCGGGGTCGTCTGGCTCGGCGCGACGAAGGACGACAACACCCTCGACTCCTTCGGCAACCTCGAGACTATCCCGGCGTACGCCCACAACGGCCAGAGCTTTCCCGCCGGCCGCATCGTGATGGGCGCCCAACCGACGTTGAAGACCGCGCCGTCCGCACGCCTGCTCCGTACGCTGCGCGCGCAGGGCCTGCAAACCCCGCTGCTCCTCGACACCTCGTTTCTCGCCGTCGGCCACGTCGACGAGATCATCCAGTTCTTGCCGGCCGATACCCCGCGCGGCTGGCGGCTGGCGGCCGCCGACCCCCTAGCCGCCATCGACCTCCTCCGCCAAGCGCAGACGGCCGGCCAGGGCAAACAGACCGTGCTGCGCAAGGACTCCGGCGTTAACCCGAACACCTTGATCACCGTCAACACGGCGCTCGGCACCGGCCCCCGCAGCATCGTGGCCAATAACCAGAGAGCCGCCATGATCATCACGAAGAACATCGAGCTCATCAAAGCCGAGACGGGCATCACCGACGAGGAGATCGTGCGCATACCCGTCCTCTTCAAGAAGTACGACGACTGGGCCACAACCGCGAACGGAGCTTCGCACACGAGCCAGGCCTTGGCCGGTAACGCGAAGGCCGCGCACCCAGCTCGAGGGGTCCGCGACGGCAACCAGACCGCGCTGCTCCCCAACGCCCTCAACAGCCTCCTGCTCACCCCCACGCAGGTCGTCGCCGGCAAGCAGTTCGGTGTGCTCGTGGGCGGACGAGACCTCTTCGCCGACGCGGCGGCGGCCGCGTACGCCTCCGCCGGCATTACGGTGACGTGGATCAACGACATCGCGCCCTACCACCTCGGCGACGGCGAGGTGCACTGCGGCACCAACTCGCTGCGCGAGATAAGCCCGCAGTGGTGGTCGGTCGTCCAGTAACTCGAGCGGGTGAAGACGGGAGGGGTGAGGGGCCGGTGCGGCGACGCCACACCGGCCCCTCGCCCCTCGCACAACGCCCGGCGGAGGAGTAGCATCACGGCGAAGCCAGGCCGACCGAAAGGAGTCGCGCGATGACGCAGGCGAAGCGCTCCACCCTCGTCGATGCAGAGGGGGCACACGCGGGGGTCGACCGCGCGGAGATCGAGCGACGCGCGGCGGCGGGTGAGTTCTTTTGGCTCGACATCCACAAGCCGACGCCGAGCGACATCGCCCTCCTTGAGGAGGTCTTCGCCTACCACCCCCTCGCGCTGGAGGACACGCTCAACTTCGACCAGCGGCCCAAGATCGAGGAGTACGACGACTTCGTCTTCCTCGCGGTCTACGGCGCCAACGGCGACGACGACGGCCTCGTCGAGGTGCACTGCTTCTTCTCGGAGACCCGCCTTATCACGGTGCACCGCGACGACTGCCCCTCCTTTAGGGAGCTTCGGCGGAGGGGCGCCCGTAGGGGCCTCCCCTTTCACGAGCCGGCGCTCGTCCTTCACGCGGTCGTGGACGCCCTGGTCGACAGCTTCTTCCCCCTCCTCAGCGACCTCGACGACCGCATCGACGAGCTCGAGGACGCGATCTTCACCCACCCGAGCGACGCCGCGCTGCAGGAGATCTTTAAGCTCAAGCGCCACCTCGCGACCTACCGCAAGGTCATCGCGCCGCAGCGCGACCTCTTCACCCGCGTGGCCGGCGGCATCGCCTCGATCCCGGGGGTCTCCGAGGAGGTCGAGCGCTACTACCGCGATGTTTACGATCACCTCATCCGCATTAACGACCTCATCGACAGCTACCGCGACCTCCTCACGAGCTCCATGGATGTGTACCTCTCCACGGTCTCAAACCGACTCAACAGCGTGATGAAGCGGCTCACGATCGTCGCGACGATCTTTATGCCCCTCACGTGGATCACCGGCTTCTTCGGCATGAACTTCGGCACGCTCGTCTCGGGCATAGAGGGTTTGCCGGCGTTTCTCCTCTTCGGCCTCGTGAGCCAGGTCGTCGCGATCGTCGCGATGCTCCTCCTCTTTCAGCGAAAGGGGTGGATGTAGCGGCGAGAAGCGGCGCGAGCCCTTAGGCTCTAACGTCGCGCCGCGCGAAGAGTAAAAGCGCGGCGGCGAGCGCCGCGAGCACCGCACCCACGAGCACCGCGAGGTCGGCGGCGTGCAGTCCGTGACCGATCGGCGTAGGGCCGCCGGCGGCGTGAAAGAGCGAGAGCGCGCGATAGGGGCGCACGGCCTCGTTAATACTGGCGAGAGTGTTGAGCAAATACATCGCCAGCGCCACACCGGAGCCCACGGCGAGGGCCAGCCCGCGCCGACCGGTCGCCGCGCCGGCGGCGAAGGTGAGCGCCCCGAAGGCGAGACCCAACAGCGTGAGCAGCAGCGATGCCTGCGCCAACGGGCCGGCACCGATGCGCAGCTCCATAACGACGTCGCTCGCCACGAGGACGAGCCAAAAAACAACGCCGAGCGCGGCGACGAGCGCGACGAGCGCGGCGAACTTCTGCAGCACGAGCCGCGACCGACGCAGGGGGTAGGCGAGCACCAGGCCGAGTGTACCGGCCTCCTCCTCGCCGGCGAGCGCCCTGGCGCCGGTCGCCACGCCGAAGGCGATAAAGACGAACGGCGCGAGCCACGAGCACACCTCGGTGTTGAGAAAGCCGACCGGCTCGAAGAAGGCGCCGGCGAGCAGGTCGCCGAAGAAGGCCGCCTTAAACCCGTCGGGCAGGGCCTCGATGTACCCCTGCATCTGCCCAGCGGAGTCTCGCACACTGGGGTACGCGGCCATGATGAGGGCGACGTAGGCGGCGATCCCGCCGGCCCACAGCAAAAGCGACCGCGCGTGGTCGCGCAGCGTCTTAGCGAAGGGGGTGCGCAACAGCAGGCTACGCAGCACCTGAGCCACCCCCCGAGAGAGCATCGTGCGCCGCGTAGAGGGAGAGGAAGACCTCCTCGAGGTCGGGCTCGTAGCTGGTGAGCGCCACGACCTCGTGTGCCGCGAGGAGCTTGACGGTGGGGTCGAGCGAACCGGTCACGGCGATGCGTAGCGTAGTGCCGGCGCCGTCGAGGACCTCCGCCGAGACGCCGGGCAGCTCCGCGAACGCCGCGGGCGACACGGGTGAGGCGAAGACCACCTCGAGCTTTCGCACGGTCCGCTCGATGAGCGCCGAGACGTGCTCCACCGCGAGCAACTCGCCCGCGCGGATAAACGCCACACGCTCGCAGACCTTTTGCACCTCGGGCAGTACGTGCGAGGAGAGAAAGACCGTCTGGCCAGCTGCCCTCGCCTCCAAGAGCAGCTCGTGAAACTCTCGCTGCACGAGCGGATCGAGGCCCACGGTGGGCTCGTCGAGCACGACGAGCTCCGGGCGGTGCATAAACGCTTGGATCAGCCCGAGCTTGCGCTTGTTGCCGGTGGAGAGGTCGGCGGCCCTCCTGCTGAGGTCGAGGGCGAAGCGCTCTGCGAGCTCGTCGACGTACGCCCAGTCCACACCGCCGCGGAGGCCGGCGAGGTAGGCCAGGGTCTCGCGGCCGGTGAGCTGCCCGTAGAGGCTGAGCTCACCGGGCAGGTACCCGCAGCGACGCCGAATCGCCAGCGAGTCGCGGCGGCTCTCCAGACCGAACACGAAGGCGCGGCCGGAGGAGGGGCGGATGAGGTCGAAGAGCAGCCGGATGGTGGTCGTCTTGCCGGCGCCGTTGGGGCCGAGAAACCCGAAGACCTCACCGGCCTCGACCTGGAGGTCGAGGCCGGTGAGTCCGCGGACCTTACCGTACCGCTTGGTGAGGCGCTCGGTGACGAGGGCGAGGCTCACGCCCCTACTCGCCCTCCGACCGCCCGGCGGCCGACGGCAACACGCGCTCGCGACTCTCTCGAGCGATGCCCTCCACGAGCTCCGCGAGCGGCACCGAGCCCTTCTGCTCGCCGCGCTCGCGCACGGCGACCTCGCGGGCCTCTTGCTCACGGTCGCCGAGCACCAGCAGGTACGGCACCTTCTGCAGCTGGCCGTCGCGGATGCGCCGCCCCATGCTCTCGCTGCGGTCGTCGATCTCGGCACGCACGCCGGCCTCGCGCAGCGCGGCCAGTACCTCTCGCCCGTAGGCCGCGTGGCGGTCGGTGATGGGGATCACCAGGGCCTGCACCGGCGAGAGCCACGTGGGCAGGTTGCCGCCGTAGTGCTCCAGCAAAATGCCCATGAAGCGCTCGATGCTCCCGAGGAGCGCGCGATGGATCATGACGGGCCGATGCTCTTCGTTGTCGGCCCCCGTGTAGGTAATGTCGAGCCGCTCCGGCATGGCGAAGTCGACCTGGATGGTGCCGCACTGCCACGTACGGCCCATTACGTCGCAGATGTGGAAGTCGATCTTGGGGCCGTAGAAGGCGCCGTCGCCGGGGTTGAGCTGGTACTGCAGTTTGCCGCCGTCCGGCCCCTTCTCGCTCTCGAGGACCGTGCTCAACACGCTCTCGGCGCGCTCCCACATCTCGTCGCCGCCGATGCTCTTGGCGGGGCGCGTGCTCAGCTCAATACGCACGTCGCTGAACCCGAAGGTGGCGTAGACCTTGAGCATGAAGTGCAACACACCGCGCACCTCCTCCTCGAGCTGCTCCGGCGTGCAGTAAATATGGGCGTCGTCCTGCGTGAAGTACCGCACGCGGAAGAGGCCGTGCAACACACCGCTCATCTCGTGCCGGTGCACCCGGCCGAGCTCGGCGAGGCGCAACGGCAGGTCGCGGTACGAGCGCCGCCGGTTTTTGTACACCAGCAGGCCGCCCGGGCAGTTCATGGGCTTCACGGCGTACGGCTGCTCGTCGATCTGCGTGAAGTACATGTTGTCTTTGTAGTTCTCCCAGTGGCCGCTACGCTCCCAGAGCTCGCGCCGCAGGATAACCGGAGTGCTGATCTCCTCGTAGCCGGCCACCACGTGCTCGCCGCGCCAATAGTCCACCATGGCGTTCCAGAGGCGCATGCCCTTGGCGTGGAAGAAGGGGAACCCGGGGCCCTCCTCGTGGAAGCTGAAGAGGTCGAGGTCGCGACCGATGCGCCGATGGTCGCGCTGGCGCGCGAGCTCGAGCGCCGCGAGGTGCGCCTTGAGCTCCTCTTTGGTGGCGAAGGCGGTGCCGTAAATACGCGTGAGCATCGCGTTGGCCTCGCTGCCGCGCCAGTACGCACCGGCGAGGCTCGTGAGCTTAAAGGTGCCGTTACCGAGGCGGCCCGTGCTCGGCAGGTGCGGGCCGCGGCACAGATCCACGAAGTCGCCCTGGCGGTACACGCTGATCACCGGCGTCTCGGCGCCCTCCACCTCCGCGGCGGCGAGGAGGTCTTCGATAAGCTCCACCTTAAATGACTGATTGAGCCCGAGCGGCAGGCCGGAGTCGCTCACGCCGCAGGAGCCGCCGCCGAACACGGCGAGCGCCTCGGCGGCGGAGAGCTCGACGCGCTCCACCGGGAGGTTCTCCCGCACGATCGCCGCCATCTCCTTCTCGATCTCGAGGAGGTCGGTGTCGGTGACCGGCTCGGGGAAGGCGAAGTCGTAGTAAAAGCCGTGCTCAATAGTGGGCCCGATGGCGAACTGCGTGCCGGGGAACCGGCGCAGCACCGCCTGAGCCATAATGTGGGCCGCCGAGTGGCGGAGGATGTCGAGTGCGCCGGGGTCGCCGCCCTTGAGCGTGATGATGTCGAGGCGATCGCCCTCATGCAGCGCTGTGGGCAGATCGACGAGCAGGGCGACCTCGGGATCGTCCGCCGAGGTGACCCGACCGGCTATAGCGTCTTTGGCGAGCCGCCGGCCGATAGCGGCCGCGGCGTCGGCCACCGTAGCGCCGTCGTCGAGCTTGAGGGGGGATCCGTCGGGGAGGGTAACGTGCAGGGTCATATGGCGCTGATCCTTTCTGGCTGCGCGCCCGCGTACCTTGGCGGGGGCTGTTGACCGCTGAAGTTTACCAGAGAGCGACGTGGAAGCTCTTAACCCGCGAGGGCGACTGGCTCACGCCAGGCGACTTCCATAACCTCCCCCTCGTATGGTTATCGTCGCTTTCACGTAGTTCTTCGAGTGTCCACTCCAGATACCTCTCATTTTTCACCTAATACCAGTCCACTGTGCGCGAACCTTCAGCACATCAACTACTCCGTTCTTCATTCACGATGAACACCTCTAGGTCCGCGGAAGTAGCCGACCCGTGCCAAGCGACTCTCCTCTTGTCTGCGCCGTAGAAGTGTAAAGAGAGAACCTCTCTGGTAGAATACGAAAAAGAAGAATGAAATGAGTAAAGTAGTTTTTATTCTCAAGGAACCGGAGGATACTAATGGCGAAAGATCTAGACCCGATGACCTACCTTACCCCCCGCGACCCCGCGACTATCCCAACGCGTCGTGGCCGCGCAGCGTCCGCCTTCTACCCCAACATCGTCAAGGCGTTCCTCGAGAGCGGCGAGCAGGCTATGGACGTCGACGTGGAGAGAATCGGTCGCAAGCCCGACACTATCCGCTCAGCCCTCATTAAGGCCATCCGCGCCCTCGATAAAAACGACGTCGTTCGCGTCGCGCTTATCTCCGGCGAGGTTATCCTCGTCCGTCGTTAGTTAACCGCGCGAGGGGGCGGGGAGAAGCTCATAATGCCCATCCCCGTCCCCTCGTCGAACGACGACCTCTGGCACACCACGATCCGCTGGATCGTGGCGGCGTTTGTCGCCCTTCTCCTCGCCTTCCTTACGTACACGAGAGAGGGTTGGATCCCCCTCCTCTCCGGCGCCGACCTCGGCGTTCATGAGTTCGGCCACCTCCTCACCCTCTGGGCGCCACCGTTGCTCTGCTCGTTCGCCGGCTCTTTTTTGCAGGTTATGGCGCCCCTCAGTATCGCCATGTACTTCTTTTTCATCAAACAAGACCCCTTCGCCGGCCTCATCTGCACCGCCTGGGGCGCGGAGAACCTCAACAACGTCTCGGTGTACATCGCCGACGCCCAACGCATGGTGCTGCCGCTCTTCGGCGACGACGGCTCCGGCAGCGGGCACGACTGGCACAACATCCTGAGCGCGCTCGGCCTGCTCGAGCACACCGACGCCATCGCCAACGTGGTGCGCACCGGCTCCATCGTCCTCTTCATCCTCGTACTCGGGCTCGCGGCACTCGGGTTTATGAGGTCCCCGGGGCGGGGTACCGTGTAAGCCATGCAGCTCCGCCGCGTCAACGAACTCCCCCTCTACGTCTTCAGCCACATCGATGAGCTCAAGGCGCGCGCCGCGGCCGAGGGCGCCGACGTGGTCGACTTCGGCATCGGCAGCCCCGACACGGGCACGCCGCCGGCACTGCTCAACCGGCTCCTCACAGAGGCCCGCGAGCCGAGCAACCACGGCTACCCCACCTCGGCGGGCCTGCCCGCCCTGCGCGAGGCACTCGCGGCCTGGTACCTGCGGCGCTTCGCCGTGCACCTCGACGCCGGCACGCAGACACTCGCTACGTGGGGGGCGAGTGACGCCCTCGCCCACCTGCCCTGGGTGCTCCTGGGGCCGGGCGACGCGGCCCTCGTGCCGGAGCCGTGCTACCCCATCCACCGCTACGCGGTGCAGTTCGCGGGGGCGCAGGCGCTGCCGGTGCCCATGGGCGGGCCGGAGGCGGGCGACGAGCCCTTTAACCTCGCCGCAGCGGTCGAGCAGGCCTGGCGCGGCGCCCGCACCAAGCCCCGCGTGCTGCTCCTCTCATTCCCTCACAACCCCACCACCCGCTGCGTAGAGCTCCACGAGCTCGAGCCGGTGGTTGCCTTCGCGCGGCGCACCGGGCTCTTCATCGTCTACGACCTCGCGTACGTCGACCTCGCCTTTAACGGCCACCACCCACCGAGCATCCTGCAGATCCCCGGCGCGAGCGAGATAGCCGTGGAGCTCACCTCGCTGAGCAAGAGCTTTAACATGGCCGGCTGGCGGCTCGGCTTTGTGGCGGGCAACGCCGAGGTTGTCGCCGGCCTCGCCCGCCTCAAGAGCTACCTGGACTACGGGGTGAGCAAGGCCGTGCAGTTCATGGGGCTCGAGGCCCTGGAGGGGCCGGACGACGCGCCACGGCAGCTGTGCGAGCTCTACCGCGAGCGGCGCGACGCGCTCTGCGACGGGCTCACCGCCTGCGGCTGGCCCGTCGCCCGCCCGCGCGGCACCATGTTTGTGTGGGCGCGCATCCCACCCGCTTTTCAGGCCATGGGCTCACTGGCCTTCGCGGAGCACCTCGTGCGGGAGGCCCACGTAGCGGTCTCGCCGGGCGTAGGGTTTACCGCCGGCCTCGAGGTCGGCCGCGGCACGTGGGCCGACCAGCACGTGCGCTTCGCCCTGGTGCAGCCGCGGGAGCGCGTGGAGCGCGCGCTCGGCGGCATAGCGCACGCCCTCGCTCGCAGCTAAGCGCCCCAAGAAAGCGAAGCCACAAACGCTAAGGAGAGACATGAGCAAGCTACCCGACAACCTCCGCGACCTGCTCGCCCGCAACCACAACGTGTGGGTGGCCACCACGGCGCCGGACGGCACCCCCAACGTCGCTATCAAGGGCAGCGGCGCCCTGCTGGACGACGAGCACCTCTACTTCGCCGACATGTTCTCCCGCAAGACCCGCGAGAACCTGCAGCACAACCCCCGCGTCGCCGTCGGCATCTACGACGCCGAGCAACGGGTCGCGCTTCAAGTTAAGGGGAGCGCCGAGCTGATCGACTCCGGTGAGGTCTTCGCGCAGATCGACGAGAAGCTCGCACCCATGCGCGAGAAGGTCGGCCTGCCGCCCCTGCAGTACGTGGTGCGCATCGCCGTGGAGTCCGTGTGGGATATGGGCCCCGGGCCGCGGGCCGGCGAGCAGGTCGGCTAGCGCCTCGACGCCGCCGGCGGTAGCGGGCGGAGCATCAAGCCTCACGACGAAAGGGCCGAGTCCAGCTCCGCTGGCTCGGCCCTTTCGCTGCCGTCCGCAAGCGTAGATAAGCAGAGCGCATCCCCCTATCCGAACTTCGGGAAGATGGGCAGAGTAAGAGAGACAACGTTCTCTACAGTTTTTCACCCGTTCTGCCGAAAGAAGCGTCAGAGATCAAAAAGGGAGCTCTCGCAGAAGACGAGAGACGCTACCACGCCACAAGAGCGAGAGGAGTACACATGAAGCGTTTCAGTAAGGGCCAGGGGGGCTTCACCCTCATCGAGCTGCTGGTGGTCATCATCATCATCGGCATCCTCAGCGCCATCGCCATCCCTATGTTCCTCGGGCAGAGGGATAAGGCGAAAGAGGCCGCGGTGAAGTCGGGCGTGCACAACATCCAGGTGGGTGTGCAGTCGTACGCGGTGGACAAGAACGATACGTACCCCGCTGCAACTGATGTTGATTCGGGCGCGGCCGTCGCCTCGTACGTGAGCCCGTGGCCGAAGGATCCATGGACGAAGAACACGGCCATGGCTCACGATACCACAGCCAAGCAAGGCAACTTCACCTACAGCACCCCCGACGCTACGAGCTTCAAGATCATCGGCTACGGTAAGACTGCTGCCCCCATCATCACCGTCCCCTAAGCAACACCGCAAGCCTCGCCGCCCGGCGTAGCCGCGGCGGGCGAGAGCACGCGAAGGGGCCGCAGTAAGCCCCTCGCGACGAAAGGGCCGAGTCCAGCTCCGCGGGCTCGGCCCTTTCGTCGTCATCCACAGACGCAGACGCAGCAGAGCGCGCCCCCTGTCAGAGCCTCAGGAAGATGGGTAGAGTAAGAGGGCAAGGCTACCTACAGCTTCCCGCCCGTTCTGCCGAAAGAAGAGTTAGAGATTAAAAGGGAGCTCTCGCACGAGGCGAGAGGCACAAACCGCGCCACAAGAGCAAGAGGAGGAGCACGTGAAGCGTTTCGCGAAGAGCCAGGGTGGCTTCACCCTCATCGAGCTCCTAGTCGTCATTATCATCATCGGCATCCTCAGCGCCATCGCTATTCCCATGTTCCTCGGGCAGCGCGATAAGGCCAAAGAGGCCGCGATGAAGTCCGGTATCCACAGCATCCAGGTGGGTCTGCAGACGCTGGCAATAGACACCAACGATAAGTACCCGATTGCTAGCAAGGTTTCTTCCGAGGGCACAGTGGCTACCTTCGTCAGCCCTTGGCCGAAGAACCCGTGGGATAATGAGTTAATGACTTCGGGCACCACGAAGGGCCACTACGCGTATGCCCAGCTCGCTCTTGGCACCTCTTTCAGCCTTATCGGCTACGGCAAGGGCGATAAGGTCGTCATCAGCGTGCCGTAACACGCACCTTCGGGCTCGCCGCCCGGCGTGAGCCGCGGCGAAGAACCCCCACTCCGTAAGAGAACTACGGAGTAGACCGCAGGGGATCCGCCTCCGGCCGAGCGCCCCGCGTGAGCGAGACGACCGCCCCCACGACGGCGAAGGCGGCGCCCGCGAGCATCGCGTAGCGATACCCCGTGGCGTACTGCTGAGCCACCTGCGCCAGAGCGGCCCCGCCGTCGCGGCCGAAGAGCAACCGCCCGCCAACGGGTCCCAGCTGGCTGGCCGCTATACCGCCGAGCACGGCCACGCTGAGCGTCATACCCACCGAGCGCATGGTGCCCAAAAAGGCGCTGGCGAGGCTGAGCTGGTCGTCGCGCACGCTCCCCATCACGGCCGAGGTATTAGGGGCGCTAAACGAGGCGAGCCCGAGCCCCGTAACCGCGAGGCCGAGGACAACGTGAAGCACGCCGGGTGACCCCACGAAGGCAGCGAGCACCACCAAACCGCAGGCGATGAGCACCATGCCGGCAGTGGTGAGCAGGCGGGATCCGAAGCGGTCGCTCAGATACCCCGCAAACGGGCTCAGCACGACCTGCATGAGCGGTTGAGCCATGAGCAACAGGCCGGCCATCCCCGCAGCCCGCCCCTGCGTCACCTCCAGGTAGATCGCGGTGAGTAACCCGAGGGCGTAGATGGAGAGGTAGTTGAGCAGCGCCGCCGCGTTCGCGGCGGCGAAGAGCCGGTTGCCGAAGAGGAGGTCGAGGTCGACGAGGGGGCCGGCGGCGCGAGCCTCCACGACCACAAAAGCGACGAGCGCCGCGGCCGCGACAACGAGCAGCACGAGGGTGCGCGGCGAGGCCCAGCCCCACTCCGCCGCGAACGTCAAGGGGACGAGCAAACAGAGCAAGAAGGTCGCCAAGAGCACCGTGCCGGCCACGTCCGGCCGCACGGCGGCGGCGCCCCGACCGCGCTCCCGGCGCGGCAACAGGCGCCACCCCCAGAGCAAGCAGCACACGCCGATCGGCAGGTTGATGAGGAAGATCCAACGCCACCCCACCGTATCCACGAGAAACCCGCCGAGCGGCGGGCCGACGCTCAGCCCCAGGTGCACGGCCATGACGTTGTAGCCGAGCGCCCGACCGCGCTCCCGCGAGGGGAACACCGCCGTCACGAGCGCGGCGGAGGTGGCGGCGAGCAACGCGGCCCCGCCGCCTTGCACCATACGGCCGCCGATGAGCGCGGCGCCGTTAAAGCTGAGCGCCGAGCACAACGAGCCGAGCGTAAAGAACGCCAGGCCGAGCAGGTAAAACCGCACTCGGCCGTACCGGTCGGCGAGGCGGCCGAGCGGTATGAGCAGCACGGCCATGGTGAGGAGGTAGGCGACCTGCACCCAGATCGAGGCCCCGAAGCTCAAGTGCACCTCGGCGCTCATCACCGGCAGCGCGACGGCGACGATAGAGCCGTCGAGCGGCGCCATAAAGGCGCCGATGGAGGTGAGCGCGAGCAGCTCCCAGCGGCGCTCGTACAGCTGGTCGCGCACGCTGCCGCTCGGCGGTGAAGCGCTGGCGCTCAGGAGCTCGCCTCCTTCTCGACCCAGCGGACGAAGTCGTCGACGGGCGCCCGCGAGCGCTCAAATGTATTGATGGCGGCACGCTCGTCGGGGTACCCCAAGGTGACCGCGACCACGAAGCGCATGCCCTCGGCGTCGGGCAGCAGCGCGCGCAACACCTGCGGCTGCGCCACGAGGACCCCCGAGATGCAGGTGCCGAGCCCCCTCGCCTGCGCGGCGAGGCAGAGGTTTTGCACGTACGAGCCCATGTCGTAGCAGGCGTAGCCCTCGGCCAGGCGCTCGTCGAACCCGAAGACGAGGAGGCAGGGGGCGCCGAAGACGTCGGCCATGGACGAGAGCGAGGAGGCCGGGTCGCTGGGCAGGCCGGCTGCGGCGAGCGTGGCCGCCCTGCTGGCCGCGAGCTGCTCCATACGGCTCGCGTAGGGCTGCGGCCACTCAGTCGTGCCGGGTAGGTCGAGCTGCGGCGGCTCCCGGCGCTCAAGCGCCGCCGCCCGGAACTCCCTTTTAAACGTCGCGAGCGCCTCGCCGGTCACGGCCCACACGCGCCACGCCTGTGTGTTGCGCCACGAGGGCGCCCACGAGGCCGTCTCGAGGAGCTCCCGCACCACGGCCTCCGGCACCGGCTGCTCCGTGTACGCACGGATGCTCCGCCGCTCGCGAATCACACGCTCTCCCTCCATCATCTCACCCTCCTCATCACCACCTTGACGCTGTGAGCCTACAGCCTACCCAGCGTTCGTGCTCGGGTAACCGCGTGGGTGAGCACAACTTGACGCGCGAGGCCGCGCTCTTCAGTATGAGGCCATGAGACTTCTTTGCATCGCCGGCTTCCTCGGCTCCGGCAAAACAACGCTCCTCCTGGAGCTCGCACGCCGCTTCACTGAGGCGTCCCAAACGATCGTCATCATCGAAAACGAGATCGGCGAGATCGGCGTCGACGGCAACGTGGTGGGCGCGCTCGGCCTACCGGTACGTGAGGTCTTCGGCGGCTGCGTCTGCTGCACGCTGCAGACCGGCCTCGTCGACGCGCTCCGCGAGGTGGAGGAGCGCTTTAACCCCGCCATCACCATTATCGAGCCCACGGGGCTCGCCGCCCCCGGCGACATCATTAGGGCCACCCAAAGGCGGCTGCCGCACATCACCGACGCCCGTATTCTCACGCTCGTCGACGTCCCGCGCTGGGACCTCCTCCTGCGCGCCGTGCAGCCCCTCATCACGGCGCAGGTAGAGGCCGCCGACGTCATCGCGCTCAACAAGGTCGACGAGGCCGACGAGGCCACGCTGAGCGAGGTGGAGGCGGCGGTGCGGCAGTTCGACACCGCAGCCCCGCTCATCCGGGTCTCGGGCACCGCGGGCGTCGGCCTCGACGAGCTCTACGAGGCGCTCTCATGAGCCACCACGAGCACCATCACGAGCATGAGCATGTGCACGACCACGAGCACGAGCACGACCATGACCATGACCACGCGCACGAGCACCTGAGCTACATGTCTCCGGGGGTCGAGCCGGCCGTCTTCGCGGCGCAGGCGAGCGTCGTCTTCACGACGCCCCTGCAGCCGGCCACGGCCGACTCCCTCGTCGAGCGGTTTCTCTCGAGGGTCGCGGAGGGCCTCTCTGCGGCGCACTGCCTCCTCGTGGGGCACATCAAGGGCACCCTCGTCACGCCGAGCGGCGACGCCCTCGGCCTCCACCTCACCTCCCTCGACGGCCGCCCTCACATCGACGGTAGCCTCGGCTCCGCGGCGCACGAGGCCACGTTTACCGTTAACGTCATCGTCTTCGGCGTCGCAGAGAGCGCCCTCCCCCACCTCGTCACCGAGGCCTGGGAGGCCGCGAGCGGCGCACACGCCACCACGACCTGGCGCAACTGAGGCGCCTCCTCCGTAGGACCCGCAGATGACCGACGCCCTTAGCCTTAACGACAGAAGAGAGCACTCCCTGCGCCGCGCCGCGAGCGCGCAGGCCGAACGGCCGCTCTCGCGGCCGGCGAGCCCAGGCGCACGCGGCCGATTCTCCACCGCGCTCTCCGCCGAGCAGTGTGCCGTACCCGGCACCCCGGCGGCGGAGGCGCCCACAGCCGTCATCGCCGAGATCAAACGGCGGGCGCCGGGCCAGGGCGACCTCGCCCCCGCCCTCAACCCCGCGGTCCAAGCGCTCCTCTACGCCGCGGCCGGCGCCGACGCGCTCGCCGTGGTCACCGAGCCGGAGGGGTTCGGCGGCTCGCTCGCGGACCTCGAGGCGGTCACTGCGGCCGTCGCCCTCCCGGTGCTACGCAAAGACCTCATCCTCACCCCGTACCAGGTGTGGGAGACGGCCGAGGCCGGCGCGGCGGCGGCGTTGCTCACGGCCGCCTCCCTCCCGGGCGACGCCCTGCCCGCACTCGTGGAGGAGTGCCACGCCTGCGGCCTCGACGCCCTCGTGGAGGTACACAACGAGGCCGAGGTCACCGCCGCCCTCGCTGCGGGCACCACGTTGCTCTGCGCGAACAACCGCGATCCCCATACTCTCACCGTCGACTTGAGGGTTACAGAAGGGCTCGCCGCCCTCCTCCCGCCCGGCGCCACCCTCGTCAGCGACGGCGGCATAGCCGGCCCCGCAGACGCACGCCGCGCGCGGCAGGCCGGCTCCCGCGCCATCACGGTCGGCGAGCTCCTCCTCACCGGCACGCGCTGCCACTTCGTGGTCACCATCGCCTCACTTCGCAACACAGGAGCTTCATCATGACGCGCATTAAGATCTGCGGTCTCACCCGCGAGGCCGACGTGCAGCAGGCCACGACCTTCGGCGCCTGGGCCTGCGGCTTCGTGCTCACCGACGCCCCACAGCGCGTGAGCGCCGAGCGCGCCCGCGAGCTCAGCCGCCTCGCCCGGCGGTGCCTCACCGTCGGCGTCTTCTCCACCGAGTCGGCCGAGCAGATCGCCGCCGCCATGGACGAGGCCTCGCTACTCTGCGCGCAGCTCGGCGCCGGCCCCGCCGGCCCCTCGGTCGCCGCCGTGCGCGCAGCCGCACAGGAGCTGGGCATACGCCCGCGCATCATCGCCACGGCGGATGCTCCAGACGCCGCCGAGGCGGACTTCGTGCTGGCGCGCAACACCGAGGGCACTGAGGATGACTGGTCGACCGCAGCGGCAGTAGAGGGCGCCAGCTACCGCCTCGTCGTCGGGGGCGACCTCACCGCAGCAACCGTCGGCGCCGCCATCTCGCAGACGAAGCCCCTGGCCGTGGATGTCTCGAGCAGTGTGGAGTCGACCCCCGGCGAGAAAGACCAGGCGCTCCTCACCGCCTTCTTCAACGCGGTCGCCGACGCCGACAGAGAGCTCCGCAGCGGCGCGACCGGCTAAACGAAGAGCCGCGAGAGCGCGAACCCCGCACAGAGCGCGGCGAACCCCACGCCGTTCTGCAGCATCACGTTGCCGGCCGCGAGGAGCCACTGCGACCCGCGCAGCAGCACACCCGTCTCGAGTACGAAGCTCGAGAAGGTAGTAAAGGCGCCGAGAAACCCCACGAAGACGATGAGCCGCGCCTCGGTGTTGAGCGCCCAGCGGCCCTCGAAGAGGCCGAAGAAGAGGCCGGCGGCGAAGCACCCTAGCACGTTGACCACCAACGTGCCCCACGGGAACCCGCCCCCGCCGCCTCCGCCCCCCTGCACAGCCGCGCAGACGCCGTAGCGGCAGAGCGCACCGGCGGCGCCGGCCGCCGCGAGCAACAGGATCCTCACGAGCATCGGCACCCCCGCGGGAAGGCGAGAAGACGTGCGCAGACGACGCCGAGGGGTGGGAAGAAAAGATGGTGGGCGACGTTGGTTTCGAACCAACGACCTCCAGCTTGTCGAGCTGGCGCTCTCCCAACTGAGCTAGTCGCCCACGCGAGGGTAGCAGTATAGCAACAGCGCGAGGATCGTGCCAACCGAGCTACCCTCCTCACCGCGCCTCCGCTCAGCGCGACCCAGACCGCCTCGGCGGCCTGCGACGAATGCCGTGCATGGCCGAGCGCCGAGCGCCACCGTTCCACACCAGCTTGCCCGGCTTGGGCTGCACGAGGTGCGACTCGGGGATAGAGCGCTTCTCGTAGTCGAACCCCGGGAGGTCGTGGCGCTCCAGCGTCACCCCGATGAGGCGCTCAATCGCCTTGAGCTCGTGCACGTCCTCGGCGGTGAGGAGGCTCGCGGCCACGCCGCTCGCGCCGGCGCGCGCCGTGCGCCCGATGCGGTGCACGTAGTCCTCCGGGTTGGTGGGGATGTCGAAGTTAATGACGTGGGTGATGTTGTCCACGTCGATGCCGCGGGCCACCACGTCGGTGGCCACCAGCACCGCTATGCCGCCGCTCTTGAACCCATCGAGCGCCTTTTGACGCTGGCTCTGCGTGCGGTCGCCGTGAATGGCCTCGCAGGTGACGCCCGCCTTGTTAAGCGTGCGCGCCAGGCGCTCCGCGCGGCGCCGCGTGCGCGTAAAGACGAGGGTGCGCTCCGGGTCGTGGTGGCGGAAGTACTCCACGAGCAAGTCGACCTTTTGGTCGTGGTTAACGGGCAGCACCCGCTGCTCGATCGCCTCGACCGGCGTGGAGCTGCCGCCGAGCTCTATAAAGACGGGCTCGTTGAGCGTGTCCTCAATGATGCCCAGCACCTGCTTGCTCATCGTGGCGCTGAAGAAGAGGTTCTGCCGGCGCTCCGGCACGGCCGCCACGATGCGCTTAACGTCGGGCCAAAAGCCCATGTCGAGCATGCGGTCGGCCTCGTCGAGTACGAGCACCTCCACCTTGTCGAGCAGGAGGTCGCCCTGGCGGAGCATGTCGAGCAGGCGGCCGGGCGTGGCGACGAGCAGGTCGACGCCGCGGCGCACCCTCTTTGCCTGCGGCTCGTACGGCACGCCGCCGAAGACGGCGACCACCGCGCGGCCGGTGTAGAGGCTGAGCGTCTCGCCGACCTCCTCGATCTGCGCGCAGAGCTCGCGCGTGGGGGTAACAACCAGCGCCGACGGATGAGCCATCTTGCCGTCGCAGACCGTGGAGGCCTCCATGCGCTGCAGAATAGGCACGACGAAGGCGGCCGTCTTGCCGGTGCCCGTTTGGGCGCAGCCCACGATGTCGCGGCCGGCGAGCGCGCGGGGTATGGCCTGCTCCTGGATCGGCGTCGGGGTCTCGTACTTCATGGCGGCGATGCCGGCGAGCAGCTCGGGGCTCAGGCCGAGCTCCGCGAAGCGCGGCAGGTCGACCTCGGGCGGCGGCCCTACGGGGCGCTTGAGGCGCTCGCGCTCTTTAAAGCCCTCGTCCACGTCGCCGCCGCGGCGCGGCCCGCGGGAGCCTTGGCTCGGGCCGCGGCTCCGACCGCGGTCGCGGTCGCGGCTGCGGCTCACGCCGGAGGTGCGGCTGCGCCGGCGGCGGCCGTCGCCGGCCCCGCCCGACTCCTCGCGCGGCGCGCCCTCCGCCGGCCTGGAACGCTCGGCCGCCCGTGGGGCGGCCTCGCCGTTACCGCGAGCGCCTCCGCCACGGCGCCTCCGGCGCCTCGGCCCGCCACTCGGCCGCTGTGATGCTGTCTCTTGTGTGGGGTTCGTCGGTGAATCCACGTAGTCTCACTTCCTGAGGAATACCCGCACAGTCCAGTAAGCGCACGAGGCGCTGCGGCGAGGGCGACAGCTCGCGCCACAGCGTCGAGGTACACGGGAGAAGACTCCGGTGCGGCTGCCTGCGGGCAGCCCGACTGACTGCGGACGTGTTCCTTTCGTTCAGAACACTGCCCGGTCTCACAGAGTCTGGGGATGAAGCGGGAGGAGCGCTCCGCGCTAGGGCGCGAGCGAGAACCGGCTCCCGTTCGAGTTAACGAGGATCTTAGCAAGCGGGTGGCGGCGGGGCAACTCGCACGCGCGAGCAACGGCGGCGGGCCGCCTGAGCGACGACGCCGACTCACCCACCCCACGCATACGCGGCGCCGACCTCGCGGAGCCGAGCCGCGGTAGCGCTGTCGCAGAGCACGCCCGCGAGCGCGTGCTCATACATGCCCCGCGGCGTGTGCCCCAGGCGCACCGCCGCAGCGCAATCGGCGCTGAGATCCGTGGCCATGAGCACCGGGTCGTCGGAGGAGATGGAGCAGCGCACGCCAGCGGCGAGTAGCCGCGGCAGCGGGTGCTCGGCGAGCGAGGGCACAACGCCGAGCCGCACGTTGCTCACCGGCGTCACATCGCACACCACGCCGCGCTCGGCGAGCTCGGCCAAAAGGGTCGGGTCCTCCACGGCGCGCACGCCGTGGCGGAGGCGGTCGGCGCCGAGGAGGTGGAGCGCCGCCCGCACCGACGCCGGGCCCGCGAGCTCGCCGGCGTGGGGCACGGCCCCGAGGCCGCCCTCCCGGGCGGCCTTAAACGGCCGCTCGAAGAGCTCCGCCGGGTACCGGTGCTCGCTCCCCCCGAGCCCCACGCCCACCACACCCCGCTCGCGGTACTCGACCGCCCACCGCACGAGGTCGGCGGCGGCCTCCACCGGCAGGTTGCGCGTTATATCGGGCGTGAGCCGCACCTCCACGCCGTGGAACTCCCGCGCCTCCTGTGCGCCCTCGCAGTAACCCTCGAAGACCTCCCGCCAGGGGACGCCGAGGGCTACGGGCTCCGCCGGCGAGAAGATCGCCTCGCTGTACACGCAGCCCCGAGCGGCCACCTCGGCGGCGTAGTCGACGACGACCGAGCGAAAGTCGCGCGCGCGCCGCAGGGCCCGCGTGGTCTCCCGCCAGGCGCGGATGAACTGCTCGAACCCTGCGAACTCGCAGAAGCGCCGCGCGCCCTCCTCGGAGGTAAACGGCAGCCGCACGTCGTTGCGGCGGGCGATCTCGAGCAGGCGCGCCGGCCGCACCGTCGCCTCCAGGTGCACGTGGAGCTCGATCTTCGGGTAGGGGGGCATGCGGTCATGGTACTGCACCCGCACCGCTCGGTCTCCTCATCGCCGTGTTTCGACAACGCCGCCGATGGAAACTATACTGACTAGTCAGTTTACGACGCCGCCCTCCGGCTCCCTCGAAGGACGGCGAGCACGTCGAGAAAAGGCAGCCGTTGTGAGTACACCACCTATCATCGAAACGCGCGGGCTCACCCTGAACACGCGCTCCGGCCCCGTCTACGGCCCTATCGACCTCATCGTCCCGAAGGGCTCGCTCACCCTCGTCACCGGGCCAGCCCGCTCGGGCAAAACGGCCTTCCTCCTCACGCTGGCTGGCCGCATGGTCCCGAGCGCGGGTGAGCTCCACGTCGCGGGGTTCGGCGGCAAGGAGCGCGCCGCCATCCGCCGCGCCGTCGGCATCGGCGAGTTCCACGGCGTCAACGAGTTCGAGGATGTCCTCACCGTCGGCGACCAACTCCGCATGGAGCTGGCCCTGCACAAACGCCGCCGCTCCACCGATCTCTCCGCCCTGCTCGAGCCCTTCGGCCTCCAGCTCGACCCCCACGCCCGCATGTGGAGCCTCACGACGCCCGAGCGCACGCTCCTCGGCGCCGCCCTCGGCCTCCTCGGCCAGCCGCTGATCCTCGTCATGGACGAGCTCGACGAGGGCACGACCCTTGAGGAACGCTCAAGGGTGTTCACCGCCCTCCATCGCCTCACCCTCACCGGCACGACCGTCGTCGCCGGCGCCCTCGACGCCACCCTCGTACCCCAGGCCGACGTCACCCTTGCGATGGACAACAACTCCCTCCCCAACCACGATGAGGTGCTCTGTGCGCTCCTTTAAGATCGGCCTCACGGAGATTAAACGGCTCCTCTCGGCCAACCTGCTCCGACTCGCCCTCGGCGTTATCTGCCTCGTCCCCCTCCTCTACGGAGGGCTCTGGCTCTGGGCCTTCTGGGACCCGTACCAGCGGCTCGACAAGATCCCAGTCGCCGTGGTCAACCTCGACGAGCCCGCGAAGGTCGGCTCCACTCGCCTCAACGTCGGCTCAGATCTCGTTAAAAAGCTCAACGAGAGCAAGACGTTCGACTGGCGACCGGCCACAGCGGCGCAGGCGAAAGAAGGACTCGAAAAGGGCGACTACTACATGTCGCTTACCGTGCCGAGGGATTTCAGCCGGCGCCTGGCGAACGCCGACGACGACCGAGCCCGCGCCGCCGTACTCACCGTCGCCGCGAACGAGAGTAAGAACCTCCTCGCCTCGCAGATCGCCGGCCGGATCTTTCTCGAGATACGCTCCTCCCTCGCGCAGACGACCACGAAGACCTACCTCGACCACATCTTCCTCGGAATCGGTACCGCCAAGGTCGGAATGAAGAACGCCTCGAAGGGGGCGAAGCGCCTCGCCGACGCCCTCCAGACGGCGGCGAACGGCTCGGGCACCCTCGCCGCCGGGATCCACTCGGCGTCCTCCGGCGCGCACTCGCTGAGCAGCGGCCTCAGCAAGCTCTCGCAGGGCACGAGTAAGCTCAAAAACGGCGCCTCGGCCGTCGCACATGGCGCCGGGGCACTCTCGGCGGGCGTCGACAAGGGCAGTGCCGGCGCGACGAAGGTAGCCGCCGGCAGCCGCAGCCTGGCGAGCGGCGCGAGCTCACTCACCAACGGCCTCGACCAGCTCTCGAGCAAAAGCGAGAGCCTCTCAAGCGGCGGCGCCAAGGTGAGCGCCGGCGCCGCCAAAGTCAGCGGCGGCGTGAGCGCGCTCGCGCAAAAGACCGGCGCGGCGGCGGCGGGGGCGAGCAAGCTCTCCGGCGCCTCCGCACAGCTGCTCCAGAGCCTTCAGGCGTACGCGCAGAGCAACCCCGAAGCCGCGCAGAGCTCCTCCTTCCAGACGGCGCTCGCGCTCGCGGGCGGCGTCTCCAGCGGCGCGGCGCAACTCTCGAGCCAGCTCGGCGAAGCCGCACCGCTCACCCAGCAGCTCGCGGCGGGCGCCGCGGACGTCTCCAGCGGCGCGGCGACGCTCTCGAGCGGCATCACGAACTACGTCGCCGGCGTCGACAAGGCGGCCGGCGGCGCGGCGCAGCTCTCGAGCGGCGCGGCACAGCTCTCAAACGGCGCCGGCTCGCTGGCCGGTGGCCTTAACGCGGCGCGCAGCGGGGCCAAAACGCTCGCCGCCGGCAGCCGCTCCCTTGCAGCTGGCTCAACCTCCCTCAACGGCGGCGCCGCGAAGGCGAGTACCGGCTCGCATACGCTCGCCTCCGGCCTCACCAAGCTGAGCACCGGCGGTGACCGCCTCAGCAGCGGCCTCACCCGCGCGGCCTCCGGCGGGGCGACGCTGGCCACCGCCCTCGGCGCCGGCGCGGAGCGGCTTCCGCAGCTCAGCGAGGCGGGGCGCACGGCGCGCGCGGAGATGATGAGCGCCCCGGTGGACCTCCAAACCCAACGCCTCCACGAGGTCCCCAACTACGGCACCGGCTTCGCGCCGTACTTCATCCCGCTCGCCCTCTGGCTCGGCGCCCTCATGACCTACTTCATCGTGCGCCCCCTCAACGGGCGGGCGCTCGCCTCTACGGCCTCCTCCCCGCGAATCGCCCTCTCGGGCCTCATACCGGGCCTCACGATCACGTTCATCCAGACGACCATCCTCGTCGTCGTGCTCCGCCTGGTGCTCCACCTCAACCCCGTGCGCCCGGTCGCCTTCCTCGTCTTCCTCTTCATCGCGACGCTCTCCTTCACCGCTATCCTGCAACTCCTCACGGCGGCGCTCGGGACGTCCGGTAAGTTCGTCGCCGTCCTCCTCCTCATGTTGCAGTTAACCTCGGCGGCGGGTACCTTCCCCGTGGAGACCGTCCCGAGGTTCTTCCAGGTGCTCAACCCGCTCCTCCCCATGAGCTACGTGGTCAAGGGCCTCCGCCAGGCGCTCTCCGGCAACGACCTCACGGCGCTCAGCGTCAACGCGCTCGTGCTGCTCGCGTTCGCCGTGGGCGCGTTCGTGCTCACGATCCTCGCAACCCGGAGGCAACGCACGTGGACGATCGAACGCATCAAGCCGGTGCTCACACTATGACGAGTCAGCAGAAAAGAGAGCCGAGGGACGACGCCCTCGGGAGGCTCTTCGCGGCCGCCGTCGACCTCTTCGCCGAACGCGGCTACAGCGGCACCACCGTCGACGCCATCGTCGAGCGGGCGGGTGTCGCGAAGGGAACGGTGTACTACCACTTCAAGGGCAAGGCGGAGCTCCTCGACGCACTGCTCCTCGACGGCCTCGAGCGGCTGGCGGAGTGCCTCCGCGCCGTGGATGAGGGCGCGCAGACGCCGCAGGAGGCCCCGCGCGCCCTCATCCACGCCGAGATCACCTACATCCAGCAACACCAGTCGTTCAGCCGGTTCGTGATGAGCCAAATCTGGCGCACCGATGCGGGCCGGGAACGGCAGTCGGAGCTGCTCCGCCTCCTCCTCAACAACCACGCATCGGTCTTCGGGGCGGTGCTCGCTCGGGGCATCGAGGCCGGGGTGTTTCGCCCCACTATCGACCCGCGGGACGTCTCCTTCACGCTCTTCGGCATGATCGCCACGGCGACGCTCAATTGGCGGTTCTTCAGGCCGGAGGTGCCCCTGGAGGAGATAGAGAGAGGGGTGCAGGAGCTCGTCTTCGGGGCGGTGGAGCGGCACGACTAACGCCGGCCGCGCGCCCGACGCTACTTACGCGGCGGGCTGCCCTCGCTCCGCCACACGAGGTACTCGTGGACGAAGCCGTCGAGGTCGCCGTCGAGGACGCCCTGGGCGTTGCCCACCTCGTACCCCGTGCGGAGGTCTTTAACCATCTGGTAGGGGTGCAAAACGTAGCTGCGGATCTGGCTGCCGAAGTTGACCTCCATGACCTGGCCGCGCTCCCTCGCGAGCTCCTCGGCCAGCTTACGCTCCTCGAGCTCCACGAGCTTCGACTTAAGCATGCGCATGGCGACGGCCTTATTCTGCAGCTGCGAGCGCTCGTTTTGGCACTGTACGACGATCCCGGTGGGGTGGTGCGTGAGCCGGATCGCGGAGCTCGTCTTGTTGACGTGCTGACCCCCGGCGCCACTCGCGCGGTACGTATCCACCCGCAAGTCGTCCTCGTCGATCTCGACCTCGACGTCTTCGTTTACCAGCGGCGAGGCCTCCACGGAGACGAAGCTCGTGTGGCGCCTGTTGGCGGAGTCGAAGGGGCTGAGGCGCACGAGGCGGTGCACGCCGCGCTCCGCCTGCAGAAGGCCGTAGACGTTGTCGCCCTCCACCGTGAGCGTGACGCTCTTAACGCCGGCCTCGTCGCCCTCCTGCATCTCGTTGATCTCGACCTTGAGGCCGCGATGCTCGAACCACCGGAGGTACATGCGCAGGAGCATCGATGCCCAGTCCTGCGCCTCGGTGCCACCAGCACCGGCGTGGACGGAGAGAATGGCGCCGCCCTCGTCGTACTTACCGGAGAAGAAGCGCTGCTCCTGGCCGCGCTCGAGGTCGGCCTCGAGACGCGCGACGCCGTCCGCGAGCTCCTTCTGGAGCTCGTCGTCGACGGTGTCCCCCGCTAGCTCCTCGCGCAGGAGCTCCTCGGTGGACTCGAGGTCGGCGTAGCGACCCTCGAGGCCGGCGAGCTCCGCCAGCCGCCGCTTAATGCGACTGTACTCGGCGGAGACCTGCGAGGCCGTCTCTTGATCGCCCCAAAAGTTGGGGGCGCGCATGCGCTCCTCGAGGGCCCCGAGCTCGGCTGTGAGCTTGGCGGGGTCAAAGATAGCTCCGCAGCCCGCCCAAGCGCCCGTAGGCCTCCTTGAGCCGCTCACGGAGCGCATCCAACTGGACGAGTGCTTCTGAGGCGGTGGTGCTCATAACCGTGCGAGTATACCGGCCGAGCCCGGCCTCGGCGACCGAGGCGGGCCGTTTAGGCGCCGTGGCACTTTTTGTACTTCTTGCCGCTGCCGCACGGGCACGGCTCGTTGCGCCCAACCTGCTGCTCCACGTGGCGCTGCTGCACCGCCGGCGCGCCCCCGCTCGACGTGGTGGCTCCCCCGCGGCGGCCGGCCGTAGAGGAGACCGCGCCCTGCGGCTGCGGAGCGGGCGCCTCGCCCGCCATGCCGCCCGCGACGGCCGCGTCGGCGAACGAGGTCTCGTTGATAAGGTCGTCGCCGCTCGAGTAGTTGAGCGCTATCATCGGCTCGTCGAGCGTGTAGGAGGCGAAGACGGCGAGGTCCTCCGGGCTGTTCTTGAGGATCGTCGTCACCGTGCTCAGCTTAATGCTCTCGAGCATCTCCTGGAAGAAGTCGAAGCCCTCGTTTTTATACTCAATAAGCGGGTCGCGCTGCCCGAGCGCCCGCAGGTGGATCCCCTCCTGCAGGTAATCCATGTCGAGGAGGTGTTCCTTCCACCGGGCGTCGATAACCTGGAGCATCGTCGCCCGCTCCACGCTGCGCATGGACTCCTCGCCGATCACGCTCTCCCGCCGCTCGTACTGGGCGAGGGCGTCGTCGACGGCGAGCTCCACGACCTCGTCGAGGACGTCGATCCCCTCGAACTCCGACTCCCCGATGGTGGGGTTGTAGATCTGCCGGAGGCCGATAGAGAGGCTCTCGAGATCCCACTCCTCTACGTACTGAGCGTCGCCGAGGGCGCCACGGACCGCGGCCTCGACGAGCTCGCAGACCATCTCGCGGATCTGCTCGCCGAAGTCCTCCCCCATGAGGATGCGCTGCCGCTGGTCGTAGATGACCCGCCGCTGCTCGTTCATGACCTCGTCGTACTTGAGCACGTTTTTACGGCGCATGAAGTTGAGCTCCTCGACCTTCACCTGCGCCTTCTCGACCACATTTGTGAGCATCTTGGCCTCGATCGGCTGACCGTCTGAGGGGCCCAGGCGATCGAGGATGTTGTACATGCGATCGCCCGCGAAGAGCCGGATGAGCTCGTCCTCCGCCGAGAGGTAAAACCGGGTCTCGCCGGGGTCGCCCTGGCGGCCGGAACGGCCGCGGAGCTGGTTGTCGATACGGCGGCTCTCGTGGCGCTCGGTGCCGAGTACGTAGAGGCCGCCGAGCTCACGCACGCCCTCGCCGAGCTTAATGTCGACGCCGCGGCCGGCCATGTTGGTGGCGATCGTCACGGCGCCGCGCACGCCGGCATCCTCGATGATGCCGGCCTCGCGCTCGTGCTGCTTGGCGTTGAGCACGTTGTGCTGCACGCCGTGGCGGTCGAGCACCCGCGAGAGCATCTCGCTCGTCTCGACCGAGACGGTGCCCACGAGCACCGGCTGACCGCGCTCGTACCGCTCCACGATGTCGGCGGCGGCGGCGGCGAACTTCTCCTTCGCCGTCGTGAAGATGAAGTCGTTCTCGTCCTTACGCAGCATGGGCGCGTTCGTGGGGATCTGCACGACCTCGAGGCTGTAGATCTGGCGGAACTCGTCCTCTTCGGTCTTCGCGGTACCGGTCATGCCGGCGAGGACCTCGTACATCCTGAAGTAGTTCTGCAGGGTGATGGTGGCGAGCGTCTGGTTCTCCTCGCGGATCGCGACCCGCTCCTTCGCCTCGATAGCTTGGTGAAGACCTTCTGAGTAGCGACGGCCCTCGAGGATGCGGCCGGTGAACTCGTCGACGATCATAACCTCGCCGTTTTGCACCACGTACTCGACGTCTTTGTGGTAGAGCGACTCGGCGCGAAGCGCCTGCATGAGGTGGTTAACCAGCGCGCCGTTCGAATCTTTGTAGAGGTTGTCGATGTTGAGCGCCCGCTCGATCTTGGCGATGCCCGTCTCGGAGACGGCGACGGTGCGTTGCTTCTCGTCCACATCGTAGTCTTCGCCGACCTGCATGCGAGCGACCACACGGGCGAACTGCCGGTACGTGTCGGCCGCCGTCTCGGGGGCGCCGCTGATGATGAGCGGCGTACGCGCCTCGTCGATGAGGATGGAGTCCACCTCGTCGACGATGCAGTAGTGGTGACCGCGCTGCACCATGTGCTCGCGGCGCATCGTCATGTTGTCGCGCAGGTAGTCGAAGCCGAACTCGGAGTTGGTGCCGTACGTGACGTCGGCGTTGTAGTGAGCGCGGCGCTCCCCGGGGCTCATGTTGGCCTGAATGCAGCCGACCTCGAGGCCGAGGAAGCGGTACACCTGGCCCATCCACTCGGCGTCGCGCTTCGCCAGGTAGTCGTTAACCGTGACGAGGTGGGCGCCGTTGCCGGCCAATGCATTGAGGTACATCGGCATGGTCGCGACGAGGGTCTTACCCTCACCGGTCTTCATCTCGGCGATGTCGCCGTCGTGGAGGACGATGCCGCCCAACACCTGGACGTCGAAGGGGCGCATGCCGAGCGAGCGCTTCGCGGCCTCGCGAGCGGCGGCGAACGCCTCGAAGAGGAGGTCGTCGAGGAGCTCGCCGTTGGCGTAACGCTGGCGGAACTCGGCCGTTTTGCCGCGCAGCTCCTCGTCGCTCAAGCCGACGAAGACCGGCTCGAGCTCGGTCACCTTCGCCGTCTGGGCCTGCAGTACTCTAAGACGCCGACCCTCGCCGGCGCGCAGCAATCTGTTGACGAGCTTGATCACGCGAGCATCACTCCCGGGTTGCGGGCTTTGATCTTCGGTCTGGAGCGACGCACCCCAGCGTCGTGAGGCGCTGGGGTGCGTCGCTCGTGCATAAGTCTACGCCCAAGACCCGGGCGGCGTCAGCCCTACTGCTGCGACGGCTCGATGAGCCCGTAGTGACCGTCGCTACGGCAGTAGAGAACGTTGATACAGCCGGAGTCGGCGTTGGTGAAGACGAAGAAGTCGTGGCCCACGAGCTCAAGCTGCAGCGTGGCCTCGTCGATCGACATAGGCTTGAGGTCGAACTGCTTGCGCTTGACGACGCGGCCATCCTCCTCGGCTGCCGGCTGCTCGACCTCCACGACCTCCTCGGGAGTCGCGGGAAAGTCGGTCACGAGGCTGTCGTCGAAGACCGGCTTCTCGTGCCCGCGGCGGGTCTTGCGATGCGTCTTGTCGTGGTATTTGCGCACGCGCCTGGTGAGCTTATCCATGACGAGGTCGATGGCCGCGTACATGTCGCTCGCCGACTCGCTCGCGCGGATCACCGGCCCGCGGGTAAACACCGTGGCCTCTGCGATGCATGGCTTGGCGATACTCGGATTCTTCTCGACTTTAAGCTCGAGCTCCACCTGCGTCACCTCATCGACGTGACGCTGCCGGAGCAACTTGTGAATACCCTCGAGCTTTCCGCCGGCGTACTCATTGAGCGCCGGTGTGACCGTGACGTTGCGGCCTTTGATCTGTGTTCTCATGTACATCGCTCCTTTTGAATGGAGTTGTTTAGCGATGCTTGGGATGGCGCGCTGCGAACAGCACGGGCGAACGTAAAGACGTGAGCCTCAAGGCCTGCGCCAACAAGTACTTGTGCCCCTTGGTTCACCGTTTCGCCTGTCGTGTAGACATCATCGACAACAACCACCCTCTTTAGGTTCTTCTTCACCCTATCGGCATCCTTTTGAAACACAAAAGCGCCGCGCACGTTCGCGACCCGAGCGGTACGCCCCAACTCGCTCTGCCGGGAGCCGTGGCGAACACGGCGAAGCAACGGGGCCGAGGGAATACCGGCCGCCCCGGCGAGCTGCCGCGCGAGCAGCTCAGCCTGATTGAAACCGCGCTCAAGGCCGTGCTCCCGGTGCGCCGGCACCCACGTCACGAGGTCGACGGCGGCGGCCGAAGGAGCCGCGTGACGACCGGCCCCTGAGATGCCGTAGGCGGCGTCGAAGGCCGGCTGCGCCAACCGACTCATCTCCGCACACAACGAGCGCAGCGCGCGGAACTTGCAGGCACCGACGAGCGCGCGGGCTGGCCCCTCGTACGCGAACGCCGCGGCGGCCGAGCTAAAGGCGAGCTCGCGTCCGCCGCATTCGCGGCAACGATACAGCGCCGTCGCAGACCGTTCCGGCGACCGCTGCCCCGCCATGCGTCGGCGCACTGCGGCAGCCCGCTCCCGCCTTCCGGCGACGCCCGAGGCGGTCCAGGGCCCGGGCGCGCCGCAGCGGGGGCACCTGACGGACGGGATCGGATGAAGCTCCCGTGCGCAACGATCGCACAGCCACGCCCCTACAGCACGACAGCGCACGCAGCGCTTCGGCAGCACGAGATCGAGGACCCCATCGAGCGCCGAGGCACCGGTCATCGCCACACCTCAGGTGCGGCCGACGTCGGTGGAGCGACGGGAGAAGATCCCGACGGCGGAGTGCGGCTTCAACAACGAGCCGGCGGGGACGGAGACACTCGAGGCGATCTCGCTGCGGTCGCCGATCACCGCGCCTTCGTGAACCGTCGCCTCAGCGTGGACCACGACGTTGCGACCGAGAATGCTCCCGGTGACATACGAACGCTGACCGGCCTTAACACCCTCCCAGTGAATGCCGCCCTTGAGCACGGCGCCGCGCTCCACCACGCAGCCATCGCCCACGATGAGGGGGCCGAGCAGCTCCGCCTCGGACTCCACGAGGCACCCGGCTCCGACGAGCACGGGCGGCTCTATATGCACGCCGGGATCGATCTGCGTGCCCTCTCCGATCCACACATCGGGGCGCAAGCAGCGCCCGGGAAGGGCGAGGTCGACATCGCCGAAGAGCGCGTCGAAGTTGCTCACCCGATACTGTTCGATATTGCCCACATCGTTCCAGTAGCCGTGGAAGCTCCAGCGGTAGAAGGGGCGATCGGCGGCGAGCAACGCCGGAAAAACATCGCGCGCCCAGTCGACGAAGACCCCCGGGGGCACGAACTCGAAGATCTCCGGCTCGAACGCGTAAATGCCGGTATTACAGACGCTCGAGAGCGCCTCCTCGCGGGGTGGCTTCTCCTGAAACCCCGTGATGCGATCGTGGTCGTCGGCGACGACGACGCCGTACAGCGAGGGGTCGTCGACCTCCTTAACCGCCACCGTCGCTACACCCCCGTGGGAGCGATGCGCGGCGAGAAAGGCGGTGAGGTCGATGTCGGTGAGGCCGTCGCCGCTCACTACGACGAAGGTGCCCTCGCCGAAGAACTCGCGAAAGGCGCCGACCCCGCCGGCCGTACCCAGGAGCTCCTCCTCAAGGTTGTAGCGCATCTCGACCCCGAAGGCTGAGCCGTCACCGAAGTAGGAGCGGATCTTCTCGGGGTGGTAGTGGAGGTTCGCGGCGATCTCGGTGATGCCGTGGCGCCGCAAGAGGTAGAGCATATGCTCCATCACCGGGCGGTTAAGGATGGGCACCATGGGCTTCGCCGTGCGCCCGGTGAGCGGGTAAAGACGCGTGCCGAGGCCGGCCGCCATGATCATCGCCTTACAGGAGGCGGCGGGCGCCACCTCTCGCGCATTCGCGCTCATCGTTCGCCCTCCTCAATCGCGCAGGCTCCGCGCAGCGCCTCATCGTACGGTGCGCGCAGCACCCCCGCATCGGTAATGATCGCCGTGATAGCGCCGGCCGGTGTGACGTCGAACGCCGGATGGTGTGCGCGCGCACCGTGCGGCGCCACTTGCCGCCCGGCGAACGCGGTAACCTCGTCCTCCCCGCGCTCCTCGATGGGGATCGCGGCCCCATTTGGAGTGGAACGGTCGACGGTCGAGAGCGGCGCGGCCACGTAAAACGGGACGCCGTGCTCTTTTGCCAGCACCGAGAGCGTATAGGTGCCGATCTTGTTGGCCGTATCGCCGTTCGCCGCGATGCGGTCGGCGCCGACGACGATGCCGTCGACCATGCCGCGCTGGATAAAGTGCCCCGCCATGTTGTCGCTGATGAGCCGATAGGGGATGCCCTCGACCCCCAGCTCCCAGGCGGTGAGCCGCGCGCCCTGCAACCAAGGGCGCGTCTCGTCGACCAAGACGGAGATGCCACCGTGGCGCGCCTGCGCCGAGCGGATAACGCCGAGTGCGGTGCCGTAGCCGGCCGTCGCGAGGGCGCCGGCGTTGCAGTGCGTGAGGATCGACGCGCCGGGGCCGAAGAGCTCGGCGCCGTACTCGCCGATGCGCAAACAGCGCTGCACATCGTCGGCGAGGAGCTGCTGCGCCCGCACGAGTAGGGCGGCGGCGCACTCCGCAGGCGTACCCTCGTGAGCAACCCAAACCCGACGCATCTCGTGGAGCGCCCACTGCACATTAACGGCGGTGGGCCGGGTGGCGAGTAGCCCCGCCGAGGCGCACTCGAGCGCCTCCTCGAACGCGGCGGGCGAGAGAGAGGCGGCCTCGGCGGCGGCGAGCGCGAGCCCGCCCGCCGCCGTTACGCCGATCGCAGGCGCACCGCGCACCACCATCGTCGTAATGCACTCGGCGACGTGCTGCCACGTGTGGCAGTGGACGGAGCGCTCCTCGTGCGGCAGGGCGAGCTGGTCGATCAGCACGACCTCGCCGGGGAGGATCTCGACCGTTCGCACGCGCAACCGCGATACCCCTACGGAGATCTCGCTCCGCGGATCAGAATGCGCCGTCATAGGGCCGAGTGGATCAGGTGCCCTGGTCCCAGGAGGCGAGGTACGCCGCCTGCTCCTCGGTGAGCGTGTCGCACTCCACCCCCATCGCGGCGAGCTTGAGGCTGGCGATCTCCTCGTCGATGTCGGACGGCACGACGTACACCTTGGGCTCGAGGTTTGCGTGGTTCTTCACCATGAACTCGGCGGAGAGCGACTGGTTCGCGAAGCTCATATCCATAACCGACGCCGGGTGACCCTCGGCGGAGGCGAGGTTGATGAGGCGACCCTCGGCGAGCAGGTAGAGGCGGCGGCCGTCGGCCATCGTGAACTCCTCGACGAACTCGCGGACCGTACGCCGAGAGACCGCGAGCTCCTCAAGCGCGGGGATGTCGATCTCCACGTTGAAGTGCCCGGTGTTGGCGATAATGGCGCCATCGCGCATGACCTCGAAGTGCTCGCGGCGCAGCACGTGGATGTCGCCGGTCGCGGTGACGAAGAGCTCCGCGACCTTAGCCGCCTCGGCGACCGGCATGACGCGGTAGCCGTCCATGACGGCCTCGAGCGCCCGCAGACGGTCGACCTCGAGGACGATCACGTCGGCGCCGTGACCCTTGAGGCGCATCGCGAGACCCCGACCGCACCATCCGTACCCCGCCACGCACACCGTCATACCGGCGAGCAAGACGTTGGTGGCGCGAATGACGCCGTCGAGCGTGCTCTGCCCGGTACCGTAGCGGTTGTCGAACATGTGCTTGGTGTTGGCCTCGTTCACCGCGACGATGGGGAACATGAGACGACCCTGCGCCTCGAGCGCCTTAAGGCGGATCACGCCGGTCGTGGTCTCCTCGGTGCCGCCGATGATGTCGGCGGCCATCTCGGGACGGTCGCCGTGCAAAATGCCGACGACGTCGGCGCCGTCGTCCATCGTGATGTGCGGGCGGTGGTCGACGCACGCGTTGATGTGCTCGTAGTACGTGGCGTCGTCCTCGCCCTTAATGGCGTACACGCGCACGCCGTAGTCGTTGACCAACGCCGCGGCGACGTCGTCCTGCGTGCTCAGCGGGTTGCTGGCGCAGAGCACGACGTCGGCGCCACCGGCGACGAGGGTACGCATGAGGTTCGCCGTCTCGGTGGTGACGTGGAGGCAGGCGCCGATGCGGATGCCCTTAAGGGGCTGCTCCGCCGCGAAGCGCTCGCGGATAGACCGGAGGACCGGCATGTACCTGTCGGCCCACTCGATGCGGTTAACGCCCTCGGAGGCGAGATCGATATTCTTAATATCGTACGTAGAAGCCAAGGGATCCTCACTCTTCTTCATCGTCGTTCATTGAGATCGCCCCGGTGCGAAAGACACCGCAGGCGGCCACACTAAGCCCGTAATACGCGGCGACGAGCGCAACGGGGACCACTTCGTCGGAGAGCACGAAGGCACCCGCAGTGCGCGCCGTCGCGGCCTCGAAAACCGTGGGCCGCCGTGAGTCGCTCACGCCGGCCACGACGCCGCTAGAGTATACCCGAGCTCCCGCACGAGCACGAATAACTTCGGGTTGATAAATGCCCGCAGTCGGGGGGAAAACGCGGGCGACCTCGCTCGGCCACCGGCCGCTCAGAGGGCCGGCGAGCTCGAGGTTGAGGTGGTCCGTCACCGCGAAGAGAGCCCCGGCCGAAGGCGCCAGCCCACAGCCATCGGCGGACCCGCACCACACCACCGACGTCACCAGCGCGATGCAGCAGCCGGAGGGCACCCCGGCGAGCTCGGCGAAGAGCGGCCCGGTAAAGGGCTGCGGAGGTCGCAGCTCCTCCCGGGAGAACGACCGAGCCGAAACACCGGGAAACAGCGTCGCCGCAACCCGGCGAGCCGAGCTCCCTCCGGTCGTCACCACCAGAGAGACGACGTCGCCCAGCACGTTAGCCGTCCGCGGCGGCGAGGCTTCTCTTAAGCCGCTGAATAGCCTCGACCGGCGTGGGATCTACACCGTAGAGGACCGCGAGATAGAGCGAGAGGTAGTCGCCGAGCTGCACGAGCGAGAAGAGGCGCGCCAGCTGCGATGACCCGCGCGCCTCGACCATCTCCACGGCGAGACCGCACGCCGCAAGCTCGTCGGCCGTGAGCGTCGCCCTGCAGGCGAGGCGCGCGTCCTCGGCGGTGTCGAGAAACACCGCCACGGTCTGAGCCGAGAGCTCGGGGAGACTCGTCCACCCCATCAGCTCGTTATGGTCGAGCTCCGGCAGCTCGTTACAGAAGGCTGGCACCTTCGCGTTCTCGTTGAGCTGCCCCTTCCATCGACGAGCGACGGGGATGGTTGCGCCGGCACCGTAGACGAGCGCCTGCCGCCGGAAGAGAGCGCAGGCGAGCGCCTTCGCGGGGTTATCCTCGTCCGGGGAGGGGCCGTAGAGGGCGTTGCCCTCCCGCAAGAGGCCAACGGCCTCGCTGAGGTCGTCCTCATTGAAGCGGACGAACCCGCCGGCCTGGAGGAGGGCGAAGATCGGCGCCGTGAGAGAGCCGACCGCAGCGCGCGGCTGGCCGCCGCCGGGGACCTGCAGAAAGACCGAGCCCGTCGCCGCGGCGAACCGGGCGAGCTCGCCGCCCGAGGAGATGCAGAAGAGCGAACAGCCGCGCGAGGCGGCCTCCCGTGCGCAGGCGAGCGTCTCCTCGGTATCGCCGGAGTAACTGACCGCCACCACGAGCGCGCCGGCGCCGACCCAGACGGGTAGCTCGTACCCGCGCACGACGGCGGAGGGAACCGAGAGGCCGGGGAGCGCGGCGAGGGCGAGGTCGGCGCCGATCGCCGAGCCCCCCATGCCGCAGACGACGAACCCGCTCGGCCGCTCCGGAAGAGAGGCACGCGCCGCCGGCTCCGCGAAGACCCGGCGCGCCGCCTCATACCCAGCTACGAGCTGCTCCGGTAGCCCCTCGATCGCCCCGAGCATGCCGTCGACGTCGAGTGCGCCGACGCACTCCGGGGTCAGGCGGTCGAGGAGACGCCGCTTCCCGGTGCTCATTTACCCTTCGAGGATGACGGAGAGCACGCGGTCGCGCTGCTCCTCCATCAGGTCCCGATTGTCGGCCCCCAAGTTAAGCCGAAGGAGGGGCTCGGTATTGGACGGGCGCACGTTGAAGTGCCAGTGCTCGTAGTCGACCGAGATGCCGTCGATCTTGGAGATCTCGCCGTCGGAGAAGACGGACTCAATGCGCGCCAGCGCCGCATTAACGTCGTCCACAACCGAGTTGATCTCGCCGCTGATGAAGTACGTGGAGCGGAGCGGCTCGAGGAGCTCGGCGAGCGTCGCCTTTTTCTCGGCGAGCAACTCCAGAATGAGCAACGCCGGGAGAAACCCGGAGTCGGCGTTGTAGTTTTGACTGAAGTAGTAGTGCCCCGAGACCTCGCCGCCGAAGAGCACCTTCTCGCGGCGCATCCGCTGCTTAAAGAAGGCGTGCCCCACGCGGTTGAGGAGCGGCACGCCGCCGTTGGCCCGCACGATGTCGGGTACGGCGCGGCTGGCGCGCAGATCGTACAGAATCTGCGCACCGGGGTTGCGCCGCAACAACGCCTCGGCGAGGAGCGCGGTAACGAAGTCGCCGGGCACCATCTCGCCGGCCTCGTCGATGAAGAAGCAACGGTCGGCGTCGCCGTCCCAGGCGATGCCGAGGTCGGCGCGCTCGTCGATGACGAGTTTGCGAAGCTCTCGGGTGTTCTCCTCAAGCAAGGGGTTCGGCTCGTGGTTCGGGAAGGTGCCGTCGATCTCGAAGTAGAGCTCGGTGCAGTCGAGCGGCGTACCCTCGAAGACCCGGCGAGCCAGCTGAGCGGCCACGCCGTTCGCGGCATCCATAACGACCTTACAGGGCCTAAAAGAATCGATGTCGACGAGGCTGTGAAGGTGCTCCACATACGCCGGGTAAAGATCGCACTCCTCGCGGCCCACCCCGGCGACCGGCGACGGGAGCTCCCCGACCGCCTGCGTACGCTGCTTGAGCTCCGGGATGCCCTGCTCACCGCTGAGCGGCAAGGCGCCCTCGCCCACGAGTTTAAGCCCGTTGTACTGCGGCGGGTTATGCGAGGCGGTGATCATGGCGCCACCGCTGAGGCCCCGCGATGCCACGCCGAAGTAGAGCATCTCGGTGGGGATCATGCCGAAGTCGACGGCGCCTGCGCCTGCGGCCGCCGCGCCGGCGGCGAACGCCTCGCGAATGCCGGGCGACGAGGGTCGGGGATCGGCGCCGACGCCGAGCGTCGTCGCGCCGAGCTGTTGAGCCAGCGCGTACCCAATGCGCGCCGCCACCTCTTCATCGAGCTCTTGCGGGTAGAGCCCACGAATGTCGTAGGCCTTAAAAATAGCGTCGGGGATCATCGTCGAGCCTCCTCACCGCGAAGGTGCACATCGAATTGCACGGCGCCGTCGGCGAGCTTCGTCTCGGGAGAGAGACGAATGCCGCAGGCGAGTTGGTTGCCGGCGCCGATCTCACAACCCTCACCCAAGACGGCGCCGTCGATTTGAGAGCCGACGCCGATACGCGTGCCGCGGACCACGACACTCGCCTCGACGTGAGCGTGTGCGTCGACCACCACGTCGGCTTGCAGCACCGACTTGACGACGACGGCGTCGGCGCCCACGGAGGCGCCCGCACCGAGGGTCGCGAGCGGCCCAATGCGCGCACCGGCCTCCACGCGCGCGCCCTCGCCGACGTAGCTGGGCGGGATAACCCGCGCGTCGGGGTGCACGGAGGCGGAGGGCGCCACCGAGAGATAGGAGGCGCCGGCTCGCTCGCCAAGCGTCGTCTCGACGACGTGATTGAGAACGTCGAAGTGAGCCTGAAGGTAGCTCTCGGGCGTCCCTATATCGCGCCAGTAGCCGCGCCCCACGAAGCCGTAGAGCACACCCGCCTGCGCGAGTGAGGGAAACACGCCCCGCTCGATTGAGAAGAGCCGGCCGCGGGGAATCATCTCGAGCACTTCCGGCTCCAAGACGTAGACCCCAGCGTTAATGAGGGCCTCGCCCTCCCACTCCCCGGGCTTCTCGATAAAGCTGGCGACCGCACCGTCGGGCTGAAGCCGCACGAGGCCGTAGCGTCGCGGATCGTCAACGGCGGTGAGGAAGATCGTCCCGGTGGCGCCGCGGTCGGCGTGCAGCGCGGCGAAAGCCGTGAGGTCCACGTCGCTCAGCACATCGCCGTTGAAGACGAAGAAGCTGCCGCCGTCGAGGAACTCCTCGCAGTTCGCGATGGCGCCGGCCGTGCCGAGGGGCTCGTCCTCTACAGCGTAATCGACACGGAGACCGTAGGCGGAGCCATCGCCGATCTCGGCCTCGATCGCCTCGGCGAGAAACCCAGTCGAGAAGATGGCGTGCTCCACGCCGTGGCGAACGAGGTTCTCGAGGATGTAAGAGACGAAGGGCCGGTCGAAGACCGGAGCGACGGGCTTAGGCACGCGTGACGTAATAGGCCGAAGCCGCCTCCCCTCGCCACCGACGAGGATGATTGCCTGACGCGGACGAGCGTTGTGGGTGCCCATCCCGCCCCCGATCAATCGACGCGTGCCGAGGGCACCTCGCCGAGACCGATGCCCTCGTACTCAAACCCGGCCGCGCCTGCGGCCGCCGGGTCGATGAAATTACGACCGTCGATCAGCAGCGGTCGGCGCATGCGCGCCGCCATCCGCTTGAGGTCGAGGCGAGCTATCTCCGGCCACTCGGTGACCACCACGACGGCGTCAGCGTCGGCGACCGCCTCCATGGGGTCGCCGAGGATAGTGACCCCCGGGAAGAGCGGGTGGTCGCCCGGCTCGATCATGGGGTCGTAGGCGCGCACCTCGACCCCCTCGCTGACGAGGCGGCCGGCCAGCACGATCGACGCCGCCTCGCGGAGGTCGTCGGTGTTCGGCTTAAAGGTGAGGCCGAGCAACGCCACCCGCGTGCCGCGGAGCTTGTCGAAGCGCGCCGCGAGCTTACCGACTACACGGCGCTTCTGCAGGGCGTTAACCTCGATAACGGCGTTGAGCAGCTGGAAGTGATAGCCGGTGTTGCCGGCGAGCTGCTTAAGCGCCTGTACGTCTTTGGGGAAGCAGGAGCCGCCGTACCCGATGCCGGCCTGGAGGAAGTGCGGCCCGATGCGGTGGTCGAGCCCCATACCGTAGGCGACGGTACGCACGTCCGAGCCGACCTGCTCGCAGACGTTCGCGATCTCGTTAATAAACGAGATCTTGGTCGCCAAAAAGGCGTTAGAGGCGTACTTGATCATCTCCGCGGTGGGCACGCTGGTCTGCACTACGTCGGCGTCGATACCGCGATAGAGGTTCTCCACCGTCTCGCCGTCTTCGGCGCGGAACGACCCGATGACGATGCGGTCGGGCTCGAGGAAGTCTTGAATCGCCGCACCCTCGCGCAAAAACTCGGGGTTGGAGGCGTAGGTGATGCCCTCCACGCCCATCGCCTCAAGCTCGGCGGTAATGGCCTCACCGGTGCCGACCGGCACGGTGCTCTTCATGACGAGAAGGTGCTCCCCGCCGCGCGAGGCGATCTCGCGGGTCGCGTGGCGCACCCGTGAGAGGTCGGCGTCGCCGGAGGGCGAAGGAGGCGTGTCGACGGCGATGATCAGCACTCGGCAGGAGGCGACCAGCTCGTCGTAGGAGGTCGTGAAGATAAGCCGAGAGGCGTTGTCGTCGACGAGCTTTTCGAGGCCGGGCTCGTAGATGGGTATCTCGCCGTCTTTGAGACGGGCGATCTTCTCGGCGTCGAGGTCCATACAGACAACGGTATGGCCGAGATGAGCAAAGCAGACCGCGGAGACGAGGCCTACATAGCCGACGCCAACGACGCCGATCGGGGGGGTGGATTTCATGCTAAACCATACCTCCGTGCGAGAGGAAGAATGAACAGAGATTGATGAGTCTACCACAGGACCCCGGCGAGCCGGCGCCCCCGCCTACTTAGCGAGATCGCGTGCGAGCAAGCGCGGCCTCAGACGGAACGTCGTGAGGGTTAAGAGCGAGCGCTCGCCTTAAGGCGACCGCGGCGCGGCGCGGCTGATTGTAGACGGAGAGCAAGATGATGCCCTCTTGGTAGTACGCGGCCGAGTTATCGGGCTGAAGCCGCTGCGCCCGTCGCAGTACGGTGAGGGCTTGACCGCTCTTCCCCAACCGCTGCAAAGCGAGCGACTGCGTAAGCAGCGGCTCGACGGAGAGCGGGTTATACCGTGCAGCTCGCTCCGCCTCCCGAAGCGCGAGGGCGGCGTTTTGGTCGGCGGCGACGGCGGCTCGCTCCGCCCGCACCGAAAGATAGGGAAAGAGCCAACTCACCGCGAGCACGAGAAGCGCCGTCGTCGCAAGCACCCGGAGAGGCCAATGTGATCGCTGCACCCCCACCCTCCTCACTGCCTCACCCTGAGCATCCGTGAGACCACGGCGGTCGGACGCCCTCGTCGAGAAGTACGAGGCGCAGACACCGATAAAGAGGAAGAAGACGGTACCAATGGCCGCCATGTCCCAGGTCCAGTCCCACGAGAGGTGCACGACGAAGATAACGACAGCGGCCTGAAAGGCGGCGAGCAGCGGTCGCGAGGGGTCCTCACGACGGCCGGCCAGGGGGTTACGCACTGCGGCGACCAAAAAGAGGGCGATCGCGGCAGCGAAGAGGGAGAGCCCCACCACACCGAGCCCACCGAGGACGTTGAGCCACTCGCAGTGGGCGTGCCGCACCACCCCCGGCCTCTCGCGAAACCGCTCGTGCGTGAGCGGGAACGTGCCCGCCCCCACCCCCGCAAGACGAGCGTGGGTCGACTGTTGGAGGGCCTCACGCCAGAGCTCAGGCCTGCCGGTATTCAGGGAGGTGAGCCGCGAGGCACCCTCCCCCGCGGCCGTTGTATCGTTGTTGGCGAAGAAGGTGTGTGCCCGCTCGGTGAGCCAGGCGGTTCCGCCGCGCGCGTGGACGTAGCTCACCGCGCCACCACCAACCCCACCGACGATGAGCACGACGATCGCCGCTCCGGCGGCGATCCGCGACCACCGCGGCCACGGCACCACGCGCTCCAGCGCGATGAGGAGCAGCTGCAGCACCGCCGCTACGAGAAGGGCCGCCACGGCGTAGCGGAGCAACGCATGGCCCTCCGATGTGCGGAGGGCAGCGTTTTCCGTAGCCGCAAACAAGGTGCTCTTGCCGCGCAAGAGCCAAAGCACGGCCATAGACGGCACAACCATCGCCGAGAGGCTAAAGAAGCTCGTCAAGCGCGTCGTCGTGAAGCCGAAGAAGACGACGAGCCCGATGGCGAAGACGAGCCATCCGCCACGAGAGAGCGTAAAGAAGAACGCGAAGAAGAGAAGCGCACTGAGCGGCGCCATAAGCACCCGCAAGGCAACGGGCACGCGACCGTCACCGGCCACAGCCGCCGAGACGATCATGCCCATCACCATGAAGAGAGCGAGGACGTTGTAGTACCCAATGGGACTGTCGAGGCGGGCCTCTGCGTGAGCGTGCGTAACCACGTCGGGAAGTACCTTTCCGAGAAAGGCATAGAGTCCGACGACGAGACAGATGAGCAAAAACCCGTAGCCGACCGCGCGCACCTCGAGATGACGAACCCGCACCGCCCCGGCGAGCAGGACGACGACTGCGTAGAACGCCGCGAGATTAAAGGCGTCCCAGCTGAGGTCTGGACCGATCGACCACAGCACCGACGCCCCTGCCCAGAGGATAAAGAGGCCGAAGGGAATAAGCGCCACGAGGAGCGAGAACGGCGGCCTTTGCACATCGCAGAGCCAAAGAGCAATCGCCGTAAGCAGGAGGAGAGCGATGACGACCGGAGCGCTCCTGAACACGATATACCCGCCGGAGAGGAGCGAAAACAACAACGTCGCGACGAGGATCAACGCGAGAGGAAGCCGCGAAAACCACAGCCCCGCACCAGTAGAAGGCTTTTCCCTATTTACCTGACTCTCCATTCCGAGTATTATAAACACAGGAATCTAGGCAGACGAAGAGAACTACTTTCATGCAATAACGCCAAAGGGGGTGAAGCTATGAAACCGAGACTCATCGCAGCCATCATCCTCGCATTAGTGCTGTCGCTAGGATTCTCCACCGTCGCCAGTGCCGCTGTGCCGCAGAGCGTCATCGACGCAATTATCAAAGATGCGAGCGACGGCACGATCGACGGACACTGGACCAAAGAGCAGATCCAAGCCGCACTGGACTACTTGGCAAAGCACCCGAAGTACAAGCAGTACAGCGATTGGGAGGGAACACTCGAGGACTACCTCAGCAGCGAGCGCACTCCCGGCGAACACGACGGCGGTAAGTTAGCCTTCACAGGAGGCGAGATCTTCCTCCTCCTCGGCGCGGGAGCAGGCATGCTCGGTGGCGGCGTGCTCCTCCGTCGGCGCCAGCACTAACCATCGCAGCCCCACCCGATAAAGGCTTCACCGCGCAACGAAAAGCACCTCCTCCCTCTAGGGGGAGGTGCTTTTCGCTTTTAAGGGCGCCCCGCCTGCTTCTTTACCGCAAGGTACAGCGTTACCGGCTGAGGCGCTCGGTCGTCCTGGCTTACCGCCGAGACGGGCAGGCCGAGGTCCCCGGCCACCGAGAGCGCGGCGGTGCGCATGCCACGGCGATACACCACGATCGTCTTTTTTCGTGAGGCGTGAGCATTGCTCTCCACCGCAACGACCCGATAACCATAGGGGACAAACCGAGCAAGAGACGGAGGGGCGGTCTGCCCCGCCGCCGACACGACCCCAACAACCGTCCGCTGACGTCTCGCAAGCGAGAAACCAAGCCGTGTAGAGGGGAGACGAGGCGCCAATACCCCCGGCCAGCAGCTCCGCACCAGCATCGCGGCACCGGCGGACGCACAGATCCTCCGAGTGCGCGCGGTCGCTCGGCCAGAAGTCGTATCCGCTAAAAGGGCGGAGGAGGAGAGAATCGGGAATCCGCTCTCTTGAATGGTCGTACCGATCGCCACACTCATCGCGGCCCACTCGGTAGCGCTTCCATTGCGCGCCGCAAGAGCGTCGCCGAAGACGGCCGGCACCCCCGCAGCGCGCAGCGAGCCGGCGATCCGTTTAAGAGCATCGGCGGCGCTTACCGCAGACGCCATCGCCCCAACCTCAGGTGGCGCAACGTACACGGCAAGCGGCCGACTCTCCGCTATCGCGCGCTCCGTGCGCACGACAACCCGGTCCCAGGACGTGTCGTTCACAAGACTCACGTCAACGGGAAAACCGGCCGAGCGCCGCACCTTCTTTCGCACTTCATCGCGGTAAAGATCGCCGACGCCCGAAGGACCGCAGACCACGACGAGCACACGAGTCGACTGCGCCTTCGTGCGGACGGTGGGGGTGGCGGTGCACCGCGCGGCCCGCCCGAGCACAGCGGCACCCGTCGAGTCCGGCCGCCACACCTCCACCCCGCGACACCGCAGACGGAGGACCGGCAACGAGCCCACGAAGAGGCGGTCGGCCTCCGCCGCCTGTACGGTCGTCGCGATCTCGGTGACGTTTCGAAGCTTAAGATCGGTCTTCACGTGACCGAAACCGAGGATGTAGTTCGCGAGCGCCACGATCTCGAGCTCGTGGCGAGGGAGACGCGGCACACCCATCGTGAGCGAGAGGTACTGACTCATCCAAGGGCGCTGAAGCGCAGAGTGACCCTCCCAAGCGGCCAAGGCATGACGCCGGAGTACGAGAGTCGGCTGCTCCTGCGTGAGGGGTGTCATGGCCTGCACCGCGAGACGAAGCGCCTCACGGTCGAGCACAACGTAGCCATCCATCCGCACGCCGAGGGCGTTCCCCAGGGCCGCGGAGGCCGCCTCCGGGCCCACCTCTCTGAGCGCCCGCTTGAGTGAGATAAACCCAGCCCCCGCGATAACCCCCTGCGTTGAGGGATCCACAACCGCAACCGTCGCAGACGGGCGATCGTGATCGACGTGGAGCCAGAGAACGCCGGTACACGCGCCACCGTGATCACCCCGCGCAAATACCGCAATGTTCGCCGCCGGCGGCGCAGCGACGTTCACCGGGGGCTTGTTCGACCCCGTCACAGTGCGCCACGGTCCCGGCGTAGAGAGGAGAATCACGACACTGAGAACGACGAGGACGCCGAGGAGCAGCGTCGCCCATGCATCAAACCGCCTGAAGACGACGAGAAGGCGCTTTACTTCACGGAGACGCATGACGTCGCGAGCCCCAGAAGCGTGTCGTTTGAGAGCTCATTGTCGATCGTGTTGAGCACCCAGTACAACGTCGACCCCCTCTTCCAGGCCACCATGTGAAGCCTCTTCCCCTGAGAGAAGAGGAGGTAGGTCGTCCCGCCGACAACCCTCTTACTGGTGGGATTCTCGATCGCGGGCGGAGTGAGCCAGCGGAGCGCTTGGATGTTGCAGTAGCCGCCGGCTGGAGTTTTCACGACCGCCACCGCGGCGTACGTCCACTTCCCGTCGGTCGTCTTAATTTTATAGCTGAAGAACTCATCGTACGAGAAGCCGGTACACCAAGCGGTCGGCCTCATTAAGCTAATGTGTTCCGCCTTACTGCGGGCGAAGGTCTTCCACTCGGCTGAGGCGTAGTTAGCATCCTGCTTCAGCGTTTGCGTCGGTTGAGTCGAAGCGGAGGGGGAAGGCGCCACCTGCGTCCCCGCAAGCGTGCCGCCAAACGACGATGCGACGAAGACGTCGATCCGCTGAAGCGAGCCGGGCGACCTCGTCACGAGCTTCACCGTCGACGGCGCAAGGTAATCGCCGAGCGCCTTCGCCTCATCCGCAAGACCACTCGGCGCATACAAGGTCGTCCTCGAACCGGGGAACTCCGGGGCATCGGTGCCAGTCTCCACCGTGTACCCCAACCCCTTAAGCTGGTTCGCCGCTGCGTTCCCCCGTCCGGCGATGCCGCTGGCATTGAGGACGCGAACGGTGTACATCTTCTTCGTGACCGAAGACGCCTTGGAGCTCTTCTTCGCAGTCTTGGAGGCCCACTGCGGATTCGTGAAGTCGTGCACCGCTTGAGCGATCTGCTGCTGCGAGGCGACGACATAAGAGACGCCATCGATCATGGGCGTGTCGCCCTCAAGGTGTACGGTGCTCACCTTGGACGTATCGACCTCAAAACCGAGCTCCACGAGCGGCTGCAGCCGCTTCAGCGAGTCGATATCGGAGGTTGTCTCCGCCGCAACGGCCTTCACGAGCTGTACGACCTTCGACCAATCCCCGTTCCAGCGTCCGGACTGCCGCTGCAGCTCCCTCAAAAAGAGCTGCTGACGCTGCATCCGCGTAAAGTCACCGCGCTGATCGTGGCGGAAACGCACGAAGTCGAGCGAGTGATGACCGTTGAGCAGTTGGTAGCCAGGGTCCTGATTGATCGACTTCCATCCGGTTCCCTGGGGGTTATAGTAGCGCCGATCGATCGGGACGTAGACCCCGCCGAGAATATTAATGACGCGCTCGAAGCTGCGGAAATTCACCTCGATGAAGTGGTTGATGGGGAGGCCGGTGAGGCTCGAAAAGATCTTCACCGTGCCGGCCGCCTTGCCGTAGGTATAGGCGGTGTTGAGCTTGTTGTAGCCAACGCCGGGGATGTTGACGCGAAGGTCGCGCGGGAGCGAGAGCATGGAGATGCTCTTCGTTGCAGGATCCATACGAACGAGGATCTGAGCGTCGGAGCGACCGGGGTCGGTGGGGTCGGTATTACTCTTATCGCAGCCGATCAGCAGGATATTAACCGGCTGACTCGGCAGATCAGGGCGCAGCTCGCGGCGCGCGTGCGCGACGGTCTTTTTAACCTCATCGCTGCGATCACCGAGCCCGCTCACCATGCCGTTTGCCCACCCAATCGCAACACCGGGCGCGCCAAGCAAGAGGACAGCCGTAATAACGCTCACCACTTTGAGCGGCCACCGCCGCGAAAAGGCAAGACCGAGGCTCGCGAAAATAAGGAGGAGGCCGGCCCCGGAGGGGAGAACGACGAACGCCCACCCGGGAACCTTCCCCGAGTTCTTCGCTAAATCGTAGGCCGCACGGGCGTTCCCCGGCATGTCGCGCCCGTAGAGCACGAGTAAAACGGCGCCGACGACGATGAGGGTAAAGAGGAGGAGAAGGAGGAGCCAACGACGCCCACCGCCCTTCTTCTCTCCGCCGGAACGGCCTAGGCGAGACTCGGAGCGATGGGGCTCGGCAGAGGAGTCCACAACGGAAGGGGCAGCGAGGGGCTCCGCCTCGAGAGACCCATCGCGGTCAACTCGACGAACCGGCTCGTCCTCGCCCACCCTATAAACCCGATAGCCCCCCATGCTCATGCGCTAACCCCGCTCGTTAGACGAAAAAACCGGCTGCAGCAACGTCGCATGCGGTCCCCTCGGAGCGCTCCTCCCCCTCGCGCACAATACCGGCACCCAGGCGAGTGAGCTTGCCAACGAGGTCCTCATAGCCTCGATCGAGATGGCCGATAGAGCGCACCTCCGTCACACCGTCAGCCACGAGCCCCGCTGCCACCAGCGCGGCGCCGCCGCGCAGGTCTGGCGCCTCGACGACCGTACCGGTGAGTTGCCGCGGCCCCGTCACGATGGCGTGATGACCGTTCGTGGTAATGCCGGCGCCCAAGCGGTTGAGCTCGTCGACCACCACAAAACGATTCTCGAAGACGTTCTCCGTAATGATTGAGGTGCCTTCGGCGAGAGAGAGCAACGCCATCACCTGCGCCTGCAGATCGGTGGCGAAGCCGGGATGCGGTAGCGTCGAGATGTCGACCGGCGAGAGTGGGCCATCCCGCCGCACGGTGATGCGCCGGTCGCCCTCCTCCACCGTCGCCCCTATAGCTTGCAGCTTCGCGAGAAAGAGTTCCAGGTGTACCGGGTCGAGGCCGAGCGTCGTGACCTCACCGCCGGTTGCGGCGCCCATTGTGAGGTAGGTACCGGCCTCAATGCGGTCGGCGATAACTTCGTGGTCGACGCCGTGCAGGGGGTGACCGCCCTCCACGCGGATCGTGCTGGTGCCCGCACCCTCGATCACGGCCCCCATACCGACCAAGAAATCGCAGAGGTCGGCGATCTCCGGCTCGCAGGCGGCGTTCTCTATGACCGTCTCGCCGGAGGCCGCGGTCGCGGCCATCAGGAGGTTCTCGGTGGCGCCTACGCTCGGGTAGTCGAGCGGCACCACAGCGCCCTTAAGCTGGGAGCAGCGAATGCGGATAAAGCCGTGTTCGATCTCGATGGCGGCGCCGAGCCTCTCCAGCCCGCGGAGGTGAAAGTCGATCCGCCGCGGACCGATGTTGCAACCGCCCGGCATCGCGATCGTCGCCTCGCCGAGACGAGCGACGAGGGGACCCATGACGACGATGCTCGCCCGCATAGTGCGGACGAGCTCATAGGGCGCACAGCTGCTCAGCCGCGACCCGGCGGTGACGCACAGGCGGTCGCCATCTTCGTCAACCTCAGCCCCGAGGGCCCGCAGCATCTCGACCATCGTCGCGACGTCAGAGATGCGCGGCACCCTCCGGAGCACACAGGGCTCGCCGGTCAGCAGGGCCGCGGCGAGCAGCTTAAGCACCGAGTTCTTCGCCCCCGCGAGGACGACCTCGCCCTCCAGGCGAGCGCCCCCGGAGACCAGGAGCCTCGCTCCGTGGTGAGCGGAACTCTTCATCGGTCGACCACGGACATGGCGAAGGAGCTCGACAATCGCTCGCCGTCAGCGTACGCGTGCGGCGACGCGCAGCCTGTTTTGAGCGCGCTTCAGCGAGTCCTCAATCGCCCGATAATCGATCTCCGCCTGGGCATCCATGTCGTCGCGCTCGCGGAGGGCCTCCTGAGCGCGCGTGAGCGCGCGCTCCGCGCGCTCAACATCGATAGCACCGGCGAGCTCGCCGTGATCGACAACCATTAAGACTTTGCTCGCACGGATCGTTGCGTAACCGGCGCCCGACGCGATGTACCGCTCGGTGCCATCGTGACCGTGAATACGCGTCTCCCCCACCGCGAGGAGGATCACGAAGGGCTCGTGCCCGTGAAGAACGCCGAGCTCACCCTGAGTACCCGGAAGCACCACCATAGAGACGGCGTCGTCGAAGACCTTGCCCTCCGGCGTAACGACCTCGAGCAGAACTGAACGTTCTTCGCTCACCGATCGACCTCGCACGTCTCAGCAGTGCCCGCCATCTTCGCGGCCTGCTCGACCACTTCCTCGATACCGCCGACCATGTAGAAGGCCTGCTCCGGCAAGCTGTCGCACTTGCCCTCCACGATATCCTTGAACCCACGAACGGTATCGGAGAGCGGGACGTACTTGCCCGGGATACCGGTGAACTGCTCCGCGACGTGGAAGGGCTGCGAGAGGAAGCGCTCGATCTTGCGCGCCCGCTGTACCACGACCTTGTCCTCGTCGGCGAGCTCGTCCATACCCAGAATCGCGATGATGTCCTGGAGCTCGCGGTAACGCTGTAGGGTCTCCTGCACGCGCATGGCGACCTCGTAGTGAGAGTCGCCCACGGCGTCGCGCGTGAGAATACGCGAGGTGGAGTCGAGCGGGTCGACGGCCGGGTAAATGCCCTTCTCGACGATCGCGCGGGAGAGCACCGTAGTGGCGTCGAGGTGCGCGAAGGTCGCGGCCGGCGCGGGGTCGGTGAGGTCGTCTGCCGGCACGTAGATGGCCTGCACCGACGTCACAGAACCGCGCTTGGTGGAGGTAATGCGCTCCTGCAGCTCGCCCATCTCGTTCGCGAGGGTCGGCTGGTACCCCACGGCGCTCGGCATACGGCCGAGGAGAGCGGAGACCTCGGAACCCGCCTGCACGAAGCGGAAGATGTTGTCGATGAAGAGGAGAACGTCCTGACCGCCCATCTCGCGGAAGTACTCAGCGACGGTGAGGCCCGAGAGGCCGACGCGCAGACGGGCGCCCGGCGGCTCGTTCATCTGGCCGAAGATCAGGGCCGTCTTGTCGATGACGCCCGACTCCTTCATCTCGGTCCAGAGGTCGTTACCCTCACGGGTACGCTCACCTACGCCGCAGAAGACGGAGAGGCCACCGTGCTCGGCGGCGATGTTGCGGATGAGCTCCTGCACGAGGACGGTCTTGCCCACACCGGCGCCGCCGAAGAGGCCAATCTTACCGCCCTTAACGTACGGGGCGATGAGGTCGACGACCTTGATGCCGGTCTCGAAGATCTCGTCGGTGGGGTCGAGTGAGTCGAACCCCGGAGCCGGCCGGTGAATCGGCCAACGCTCGACGTCGGCGAGCTCGTCGCCGAAGTCGATGGTCTGGCCGGTGACGTTGATGAGGCGACCGAGGGTCTTCTCGCCGACCGGGACGGTGATGGGCTGTCCCGTGTCGATCACCTCGGTGCCGCGGGCGAGACCGTCGGTGGCGTCCATGGCCACCGCCCTCACTCTGTCGTCACCAAGATGCTGCTGGACCTCGCAGATAACCTCGCGCACCTGACCGTCGCCCGAGTCGAACTTGACGGTCAGGGCGTTGTAAATAGCAGGGACTTCATCTGGGAAACGGACGTCGACGACCGCGCCGATGACCTTGACCACTGTACCTGTGTTCATTAGCTCAACTCCGCTCTACATGGAAAGTGCGATGGCGTGGATGGCTCATCCGAGCGCCTCTGCGCCGCCGACAACCTCGATGATCTCCTGAGTAATGGCGGTCTGGCGGGCGCGGTTGAGGGCAAGGGTAAGCGTGTCGAGCATCTCCACGGCCGAATCGCTCGCGTTGCGCATAGCTGTCATCCGTGCGCCCTGCTCACTCGCGCTCGACTCGAGCAGCGCCCGATAGACGGCGATCTCGACATAGGCCGGCAGGAGCTTCTCGAGGATCTCTCCAGCCTCCGGTTCGTAGTTGTACGTAATAGGCGACTCGGAACGCTCCGAGGAGTCCGCCTCCAGCCGCGGAATGGGGAGGATTACATCGTCCATAAGCGTCTGCTGGATAGCGGAGGTGAAGTGGTTGTAGACGAGGCGGACCTCGTCGACCTCGCCGTCGACGTACTTTTGAATGAGAACGCTCGCGATCGCCTTGGCATCGCTGTAGCTAGGGTGATCGCTGAGGTCCTGCCACGTCTCTTTGAGCTCGCAGCCCCGGAAGCGTAGCGTCCCGATGCTCCTCTTCCCGACGGGGATGAGGGCCGTAGTCACACCGTCGCCGCGGAAGGTCTCTCGGATGTCGAGAGCTCGGCGGACGACGTTTGCGTTAAAGGCACCGGCTAGACCACGGTCGCCGGCCATGGCGACGACCGCGCATGACTTAACCTCGGGCCGAATCTGAAGGAGAGCGTGGTTCTGCCTCTCGTTCGAGTACTCAGCGAGGTCGACCATCATGCGGATCATGCCATCTGCATACGGACGCAACGCCTCGATGCGCGCCTGATTGCGGCGGAGCTTCGAGGCGGCCACCATCTCCATCGCCATGGTGATCTTGTGCGTGCTCTGGAGGGAGACGATCCTCCGGCGGATGTCGCGCAGGCTAGCCACGTCAGGCCTCGGCCTCCACGACGGGTTCGGCGGTCTCCGCCGCGAAGGAGTTGCGGTAAGCGATCACCGCTTCGCGAAGCTCGGCGTCGGTCTTCTCGCTCAAGACCTTCTCGCTCGCGATGGTGGCGAGGAGCTCCGGATGATGGGTGCGTAGGTACGTGCGCAGGCCCTCGCAGAAGCCCGTAACGCGGCTTACCTCAATGTCGTCGATAAAACCCTGCGAACCGGCGAAGATGACCGCCACCTGCTCCTCCACCGGCACCGGCTCGTAGCGGCCCTGGTTGAGGAGCTGGATCATGCGCTCGCCGCGCGTAAGGGTCTTCTTGGTCGCCTCGTCGAGGTCGGAGCCGAACTGGGCGAACGCCTGAAGCTCACGGTACTGCGCGAGGTCGATGCGCAAACGGCCGGCCACCTGCTTCATGGCCTTGATCTGCGCGTTACCGCCGACTCGACTCACCGACATGCCGATGTTAACTGCCGGGCGAACACCGCTGTAGAAGAGGTCGCTCTGCAGGAAGATCTGGCCGTCGGTAATGGAGATGACGTTGGTGGGAATATACGCCGAGATGTCGCCGGCCTGCGTCTCGATGACGGGGATGGCGGTGAGGGAGCCACCACCGAGCTCGTCGTTGAGTTTAACCGCGCGCTCCAGAAGGCGCGAGTGCAGGTAGAAGACGTCGCCCGGGAAGGCCTCGCGGCCCGGCGGGCGGCGGAGGAGCAGCGACATCTGCCGGTAGGCGTCGGCCTGCTTTGAGAGGTCGTCGTAGAAGCACACGGCGTGACGGCCGCTGTAGAGGAAGTACTCGCCCATGGCAGCACCGCTGTAGGGCGAGAGGTACTTAAGCGGTGCCGACGACGCGGCGGTCGCGGCGACGACGATGGTGTAGTCCATCGCGCCGCACTCCTCGAGCTTCTGGACGATCTGCATAACGGTCGAGGCCTTCTGGCCGATCGCCACGTAGACGCAGATCTCGTCTTTGCCCTTCTGGTTGATAATCGTATCGACGATGAGGGCGGTCTTGCCGGTCTGGCGGTCGCCGATGATGAGCTCGCGCTGACCACGACCGATGGGGATCATGGAGTCGATGGCTTTAATGCCGGTCTGCAGCGGCTCCTTAACTGACTGCCGCTGCACCACGCCCGGCGCCTTGAACTCGATGGGGCGATACGTGGTGGTCTCTATGGGGCCCTTGTCGTCGAGCGGCCGCCCAAGCGGGTCGACGACACGGCCGATGAGCGCTTCGCCTACGGGAACCTGTAGGACTTTCCCGGTACGACGCACGAGGTCTCCCTCGCGGATCAGGGCATCCTCGCCGAGGAGCACGGCCCCAACGTTCTCCTCCTCAAGGTTCAGGGCGAGGCCAATAACATCGTGCGGCAGCTCCAGCATCTCCATGGCCATGCAGTTGCGCAGGCCATAGATGCGGGCGATACCGTCACCGACTTCGAGTACGGTGCCAACCTCGTCGATCTCGACTTCGACTTCGAAGTTCTCGATCTGCGATTTGAGCACCGAGGCGATCTCTTCTGGGCGCAGCTTCACTCCACGTCACCTCTCACGTCTGCCGAAACCAGCTGACGACGCAGCTGGCGAATGCGGGAGCGCACGCTGCCGTCGACGATTTTATCGCCGATACGCAGTACGATGCCGCCCACGATGGCCGGGTCGATAGTTGTCTCAAGCGCGACGCGGCGACCGGTAACAGCCTCCATCCGCGCAGCGATTTTCTCTTTTGTCGCGTCGGTGAGCTCCATGGCGGAGGTCACCTCCACACGCGTGATCTCGTCTTCCGCCGAGAGCATGCTCTCGAACTCGTCGTGCAGCCCGTTGATGATCCCGAAGCGGCCACGCTCGAGGAGCACCTGCAGCGTATTGCGGACGAGCTTGTGAAGGCTCTGCGTAAGAGAGGCGATCACGCGCTGCTTCGCCGCCGTACCGATCTGCGGGTTCTCGAGAGCATCACGGAGCGTTTTTGAGTCGCCGAGTACCGTCACGAAGTCGGCGAGATCGGCGCGAACCGCATCGGTCGCCTTGGCCTCGTGTGCGGCGTCGTACAACGCACGCGCGTAAATGCGAGCTGCGTAATCTTCGCTCAACGCTTGGGCTCCATCCCGAGTTCGTCGATGCGAAGCTCAGCCAGCGCCTCTTCGATAAGACGCTCGTGATCTTCGCTCGTAAGGCTACGCGTGGTGACCTTCTCGGTCGCACGCGCCGTGAGCTCGGCGATCTGCGACTTGAGGTCGCGCACTGCGGCGCGGGTGTCGCGCTCGATCTCCTCCTGCGCCTTGGCGACCAGCCGCTCCGCCTGGCTCTGCGCCTCGCTGAGGATCTCGGCCTTGGCGTGCTCGCCCGTCGCGCGGGAGCGCTCAAGGATCTCCTCGGCCTCACCGCGCACCTTGACGAGGTTCGCCTTGTAGTCTTCGAGGAGGCGCAAGGCCTCAGCCCGCGTCTCTTCGGCCGCGTCGAGGCTCTCCTGAACCTTAAGACGACGCCCCTCGAGCATTCTCTGGATGGGTCCGAAGGCGAACTTGACCAGCACGAAGACCGAGATCCCGAAGGTGATGAGAGTCCAAATAGTTAGACCCGGTTCGATTGTCAGCATACTGCCGCCTTTGTCGTTCGCACGCCTACCGTCTCCGCTATCGAGAACGCCTAAAGGACGAAGAGGAGGATAAGGCCGACGACGACGGCGTACAGCGCCAACGCCTCGATGATACCGATACCGATGAACATGTTGGTACGGATCTCGCCACGAAGCTCGGGCTGACGCGCGATACTCTGAATGGCGTCACCGATCATGACACCCATACCGACGCCTGGGCCGATAACGCCAAGGCCGACCGCCAAGCCGGCGCCAAGAAACTTGGCTGCATCCATCAATGCTGCTGAATCCATTACGCGACCTCCATGGTCTGCAGTTGCCCGACTCGGCGGGGCAATACTAGGACGATAAACATACTATCAGTGCCCTTCTTCCATAGCGCCCTCGATGTACACAGCCGAGAGAATGGCAAAGATGAACGCCTGGATGAAGGCGACAAAGATCTCAAACAAGTAGATGGCCGACGAGGCGACCTGGAGCACCGACGCCGCCAAATAGCTCTGGAAGACGAGGGCGACGGTGAAGAAGACGGCGATAAGCACGTGGCCGGCGAGCATGTTGGCGAAGAGTCGGACGGAGAGCGAGACGAGGCGGAAGACCTCGCTGATGATCTCCATGACGTAGATGAACTGCCTGATGCCGGGGGGCGACGACTTAATATCCCAGCTCTTCAGGTAGCCGCCGAGGCCCTTTTGCTTAATGCCGGCGTAGTGGGTGAAGACGAAGGTGAAGAGCGCGAGGACGATGGTGACGTTGAGGTTGCCGGTGGCGGCGTAGAAGGCGAGCTGATTGTGCTCGCCGAACGGGAGCGGGATGAGCCCGACCACGTTGTTGATGAGGATGAAGAAGAAGGCCGCGCCGATGTAGGGGAACCAGCTGCGAAGGCCGATCTTCATGACGGAACCGGTAATGCCGTCGTGCGCAAGCGCGTAGAGACCCTCGATGACCGTCTGGAATTTGCCGGGGCGGGCGTGAAGCACGCGATTAATGATGAGTGCGAAGATGGTGATGACGGCCGTAGTGAGCCAGAGGTAGACGACGGCTTTGTTGATGGAGAAGTCGAAGGGACCGATCTTGGGGAGCTCGATGATGGGCACGAGCTCGAACTCGCTTGAGACGGAGAACGTCTGCTTGGAGCCGCCCGGGATCATCGCGAGCGCGACGAGCGCCGCCACAACGATCAACCCGATAATGATGACCTTCATACGCTTCATGGCGCCTCCACGGGCCGGACGGAAGTTTCGGAGGGATGACGGCCGACGAGGCGGAACACCGCGTACACCGTATAAGCAACAAGGAAGGAGGCGGCGGCCGTGCCGAATTGGCTACGGGCGAGCACGCCGATGAGGACGAAGACGCCGACGATGAGGATGAAGCGAAGGGCGGAGCCCCCGAGCGCGACGCCAACCGCCGCGTCGTCGCGGGTCTGCGCAACCCGCCAGGCGAGCACCTCGAGCCCCCAGTAGGCGAGGACGAGGGCGGAGCCGATGGCGGCCGCCCACGGCGCCCTTCCCAGGGCGAGGGCGACGATACAGCTCACGACAACGAGCGCACCGAGGAGCACCGGCGCTGCGTACGACGCACGAACAAAGCTCTTTTTGCTCAATCGTACCTACTTCGTCTCCAGGTAGATCGCGTACAGCGCCAACACAAACCCGGCGAAGACACCAACTACCGTAAACAGTGGGAACTTGCCGATGAACCAATCGATCGCCGCACCAATACCGATGCCGAGCGCAACCCCAGCGAGAACCATAAACGCCACAGTCTCTGCTGAGACCAATGAACGCTTTTGCTTGCCGGGCGGCTCTTCAGCGTCCCACGGTTTCATACTATACCCAGCTCCGCCGGGATCTGCAATGCGGAACCCTCCGGGAGAACGATCACCTGCGCTCCCCTCTGGCGGACTCGGAGGGATCGTCGGTCGGCGCTCCCTGCTCTCCCTCCACGATCGCCCGACGCCGCGAACGATAGCTACCCAGGAGCCTCGCCATGTAGAGCGTGGCCACACCGGAGGCGAAGAGGAGGATAAGGATGATCGGCCTGTTGCCTCGCTGCATCGCTATGGCCAACCCGTTAAGTAAAATGCACCAGCTGTACAGGAGGAGCACGCTCTTTCGCTGCGAGAAACCGTGCACTAAGACGAGGTCATGGTGAACGTGGTCCCTCCCTGGCGAGTAAAAAGGAACGCCCCGCCGCCAACGCCGCCACACGATCAAGAAGAGGTCGACGAAGGGCACCCCGAGGACGAGGAGCGGCAAGACGAGCGCGATGGCGGTGACGCCCTTCATGACGCTCTCCACACTGAGGCAGGCCAAGACGAACCCCAGGAGCATGGAGCCGGCATCGCCCATGAAGATGCTCGCCGGGTGAAAGTTAAACCGAAGGAAGGCGAAGGTGGTGCCGGCCAGCGCCGCCGCGATAACCCCCATGACGGTGAAGTGCGTAGTGAGGGCGATGATGCTGAAGGTGAGCGCGGAGATACCGCAAACGCCGGCGGCGAGACCATCGAGTCCGTCGATGAAGTTCACCATGTTGATGATCATGGCCATCCAAAACGCGGTGCCTAGATAAGCCAGCACCGGCGAGAGGGTGAGTATCGCTCCAGTGAAGGGGATGCCGATGCGGTCGATACAGATGCCGAAGTACATGGCAACCCCAATGGCCAGCAACTGGCCCACGAACTTAACCAGGGGTTCAAGGTCGAAGAGATCGTCGAAGATGCCGATGAGGACGACGATAGAGGCGCCGGCGATCACCCCCCAAACCGACCGATCGATGGGCACGAGGATCAGGACCGCGATCAGCCAACCGAGGTACATGCCGAGGCCGCCGAGGAGCGGCATGGCCTGTGCGTGCATACGCCGGCCGTCGGTGGGCAGATCGACCGCACCGGTGCGATGCGCAAGGCGCCCCATGATCGGCGTGAGGAGATAGACGAGCGAGGCCGCGACCACAAATCCGACTAACACCGTGCGAAGGGGGTTCACCACCTCGTGAAGACCCACTACGAAAGCTCCTCTTTCGAGACGAGCACGCCGACCTCGGCGAACATGGAGGCAGAGAGCTCGTCGGGATACCCCTCGAGGTAATGGATCTCCCTCACCCCGCAGTTGATGAGCATCTTGGCGCAGAGAATGCAGGGTTGATGCGTACAGTAGAGCGTTGCTCCGTCGACGCCAACCCCATGGACCGCCGCCTGAATAATGGCGTTTTGCTCGGCGTGGATGCCGCGGCAGAGCTCGTGCCGCTCCCCGGAGGGCACGCCGAGCTGCTCCCGCAGGCACCCGACCTCAAGGCAGTGCCGCACGCCGCGAGGCGCGCCGTTGTAGCCGGTCGCGAGGACCCGGCGGTCGCGCACCAGCACCGCCCCCACCTGACGGCGGAGGCACGTGGAGCGCGTCGCGGCCTGACGGGCGAGCTGGAGGAAGTACTCATGCCAGCTCGGCCGATGGAACGACGCGCCCACCGAGGAACCGCCGGTCTCGGAGAGAGCCATCAGAGCACGGCCCGCCGATACCCGCGGCGCAGACGAGAGGGCGTAGCCCTCACGAACCCGCCCCGGGGTCGTCGATAAGGTCGAGGCGCGCCTTGTGCCGACCGCCCTCAAAGGGCGTCTCCAGCCAAACCTCGGTGATAGCCCACGCCTCGTCCTCGCTGAGTACCCGCCCGGCCAAACAGAGGACGTTTGCGTCGTTGTGGCGCCTCGTCATCTCGGCGAGGTGTGGGGTAAAGCAATCGGCGGCACGCACCCCCGAGTGGCGGTTGGCCGCCATGCAGACACCGAGGCCGGTGCCGCAGACGAGGAGACCCCGCTCGACCTCACCGGAGGCCACCAGTCGAGCAACGCGATGCGCGTAGACCGGGTAGTCGACCGAACGCTCCTCGGAGTCCACTCCCGCATCGATAACCTCGTGCCCCTGACGGCGGAGCCGCGCGACGACGAGTTCCTTTATGGCGAACCCAGCGTGATCCGCTCCAGCAGCGATCTTCACGACTGCTCCTTCCGAGTAGCTCCCTCTTAGGAAGGGTAGTGTATCAGCCTCTCGCTCACTCCCGTCTCGTCGACGGCGCCGCGACGGAGGATCCGCCACCGCCGCTCGGAGGCGTAGGCGGTGAGGTCGAGCACGGTGGAGGCGAGCCCGGCGACGGGACCGGCGGAGAGCACGACGTCGCAGAGGGCGAGCAGACGCGGGTCGACCTCTTCAAGCGAGCGGGGCGCCGGCTCGCCGCTGAAGTTCGCGCTCGAGGCCAGGAGCGCGAAGGGAAGCTCCGCGAGGCGCTGAGCGCCCTCGGGCCACTGCGGCACCCGCACCCCCAGCGTTGCGAGGGAGCCGGAGGGCGAAGCCTCACCGGCGACCGAGGCGGAACCGGCCGGCAGGGCGCCAGGGGGCGGATACCTAAGCCCCGAGGGATACGGGATCACGAGGGTGAAGGGCCCCGGCAGAAGGCGACGCACCGCGTCGCGGAGCCGGGGCTCCATCGCCACCGAGCGCTCCAGCAGCTCCAGACTCGGGTAGATAACCTGAAGCGGCTTCTCCTCGCCCTCACGCCCCTTCGCGGCGGCGATAGCCGCCGCGACGGCCGGCGAGACCACCCCACCGAGGCCGTAGACCGTGTCCGTAGGCAGGCAGATGAGCCGCGCTGCGGCGACCTCGGCGGCGAGACGCTCGCGGGAAACGCTCGCGAGGTCGAGGAGGCCCGGCGAGCTCACGACCCCGCGTCGACGATCGGCCGCACGGGGATCCCGCGCGCCGCGAGGTAGTCCTTTGCTTCCGCGATCGAGTAGGTGCCGAAGTGGAAGATGCTGGCGGCGAGGACGGCGTCGGCCTCGCCCTCGGTGAGGCCGTCGGCGAGGTGCTCGAGCGTGCCCACGCCGCCAGAGGCCACTACCGGGACGTCGACGGCGCGCGCCACGGCGCGCGTGAGCTCGAGGTCGTACCCCGCGAGCGTCCCGTCGCGGTCCATGCTCGTCAGCAAAATCTCGCCGGCACCGAGCTCGACCACCCGCGTCGTCCAAGCGATAACGTCGAGGCCTGTCGGCGTACGGCCGCCGTGAATATAGACCTCCCAGCGCAGCTGGCCTCCATCCTCCCCGGAGCCCGGAACCCTGCGCGCGTCGACCGCAGCAACCACGCACTGCGCCCCGAAGCGCTCGGAACACCGCTGCACGAGGTCGGGGTTCTCCACCGCCGCGGTGTTCATGGCGATCTTGTCGGCGCCGGCCGAGAGGATCATGCGCACGTCCTCCTCGCTCGAGAGGCCGCCACCGATGGTGAAGGGGATAAACACCTGTTCGGCACAGCGCGCCGCGAGATCGGCGATAATAGCGCGGCGCTCGTGCGACGCCGTGATGTCGAGGAAGACGAGCTCGTCGGCGCCGGCGGCATCGTACAGGGCGGCGAGCTCAACCGGGTCGCCGGCGTCGCGCAGCCCCACGAAGTTAACGCCTTTGACGACCCTGCCGTCGCGAACGTCGAGGCAGGGGATGATCCGTTTTCTGTGCATAGCGAGGGCTCCGATCGCGTAAGGGAGGCGGGTTAAGTGGCGAAGACGGCGAGCGCCTCGCCCAAGGTGAAGGCGTGCTCGTAGAGCGCGCGGCCCGTGATGACGCCGACGACGGTGGGCAGCGCGAGCTCCTTGAGGCGCTCGAGATCCGCGAGCTGCGAGACACCCCCGGAGAGGATCAGCTCGAGCGACGACCGCTCCGCGAGCGCGCAGAGCCCGCCGAAGTCGGGGCCGGTGAGCATGCCGTCGCGGTCGGTGTCGGTGTAGACGACGCGGCCGACGCCGTGGTCGGCGAGCACGTCGATGAAGTCGCCCGCGCTCATCTCCGAGCGCTCCTGCCATCCGTGCGTGGCGACCATACCGTCGGTGCAGTCGAGGCCGGCGACCAACCTGGAGCCAAGCCGCTCCACCCCCTCGTCCAGCAACTCTCGGCGGGTGATGGCGGCGGTCCCCATGACGGCCCAGTGCACACCGATGCGCGCGATGCGCTCGAGGCTCTCCACGCTCCGTATGCCGCCGCCGTACTGAACGGGGATCTCGAGCGCGTCGACGATGCGCTCCACGATCTCGATGTTGACGAGCTCCCCGGTGCGCGCGGCGTCGAGGTCGATGACGTGAAGGGCCTCCGCACCCTCGCGCTGCCACTGGCGCGCGAAGGCGACGGGGTCGTCGCTGAAGACGGTGACGTCGCAGAAGACGCCGCGACGAAGGCGTACGGCCTTGCCGCCTTGGATATCGATAGCGGGAAAGACGATCATGAGATGCGCTCCTCCTGTACTCGCTCGACGAAGGTAGCCAGCAGCCGCAGGCCGACACACGAGCTCTTCTCGGGGTGAAACTGGACCGCCCAGACGTTGTCGCGGGCGACGGCGGCGACCACCTCGCCGCCGTAATCGACGGTGGCGGCGATCATGGACTCGTCGGCCGGGCGAGCGGCGTAGGAATGGACGAAATAGACGGCTGCGAGCTCCGGTAGCCCGGCGGCCATAGCGGCTCCGGGCTGCCGCCAGACGAGATCGTTCCAGCCGATATGCGGGACTTTATACGCCGTCTCAATACGCTCCACGGTGCCGGCGAGCACGCCGAGGCCGGGCCAGCGGCCGCCCTCGCCGCTGCTCTCGAAGAGCAGCTGAAGCCCCAGGCAGATGCCGAGGAAGGGGACGCCCGCGGCGATGCGCTCGCGGACGGCGGTCGCGATGCCGCCCTGCTCGAGGCGAGCGACGGCGTCGCGATACGCACCAACCCCCGGCAACACGAGAGCGTCGGCGGCGCGTACCGACGCGGCCTCCGTGCAAATACGCACATCCGCGCCGCTCCGCTCGAGCGCCTTAGCGACACTCGCAAGGTTACCCATGCCGTAGTTGATGATAGCGACACGCGGCGGCTCTGTAGTAAAGGACGGCACTAGAGGAGGATGCCCTTCGTGGAGGGGATCTCGTCGCTGAACCCGGAGAGCTCGCACGCCAGGCTGAGCGCCCTCGCCACACCCTTAAACAACGCCTCGGCGATGTGGTGCGCGTCGTCGCCAGCCAGAAGGGTAAGGTGGAGCGTTAACCCCGCCTCGGTCGCGAGGGAGCGGAAGAAGTGAGGAGTGAGGTCTGTCTCGTACGATCCGATATGTCCACCGGTGAACGCGAGGTTATGCACGAAGTACGGCCGGCCGGAGAGGTCGAGGGCCACCTGCACGAGTGCCTCGTCCATCGGCAGCAAAAAGGAGCCGTAGCGGCGGATGCCTCGTTTGTCGCCGAGGCCCCTCCGAAGCACCTCACCGAGGGCCAACCCAACGTCCTCCACCGTGTGGTGCGAATCCACGTGTAGGTCGCCCTTCGCGGCGACCTTGAGGTCGAAGCCCGAATGGTACGCGAAGAGCTCGAGCATGTGGTCGAAGAACCCTATGCCGGTGCTCACCTCGGCGCTCCCCGAACCGTCGAGCGAGAGCCTGACGAAGACGTCGGTCTCCTTGGTCGTGCGCTGAACCTCTGCGATACGTGCAGTCATGACTTACCCCCTACTGGGCACGGAGACGGGCTGAGAGCGCGTGCGCCCTGAGCCCCTCGGTATCGGCGATCGCCGCGACGTGCGGCGCGAGCGCCCCCGCGGCGGCGGCGTCGAGCTCGACGACGCCGACCCGCTTTTGAAAGTCGACCACGGAGAGCCCCTGCGCGAACCGGGCGGCGCCGCCGGTGGGCAACACGTGGTTCGTGCCCGCCGCGTAGTCGGCGAAGGCGGTGGCCGCATACGGGCCGACGAAGATCGCCCCGGCGTTACGGATGAGCGGCACCAACTCTCGTGCGTCGTCGGTGTGAATCTCGAGGTGTTCGGGTGCGAAGAGGTTGCAGAGTTCCGCGGCCGCAGCGCGATCGGGGCACGAGACCACCGCGACGTTTTGGTGCGCGATCCCGAGCTCGGCGGCCAACCGCTCCACCTCCGCGACGACCCTCACCGCGAGCTCACCGCCGATGTCGACGAGGCAGGCCATCGCCCCCGAACCGTGTTCGGCCTGCGCCAAGAGATCCGCGGCAAGCCAGGTGGGGTTACCGGCGGCGTCGGCGATAATGAGGACCTCACTGGGGCCGGCGAGGCTGTCGATGCCGACCTCGCCCATCACCTGCCGTTTCGCCTCGGTCACGTAAGCGTTTCCGGGGCCCACGATCACGTCGCACCGCGGCACAATCTCGGTGCCGAACGCCATAGCCGCAACCGCTTGAGCGCCACCGATCGGAAAGAGGTCGTGCACGCCGAGCATCGCGCAGACGGCGGCGACGCCCTCGGCGGCACCGCCGCCATCCCGCGGCGGCGAGCAGACGACGATTCGCTCGACCCCGGCGACTTGGGCGGGGATCGCGGTCATGAGCACCGACGAGGGGTAGTTAGCCAACCCGCCCGGTACGTAGAGGCCGGCCACCGCGAGCGGCACGACCTCCTGACCCACCACCTGGCCCTGCGCCAGCGTCGAACGCCACGCGCTCGGCGCCTCGCGCTCGTGGTAGGCGCGGATATTGCGCTCGGCGAGCTCGAGGGCGGCGCGAAGCGCAGGGTCCAAATGCTCGAGCCGATCGCGGAGCCGGTCGACCGGCTCCGCGTACGCCTCGCCGAGCTCCACCCGGTCGAGCCGCTCGGTGTGGGCGCGCACTGCGGCATCGCCTCGAGCGCGCACGTCGTCGAGGATCGCGGAGACCGCGGTGCGAACCTCCGCAGCCGGCGGCGCGAAGGCGCGCAACGCCGCCACCACCACCGCTCCATCACCGGTCCACTGCAGCTGCCTCATGAGTCCTCCACCTGCGCCCGTAGACGCTCCACAAGATCGATCACCCGCTGCGCCCGCAAAGCGTAAGCAGCCCTCCCCACTACAAGCCGAAGGCTGCGGTTGGCCACCACGCCGCGCTCCTCAAGACCTCCACCCGCGAGGCGTCGACGTAACTCTACAACCCCACCGGCGATCCCGAGTCGCGTGGCGAGCATTGGCTCCTCGAACGACACAATCTCCACCCCACGCCCCACTACAGCGAAGTGCCGCATCGCCAGACGGGGGTACCGCGTCGCCACCCGCCGACGCCGAGCGGCGACCGGGGAGGGAGGGGCCACGGCGTAAACGAGCGCATCTGCCCCCACGCGGAGATCGAGCAACTCGTAGAGATCGAAAGCGTGTTCGAGTAAGACCTCCTTGCCGATGATGCCGAAGTCGAGCGCCCCGGAGCGACAAGCCGTCGCCACATCGACATCGGCACCCAGATACCAAAGGGCATCGCCCTCCTCGTGGAGCGCCGGCGGCCGCGCCGACGCAAGCGGCGGCGCGGCGAGTTCGGCGCCGACGAAGAGCTCGGCGAGGCCGGCGAGCTCGGAGTCCGCGAGGCGACCAACCCCGATTCTCACGGCATCTCCAGAAGGCGGAGCACCTCACGCCACGAGCCGTTCGCCGTGCGGCCGTCGGCGAGCTCAAGGGCGTACGAGGAGCGATGCCGCGTGAGGAGCGGACGAGAGGAGGTGGAGGAGTCGCTCGGCAAGGCCACGACCGACCAGCCGGCGCGACGCAATTCCATAGCCCGCTCCACATCGCCGAGGCCGCCGACGAAGGAGAGCGGGGCTGACGGGGCGGCGGGGGCGGCGCCGATCTCCTCCAACGCCTCGTAGAGCCGCTCCACGGCGACCGCGAAGCCCACGCCGGGCACCTCCCAACCGAAGCTGCGAAGCAATCCGTCGAACCGCCCACCGGAGGCGATGGGCAAACCCACCCCCCTCGCGTAGACCTCGAAGAAGATCCCGGTGTAAAACGTGAGGTCCTGAAAGAGGCCGAAGTCGAAGACGACGTGGTCCGCAAAACCCGCCTGCTCGACGAGGTCGTACACCTCGTCGAGTCGGTCGATGGCGCCCGTCATCGTCGAGTTCGTCGCCAGCTTACGCGCCCGCTGAAGGCCATCGTGCGCAGCCGTGAGCTTTAACGTACGCCAAAGCGCGTTGAGCGAGGAGGGGGCGACACCGGCCTTCGACGCGATGCTCTCGAGCAACGGGTAGTCGCGCTCGGCGAGCGCGTCGAGGAAGGCCCGGCGATCGTCGGGCTTAAACCCCAGGGAGTCGACGAAGCCGGTGTAGAACTCGATGGAGCCGATAACCACTTTAAAGCCGGTCAACCCGGCTTGCGTGAGGCAATCACAGAGAAGCGTAATGCTCTCGGCATCGGCGGCCGGGGAGCTCGCGCCGATGAGCTCAGCACCCGCTTGGAGAAACTCGCCGTCTTGACTCCTCGAGGGCGTCCAGGGCCGAATGGAGGGCGCAACGTACGAGAGTCGCAACGGGAGCGACTCGGCATCGAAGCGCGCCGCCGCGAGCCGCGCCACCGGCACCGTCATATCGGTGCGCACCATGAGCTCGTGCCCCCGCTGGTCGCGAAGGCGATACCCGGCCGCGAGCGTGTCGTCGCCGACGGCCTCCATCGTCTCCACGTACTCCAACCAAGGCGTACGCACTTCTCCGTAGCCAAACGCCTCAAAACAGCGGCAGAGCGAAGCCTCGAGCGCCCGCAGCTGCGCCGCCTCCGGCGGAATTACATCGCGCATACCCTCAGGGATCATGAACCACCCTCCCCTCTCGCCCCCAAAGATGAACCGGCCCCAATGCAGCCCTCGCCGAAGAGAGCCTTGAGCTCGGCGTAGAGCCCGGAGACCGGCGCCACACGCAAATCGTCACCAACCCGAAGGCGTGTGCGCCGCTCACCGTGCATGAGGTCGAGTACCACCGGCACACGGCCGGGAAAATCGCCGAGGATCCGCTTAAGGTCGTCGAGGGCACCGGGACGCAGTTGCGCGGCGTCGATCAGGAGGGTGAGCGGGCGGTACTCACTGACCCCGCTGAAGCGCTGCGCCTCGAGGAGGATCAGCGTGAGCTCGCCTTCGGCCCTTCTCTCAACCTTGACCTTAGCCTTAATGATCTCGTCCTCCCGGAGGACATCACCGTACTCTTGGTAGATCTTGGGCCAGGCGCGGCACTCCACCCCGCCGTCCACATCCTCAAGGCGGAAGGCGAGCCACACCCCACCGTTTTTGCTCGTCTTCTTCTGCGCGTTCGCCACAATACCGCCGGTCCAAAAGGCCCGACCGTCCGCGGCGGCGTCGAGCGACCCCACCGGCGCCTCGATCTCGTCGCGCAGCTGCTCGCGAAGGCCTTGCAGCGGATGCGAGGAGACGTAGAGGCCGAGCGCCTCCTTCTCCTCCCTGAGGAGCCTCGCCTGGTCGTACTCGTACGTCGGCACCTGCGGCCGGTGTACGCTCTCCTCCTCCGGCGCCATGAGGCCGAAGAGGTCGCCCTGCCCGTGCGCAGCATCCTTGCGGTGGCGCTCTCCGTGCGCCATGGCGGCCGGCAGCACCTCGAGCATGCCGCGGCGCGAGTCGCCGGTGCTGTCGAAGGCGCCGCTCCTGATGAGTGCCTCCAGCACGCGCTTGTTGGCGAACTGTGAGTCGACCCGCGCGCAGAAATCGAAGATCGAGCTGAAGGGATCCGTGCCGCGCGCCTCGATGACGGCCTCAATGGCGGCCACCCCCACGCCCTTGACGGCGTTGAGCCCGAAGCGGATCTTGCCTCCCACCACAGTGAACCCCACATCGCTCTCGTTCACATCCGGCGGCAGCACCTCGAGGCCGAGCTCGTGGCACTGGTTGACGTAGAACGGCACCTTATCCTTCGTGTTCATCACGCTCGAGATGAGCGCCGCCATGTACTCCACGGCGTAGTTCGCCTTGAGCCAGGCGGTGCGATAGGCGATAAGGGCGTAGCACGCAGCGTGGCTTTTATTAAACGAGTAGTCGCCGGTCGCCTCAAAATTCGCCCAGAGCTTCTGACTCACGGCCGGCGGCACGCCGCTCGCGGCGAGGCCCTCGAGTAGCGGATCCTTGAGCGTCGCCATGAGCTCTTTGTTCTTCTTGCCGATCGCCTTACGCAGATCGTCGGCCTGCGCCGGCGTAAACCCGCCCACGCGGCGCGCGATCGCCATGTACTGCTCCTGGTAGATCGTGACGCCGTACGTGGACTCGAGGATGGGGCGAAGGGCCTCGTGGTCGTAGACGACCGAGGCTGGATCCTTTTTGTTGCGCGCGTACGTGGAGATAAACTGCATCGGCCCCGGGCGGTAGAGGGCCACGATGGCGATGAGGTCCTCGAACTGCGTGGGTCCGACCTCGCGCAGGGCCTCGCGCATGCCGGCGCTCTCGAACTGGAAGACGCCGGTAGAGTCGCCGCGGGCGAGCATCGCGTAGGTGGCCGCGTCGTCCAGCGGCAGGGCCTCCACGTCCACGCGCACGCCGCTCGTCTTCTCGATGATCTCAAGGGCCGCCTCGATGACGTCGAGGTTGCGCAGGCCGAGAAAGTCCATCTTAAGCAGGCCGAGTTGCGCCACGTCGTTCATGTCGAACTGGGTGACGATCTCGGCGTCGCCCTTCTGCTGTAGCGGTAGGTAGTCCGTGAGCGGCGAGTCGCTGATCACGACCGCGGCGGCGTGAATGGAGTCGTTGCGGATGAGGCCCTCGAGGCTCTGGGCGAGGTCGACGACCTCCCGCACCTCCTCGTCCGCGTCGTACGCCTGCCTGAGCTCGCCGCCCGGCATCATCGCCTCGGCGAAGGTGGCCGGCGGCGCCTGCTCCGGGATCATCTTTGCGATCTTGTCGCCGATGGCGTAGGGCTTGCCCATGACGCGCGCGGCGTCGCGCACGGCCGCGCGCGCGGCCATGGTGCCGAAGGTGATGATCTGCGCCACGTGGTCGCGTCCGTATTTACGCGCTACGTAGTCGATAACCTCCTCGCGCCGCGCCACGCTGAAGTCCATGTCGATGTCGGGCATGCTCTTACGCCCGGGGTTGAGGAACCGCTCGAAGAGGAGGTCGTAGCGGAGGGGGTCGATGTCGGTGATGCCGAGTACGTAGCTCACGATGGAGCCGGCGGCCGACCCGCGGCCGGGGCCGACGGCGATACCGTTGTCTTTGGCGAACTTAACGTAGTCCCAGACGATGAGGAAGTAGGCGTCGAACCCCATCTCGCCGATCACGCCGAGCTCGAACTCGAGGCGCTCCGCTACGGCAGCACCGGCATCGGCGCCGTAGCGCCGCTCAACACCCCGCTCGCAGAGCTCGCGGAGATACGAGGCCTCGGTGAAGCCCTCGGGGACCGGGTATTTCGGGAGCTTGTACCCGCCGAAGTCGAGCTCGAAGTTGCAGCGCTCCGCGATCTCGAGCGTGGCGGCGCAGGCGCCGGGGTACTCCTTAAAGCGCTCCTCCATCTCCTCGCCCGACTTAAGGTAGAACTCCCTGCCCTCGTAGCGCATGCGGTTCTCGTCGTCGAGGTTGCTCTGCGTCTGAATGCAGATGAGCGCGTCGTGCGCGTAATAATCCTCGTGGCGGAGGTAGTGCACGTCGTTGGTGGCAACGATAGGCAGGCCGGCGCGCTCGGCGAGGCGCGCGAACTTGGGCAAAAGATCGCGCTGCTGCTGCAGCCCGGCATCCTGCATCTCGATGTAGACGTTGCCGGGGCCGAAGAGCTCCGAGAGACGCTGAGCCTCCTCGAGTGCGGCGTCCTCGTTGCCGTCCGCCAACAGCCGTGGGATCTGACCGCTCATGCAGCCGGTGAGGGCGATGAGCCCCCCGTGGTGCTCGCGCAGCAGCTCCCAGTCGGCGCGCGGCTTGTAATAGTAGCCCTCGAGGTAAGCGCGGGTACTGAGCTTGACGAGGTTTTTGTAGCCCTCCTCGTTGCGCGCGAGCAGTGTGAGGTGCGAGAACCGCTCTTTGACCCCCGCGCGAGTATGGCGATCGGTCGCCATATAGAGCTCGAGGCCGATGATCGGCTTAATGCCCTTGGCCTTCGCGGCGCTGTAGAGCTTAAGCACGCCGCCGAGGCTGCCGTGGTCGGTGAGCGCCACCGCCGGCATGCCGAGCTCCACGGCGCGCTGCACCAGCGCCTTAATGCGACAGGCGCCGTCGAGCAGCGAGTACTCGCTGTGCACATGTAGATGGACGAATGGGGTGCTCATAGAACCATTGATTCTAGCGCGCCCGCGCCGCACAACAAAGACCCGCGGGCGATTAAGTTGACCAGCTGGCGAGGGCGACGACCCGGCGGACGTTAGACGACCGGGTTAACAAGCCCCCCAACACCCTCGATCTCGATGCAGACGACCTGGCCGGCGGCGAGCGGGCCGATGCCGGGCGGCGTGCCCGTGAGCACCACGTCGCCGGGCTCGAGCGTCATGACGCCGCTCGCAAACGCCAGCAGCTCGAGCGGCGTAAAGATCATCTCCTCGATAAAGCCGTGCTGCACCTCAGCGCCGTCGAGGCGCGCGCTCACGCGCGCGCCCGGCCGCGGCGCCGCCTCCACCACCCACGGCCCTAACGGACAAAAGGTGTCGAACCCCTTAGCTCGCGTCCACTGGCCATCCACCTGCTGGAGGTCGCGCGCCGTCACGTCGTTGGCGCAGGTATAGCCGGCGATAAACGCGGCGGCCTCGCTCGGCGAGACGGCCTTACAGCGCCGGCCGACGACGACGGCCAGCTCGGCCTCATAGTCGACTCGGTTGGAGCAGGACGGGCACACGATAGCCTCCCCCGGCCCTACCACGGCCGTACTCGGCTTTAAAAAGAGGATAGGGTCGGCCCGCAGCTCCATGCAGAGCTCCTCGGCGTGCGCCCGGTAATTAAGGCCGACGGCGAGCACTTTACGAGGAAGTGTGGGCGCCAAGAGGCGGCAGGCCGCGAGGGCCACCTCCCCCACCACTCGCGCGTCGCGCTCCCAGGCCGGTCGGTCGAGGAGCTCGACCCCGCCGGCCACAAAGCGGCAAAAGGACGCCGCGCCGCCGACCTCGACGCGCCCGAAGGCGCCGGTCGGCGGCGCGGCATCTGCACCGTACTCGGCCGCGCCCTTCACGGCGAAGCCGTCGACGTTCACTCGCTCTCGCCCCTCAGCATGCCGTATTCAAGGGAGTCGACGAGGGCCTCCCAACTCGCGGCGATGATGTTCTCGCTCACGCCGATGCTGCCCCAGTACTGCTCGCCGTCGGTCGCGTCGAGGAGCACGCGAGTTACGGCGCCGGTGCCCTTGTCCTCGTCGAGGATACGCACCTTGTAGTTGGAGAGCTCGATGGCGGTGAGGTGCGGGTACTTACGGACGATAGCCTGCCGCAACGCCGCGTCGAGGGCGTTAACGGGGCCGTTGCCCTCAGCGGTGCTGATGATGCGCTCGTCGCCCACGTGCAGCTTAATGGTCGCCTCGACCACGGTCTCGCCCGCCTCGCGCTTCTCGACGATCACGCGGAAGCTCTCGAGGCGGAAGAGCGGCTCGTACGGCGCGAGTTCGGAGCGTACGAGCAGCTCGAAGCTGGCGTCGGCCGCCTCGTAGTGGTAGCCGCGATGCTCGCGATCCTTGAGCTGCTTGAGCACGACGCCCACGCGCGGATCGTCGCCGGCGAGCTCGATCCCCATATCGTGTGCCTTTCGCAGCACGGCCCCCTTGCCGGAGAGCTCGGAGACGAGAATGCGTTGCTCGTTGCCCACGGTAGCCGGGTCGATGTGCTCAAAGGTCTGCGGCGCTCGCTCCACGGCGGCCACGTGCAGGCCGCCCTTGTGCGCGAATGCCGCCTTACCGACGTACGGCGCGTGCGCCCACACCACGGAGTTGACGGTGGTGGCCACGTAGTGCGCCGTCTCGCTCAGCTGCCGAAGCTGCTCGTCCGAGACCACCGGCAGGCCCATCTTGAGTTTGAGCGCCGGGATAATGCTCGTGAGGTTGGCGTTGCCGCAGCGCTCGCCGTACCCGTTGAGCGTGCCCTGCACCTGCAGCGCGCCGGCCTCGACCGCGGCGAGCGTGCCGGCAACCGCGCAGTCGCTGTCGTTGTGCACGTGCACGCCGACCGGGACCGAGGTAGCGCCCACGACCTCGGCGACGATCTGTTTAACAGCGCTCGGCAGCGTTGCCCCGTTGGTGTCGCAGAGGCAGAGCACCGCCGCCCCGGCTTCGGCCGCGACGGTCACACATCGCAGCGCGTACGCCGCGTCGTCGTGCCACGCGTCGAAGAAGTGCTCGGCGTCGTAGACGACCTCCTTGCCCTGCGCGATCAAGAAGCGTACGGAGTCGTCGATCATGCGGAGGTTCTCGTCGCGACTCACCCGCAGCACCTTGCTGAGATGCAGCCCCCACGTCTTGCCGACAACGGTGACGATGGGTGCGAAGCAGTCGGCGAGCACCCGGAGGTTGGCGTCGGCGTCGGGGGCGACCCCCTTACGCCTCGTCATCCCGAAGGCGGCGATACGCGCGTTGACCAACCGCTCGCGCTCCATGAGGCGGAAGAACTCGAGCTCCTTGGGGTTCGACCCCGGAAAGCCGCCCTCGATAACGTGGATGCCGAGCTCGTCGAGCTTGAGGGCGATACGGACCTTCTCCTCCACCGTCACCGACATGCCCTCTTGCTGCATGCCGTCGCGGAGCGTCGTATCGTACAGCTGGATCGTCGGCGGCTGCTCAGGCACGCGGGTACTCCATAAAGAAGCCGAACTCCTCGTCGCGACCCTCGCAGATAGCGCGGAACCGCTCCTGCATGCGCTTGGTGATGGGGCCGGGCTCGCCGATCTCGTGCCCATCGACCTCGCGGATGGGCACGATCTCGGCGGCGGTGCCGGTGAAGAAGAGCTCGTCGGCGATAACGAGGTCGCTGCGCGCGATGCTCCGCTCCCTCGCCTCGATCCCCTCGGAGGCCGCGATCTTGAGCACGGCGTCGCGAGTGATGCCCTCGAGCACACCGTCGCTCGGCGGCGGGGTGCTCAGCACGCCGTCGCGCACCACGAAGAGGTTCTCGCCGGAGCCCTCCGCCACGTGCCCGCGATCGGTGAGCATGATCGCCTCGTCGTAGCCGAGCTCGGTGGCCTCGATCTTGGCGAGGATGCTGTTGAGGTACTGGCCCGTGGCCTTGGCGGCGCGGGCCAGCGCCGTGTGGTCGAGCGACTGATAGCTCGAGCACTTCGCGCGGATGCCCTTGGCCACCCCCTCCTCGCCGAGGTACGCCCCCCAAGGCCAGACGGCGATGAGGGTCTCGATCGGCGACTTGAGCGGGAGAACCCCCATCTCGCCGTACCCGCGAAAGACCAGCGGACGAATGTAGCAGGCATCGAGGCCGTTCGCGAGGATAGTCTCGAAGGTCGCGTCGTAGAGCTCGTCCACCGAGTACGGGAGGGGCATGTAATAGAGCTTCGCCGAGCGGACGAGGCGCTCGAGGTGCTCCCGCAGGCGAAACACGGCCGGCCCTCGCGATGTGGAGTAGCACCGGATCCCCTCGAACACGCCGGAGCCGTAGTGCAACGCGTGCGTGAGTACGTGAACCTTCGCCTCGTGCCAGGGCACAAGTTCACCGTTAAACCAGATTTTCTCAACTTCGGGAATCGGCATGAGTGCCTCCTGTTAGTCGCGCGTTCCTCCCGCGCGACGGATTCGCGTCTCCTTCTCGGTCGGGCCGGCCTCGCAGAGGTGCGCTAGACGCGCTCGGCCACGAGGTCGCCGACCTCGGAGGTCGAGTACCCCATCCGGCCGGAGGCCATACCCTTCATCTTGGTGCCCGTGACCTTCATGATGGCGTCCTCGACGTCCTGCGCCGCCTGGCTCTCGCCCAGCGTGTCGAGCATCATCGCCCCCGCGGCGATAGCGGCGATGGGGTTGATAACGCCCATACCGGTGTACTTGGGGGCGGACCCACCGATGGGCTCGAACATGCTGACGCCCTCGGGGTTGATGTTGCCGCCGGCCGCGACGCCCATGCCGCCCTGCGTAATGGCGCCGAGGTCGGTGATGATGTCGCCGAACATGTTGCCGGTGACGAGCACGTCGAACCACTCGGGGCTCTTGACCATCCACATGCAGGTGGCGTCGACGTGGTAGTACTCGCGCTTAACGTCGGGGTACTCCTCCTCGCCGATCTCGTTGAAGCGGCGGAACCAGAGGTCGTAGACGTACGTGAGCACGTTGGTCTTACCCACCAGACCGAGGGTGTTGTGCTCGCCCACGCCGCGCGCCTTCTTGCCGTGCTTGCGCGTGTAGTCGAACGCCCAGCGCAGGCAGCGGTCGACCTGCATGCAGCTGTAGAGCATGTTCTGCACGGCGACCTCGTGGAGGGAGCCCTTCATCATGATGCCGCCGCCGCCGGCGTACATATCGCCGGAGTTCTCGCGGACCACGACGTAGTCGATCTCCTTCGGGCCCTTGTCGCTCAGCGGCGTCTCGACGCCGGGGTAGAGGCGCACGGGGCGGAGGTTGATGTACTGGTCGAGCTCAAAGCGAAGGCGGAGGAGGAGGCCCTTCTCGAGGATGCCGGGCTCTACGTCCGGATGCCCCACGGCGCCGAGGTAGATGGAGTCGAAGCCCTTGAGCTCTTCGAGCGCCGAGTTCGGCAGGATCTCGCCGGTGCGCAGGTAGCGCTCGCCGCCGAAATCGTACTCCACGAGATCGAGCTTAAACTGGTGCTTCGCGGCGGCGGCGTCCAGGACCTTGAGCCCCTCAGCCACTACCTCCGGACCGGTGCCATCGCCAGGCAGCACCGCGATCTTGTACGTTCTCCCCATGGTTCCTCTCTCCGTATCGCTCCGTAATGATGTACCCGTGGCCGGCTCAGGCATCGCCCTCGGCCACGCGAGATGTTACGTAGGCAAGCAGCCCACCGCGGTTGATGAGCTCCTGCATAAAGGGCGGAAACGCCTCCGAGGCGTAGCTGGTGCCCCGCGTGAGGTTCTCGACGACGCCGGCACCCAGATCGACGCGCAGCCGGTCGCCCGGCTGAGCCTCCTCGGCCGCCGCCGGGCAGACGACGATCGGCAACGCGGTGTTGAGCGCGTTGCGGTAGAAGATCCGGGCGAACGAGGAGGCAACGACGACGCTCACCCCGGATGCCTTAATGGCCACCGGCGCGTGCTCGCGCGAGCTCCCGCAGCCGAAGTTCTCACGGGCGACGATGATGTCGCCGCTCTGCACGCGCTGCGCGAAGTCGGCGTCGATGTCCTCCATGCAGTGCTTCGCGAGCTCCGCTGGATCGCTCGTGTTGAGATAACGCGCCGGAATGATCACGTCGGTGTCGACGTCTCGACCGTACGCGTGAACGGTACCCTCGAAGATCATCGAGACCCTCCCTTCGCGGCGCCAACCTGGTCGGGGGTGGCGATATGGCCGGCCAGCGCGGAGGCGGCGGCCACGTACGGACTCGCCAAGTACACCTCGCTACCGGTGTGCCCCATGCGGCCGACGAAGTTGCGGTTGGTGGTGCTCACGGCGCGCTCGCCCTCGGCGAGGATGCCCATATGGCCGCCCAAGCAGGGGCCGCAGGTCGGCGTGCTGAAGGCGCACCCGGCCTCGATGAGCGCCTGCATGGTGCCGTCGGCGGCGGCGTCCAGGCAGACCTGCTGCGTGCCCGGGAGCACGATCACGCGGACGTCGGGGTGCACCTTGCGGCCGCGGAGGATGGAGGCCGCCTGACGGAGGTCCTCAAGGCGGCCGTTCGTGCAGCTACCGATCACGACCTGGTCGATGGGGATGTTCGCCAGGTCGGCCGCGGCGGCCGTGTTAGAGGGAAGGTGCGGCTTGCTGACCGTGAGCGGCACGGCCGCGGCGTCTATCTCGACCACCCGGGCGTACTCAGCGTCGGGATCGCTCACGAAGACGGCACCGGCGACCCGCGCGTGGCTACCCTCCGGCCGCCCCTGCAGATACCGCGCCGTCGCCTCATCGTGGGCGACGATGCCGTTTTTGCCGCCGGCCTCAATAGCCATATTGCACATCGTGAACCGCTCATCGATGGAGAGGCTCTCGATCGCCTCGCCGGTGAACTCCATGGAGCGGTAGAGCGCGCCGTCCACGCCGATCAGGCCGATCGTATGCAAGATGAGGTCTTTGCCGGTGATCCACGGCGAGAGCTCGCCGGAGTAGACGAACTTAATGCTCTCCGGCACCCGCAGCCACACGTGCCCCCACGCCATCGCGGCGGCGAAGTCCGTGCTGCCCACGCCGGTACTAAAGGCGCCCACGGCGCCGTAGGTGCAGGTGTGCGAGTCGGCGCCGATGACGACGTCGCCCGGCGCCACCAAGCCGAGGTCGGGCAGCAGCACGTGCTCGATGCCCACACGGCCGACCTCGAAGTAGTTGACGATCTTGTGGCGGCGGGCGAACTCGCGCACCCGCTTGCTCTGTCCGGCCGCCTTAATATCTTTGTTCGGCGTGAAGTGGTCGGGCACGAGCGCGATGCGCGCGGGGTCGAACACCTCGGTGAACCCGGCCTTCTCGAACTCGTCGATGGCGAGCGGCGCGGTGATGTCGTTGGCCAGCGCGAGGCTCACCTTCGCCTCGATGATGTCGCCGGCACGCACCGTGTCGCGCCCGGCCGCCCGAGCGAGGATCTTCTCCGTGATCGTAGAGCCCATTAAACCTCCCCCGCCGCGGCGGCGTTATTAACTGCGCGAATGTAAGCCTTCGCCGACGCCTCCATGACGTCGTAGCTCACCGCTTGTCCGTTAAACGTGCGATCGTTGACGATGACGGCGATGTACACCTCGGCCAACGCGTCGGTGCCGGCCGAGATGGCCCGGACCTGGTAGTCGGCGAGGCTCCCCTCGATGCCGACTGCGTCGTCGATCGCGTTGAAGACCGACTCGACCGTCCCGTTACTGAAGCTCCTACCCTGCTTGATCTCGCCGGCGACCTCGATCTCCACCTGGCTCGTGGGGATAATGTTGGAGCCGGACTGCGTGACGAAGCTGCGCAAGCTGTACACATCGCTGCGCTCGCGGATCTCCTCTTTAATGAGCGCCTCGAGGTCGAGCACCGTGACCTGCTTCTTCTTGTCGGCGACCTCTTTAAAGCGCCGGAAGGCCTCGTCGAGGTCGTCGTCCGAGAGGTGGTACCCCAGCTCGGCCAACTTCGCGCGCAGCGCGTGGCGGCCGGAGTGCTTGCCGAGCACGATGTCGCTCTCGGCCAGACCCACATCCGCGGGCTGCATGATCTCGAAGGTACTCGGCTCGGCGAGGACGCCGGCCTGGTGAATGCCGCTCTCGTGCGCAAACGCGTTGCGGCCGACGATCGCCTTGTTGCGCTGCACCACGTAGCCGGTGAGCGTGCTCACGAGGCGGCTCGTGCGGGCGATCTCGGTGGTCACCACGCCCGTCTCGCAGTTAAAGAGGTCGCCGCGGGTGCGCAGCGCCATGACGATCTCCTCCAGGGAGGTGTTGCCGGCGCGCTCACCTATGCCGTTAATGGCGCACTCGACCTGCGTAGCGCCGGCGCGCACGGCCGCAAGTGAGTTCGCCGTTGCCAGGCCGAGGTCGTTGTGGCAGTGCACGCTCACGCAGACGTCGTTGAGCGCCGGGCAGAGGCGATAGAGCTCGCGGAGGAAGTCGCCGAACTCGATGGGCACCGCGTACCCCACCGTGTCGGGTACGTTGATCGTGGTGGCGCCGGACTCGATAGCGACGCCGAGCACCTCGGCCAAAAAGGCCGGCTCGGAGCGGCTCGCGTCCATCGCGCTGAACTCGACGTCGGCGGCGGCGTGCGTGCTCGCCAGCTCCCGCGCCAAACTCACCATGGCGCGCGTGTCGGCGAGCACTACCTCCGGCGTCTTCTTGATCTGGTACTTCATCTGCACCGGGCTGGTGCTGATAAAGGTGTGGATCCGCGGTTTGGCGGCGACCTTAACGGCGTCCCAGCAGACGCGGATGTCCTTCTCGATGGCGCGTGAAAGGCCGGCGATACGCGGGCCCTCCACCACGGAGGCGATCGTCTTGACCGCCTCGAAGTCGTCGGGCGAGGCGATCGGGAACCCCGCCTCAATGACGTCGACGCCGAGCCGCGCGAGTTGGCGCGCGATCTCGAGTTTTTCGTCTTTATTAAGGGTCGCCCCCGGCGCTTGCTCGCCGTCGCGGAGCGTTGTGTCGAAGATAGTGATATACCGATGCTCGGTCATGCGGTCCTCACACCTCTCGAGGCGGACCATGCCGCCGCTTGCAGGACAGTGGATCGAAGATGATCCGGAGAGTAGGCCGTGCGGCCTGCAGGTGTCTACACATCCCCCACAAGGGGGAGGAGCAACACGAGACCCCGGAGGCTGAGCACGCTGGCGCGGAGCTCAATGTGGCCCTCCCGGGTGATCTCGCTTGTAGTACGGCGGCGCATCGTCCGGTAAGTCTACGCCAGGCGGATACGACGGCGCAAGTACCGAAAAACAGGCGAGGCACCCCGTGTGCCAACGAACACGGGGTGCCTCGAACCACCACCATACGCAACGCCTACGCGATCTCCTGACGTCGCGCCGCTACGGCCGTCACGAGCACTACCGCCACAAGCCAGCACCCCAACACCGCGAGAGCGGCGACCGCTGAGGGCGCGGCGTGCTTGACAACCGGCGCCGCGATGAATGATCCGCCGCGATAGACCAGGGTGTACTTAAGCAACGATCCGTACGCCCCCTGGGGAAGCCACCAGGCGCTGAGTAAGTTCTCGAGATACGGCACCGCAACGGCGACCACGATCCCGGCGGCCGTACTGCGTGTGAGTAACGCCGCCAAGCACCCGAGGAGCCCGTAGAACGCTACACCCAGCGCGACGACCGCGGCGCCGAATACTGCGGAGAACGAGGGATGCGGCAAGGGGAACGACGCCAGCTCCGGCACCCTCGAGAGGGCGAGCGACCAGAGCACGCGCCCGACGAGAACACCCAGCAAGGAGACGACCGCGGCTGCCGCGAAGGCGGCGACCACGACGAGGAGCTGCTTGGAGAGAACGACGCGGGTCCACCCTTCGTTAACCGCTCGGAGACGAACCGTACGCTGACCGAACTCAAGCCCTAGCGCCCTCGCCCCCCAGATAGCCGCGAGAAGCGGTCCGATAAACCCGAGGCTGGTGAGCGCGAGGCTGACACCCATGTGGGGCTGCAGCACCATGAGATCATCACGATACGGCCGTGCATCGGCTGCGTGAGCGAGCCACGTTGTAAACGCCGCCCCTTTATCGTGCTGAATAAACTCGAGCGTCGGGGTCATAGCCTTGAGCCAACCGTACACAGCGAAGGCGCTGATGAAGATCGCGGCGAGAAGCACCAGCAAGAGAACGACCGTAACTCTACTGCGAAGCTGCAGCCGCACCTCGAGCGAAAGTGTGTTGCTTAAGGCCTTCATACACCCCTCTCTTTGCCGACCTTGTGGAGCTCGAGAAACGCCTCTTGGAGGCTGTCTTGCACCACGCCTATGGAGGTGAAGTCGAGGGGTAGCTCACGAACCGACGCGAGCAACGCCCGAGCATCTCCCTCGTCCTCGCAGAGGAACTCCAGGGTCGACTGATCGATGCGGACGCACGGACGGTCGATGTAACCACGCACCTCCTCGGGGTGAGCGAGGACCATACGCACACGAGGTGGTCTCTTTTTAAGCAGCTCCTGCGTGCGACCCTCGAAGGAGACCTGGCCGTCGGCCAGCACGACCACGTTGTCCGCCAGCGACTCGAACTCACCGAAGTCTTGCCCTGTGAGGAGGACGGTCGCCCCCCTCTCCGCACTCTCTCGAAGCGCCCCACGGACGGCAGACCACGCGATGGGGTCGAGCCCTATCGTCGGCTCGTCGAGAAAGAGAAACTGGGGCTCCCGCAGGAGGGCAGCGGCGGCGGCAAGCCGCCGCCGCTGCCCGAGTGAATACCCCCTCGCAGGCTGACGAAGAAGCGCCTCATCGAGAGTGAGCATCTCGCACACCTCGGCGAGACGGGAGGAGGAAAGCTTCCTCCTCCCCGAGAGGAGATGAAGGTTAGTGCGCCCGCTGAACTGCCCGTACACCGGCGGCTCATCGCTCACGACCGCAAGGTCATCCCGCACGCCGCAGAGAGGCATACCGTCGAACGACACCGAACCATCGTCCCCGCGAGCTAAACCGGTCGCGATCCTGATCCAGGTCGTCTTGCCAACCCCATTGCGACCGGCGAGGAGAGTGACTCGGCCGGCTGGAGCGCGGAAGGACACCGAGCTCAGCACCTCTTTGTGGCCGAATCGCTTACTGACCCGCTCGCTGCAAACCCCCTCGCCAGCAGCGCCACCTACAAACGCCAGGCCATCTCTCAGCCTGAAGCTCATATCAACAACTCACTCACACCCATAAAGCCTCCAACGTAGAGAGAGGAGCGATCGGATGCCGTCGCGCAGCACCAGAGAAAGAGATCGCCTCCATAAGATCTTCCATTAATATACATATCCGAATCCATTATACGACACTTCACCAACATGTGTATCGGTAATAGTAGACCCAATAGGGCCCCATGGTGTCGGAACGCCAAAGAGAAATTTCTTCGTCGCCGATGATTGACCAGATCCTCTGAGTGAATAACTATAGAAATTCCACTTCTTAAAGGAGCCGATCTCCGTTGTTGGAATGAGCGTCCATGAGTCGTTTCGCGGTATGCTGTGTGGATCCAGAAGACGCTTACCGTCATAGCTAAAGGTCGTGGTTGACCAATGCTTCGTCACCGTAATACCGACGAGGCTCTTGTACTGAGAGTACCCGTACACATTCTTCGTAGCAGCATCCGCCTGAATCGGTCGCAAAAGAACAAAGAGCATGATAGATACTCCGATAATAAGGATCAATATACTCTTTATTACCCTATTACTCTTCGTTCGTACTGCGCTTTTCATCGTGCACCTCCACAATCGGTTTATTCGCTGTAAATTCCCTTGATTCACAGCGCCTTTCATTTATAAATCGATGGAGGATTTCCACGAAGGGTTATAGAACGGCGGCGGCGATGACATACGAACACTCCAGCCCTAACGACAAAGGGCGGACGGGCCCTCCGCCGAAGGCGAAGGGCCCGTCCGCCCGAAGGTCAGCGAGGCCGCAGGCCTCTCCACCGGCTCGTTACTTCACCACGAGGCTGCCCCGCTCGGCGATCTGCTGCTTGGTACCGTCCGCAAGCGTCGCGAATACGTAGGTGCGGTAGATACCCTTTGGAAGCGAGACTTTCGCCAACTTGAGCGTCTGCGTCTTATTGAGAGGAAGATCCGAGAAGGACTGCGTAAAACACCAATTCCCCCCCGCGTCGCGCACTCTAAAGGCAACCGCCTTGGCGGTGGAGAACGAGGGCGTCTTCCCCAGTGGCGGCGCCAACACAACCGTGTAGCGGAAGGAGGCAGCTCCCCCGCGCTTCAGCGTGGGTGAATTGAGGAGCTTCGTGACGAAGACGGAGCCGTCGCCCCACTTCGCCGGATCGCTCACACAGGTCACCGGGAGCGAGCGCTGTACGGAGAAACCGCTCCCGTCGCGAACCTGGGCGGTGGCGGTGTAGGCGCCGTCCGGCGCGGGGATCTTGACGCCCGCGAAACTCACCTGGCCGTCCCAGACGACGGTGCGAGGGGACTTCGCGAGCGAGGTCCAGTTGAGCACCTGCGCAGCGAGCACAGCGCCGGGCCGAGAGATAGTGAGGCGAAGCTGTGAGGGCGTGCTCGCACCGACCACAAAGCGCACCGGTTGCCGCCGGCCGTTGTCGAGCCGGGTACTCATCATCGGCGAGGCCGTAAAGCTCTCGATCACCGGCGGCAGCGCATCGACGGCGATGAGCAGTGAAGCGGGGCGCACCGCCCCCCGGGCGCTGCGCGCTGTGATCTTCGCCGTATACAAGCCATCGGGGACGACGACACCCTGCCGGTTTTTCCCATCCCAGAGCTTCGCCACCCGCGAACCGGAGCCCGCAAAGGCGCGTACGAGCGTCCCGCCCTGATCGCTGATCTCTATACGCCACGAAACCTTCTCGCTCGCCCTAAAGGAGAGGGTCACCGCGTCGTCCACTCCATCGCTATTGGGGGAGAAGAGCTCGGGGAGCGCGGAGGGGGCGTAGATCTTGGGGAGCCCCATTGAGGCCGCGCTCACCCGGACACCGGAGAGCACGGCGTACGCCGCCCCTCCTGGACAGGTCGTGAAGTTCGCATCACGGTGGCCACTGATCGCCCTGAGCCTCACCAACTCGCCCTCTTTGTACTTCTGCGTAGCGCGACAGGTCATAGTTGCCATCGAATTGGGATCCACATGATGAACGTCGAGCTTCCAGGCGAGGAGCCTCTTGAGAGCTACAACCGCCTGAGGCGACGGTCGGGCTTTGGTGTACGTGCCGAGAAGCGCGATTCCGGTGCTGTTGGTGTTAAAGCCGAGCACCTGCCCGCCAACAGGGCCCTTCGTCATACCCCCATAGCGCCCTTCGTAGATCGTACCGAACCGGTCGATAAGGAAGTTGTAGCCGATGTCGTTCCAGCCGTTACCACGCACATGATACTGATAGACTGCGCGCACGAGCGCCGGCGCCTGGCTTCGTGAATAGCCATTACCGTTTACCGTGTGGTGGACGAAGGCCATCCTGACCGGCGCGTACTCAGGATCGCAGCGACGCAAGGACTCATTGGCACCCCACTGCGCACGCGTAACGATTCTGGGTTGCGTAGTGACCGCGTCCGCAACCTGCGGACGCAGCGCAGATGAGGCGGCCGCGGCGAAGTCGCTAACGGCCTCGCGCGCGCGCCTCAAGGCCGTCGGCTGGCCGAGGCTGTTGACGAAGACGAATTTGAGATCCTTCATGGGCCCACTCGCGGTGAACTGCACGTAGCGCGCATCGCCAACCCAGCAGGGCTCGCCGACCAGCTTATTGGCGACGAACTCGCTCCCTTCACCGTCTGAGAAGGAAAGGGGCAGCGTCACCCACTCGCTCCACGTTGTCCCGTCGAGACTGGCGCGCACGCGCACACTGAAGTCAACTCCCGCCTCGCGACTGGACGCGTCACGCATCGCGACCGCGCCGAGGAGATTAAAGACCATACCGGCGTCGACGGTGGAGGCCGTCGTGCTCTCGCGCAACGGCGAGCCCGTCAAGGAGCGCAGACCGACAGACGCAGCGGAGAGGCGCAAGTGATCGACTGAGATCACGGCGTCGCGGACCGGCACCGGCTTCGCCCAACACGTTGCGGCACCACCCAGGCCCACCACGAGCACGATCACCACCATCAAGGCGAACGCCCCTGCGGACACGCCTCTTCTTCCGTCCCTCATGGAAACCTCCGATACGCCGCGCTGTACTAGAGTTCGATGCTCCAGCTCTTCGTTAGCCCACACTCCACGGAGAGCTCCTCCAGTTGAGCGCCGGTGAGCGCCTCATCGAAGGAGAAGATGAGCAAGTCCAGCTCCCCCAGCAGAGGACGCGTCGCCGAGACCTGACCGATGGTGCGACCGAACTCCCCGAGCTTCGTGCCGATGCGGCCGAGGATGCCCGGAGCTTGCTTTGCACGCACGAGGATCATGTGCGGCTCCAGCTCGATGTCGATACTCCGTCCGAAGGCGGCGACGAGTCGCGGCCGAGAACGCGCGCCGAGCGTCGTGCCGGCGACGGAGAAGGCCGCCTCCCCGTCGTGGACCGTCACCGTTACGAGGTTGAGAAAATCGGTGGCGGAGAGGCGGTGAACCTCTCTCGTCGTCACCCCCCGCTCCGCAGCGATGCGCTCCGCATTGATGTAGTTGAGGGGAGTATCGACGGTGCTGCCGAGCACGCCTTGCAACACGCCGAGCGTGAGGAGCCGTGTGTCGTAGCGAGCGACCGCGCCGGCGTACTCGACCTCGATGTTCTCCACCGGGCCGTCGGCGAGCTGTACCACCACGCGGCCGAGCTGCACGCAGGTCTCGAAGAGCGGCATGAGCTCACCGGCGTCTTCGCTCGGCGCCAGCGGCGCGTTGACGGCGTTAACGGCGAGCTCGCCGCGCAACACCGTAGCCACCTGCTCGGCGATGATCGTGCTGGCCCGCAGCTGTGCCTCGGCCGTAGAGGCGCCGAGGTGTGGGGTGCAGACGACGCTGTCGAAAGCGAAGAGCGGGTCGTCGACCGTGGGCTCCTGCGGGTACACGTCGACCGCCGAGGCCGCGACCTTGCCGGAGGCGAGCGCGCGCGCCCACGCGGCCTCGTCGATGATGCCGCCGCGTGCTACGTTGACGACGCGTACGCCGTCCTTCATCTTGGCGAACGCCTCGTCGTCGATAAAGCCGACCGTCTCGGCGTTCTTCGGGAGGTGAACGGTGAGAAAGTCCGCGTGCCGATAGAGCTCGTCGGCGTCCTCGGCGCGCTTCACGCCGAGCTCGTTAAAGCGGTCGGCCGAGACGAAGGGGTCGTAGGCGAGCACCTCCATGCCGAGCCCCCGCGCGTTCTCCGCCACGAGCAGGCCGATGCGCCCGAGACCGATAACGCCGAGCACCTTACCGCGCAGCTCCACACCGCCCTTACCCCACCGGCCCTTCTCCCAACGGCCCTCTTTAAGGGCGGCGTGGGCCTGCGGGATGTTACGAGCACACGCCATGATGAGCGCGATGGTGTGCTCGGCGGCCGAGAGTACGTTGCTCTGCGGGGCGTTAACGACGATAACGCCCCGCCGCGTGGCCTCCTCGAGGTCGACGTTGTCGACGCCGACCCCGGCACGACCGACGACCTGAAGCCTCGTGCCCGCACGGAGCACCTCGGCTGTGACCTTCGTGGCGGAGCGGATGATCAGCCCGTGGTAGGCCGAGATGCGCTCCATGAACTCCGCGTCGCTCCAGGCCGTGCCGTCATCGACGGTGAAGCCCTGCGACTCGAGAAGCGCGATGCCCTCGGGGGCGAGCTTCTCCCTGCAGAGAACCCGCTTGCTCATAGCCGCACCGGGCTCTGTGCCAAGACGCGCGCTGCGGCCCCCGTACCGGCGCCCCAGCGGACGTCGTAGCCGAGCTCGGCGAGCACCATCTCGAGCACGCCAAGGCCCACGAGGATATCGCTGGCGCCGAAGTAGCCGCAGTGGCCGAAGCGGAAGATCTGCCCCTTAAGGCGACCCTGCCCTCCCGCGAGCCAGACGCCGTACTTCTCGCGGGCGAGCTTAACGATACGCCCGCCGTCGACGCCGGCCGGGACCCGGCAGGCCGTGACGCTATTGGCCTCCGGGTCCTCGGGCGCGAAGAGCTCGATGCCGAGCGCGCAGACGCCAGCTCGGCAGGCTCTGCCGAGCTGGCGGTGGCGCTCGATAACGTTGTCGATGCCCTCCTCCCTGATGAGATCGATCGCCGCGTTTTGGGCGACCATCAGGGAGACGGCCGGTGTGTACGGCGTCTGCGGGCTCGCACTCCGTAGCTTCGTGCGGTAGCTCGCGTAGTCGTAGTAAAAACGAGGGGTCTCGCACGCCTCAACGACACCCCAAGCTTTCTCGCTCACGGCGACGTAGGCGAGGCCTGGCGGCAACATGAGGGCCTTCTGCGAGCCGCCAACGCACAGATCGATGTGCCACTCATCGGTGCGCAACTCAACCGCACCGACGCCGCTGATGGCGTCGACGACGAGCAGGGCCGGCGTGCGCGCCACGATCTCGCCGATCGCCGCGATGTCGTTGACCACGCCGGTCGACGTCTCGCTGAGCTGTACGTAAACGGCCTTGATGAGCGGGTCGGCGGCGAGCGCCCGCTCCACATCGCCCGGCTCGGCCCTCGTGCCCCACGCGTAGTCGAGAAGCGTAACCTCAGCGCCCCACGTAGCCGCGAGCTTCCTCCAGCGCTCCCCGAAGTTGCCGACGCTGACCACGAGTACGTGATCGCCGGGGTTCACGACGTTAACAACCGCTGACTCCATCGCCCCGGTGCCCGAGGCGGCGAAGACCAGCAGGTCGTTCTGCGTGCGGAAGATGTACTGGAGACCGGCAACGACCTCCTCGAGGATCTCGGTGAACCTCGGCGCCCGATGGTGAACCATCGGCTCCGAGAGAGCGGCGAGCACCTCGGGCGGCACTGGCGTCGGCCCGGGCGTTAAGAGAAAACGCTTCTGCATGCGAAAAACCCCTTCGAGAGAGCCTTAGACCTCGATATCCAGTCCGCCCTCATCGATCCACGTCATCATGCCGCGCAGCTCCTTGCCGACCACCTCAACGAGGTGCTCCTTGCCCTGGCGCTGCAGTGCGTTGAAGACGGGACGGTTGGCCTGATTCTCGAGGATCCACTCGCGCGCGAACTCGCCGCTCTGGATCTCGGAGAGGATCTCGCGCATCGTCTCGCGGACGTTCTCGTCGACCACGCGCGGACCGCGGGTGAGGTCGCCGTACTCGGCCGTGTCGCTGATGGAGTACCGCATGCCGGCGATACCCTTCTCCCACATGAGATCGACGATGAGCTTGAGCTCGTGGAGGCACTCGAAGTAGGCGATCTCCGGCTGATACCCGGCCTCGACGAGCGTGTCGAACCCGGCGATGACCAGCTCCGTGCAGCCGCCGCAGAGCACGGCCTGCTCGCCGAAGAGGTCGGTCTCGGTCTCCTCGTCGAAGGTCGTCTCGAGACCGCCGGCCCGCAGGCCGCCGATGGCGGCGGCGTAGGCCAGCGCCTGATCCTTCGCCTTGCCGCTCGCATCCTGATAGACGGCGATGAGCACCGGCACACCCTTGCCCTCTTCGTACTGGCGACGCACGAGGTGACCGGGGCCCTTGGGAGCGACCATGGAGACGTCGGCGGTCTTCGGCGGCACGATCTGACCGAAGTGGATATTAAAGCCGTGCGCGAACATGAGCGTCGCGCCGTCTTTGAGGTTGGGGGCGATGTCGTTTTTGTAGACGATCGCCTGCGTCTGATCGGGCACGAGCATCATGATGACGTCGGCGCGCTTGGCGGCGTCGGCCGCGGAGAGAACCTCGAAGCCGGCCTTCTCGGCGCGCTCGGCGTTCGGGGTACCGGGCAGGTCGCTGACGACGACGGTAACACCGCTGTCGCGGAGGTTCTGCGCGTGCGCGTGGCCCTGGCTGCCGAAGCCGATGATGGCGACGGTTTTGGACTGGATAAGGGAGAGATCGGCGTCCTTATCGTAATACATAGAGTAACTCCTCCTCACGGCCCCTCGCGTCGGGGTCAACGTCGTTTTCGCGGAATCGTTCGTGCGTCAGGGCGCTTCGCCGCAGCGCACGGTAAAACTGTACCGTCTGCGAGGTGCGGCGGCAACGCCACTGCGAACCCTCACCGTCGAGAAGAACGTGAGGGTCTCTCTCGCTTACTCCTCTTTTTACCCCACGGAGAGGTGCTCGAGCCGCCAGTCCGTCACCCGGTTATCGTCGTCGACGAAGAGCGCGCGCGGCCGCCACCGCCTCGCCTCAGCGTCCGAGAGCGTGACGAAGCTGGCCACGATGATGAGGTCGCCCACGCTCACGAGGTGAGCACCCGCGCCATTAACGCAGATGGTGCCGGAGCCACGGGGGCCGGCCAGCGTGTACGTGGTAAGCCGGGCGCCGTTTGTAACATCCCAGATATCGACCGCCTCGCCGGCGAGGATGCCGGCCGCGTCGAGCAGGTCCTCGTCGACGGTAATGCTGCCCTCGTAATCGAGGTTTGCGTCGGTTACCGTGGCGCGGTGGATCTTGCCACCGAGCATCCTCCGCATCATGAGCACTCCGTTTCTGGTATCCGCCACCGAGTGGTCGGATCCGCGTCGTGGTCGAGCGAGGTAGATCGTACCAGAGCTATTGGGGACGTAAAGCCAGCCACCTTCGCAGGAGGAAGAGGAAGAACGGAGACGACCAGTGACCGAGCGAGAGGTACATGCGCCCTCGCCGCACCAACGTGGGGTGCCAGTTTTCGTGCCACGGCATATTCGTGACCAAGTTCACGGACTCGATCGCGGGGTCCTCGCAGCACCGCTGAAGGGTCCGCTTCATGAGCAACTGCCCGGGTGCCACCTTGGCGTACTTCTCATCGTAGGCGATTTTGTTGATCGTGTACTCCCCATTAACGAATAAGGCGACCTGGGCGGCGATGCAGCGTCCCTCTGCGTGGAGCAGATTGATCTCGCCGTACTCGTTGGAGCGCTGAGTGAGGCTTGCATGCCGAAAGAACTCGACGCGGCGCTCCCCCTTCTTCAACAGCGCACCACCCACAGAACCCTTCCAGCCGGAGACTTCGAGATCGAGAAACTCCTTAAACGCGGCTGAGAGCTCTGGCTCCTCACGGACGGCCGTATACTCGACTCCGGAGAGGCCGAGCAGCTTGTTTTCGGCCTTCTTGAGGTTCCTTCGAAAGTTTCTCGAAAGCCGCGCCTCGATCGTCTCCGCGTAAGAGCCGCGACAGTCGAGCGTGTTCGCATGGAGCTCGGGGTTCTCCCTCTCGCACACGTAGGCGCTCGGCTTGAGTTGGCTGAGCCCATCCCAAAGCCGAGAACTCGTCGCTACGGGTCCGATGAGCACAAATGGGTAGCTGCAGCCGGTGCGCTTGATATGTTCAAGGAGTAGAGGGAGAAACGCCTCTCAATATCCATCCTCCGGAGCGATCACATCCCCGCTTTCGTAAAAAGCCCTGTAAACCGCCACCGAGAGCACGCCCTTCCGCTTAACCAGCACCTCAAGGGGGCAGATGACACGCACCTCCTCCCCATCGGTGAGCACGAAGCAGCGAAGATCGTCGGGTAAGTCCGCGTACTCCGCCAGCGCAAGGTGGAGCTCGAAGGAGTGGCTATTTGTACGCTCTGGCATCGAGGCGTAGAGACGCCGCCAGGAGGCTTCGAGCTGCTTAAACCCGGCAATGCCTTTATATTCAACGATCCGCAGACTCACCGCGACCTCTCCTTTAATCCGGTCAGACCCTCACCGCAACTGAGAAAGGCGAGCCGCCGAACTCACCGCTCGACACCGCGAGGGAGAAGCTCCTCATAACTACAGACAATACACTCAATCGCGTAGGACGCCGCAACCCACTCTCCTCCAGCCTTTCTCGACCGCTCCAATAGACTTGGAGTAGTGTATCCTTGAAGCCCACTCGCCCCCGCGCACGACTACGCGCACGACTAGAGAGAGATGGCAGATCGTTGTGAAATCGCCCCCGTAAACGATGCCACAGCGTGGGCTGAACTCCTCGCGCGGGTCGCGCATCCGCACCTCACTCAGATATGGACGTATGGTGAGGCAAAAGAGTTGGCGAAGGGCCTTGGCCTGAAAACGAGCACAACGGCCGCCGACGTCGGCAGCTGGCGCCCCCGCCGCATCGCGTTTACCTGCGGCGAAGACCCACTTGCGATCGCACAGGTCCTCGAGAAGCGCGTAGTTGGCATCACCTGTGCCTACCGTATCAACCGCGGTCCGCTCTTCCTCGAAGCCGAGCCATCGCGAGAGACGATCGAGAGAGTCTACCGCGCCATCCGCACGCATTGGAGTGTGCCCAGACGCGGTCCCCTCGTCATCGCACCAGCGCTCCCCGCGAGCGATGAGAATACGTGTCTTCTCAAAAGGCTCGGCTTCCGTCCTCGCGACTGTGATGGCTGGATCTCCTCACGGCTCGACATCACGAAGCCGCAAGAAGAACTCCGCGCGAACCTCGTGCAGAAATGGCGCAATAGGCTAAATGCGGCGGAGCGCGCAGGGCTCGTGTTCCGCAGGTGTCAACTACCCGAAGAACTCGACTGGATCCTCGACCGCCACGCCGAGAACATGGCGGCAAAGCATTTCGAAAAGCCCCCTGTCGCCTTCGCCCGCGCGCTCTACGAAGCGGACCCGAGCAACATCTCCGCCTTTCAGGCGCTCCTCGGCGCCGTACCCATCGGCTCCATCCTCACCTGCCGCTACAGCCGGGGAGCCGAGTACTTTATCGGCTGGACGCACCCGGAGTACCGCAACCTCAGTATCGGGAACTTCCTCTACTGGAACACCCTCCTCGCCCTCAAAGACGACGGCTGCGAGTGGATCGACTTCGGTGGTCACCGCAGCAGCGTCATGGCGCGGTTTAAACGCGGCCTCAACGGTACCGTCTACGAGCTCCTCAGCGAGTGGCTCTCCTACTGAGCCGCAGGCACTGCCCCTTGCGCCCCAACAACTCGGGTGAAGGCGAGGTTCGCGCCCATGAGACGCGCGCGATTGACGACGCGAGAGTAGATCAGCCCCCGCGTCGTGGTCCAGCGAGAGCTATCGCACAGGAACGGCGGCTACTGTAGTCGCTGCCGCCAGTACTTTCGAAATCGCCGACAGCGCTCGCCGATCAGGGATGAGCGCTTCTTCCGCAGCAGCAGCCGCAGAAGTCGCTGAAGCTGCTGATAAATAGCCTTACAGCATTCTTTCGGCGGCCAGAAGCGCGCAGACGGGCAGCGGAGCACGGAGATACGGTTCATCATAAGAGGGCGCGCACCGAGTCGAAGCTTGTACTCCGACGTCGCCCAGAGGAGGTTGCACGTTCGCGCGCCCCTCCTAATGGCATGGCACACAGCGCGATAGGTGGAGAGGAACCCAAGGTGCACATCGGCGTACTGCTCGTCGAAGCAACCGGCGAAGATCATCGCCTCGTCACCCGCGTAAAAGATGAACTCGACCGCAGCGAGCCTCTCCTCAATCGTAGTTATGCAGGCCTCCGTGTCGCAGGCGATAAAGGCGTCCAGCACTCGCTCGCAGCGCGCAGAATCACGCTCGAAGGAGGAGACGACACCACGCGCGCGCATGCGCGCGGTGCTCCACGCCACGAATCGAGCGATAAGCTCCTCGGCCTCCTGCGGGGAAGGGGCGACCACCTCCGTGCGTGCGTCGAGGTACGTACGCTCGAGCCGATTCTTGTAATTTCGGAGGTTTTTGCGCGTTCGAGACCCAAGCGAGGCGGTGTACTCCTCAACCGTCGCCGGAAGCTCGATCACATAGGCCTCTTCGGAGACGAGCGTCCTAAAAGGCACGTAGAGCTCCTCCGGTGAAAAGAGCACCTCGATCTCGATTCTCCGTGCCCCCGGAAGCGCCCGGAAGAGGGCATTACAGACGCGCCACGCCTCACGGGGGGCGATCGCGATCGCTTTGTTGATAATCTCAACGGCATCGCCCCTCATGACGAAGAGGAGAACGTGCCGCGGGTCGTCGAGCACACAGGCGCCAATCGGCACGATGCGATCGAAGGCCTCGAACCAACCCCTCGTGGTGAGCGCATTGCTGTAGAGCCCGGGGAGCTCATCGAAGAGCTCGTCGGCGACGGGCCCGCAGTGCACCGTCGCCCCGAGATCGGTAAACCTAAAGGTCTCGGGGTGCGGCATCGCGAAGCCTCGTTGAAACCCCATACGCCCCCTCCCACGTACTCGTACGCCCGTAGTATCACTCGCTTCCCGCGAATAAGCGTACTTTAACTTAAAAGCGCGGAAAAGGGGGAGGGGCCGCAGGCGCCGCCGCCCTCGCCGGCTGAATGCATCCAGCGTATCACTGAGGGAATCTCCTCCTAGCTGCAGCCACCTTCTTCACGCTCAAACCGCCGCTGGAGCCAGCGATAAACAAGTTTACAGCTCTCGAGTGGCGGCCAGTAGCGCGCGAGCTCGGAGCGAAGGAGCACTGCCCACGTAATCCTTACAGGCCGAGCACCGAGGCGGAGCTTGTAGCCCCCGGAGCTCGTCCTCATGAGATTACAATGGCGTACGCCGACATCGATGCTATTGCAAATAGCGCGATACGTGGAGAGAAACCCGAGACTAAGATCGGTGTACCGCTGATCGAACCCCCCGGCGATAACCGTAGCGCTGGACTCCACGCAACAGACAAACTCGACCGCCGCCATCTGCCCTTCAATCACCGTTACATGGGCGGTAGCGCCACACGCAATAAGGCCGGCGAGAATCCGCTCACGACGGTCGGGGTACTGCTCGAAAGAAGAAATCCGACCTTTTGCCCGCATGCGAGCGTTGACCCACACAACCAATTGAGCAAACAGTCGCTCCATCTCTTCAGGGGAAGGGGTGAGCACCTCGGTATATGCATCGGGATACCTGCGCGTGAGCCGATTACGGTAATTGCGCAGGTTCTTGCGCGTGCGAGGCCCGAGGGAGGCCGTGTACTCCTCCGTCGTGGCTGGAAGATCCATCAGATAGCGCTCTTCGGCTGAAAGCGTTCTAAAGGGGACGTGGAGCTCCTCCGGCGCAAAAGGTATTTCGAGCTCAAGCCTCCGAGCCCTCGGAAACACCCTGAAGAGAGCGCTACAGACACGCCACACATCACGTGGCGCTACCGAGGATGCCTCGCTGCATGGCGAGGCGTTATTCAAGAGAAAGAGCCTGTCTCCCCTAAGGGCAAAAAGACCGATATGCCGCGGATCGCTGAGAACACAAACGCCGGACGGCATAATACAATCAAAGGAGTCAAGCCACTCCTTCGTCGCAAACACATTACAATAGAGCCCGGGGAGCTCCTCAAAAAACTCTTCCGCGACGGGCCCGCAGTGTACTGTGGCGCCGAGATCGGCAAATGCGAAGGTTGCGGGATGCACTATCTCGAACTTTCGCTGAACTCTCATACCGCTCCCCCTCCCGCTGTACTCATACGCCCGTAGTATCGCTTGCCTTTTATGAATAAGCGTACCCTAACTTAAAGACGCGGAAAGGGGGAGGGGCCGCAGGCGCCGCCCCTCCCCCTCGTTATCGCTTCTTACCGCGACTGTGTAAGCGAAAAGCCTACGCTCTGCCCCGCGCCATCGCGATAGTCCCCGTACGCACGACCTCGATGATGCCGAGCGGCTTGAGCAAGGCGAGGAGCGCCTCGATGCGGTCGTAACCGCCGACCACGCGGAGCGTGAGGGCGCGGCGGTCGACGTCCACGATCTTCGCCTTAAAGATCTCGGCGATCTGGAGCACCTCGGTCTGCTTGTCGCCGTCGGAGTTGACCTTAACGAAGAGGAGCTCGCCCGAGACCGAAGAATCGGGGTTGAGGTCTCGCACCTTCACCACGTTGACCAACTTGTTGAGCTGCTTCATCACCTGGTCGACGGGGTGTTCGTCGCCATCGATCACGATCGTGATGCACGAGAGATCTGGGTTCTCGCTCGAGCCGACCGCGAGGCTCTCGATGTTGAAGCCGCGCCGCGCGAAGAGGCCGGCCACCCGCGTAAGCACGCCGGGCTTGTTCTCCACCAGGATTGAGAGTCTATGCTTCATGGCTGCCTCCGACCACACGGCGCGCCGCCGATCATCTCGGTGATCTCGCTGCCCGCCGGCACCATGGGGTAGACGTTCGATTCCGGGGAGGTGCGGAAGTCGATGACCACTGGCCGGCCGCAGGCGATGGCCTCGCGGAGCGCCGGCTCCACCTCATCCGGCTCGGTGACGCACATACCGACGGCGCCGAACGCCTCCGCCAGCTTTTTAAAATCGGGCTGCGTCTCGATGCAGGTGTGCGAGAAACGCTTGTCCCAGAAGAGGTCCTGCCACTGGCGGACCATCCCCAGGTAGCCGTTGTTGAGGATACAGGCGATCACCGGCACGTCGTACGCCACGGCGACCGCCAACTCCTGCATGGTCATCTGGAACCCACCGTCGCCGCTGATGTCGATGACGGTCTTCTCCGGCCGGCCGATCTTAGCGCCGATGCTGCTCGGCAGCCCGAAGCCCATGGTGCCGAGCCCGCCCGAGCTGATGAACTGCCGGGGGAAGTTGTAGGTGTAGTACTGCGTCGCCCACATTTGATGCTGCCCCACGTCGGTGCAGATGATCGCGTCGCTCTCGGTGACCTTGTCGATCTGCTCTATGACGAACTCCGGCGCGAGCTTACCGTCGGCGGGGCACTCGTAGTGCAACGGAAACTCAGCCTTGCGGCTTGCGATGCGCGCACGCCACGGCTCGGTGCCCTCCGGCGACCACTCGAGCGCCTCGAGCTCTTTAATGAGCATTCCGGCCACGTACTTAGCGTCGCCCACGATCGGCACGAAGGTCTTGACGTTCTTGCCGATCTCCGCCGGGTCCACGTCGGCGTGGATGATCTTGGCGTGCGGCGCGAAGGCTTTAAGTTTACCGGTGACGCGGTCGTCGAAGCGCGCGCCGAGAGCGATGAGGAGATCGCACTCGTGCACCGCGTAGTTGGCCGTGACCGTGCCGTGCATGCCGAGCATGCCCATGCTGAGCTCGTGCGACTCGGGGAAGGCGCCGATGCCCATGAGGGTCGTGGTGACCGGTATGCCGCGCAACTCGGCGAGGCGCAGGATCTCGGAGGCGGCGTTGGCGCTGATGATGCCGCCGCCGAGGTAGAGCACCGGGCGTTCCGCCTCGTTAATGGCCTGAGCGGCCGCACGGATCTGCTTGACGTGCCCGTAGACCGTGGGCTTGTACCCGGGCAGGTCGACGGTGTCGACCTTGCGATAGTCGATCACCTCGTGCGTCACGTCGACGGGGATGTCGATCACCACCGGGCCGGGGCGCCCCGTGGAGGCGATATGGAACGCCTCGTGCACGACGCGCGGCAGGTCGCTGGTGTCTTTAAGTAAATAGGAGTGCTTCACGATCGGCAGCGTGATGCCGGTTATGTCGGCCTCCTGGAAGGCGTCGGTGCCGATAAGGTTGCTGCGCACCTGCCAGGTGATCGCCACGATCGGCACCGAGTCGAGGTGCGCCGTCGCGATCCCGGTGACCAAGTTGGTGGCGCCGGGGCCGCTGGTCGCGGTGCACACACCGACCTTGCCCGTGGCGCGCGCGTAGCCGTCGGCTGCGTGAATGGCGCCCTGCTCGTGGCGCACGAGCACGTGGTGGAGCCCCTCCGCGTCGTGAAGCGCGTCGTAAAAGGGGATCGCCGCCCCTCCGGGGAACCCGAAGAGCACCTCGCAGCCCTCGTCTTTAAGGGCCTGCACGAGGGCTCTCGAGCCCTTCATCTCTCTCTCTGATTTCATTGAAGAACTGCTCCCTTCTCCGCACCGGAGACGAGTTTGACGTAACGGGCGAGGTAACCCGATACGCCAGCGCGCGGCGTTGCGGGCGGCTGTGCCGCCCTTCGCCGCGCGAGTTCCTCCTCGGAGACTTCGAGCGTGAGTGTTCGTGCCGGGATGTCGATCGCGATGGTATCGCCGTCGCACACGAGGCTGATAGGGCCTCCAGCCGCGGCTTCCGGCGCCACGTGGCCTATGGCGGCGCCGCGCGTGGCGCCGCTGAAGCGGCCGTCCGTGATAAGCGCCACGTCTTTGTCGTGGCCCTGGCCGGCGAGCATAGAGGTGGGGCTGAGCATCTCCGGCATGCCGGGGGCGCCCTTGGGGCCCTCGCCGCGGATGACGATCACGGAGCCCGCGGCTATGCTCCCCGCGGCGATCGCGGCCACGGCATCGGTCTCGCCGTCGAACACGCGAGCGGGGCCACGGTGGCGAAGCATCTCGTCGGCCACCGCGCCCTCTTTGACCACGGCGCCGCTGGGCGCGAGGTTGCCGAAGAGCACGGCGAGGCCGCCGGTGGCGTGGTACGGACGCTCGACGGGCCGAATGACCTCGTCGTCGAGGACCCGAGCGTCGGCGACCGCCTCGGCCATGGTGCCGCCGGCGACCGTGAGCGCCGAGCCGTCGAAGAGGTCGGCGTCGAGCAGGCGCTTGAGCACCGCCTGGATGCCGCCGGCCTGGTACAGATCCTCCACGTGGTGCTCACCGGCCGGCGCCAGCTTGCAGATGTGCGGCACCTTAGCGGCGACGTCGTTGATGCGCTGCAGGTCGAAGCGATGTCCAGCCTCGGTCGCGATGGCGGCCAAATGCAGCACGGTGTTCGTGCTGCAGCCCAGACTCGCGTCGGCGACGAGGGCGTTGCCCACCGCCGCGTCGGTGAAGATGTCGCGCGGCTTGAGGTCGGCGGCGAGCACCTCCATGACCTTAGCGCCGCTGTCTTTGGCGAACCGCAGGCGCTCGCTGTACACGGCCGGAATAGTGCCGTTGCCGGGCAGCGCCATGCCGATAACCTCGGCGAGGCAGTTCATGGAGTTGGCGGTAAACATGCCCGAGCAAGAGCCGCAGGTGGGGCACGCGCTGCACTCCACGGCCTTGAGGCCCGCGTCGTCGAGCGCGCCGACCTGATGCCGCCCCACGGCCTCGAACACGCTGTTTAAGTCGAGCGTGCGACCCTCTAGCCGGCCCGCGAGCATGGGGCCGCCGCCCACCATCACGGCGGGGATGTTGAGCCGCATGGCTGCCATGAGCATGGCGGGCACGATCTTGTCGCAGCAGGGCACGAGCACGAGCGCGTCGAACGCATGCGCCATCGCCATGGCCTCCACGGAGTCGGCGATGATCTCGCGGGTGGGCAGCGAGTAGTTCATGCCCTGGTGGTTCATGGCGATGCCGTCGCAGACGCCGATCACGCCGAACTCGAACGGCGTGCCGCCGGCGCTGCGCACCCCGGCCTTCACGGCGTCGACGACACCGCGAAGGTGCATATGGCCGGGCACGACCTCGCTGAACGAGCTGGCGATGCCGACGAACGGACGCTCCATCTCGGCGTCGCTGACGCCGAGGGCACGTAAGAGTGAACGGTGCGGCGCCCGCGCCACACCACGTTTAATCTCGTCGCTTCTCAAGGTCTTCTACCTTCCTCGGTTTCGACCACGCTAACGCCACAGATGGGATCTGCAGCTCGTTGATTCTACTCGAACCGGGTGCGGTTTGCGCTGGGGATCAGCCACGGTAGAGCGGGAAAACTTTTTTGTGGTCGCAATGCATGAAAATATACCCCCCAGGGCATAGTGGTGCCAACCTCGCGAAAGCGAGGCAGAAGAGAGAACACAACGGGCGACGGGCACGCACCGCCGCCGAGGAGGGCCTCATGGCTAACGAAACGAAACACCTCACCGACGCCACCTTCGAGAGCGAGCTCGCCGACCACACCACGCCGATGATCGTCGACTTCTGGGCGCCGTGGTGCGGCCCCTGCCGCATGGTCGGCCCTATTATCGACGAGCTCGCCGCCGCCCATGGCGATAAAGTTCGCGTCTGCAAGGTCAACGTGGATGAGAGCCCGAGCATCGCCGCAAAGTACGGCGTCATGAGCATTCCGACGATCATCCTCTTTAAGGACGGGGCGGTCGCCAATCAGGTCGTCGGTGCCCGCACCAAGGCCGACTTCGAAAAGGAGTTCGGGCTCGCCTAGCCGCTCCGACTCAGCCGCCGACGGTCGTACCGGGCGGCTCACGCAAAAAGGCGAGGGGGTGGGGCGCCGCCGGCACCCCACCCCCTCGCCGCCTCGCTCGGCCACTCGTGCGGCCGTTTACTCCAGCGCCTCGCGACCGCACTCCTCGGTGCGGGTTCGCACGGCGTTGTCGACCGGCAGCACGAAGATCTTACCCTCGCCGATCCGATAGCTCTTGAGCGAGCGGATCAGCGCCTTGATGATGCGGTCGACGTCCTCCTCGAGGACCACCATCTCGACCTTCATCTTCGGGTGGAACTTATAGGCACCCGGCTTAACCTCTTCGTCGCGAGCGAACCCGCGCTGTACGCCGAAGCCCTTGCACTCCGTCACGGTCATGCCGCGCACACCCTCGACCGCCAGCGCTGCGGCGACGTCGTCGAGGTTGTACGGCTGAATGAGGCACTCGATCTTCTTCATGGCTCATTCCCCTTTCTCGGCTCCCGCCGACTTAGACGACACCCTGGTCGATCATCGCGTCGGCCACACGCAAGAAGCCGGCGATGTTCGCACCGGCGACGTAGTTGTGCGGCATCTCGAACTCCTCCGCCGCCTCGAGGCACTTGCGGTGGATCTGCTTCATGATGCCGCGCAGGCGAACGTCGACCTCCTCGCGCGTCCACGAAAGACGAAGGCTATTCTGGCTCATCTCCAGGCCGGAGGTGGCGACGCCGCCGGCGTTGACGGCCTTACCGGGGCCGAAGATCACGCCGCTCTGCTCGAAGAAATGGACGGCGTCGGGCACGCACGGCATGTTGGCGGCCTCCACGACGTACTTGCAGCCGTTGGCGACCAGCGTCTTGGCGCTCTCCAGGTCCAGCTCGTTCTGCGTCGCCGTCGGCACGGCGATGTCGCACGGCGCATGCCACGGCCGCTTGCCCTCGACCCAGGTGAGGCCGAACTCGTCGGCGTAGTCCTTGGCCGGCCGGCGTGACTGCACCCAGAGGGGCTTGAGGAACTCGAGCTTATCGCCGGCGATACCGTCGGGATCGTACACGTAGCCGTACTCGTCGCCGATCGTGACGACCTTCGCACCGAAGCTGTTGGCCTTCTCGATGAAGTAGCTGCCGACGTTGCCGTAGCCGGAGATCGTGATGGTCTTGCCCTCGAGCGTGTCGCCCTTGCTGGCGAGGACCTCGGAGAGGAAGTACGCGGTGCCGTAACCGGTGGCCTCCGGCCTAATCAGCGAGCCGCCCCAGTTGAGCTTCTTGCCGGTGAGCACGCCGGTAAAGTGGTTGCTCAGGCGCTTGTACTGCCCGAAGAGGAACCCGACCTCGCGGGCGCCGACGCCGATGTCGCCGGCCGGCACGTCGGTGTCGGGGCCGATATGCCGATAAAGCTCGGTCATAAAGCTCTGGCAGAACCGCATGGACTCTTGCTCGCTCTTGCCGCGCGGATCGAAGTCGGAGCCGCCCTTACCGCCGCCCATGGGTAGCATGGTGAGGGCGTTCTTGAAGATCTGCTCGAAGGCGAGGAACTTCATGACGCCGAGGTTGACGGTCGGGCTGAAACGCAGACCACCCTTGTACGGCCCAATCGCGCTGTTCATCTGCACGCGATACCCGCGGTTGACCTGCACAACCCCCGCATCGTCGACCCACGGGACCCGGAAGCTTACAACCCGCTCGGGCTCCACCATCCGTTCGAGGACCCGAGCTTCACGGTACTCAGGCCGCCGCTTAAACACCGGCGCAAGAGATTCCGCAACCTCTTGAACCGCCTGATGAAACTCGGCCTCTGCGGGATCCTTCGCTTTGACCGAGCTAATCACTGATTCGATGTACTCGTCCACGTGCGCTTCCTCCAGAGAAGTCGATTACCCACCGGCTAAACCGCCATCGTCCCCCGCTTGCCCACCCGAGACAAGCCCGGTGTGAGCCGGCGAGGGCTATTCCCACTCGATGGTGCTCGGTGGCTTACTTGAAATGTCGTACACAACACGGTTAACCTCGGGGACCTCGTTGATGATGCGCGAGGCGAGGGTCTCGAGCAAGTCGTAGGGCAGCCGCGCCCAATCGGCGGTCATGGCGTCGTCACTCTTAACGGCGCGGATGGCGATGGGATAGCCGTAGGTGCGCTCATCACCCTGCACGCCAACGCTGCGGATGACCGGCAGAATGGCGAAGCACTGCCACAGCTCGCGGTAGAGCTTGGCGCGACGGATCTCCTCCTGCACGATCGCGTCGGCGCGCTGCAGAATGTCGACGCGCTCCTTGGTGATCTCGCCGATGATGCGGATGGCGAGGCCGGGGCCCGGGAAGGGCTGCCGCCAGACGATGTGCTCGGGCAGGCCGAGCTCCTCGCCCACGGCGCGGACCTCGTCTTTAAAGAGCCAACGGAGCGGCTCCACCAGCTTGAAGTCCATCTTCTCGGGCAGGCCACCCACGTTGTGGTGGCTCTTGATCTTGGCGGCCTTGCCGGTGCCGCTCTCGATGACGTCGGAGTACAGCGTGCCCTGCACGAGGAACTTGGCGTCGGTGAGCTTGCGGGCCTCCTCCTCGAAGCAGCGGATAAACTCCTCGCCGATGATCTTGCGCTTAGCCTCCGGCTCGGTGACGCCCTTGAGCTTGTCGAGAAAACGGTCGCTGGCGTCGAGCGAGACGAGCGGGATGCCGAAGGTGCCGGAGAAGGTCTCGACGACCCGGTCGGCCTCGCGCATACGCATCATGCCCTGGTCGACGAAGACGCAGGTGAGCCGGTCGCCGATCGCCTTATACATGAGGAGCGCCGCCACCGAGGAGTCGACGCCGCCGGAGAGCCCGAGGATAGCCTTGTGGTCGCCCACCTGCTCGCGGATCTTGCGGATGGACTCCTCGATGATAGAGGCCGGGGTAAAGGAGCGTTCGCAGCCGCAGGCCTTAACGAGGAAGTTGCGGAGGATCTCGGTGCCCTTCGGCGTGTGCATAACCTCCGGGTGAAACTGCACGGCGTAGAAGCCGCGTTCGCGGTCCTCCATGGCCGCCACAGGTGCGCCACCGGAGGCCGCCAGTACGGTAAAGCCGGGCGGCGGCTCGGTGATGCTGTCGCGGTGGCTCATCCAGCACTGCTCCTCCCCGCGGAGCCCCTTGAGGAGCAGGCCGGGCTCCACGACGTTGAGCGTCGTCTTGCCGAACTCGCTGAGGCCAGTGCGCGCGACCGTACCGCCGAGCGCGAGGGCGATGCTCTGCGCGCCGTAGCAGATGCCGAGCACCGGGACACCGAGCTCGAAGAGCCCAGGGTCGACCTTGGGGGCACCCTCCACATACACGCTCATGGGGCCGCCGGAGAGGATGATGCCCTTGGGTTTATACGCCTTAATGCGCTCGAGGGGTGTGTCGCACGGGATGAGCTCGGAGTACACGCGGCACTCACGGACCCGCCGAGCGATGAGCTGGCCGTACTGCGCCCCGTAGTCGAGCACGAGGACGGTGTCGAATCCCTTTACTTCTTCCGCGGCTCTAGCCACAGCGCCTCCCTCAATCGGCGAACACACGAGTACATAAACCCGGCGCGGGCCGAGGCCGGGGGCGGGAGACGCAAGCGCCTCACCCCATCCCGACGTCTTGTTCCTTCTGGAGCTTCTTGCCCTCGGTCATGAGGGACGGAGCCACCATGACCTCGGCCTTTTGGAACGAGCTCAGCGTCTCGTAACCGCAGGTGGCCATGCTGGTGCGCAGCGCCCCAAAGAGGTTGAGCGTGCCGTCGTTTTCGCGCGCCGGCCCGAGGAGGATCTCCTGCAGGCTGCCCTTGACCCCGGCCTTAACGCGCGTGCCGCGCGGCAGCTCGGGGTGGAAGGTGGCCATGCCCCAGTGGTAGCCGCGGCCGGGGGCCTCGGCGGCCGAGGCGAGCGGCGAGCCGACCATGACGGCGTCGGCGCCGAGCGCGATGGCCTTGCTCACGTCGCCGCCGGTGCGCATGCCACCGTCGGCGATCACGTGGCAGTACTGGCCCGTCTCGAGCAGGTGCTGCACGCGTGCGGCCGCGGCGTCGGCTATAGCGGTGGCCTGCGGCACACCGATACCGAGCACGCCCCGCGTGGTGCAGGCGTGGCCGGGGCCCACACCCACGAGCACGCCGACGGCTCCCGTGCGCATGAGGTGCAGCGTGGTGGAGTAAGAGGCCACGCCCCCGACGATGACCGGGATGGGGCACTCCTTGATGAACTCCTTGAGGTTGAGCGGCTCGACCCTCGTGCTCACGTGCTCGGCGGAGACCACCGTGCCCTGGATGACGAGCACGTCGAGGCCCGCCTCAAGCACCACGTCGTAGTACTCCTGAACGCGCTGGGGCGTCAGCGAAGCGGCGGCCAACACGCCGCCGTCTTTGATCTCTTTAATGCGCCGGGCGACGAGCTCGGCTTTAATGGGCTCGCGGTAGATCTCCTGCATGGTGCGGGTCGCCGACTCCTTGGGAAGCGAGGCGATGCGGTCGAGCATGGCTCCGGCGTCGTCGTAGCGAGTCTGGATGCCCTCGAGGTTGAGCACCGCGAGACCGCCGAGCTTGCCCATGGTGATGGCGAAGGCGGGGTCTACAACGCCGTCCATCGCCGAGGCCAAACACGGCAACGGTAACGTATAAGGGCCGACGTTCCAGCTGATATCGACATCCTCAGCGTCGCGTGTGCGGCGACTCGGCACGATGGCGATGTCGTCGAAGCCGTACGCCCGGCGGCCTTTTTTTCCGCGACCGATCTCTACTTCCATGCCGTCCTCCTCACAAGGGCCGTACTCGGGATACTTTAAGCGAAAGACCCGGGCACAGACGCACCCGGGCCGTGGGCTCATTCTTCACTCTCTCGGCAAGCTGGCTGACTCTCATGGCAACGTCGTTCGACTGTACCAGCGACGCCCGGGGGCGGTCAACATAAAACCGCCCCCTCATCGGAGAGTCCTTCCCTCTCGATCTCGACGACCTCGGTGGTCGCCAGCAAACGCTCCGCCTCGGCCGCGTCGAGCACACCGGCGCCATACCGCTGTGTGTTGGCGGCGCCGGCGGCGAGCGCGTGGCGCAGGCAGTCGCCGAGCTCGAGCTTGTCGTAGCGGGCGCAGGCGAACCCGGCGAGAAAAGCATCGCCGGAGCCCACGGTGCTCACCACGCTCTCGAGCGGCTGGATGGAGGCGGTGAAGACGTGCTCGTGGCGGCCGGCGCGAATGCGCGCCACGCAGCCGTAGTTCGATTTAATAATAGCGTTGCGCGCGCCCATCTCGCAGATGATCGCGGTGGCGTCGATCATGTCTTGCTCGTCGTGAAACTCGTGCCCCACGAGGTCTTCGGCCTCGCGGACGTTGGGGCACACGAGGTGCGGCCGGCCGCGAACGCCGAGCCGAAGGGGCTCACCGGCGCTGTCGATAACGACGTAACAGCGCTGCTTGCGCACCCGCTCGGTGACGGCCGCGTAAAACCCCTCGTCGACCTTACGCGGAAGCGAGCCGGCGAGCACGAGAAAACGGGCGCCGCGGGCGAGGTACTCGATCTTCTCGATGAGCATCTCGGTCTCTTGCACCGTGATGACGGGACCGTATTCGATAACCTCGGTGTTCTTCATGGAGGTGGGGTCGACCACGACGGTGGAGGTGCGCGACTCGCCGGCGATGTGCACGAAGTCGCTGAGGATGTTCTCGCGCTGTAGGCCCTCCACGACCTGCTGACCCGCGCGACCACCCACGAGGCCGGTGGCGATGACCGGACGGCCGAGGGAGCGAAGCGCACGGGCGACGTTAATGCCCTTACCGCCCGGGAGAATGAGGCTCTCGCTCGCGCGGTGCCGATGCCCCGTTTGGAAGTTGGGCACCGTCAGCGTTTTATCGACCGCTGCATTTGGAGTAACTGTGATGATCACGTAGCGCCTCGCCCCGTTTGCGTCTAACGTTCTCTCTGTGTGCGCTCCATAAAGAAATCCGTGACTTCGCCGAATCGGACGAAGAATCGCGTTAAGTATACCAGCCCTCGCCTTGACACCGCCGATCTACAGGGGTACGTTTCTTGAGCGTCACAACGACGGCGCGTTCCTCGTTAGGTGAGGCTCCGATACACATATAAGCCGTTGCCCAGAAACGTCCAGAGACGCCAACGGGTAGAACAGGCACTACCGGACCAAGGTTTTGCCCAAAACGGCTGAGGCCAGGCCTCTACGGTGTGTTGTGCTAAAGCTGCGGACGAGTGAGGATCGCTGAGTGCTGCGCGCTCCAAACCTCCTGCGAGAACGCCTGTTCGTCGCCTGTCTAGATTGCAACACGCGGAGGAGGTGAGGTCGATGTTTCTCTTGAGCAAGCTGCTGGGCAGCACGGTTCGCGACTCCGAAGATAAATGCACGGGGTCGCTGCACGACTTGGTGGTCTGCTGCAAACAGGCGTATCCGCGCGTCTCCTTTTTGGCCATACGCCGCCGCGGCCGCACACTCTACGCGCCCTGGGAGGCGGTCGGCAGCATCGAGGAGTCCGGCACAATCCTCCGCATCCGCAGCGACGACCTCGTGGAGCGCGAGCTCACGCAGGAGGAGCTCCCCCTCGCGGCGAGCTTCCTCGACAAGCAGCTCGTCGACACCGACGGCCGCAAGGTCATCCGCGTCAACGACATCCAAATCCTCCGCACCGGCAGCCTCATGCACGCCGTCGCCGTCGACGTCTCCAGCGACGCGATTCTGCGGCGCGTCGGCTTGGCGAAGGTGAGCGAACGCCTGGCCAAGGGCCGCCAGCGGCCGAAGCCCCATCTCATCGACTGGAAGAACGTCGACCTCGAGCACACCACCGAGGCTGCAGTGCACCTCGCCGTCCCGCGCACCAAGCTCGAGCTGCTCCACCCGGCCGACATCGCGGAGCTCGTCCACCAGCTCTCGCCGGAGGAGCGCGCCGCCGTCTTCGATGTCCTCGAGGACGATCTGGCCGCCGACGCCTTCGAGGAGCTCCACCCCACCTACCAGACCTCCCTCCTCCTCGACCTCGACGATGAAAAGGCCAGCGACATCCTCAACGAGATGGCGCCAGACGCTGCCGCAGACCTCCTCGCCGACCTGCCGGAGGAGCGGCGCCAAAGCTTCATCGCCAAAATGGAGCGCGAGAACGCTGAGGACCTCCGCGAGCTCCTCAGCTACCCCGAGAACTCGGCCGGCGGCATCATGACCACCGACTACGCGTGGGCCCGCCTCGACGACACCGTCCCCGAGGTCATCGCCAGGCTTCGCGATCAGGCAAAAGAGGCCGAAACCATCTACTACATCTACGTCATCGACCGCTCCGAGCACCTGCGCGGCGTCTTCTCACTCCGTGACCTGCTCATCACCTCACCGGAGAAGAGGGTCCGCGACTTTATGACGGAGAACCCCGTCTCGGTGCGCACCGATGCGAGCGAGGAGGAGGTCACCAACATGATCTCCAAGTACAACCTTCTCGCCCTGCCGGTCGTCGGCGACGAAGACAAACTCCACGGCATCATCACCATCGACGACGCTATCGACCTCGTCCTCCCGCTCGCCTGGAAGAAGCGGCTCCCGAGGCTCTTCCTGTGAGGAGGCCTCGATGGTGCGCATCCCTAAACCACGCCTGCTGAGCCGGCGCCTTACCGGCCGCATCGGGCGGTCACGGCTCTTCATCCTGCTTAGCATGGTCGGCCCCGGGCTGATCGCCGCCAACGCCGGCAACGACGCGGGCGGCATCACCACCTGGTCGGTGATCGGGTCCCGCTACGGCTACGGCATGATCTGGCTCCTCGTGATCATCACGCCGGTCCTCGCCGTCGTACAGGAGATGAACGCCCGCGTCGGCGTCGTCACCGGACGCGGGCTCGCCGCGCTCATCCGCGAGAACTACAGCATTAAGGTCACCGCCCTCGCGATCCTCGCCACGGTTATCGCAAACTTCGGCACAACCGTGGCGGAGTTCTCGGGCATCGCGGCCTCCGCCGGCCTCTTCGGCGTACCCAGCTTCGTGAGCGTCCCCGTGGTGGCGTTCGCGATCTGGTTGCTCGTGACGCGGGGCTCGTACCGCAAGGTAGAGCGCGTCCTCCTCATCCTCGGCTCCGTGCTCGTCACCTACGTGGTCTCCGGGCTGCTCGCCGGCCCCGACTGGGGGGCCGCGGCGCGCGGCGCCATCACGCCCAACATCCAGATCAACAGCCTCTGGATCTTCACCGCCGTCGCCGCCGTGGGCACCACCCTCACCCCCTGGGGGCAGTTCTTCATTCAGTCGGCGGTGGTCGACAAGAAGGTCTCGCTCAAGCAGTACGTGTACACGAAGTACGAGATCTACGTCGGCTCCCTCATCATGACGGGCATCGACTTCTTCATCGTCCTCGCCTGCGCCACAACCCTCTTTAAAAAGGGCATCGTCGTCAGCGCAGCCGAGGAGGCCGCGCAGGCGCTCGTACCGTTCCTGGGGCAAGCGGCGAACTTCCTCTTCGGCTTGGGGCTCTTCAGCGTCTCGGTGCTCGCCGCGAGCGTGCTCCCACTGGCCACCGCCTACGTCGTCTGCGAGGCCTTCGGCTTCGAGTCCGGCCTCAACCACTCGTTCCGCGAGGCACCGGTGTTCAACGGCCTCATCACCTTCTTGATGTTCGTGCCGGCGGCCATCGCGGTTATCCCGAAGCTCCCCCTCGTTAAGGTCATCCTCGTCGCTCAGATGCTCAACGGGATCCTGCTCCCGGTGATCCTGCTCTTCACCCTCAGCATGATCAACAACCCCCGCATAATGGGCGACCACGTTAACGGCCCCATCACGAACGCCATAGCCTGGAGCTTCGCGATCGTACTCATCGGCCTCAGCGCGGTGCTGCTTATCTCGCCGTTTTTCAGCTGAGCCGATCGGCGAGCGGGAAGCCTACGAAGAGGGGCGGAGGGGACCGGCGCGGCGGAGCTCGTCGAGCAGAGCCGCGCCGGCGAGCGCTCGGTGACTAGCCTCGTCTTTCTCCGTTTGCGACCACTCCGCCACGGTGAGTAACGAGCCGTCGGGGAGGAAGACGGGGTCGTAGCCGAACCCACCGTCGCCCCGCACCTCCTCGGCGATGGAGCCCCACCAGTACCCCGTCGCCGTGTATTCACGGAGCTCGGCATCGACGGCCACCAGGGAGCTCACGAAGCGCGCGCGGCGCGCAGAGGGGCCGGTGCAACCGGCCAGCTCGCGCAGGAGACGCGCCACGTTAGCCGCGTCGGCGCCGGGGCCATCCACGCCCGCGTAGCGGGCGCTCGTCACGCCCGGCGCCCACCCGAGTGCCTCGACCTCGAGCCCGGAGTCGTCGGCCAAAAAGAGCCAGCCAGGCTCGTGGGCAGCGGGGTGACCGCCGGCCTCCAGTACCGCCCGGGCCAGGGCGACCGCCTTGCCGCGGGCGTTCTCCACAAAGCAGCTCTCGCCCTCCGGCGGGAGCTCAACCCCCTGCGGCATGGGCAGCACCTCGCAGGGGGTGAGGATCTTCGCCAGCTCCTGGAGCTTGTGCTGGTTGCCGCTGGCGAGCACAAACCGCAGCGGCTGGGCGCTCACTGCAGCCCCTCCAACGCCGCCGCCTGAGCGCTCGCGAGGGCGGCGGCGCCTTCGGCCGCCAGGTCGAGCAGCTGCTCAAGCGTCGTCCGCGTGTAGGGCTCGCCCTCCGCGGTGGCCTGCACCTCCACGAGCCTTCCGTCGCCCGTGACCACGACGTTCATGTCGACCTCGGCCGCGGCGTCCTCCTCGTAGCTCAAGTCGAGGAGCGCCTGACCGTCGAGAACGCCCACCGAGACCGCCGCGATGGAGTCGAAGAGCGGGATCTCTTTGAGCCCCAGCATGGCTTGAATCTTGTACGCCACCTGGGCGACGGCGACGTACGCGCCGCTGATACTCGCGGTACGCGTGCCGCCGTCGGCCTGCAGCACGTCGCAGTCCACGGTGATCGTACGCTCCCCGATAATGCCCAGATCGACCACGCTCCGCAGGCTCCGCCCTATGAGGCGCTGGATCTCCATAGTGCGCCCCGTCTGACGACCGCGCACGGCCTCGCGGAGCGTCCGCGAGGGCGTCGCCGCCGGCAGCATGCTGTACTCAGCGGTGAGCCAACCGCGTCCCGAGCCGCGCAGCCACCCGGGCACGCCCTCGCTCAACGAGGCGGTGCAGAGTACCTGCGTGTCGCCGAGCTCGATGCGCGCGGAGCCCGCAGCGAACTTCGCGACGTTCGGGGTAATCACCAACGGCCGCAGCTCCGACCGGCTACGATCTTTTCTCATAACGACCTCCTCAACCGCGTACGCGGCGCCGTGCAGCCCTCGGACCGCGGATTCATTACGCCAAACAAGTGCCCGCGCCGCCTAATCACCGTGAGCAGCACGGCGCCGGCGGTGACCATTACGGCCGCCTCGCCCGCCGCGATCCAGACCGCGCTCGCCCAGAGGGGAAGGTGCAGCACGAGGGCGAGCAGCACGGCGATACCCACACCGTTGACCGCGACGGGGACGAGCAGCGCCCAATAGCGCGGACCGATGCAGCGCATGAGCCATACCGTAATCAAAGTGAGCAACGACCCCGCAGCGACATCGACGATAAACAGGGGGCTGCCGAGGTTGCCGAGCGCCGTGCCGAGGGTGAGACCGGGGATAGCCGCCGGGTCGAAGCAGGCGAAGACGGTGAGCGCCTCGGCGAGGCGAAACTGCACCGGCCCGTAGGCGATCGCGTTGAGCCCCGGCGCGAGGACGAGCGCAGCGTAGAGCGCAGCGTACAGCGCGGCGCGCGCTATAAACCGACTGTTCACCGCGAGACGAGCGCGGCGAGATCGTGGGGGGCGAGGTGTCGAACGTCCGTCAGCGGCATCTGCAAGAAGCGCGTGCCGACGCGGGCGAAGGCGTCTGCGTCGCCGGTGGCGTAAAACCGGTAGTCGCCGAGCTCGTCTCCGTCGCGAAGGAGGTGCTGGCGCTCGAGGATATCCTCTACCTCGCGGGCGATCTCGGCCCCGGGGTTTACGAGGGTGACCGCGCGGCCGAGGTGACGCTGCAACATCGGTCTGATGAGTGGGTAGTGCGTGCAGCCCATGATCACGACGTCCGGCCGCTGAGCGCGCAGGGGCGCCGTGAAGCCCTCCACAGCGTCGTCGAGCTCCCGGCTGACCACGTCGCCCGCCTCGATAAACGAGACGAGCCCAGGACACGCCTGTTGCAGCACCTCGGCGCCGGAATCAAGGCTGTGGATAGCCCGCTCGTAGGCCCCACTCGCCACCGTAGCCTGCGTGGCCAGCACCCCGATACGGCGGTAGCGCGAGGTCTGCACCGCAGCACGCGCGCCGGGCACCACCACACCGAGGACGGGGGTACTGAAGCGTTCCTGAAGCGCCGGAAGCGCCGCCGCGGTCGCCGAGTAGCAGGCGACGACGATGAGCTTTACCGGCACCGCCTCGAGAAACGCGGTGATCTGTTGGGCGAAGCGCTCCAGCTCTTCGGGGCTCTTGTCGCCGTAGGGAAAGCGCGCCGTGTCGCCGACGTAGACGAAGTGCTCGCTCGGCATCGCGACGAGGCATTCGTGCAGCACGGTGAGCCCGCCCATCCCCGAGTCGAACATGCCGATAGGAAGGGCAGAGAGGCGATCGCTATCGGGGTGGAGGGGGGCTATGGCGAGGTGTTCTCTCTCTTCGCGGGTGTTCTTTAAGAAGATGGTGCCCCCGGAAGGATTCGAACCTTCGACCTCGCGCTCCGGAGGCGCGCGCTCTCATCCTCTGAGCTACGGGGGCACGGTTGGGAATTGTAGCACGGACGGCCCGAAAGCGGGCGCGCGGCGCCCGAGCCGCGGGCCTAGTACGCGGCGCCCCCGCGACCGCGAAGCGCGCGGTCGACGTCGCGCTGAGCGTCGCGTGCCGCGATGCTCTGCCGCTTGTCGTGCAACTTCTTACCGCGCGCCAAGCCGATCTCGACCTTGGCGCGTCCGTTTTTAAAGTAGACCTTGGTGGGCACGACCGTGTAGCCGCGCTCGCGAACGCGCTGGGCGATGCGGTCGATCTCGTGGCGGTGGAGCAGGAGCTTGCGCTGGCGGAGCGGATCGTGGTTCCAGATGTTACCCTGCTCGAAGGGGCTGATGTGTGCGCCCACGAGCACGAGCTCGCGGCCCTGCACCTCGACGTAGCTGTCGCGTAGATTAATGCGGCCGATGCGGAGCGACTTAACCTCGGTGCCCACGAGGGCGATCCCGGCCTCGAAGAGGTCGTCGATGAAGTACTCGTGGTACGCCTTGCGGTTCTCCGCGACGCGCTTAATGCCCTTCTCCCATGCCATAGCGCCTAGCGTACCGCATCTCGCGGCGATCGGCAGTGCCTGGCGACCGGCTTAGCGCCGCGGGCGACCGCCGGAGGCCGGCGAACGGCGGTGCGGCCCGCGCGTGCGGCTCCCTCGAGGCGCTGGGTGACGAGGCGTTCGCGCGGCAAGACCCCTCGCCGACTCGCCCTCCGGCGCGAGGTCGACCTTACCGGTAAGGCGATCGACACGCTCCACTCGCACCGTAATCGCGTCGCCCAGACGATACCGACGGCCAGTGCCCTGCCCCACCAGTGCCGTCTCGTACTCGCTCACCTCGAAGCGCTCGCCACCGAGCCGACGGGAGGAGAGGAACCCTCGGAACACCCCGGCGAACCGCACGAAGAGGCCGCCGCCGAGCAGCCCCTCGATCTCGCCGGTAAACACCTGCTCCCAGCCCTCCGCGTCGAGGAGCTTTTTAAGGAGGAAGGAGAGCGCAACGTCGTCGGCCCGGAGCTCGAGGCGCGCGACCTCCCGCTCCCGGGAGGAGCAGGACTCCGCCACCGAGACGAGCTCCGCCTCGTCCAACTCGCCGCCGCCCTCCCCGAGGTGAAAGAGGAGACTGCGGTGCACGACGAGGTCGGGGTAGCGCCTGATCGGCGAGGTGAAGTGAAGGTACGCCGGACTGGCGAGGCCGAAGTGCCCGAGGTTCGTCGCGTCGTAGCGCGCCTGCTTGAGCGACCGCAGCAAGAGGCTCGGCCACGCCGACCGCCCCCGCTTTTCGCGCTCCACGACGGAGTTGATGATGCCGATGAGGCGGCCGTACACCTCGGCGAGCTGCTCGGCGGGCACGAACTCGGCGGACGGGAAGGGGGGCGTTTGCACGCCGAGCTCTTCGAGCTGGCCGAGGAGCCCGCGCAAACTCGCCGCCTCCGGCGGCTGGTGCACGCGGTAAAGCGCACGAGCCCGCTTGCGAAGCAAGAACTCGGCGACGGCCTCGTTGGCCGCGAGCATGAACTCCTCTACGAGGGCGTGGGACGGCGTCTCCGGACGCGCCACGGCACCGGTGAGCTCGCCGGCCTCGTCGAACACGTACTCCGGCTCAAAAGAGCCGAGCGCGAGGGCGCCGCGGGCCTGGCGGCGGCGGCGCAGCACCCCCGCCAGTTCGGCGGCGAGGCGCAACGACGCGGTGAGCTCGGCGTCTGGGTTCACGGTCGCGTCGGGCACCTCGTGCGGCGACGCGGCCGCAGCCGTGGTGCCTCCCTCAAGGACCGCGTCCACAACCCCGTACGTGAGCCGGTGGTCGCTGCTGATAACCGAGCGATAGAGGCGCGTACTCCGCCGCCGACCGTCGAGGCTAAAGGTAAACTCGACGGTGAGACACTTGCGAGAGACCCGCGGCACGAGGCTGCAGAGGTCGCTGCTGAGCGCCGCCGGCAGCATAGGCTCGGCGAACAGCGGCAGGTAGACGCTCGACGTTCGCAGACGGGCACTGCGGTCGATCTCGCCGCCCTCGTCGACGAAGTAGGAGACGTCGGCGATGTGCACATGAGCCCGGTAGCCGTCGGCCTCACGCGCTACGGAGATGGCGTCGTCGAAGTCGCGAGCGGTATCGGGGTCGATCGTGAAAGTGGGGAGCTGCGTGAGGTCCACCCGACCGTGGTCGTCGGTCGTGGTGCGCGGTCGCACCGCCGCAGCCTCGTCGAGCACCCTCGGGGAGAAGCCCTGAGGCAGATCCTGCGCATAGAGCAGGGCGCGCAACACCGCTCGCAGGTCGTCGGCGCGGCCGAGGACCTCGACGATACGCCGACGGTCGCCGTGGATGGGCTCCGCCAGCACGATATCGTCGAGCCGCGGCGGCAAGCCGCCGCGTGCAACGAGGTACGTGCGTACGTCGGCGAAGAGCGGCTCGAGCGACCAGAATTTGCCCCATCGGATAACGCGATAGGGAAGCCGACGGGCCGGCGTAGGACCAGCCGAAGAGGAAGCCCCACCGGCCGATGGCCGGCGCTTCCCGCCCCTCTCGTGAGGACGCCGCGAAGAGCTCATCGCACGCTACAACTGCGTGGCGAGATACGAAAGCGCAGCGGTAAGCTGCTCGTCGCTCTTCGTCTTCGGGTTATCGCGCACCATAATATCGGGAACGATGCCCTTTTTGTTGATATTCAAACCGGAGGGCGTGCGATAGACGGCCGTTGTGAGCTTAAGGGCGCCGCCGCCGCTGAGCGGCACGATGGACTGCACCAAACCCTTCCCGAAGGTCGTCGTACCCACAACCTTGGCCCGGCGGTGATCCTTAAGGGCACCGGTGACGATCTCGGAGGCGCTCGCCGAGTAGCCGTTAACGAGCACGACGAGCGGCTGCTTCGTGACTACGCTCCCGCTCGTCTTAAGCACCTCGCGCGGTGAGTGCAGGCCCTGCGTCGAGGTCACGACCCCCTGCTGGAAGATCGAGGTCACGTCCACTGCCTGCGAGAGAAAACCGCCACCGTTAAAGCGGAGGTCGAGGACGATCGCCTGGGCGCCCTTCTTCTGCAGCGCGAGCACGTCGCGGCGGACGTCGCGAGACGCGTGCGCGCCGAACTCCAGCAGATGGATGTAGCCGACCTTCTTTCCGCGCACCGTCTCCAGGTGCTTCTTCGTCTCGGGAATATCGATGCGCCCCCGGATGATCGTGATCTGCTCTACACGTTTGGCGCCCTTGCGCCGTATACCGAGGCGCACACTCGTACCGCTCGGCCCCTTAATCCGCGAGGTAGAAGCGTCGATAGCCACCCCTCCGGTCGCGTGTCCGTCGACGGTGACGATAGCATCGCCGGGCTTAAGCCCGGCGCGCTCCGCCGGCGACCCCGCGAAGACCGTAGTGATCACGATGTCGTGCTCGCGTTTCTCGAGCGATGCGCCTATTCCGGAGTACTCACCGTCCTGCTTCTCCCGGAAGGCCTTCATCTCCTTCGGCGTGAGGTAGGCCGTGTAAGGATCCTTGAGCTCCTTGAGCATCCCCTTAACGCCCGCCTCCTTGAGCTTCTCCGGGTCGACCTCTTTGTAGTAGCGACCCTCGAGCTCCTTGATAATGCGCTGCTGGAGGGCGCCGGCATCCTCCGCCGAAGCCTTTTGCTTCGGCAGGAGCTGAACGGCCTCCTCCCCCCGAACGTGCCAGCCGACGAAGTAGCCGCAGAGCCCGCCGAGGACGATGAGCAGTACGACGATGAGGGTTTTAAAGAGCCGGCTCACAACAAACCCTTAAGGAAGGTACAGCATGGGGTTACGCGGATTTCCGCCGACGCGTACCTCAAAGTGCAGGTGCGGGCCGGTTGAGTACCCGGTGGAACCAACGACTCCAATAACCTGACCGCGTGAGACGCTCGCCCCCACGCTGGTCCTGATGGAGGCCTGATGGGCATACAGCGTGGAGAGGCCGCCGCCGTGGTTAATGATCACCACGTTGCCGTACCCGCCCATCCACGTCGCGTAGATCACCGAGCCGCTGTCGGCGGCGCGAATCGGCGTGCCGTACCCCGCCGCAATGTCGATCCCGGTGTGGAACTTGCGTGTGTGGAAGATAGGGTGAATGCGGTAGCCAAACGGCGAGCACACCGCACCGGGCACCGGCCAGATGAGGCGCCCAGTACCGCCGCCGCCGCTACTGCTGCCGATAACCCCGGCGAGCTGATTGCTCTCGGCGAGGAGGCGATCCTCCTGACGCCGGAGTTCGGCGAGGTTGTTGTTGACCGACAAGAGGGCGCGGGTCTTCTGCGACCGCGCCGCCCGCGCCGCAGAGCGACTCGCCGCCTGCTGATCGCGGAGTGCGACGAGCTCCGCGCTCTGCCGCTCGAGCTCGTCGACCACCACGTGGACCTCGTGCTCTGCATCGGCGATCTCCTGCTTCTCGCGCTTAACTTTGTCGCGCGACGCCTCCAAGCGGGCGACGAGCTGGTTGTTGCTGAGGATCAGATCGTGCACCAGACTCGTGCGCGTGATGAGATCGTCGAAGCTACTCGACTCGAGGAGCACGTCGAGATACGTGGTCTCGGGTGTTTTGTACGAGATGGCGACGCGCTTCTGAAACTCCGTCTGCTCGAGCTGAAAGACGCGCTCGGCCTCCGCGAGCTCCGCCCGCTTCGCCGCAAGCTTCTTCTGCAGGGCGACGAGCTTTGCGCGCTTGGCGCCGAGCTTCTTGCCGATCACCTGTATTTTATCGGTGAGGCCGTCGAGACGCGCTTCGATCTCCACCATTTGCTTCTCGAGGCGTGCTATCTCGTCGCCGAGCGAGGCCTTGCTCTTCTGCGCAGCCGAGATCTTGCTGCGCGTGCGCTTAAGCTTGCTCTTCGGCGACGCGTCGGCCAGCGCCGGGAGGCCGGCGAAGAGCACGGCCACCAACGCGAAGGCCATGAGGAGGCGAGCTATACCCCTCAGCTCGCCTCCCCCGCCTCGTATCACGCCAACACCCCTGCGATCCATCGCGCGCATTAGGTCTTGAGGTAGCGACGCAGCGCGAGGAGGCTCCCGAGAGCGCCGAGCGCGGTCCCCAGAATCGCGAGCGTGGGCAGGAGGCCGAGCGGCCAGGTCCCGCCCCGCCACCAAAGCGGGTAGACGTGGATAGTCAAGAAGCTGATGTCTGACCCCTCGATCCAGCTGGCGAGCCCCCAGTTGGTTGCGTACACGAGGAGCGCGGCGAGAACGGAGCCGACCAGACCAGTGATGAAGCCCTCAAGCACAAACGGCCAGCGGATGAACCAGTTAGTGGCCCCCACGAGCCGCATGATCTCGACTTCGCGACGGCGCGCGAAGATGGAGAGGCGCACCGTGGTGCTGATAAGCATGATAGCCGCCACGGCGAAGACGGCGGTGGCGACCCACATCCCCCACCCGATGAGGTTGAGCGTGCCGAGCATCTTGCGCACGGTCTCCTTGGCGTACTTCACGCCGTTGTGCGTACCGGGGTCGTTGTCCACAACCGGATCGTCGAAGAACTGACGTGCGATGGCGTCGACCCTATCCGCGTCTTTCGCCTGGATCTCGTAGCTCGCGGGCAGCGGGTTGACGGTGAGGTTGGCTACGATGCGATCGCCGAACTTACGGCGAAAACGCTTAAGCGCGTCCTCTTTACTCACGTACCGGTAGCTCTTGACCTCCGGGATGGCCTTGATCTTGCGCTCGAGCGCCTGCTGCTCCTCGGGCGTTGCCTTGTCTTTAATGAAGACCTCGATGAGGACGCGATCTTTAAGGCTCGTCGCGCCCTGATTGAGGTTGTCGCGCGTTACGAGCACCGCACCAAGGATCGCCGTACTAATAAGAACGGTAACGATGGCGGCCAGCGCCATCACCCAGTTGCGGCGCATAGAGCCGAACGCTTCACCGAGGAAGAATCTAAAGCGCATCCTCAACCCCCTCGTCGATCTGATCGTAGGCGCCGCGCCGTTCGTCGCGGACGAGGCGGCCGTTCTCGAGCTGGAGGACGCGGCGACGCATGCGGTTGACCATCTCGCGGTCGTGCGTCGCGACTACCACCGTCGTGCCCGTGCGGTTAATGCGCACGAGGAGCTGCATGATGCCGATAGCCGTCTCGGGGTCGATGTTCCCGGTGGGCTCGTCGGCGAGGAGCAGCGGCGGATGATTGACGAAGGCGCGCGCCACCGAGACGCGCTGCTGCTCGCCGCCGGAGATCTCGTGCGGGTAGTTGTTGATTTTCTCGGAGAGGCCGACGAGGTCGAGGATCTCGGGGACCTTACGGCGGATCAGCCGACGGGGCTCGCCGACGACCTCGAGCGCGTAGGCGACGTTTTGGTAGATCGTCTTCTCCGGCAAAAGCTTGAAGTCTTGGAAGACGCAGCCGATGTTGCGCCGCAGCAGCGGCACCTTGCTGTTGCGGAGCGCACTGAGGTTGCGGCCGGCCACGAGGATGCGGCCGGCGTCGGGCTGACGCTCCCGCGTGATGAGCTTGATGAGGGTGGATTTACCCGAGCCCGATGGGCCGACGAGGAAGACGAACTCCCCCCTCCCGATGTGGCACGTGAAGTTCTCGAGCCCCACAACGCCGGGCTCGTACACCTTACTAACATTCTCAAAAACAATCATGGGACACGCTCTCCCTCGGTAGACCGATTGAGGCAAGCTTTTGATTATGGGGGCGTTCGCCCGTTACCTCAACCCGCTTTGCGACGAGTACGGATGAGACTTCTCGCCGCTTTCCTTGGCGAGAGTTCGCCAGAGATCGAGGAGTTCCTGCTTCGCAGGCGTCTCACTCCACTACATGAAGCTGGCGAAGAAAACGGTGGAGGGTATGAGGAGGACCACAAAGATGCCGACGACCACCCACTTCGCAACGCGCCGCCCCTCCAGCGAGACCGCCAGAGCGACGAAGAAGGGAAAGATCGTGAGGAGAAACCGCGGCATGCTCGAGAACGGCCGCGCGGCGTCGGGAAAGAGCAGCGGAAAGATCATCGTCACAAACGCGTACGCCGTAAAAGCAACGGGGAGCCGCCGCCAGCAGGCCACGAGAAACACGATCGCCGCGACCATCGCCACGAACTCTATGGGGTTGGCGGCGACGTTAGCCTCAAGGCCGCCCGCAGCGGCCGCCGTGCCGTTGAGTACCGCAGTGAGGCCGTTCGAGACCAGCCACCCCAACCCGCGCACGGCGGCGACCGTGCCGTCGAAGAACGCGGTGAGCGGGAAGGCGAACGACCGCCCCCAATTACTCTGCGCATCGCTGAAGGCCATGGGGTTGCCGAACGCGATCCAGAGGTAGCTCATGTACACGCCGAGGCCCGCCGGCACGAGGCCGATCGCGAGAAACGAGGGCAGCGACGGGCGAACACCCTGATGGTTGGAGGCGGCCAGGCGCGGGCCACCCGGGAGCCGCAGCGGCACGCCTCGCCACTGCTCCCACCACATCAAGGCGAGCGGGACCACGAGCATAAGCCCGGTGCTCCGCGTGAGCGCGGCGAGCAAGCCGGCGGCACCGGCGAGCCACCACCGGCCCCGCGAAGCCCACCGAAAACAGAGCAGCGCGAGCAACAAGAAGAGGGACTCGCTGTAGACGGCCTGAAAGAAGAAGGCCGTGGGAAAGATCGAGATGAACGCGACGCTCCACATGGCTGGCCGCGCACCGAAGGCGTCGCGCACCAGAAGGTAGAGCACGACCATCGCCCCAGCGTAGCACGCGAGCGATGCCACGATTCCGGCGATTACATAGGAGCCGCCGAAGACGGCGGTAAGCAAGCGAACGACCGTGGGGTACAGGGGGAAGAACGCGGGGCTGTACTCATGCGCCCTATACCCGCCAGCCGCGATCCTGATAAACCAAACGCCGTCCCAGTTCGCCCACGGCTGCAATAAGTGGCGGAGGAAACCGGTGAAGACCTCGATGTGCTGCGGGTCGCGCAGGATGAGCTCGCGGCTCCGCACACCGATCGTGAGTGAGGTGATGAGGGTGACGAACGCGAGTGCGAGACGGATCGAGACGGCGGCCGCCGCCGTCCGGAGCGGCTCTCCCGCTCCAGACGACGACGGCCGCCCGAGGTTTTCTCGTGAAAACGCAGTTCCTCTCGTTCGGTCCATCCGTACAGCATACACGCCCGGCGACCGAAATGACGTACGGGCCTATCTCCCCGTGCACTGTGAGGAAACTTAATAGGGGAAGGCCACCCCCATGGTGCGGAGCTCTTCCTTAATCGCAGTGTAGCGATCGAGGTACCAGGAGCGCGGGCGCACCTTCATGACGTCGTAGCACTCCTGGAAAGGCTTGCCCTCCGGCGCATCGGCGATGCGCTCCTCGTACTTCCGCAGCAACTGGTCGACGATCGCGTTGGCCTCACTGCGGGTCATACCCTGACGCGCCACAGCGTGACCGACCTCCGCGGCGAGCCGCGCCTCGAGCGGCGTCGCGTAGTTGCGGTACTTGTTGTGCCGCGGCGCTGAGGTCCACAGATGCCCGCCGGAGACCACGCTGGCGATAGCGTGTGCGGCAGCCTCGTAGAAGAGCATGTCGGTGCCGGGACCGGCGTTAAAGAAGCCGTTGCTGGTGGAGAGAATACGGCTGTTACGCGCCAGCGCCTGGTGCACCATGCTGACCAGCCAGAGCATCTCCCGCCCGCTGTTGGAGGTGTACTGCATATGGAACGGGAAGCTGTTGTTGAAGTTGTGCTGGTAAACGGTAAGCCCTACGAGGTGATGGGCGACCTCCAGCACGGCCGTGCCCTCGGCGCCGCCGGCGTAGCCGCCGTAAATGGCGCCGGTGAGGCAGCCGATAGCGCAGCCGTACTGCTTGCAGTGCACCACCTTATTGAGCAGCTCGTTGTCGGTCTTCATCTCGGTGAGCACGCCGATGAGGCGGCCGTCGGAGGGGCGCACGCCCCACTCGGCGTCGCTCACGGCGATCTGCCCCACATCCGACTGCGCCGTACCAACGGCCACCAGGAAGAGGCCGGGACGGCCGACGAGCTTGGCGGCGTTGCGCAGCGCCATGGCGTGCTCCATAACCCCGGCCATCTCCGTAGGCGTGCCCGAGGCGATCGTGCGCCCGATGCTCTCCTCGAGGATCGGCCCGCAGACGCCGTCGGCCAGCGGCTCCTGCACGTACGCCATGGAGGCCTGCAGGATGATGTCCTCGTCGTAAGTGATGTCTGGGCTGAGGATGCAGAACGGCGGCTCGGTGTCCTCCACCGCGCGCGGACGCCACACCCTCGTCTCCTGCCCGGCCCCAACGATGTGCTGCTCCGGCGCTAAATAGAGCGCCTCGTTGAGCTCGTCCTCGGTGATGACGATGCGGCGGTTGGTGTCGACGTTGTGGACGCCGACGGCGAGAAAGAACTCCACGGCCGCCTTCCAGACGCGGTCGGCGAGGTCGTCGTCGGCCGGCACTGGATTACTCGGGTCGTAGGTGATGTCGTACTTCTGCACGACCTCCTGGATCTTCGGCAGCAGGAGGCCGTAGAGAAACTCGTCGTCTTCGCAGTACGGACCCTCTGCGGCCCGCTCCATAATCTCCCACATCTTAAGGTGCGGCATCTCTCAGCTCCCCGCGTTCGCGGCCTTGGCGGCCATAGCCTCTTCGAGGATCGTCACGGCCTTGCCGGCGTCCTCGCCCCAGCTATCGGCGCCGGCCTCGGCGACCCACTCCGCAGTAACCGGCGCGCCACCGAGGATCACGTGGTACTTCTCGCGGAGGCCCTTGGCCTTGAGTACGTCGACCAACTCCCGCTGCGCCGGCATCGTCGTCGTCATAAGAGCCGACGCGCCGATGATGTCGGCGCGGATCTCCTCGGCCCGCTTAACGAAGTCGAGCGGGCTCACATCCTTGCCGAGGTCGTGTACCTCAAACCCCGCCGCCCGCAGCATCGTCATAGCGATATCTTTGCCGATCTCATGCATATCGCCGGTTACCGTGCCGATAGCAACGACACCGCGCGAGCGCATAGCCTCTGCCGATGCGTTAAGAAGGGGGGTCAATGCACCCATCGCACCCTGCATGGCGCGCCCGGCCAACATCAACTCCGGCAAAAAGACCTCACCGGTCGCGAAGCGGTCGCCGATCTGCCGCATGACCGCCGTGAGGGTGTCGACCGCCTCCGTGGCGTCGCCACCCTCGTCCACAAGCTGGCGAGCGAGCGCCGTGGCCTGCTGCGCATCGCCGTCTCGCACCACCTGGGCGAGCCTCTCAAGCGTACTCATAAAACGAGCCTCCTCGTCTTCCCGTGCTCTCTATAAGGGAACCCAGCTCAAGGCTCAGAGCGCCGCTACGTCGACGTCTCAGCCACAGCCTGCTCGTATTATAAGGGCGACCTCGGCTTTCGCTTCCTTTTTCGCGCACGCTAAAGTGCAGCAGTGGATCCGCGTGAGGAACCCATGCGAGGGATGAGGTGGGAGAAGAAAGGAAGAGGCGCACCGGTGCGTACAATCGCACCGGTGCGCCTCGACGATCAGCGTGAAGCGCGAGGCCCGGCCGCCGCAACCTCCGGCGAGACGAACTCGGTGTACTTGGTGAAGTTCTCGGCGAAAGCCGCGGCGAGCTTGGATGCCTGCTCGTCGTAGGCGGCCTGGTCGGCCCACGTAGAACGCGGATGCAGCAGCCCCGGATCCACGCCCTCCACCGCGTCGGGGACCTCGACGTTAAAGACTGGGTCGAGGGTGAAGGTGGCGTCATCGAGCTTACCCTCCACGGCGGCACGCAGAAGCGACCGGGAAAGGGCGATAGGCATGCGGCTTCCCACGCCGTAGGGTCCGCCCGTCCAGCCGGTGTTGACCAGCCAGCAGGTGGCGCCGTACTCGCGCAGACGCTCGGCCAGCATGTCTGCGTAAACGGTCGCCCGGCGGGGCATAAAGGGCGCGCCGAAGCAGGCCGAGAAGGTGGGTACCGGGTCGGTCACACCGAGCTCGGTGCCGGCGACCTTGGCGGTGAAGCCCGAGAGGAAGTGATAGGCGGCCATCTCCGGCGTGAGACGCGCCAGCGGCGGAAGCACGCCGTACGAGTCGCACGCGAGGAAGAAGACGTTCTGCGGCATCCCGGCGAGCCCACCGGGGACCGCGCCGGGGATGTGATCCAGCGAGTACGAGCCGCGGGTGTTCTCGGTGATCGCGTCGTCGTCCCACTGCACAGCGCAGCTCTGTGGGTCGACGACCGCGTTCTCGAGCACGGAGCCGAAGCGAATAGCGTGGAAGATCTGCGGCTCCGCCTCAGCGGAGAGGCGAATGACCTTGGCGTAGCACCCGCCCTCGAAGTTAAAGATGCCGTGCGTACTCCACCCGTGCTCGTCGTCGCCGATAAGCCGACGCGTAGGGTCGGCGGAGAGCGTCGTCTTGCCGGTGCCGGAGAGGCCGAAGAAGAGCGCGACATCCCCGCGCTCCCCCACGCTGGCCGCACAGTGCATCGGCAGCACATCGCTCGCCGGCAGGAGGTAGTTGAGCACGGTAAAGACGGCTTTTTTCATCTCGCCGGCGTAACAACTGCCCACGACCAAGATGATCTTGCGGTCGAGGTCGAGCCCGACGAACGTATCGCTGCGGGTACCGTCCACCTCGGGGTCGGCGAGGAGCTTACCGCAGTTGATGAGCGTGAAACCGGGGGCGAAGCGGTCGAGATCGACGGGCTGAGGCTGCAAAAAGAGCGTGCCCGCGAAGAGCGAGTGCCAGGCCTCGGTGGTGAGCACGCGGATCGGCAGCCGGTACGCGGCGTCCGCGCCAGCGAAGCCATCGAAGACGAAGGCCTCGCGACCCCTAAGGTAGTCGGCGGCCTTCTGCAGCATGCGGTCGAAGAACTCGCGCGTGCAGGAGCGGTTAGCGCCGCCCCAAGCGACGTCCTTTGCGGCGGGGCCGTCCACGATAAAGCGGTCCTCCGGCGAGCGACCGGTACGCGCACCGGTCTCGACGACGAGGGCACCGTTCGCCGCGAGCCTCCCCTCCCCGCGGGCGAGTGACCTCGCCACGAGCTCCGTCGCCGGCAGGTTGCGATGAAGCTCGCCGGGGCTGATATCGAACGCCTCGAAGTAAGCGCGCAACTGAGCGTCGGACTTCATAGTTCTCCTCTCACGGTGATCGAACGCGTAGGATACACCACTCCGAGGGGGCGCAAAAAGCCGAGGGGCACGCTACCGCCCGTAGCGCCGAGCACCGGCGAACGCGCTCGCGTACGGCTCCTTGGAGAGCGAGACGATACGCACGGCCTCACCCGTACGCGGAGCGTGAATCATGGCGTCGCCGCCCACGGCGATCCCGCAGTGCTCAATCACCCCCGAGTGCTGGAGGAAGACGATGTCGCCGGGACGAAGATCTTTGCGAGAGGCTATGACCTTACCGCCCGCGGTCTGCGGCCGGGCGTCGCGAGCGATAGCCACGCCGAGCTGGCGATGCACGGCGTACGTAAAGCCCGAGCAGTCGAAGCCGAACCCCGAGGTGCCACCCCAGAGGTACTGCACGCCGATAAAGCGCCGCGCCTCGGCGGCGATAGCCGCGCCGGTCGGCTTTGGCTGCACCGCTCCCCTCTTGAGCACGGAGACGTCTGACCGCTTGAAGTACGCGACCTTGCCGTTGAGCAGCAAGACTTTAACCGACGACGCTGTAGAGGAGATCACGGAAAGCCGCGTACCGTAAGAGAGCTCCATGACGCGCTTGCCCTGCAGGGTGGACGACGAGAACAACCACGCCGTGGGCCGCCTGACCATGGCGTAATAAGCGGTGCCGCGCGGCGAAGTGCGCGTGAGCTGCGCCGTCGGCAGCCACCCACGGTACCCAAGAGCGCTGCCAGGCATGGCCTGGCTCGTCACCGCGACCCGAGACCACCGCCCCGAGGTCTCGAGGAGGTAGACGCGCTCGCCGTAGAGCGCCTGCGTCTCGAGTTTACCGATCAGCCAGAGCTTATCCTCCTTCGTCGCCATCGCGGCGATCCACTTACGCGGGTCAGCGGGCACCGCGAGGGCGGGTGCGTCGAGCGGCCGATCGAGGTTGGGCCCAACCCAAAGCGTAGCCACGGAGACGCCGATCCACCGTGATTGCGGCGCCGGAGCTGCTAGGGCGCTGGTACCCCACCCCCCCGCCGCGTAGACCGCACACGTCACGGCCAGTAAAAGAAGAAATCTGCGTACCTTACTCACGATCGTACCCTCCTGTAGTAGCCCTAAGGCGCCGCAGCGCGGTCGCCAAAAAAAGGTGATTTCGCGTTATACTTACCGTCATGATCTATCAGCCATGGAACGCCCTCGAGGCACCCCGCTTTACGGGGCCTCGCACGTACGCCCGCTTACCTTACCTCAGCGGCTACCAGAACCCAGACCTCAGCGAGGTCGAGGCCGCCGTGTTCGGCATGCCGTGGGACGGCGGTGCATCGTTTCGCGGCGGCGCCCGCCTGGGGCCGGAGGGCATCCGCTCCGCCTCCGGCATGATCCGCACCTACAACCCGGCGCAACGCGTGCAGGTGTTCGGCAACATCTCTACCATCGACTACGGCGACGCACTCACTGTCCCCGGCTACATCGAAGACACACTCTTGCGCATCGAAGAGTTCATCGTGCCGCTCATCGAGGCCAAGGTCGTCCCCATCGGCATGGGCGGCGACCACTCGGTCACCCTCGCGGAGCTCCGCGCCCTCGCTAAGCGCTACGGGCCGCTCGGCCTCGTGCACTTCGATGCACACACCGACCTCAACGACCTGTACAACAACAAGCCCTACAGCCACGGCACCTTCTTGCGTCGCGCGCTGGAGGAGAACATCATCGCCGCCGACCGCTTCATCCAGCTCGGCATCCGCGGACCACTCTACTCAGAGGAAGACGTCCATCTCCCCGCCTCCCTCGGCGTCGAGAGCCTCTCATGGCTCACCTGCGTCGAGCTCGGGTTCCACGCGCTCATCGAGCGCATCTACGAGCGCGTGGGCGACCGCCCCACCTTCCTCACCTTCGACATCGACTTCGTCGACGCCGGCGCCTGCCCCGGTACGGGCACACCCGAGGTGGCGGGGCCCACCGCCTTCGAGACCATGCGCATCCTCCGCGCGCTCTCGCGCATCAATTTTATCGGCTTCGACGTCGTCGAGGTTGCGCCGGTCTACGACGAGCCGGGGCAGGTCACCAGCCTGTTCGCGGCAAATATCGTCTTCGAGATGCTCTCCATGCTCGCGCTCCGCAAGCTCTAGGCAGCGTCGGTGTCTAACGCGCCGTCACCTGGCAGCGCGTGTCGAGCGTAAAGAGCATCATCCCCTCGTCACCGAACTGCACCGTCCCGCAGGGCTTGGCCCCAAACGACTTGTAGTAGGCGTGATCGTCCTTGGGCACAGCGCTCTCCCAGTACAAAAGATTACCCCTATAGTAGTCAATGCAGTAGGTCATCACCTCCCGCCCCGCGCCCCGTGCTATGGAGCCGATGAGGAAAAGGTAACAGGCGGGCTCCTTTGGGCAACTCGATTTATCCACTGAGAGCAGGTCGATGATGCGCTTTACGGTCAGGGGGCCGACTTTGAGCACCGCCTTGAGTAGATCGATTGCGAAGCCGTGCTTGAGAAGAGCCGGAATGCCTATAAAGTCCTGCTCTGGAGTGGTCCACAGCGCAACGGAGACAATGCGGCCACCCTCATCTCTGCAGACGAAGAGATCGGCCACCCTGTTGTAGTACATGACGCAGATGTTCATAAACAGGAGGAGGTGCGCTGCGTTGTGCCGGAATACGTAGCCACCGATCATCTCGCTCTTCATAAACGACTCCGTGAGAGCTCGAGCACACGCTTGCCTCTCTTCCCTCGACAGATTTGAGGCTTTCTCTATGAGAAACAATGCGCTTACTCCCTTGTATTTATCGACTTAAGCACGTATGTAGACGGATCTGGACCACGGCCCTTTGCGTAATATACAAGAGCGGGTATCCTCCGACAATACAAGCGTCATCCCGGATGAGCGAAGTCGAGGGTAATCTCTTTAAAAGGACGGGGCCGGCCACCTAACGGCGACCGGCCCCGTAAGAGCTTTATCACTCGCTCTCGCCCTTGCGGACGACGAACGATGTGTTGCTCCGCGTTTGCTACTTGATGGCTTTCTGGGACTCCGTGAGCGAGATCTTGCTGGTCTCGCGGCAGAAGGACATAGCGATCATAGCGACGAGCGCTGCGGCGACCATGTACCAACCGGGCATGAGCTTGTTGCCGGTGGCGGCGATGAGCGCGGTGCAGATGAGCGGAGCGGTGCCGCCGAAGAGCGCGTTACCGCTGTTGAACACGAAGGCGAAGCCGCTGTAGCGGACGTTCGTCGGGAAGATCTCGGAGAGGAAGCTCGGCAGCGTACCGTCGTTCATGGTGAGGAAGAGGGAGAGCACGCACTCCACGGCGATGACGGCGACGATGCTCTTCGCGCTGTCGAGGACCATGAAGATCGGCACCGTGAAGATGGCGAAGCAGATGGACGCGCTGATGAGGACCTTCTTGCGGCCGAAGTGGTCGGAGAGCTTACCCATACCGAAGATGAAGAAGATATAGGCGAACAGGCTGACGGAGCTCGCGGTGAACGCCATAGCCTTGTCGATGCCGACCTCGACGGAGAGGTAGGTGGGCATGTAGCTGAGCACGGTGTAGAAACCGACGGCGTTGAGCAGGGTGACGAGGAAGCCGGCGATCATCTGGCGCGGGTGATACTTGAAGAGGTCCTTGATCGGAGTGGGAGGATTCTCGCTGTCGTGCTTCTCCATCTCCTGGCGGTAGAGCGGGGTGTCCTCAAGCCGCAACCGGATGTAGCGGCCGACCCAACCGAGCGGGAGCGCGAGGAGGAACGGAATACGCCAACCCCACACGTACATGAAGCTCGAGGGATCCTGGGAGGGCCAGATCATCGTCATGACGGCAACGAAGAGGGAGCCGGCGAGGAGGCCGGCGGCGGTGGAGGCGGGCACGACGCTCGCGTACAGACCGCGCTTACCCGTAGGCGCGTACTCCGTGAGGAAGATGGCGGCGCCGGCGTACTCACCGGAGGCCGAGAAGCCCTGGATGATACGGAGGATGAGGAGAAGGATGGGGGAGAGCAGGCCGACCATCTCGTAGGTCGGGAGGAACGCGATGAGGAACGTAGCGCCGGTCATGATGAGAATGGACCAGGCGAGGGCGCCTCTACGACCGGCTTTGTCGCCGTAACGACCCCAGAACAGGCCGCCGAGCGGACGGACGATGAAGGAGATGGCGAACACGCCGTAGGCCATCATGAGGCCGGCGGTGCCGTCGGACTCGGGGAAGAGCACCACGGCGATGATGGAGGCAAGGTAGCCGTACACGGCGTAGTCGAACCACTCAGCGAAGTTACCGACGAAGCTCGCAATAACGACCTTGCGAACAACGCTCATCGGCATAGCGTCGGGGGAAGATTTTTCCATCGTGCTGTACCTTTCGATTGTTTACATACACCCGAGGCGGGCAATGTAGTACGGAGATAACGGGAGGATAAAAAGGATGAAAGTCGCCCTTCATAGTCGGCCCCGCCGCTACCATGAGTGCGATGCGATCAGCTCGTTCGCTTCGTTAGACGCCCCCTCCTTCGCGCGACGACGGTAGAGGCGATACGAGGAGAACGACGAGCACTTTTGTGCGTGCTTCTCACTCCACCTCCTGCAGTCTGTCCGCATCGAGCCCGAGTGAGAACCCGTGACTCACGTGCCGAGGGAACAAATGAGAGAGAGAGAGAGAGAGAGGCGAGACCTCCAGCCGTTAAAGCTGTAGTCAAAAACATTCTCGAGTCCCCTGTTTTCACTTTACTCGCTGCCCCATGAGTACCCCTGATGGGTGCATCGTACTGCACGGTGTTTGGCCGGTCAACCAATACTTTTGAGACTGCGCTCCCCGGGACCCCGCGACGCTACCGGGGGAGGTGCGCCGCGGGCGAAGCCCCTCGGCGATCGTCTACTCGGTGACACGCGGTCTTGCCGTCGCCGGTGGTCATGCGCGGCAGCGAGAGGGGCTCGGCGAGCTCAACGCGTGGCGTGAGCCCTATGGTGGCCTTCGTGCGCGCGGAGATGCGCTCGGCGAGGTGGTCTCGCGCCTCCTCCCCCATTCCGTTGAAGTAGGGGACCTCGACCTGCAGCGTAAGTTGGTCGAGGTTTCGTACCGTCTCAATGACCATACAGAAGTTGTTGCCGACCTCCTCAAACTGAGTGAGGATCTCCTCGATCTGACTCGGGAAGACGACGTACCCGCAGATAGAGAGGGCGTCGTCGCTGCGGCCCTTGATCTTGCCGATGCGCGGGTGTATGCGCCCACAGGAACACGGGGCCCACGTCAGCGACGACATATCGTGGCTCCGGTAGCGGATGAGCGCCATGGAGTCGCTCGTAAGCGACGTCCAGACTAACTCGCCGGATTCGCCATCGGCGACCGGCTCACCGGTCTCGGGGTCGATACACTCCACGAGGAAGGCGTCGGACCACACGTGCATGCCGTCGCGCTGGGGGCACTCGCAGGCCATGCCCGGACCGAGAAACTCCCCCATACCGAACTCGTTGAAGGCCGTCAGCCCCAGCGAGGAGTCGAGGCGGTGACGGGCGGACTCCGGCCAGGGCTCAGCCCCGAAGAGGCCGATTCGCAGCCGAGAGTCCCGCGGGAGGTCGACCCCCCGCTCGCTCGCGCGGTCGGCGAGGTAGAGCCCGTACGAGGGCGTCGTCGCGATCGCCGTAACGCCGAGATCGAGGATCAGGTCGATCTGCAGCTGGTAACGGCCGATGCCGGCCGGCACAACGCCGGCACCCAAGAGCTGCGCCCCATAGTGAAAGCCGATGCCGGTCGCGAGCCCGTACGAGAAGCAGTTTTGCAGCAGGTCGCCGGGGCGCACCCCGACCATCCAGAGCGAGCGAGCGTTGAGCTCGGCCCAGCGATCCATGTCGGCGCGCGTTGCGAAGACGGGGATCGGTTTACCGGTGGTACCCGAGGTGGTGTGCACCTCCCGCACCTCCGAATGATCGCACGTCATCAGGCCGAAGGGATACGCCTCGCGCGCGGTGTCCTTCTCGAGGAAGGGGAGCTTGTGAATATCGGCGAGCGAGACGATGTGGCGCGGCTCGACGCCCCTCTCTTTACACAAGGCGCGGTAGACGGCACTGCGCTCATAAGCGGCGCGCACCCTCGCCTTGAGCCGGGTGAGCTGAAGCTCCTCAAGGGCCTCACGGCGAAGGGTCTCGACCTCCGCGTTGAAATAGCGGTCCGCCGTCTTCGGACCATCGCCGATACTGCTCATGATCCCTCCACTCCCCAGCCGGCCTCAAAGGCCGCGAGGTTCATCGGCAACCAGGCCGGAGCCACAACGGCCCCGATCGCCTCCTGCCACGTCTCTCTTGCAAACGGAAGATAGCGCGCGAGCGCCCCTAACAACACGACGCTCGCAACCTTAGGGCTCCCGACCCGCTGGGCGATAGCGGCGCCGTCGACGACGACCAGCCGGCGACCGAGCACCGCCAACCGATCGAGGGCGTCGTCGGGGTACCCCGCCATACCCACCGCGGCGAGCGGCGGGACGATGCGCTCCTCGCCGACGATCACCACGCCGGTGGGCGCCAGCGAGGGGACCCACCGCACCGCCTCCGCAACCTCGAAGGCGAGCAGCAGGTCGACCTCCCCCGGCGCGATAGCCGGGGAGACCACGCGCTCGCCGATGCGAATGTGCGCGTGCACGCTGCCGCCGCGCTGCGACATACCGTGCGTCTCGCTCTGCTTTACCTCAAGACCACCGTGGCGAAGCGCGGCCTGAGCGAGAATCCCCGAGGCGAGGATAACCCCCTGGCCGCCGACGCCCACGATGAGCGTATCGATCTTCTCGCGGCCGAAGCTCATGAGGCACCTACCTCGATGATCGCCCCCGCGGGGCAGAGCTGCGCGCAGAGCGAGCACCCCGTGCACACCGCCGCGTCGATCGTCGCCTTATGACGATGCTTAACCATCGCATCTGACCACGAGAGGGCGGGGCAGGCGAGGCGCAGACAGCGCTGACAGGCCGTGCAAGCAGCCTCGTCGACCACAAAGGGCGCAGCGCGGAGCTTGGAGGGAAAGAGCACGCAGGGCCGGTTAGTGATAACGACGGCCGGCCCGCGGAACGCGAGAGCCGACCGCAACGCGACGAGGCACTCCTCGTACTCATACGGGTCGACGACCTGCACGCTCCGCACGCCGAGCGCCCGACAGAGCCCCTCGAGGTCGACGGGCTCGGCGGAGGCCCCCGCGAGCGTGCGCTGACACCCCGGATTAGTCTGCCCCCCGGTCATCGCGGTGATGCTGTTGTCTTGGATGAGGACCGTGATGTTGGTGCCCTGGTGCACGGCGTTGAGCAGCCCGGTGATGCCGGAGTGCAAAAAAGTGGAGTCGCCGATCACGGCGATGCTCTGTGCATCGTTGCGACCGTGCGCCGCGTAGGCGCGTGTATAGCCTTGCGCCATGCCGATGCTCGCGCCCATATCGATGACGGTGTGCATCTGCGAGAGCGGCGGCAGGCAGATGAGGTCGTAGCACCCGATGTCGCCGTTGACGTCGAGGTTGAGCTTTTTAATGGCGGCCGTCATGCCCCGGTGAGGGCAGCCCGCGCACATCACCGGCGCGCGCGGGATAACCGTGGGGTCGGAGGCCTCGCGGACCTCGCGCCAGCGAGGGAGCTCGAGGCCGGCGGCCACGAACCCCCGCCCGACGATCTCGGGGGTGAGCTCGAGCTGCGAGGGGAAGTACTTCTTCCCCTCGCAGGGGATCCCCGCTGCGCGAAGCTGCTCCTCCACAAACGGATCGAGCTCCTCGACGACGAAGAGCCGATCGACCCCCGCGGCGAACTCACGGATAGCCTCGATGGGAAGTGGGTGAACGAGCCCGAGCTTGAGGAAGCAGGCCTCGGGCACCGCCTCTTTAGCGGCCAAGTAGGCGGCGCCACCGGCCACAACGCCGATGCGCGCACACTCGCCCGCGCCCGGCTCGTAGCTCACGAGCTGCGCAGACGCGGCCGTACAGAACGCGGCGAGCCGCTCGGTAAGCCCCCGCCGAAGCTCCCGGGCGAACCCCGGGAGCAGGCAGTACTTAGCCGGGTTGCGCTCGAACGACCTGGCCTCGGGCACAACTCGCTCCGCGAGCTGCACGAGGGAGGTGGAGTGGGAGATGCGCGTGGTGAGGCGCAGCATAACCGGCAGGTCATGCGCCTCGCTCAGCTCGAATGCCAAACCGACGTAGTCTTTGCACTCCTGACTACTGGAGGGCTCGAGAAGGGGGATGCCGGCGAGCCGGCCGTAGTACCGGTCGTCCTGCTCGGTCGAGGAGCTCGCCATACCCGGATCGCCGGCGCAGACAACGACTAAGCCGCCGTTGACGCCGGTGTAGACGGAGCTGACCATGGGGTCGGCCGCTACGTTCGCCCCGGCGCTCTTAAAGGCGGTGAGGGCACGTACGCCGCTCACCGCCGCCCCGAAGGCGACCTCGTAGGCGACCTTCTCGTTGGTCGACCACTCGCAGAAGACACCCTCGTAGTGCGCGAGGCTCGCGAGGATCTCGCTGCTCGGCGTGCCGGGGTACGCCGCGGCGACCGCGACACCGCACTCGTACGCGCCGCGCGCAACCGCTTCGTTACCCGATAAGAGGACGGTCTCCACGATTTAAAACGCTCCGTTCCGTCGATTTCCGCCGTTTATTGTAGCGCGCCGCCGGACAAAGCGTTGCGTGAGGGCTCCGGAGACCCTTCACAAGCCAGCCGACGGAGCGTACACTACCGGGCATGATGAGCGCCTTGCCCGAACGGGCGAACGAGAGAGGCGAAGCGAACCGATGAACGCGCGGGATCACGAGAAGGCAACACGACCAACCCTCGCGCTCCTCGCGATACTCCTCCTCGCCGCGCTCCTTTTCGCAATCGCCCTCTCCGCCCTCGCCGGCATCCCACGCGCCACCGGCGCCGAGCGGGTCGCCGCCGCGCGACCGAGCGCCCCTCCCTTCCCGCGGCTCGGCATGTGGTGGATGGAACCCGAGAAGGTGAGCGCGAAGAAGATCGCGCGCTACGACCTCGTGCTCAACGAGTTCGAGGGGCCAGAGCTCGTAGCCAAGCTCAAGGCCGTACGCGCGATCAACCCGCGGATCGAGGTGTTTCGGCCCATCAGCCCCTCCGAGCGCTCGGTCTTCTGGGACGATGAGGAGGGGGTCCCCAACCCCGAGATCAACGACCTCCCCACCTCCCATTTCCTCCTCTTCGTCGGCTCCTCCCTCTCCGAACCCATTAGCGCAACGCAGACGAGGATCCACGTTGAGAACCTCACGTACCCCAACGGACTCCCCATCTTCCTCGTCGGGAGAGACGTGGCCATCGGCGAAGGTGAGTCAGCGCACATAAAGGGCATCAACGCGAGCAAGAAGGAACTCCTGGTGCAGCGGGGGTACGGTAGGCCAGCGGCGGCCCACGAAACCGGCACCTCCGTCACCCCCCACGTGCGCTTCTGGCCGGGCACGTGGGTGATGAACGTGGCCGCCGCGTGCCCGCGCGTGCAGGTCCCCCACATGAGCGCGCCGGTCAACTGGATCGACTACTTCTTCAACCTTACCGTCGGCGCCACCGGCGGACTCTTCACCGACCAGGACTCCAACCCCAATTTCATCGACCAAAAGCACAACGCCTACGACGGTATCGTTATCGACCGCTTTGAAGACATCGAGAGCTGGCTCATGTGGGTGGAGGACGAGGACGAGGCGCGGCCGCTCGACCTTACGCACACCGGGGTCGCCACCTCCCGCGCAGCGTTCGACGCCTCCTGGAGGGCGGGCACCGACCAGCTCCTGGCCCTCCTTCGCGAGAAGTACCCCGGCGTCAAGATCATCCGCAACAACCCCATCAGCACGCGCTACACACCCTACGACGGGCAAGTGTTCGAGACCGGCGGATGGTCCAAGCCCTCCGTCTCGTGGTGGAGACGCCTCTTCGTAAAGACCGATGAGGGCGATTACGAGGCCGAGAGCTGCTACCTCGACTGGTTTAAGAAGAAGAAGGATCCACGGGTGCTGCTTGAGGTCTACGAAGTCGAGGACCCCTTCGCGGGCGGGGACGAGGAGGAACCCCACAACCCCTTCCTCGACCCGGGTTTCGTGCCCAACTACAAACGCATGCGCTTCTCCCTCACCTCAGCCCTGCTCGGCGACGGCTACTACTCCTACGAGATCAGCACCGCCGGGCACGGCTCACTGGGACTCATGTGGTTCGACGAGTACGACAACGCTGGCCGAGGGAAGGGCTACCTCGGCTACCCCGAGGGGCCCTGTAAGCGGCTGCCGAGCGGCGCGTACACGAGGCGGTTCACTCGGGGGCTCGTGCTCGTGAACCCGCAGAATAAACGGGTGAAGGTGCCGCTCAACCGCACGTACCGACACATCAAGGGTAAGCAGGTGCCACGCGTCAACACTGGCAAGAACACGCGCGCGGTGACGATCGATGCGTTCGACGGGGTGATTCTGCTGAAAACGTAAAGGGGCGAGGAGGAGGGAGGGGACTGGAGGCGGCGAGCGGAGTCGAACCGCTGATGGAGGTTTTGCAGACCTCTGCCTTACCACTTGGCTACGCCGCCACGCAACGATGCCGAAAACACAAACGGCGGATGACAGAGGGGCTACCTCCGCCCCCGCCGAGGCATCCGAGTGAAACTGGAGCGGGTGAAGGGACTCGAACCCTCGACCTTCTGCATGGCAAGCAGACGCTCTAGCCAACTGAGCTACACCCGCAACAGGCGGGCATACTAGCATTCAAAAGGCGTGAGTGCAAGGCGAGGGGCGGAAGGACGCCCGCGAGGCGCCGCGGGCGGCTCCCCGCGGGCGAACGCGTAAGAGAGGCTACCGCGAGGCGGCGTCGAGCGCGCGGTTAACGAGTGCGTCGGCCTCAGCGTTGCGCGCTCGCGGCACGTGGCGCAGCTCCACCTCCGCGAACCGGCGGAGCAACTGCACAGCCTCGGCGTGCATCACCTTAAGCCGCTCATCTTTAACTTTGTAGCGGCCGGTCACCTGGCGAACCACGAGTTCGCTGTCGAGGAAGACGGTGAGACGGCTCACGCCGCGGCGGAGCGCCATCTCGAGCCCGCTCAGCAGCGCTTGGTACTCGGCGACGTTGTTGGTGGTGGTGCCGATGGCCTCGGAGAGCTCCTCCACGAGCTCACCCTCGGCGGTGAGCAGCCGCGCGCCGATCCCGGCTAAGCCGGGATTACCGCGCGACCCCCCGTCCGCGTAGAGGGCGTACTGTACTTCGGAGGGGTCCCCCTTGAGCTCCAGCTGCTCTACGGGGGGAGAGCTCGGCCGCCGCTTGGGTGCAACGGGCCGAGGGGGTGGATCGGTGCGCCACACCTCAGCTCGGGGGCCGTAGGCCTCAACGCGAACGCCACCGGCGAGGGCGCGGCGCAGGCGGCCGCCCCAGCGGAGCACGGCGACCTCCTCGGTGAGGCTGTGCGGCGCATCGATCAGCGCCAAACCGAGCGCGGCGGCCTCGCGGGCCTCGTGGTACTTAACGTCGCCGGTTACGAGCACATCGGCGACGCACGAGGCGCACTCGATAGCGCTGGCGCCGGAGCCCGGCAGCACCGCGACGCGCCGCACCGGACGAGCCGGGTCGCCGCTGTAGCGAAGCGAGGGGACCCCGAGTGCGGCCGCGAGCTCGCCGGCGAGCGCGGAGAGCGACGAGGGAGGCGAGAGCTCGCCGACACGCCCGAGGCCGACACCGACGGGCTGGTCGGCCTCACAACCGTCCGCATCCGCCGCCTCCGCGCACGGCACCAGCGGCTTTACCGCCTCGAGGGCGAGGAGGCCGGCCACGACGTCCGCAACGCCACCTCGAGCTTTATCGAGGTTGGTGTGCGCAACGAGTACACCGATGCGCTCGCGAGCGGCGCGCAACACCACGCGCGCAACTGGGTCCTCCTCCGTAAGCCGCTCGAGCGGCGAGAAGATAAGCGGATGGTGGGCGAGCACCAGCTCGCAGCCGAGCCGTGCGGCCTCGTCGAGCGCAGCGTCGTCGGCCTCGAGGGCGAGCAGTACGCCGCTCACCTCATCGTCGAGGCAGCCGACCTGCAGCCCCACGTGATCCCACGGCTCCGCGAGGGCGAACGGCGCGAGGCGGTCGACGGCCGCCATGATGTCGCGCACCAGCACGCGCGCGCCTCTATCGCTCTGCATGCCGCCGACTCACCACACGTTCCAGACCTGCGTGCCAACCCGGCACCGCGGGAAGAGCCACAGGATGTTTTGATTGGCGAGCCGAGTGCAGCCGTGCGAGAACCGCCGCGGGTAGCGCTTGAGCAAGTGGGGCTCGTTGGTGCCGTGGATGGCGTAGGCGCCGAGGTAGCGCATGCGCCGCGGCCCGTAAGCTCCTCCAACGTTGGTGTCTTTGGCGTAGATCCTGAAGTGGCCGATGGGCGTGGGAGTGGAGGGCTTGCCGAGCACGCAGTCGAACGAACGGACGATGCGGCCGTACTCGCAGTAGAAGAGCTTGTACTTGGAGTGGTCGACCACGATGATGCGCGGCTCGTTGATGGGGACTCGGTAGGGGTTAGGGCTCTGCAGCGAGACGATGACCCCCTTGCTCGCCCCGACGGCGTACGAGGAGCTCGCCGGCACCAGGAGGCGGAAGCTGAACTTGCCGATCCCCGTAGACTTCCACCGAAAGACGACCTTTGAGTCTCTCGTGAGCTTAAGCGTTTTAAGTCCCTGCCACGTGCCGTTAACCAACCGCTGCACCACGACCGTCTCGCCGGGGCGAGCCGGAAGAACACGGCCGGAGAAGGTCACAAGCCCACCCGAGTACGCAGCCTTCGTCGCACTCAACGACACCCGGGGCTTAACCGCTACGGTCGCCTCGGCCTCCACGGGCGCCCACTGGGCGTCGCCCGCGAAGCTCACCCGGTAGGTGATCGTGCGATCCGGCTTACGCACCCACAGCGCCTTACCGGAGGCATCCGCCACCGTCGTCTCTACCTGCACAAACTCCGACTCGTTTGGCAGTTTTCGGCTGAGGATCAGGGTCGCATTCGGCACCCCGATCGTCGCCGTGAGCACCGTCTGAGCGCCGCTCAGCACTGTAGTGGGGGACGCCTGGAAGGTGAGCGTCGGGCTCGCGGTGGGCGTAGGACTCGGCGTTGGCTCCTCAGCCCGGGCAACCCCGGCAAACGACGCGACGAGGACGAGGGCGAGGAGCGCCGCGACCGCCGTTTTACGAAGACGAACCCGCATACACGCGCATAGCCCTCTTGCCCTCATTCGACCCATAGCTCCTCCTCGAGAAGATGCCTCGACACCGTTTGCCTACGTGAAGATTCTATCCGGTATGAAGACGAAGATGCACTCGCTTAAAAAAGCGGGCGCCCGATCGCGAAGATCGGACGCCCGCTGCAAGGTGGCTCGTCGCCGGCGATACCACTAGTACCGCGCCGGCGAGGGCGACACTTTGGCTTCTCGGCTGCCTCAGCCGCCGACCCGCCAGTTGCGCCCAACATCCATAAATGCCCTGATGTTCTCGAGCGGAGCATCCTCGGGCACATCGCACCCGGTGCTCAACACGAAGTACTTGCAGAAGTCCATCTGCTCAAGCAGGCCGCTGACCTCTTTCTCCACATCCTCCGGGGTGCCACTGAGCAGACTGCCGACCGGGCTGGTGTTGCCGATGATGATGCAGCGACCGTCGGTGATCTCCGCGGCCTTAACGAGGTCGAGGCCCGTCTCGGGGGCGTCGAGGCTCAGACCCGAGCACCCGGCGCCACACATCTTGTCGATGAGGTGCAGGGTGTTGCCGCAGATGTGCAGCACCGTCGCCACGTCGGTGTGCGCCAGGCTGTCGTTGAGGAACCTGATGTACTGTGCCGAGAACTCCTCAAACTGGTCGGGGCCAAGCATGACGCCGCTGGGCTCGAGGACGGCGATGACCTTGATGCCGGCGTTGATGAGCATGCGCACGTACTTCTGGCCGCACTCCGTGGTGAACTCGAGGAGCCGGTGGAGCTTCTCGGGCTCGAGCGCCGTGGCGAGGGCGGCGTTGTCGGCGCCCATGATGAGGGCGGCGAGGGTGTAGGGGCCGGCAACGTAGAAGCCGGGGAGCGTGCCCTTAGGCAGGCCGAGGGCCATCATCTTGGCCGTCTCGATGAAGCCGAAGATGCGCGCGTCGAACGAGAAGTTGATGCGATCCATGAGCTCGAGCTGCCGCTCGTCGTAGGGCTCGATAACGACGGTAGCCGACTCGCCCTTGGGGAAGATGACGTAGCGGCCGAGGGCGTTGGCCTCGGCGGAGAGGTCCATGAGCGGGAACATAGCGTCGGGACGGAACTCGTTTGCCAGCTCCCACAGCGTCAGGTAGTGCTGGCCGTAGTTCTGCTGGGCGAGCTTGATGTTGGTCTCGGAGAGCTTCAGCCCCGGGAAACCCATGAGCGGCGCTACACACCGGCGCTTCTCATCCCACGCAGCCTCAACCGCGTGCTTCAATAGTGTCTCGTTCACTCTCTACTCGCTTTCCTGTCGCTCACTGCTCCATGCCACACATCACCAAGCCGACCGTGTGGACTCGCTGAAAAAGAGCTTCCGGATACGGTATGTCGGTTTGGCGCACCTTTGACTATGCACGAAGGTGCCGCGAACGCAAGACCGAGAGCTGCGTCGGCCTAAGCGGAGGCCCGTGCGGCCCGCCAGTACGGCTCAGCGATGCGCCAGATGGACTGCCAAAGTGTGAGATTCGCCATCTCGGTGCGCCCGCAGACGAGACGCACCGCCTTTTGCCAGTAGAGCGTGGCGGGCTGCGCCTGCTGGATCTCCCGCCACGGTAGAAAGATCGGGGCCTGGTCGCCCTGGAGTGGAGGCTTAGCCTGCAGCCATAGCCCGTCTTGCGCCACCACGACGGTGACACACCACTTGTACTGCACACCGCCGAACATCGCGCACGTTCGCTCCCAGCGCTGACCCTGCGGCTCCGGCCCTCCGGAGAACTGCGTGGAGAGGCTGTCGTACCCGAGTTTGTTGAAGAGCTTCGTGAATACGCTCATGGTCGCCCCCTGCTCGTAACGCCGATGGGCTCAACGTATCACGAGCTGGCCGAGCTCGACCACAGAAAGACGCACGTCTACCCGTAAACCCCGGCTACGACACCAGCGTCAGCGCAACCCCCTCCTCCGCCAGCCTCTCGCGGATCTCCGCGGTGACGTCGGTCGTGATGAGCTCGTCGACCGAAGGCCAGTCGAAGATCCGGCCCTGAGCGAGGTTCTCGATCTTACTGGTGCTCGCCAACACGATCGTGTGGTCGGCGTGGGCGCTCATCGCCCGCGCCACTTCGGCGTCTTCCAGCTGATTCGACCGGACGCCCTCGGCGGCCGTAATGCCGTCGCAGGCCAAGATAGCGACATCGGCGTGCAACTGCGAGAGGACCCGCCGAGCGAGCGGCCCGGCTGTACTGAAGGAGGTGCTGCTCAGCGAACCACCGACGACGATGACCTCCACCTCCGTATTGCCCGCCAGAAGCTGGGCGATGTTAAGCCCCGAGGTAATCACGGTGCCGCGAAACGACCGCAGGAGCATGTGAGCGAGCGCGTAGATCGTGGTGCCGTCGTTGAGGAAGATCGTCTCACCTCCTCGAAGGCGCTCCGCCGCCGCCTCCGCCACGATGCGTTTACCGCGGCGGTCTCTGCTCTGCCTTCTGCTGAACTCCTCCTCCCGCGATTCCCGCTGCGGCAGCATCTTGGCCCCTCCGCGTGTCCGCGTTAGGCGCCCTTGCTGCTCGAGTAAAGCGAGATCTCGCCGTACCGTGGCGACCGAGGAGTTCGTCGCGGCGATAAGCTCGGCCAGCGTCACGATTCCTTGTTGCGCCACGAGGTCGAGGATGCGCACCACGCGCTCCGCCGGGAGAAGCGTCGACCGTTCCCTGTTCGCCACCAAGGCGTCCACCTTTCACGCACGGACCCAAGTTACCTTTTGTGACTCATTTTACAGAGATTTGGAGGAGCTTACGATGTCAATCAAAATCAATTACCGCCCCTTTTCCCGTGATCGATAAGGAGTAGATTCCAACCCCGAATCTCAGGGGTCGAGCTCGCGTCGATGACCTGAGAGAATAGGGATGAAGACTCGAGCACCACCCCACAACGCGCGAGGGAGGCAGCGTGACCACCGCGACCGCCAGCGACACCGACGCACGGACGATCTTCACCCCTCACGAGATAGAACGGAGACAGCGGCTCATCACGGCCGCACTCAACGACCTCTCGTGCGACTTCGCCCTTCTGCACTCCGCCGACAACGCCTACTACGCATCGGGGGTACCACTCCTCTCCGAGTGGGGACGGCCGTTGTGGTTCGCCCTCAGGTCCTCCGGTGAGAGCGTCGTCGTCGGCGCCGCGATCGAACTGGAGAACATGCAGCTCTGCTCGTCCTCGAGCGAGGTCATCTCATACGACGACTCCGATGACGTCTGGGCGGCGAGCCTGCGCTCCGTCTCGGCGTTTATCGGTTCCCGCAGCGCAACGCGAATCGGCGTCGAGCTCGACCTCCTACCGGCCCGCATCCACAACGCGCTCCGCGCTACGTTCCCCGGCGCGGAGCTCGTCGACATCGCCCCAGCTCTCTTCGAGGCGCGGATCGTGAAGTCTGAGGAGGAGTTGGAGGTCCTCAGGCTCGGGGGGCAGGTGGCCAAGATCGGCGCGGGCGCCTTTTTGGACGCGCTCACCGAGGGTGTAAGCGAGCTCGCCGTCGCCTCCTACGCCGTCTATGAGATGGAGCGGGCGATCGCCTCCCTCTGCCCCGCGGCCCTCTCGAGTACCTACGCCTACTGCCAGTCGGGCCTGCGCACCCTCACGCCACACCTCCACGCCGGCGGACGGCGCATTAAAAAGGGCGATGTGGTAGCCCTCAACGTCTTCCCCGTCATCTCCGGCTACTGTATGGAGCTCGAGCGAACTTTTATCTTCGGCGAAGCCACCCCGGAGCAGGAACACGCCCTCACCACAGCGACCGAGGCCTTTACGTTCGCGAAGACATTGGCCGAGCCCGGCAGGCCCATGTACGAGATCGACGCCGCCGCCACCGAAGTCCTCGCGGCGGCCGGCTACGCCGACGCCGTTCGCCACGGCACCGGCCATGCGCACGGCATCATGATCGGCTCGGCCTCCCGAGAGGACCTCGGCGAACTGCGGCCCTACAACAAACGAGCGCTCGTGCCCGGCATGGCCTGCTCTATCGAACCCGGCATCTACCTCCCCGGGGTCGGCGGCTTCAGGCACTCCGACGTGATGGAGATCACCGCGGACGGCGGCCGCTGCCTCACCGTCTTCCCCGTCGAGATCGCGGTCTCGTAGCCCCACGCGAGCGCACAAAGCGCACAAAGCGACGGGGCCGGGAGGCGCTTACGCCCCCCGGCCCCGTTGAAAAGTCACCCACTGAGCTGCGGCAGCAACCGCAGCAAACCGGTACTACTTGCTCTTACCGATCTTGAACATCTTGGTGCCACACTCGGGGCAAATGCCCTGAGTGGCGGGCTTGCCGTTTTTCATGGTAACGGCCTGCTCGTCTTTCATAACCCTTTTCGTACGACACTTTACGCAGTACGCTTCGGTGGCCATCAGGTCTCCTTTCGGGTGCGATGCGCGAGCCTCTGTGGCTCACCCCCTGATATGCGCTGCAGCATATACGCCACGGGCGCCACGCGCAACGAAGCTCCGATAGCATCCGTACGCCGCTTCGCGCGCGAGCGTAACTGCATTAAAGAGAGCTACTCGGCGTAGCCGAACTTCTCCGAACCCCGCATTCCCACCCCGAAGCACGTCACGAAGTATCGTGGTATTCTGCGTTTTGTGTCGCGAGGTTGCCGGCCTTTCCGTCAACAACCTCGCGTGCGATGAGCAGAGAATTGGCATGATCAGCATCGGCGACAGCACGTTCGGCCTCATCGGCACACCACGGCTACCGGCGTTCCGTTAACCGTGCCCGCTGCCGCTTCGCCGCATCCTCGCCCTCGTGCCCTCCCTTCTCCTCGCCCGCGGCACCTCCGCACAGCTGCGCTACCGAGCGCGTAAACGGTCTGAAAGGACAACGATGACGGCAGAGCGCCAGGCTCAGATCCGCGAGCTCATCAAAAACGAGAACGTCAAGCACATCCAACTCTGGTTCACCGACATCCTCGGAAATCTCAAGATGGTCGAGGTCCCCGATCGGCAACTCGACCGCATTATTGAGAGCGGTGCGCCCTTCGACGGCTCCTCCATCACCGGCTACGCCGAGGTAGAGGAGTCCGACATCGTCGCGATGCCGGACTGGGATAGCTTCACCGTGCTCCCCTGGGCGCAGAGCAACGAGAAGACGGCCTTCGTCTTCTGCGACATCCTCGACAGCCACTTCAATCACTTCGAGGGCGACCCCCGCTGGGTACTCCGCCGTCAGCTTCAGCGCGTACACGACATGGGCCTCGAGTTCTACATCGGCCCGGAGCTCGAGTACTTCTACTTTAAGAACTCCGAGCGGCCGGAGGTTATCGACGAGGGCGGCTACTTCGACGTCCTCCCCGCGGACCTGGGCAACGATCTGCGCAAGCAAACCATGCGCGCCCTCGAAAGGCTCGGGATCCCCATGGAGGCCTCCCACCACGAGGTCGCCCCCTCGCAGCACGAGGTCAACCCGCACTACGACAAAGCCCTCATCATGGCCGACCGCGTCATGATCACCAGGATGATCGTCAAGGAGGTCGCGGCGCACAACAGGGTCCACGCCACCTTCATGCCGAAGCCGCTCCACGGCGAGATGGGCAGCGGGATGCACGTGCACCAGTCCATGTTCCGCGGCAAGGAGAACGCCTTCTTCAGCGCCACGGACCCCGACCACCTCTCGCAACTCGCCAGGGGCTTTATCGCCGGCCAGCTCTACCACATGCGGGAGATCACCTCGGTGCTCAATCAGTACGTCAACAGCTTTAAGCGCCTCGTCCCCGGCTTCGAGGCCCCCGTCTACGTCAGCTGGGCCCACCGCAACCGCACGGCCCTCATCCGCGTGCCGCTCTACGTAAAGGGCAAGGAGAGCTCCGTGCGCGCCGAGCTGCGCAACCCGGACCCGGCCGCGAACCCCTACCTCGCCTTCGCCGTCATGCTGGCCGCCGGCCTCGAGGGCATCGAGAAGGGCTACGAGCTCCCGCCGGGCATCGAGCCGAACATCTACAAGATGAACGCCGGCGAGCGCGAGGCCGCGGGGCTCGACGAGCTACCGAACAACCTCTACGAGGCGATCACCGAGACGCAGAAGAGCGAGCTCGTACGCAAGACGCTCGGCGACCACGTCTTCGACCGTTTCGTCACCAATAAGCTCAACGAGTGGTACGAGTACCGCGAGCAGGTCACTGACTTCGAGCTCAAGAAGTACCTCGCCGTCCTCTAATCGCATGGAGAAGCTCGCTCAGCATCTCGTAGCCTGGATCCGCGCCGAGGTCGCCGCGAGCGGCGGCGAGGGGGTCGTCTACGGCCTCTCGGGAGGCGTCGACTCCGCCGTCGTCGCCGCCCTCGCGGCCGAGGCGCTCCCCGGCCGCTCCCTCGGGGTGTTTTTACCCTGTCACAGCGACGAGGGCGACGCTCACGACGTCGCCCTCGTCGCACGTGCACTCGAGCTCTCCCCCCTCACGATCGACCTCGGATCCGTCTACGACCTCCTGCTGACGAGCCTCTCAGCGCACGACCCGGCGGTGGCGACCTCGCGGATCGCCACCACGAACCTTAAGCCGCGGCTGCGAATGACGGCGCTCTACGCGTTCGCCAACGAGCGCAACTACCGCGTGCTCGGTTGCAGTAACCGCAGCGAACGAGCGATCGGTTACTTCACAAAGTACGGCGACGGCGGCGCGGACCTCCTGCCGCTCGGCTCACTCGTAAAGCAGGAGGTGCGCGCCCTCGCCCGCACGCTCGGCGTGCCGCCGCACATCGTCGAAAAACCCCCCTCGGCCGGCCTCTACGCCGGCCAGACCGACGAGGCCGAGATGGGCCTCACCTACGAGGAGCTCGACGCCTATCTGCTCCACGGCGTCGCCGAGCCAGCCGTACGCGAACACCTCGACGCCCTCTACGCCACAAGCGAGCACAAGCGCACCCTCCCCGCCGTCGCGCCCAAGCCCGGCGCCTGAGGAGGCAGCCGCCCCGCGCGGCCAGTGGGCGACGGCGAGCGCAACGCCCGCCGTCGCCCATCTGCTACACTAGTACGTCCATCTTTCCGTGGAGGTTTCGCCTTGTCAGTCGTCGTTCAGAAATACGGTGGCTCGTCGGTTGCCGACGCCGCCCGCATCGGTAACGTCGCGCGTCGCATCGCCGCCACGTACCAACAGGGGCACAGCGTCTGTGCCGTCGTCTCCGCGCGCGGAGACACCACCGACGAGCTCCTCACCCTCGCCAGCGAGATCACACCGTCGCCCCCCGAGCGCGAGATGGACATGCTCCTCTCCGCGGGCGAGCGCATCAGCTGCGCACTCCTCGCCATGGCCATCGACCGCCTCGGCCTTAAAGCGGTGAGCTTCACCGGCTCGCAGGCCGGTATTCTCACCGACGCGGTCCACACCAAGGCCCGTATCGTCGAGATCCACCCAGACCGCGTTAAGCAGGCCATGGATGAAGGCATGATCGTCCTGGTCGCCGGGTTCCAGGGTGTCTCCACCCAAAACAACGTGACCACACTCGGCCGCGGGGGCTCCGACACCACGGCAGCCGCCCTCGCCCACGCGCTCAACGCCAGCGTCTGCGAGATCTACACCGACGTCGATGGCGTGTACACCGCAAACCCCAACGTCGTCGCGGCCGCCCGCAAGATCGAGGCGCTCTCCTACGACGAGATGCTCGAGATGGCAGCGGCCGGCGCCCAGGTGCTGGCCCCGCGCTCGGTCGAGTACGCACGCAAGTACAAGATCCCCATCCACGTACGCTCCAGCTTCAGCGAGGTCGAGGGCACGTGGACGAGAGAGGAAGATGAACTCATGGAGAGTCCGATCATCCGTTCCGTCGCGTACACCACCGACGAGGCAAAAGTGACGATCCGCGGGGTCCCCGACAACCCGGGCATCGCCGCCCTCGTCTTCAGTCAGATGGCCGCGGCCAGCATTAACATCGACATGATCATCCAGAACACCAGCGAAGACGGCTACACCGACATCTCGTGCACCATCCCGCGCGAAGACACCCTGGCGGCCGACCGCACCCTGCAGATGATCGTCGAGAAGACCGGCGCCAAGGGCTACGCCAGCCGGGACGACATCGCCAAGGTCAGCGTCATCGGCGTCGGCATGCGCACCAACCCGGGTGTCGCGGCCAAGATGTTCCAGACCCTCGCCGACCTCGGCATTAACCTCGACATGATCAGCACCTCGCCGATCAAGATCTCGATCGTGATCGACAAGGATCGCGCCGAAGAGGCCGTTCGCTCCCTGCACGAGGCCTTCGGCCTCGGCGACGACGCCGGGAGCGTGTCCTAATGGCCGCCCGCGAGTACTCCGTCGCCATCGTCGGTGCCACCGGCGTCGTCGGCGGCACCGTCCGCTCTATCCTCGAAGAGCGCGGCTTCCCCGTTAAGGAGCTCCGCCTCCTGGCGAGCGGTCGCTCCGCCGGCAAGCGCCTCCAGTACGGCGGTGCCGACGTCGTAGTCCAGGAGCTCACCGCCGACTCCTTCGCCGGCATCGACCTCGTCTTCTTCGCGGCGGGCGGCTCCATAAGCGAGCAGTTCGTCCCGGCCGCCAGAGCAGCCGGCGCCGTCGTCATCGACAAGTCGAGCCTCTACCGTATGGACCCGGAGGTGCCGCTCGTGGCGCCGGAGGTCAACGCCGACCACCTCGAGGCGCACAAGGGCCTCATCGCCACACCCAACTGCTCCACCACGCAGATGGTGGTGGCGCTCAAGCCCCTCTACGACGCCGCCGGCATAGAGCGCGTCGTCGTGAGCACTTACCAAGCGGTCTCGGGCAGCGGGCAGGCCGGCATCGCCGCGCTCGAGTCCCAAGCGCGCCAGTGGGCGGCGGGTCAGCCCATGGAGCAGCAGTTCTACCCGCATCCCATCGCCTTCAACCTGCTGCCGCACATCGACAGCTTCCTGCCCTCCGGCTCCACCAAAGAGGAGCAGAAGATGGTCGACGAGACCAAGAAGATCTTCGCCGACGACGGCGTTAAGGTCACGGCCACCTGCGTCCGCGTGCCCGTCTTCGGCGCACACAGCGAGGCGATCAACGTGCAGACGCGCGAGAAGCTCAGCGCCAACGAGGCGCGCGAGCTCCTCGCGGCCGCCCCGGGCATCGAGGTCGTCGACGACGTCGCCGAGCTCTCGTACCCGCTACCGCTCGACGCTGAGGGGCGCGACCCGGTCTACGTCGGTCGCATCCGCGAAGACGCGACCATCGCCTGCGGCCTCGACCTCTGGGTAGTGAGCGACAACCTCCGCAAGGGCGCGGCTCTCAACGCGGTGCAGATCGCCGAGCACCTCGTAGAGCGCGACCTCATCTGAGCCGGCGATGAGCGAGGATTCTGCAGAGAGCACGGGCGCGGCGCCGCTCGACGTCGTCGTCGTCGGCGCCGGCCCGGCCGGCCTCACCGCCGCCATCTACACCGGGCGCAGCCGCCTCAGTACCGTCATCCTCGAGCGCGGCATGGCCGGCGGCCAGATCGCGCTCACCGAGCGAATCGAGAACTACCCGGGGTTCCCGGAGGGGATCCCCGGGTTCGACCTCGCGGAGCAGATGAAGGCCCAGGCCCTCGCGTTCGGCGCGGAGCTCCGCGAGATCGAGGCGGTCACCGCCCTTGAGGCCACCCCCACCGGCACCTGGCGCCTCGTCACCGACCGGGGCTCGCTCGAAGCCCGCGTCGTCATCCTCGCGCCCGGCGTGGAGCCGCGGCGTTCCGGCGTGCCCGGTGAGGCCGAGTTCGTCGGCCGCGGCGTGAGCTGGTGCGCAACCTGCGACGGCGCCCTCTACCGCGGTCGCACGGTCGCGGTTATCGGCGGCGGCGACGCGGCGGTTGAGGAGGCCCTCTACCTCACGAAGTTCGCGGAGAAGGTCTTTATCGTCCACCGCCGTGACCAGCTCCGCGCCACGCCGATCGTGCAGGAGCGAGCCTTCGCGAACCCCAAGATCGAGTTCGTCTGGAGCTCGGTGCCCACGCGCATTAAGGGCGACCAATTGGTCGAGCAGCTTGAGGTGCAACACGTAGCGACCGGGGAGCTCCGCGCCCTCCCGGTCAACGGCGTCTTTATCTACATCGGGCAAGACCCCAATACCGCGTGGCTGCGAGGCTCCGTGGCGCTCGACGAACGGGGCTTCCTGCTCACCGACGAGCTCCTGCAGACCGACGCACCGGGCGTCTTCGCCTGCGGCGACGCCCGGGCGAACGCGCTCAAACAAGTGGCCACCGCGGTCGGCGAGGGCGCCATCGCGGCTCAGCAGGCCCTTCACTATCTCGACGCGGCCGGCGGCAGCACCGCCGCGCCGGCCTCAGCACCCCCGAAGCTCCCCCAGGAGGGATAACGTGGAAGCAGTCTCGCAAGAGAAGTTCGAAGCGGCGGTTATCGACGAGCCGGGCAAGGTCGTCGTCGACTTCTGGGCCGAGTGGTGCGGGCCTTGCCGAGCCATCGCCCCCCTCCTTGAGGAGATCGCGGAGAAGCAGCCAAACGTTAAATTCCTCAAACTCAACGTCGACGCGGCCCCGGCCGTCGCGCAGCAGTTCAACGTTATGAACATCCCCACCATCATCGCCTTCGAGGGCGGCGAGGTGAAGCACCGCATCGTCGGTGCGCTCCCGAAGGCAAAACTCCTCGAGGAGCTCGCCGACTTCTTCGGCTGATCACGCCCCGGCTGAGGGGATCAGGTCGCGCCCGCCTCCCGCGCGGCGCGGGCGCGCCTGATCTCCTCGACCGTCGGGAACGAGATCGCCTGCTCCTCGCAGAGCGTGCCGCAATGCGAGCAGCCAACCACGCAGTCCGTCTTCTTCACGACGACGACCTTGTTCTCGTCCGCCGTCCAGCCGTACACATCGTTGTGGCAGAAGTTAATGCACGTGCCGCAGCCGGTACACCGCTCGGCGTCGATGGCAGGGCCCCACTCGATGAGGGGGCGTGTATCGCCCTGTGTCGTCGTCATCACGCTCCTCTCGTCGAGAACCCCAAGAGGTCTAGGACCCTCTCCTCTGGGCGCCTGTTCTCACCCACATACGGAAAACAGTGGATGTGCAGCGCCGGGTTAAAGTTGAGTTCGATAATGCTATACGAGCGCTCGCTGGGGGCGACGTCGATGTTCGGGATAATAACGTCGGCCCCGCAGATGCTCGCCCCCACCGCCCGCGCAGCCTCCGCGGCGATCGTCTTGTAGCCCGCGTGTACATCATCGGTACAGTCGATGCTGTCGCCGCCGGTGCTGATATTTGAGTTTTTGCGCAGATACACCGTCTCGCCGGCGACCGGCACTGAGGTGAAGTCTTTGCCCTGCAGGGTGAGGTGCTCCCCCTCGGCGGCCCCCAGACGGATCTTCTCGAGCGGTGTGACGTAGCCGACACCGCGGAGCGGATCTTCGTTCTTCGCGGCGACGAGCTCGGCGATGGTGCTCACGCCGTCGCCGACCACGTTGGCGGGGACGCGGTACAGCACGGCGCACGTCTCCCCGCCGATGACGAGAAAGCGGTACTCCCTGCCGGAGATGTACTCCTCCAGCAACACGGTGGAGTCGTGCGCAAACGCGGCCGCGACCGCCGCCGCAAACGCCCCCTCCTCGACCGGGTCCTGAAACACGGTGACACCCAACCCGAAGTTCGTGGAGCGCGGCTTAACCACCACCCCACCACCGGCGACGTCGGGGTACCGCGCGAGGGCGGCGGCGAGCGTGCTCACGGCAACGCCGCCGGGCACGGTGAGTCCCCGCTCCGCCAACAGCACCTTGGTGACCTGCTTGTTGGCCATGAGCAGCGGGGCGATGTACGTGTCGGCGGAGGTCCTTGTGGCCTGCTGCACATACTCGACCCGTCCGTCTCTCTCGAGGCGGATGATGTTGTCGACCTCGTCGAGCACGCGCACCTCGACGCCCCTCCCCCGTGCGGCCTCCATGAGGATCCGGGTGGAGAGCTCGAGCGACGCGCGCGAGCTCATGAGGCGGTGAAGATCGTACCCGTCGCCTTAAGCTCGATGCCGACCTCGTGACCGTCGAGACGTACCGTCTCGCGAAGGTCACCCGACTCAACCACCACGAGCTCGCTCGCCAGCGTCTCGGAGGCGATCGCCTCGCGGAAGCGCTCAACGAGCGGCCGCAGCTCGGCCGGGACCGCCAGAGTGAGGGCGATCGTGTCCTCGATGCGCAGCCCAGCGTCTTTGCGAGCGAGCTGCACGGCGTGCACGAGCTCGCGCGCGGCCCCCTCCTGCCGCAAGGCCTCGTCGATCTCGGTTTTAAGGGCAACCACCCGCTCGCCGTCGACCTCCACCTGGTACCCCTCGGGGGAGCCGGCCTCGACGAGCAGGTCGCCCTCGGCGAGCTCGAGCTCCTCGCCGGCGAGGTCGACCGTTACCGCGCCACGTCGTCTGAGCTCAGCGACTAGCGCGGTGCCGTCGGCGTCTTTGAGCACCGCCTGCAGCGCTCCGAGCCGCTTGCCGAGCCGGGGACCCAGCACGCGGAGGTTCGGCTTAACGGTGTACGAGGAGAGCTCGGCGCCGTCGGCGACGGTGCGCAGCTCCTTGGCGTTGAGCTCCTCGAGTACGATCTCGCGAAGCCGCTCGAGCGCCGCGGCCTCGGCCTCCGGCAGGGCTACCACGATCTCCGCAAGGGGCTGGCGCGTCTTCACGGCGGCGGCGTTGCGGGCCGCGCGGCCCATCTCTACAACGCGGCGCGCCTCCGCCATGGCGGACGACACCTCCAGGTCGATGGCCCGCTCATCGGCCACCGGCCACTCGCAGAGGTGGACGCTCTCGGGCGCCGAGGGGTCGACACCACGAACGAGGTTTTGGTAGAGCTCCTCCGCCACGAACGGCGTAAACGGCGCGAGGAGCTTGGCGATGGTCACGAGCGCCTCGTAGAGCGTGCAGTACGCGGCCAGCTTGTCGACGTCGCTCTCGCTCTTCCAAAAACGGCGGCGGCTTCGCCGCACGTACCAATTGCTGAGGTCGTCCACGAACTGCTGGATGGCGCGGCAGGTGCCGGTGGCGTCGTAGGCCTCGAGCCCCTCGGTGACCCTGAGCACGAGGCCGTTGAGCTCGCCGACGAGCCAGCGATCGAGCAACGGACGGTCCTCGAGCGGCACGGAGCCCTCGAGGGGGTCGAAGCGGTCGATGTTGGCATAGACCGTGAAGAAGCTGTAGGTGTTCCAGAGCGTGAGCAGGAACTTACGCACGACTTCGTCGACCATGTCGGCGCTGAACCGACGGGGGCTCCAGGGCTGCTGACTCGAGAACATGAACCAGCGGAAGGCATCGGCACCCTGGCGGTCGAGGATGTCGTAGGGCGCAACCACGTTGCCGCGGCTCTTGCTCATCTTTTGGCCCTCGGCGTCGAGGATGTGCCCCAGGCAGAGGACCCGCTTATAGGAGCTCCGCCCCTCGATGAGCGTCGCGATAGCGAGCAGGCTGTAGAACCACCCGCGAGTTTGGTCGATAGCCTCGGCGATGAAGTCGGCCGGAAAGCGCTCCGCGAAGAGCTCCTCGTTCTCGAAGGGGTAGTGCCACTGCGCGAACGGCATGGACCCCGAGTCGAACCAAGCGTCGATCACCTCCTCGACACGACGCATAGTACCGCCGCAAGTGGGGCAGGAGAGGAGCACGTCGTCGACGTACGGACGGTGCAACTCGAGATCGTCCGGCACCGGCGCCGTCGCGAGCTCGCGGAGCTCGGCCACCGAGCCGACGCAGTGCACGTGGCCCTGCTCGCACCGCCACACCGGCAGCGGCGTACCCCAGTACCGGTCGCGGCTGAGGGCCCAGTCGACGTTATTGGCCAGCCACTCGCCGAACCGGCCCTTCTTGATGTGCTCGGGGTGCCAGGCGACGGCGTCGTTGGCCGCGATGAGCTCGTCTTTAATGGCGGTGGTGCGCACGTACCAGGTAGCCTTGCTGTAGTAGAGCAGGGCCGTATCGCACCGCCAGCAGAAGGGGTAACTGTGCTCATACGGCTCGACGCCGAGGAGGAGGCCACGGGCCTTGAGGTCCTCGGTAATCGCCGGGTCGGCGTCTTTGACGAAGCGGCCGACCCAGGGCGTCACCTCGGGGGTAAACCGCCCCTCGGTGTCGACCGCGTTGATCACCGGCAGGTCGTTCTCGAGGCCGACCCGCATATCGTCCTCGCCGAAGGCGGGGGCAATGTGGACGATACCGGTACCGTCGGTGGTGGTGACGTAGTCGCCGGCGATGACGAAGTGCGCCCGCTTCTCAGGCTCTACGAAGGAGAAGGGCGCCTCGTACTCGAGGCCGAGCAGCTCGGAGCCGGCGAGCTCGCGCTCCACCGTAGCCCCCTCGCCCAAGACCTTCTCGACCAAGCCGCGAGCTACGATAAAGCGCTCCCCGCGGCTCTCGACAACCGCGTAGGTAACCTCCGGGTGCACGGCCGCTGCCACGTTGCTGATGAGCGTCCACGGCGTGGTGGTCCAGACCGCGAGGGAGATCGGCGCACCCGCAGGCACGCCGAGCCGCTCGCTCGCCCCCGCACGCAGGGGGAACCGCACGTAGATGGAGTCCTCGGTGACGTCTTTGTAGCCCTGCGCCACCTCGTGGCTGCTGATAGCCGTGCCGCACCGCGGGCAGTACGGCACCACTTTAAAGCCCTCGTAGAGCAGTCCTTTATCCCAGATCGTGCGAAGCAGCCACCACACCGTCTCGATGTACCCGTTGGTGTACGTGGAGTACGCGTCGTTGAGGTCGACCCAAAAACCGATGCGCTCGGTGAAGCGATCCCACTCCTCGAGGTAGCTCAGCACGCTCTCCTTACAGAGGGCGTTGAACTCGGCGATGCCGTACTCCTCGATCTGCTTTTTGCCGTTGATGCCGAGCTGGCGCTCCACCTCGAGCTCCACCGGCAGACCGTGAGTATCCCACCCCGCCTTACGCGGCACGCGATAGCCGCGCATCGTCTTGTACCTCGGAAAGAGGTCTTTAAAGATGCGTGAGACGACGTGGTGCGAACCGGGGCGACCGTTCGCCGTAGGCGGACCCTCGTAGAAGACGAAGACGGGGGCGTGCTCCCGCCCCTCGAGGCTCTTCTCGAAGATACGGTGCTCTCTCCAAAAGGCGAGGATACGGGCGTCCAGCGCCGGGAAGTCGACGCGGGCGGAGACATCCTGGAATCGGGGCTGTTTCGCGCTCATGTAACTCGCTTTCTGCGAGGACTCAGGGACAAAGCATTGAGTGTACCAGACGAATACCGCATTGAGCCCGCAGGAGGGCGAGATGCGAGCTCCGGCCGGGCTTTTCGCGCCTCGCCCTTTCGCATATCATGAGACCCGATCTCCGGCCGCGGGCGGCTACGCTGCGCGGCCGTTCTCTCTCGACTGGTGGTCTGTGAGCACACGCTTTAAACGCACCTTCAAGCAATTCATCAAATTCTGCTTTGTGGGCGGCAGCGGCGTGCTCGTCAACCTCTGCGTCTTCAACCTCGTACTCCTCGTCTGGCACCTCGCGGCACAACCACAACACCTCGGCGAATACATCGCTAACTGCCTCGGCTTCGTCGTCTCGGTGCTCAGCAACTACTACCTCAACCGCCGCTGGACCTTCCGCTCAAAGAGCGCCGTCGCCAAAGAGCTCACCAAGTTCTTCACGGTGAGCATCATCGCCTACTTCGCCAACCTCGCGATCTTCACGCTCTCCCGCCACGGACTCCACCTCGGCCCAAACGTGTGCCAACTCCTCGCCATCGCGTGCGTTATGCCCATTAACTTCGTCCTCAACAAACTCTGGAGCTTCCGCGGCGCATGAACACATCGATCGCCACAATGCCGACTTCACAGACGCCGCACGACGACACAGTCACACCGAAAGCGAACCTCCTCATCGCCCTCGCGGCCACCCTGGTGCTTACTATTCTCATCTTAGTCTTCCTGCTGCCGCACCTCTGGTACGGCTTCCACGAGATCAGCGATATTCCCCTCTACCACTCCTACGCATCGCGCATGGCGGCGGGAGCGCATCCGTACTCAGCGGCCCTGCAGATCGAGTACCCGCCGCTCGCCGTGCCCTTCTTCCGCATCCCAGGGCACGTCGGCAACCTCGGCCAGTACATGCTCTGGTTCAGCATCACCATGGGGGTCATCACGCTGCTGGCGGGAGCGCTCACAACGCTCACAGCAGCTCGCTTCTGGCCTCGCGGCGGCCGTCTTTACATCGCCTCCGCGCTCTTCCCCCTCGCCGTCGCGCTCACCGGAGCCATCATCGTCAACCGGTACGACGTCGTCGTTGCGCTCGTGCTCGCCGGCTTCCTACTCTGCCTCGCGGCGCGCTGGTACGTGGCCGCCGCGATGGTCCTCGGCATGGGCTTCGCGCTCAAACTCACCCCGGCAGCGCTCCTGCCGCTCGTCTTTATCCTCCTCGGCAAGCCGCGCCGCTGGCTCCTGCCGGCGTTCGCCTTCGGCGCCACCGCCCTCGTCCCCTTCTTGCCCTACCTCTTCTCCTCACCGGGCGGCCTCTGGCACGTTTTTCAGTATTACCTCGAGCGGCCGCTGCAAATAGAGAGTGTGCTCGGCACACCCCTACTCTTCGGCCAACTCCTCGGCGCGGATTGGGCGACCTGGGTGCACAGCCACGGCTCACACGCCCTCGTCGCCCCGGGCACCGACTTCCTCGCCTCCTCCTCCAGCGTCTTCATGCTGCTCGGCCTCGGGCTCGTTTACTGGCTCATCTGGCGCTCTCGCGAGCACCTCCGAGCTACACCCGCCGACCAAGCGGTCGCCGTCTTGGCGCTGATCCTCGCGCTCATCGCCTTCGGTAAGGTCCTCTCGCCCCAGTACTTCATCTGGATCCTACCGGCCTGGGTGCTGGTGGCGGCGCGCGACCGCACCATCGCCATCCTGGGCGGACTCACGCTCTTCCTCACACAGGTGGAGTTCCCCAAGCTCTACTGGAGCCTCCTCGAGATGCAGTGGTTCGCCCTGCTCCCCGTGGTGCTTCGCAATACGCTGGTGGTCGTGCTCTTCGTGGTCATCGCGCTGCGCCTCAGAGAGCTCCCGCACGGCCCCGACACCTCGCTAAGTCGCCTTCTTCCGCTAAAGCCGCCAACAACAGGGAGTGTCCAGTGAAGCGAAGTGAGTTCTTCAGACGCGCCTGCATTACCCCACCCGTCGTTATTGCAAATGACGATATCGTCACCCTCGGCGTAGCGCGAGACCTCGGCCGCAAGGCAGTGCCCATTCTTATCGCAAAAGGGACGGGGCGAACACCCGCCGCAAACTCCCGCTACACGATCTCAGAGCCGTGCACTACCATCTTCGCGGATGAGGCCGCCTTCCTCAACGACCTCATCGCTATCGGCGCCTCCCTGCCGCAACGCGCCGTACTCTTCGCTACCTACGAAGACCACGTTCTCGCGCTCTCTCGCAACAAGAGCAGGCTGGAGGACTACTTCATCCTTCCCAGTCTTCCCTGGGAGAAGATGCAACACCTCGCGAGCAAAAAAGCGCAGGTTGAGCTCGCCTGGCGCGCAGGAGTTGAGGCGCCTATCAGCGCGTTCATCGAAGACGAAAACGACGTGCAGGCGGCAGCGGACACGGTGCCCCTCCCGGCGGTCCTCAAGCCATCCACACCGCACGCAATGCTGCGCACCGCCGGCTTCAAAGCCGTAACTATCACGAGCAGAGCGGAGCTCGAAGAGGCTTGCGAGCGCTGGGTTAAAGTCTGCCCCTTGATCCTGCAGGAGATGATCCCCGGCGAGGACCACGAGATCTTCATCTCCGGCACCTACCACGACGCCGAGAGCCGGTGCTTGGCGATCTTCACCGGGCAAAAGATCCGACAGCACCCTCGAAACATCGGCGTTTCACGACTCGCGGAGACCAAATGGGTCGAGGAGATCGCCGAGCTCACTCTCAAGATCCTCGCAGAAGCCCACTACTACGGCATCTCCGACGTCGAGTTTAAACGAGATCCGCGCGACGGGCGCTATAAATTCATAGAGATCAACCCCAGGCAGGGGTTGCCCGGCAACATCGCAACCGCCGCCGGCATCAACCTCCCCTACATCGCTTATTGCGATGCGATAGGCCGTCCGTATGCGGCACCACGGCAAGCCGAGGGAGTGCGCTGGACTAACCTCTCCACGGAGCTCCCGAGCTCTTACAAGGAGTGGCGACGGGGTGAGCTCAGCCTGACGGAGTGGCTGCTTCCGCTCGCCCGCGTGCGGTGCGACGTTTGGTTCTCCTTCCGCGACCCAATGCCGCTCGTCCACAGACTCGTGCGGAAAACATAACCTTACGGGCCACCGCCCTCCGGAGAGACCGCGAGCAGCGCCGGAGCACGATCCGGCACAGCTCCATCCCCTCTACCGCCGCCAGAACCTGAGGGCGCCGGGGTCCGCAGCGCCGCCGCCGGAGCCGGAGGCGCCAGGTGAACCCTCCGACCCCTCGGAGACGACGAAGAGGGTGCTCCCGCGCAGCTCGTAGAACTCACGCTGCGGCACGTCGTAGACGCGCGTAGTGCCGTCGGCCGTTTGCTCCGTGAACGTCACCGCGATGCGGCCAGAACTCACGAGCTTCCAGCTGCCCCTCTCGGCGATCCGCTCCTTGCCGGTGTAGTCGCTGATGAGCTGCGCCGAGCCATCGGTTTTGAGGCTGAGGATCATGGTGAGCCCCGAGGCGTCGGCCGCAGGGCCTTGCGTGTCGTAGGTGCCGGCGAAGGCCGCGAGATCCGTCGCCGTCGCCCTCCGCTGACTCTCGTCCGCCGGCGCCTCACGCCCCACGGGGTGCCACCAAAAGAGATCCGCGACGAAGGCGCGGGCCGTCGGGGAGACGAGCGCCGCGCCGCCGACGAGCACGACAAACGCCACGAGCGCGGCGGCGAGCCTGGGCATAACCCACCACACCCGCACCCTCCGCGTCGGCCGAGCCCACGGCGCGCTCGAGAGCTGCTTGTAAAAGTCGCCGCTCGGTGTGGGGCGGTAGTCCTCAAGCGCCTCCCGCACCATCTCTTCGGTTTTTCGCAGATCAGACACGATCGGCCTCCAGTGTATGAGCGAGAGCCGCCTGCACACGCGCGAGCGCACGGCGTAGGCGAACCGAGGCAGTGTTCTCGGAGATGCCGAGGTGCTCGGCGATCTGATTAACGTGCCACCCTAGCAGGTATCGCAACACGACGATGTCGCGTTGGGGAAGAGAGAGGGCTGCGATCGCTCGCAGCACCTGCTCCGTTCGCTCCCCCGTAATGACGATCTCCTCGAGGTCGACGCCGCTCGGCGTCAGTCCGTCGTCGATCTCCTCCTCGCTGCAGCGTGAGGTGCGCCGAAACTTATCGATCGCGATACGCCGTGCGATCGTTACGATCCACGCCATCGCCGCATTCTCGTCACCGGTCAACGTGCGGCGCGCTCGCCACGCATTGTGGTAGGCCTCTGCCGTAACGTCTTCGGCATCGGCTTGGTTCTTACAGAGAACCATGGCGTACCGAAAGACCTGGTGATGCGTGCGTTCGTAAAACATGGAGAACGACTGCCTCGAGGAGATCGTCACGTCGTGAGCCTAGTTCCCGCTGCGGTAGGAAGATACGGCCTGCGCCACAACATCGTCGCCGGAGAACCGCAACGCCAGATGAGCGACCCTCTTGACCTCGCGGACGACGGTCCCCGTCGCGAACGCATCGTGGTAATACACGACACGCTGCATCTCGTAGCGCCGAGCGGCGGTGTCGACCACGAAGTGAGCGGCGACGGATTTGTAGCCACCCTCCGCCCGCTTCTTGTAGTTAATAACGCCGTCGAAGCTCACGCGCTTACCGTCAACCTTCACGGAGGATGGGGCGACGAGGATCTGACGGCCACCACCCGTAAACACATCCTGCTTTTTGAGCGAATACGGGGAGGAGCTTTCGATTGCAGCCTGGTTCTCACCGAGGAACTGCACGAAGCCCTCTGAGACGAAGACCTTGCGGGGGTGCTTCGCGTCATCCTTGTCGCCCGTAAGCGTCAACGTTGAGCCGTCCGACTCCCACACGGCGACACCGGAGGTCGTAAAGGTCTGCGGCTTGCCCGTGAGGTAGGTCTCGATGAGCTCGTACTTCACCTTTCCGTCCACCTCATCCAGATGCAGCCAGGCCTCAATGCCGGGGCAATCGGCGGCCGGCATGGGGCCGTAGTAGTAACCCTGCCAGTCGACGCTATCGCGTGTGCTGTGGCCATCAACCGGGCTCGAGCTCGCGCTCGCGACCGCGCTGGCCGAAGGCGAAGGCGCGGAGGAGGAGCGGGCGCCGCACCCAGCCGTAGTCAGACCCACCACGAGTGCGCCGCACACGACCGCCGTGGCGCTCGCAAACAGCATCGTCGTCATCATCTTTCGAATCTTCATCTCTCACTCCTCGAACGTAGGTGAATAGGATAAGTACCTTCACCAGGGATAACGTCCGCGAGAAGAGAATCTGACAACGAGCATCGAGAAAAGCGGGAGCGCGGGCCACGAGGGCGCCGTAAAGCGCCCTTCGCTCAGTACGCCCCCCTCCTCCGCGTCACCGCGGAGAAGGTCTGGAAGAGGAGCTTGATGTCCCAGCTCAGGCTCCAGCCGGTGACGTACATGTAGTCGAGCTTGACCATCTCGTCGAAGGGGATGTCGCTGCGGCCGAGCACCTGCCAGAGGCCAGTCATGCCGGGGGTGATGTCGAGGCGCTTCTGAGTCCAGCCTCCGCACTGCCGCGCCTCTTTGACCCAGAGGGGGCGCGGGCCCACGAGGCTCATGTCGCCCTTCATGACGTTGAGGATCTGCGGCAGTTCGTCGAGGCTCCAGCGGCGCAGGACGCCGCCGACTCGTGTGATGCGCGGGTCTTTGCGGATCTTGAAGATGGGGCCGTCGCACTCGTTGCAGTCCTCGAGCTCGTGGCGGCGGCTCTCGGCGTCCTCGGCCATAGAGCGGAACTTGAGGATCTCGAAGGTCTTCCAGCCCCTCCCCATGCGCTCCTGACGGAAGAGGACGGGGCCCTTGGAGTCGAGTTTGATGGCGAGTGCGATGACGGCCATCACCGGGAGGGCGAAGAGGCAGATCACGCTGCCCACGATGAGGTCGAAGACCCGCTTGACCGCCATGTTGAAGCGGCTGAGCTCGGCGTGGCCGATGTCGAGGAGCGGGATGCCCTCGACGTCGTCGACGAGCGCCCGGGAGCTCACGACCTCGAAGAGACGCGGCACGATGTTGACCTGGATGTAGGAGTCGGAGCAGGCGCGCACCACCCTGAGGAAGTCGTCGTGACGGGCCTGGGAGAAAGCCACGATCACCCGGTGAACGTCTTGCTGCGCGATGACCCGCTCGAGGTCGTTGAGAACGCCGAGGATCGGGATCGGCGGGCCGTCGTCGCAGCTGCCGCAGGGCTCGCCGTTGTCGAGGTAGCCGATGAGGTCGATCTTGTACTCGGGGTGCTTGGAGATCTTGGCGGCGAGCGAGTGACCAACCTCGCCGGCGCCGACGATGAGTACTCGCTCCTTGAAGGAGGAGCGCGACCAGAGGAGCGTGCGCACGAGCCAGCGAGCGCTCGGCACGAGGAGCACTGCGGCGAACCAGAAGACGATGAGGGCGGCAACCGGTGCACCGGTCCCCTGCGTGAAGAGGAAGATGACCAGCAACAGCCAGCTCGCCGAGGTGAGCGCGGTGAAGCCACCAAGGGCGTCGGTGACGCTCATACCTCCGATGCTCCTGCCGGACTCGCGGTAGAGGCCGAAGGCCCAGAGCGCCGCGATCCAGTAGGGGGTGAGGGCGATGAGCGTGAAGAGCCCCCCGATGGGCTTTGCCGCGAACACCGTGAAGAGCCCGTTGAAGACGGGCAAGCCGGGGAGGGCGCCGACGGCCCACTCGACACAGAGGGCGGCGAGCACGAAGGCGAGGGCGTCGGCGCAGATGGTCGTCATCGTGCGCAGATGGAAGGGGGCACGACTCATCCGTCGCCTGACCGGCGATGGTGCGCTGCGAAGCGGCTGGAGCTCCCGGAGGACGCTCCTTGGGGCGGCCTCAAGCGGCTCTTTGTGTGTTGTTGCTTTCGTTCCCATGTAGTCTGTATCGGCAACGATCCGGGATTCATGAGGGGTAGTGGAAAAATTTTGATGAGCTGGAGGAGTACTTCCCAATACGGGCGAACATTAACACTGCTGCACAATTCAACATCGCCGGCGATCCGCCTTTACGGCGATCGCGCGGCCAGCGTTCTCTCGCAATGAAAGGCGCTCATTTGACCAGCCCTAGTTCGCAGCCTACCGGCCTGCATCAATACGCTCTCCTTTTATGGCGTCGCCGTTGGATCATCCTGGTAGCACTCATCGCCATCCCGGCTGTCGTCGGCGTCGGCAGTCTTCTGCAGCCAACCCTGTATTCCTCGACGGCACGCGTAATCGCTCAGTCGCAAGCTCCATCAACGAGCATCGCGATAGGGAGCTCTGTCGACTTCAAAAAACCCGATGAGCGCGAGCTCCAGACGCTCGCTAGCTTCATCGTCACCCCGGAGAGCATCGGGATCGTGAAGGAGAACCTACATCTCGCCGAGACCGGTGACGATCTCAGGCGATCCGTCTCAGTCGAGATCGACCCCAACACCGACATCATCAAGATCTCCGCTCAGCATCACGATCCAAAGGTCGCGGCGTCCATCGCCAACGGCTTCGCCGAACAGTTCGTAAAGTGGCGCAAGGGCTTCTTGGAGGGTTCGCTGGACGAATCGATAAAGCTCATTACCAAACAGATAGCCACTACGCGCCGCGGTGACGCCGAGTACAACTCCCTTATCGAACGACGCAACAGCCTTGAGCTCCTCAAGCCGATGGTGAGCAGGGGTCTCTCCATCGGCGAGCGCGCCCGGCCGAGCTCCTCACCCTCCAGCCCTAAACCCCTTCGTAACGTCGCCCTCGCCACGGTCGCGGCGCTCATCCTTGGCGTCGGCCTTGCCTTCCTGCGAGAGGCCCTCGACACAAAACTTCATGGCCCGGAGGAGATCGCGAGCCACACGCCTTTACCGATCATCGCCACCATCCCCGAGCTGCACCGAAGCAAGCAGGCCTCCTCCGGAAGGCTTATCACCCTCAGCGAGCCACAGAGCATTGCGGCGGAGGCGTATCGCTTCCTTCGCACGAACCTCGAGTTCATCAACTTCGACAACAACACGCGAATTATCGCCGTCACCAGTCCTCTGCCCGGCCAAGGCAAGTCCACGACCGTCGCAAACCTCGCCATCGCCCTCCTGCGAAACGGCAAGCGTGTCGCCGTCGTCGAGGGAGACCTCAGGCGGCCTTCCCTCCACCGCCTTCTCATGGCCACGAAAAAGCGTGGAGTGACAGACGTGGTTACCGGTAATGTCAGCCTCCGAGAGGCAACACAGGTGATTCGCATAGACTCTCCAGCCGTCGAGCTAGACAACGGCGATACGGGACTCGGGCGGCTCCGCACGCCTCAGTTGAGCGCCAGCCGACCGCCCACCAACCTCGACCTCCACGTAATCACCTCCGGCCCGCTGCCGCCGAACCCCGGCGAGATCATCGGCTCGCCGCAGTTCGCGCAGATCCTCGACGACCTCGCAGCACAGCACGATTATGTACTCGTCGACTCGCCGCCAATGTTCGCCGTCGGCGATACGGCGGCGATGGCCACGGCCGTCGACGGCATGCTCGTCATTCTGCACGCACAAGAGACCTCGCTCGGAACCCTCAGGGAAGTCGAGGGCTTCTTCGAGAGAACGCCCACCAGATCGCTTGGCTTGGTGATAACCGGAATACGCAAGGATACGCGGCGCCACGCCTACTACAGCTGAGGAAAACCGAGACCTTAAACCGCGCTAAGTCGTAGCTTCGGTCTTTTCCCTACCCCTCACCATGCGCCATAGCCCCGGAATGTACGCGGGCCGCCACACCCGCCACATGCCCACGTAGATCGCACCACCCAAGGGGACGAGGAGAGCGAGGCAGACCGGCGGCGACAGCACCCGGCGAAGGGCGAGACACGCACCGTACACAACGGCGCCCATGATGAGAGAGGTCACGAGCGGCGCGAGCAGACGCTTGAGATAAACGAGCGGACGCAGGCCTACAACACGCCACAGGAGGTAAAGCCCGAAGGGGATAAAGGCCAAGTTGAGTGACGAGCGAGCCGCAGCACCCACAGCGCCCCCGAACTGGAAGGCGAACCACAGCACCCCGGTGCTGAGCAGCATGGTGACTACGCTCATCCAGAAGCTGTAGTCAGCCCGCCCCTTAGCGAGAAGAAGCGTAGAGGTCAGGTTGCTGATGCTCGCGCTCATCCCCGCCACCGTCAACAGCCGGACGAGCACCACAGCGCCAACCCAAGCGGCGCCGAAGACGGCGACCACCGCCACAGAGCTCGTCGCCGCCAGACCGATCAAGAGGGGGAAGGAGACGAAGGCGACCAGCTCGGTCATCTCCAAATACCCCCGACGAAGCCCTTCGTCGTCGTTTTGGCGCTGAGCGAAGATCGGGAAGGCGACGTGGAACAAGATAAGGGAGAGCCGCACCACCGGCTGGATAACGAGGTTCGTGGCGATCGTATAGAGACCGAGCATCTCGGCGCCCAAAAAGCGACCGATGAGCAAGTAGTCGATATTGCTCGCCAGGTAGGATGTGGTCTTCGCGCCCATTTCATACACCCCGAAGCTCAAGTACCCCTTGAGATCGGCGATGCTGAAGTGCAGCCTGGGCCTCCAGCGCCTCAGCCCATAAGAGAGCAAGAAGAACACCTTTACACCTTCGAAGGCGAGCTGCGCGTAGACGAGGCTGAAGACGCCCTTGCCGAAGAAGGCGGCAGTAACCGCAACGATGAACCTCACCGCCGCGGAGATGATCTCGATAACCGCCAACCGCTCAAAGAGCAGGTTCTTCTGCAGAAGTATCATGAACTGCTGACCAAGCGGAATGATGAGAAAGATGAAGCTCATCGCGATCAGCGGCGAGGTGAGCCTCGGCTGCCGGAAGAATATGGCGACCAGCGGTGAGCTCGCAAGGATGATAAGGAAGATGACGCCACTGACCGCGAGGTTCGCCCAGTAGAGCGTCGAGAGCTGATTTGCGGTGGGGTCCTGCCGCTGGACGATAGCGCCCCCGAGCCCCATACCGGCGTAGATCTGGGCGAAGCCCACCACCGTGAGGATCATCGACATAATGCCGAAGTCCGCATGGCTGAGGAGCCGCGTAAGCACCGCGAGCTGGACGAAGGTAATAGCGGTGACGGCGACCGTCGAGACACTCGTCCACTTAACGCCCGAAACCGCTTGCCTCCGAAGACTCATATGCCAAAAGCCCCCCGGCTACGCAGCGTACTCCAAACAGCTCCGCACACCACGAAGTCGCCCATCACGCAGGCTACCGACACTGGCACCGCATCTCCAACCCCGCCTTTCATAACCCTCCAAGCGAACAAGTGTTGCTCGCGAAGATAACACCTCGCCGAGCAAAACGCGCCCCGTAACGTGAGGTCCACGAACAGATAACCGCGATCGATCCATCAATATACCTGCATATCAGCTAATTTTACGCCTCGGGCGAGCACTCGCATTGCGCAACTAACCGCCCAGCGAACTGAGTCGAGCGCCTCTCCGACTCTCGCCTCCTGCAAAGCCCCACCCCTCCAAACGAAATTCTCCCCAAACGGCCTCAAGTTCGGCGACCTGCCGCCGATAAAGAGAGGGAGAACTCAACCGATCCAGTCCAGCGGATCGATTTTCGTAAGGAGCCCTTGATGAGCCGCACAGCCAGTATCACCGTGAAGACAGGAGCGCTTCTCCTCCTCGCACTCTTCCTCCTCCTCCTCGTCCCGACGATCTCACAGGCCGCTCCTACGACGATCCGTGCGACGGTCGTGAAGCGGACGGCCTCCGCTATCACCGTCAAGAGCTCCTCGCCGTATCTCCGCAAGACGATCAAGAAGTCTCAGAAATCCATCCGCCTCTACAGCAGCGAGTACCGTGTCGCCGTGCGCAAGGCTAACTACGTCCTCCTCACCCGCGTGCGCAAGCCGAAGAGGCCGGTCACCCCTCAGCCGACCGCTACGCCCACCCCGTCCGCTACGCCCACCCCGACCGCTACGCCGACTCCTTCCGCTACGCCCACCCCGACCGCTACGCCGACTCCCTCCGCTACGCCCACCCCGGACGCACCCGTCGCTCCGAAGGTCAGCGCGAACCAGCTGGTCATGACCTCCGCCGAGATCGACCTCCTGCGTCGCCGCATCGCCGCGGGCGAAGAGCCGTACACCGCCGCCTGGATCTACTTCCGCGACGGCCGCGTCCGCGTGGCGATGAACGACTCCCCGGACGTAGACCCCGGCCCCACCATCACCTACGAGTACGAGAAGCTCGACACCGACTCTCGTTACGCCCGTAACCTCGCCATCGCCTACGCCTCCACCGGCGATAAGGCCTACGCCGCCAAGAGCGCCCAGTACCTGATCGCCTGGGCACAGGGTCACACCCCGGCCCCCTTCTCCTTCACTAAAGACCGCAGCGCCGGCTACCATCAGTCCTACGGCGCCTTCTCCTTCGCGTGGTGCTACGACCTCACCCGTGACGCGGGCGTCTACAGCGACGAGCAGAAGGCCACGATCGAGACCTGGTTCCGTACGTGGTCGTCGGTCATGAAGAGCTACCAGGACGACCTCGCGAATGACTACTGGATGACCCACAGCGGCCGCGGCACGTACGGTTGGCCCGGCTCGGAGCTGACCTACGACAGGACCGACTACTACACCGGCTGCGACCACGCCGCCTCCCCCGCCGTCGCTTGGCTGGCTTGCGCGATCGTCACCGCCGATACGACCCAGATCAACACGCTCTTCAGCAGCTCCTACAGGCTGAGCGTCCCGCGGATCCTGCACTCCTCCACCAACCCCGATAACGACGGTGACGGCAAGACCACCGCTAAGGTGCCGCAGGTCCTCATCTTCACCTCGGGCTACTACGACAACGCCAGCCGCGGCGGCACCCTCGACTACATGACCTACAACGCCCGCCTCTCCTCGATCCTCTACCAGATGACGGCGCACCTCGGTCGCGCTACCCAGACACAGCACAACGAGCTGAAGGCTTCGTGGAACTACCTCTCCCAGTTCGCCGGCCCCGATCAGATCGCCTCGCCGGCCCCGAACGACCTGATCCACTGGGACCTCCACCTGGCCCGCACGCAGTCCGCCGTCCACATCTTCGGCGACCAGCAGTTCCTCGCCGACGTCACCAACGGCGAGTACTCGCAGGCTCAGTTCTACGAGGGCCAGATGCTCGGCCCCACCACGCTGACGCAGATGTAAGTCGGCGGGTGATCGAAGGTCCTGACGCGCAAAGGGCCGAGTCCGTGGGGTTGGACTCGGCCCTTTTGCTGCTCACCCTCCCTCTCCGTCCAGAGCGCACTGCTCCTCGATACTCGAAGACGAACCGGGTTGAAAGCGAGCTACGCAGTGTGCGGCGCTCCTCAGTGGAAGACGAGAGAAAGCGGGCCGACCCTCAACCGCTAGACTCGGCCCGCTTTTCGTGGTGTGGGATCGTAGCCCCTCGTGAGCCTTACTCATCCGGCGAGACGCCGGCATCTCCGTCCTCCCCGCCCTCCAGCGCCTCTTGCTCCTCCGAGCGAGCGACCATCAGCGCCAGGGAGATCTCCGACAACGCCATGACCGTTGCGAAGACCGCAACTGAGAGCTTGGAGTTAAAGCGCGGTGAGCTGATCGAGTTAAGCAGCAGCGCGATAATCATCGCCCGGCTGCCGTACACGAGGCCGCTCAACCAGGGATCATCGCGAGAGATAAGCTCCCTCTGCCGTATCCACGGCACCAAAAAAGCGATCATCATCCACGCGAAGAGAGCGAGCCCGACCAAGCCCAGACGGTGCCAGAACCAGAGGTAGTTATTGTGGATATAGCTCTTGTAGTACGGCTCCACCCCATACCGAGACCAATCGAAGAGGTACTCTCTACCGAGACCGTTGCCGAACAGCGGCCGTTCGTGGATCTGCTGTAGCGCGGCCTTGTTCTCGATAAACCGCCACTGCACGTTAGGGTCGACGGCTACTGCGGTAACCGCCATAGCTCGCGAAACTACAGAGTTAAACACGGCCGGACTCGTCACCGCCAGGGCGGCGGCGAAGAGGGTCCCGAGAAGGATGCCCCCGAGGATGAGCCGCACCCGCTCCCGGGGGAAGACCATCAGCCAGAGGAAGAAGAGCCCGACGGCGAAAGAGAGCCAATTACCGCGCACAAACGAGAGTACCAGGCCCAGAAACACGATACCCAGTAGACCCCAGAGCCAGAGCGGCCGCCGTTTGCCCTCCGGCCAAACGAGGACAAACGAAGTGAGCAGAAGCGAGCCCATCAAGAAGAGATCATCGGGCGCCGGGAACCGGCTCACGCCAGCCTCGACGAACTCGAGCGCCATGCCCTGACCTTGCAGGTCGTAGAAAACCCCGGTGAGGAAGGCGATAACGAGACAAACGGCGAGCAACTTTAAAACCCGCAGCACCTGCTCGCGATCCCGCACGAGCATCATCACGGCGAAGAAGACGCCGTAGTGGAGCAAGGAGCGGAGATCCTGAACGATGAGCTTCATCTGGTTGCCCGTCTGCTGACCGATCACAGCTGCAACAGCAACCCAGAGGAGAAATAAGAAAAGGGGAAGGTTAAGCGGAGATCGACCGATAACGAACTCGCGCTCCAGGATGACCATGACCAGGAGGCTCACAAGAAGAAGCCCTAAGAGCACATCGGTAATAAAGATGCCGCCGCCGCCCACGGGCAGGCGCCATGACATGGCGTACTCGCTCGGAATCGCAATCACAGCCGTCAAAAACACAGCCAAAAGGATGGCGTTACCGGCTCGCGTCCCCACAATGGTCATCAGGTAGAGACCGACGCCCAAAACCACCGTCAGCAAAACGGCGACGAGCGGAGAGCGCACCGCCACGACGAGAATGGCGATCAGAAGGAGGGCGACCAGAACCCAGAAGCCTCTCGCCGTGCCGGAGCCGATCGGCGAGACGCCCTTCACCGCAGAACTTCGGCGAGCCGCGATCCCAACGGGCCGTCGCGCCGCGCCACACCGTGCAGCAGGCCGGCGGCGACGGCGAGAGCGGTTTTCGCCGCCATCGACCGATTCTCACTCTTGACGACCTGACGGAGTCCCCAGTCGACAGCTAAGGGAAACGCGGCCACGGGCGAGCCCCAACGACGCGCCAGGAGCAATCGATTACGCGTCATGAAATACACGGCGAACGGCGAGAAGAGCCGTCGGCCGCGGGCGCTGTAGCGAACGTCGTGAACCACCCGCGCCGCGGGCACGAGCACCGTGCGCCACCCGAGCGCCTGCGCACGGAGGCTCCAGTCCACATCCTCGAAGTACATAAAGAGACGCTCCTCCGGCATGCCGGCGGCACGGATAAACTCAGCGCTGGCCAGCCACGCGCAACCGGTGACGAACCCGACGTCGTGCGGCTCTGCGGAGGCCGGCTGAAACGCGTGCCGTACCTTCAGCGCCCGCGGAGAGACGGAGCCCCCCGCATACCAAGCGCCGGCACCGTCGCCGCGAACGATCAGCGGGCTCAAGAGCCCCGCCCGCGGCATCGCCGCCGCCGTGCGCTCGAGCTCGTAAAGACAGTCGACTGCAGGACGAGCGTCGTTGTTAACGACCCAGACGAAGCCGGCTCCGGCGGCGAGCGCCCGAGCCGCACCGAGACCGCAGGCAGCGGCGAAGCCGATGTTTTCGCCCGGTCGCAGCACCTCCACGGTGGGGTCGGGGTGATCGGAAAGCCCGCCCTGATTGTCGATCACGAGCGTGCGCTCCGGCCGCGATTCGCCGTCGAGGATCGCGGCTACCGTCGCCCACGTCGTCTCGGATGGCCCGTAATGGGCGATGACGGCCCACGTGGCCATCATCGACTCCGCAGGCCTACAAACGACAACTCGATGAGCCCGCGCTGCCCGCAGACGGCAACATTCGCGATCTCAGCGCCGTCGAAGATCATAACGGTCACCGTCTTCGAACTGTCGCTGCCAGAGCTCGACCTGCAACACGATGCCCACGAGACCGGCGAGCGGCTCACCGGCGGCCTGCCGATCCAGAAGCCGCGCAACCCCCTTAGGGGAGAACACGCCGTGGTCCCCGAGCCGTGGTGACAAGAGAATCCGCTCAAGAAAAGCACGTGACGGACCCCGCAACCAGTCATCGCGGCTCTCCCCCTGGCGATACAGTAGGTTTTTCACCCGTCTCGCGAGCGAGGAGCCCCCGCCAGCCGGCGAAGCGGCGGCCGGCTGCTGCTGCTCGTAAAGCGAGAGATGGGGTCGATGGCGAAGCGCCCCGACGACGCGGAGGGCGTTGAGCACCTGAATACTCGCCGGAATCGGAAGGTGAGTAAGCGCCCACGGTACCGCCGACACGCGCTTGCTCACGCGTTGAAGCAACCGCAGGCGTGAACGATCGTCGATACGCTCGCTCACGGCGCCGTCGAGCATCGCTTCGATCCACCCACGCGTAAGGAGTGGCGCACGGGCCGGCACCCAGATATCGGCGAGAGCCAGACCGAGCTGCCCGTACCGCTCGTCTTGCTGGATGATAAAGAGGTCGAGACGGTCCACAAGCGGACGACCGCGCGTCGCGCGCAAGAGGCTCAGACGACGCTCAAACGACTCCTCCTGCAACGCATCGCTCTCCCGCACCACATCGTCGTACTCACCGGGCAGCAACTTGAGGAAGTCATCGTGCTCCGAGAGGTGCTGCTCGAAGTACTCGTCGGTGCCACAGATCCAAGCACGGTTGGGCACCAGCATGCGCGAGCGCAAGAAGCGGCGGCCGGCGGCCGCACCGGCTCCGTTAATAAAGGCCGGCGCCGGACGTAGCTGATCCATGAGGCCGCCGGTGATATTCCTCATGGGGTTCATGCGCCCCTCGAGGAGCCAAACGGTCTCAGCGGCGAAGTGCTCTACGTACGCCTGGTCGAACGGCAGCACATCGTGTGGAAGCCCACAGACGGCCGCAACGCGAGCGGCGATGGCGGCGTCGTGATCGGAGGGCGCGCCGAAGGTGATCGCCCGAACATCGGCCTCCGACGGCACGAGCGCCGCGAGGAGGCGGGAGTCGAGACCGCCGGTGAGCGGCAAAACGACACCCGACTCGGCGAACGCCTCCGCCGCGCTCCGCCGCACTGCCTCTTCTAGACGATCGATATAGGCGGCACCGCGCAAAGACCCGCTCGGCCGCTCGGCCGCGTTCCAGTGACGCACCACCCGCAGCTCCCCACGCTCGAGCTCGTAGTGACACCCATGAGGGAGGCCCCGCACGCCGGCGAAGAGCGGCCGACCCTCAAACGCGTAACTGAAAGTAAGTGTGTCGGCCAAAGCATCGCGGTCGAGACGAGCGCGAAACGGCGGCACGGCGAGAAAGGCCTTCGCCTCGCTGGCTATGAGACAGTCGTCGCCCAAGCGAACCGCGTACAGCGCGTGCACGCAGCACGGGTCGCTGCCGGCCACCGCTCGCCCGTTTTGTCGGTCGTGGACGATGAGCGAAAACGCCCCCTCAAGGCGATCGAACAGCTTCGCCCCCCAGGCCCGATACGCCGCCGCCACCACCGCCACGGGGGCGAAAGCAGACCCTAGACGAAGCTCGCGTTGAAGCTCGCGGTAGTTAGAGAGCTGACCGCGAAAGGCGACAACGAGCGGCCCCGTCGGCGCCTCGGCCACCACCTCCGCCTCGGACTCAACGAGGAGGGCGACGGCACCGGGCAGGCCGCAAACGCCGGCGTAAAAGCCCGTCCCGGCGTGATCCGCGAGCTCGTACCCGAGGGCGTGGTCCATGGAGGAGAGCGCCGCCGGACCGCGGGCAAGACGTTGTGGATCGGCCGACCAAATGCCGAGCAGGCCGCTCATGAGCCCCTCCCGACGGCCACCCTGAGACGCTCGGCCTCCTGCCGCCACTCAACCACACGCCGCTCCCTCAGGTCGACTAACGATGCGGCGAGCTCATGCCCTTCGTGAAGCACACGCTGAATCGCCGCGACCATCGACGATGAGTCTGCACCGCAGTACAAAGCGGCCTCCTCGTAGTAGTCGCGGAGCACTTCATGGTCGGAGGTCACGAGCGGCCGACCGACGGCCATCGCCTCGTACCCTCCACTCAGAAGCGTATCTGGACGAGTGGTGAGCACGACGACCGCAGCCGAGGCGGCGAGTTGTTCCCAGTACTCCTGATCATCTAAAAAGCCGGTCGCGGTGAGGTTGGCGGGCCAATCGCTGAGATCGCCGCGAGGCGATCCCGTTACGGCGAAGCGAACGTCGGGCAGGGCGCGGGCGACCGCCGGCAGTACGTCGAGGGGCTCATCTTTGGAGAAGGTCGCGACGATCGTCACGAGATCCGCCACGGGAACGCTCGTAATCGGACGCAGAGGCGCGGGCAGCGGGTCCGGGAGCACGAAGGCGCGAGCGCCCCAGGAGCGAACCTCGCGCGCGAGCGACTCATTAGTGACCACAACCGCAGCGGCGGCCCGCAGTGCGGGCAACTCGAGCGGCCGCAGTAACCGCCATTCCGGTGCCGTAAACGCCGCCGTGTGCATATCGACCACCAGCGGCACGTCGTGCCGAGCGGCCCAAGAACCGGCTATGGCAACCAGAGGAGAGGGAGGATCCATCACCCAGAGCTCCTGCGGCTGCCGCGCGCGCAACGCCTGCAGCGTCCGCACCGCCTGCCACGGGTACTTAATCGGGGTAGTCCACGGCCGCTTAGGCCACGGCGTACGCACGAAGGCGAGGTCGAGCTGGAACTCTTTGGCGAGCGTCTCCGTACGCCGAGAGAACGGCGCCCATGAGATGAACCCTCCGGCGCTCATCGGAGCACCCCGACTCGACGCGAGCGCAGCGCGTGTGCCGCCTTCTCGCCTACCCGCTGGTACGCGGCGAGCAGGCAAGGGGCAGCATGCTCCCAGCACAGGACCTCCTCAAAACGCCGTCTGCCGAGGCGAACACGTGCTGCGCGCGCAGCGCCGTCGCCGTGCAGTGCCTGCGCCAGCGCCTCGGCGAGCGACGCGACGGTGGGTTCTTCTGCGTAAATCACCGCGTCACCTCCCGTCACCTTATTCTCCCTGAGCCCAAAGGCGACACAAGGAACCTCGAGCGCCATGTACTCGATGATTTTATTCATCGTTGAGATCTCGTTAAACGCACTGGGGGGGTCGGGGGCGACGGCGGCATCGGCGCTCCGCATGCTGGGGAGAAACTCGTCGGCCGTTTGAAACCCGGGCATGTGCACTCGGTCGGCGATACCGAGGGACTCGCTCAGCCGCTTGACCTCATCGTAAGACTCTCCATCGCCGACGAGGGAGAGCAAGATATCGTCTCCGCGCTGCACCCTCTCCGCCACGGCACGCACGAGAAGATCGACGCCGTCTTGCTTCCCCATCACACCAACGTAGGCGATGAGATAACGGTGCCCGCGCCTGTCGTACTCAGGCTCCCCGGCCTTCGCCGGCGGGAACTCATCGCGCAGCGGCCCGCTCCGCACCTCGAAGACGTCCTCGGGGGACTTGCCCCCTCGCGTTAGCGCTAAATGACGGTACGAGGCGTTGGGCGTGATAACGACGTCGGCCAAAGCGTACGTGCGACGCTCCGCCCAGGCGACAACCCGCTCCGGGAGACCGTTGCGCGCCACACCATCGCGCTTTGCCAAGAGGATCTCGGGGTTGGCATCGTGCTGATCATACACAAAAGAGACGCCGAGCGGCCGAAAAACCCGCCCGATGAGAAAGAAGAGATCCGGCGGATTACAGGCGTGAATAACGTCGAAGGGGCGATGCCTCCAAAGGCTCATCGCCAAACGCAACGTCCAAGCGAGCATGTAGGGATACTCTTTAACGTACCCGGCCAGTGACTGCGCCTCGGGCGGAGTTGGATAACGAGCGATCCGGATGCCCTCGATCTCTGCGTACGGCTCGCAGTCGTGGTTCTTGCCGCGAGGGCAGATAACGGAGACCTCGTACCCAGCCTGACGCAAGGTTACCGCTTCGTGCCACACACGGCGGTCGAAGGGAACCGAGAGGTTTTCGACGAGGATCAGCACATGATGGGGGTCACGCACGCAGCTCACCTCCGGTGAAAAACACCGCCAACGAGTACAGAGTATACACTCCCTCAGTACGCCCCCCTCTTCCGCGTCACCGCGGAGAAGGTCTGGAAGAGGAGCTTGATGTCCCAGCTCAGGCTCCAGCCGGTGACGTACATGTAGTCGAGCTTGACCATCTCGTCGAAGGGGATGTCGCTGCGGCCGAGCACCTGCCAGAGGCCAGTCATGCCGGGGGTGATGTCGAGGCGCTTCTGAGTCCAGCCTCCGCACTGCCGCGCCTCTTTGACCCAGAGGGGGCGCGGGCCCACGAGGCTCATGTCGCCCTTCATGACGTTGAGGATCTGCGGCAGTTCGTCGAGGCTCCAGCGGCGCAGGACGCCGCCGACTCGTGTGATGCGCGGGTCTTTGCGGATCTTGAAGATGGGGCCGTCGCACTCGTTGCAGTCCTCGAGCTCGTGGCGGCGGCTCTCGGCGTCCTCGGCCATAGAGCGGAACTTGAGGATCTCGAAGGTCTTCCAGCCCCTCCCCATGCGCTCCTGACGGAAGAGGACGGGGCCCTTGGAGTCGAGTTTGATGGCGAGTGCGATGACGGCCATCACCGGGAGGGCGAAGAGGCAGATCACGCTGCCCACGATGAGGTCGAAGACCCGCTTGACCGCCATGTTGAAGCGGCTGAGCTCGGCGTGGCCGATGTCGAGGAGCGGGATGCCCTCGACGTCGTCGACGAGCGCCCGGGAGCTCACGACCTCGAAGAGACGCGGCACGATGTTGACCTGGATGTAGGAGTCGGAGCAGGCGCGCACCACCCTGAGGAAGTCGTCGTGACGGGCCTGGGAGAAAGCCACGATCACCCGGTGAACGTCTTGCTGCGCGATGACCCGCTCGAGGTCGTTGAGAACGCCGAGGATCGGGATCGGCGGGCCGTCGTCGCAGCTGCCGCAGGGCTCGCCGTTGTCGAGGTAGCCGATGAGGTCGATCTTGTACTCGGGGTGCTTGGAGATCTTGGCGGCGAGCGAGTGACCAACCTCGCCGGCGCCGACGATGAGTACTCGCTCCTTGAAGGAGGAGCGCGACCAGAGGAGCGTGCGCACGAGCCAGCGAGCGCTCGGCACGAGGAGCACTGCGGCGAACCAGAAGACGATGAGGGCGGCAACCGGTGCACCGGTCCCCTGCGTGAAGAGGAAGATGACCAGCAACAGCCAGCTCGCCGAGGTGAGCGCGGTGAAGCCACCAAGGGCGTCGGTGACGCTCATACCTCCGATGCTCCTGCCGGACTCGCGGTAGAGGCCGAAGGCCCAGAGCGCCGCGATCCAGTAGGGGGTGAGGGCGATGAGCGTGAAGAGCCCCCCGATGGGCTTTGCCGCGAACACCGTGAAGAGCCCGTTGAAGACGGGCAAGCCGGGGAGGGCGCCGACGGCCCACTCGACACAGAGGGCGGCGAGCACGAAGGCGAGGGCGTCGGCGCAGATGGTCGTCATCGTGCGCAGATGGAAGGGGGCACGACTCATCCGTCGCCTGACCGGCGATGGTGCGCTGCGAAGCGGCTGGAGCTCCCGGAGGACGCTCCTTGGGGCGGCCTCAAGCGGCTCTTTGTGTGTTGTTGCTTTCGTTCCCATGTAGTCTGTATCGGCAACGATCCGGGATTCATGAGCTCGTAAGAGAACATTTTTACTGGCCTAAGCGCGGCGCCTTCCCCTGTGCAGTGTTCACCGCGGGTGGAACATTTCCTAGCGCAGCGCCCAGAGGGGACTGAAGCGCGCAAAAGGTGTTTACAGAATAGCCTCGATCGCCTCGATCGAAACAGCACGCCCGGCCTCTTCGGCGATGAGCGCGGCGTTGAGACGAACGGGGCCATCGGCCACTTCGAAGCGAACGGGCATCTCCGTCACAAAGCGATGGAGGATGATCTCGGTGCGCACGCCGATGACGGACTCGAGGGGACCGGTCATACCCACGTCGGTGAGGTAGGCGGTCCCCTTTTTAAGCACGCGCGCGTCTGAGGTTTGCACGTGGGTGTGCGTGCCGAGGACGGCTGTGACCCGACCGTCGAGGTAATGGCCCATGGCGACCTTCTCGGAGGTCGCCTCGGCGTGCAGGTCGACCACGACGACCTCGGCGGCGGCCGAGGCCTCCTCCACGAGGCGGTCGACGATGCGGAAGGGCGAGAGCCCCGTCTGTAAATACAGGTCGCCGGCGAGGTTGATGACGGCGACGCGCCGCCCATCTGGGGCCGGGCGCACCGTAAGTCCTCGCCCCGGGGCGCCGACCGGGTAGTTCGCCGGCCGGATGATGCGCTCCTCGGTGTTAAGGAAGGAGTAAACCTCCTTCTGCCGCCACACATGATTGCCGGTGGTGATCACGTCGACGCCGGCATCGAGCAGCCCCTGGGCGATGCGCGAGGTAATGCCGGAGCCGTTGGCGGCGTTCTCGCCGTTCACGATGACGAAGTCGACCTCGCGCTCAGAGGTAAAGCCCGGCAGCCAACGCAGGAGCGCCTCCCGACCGGGTCGACCGAACACATCACCTACGAAGAGGATCTTCATCCCCTCAGTGTACCAAGAGGCACTGCGAAACACCATGAAGTTCGTAAGCGATGAGTAAAAGAGGGGTTCTGCTCAACCGCCGAAGAGGCGCACGGCGCCCTGCACCAGCTCCAGGAGCTGCTGCGGGAAGATGCCGACGAGCACGACGCCCAGGCCCGTAATGGCGACGGCCACGGCGACGCCGAGCTGGGATGACGCCGGCTCCGGCACGACCTCATGCCCCTCCGGCGCCTCACGGAAGTACAGGTACCACACGACGCGGAGATAGTAGTACGCGGAGACCGTGCTCATGACGACCGCGAGGACGGCGAGCCACACGAGGTCGGCCCGCACCACGGCGGCGAAGAGGGTGAACTTACCCCAGAACCCCAGGGTCGGCGGGATCCCGACGAGCGAGAGCATGAGCAGGGTGATGAGGAGGGAGGTCCAGGGCATCGTGCGTGCGAGCCCGCCGACCTCGTCGAGCGTGTAGCCGAAACGGCGGCGGTTGCGGATCCAGACGAGCGCGCCGAAGGCGCCGAGGTTCATAAAGGCGTACGCGGCGAGGTAGAAGAGGACCGCGCGGAGGCCGTCCACGTCGCCCACCAGGCCGGCGGCGATCAGGCCCAAGCTGAGGTACCCGGCGTGCGCGATGCTCGAGTAGGCCAGCATCCGCTTGAGGTTACGCTGGGGCAGCGCGAGCACGTTACCGACCACCATGGTGAGGACGGCGAGCACGATGAGGGCGTTGACCCACGTCTGCGCCTGCGGCTGGAGGGCCACGAGGAAGAGCTTGGCGAACCCGATAAACGCGGCCGCCTTAACGCCGACCGACATAAAGGCGGTGACCGGCGTGGGGGCACCCTCGTACACGTCGGGAACCCAGCTGTGGAACGGCACGGCACCCACCTTAAAGCCGAAGCCGGTGACCACCAACACGAGGGCGGCGACCACGAGAGCGTGCGCCTCGCCGCCGAGCTGCACGAGGCCGTCGGCGATGCCGCCGTAGCCGGTCTGCCCCGTGGCGGCGTAGAGGAGCGCCAGGCCGAAGAGGAGGATGGCGGAGGCGAAGGCTCCGGTGATGAAGTACTTAATAGACGCCTCACCGGAGCGCGCGTTGCGCCAGAGGTAGCCGGCCAACACGTACGTGGGCAGCGACATGAGCTCAAAGGAGATGAAGAACGCCAGTAGATCGGCGCTCTGCGCCATGCCGATCATGCCGACGATGATGAGCAGCAGCAGCGTGTAGAACTCGCCGCGCGGCGCGCTGCGACGCGCGAGGTAGGCGTCGGAGAGCAGGATCGTGACGACACCGATAAGGCAGAAGAGCACGATGGCGTAGAGCGCGTATGTGTCGAGAGAGACCATGCCGGCGAAGCCGAGCTCGGGTCGCCGGCAGCCGAAGGCGGCCACGCCGGCGAGTGCTCCCCACTGCGCGAGCGCGGCGCCGAGCGCGGTCATAAGCCCAGCTGCGGCGATCCACGCCAAGATTCCTTTCCGCATCGTGAAGAGGTCGACCACGAGCACCACGCCGGCGGACACCGCGACGATGAGGAGCGGCAAGATGATGCCGATGGCGTTATTGGCGACCATCTAGAAGAACCTCCCGATCGACTCCGCGAGGTGCGCAAGCACACCGCCGTGCGCGGCCTGCAGCGAGGGCATCACCTGGTCGATGATCTGCTGCACCGGCACGTGAAGAAACTCAAGGAACGTGTTGGGGTAGACCCCCACCCAGACGACGAGCACGACGAGCGGCACGAGTGCGATGATCTCGTGCGCGCGAAGATCTGGCATCTGCCGAGCCGGCTTCGGCGCGGCGTCGCCCCGATCGTTAAACATGGTGCGCTGGAACATCCAGAGCAGGTAACAGGCGGCCAGGATAACGCCGAGAGCGCCGAGAGCCGCCAGCCACCACGAGTAGGCGAAGAGCCCGACCAGGCTGAGGAACTCGCCGATAAAACCGCTCAGCCCCGGGAGCCCCAACGAGCCGAGTACGAAGAAGAGGAGGAAGGCGGCCGTGATCGGCAGCGGCTTGGCGAGGAGGCCGAGCTCGGCGATCCGCCGCGTCTTGGTGCGCTCGTACAGGTACCCCACCATGAGGAAGAGGGCACCGGTGAGCAAGCCATGACTGAACATCACCAAGATGGCGCCCTCCACGCCTACGGCGTTGCCCGCGAGCGCGATGCCGGCGAAGATGCCGGCGGTGACGAAGCCCATGTGACTCACGCTTGAGTAGGCGACGAGCTTCTTGAGATCCTTCTGCATCAACGAGACCAGTGCGCCGTAGATGATCGCGATCACGGAGAGCGCGACCACGTAGGGGATCGCGGCGACCGCGGCGTCGGGGAAGAACGGCAGGCAGAAGCGCAACATACCGTAGCCCCCCATCTTGAGGAGGACGCCGGCGAGGATCACCGAGCCGGCCATGGGCGCCTCAACGTGGGCGTCGGGCAACCAGGTGTGCAGCGGGAACATGGGCACCTTGATCGCGAAGGCGATGAAGAACGCGAGGAACGCCCAGAGCTGAAGCCCGTGCGGGTACACCTGCTGACTCAGCGTCTGGATGTCGAAGGTGAGCCCGGCGGCCGTGCTGTTTTTCGCGTAGAGCACGACCGCGATGATCGCGATCAGCATGAGCAGGCTGCCGATGAGCGTGAAGAGGAAGAACTTGATGGCGGCGTAGATGCGCCGGGCGCCGCCCCAGATCCCGATGATGAAGTACATCGGCACCAGCATGACCTCCCAAAACACGTAGAAGAGGAAGAGGTCGGTGGCGCAGAACACACCACAGACGCCGACCTGGAGCAACAGGAGCGAGGCGAAGAAGCCCACCTCGCGGTCGTTCACGGAGTTCCAGCTGGCGACGATCACGATCACGCCGAGGAGCGTGGATAAGAAGAGCAGCAGCGCGGCGATGCCGTCGACGCCGAGGCTGTAGTGCACGTTAAACGAGCGGATCCAGACCACATCCTCCACGAACTGCATGCCGCGCGCGGAGGTGTTGAAGGTGAGCATCATCACGACGGCCAGCCCGAACGAGACGAGCGTGGAGGCGAGCGCCACGACCTTGGCGAGGAGCGGCCGCGAGCGGGCGACGAGCAGAATGAGGGCGACGCCGATCAACGGGACGAAGGTGATCGTCGAGAGGAGGGGGAAGCCGAGCTGCATGCCGTTCATCTCACCCCCTCCAGAACCAAGCGAAGAGGACGACGAGGACGATCATGCCGGCGAAGACGGAGAGTGCGTAGTTCTGCGCACGGCCCGTTTGCAGGGGGCGCAGCCGCGCGCCGAGCGCGCCCCAGAGCCGGGCGATGCCGTTCACCGCACCGTCGATGATCTTGACGTCGACGACGGTCCAGAGCCACGAGGCGAAGCCCATGGTGGCGCGAACCGGCACGACCGCGTAAACCTCATCCATATAGAGCTTGTTGTACGAGGCCCGATACGCGAGCGGGAAACGCTCGGCCAACCGCTCGGGAAGCCCGGTGCGACGGAGGTACATAACGTACGCGACGAGGACGCCGAGGAGCGCGACGGCGACCGAGAAGACCATGAGCGCGCCGCCGGTACCGAACCAGGCGAAGGCGTGGTGCTCAAGGTCGAAGAACACCGGCCGGAGGAAGGAGTGGATCCAGCCGGCCTCCGGCGGCCACCCTACGAGGACGCCGGCGCCGAGCGCGGGGAGGGCGAGCAGCACGAGCGGCACCGTCATCACCGCGGGCGACTCGTGCACGCCGCGCTGCACCTCCTCCGAGGCCCTGCAGGTCCCGAAGAAGGTGAGGAACATCATGCGGAAGGCGAACACCGCGGTGAGGAAGGCGGTGATGATCCCGATCGCCCACACCACGAAGTGCCCGCTCATAAAGGCGCCGCCGAGGATCTCGTCCTTCGCCCAGAAGCCGGCGAGGGGGAACACGCCGATCAGCGCGACCGCCCCTATGAGCATCGTCCAGAAGGTCAGCGGAATACGCCTTCGCAGCCCGCCCATGCGCCTCATATCCTGCTCGCCGCCCATGGCGTGGATCACCGAGCCGGCGCAGAGGAAGAGAAGCCCTTTGAAGAAGCCGTGAACGAAGAGGTAGAAGATGCCCGCCACCCAAGCGCCGGCGCCGAGCGCGAGGAACATAAAGCCGAGCGAAGAGACGGTGGAGTAGGCGATCACCTTCTTAATGTCGTTCTGGGTGATCGCGATAAACGCCGCGTAGATGGCCGTAAAGGCCCCCACGGCCATCACGATGAGCATGGCCGTCTGCGAGTTGAGGTAGAGCGGGTACGAGCGCGCCACCATGTACACGCCGGCGTTGACCATCGTGGCGGCGTGGATGAGCGCGCTCACCGGCGTGGGGCCCTCCATGGCGTCGGGGAGCCACACGTGCAGCGGGAACTGTGCGCTCTTGCCCACCGCGCCGGTGAAGAGCAACAAGCAGATGCACAGGAGCGTGCCCGATCCGATCATCCGCACCCCGTCGAAGACGCCGGCGAACTGCAGGGTACCGGTGGTGACGAAGATGAGAAACATGCCGAGCAAGAAGCCGAAGTCGCCCACCCGGTTGACCAAAAAGGCCTTCTTACCGGCCTGGCTCGCGGCCTTCTTCTCGAACCAGAAGGAGATGAGGAGGTACGAGCAGAGGCCGACGCCCTCCCAGCCGAGGAAGAGCAGCACGTAGTTGTCCGCGAGAATGAGCATGAACATCGCGAACATGAAGAGATTGAGGTAGGCGAAGAAGCGGGAGAACCCCTCGTCGCCCTTCATGTACCCGATCGAGTAGTAGTGCACGAGCATCCCGATGAGCCCGACCACGAGCAGCATGATGCCGGTGAGTGAGTCCACGAGGAACCCCCACGTCACGGTGAGGCTACCGCTCGCGATCCAGGAGAAAGCCTCCCAGACGAAGGGGGTCTCCTGATGGCGGAAGACCCAGCCGAAGACGTACACGCAGAGCACCGCCGACGCCGTCACGAAGGCAACCGGCACCAAGTGCGCCCGAGCGCCCAGGCGTTTACCGAAGAGCAAGGTGAAGAGGAAGCCCACGAGCGGCAACAAGGGGATCAGCGCAACTGCGATCTTCAGCTCCTGCATCTCGTCACCCCCTAGCCCTTGAGCTCGTCGAAGCGGTCGGCGTCGACCGTCCGCTTATTTCGGTAGTTCGCGATGATAATGGCGAGGCCGATCGCGACCTCGGCCGCGGCGAGCACGATAACGAACAGCGCGAAGATCGCGCCGGTGCCCTCGCCGCCACCGCGGAAGTTCGCGGCCGCCACGAGCGCGAGGTTAACCGCGTTGAGTATAACCTCGATGCTCATGACCACGTGGATCACGTTGCGGCGGACGAGTACGCCGAAGGCGCCGATGCAGAAGAGGAGCGCGGCGAGGACAAGCCAGTAGGAGAGCGCGCTCATGGCTGCCCCTCCTTCTTCTTCAACGAGAGGACGATCGCCCCGATCAGTGCGGCGACGAGGATCAGCGAGACCAGCTCGAAGGGGAAGATAAAGCGCTCAAACAGGAGCTGTGAGAGGCGGTGAACGCCGGGGTTGAGCGCCTTCTCCCCGCCGAGCCCGGCCGCCCCCACCGCCACGGCGAGGACGGCGGCGCCGGCGGCCGCGACCATACCGGCGATCAGCGTCTGCCTGTTAAAGAAAGAGCCGAGCGGGCCGCTCTGCTTCTCGGTGAGCATGATCGCGAAAATGACGACGACGGAGATGGCGCCGACGTAGACGAGGAGCTGCACGATCGCCACGAACGCCGCGTTGAGCAGCGCGGAGGCGAACGCCACGCCGAGGAAGCAGAAGACCATCGCGACAGCGGAGTACATGATCCGTTTAAAGAGCACGACGCCGAGCCCGCAGAGGAGGATCCACGCCGCCACGATCGCGAAGAGCAAGGGGTGGAAGTCGCCGCCGGGGATCATGCGTCACCCCCCTCTTCTTCGTCGTCGAGGGGGATAGGGTCGTCCTTGAGGGGCGTCCAGAGCCAGCCGAGGCCACGTAGGCTCTTGCGGACGTTGGGGACGACGTCGGCGACGAGTCGCCGTAGCGCTCCGCCCTTCTGCTCGGGCTCCTCGCGCACGTAGAGCGACTCGCTCGCGAGCGCGGAGCGGCTGTAGCTCGCGAGTTCGAAGAAGCTCGTCTGCTCCAGAGCACCGTACGGACACGCCTCGACGCAGTCGCCGCAGAAGATACAGCGGCTCTCGTCGAGGTCGTAACTAATGAGCGTGCGGGGGTTCGTCTCAATTGCCCCGGTGGGGCAGGTCTCGGCGCACCGTCCGCAGGAGATGCAGCCCACAAGTTGCAGCGGGAGGTTGTCGGCGGTCGAGACGATCGCGTTGAAGCCGCGGTCCACGCTGTCGTAGCAGCTCGCCCCGACCTCAAGGCGGCACACGTGCACGCAGCGACCGCAGTTAATGCAGCGGTTGGGCTCCCGCATAATGAAGTCATGGCGGAAGTCGGCCGGGTAATCGCGCGACTCGCAGCCCTCGAATCGATTGTCGTGCACCCCGTACTCGATGCCGTAGCGCTGGAGCTGGCAGGAGCCGTTCGACGGGCAGGAACACTGCAAGCAAAGCGCGGCGGCCCGCAGGGCGTCCGCCTCATCGAAGGTCGCCTCGACCTCGTCGAAGCAGGAGCGCCGAACACTCGCGGCGAGCTTCGGCGGCGTGGGCGCAGCGTCTACGTGCTCGACCCTCGTGGTAATGCCGATAAACGTCGGGGGGACCTTCGCCATACGGGAGACGCGCTCGTCGGCATCGGCCACCGCGCGCAGCGCCTCGAGGTACGAGAGCTCACCGAGCTCGCCGAGCTCGGTCGAGAGCCCCGCCATATCGAGGCCGTTGAGGTAGGCACTGATGCCCCAGGCCGCCCTCTTACCGTGGGCGATGGCCTCGATCGCGGTCCGAGGCCCGTGCACCGCGTCGCCGCCGGCGAAGACGCGCGGGTCGGCGGTCTGGAGGGTCCGCGGATCCACCGCAATCGTGCCGTCGGCGGCGAGGACGATGCTCGAGGTGAGGCAGGTGGCGTCGAGGCTGGCGTACCGGCCGACGGCGACGATGACCTGGTCGCAGTCCACCGTAAACCCGCTCCCCTGCGGCTGAGCTAGCTCACCGGCAGCGCGCAGCGCCACCTCCGTCGGCGTGCGCTCAAACTCCACGCCAGCGACCACGCCGTCGTCGGCGAGCACCCGGACGGGACTGGCGCCGAACGCGAAGCGCACCCCCTCCGCCTCAGCGTCGTCGACCTCTCCGCGGTGGAAGGTCGCCCGCTCGCGGGGTGAGTGCACGGCGCAGACAACCTCGCCAGCGCCCGCCCTCAAAGCTGAGCGCGCGGCGGCGATGGCGGCGAAACCGTCGCCCACGACCACGACCTTGCGCCCCACGCGGAGCTCACCGGTGAGCTCGTGCTCGCGGAGCAGGTCGAGCGCGAAGACGACGCCGCGGGAGTCCTCGCCGGGGACGCCGAGCGACCGCGGCCGCGAGGAGCCGAGCGCGAGGAAGACCGCGTGGAACCCCTCGTCGAAAAGGTCGTCCACGCGGTAGTCCGCGCCGAGGCGAACGCCGGTGCGGAGCTCGACGCCGAGACGCCAGAGGACGGCGAGCTCGTCGTCGAGCACCTCCCTCGGGAGCTGGTAAGCGGGGATGCCGTAGCGCAAGAGGCCGCCGGGGTGAGGCATGGCCTCGAGGACGGTAACCTCGTGACCCTCGAGCCGAGAGTAGAAGGCTGCGGCGAGGCCGGCGGGGCCGGCGCCGACAATGGCGATGCGCCGCCCCGTAGGCGCCGAGGGCTCGACCGGCAGGAGGAGCTCGCCCTCCCGCTCCACCTCGCGGGCGCAGTCGCCCGCAAACCGGTGAAGCTCGCGGACGGCTACCCGCTGCCCAGCGTGCGCGCTCCGGCACGAGGACTCGCACGGGCTCGTGCACACGCGCCCGAGGATACCGGGGAAGGGCAGATCCTCACGGAGCTTGCGCAGGGCGCTCACAGCGTCCCCCTGAGCGAGAAGGTCGAGGAACTGCGGGATGTTGACGTTGGCCGGGCAGGCGTCGCGACACGGCGGCGCGCAGAAGGAGTTGTGGTCGCTCAGCAGGAGCTCGAGGTAGAGGCGACGCAGGCGCCGAATGCGCTCGCTCGTGGTGCGCACCACCATGCCCTCGGTGGCCACCGCTGTACAGCTCGCGGTGAGCTTGCGCGCGCCCTCGATCTCCACGAGGCAGAGTCGGCAGGAGGAGATAGCCGGGAGGCGCGGCTCGTAGCAGAGCGCCGGGATCTCGATGCCCGCCCGGCGCGCCGCCACCAACACCGAGTCGCCTCGGTCGCAGACGACCTGCTGGCCGTCGATCGTCAGAGTGAGCCGCTCGGGCCTCTCCACGTCTTTACTCGCCATCTCGCCGCTCACCCCCTCTCCTCGTCTACGGCGACCTCGCGCCCCGACCGGACCTTGACCGCGCCGAACTTGCAGATCTGGCGGCAGGTATCGCACTTTATGCAATCGTCGATGCGAATGACGTGCGGCGCCCTGCGCTCACCGTCGATCGCCTTCGTGGGGCACTTCTTGGCGCACAGCGTGCACCCGGTGCAGGCGTCCGGATCGATGAAGTAGGTGATGAGCTCCTTACACTGACCCGCCGCACAGTGCCCCGCACGGATGTGCTGCTCGTACTCCTCGCGGAAGTAGCGGATCGTGGTGAGCACCGGGTTGGGCGCGCTGCCGCCGAGGGCGCAGAGGGAGCCCTCCTCGATAAAGTCGGCGAGCTCCTCGAGGAGCTCGATATCGCCCTCCCGGCCGTGCCCCTCGGTGATGCGCGTGAGGATCTCGAGCATGCGCTTTGTGCCCAGACGACACGGCACGCACTTGCCACAGCTCTCCTGCGCCGTGAACTGCAAGAAGAACTTGGCGAAGTCGACCATGCAGGTGGCGTCGTCCACCACCACCATGCCGCCGGAGCCCATCATGGTGCCGTACTTGGTGAGGTTCTCGAAGTCGATCTCGGTGTCGAGGTGCTCGGCGCCGAGGCAGCCACCGGAGGGGCCACCGAGCTGCACGGCCTTAAACTCGCGGCCGGGTAGCATGCCGCCGCCTATGTCGAAGATCACGGTGCGCAGCGTGGCGCCCATGGGCACCTCGATGAGGCCGCCGTTGACGACCTTACCGGTGAGGGCGAAGATCTTGGTGCCCTTGCTGGTCTCGGTGCCGAGCGAGGCGTAGGCCTCGGCGCCGTTGGCGATGATCCACGGCACGCTCGCAAAGGTCTCCACGTTGTTGAGGTTGGTGGGCTGACCCCAGAGGCCGTGGGCCACGGTGCGGATGTGCTTGCCGCGGGGCATACCCCTGCGCCCCTCGATGGAGGCGGTGAGGGCGGTGGACTCGCCGCAGACGAAGGCGCCGGCGCCCTCGTTGATGCGGATGTCGAAGCTGAAGCCGGAGCCCAGGATGTTCTCGCCCAGGAGGTTGCGCTCGCGGGCGCGGTCGAGGGCGTGTTGGAGGCGCTCGACGGCCAGTGGGTACTCGTGACGCACGTAGATGTACCCCTCCACCGGCCCGTTATCGGCGCCGATAGCGTACGCCGCTATGAGCATGCCCTCCACCACACTGTGGGGGTTGTCCTCCAGCACCGAGCGGTCCATGAACGCGCCGGGGTCGCCCTCGTCGGCGTTGCAGATGATGTAGTGCACCTCGCCGGGGTTGGCGCGGCAGAAGCGCCACTTCTTGCCGGCCGAGAACCCGCCGCCGCCGCGGCCGCGCAGGCCGCTTGCCTCGACTTCGTCGATGACGGCCTCGGGGTCGGCGGCGGCGAGTACCTCGGCGAAGGCGTGGTAGCCACCGCGCGCGAGGTAGTCGTCGAGGGAGAGCGGGTCGATAAAGCCGTTGAGGCCGCGCACCATACGCGTCTGCTGACGGTAAAAGGGGATGTCTCGCTCGAGCGGCACGACCTCTTTCGTGGCGTGATCGCGGTAGAGCAGCCGCTCCACAACACCGTCGCCGACGACGCTCGTCTCGATGATCTCGTCGATGTCTTTAGGCTTGAGGCGCGGGTAGAAGACGCCCTGTGGATGCACCACGACGATGGGTCCCTCGGCGCACAGGCCGTGGCAACCCGTCTCGACCACCCGGACCTTGTCGCTCAACCCCCTGCTCCGCAGCGCTTGGTCGATGGCCTCCCTAAGGGCCGCTCTGCCCGAGGCCTCGCAGGTCGTGCCGGCGCACACCCGGATCTTGATGGTGTCCTCGCCGCCCGTCGTGCCCGCGGGGTTGAAGGCATGGGCTAGCCTCTCGCGTACGAGGGCTGCGCGGCTCTCCGGCGTCATGGCGGTGGAGGACATTACACCCCCTCGTCGCGTCGGAGTTCGCGGACGATCTTGCGCACATCGTCGGGCGTGAGGCGCCCGAGCGTCTCGTCGTCGCCGAGGCGGACCGCCGGGGCGAGGGCGCAGGCGCCGATGCAGTTAACGGTCTCGATAGTGAAGAGGCCGTCGGGCGTGGTACCACCCACGGGGATCTCGAGCTCAGAGGAGAGCGCGTCGACCAGCAGCGAGGCACCCGCCACGTGGCACGCGGTGCCGATGCAGACGTTAAACACGTGCTTGCCGACGGGCGCGAAGCGGAACATGTTGTAGAAGCTCCCCACACCGTAGACCTGCGCCAGCGGCACGCCCGTGACCAGCGAGATACGCTCGAGGGCGAGGCGCGGCAGGTAGCCGTAGACCTCCTGCGTGCTCTGCAGCATGGTCACGAGGCCGATCCCGTGATCGTGGTAGTCGTCGATCACGGGCTGGAGCGCCGCGAGCTCGACCCCCTCCTGCACGCCGATGCGCGCCGCGGTAAGCCTCGCCGTGTTGGGCACGGGGAGCTGATACTCGCTCTCGTAGTTCACGCGGATAACCTGCGCCGGGCAGGTGGTCTCGCAGACCGTACAGGCGCGGCAACGCGGATCGCCGGTGGCGGGGTCGAGCGCCACCCTGAAGAGCCCTCGACTCCGCTCCGGCAGGCGCTCGCGCTGCTCCGGGTACTGCACCGTAATCTTCCTCTTGGGAAGATGCCGGATCGTCGTATACATCGCTTTAAAGATGCCGAGCATTAGAGGTCCACCACCGACTGGCGCGTGCGCTGCCTGCGAAGGCGCCACTTGAGGATCGGGTCGAAGAGGCCGACGAAGGCGATCAGCGCCACCCAGTTAAAGCCCGCGAGGGCGATACGCCAGTTCGGAGCCCAGAGGATGATGGCGGCGCTCACGAGGATGTTGAGCAGCCCGAGCGGGATGAGGATCTTCCAGGCGAACCCCATGAGCTGGTCGGCCTGAAGCCGCGGCAACGAGAGGCGGATCCAGATGAGGAGGAAGACGAGCACGTAGCTCTTGAGGGCGAACCACAGGAGACCCACCCAGGAGACCCCCCAGAAGACGATCGCCTGGTCGAAGGGCCCGTGCCACCCGCCGAAGAAGAGCGTCACCGCCACCATCGACATGATGGTGAGACCCGCGTACTCGTTGAGGTAGAACATGCCGAAGCGCATGCCCGAGTACTCAGTGCCGTACCCGGAGACGAGCTCCGACTCCGACTCGGGGAGGTCGAACGGACCGCGGTTAAGCTCGGCGATGGAGGCGATGTAAAAGAGCAGGAAGGTGAAGGGCAGGTAGAACACGAGCCAGTGCGGCCCCGACTGAGCCGCCACGACCTCGTCGAGGTTGAGTGAGCCCACCACCATAGCCACGACGATGAGCCCGAGGATCATGGGGACCTCGTAGGAGATCATCTGCGCGGCCCCGCGGAGCGCCCCCACCAACGACCACTTATTGCGCGCCGACCAGCCGCCGAGCAGGATAGCCAACGTCGTAAAGCCGGTGATGGCGACGATGAAGACGACCCCCACGTTGAGGCTCGCCGCAGTGAGGCCGCCGGTGTACGGAAGCGCCACCTGCACGGCCACGGCGCCGAACATCACCATGATGGGGGCGACCGTAAACAAAAACGGGTCGGCGAGCGCCGGCCTGAAGTCTTCCTTGCCCATCATCTTAAAGGCGTCGGCGATGCTCTGGAGGATGCCCTGCGGGCCCGTGCGGTTCGGCCCCAGGCGGTCCTGCAAAAAGGCGAGGGCGCGCCGCTCGAAGAGGATGTTCACGAGCGCGGCGAGGAGCAGCACCGCGTAGGCGATGATGACGAAGAGGAGCGCGCGGAGGATGCCAAGCAGGAGGTCCATTTAGCGGTCGATCCCCCCCAAGAGCAGGTCGATGCTCCCCGAGATAGCCACCGCGTCGGCGATCTTGTTGCCGCGCAGGAGCTTGGGGAGCAGCTGTAGATTGCAGAAGCAGGGGTCGCGGAACTTAAGCCGGTACGGGTAGCGCGACCCGTCGCTCTCCAGGTAGACGCCGTACTCGCCGCGCGGGTTCTCCAAGCCCCGGTAGCAGGCGCCGGGGGGCGGCGTGATGACGTAGGGCGGCCGCAGCGAGCCGGCGTGCACCGGCCCCTCCGGCAGCAGGTCGAGGCACTGCTCCACGATCTTCACCGACTCGCGCATTTCGTTCATGCGCACCTTGTAGCGGTCGAAGATGTCGCCGTGACTCGCCGTGCACACCTCGAAGTCGAGCTCGGGGTACACGGAGTACGGCTGCGTACGTCGCAGGTCGAGCGCGACGCCCGAGGCGCGGGCGTTGGGGCCGGTGATGCCGTAGTCCACCACGTCTTGCTGGGTGATAACCCCCTTGGCGACGCAGCGCTGCAGGAAGATGGCGTTGTCGTCCACCAACGACTCGTACTCGTGGATGAGCTTCGGCATCTTTTTCATAAAGGCGCGACACCGCTCGACCCAGCCGGAGGGGAGGTCGTCGCGCACGCCGCCGAAGCGGAAGTAGTTAAACATCATGCGGCCGCCGCTGACCTCCTCGAGGAGATCGAGGATGTACTCACGATCGCGAAACGCGTAGAAGTTCATGGCCGTCCCGAGCGGAGCCAGGTCGGCCGTAAAGGTCGCCACGGCCACCTGATGACTCGCAATGCGCATGAGCTCGCCGGTGATAACGCGGATAAACTCCGCCCGCCGCGGCGGCTGGATCCCGGCGAGCTCCTCGACCGCCACGACGTACGCCCACTCGCAGTTAATGCTCGCGAGGTACTCGGTGCGGTCGACGATCGGGATGTACTGGTGGTAGGTGCGCTTCTCGGCGAGCTTCTCCTTGCAGCGATGCAGGTAGCCGATCACCGGGATGACGTCTTTGATGAGCTCGCCGTCGAGCGTAACCACGAGGCGCAGCACGCCGTGTGTGGAGGGATGCTGCGGCCCCATATTGACCACAACCTCGTTGAGCTCGAGCCCCTCGAGGTCGGAGCCCTCCCCGCGGCCAGCCGACTCCTTGAGCCGGCGCAGCGCGAGCTCCATGGCCTCATCTCGCTCGGATGTCTCGATGTACTCAAGCATGCGGGTGATTCTCGATACAGTCGACGTAGTCTTTGCGCAAGGGGTGGCCGATGAAGCCGTCGGGGAGAAGGATGCGGCGGGGGTCTGGGTGCCCTCTGTAGCGGATCCCGAGCAGGTCCCACGACTCCCGCTCGTGCCAGTCGGCGGCCGGCCAGATGGCGGTGACGGTGTCGAGCTCTGGCTCCTCCCGCAAGACCTCCACGTGGAGCTCCAGGGAGGTGTTGGTCTTCCAGGAGTACAGGTGGTACACGCTCTCGAGATGCGCACCGCGGTCGACGCCGGCGATGAAGTTGAGCGTCTCGTACCCGATCTCGTCGTGCGCCTTAAGACGGCGGGCGACGGAGGTGAGGTCGGCGGCCGCGCAGCGCGCCACAACCGTAGAGCCGCCCCGCAGGCGGAGGTCGTAAAGCTCGTCGGCGAACGCGGCGGCGAGCACGTCTCTCACCGCGCCGAGCTCCAGCGGATTCGTGCCGACCGTGAGGGCCATTTACGCCCCCTCCTTCGGGGCCACGAGGGGCCTCTCGGGGACGAAGCGATACGCCTGGATCTTGCCCTGAAGTTCGAGGAGCCCCTGAAAGAGCGCCTCGGGCCGCGGCGGACACCCCGGGACGTACACATCCACGGGGACGATCTTGTCGACGCCGTTAACCACGGCGTAGCCATCGGCAAACGGCCCGCCGCTGTTGGCGCACGCGCCCATGCTGATCACCCACTTGGGCTCCGCCATTTGGTCGTAGAGGCGCTTAAGCAGCGGTGCCATCTTCTCGTTCACCGTGCCCGCCACGATCATGAGGTCGCACTGGCGGGGCGTGGGCCTAAAGACCTCCATGCCGTACCGCGCCACGTCGAAGCGGGCGAACCCGCTACACATCATCTCAATGGCACAGCACGCGAGCCCGTAGGTAAAGGGAAAGACGGAGTGCGACCTCGCCCAGCCGAAGATGAGGTCGGCCGTGGTGGTGATGACGTTGGGCTGCTCGAAGTGCTCGAGCTTCGGGAAGCGCGGCTCGAAGCCGCCCGCGCTCGTGTTGCTCACACCCACTCGAGCGCCCCCTTACGCCACGCATACAGTAACCCAAGGCTCAGAACGCCGATGAAGAGAAGTACCTCGACGAACCCGGCCACGCCGAGATCGCGAAAGACGATCGCCCAGGGGAACAAGAAGACGGCCTCCACGTCGAAGATCAAGAAGAGGAGGCCGAAGACGTAGTATCGCACGGCGAACGGCGCCCAAGGATTGCCGACCGGCGGTATACCGCATTCGTACGAGAGATACTTGGTAGGAGACGGGTGGCTGGGGTTGACGAGCTTGGAGACGATGAGGATGAGAACGACCAACGCGCCGGCGGCTGCGAGGAAGAGCCATACGTAGAGCCAGTTAGTGAGTTCTGCGTTTATCATCATTAAAAGACCCAAGCCCGATAGACCAACACCCCGTGATAGAACAACGTCCCCTTAGCTACTGTAGCAAAGCGCTTGAGCGAGGCGCAACTTAGGCAACAGGCGAGTCTCTGGGCGCACCGCGAGGGCTTCACTCTACGCACACAGCACTGGGCGAAGTCGCCCGCGCGCCGGCGAACTCATTATCTTGTACAATAACGAGCCGTGAGGAGACGCAGCCCCAACAACCCCCCCGAGAACGAAGCAACTCGCCGGAGAAGCCAGGGCAAGGCCTCGGTCGACGACGTGGTGCGCCAAAGCCGCCAGCGGCGCGCAAAAGGCGAGCAAAAGAAGCGCAAGCGCGGGCGCTGGTGGAAGATCCTCCTCCTCGTTCTCCTCCTTATGATCGTTGCGATGGTCGGCGTGGCGTGCGGAGCGCTCTACGCCTTCTCACGCAACCTCCCCTCACTCGAAACCACCTCGGCCAACCCCACGGCCGTCAACACCACGATCTACGACAGGCACGGCAAGCGCATCGCCACGCTCTACGGCGCCGAAAACCGCACACTCGTCACCAGCAAGCAGATCCCCGAGGTCGTCAAGCAAGCCACGATCGCTATCGAAGACAGACGCTTCTATGAGCATCACGGGGTCGACATGCAGAGCATCGCGCGCGCCGTGGTGAAGAACTTCCGAGCCGGAAGCGTCGTCCAGGGTGGTTCCACTATCACCGCGCAGTACGTTAAAAACGCGTACATCGGACCCGAGCGCACCTACAGCCGAAAGATCCGCGAGGCAGTTCTCTCCTGGCAGCTCGAGGACAAGTGGTCGAAAGACAAGATCTTGACCTCATACCTCAACACGATCTTCTACGGGGCCAACGCCTACGGTATCGAAGCCGCCGCGCAGACGTACTTCCACAAGCGCGCTACCAAGCTCACCCTCCCGGAGGCCGCCCTCTTGGCCGGGCTCCCCAAGGCCCCCTCGCAGTTCAACCCCATCATCGAGCCGAAGAAGGCGAGAGCGCGGCGAGACCTCGTCCTCCAAGCCATGGCCGATCAGGGGTACATCACGCAGAGCCAAGCGAGGGTCGCAAAGAAAAAGCCGGTGCGCGTCTACAAACATCCGCCGGCCTCCACCGACCCCCTAGCCGACTACTTCATCGACTACGTCAAAGGCGTGCTCACAAAGCGCTACGGCTCTCGCCAGGTCTTCGAAGGCGGCCTCAAGGTCTACACCTCGCTCGACCTCGACTGGCAGCGCAAGGCCATCGGTATCGTGAAGAGCTCCACGGGGTCGCTCAACTTCGGGTTTAAGCCCTCCGCGGCACTCGTCGCCATCGACCCGAGCACCGGCTACATCCGCACCATGGTCGGTGGTCTCGACTACAAAAAACAGAAGTTCAACCTCGCCTGGCAGGCGAAGCGGCAGCCGGGCTCCTCCATGAAGCCCTTCGTACTCGCCGCGGGCGTACTCGCCGGCATGAACCCCTACACCACGTACTACTCATCCAAGAGCCCGATCATCATCCCCATGGGGGCGAACGCCGCACCGTGGGTCGTCAACGGCGATGGTCCGGGCGGCATGGAGAACGTCGCCGCCGCCACCACGATCTCCGACAACGTCGTCTACGCGCAGCTCTCCCTCGACGTCGGCCCCAGCAACACCGCCGCCACCGCCCGTAAGATGGGCATCACCAGCCCGCTCTCCGCGGTGCCCTCCATCACGCTGGGCACCTCAAGCGTCACCCCACTTGAGATGGCGAACGCCTACGCAACACTCGCCAGCAACGGTATCCACCACAAGCCGCAGGCGATCGTGAAGGTCGTACTCCCCAACGGCAACGTCGACTGGAAGCCGAGCACCAAGGGCAACCGCGTTATGCCCGCGGGGGCCGCATCGGCGATCAATAAGGTCCTTCAGACGGTCACCTCGCCGCCCGGTACGGCCGCCTCCACCGGCGCCTACTTCCCTTACCCTCGTGCAGGCAAAACGGGCACCACCGAAAACGGCTGGGACGTGTGGTTCTGCGGCTACACGCCGAAGCTCGCCGCCGCGGTCTGGATGGGCGATATCGAGAAGAACTCGCCGATGGGCAGCGCCTACGGCGGCACGTACTGTGCGCCGATCTGGGCTAAGTTCTTCGCCGCAGCGCTCCAGGGCAAAAACCAGCACCCGAACTTTAAGTACTACCCCTGGTCGTTCGGCAACTGGAAGGGTAAGCATTCCGGCAGATCGCCGTCGCCCTCAAGCTCCGCTTCGGCGTCGGCGTCACCAACACCATCTAAGACCGGCACCCCGAAGCCAACGCCGACGCCGCCAACACCGCCGAAGCCACCGAAGCCAACGCCGACGCCAACGCCGACGCCGACGCCACCGAAGCCGACGCCGACGCCGACGCTCAGCAGCGCTCCACGCGTCTTCTCGGAGGCGCGGTCGGGTACGCCGGTGCCGCAGGGCTCACCGGCGATGCTCGCCACGACGGAGTCAACTGGCCTCTTCGGCCGCTGGCTCTCCGCGCTCTTCGGCGTCACGCTGTAACAACAGCGCGATTGCGCACGAACATCCACGCTGCACAACGCGAAAGAGGGCGCCAACGGTATGCCGTTGGCGCCCTCTTTTGCGTCTACCACGCTGAAACTGAGCCTTACAACCCCATCCGTGCGGCGAGGACGCAGAGGCTCTCGGCGTAACTCTTCTGCGTCTTCTCGTCCCGTGCGGCGAGATCGTCCGGCGTTGCCACGGGGACGATCTTAAACGCTGGGTTGTCGAAGATCTTGAGCTCGAGCGACTCGCCCTGCTCGTAAGGGAGGTGCTTGAACATCTTGTCGAGGAGGTACACCGCAGTCTGCTCGCCAACCGCCAGGACGTAGTGCGGCGTCGTAATGGTGAGCTCACGGGAGAAGAACGGGTAACACTCATCGAGGTCTGCGGTTGTGACGACGCGCTCCTCGCACCCCTCGCGCGGCACGCACTTAAGGAGCGATGTAACGTAGATCTGCTGAGCGCTCGTCCTGAGACTGGGCATGTACTGTGCGAGGGCCTCGGCAACCGTACTACCGGCCGGCCTCCCCCCCTCCTCGTCGGCCACACTTGGGTGCAGCGAGACCACCATCACCGAGCAATGTGGATCGCCGGCACCGGGAACGGCGCGACTACGACAGGCGACGAGATCCTCACACCGAGTACACTCGCTGACGCTCTCCCCTAGCTTATCGAGTTGCTCGAGTGCATCTTCCATATTCGACCCCTCCCAATCTCAGCCGGTCCGAGCGGACGCCGGCGTTATCTACTCGACATATTAAAAAGGCACCCGTTCGATGCCGCTACCGTACACGCAACGTAGACAGGGAGAGTTACGAGCCCTAAATCCGGGAGCGCAGCTGCACCGATCCGTCGACGTAACGTTTTCATAAGTGAACATTAGCACGAGACGGACCCGGAACAGCAACGCACCAGTGCCAAAAAGGCCGCCTCACTGATTAACGACGAGGACGGCGGCGCGATCCGGCTCGGCGGCGCGATGGGCGAAGCCAGCAACCGAACGCCGCCGGGCGAGCCTCACGAGCGCCACGCCCTCGGCGACTTCGGAGGAGCAGGCTGCGCCGGCGAGCAGCCGACGACGAGAAGGCCCGAGAAGCGCATTCGTAGCCAGTGCGATCTCGGAGATCAGCTCTGTCGCCTGGCAAAGCGAGCACCCCGGCATCACGAGCACGATCTCATCCGCAGCGCCATGAAAGGCGCGGCCGGCGGAGGGGAGAAGCCCCTCCGCAAGACGCAGCACCTCGCCCACCATCCGGTCCTTCTTCTGCCCGGAGAGGCGGGCTGGCGAACGCCCTCCCCGTTCAAGGCGAAGCGAGACGATGGCGAGCGCCTCGCTCGTACCCCGAGAGCGTGCGGACGCGAGCTCTCGCTCGAGAACACCCCGAAGGGCCTTCGCGGGGGCGAGGCCGGCGGCGGAACCGACTGCAGCCGGCCGTCGGCGACCGGTCGGCCACCGACGAAGTCGACCGGCGGCCACCCACCCACCACCACAGAGCGCCACCACTTCGAGGAAGCCTAAAAGGCGATTGCCCCCTAAGCTCGGATCGGCGATGGCTAAGATGACGAGAAGGAGGGCGGCCGGCGCCATAAAGTACGCCCGCTCTCGCGGCGCCACACCGGCGAGGTGCCCCGCGGCGAGGAGCGGCACGCCGAGAAGGAGCCAGCTCCCGGTGCCACCGGAGAGCGCGACGATGCACCCGAGAAAGAGCCAGTCGGCGACCATGAAGGAGTACCCGGCATCGTTACACCGCACACGTGCCGCCCGCAACGAAAAGATCCCGGAGACGACGGCGACGAGCGCGAACACGGCGGCGACGCGATGCCCCAGGAGCAAGGAGAGCGCGGTGAGGACGAGGAAGAGCGCGATGCGGTGCCGAGCGCGTAGACGACCGCGCGACGGCCGCCGCCCGCGTTGCGCGCGACTCAAGAGGGTGCCATCCCGGTTGTAGCCGAGCTTTGGACGGAAGAACGCATATTTCCTGTGGTTCGACCCACCGCTGCGAACTCCTCCCCGCCTCTCACCCCGATTCCACAACCACGGATTCATCTCCGAAAACACCTGTGAGAGAAAGCATCACGCAGGTCGGCTATAATGAGCGCGCGTGGAACGATCACTCTTCTTATCCGGTAACGAAGCACTCGCCCACGGCGCAGTACGCGCCGGGGTCCGCTTCGCGTGCGGCTATCCCGGTACGCCTTCAACCGAGATTATCGAGACGCTCGCAACGCTTCAGGGCGTCCACGCCGAATGGAGCGTCAACGAGAAGGTCGCGATGGAGACCGCGGTCGGGGCGTCGCTCGCCGGCGTTCGCTCCCTCGTCACCATGAAACACGTGGGGCTCAACGTCGCAGCCGATCCCTTTATGACGCTCTCCCTCACCGGCATCAACGCCGGCCTCGTCATCGTGAGCGCCGACGACCCCGGCATGCACTCCTCGCAAAACGAGCAAGACAACCGCACCTACGCGAAGTTCGCGAAGATACCGATGCTCGAGCCCTCCGAGAGTCAAGAGGCCTACGACTTCTTGGCCGAGGCCTTCGCCATCTCGGAGGAGTTCGACACTCCGGTACTCCTGCGCACCACGACGCGCGTCTCCCACGGCAGAGGCCTCGTCACGCCGCGGGTCCCCATCTCGGTAGAGCAACGCGAGTACCACCGCGACATGGCGAAGTACGTCATGATGCCGCGCAACGCTCGCGTCCAAAACCGTCGCATCCTTGAGCGGCAAGAAGCACTCCGCCGGTTCGCCGAGCAAACCCCCCTCAATATCATCGAGGCGGGAAAGTCCGACATCGGCATCATCGCCGGCGGCATCTCATATGTGTACGCCCGCGAGGCCTTCCCCGACGCGTGGTTCCTCAAGCTCGGCATGGCGAACCCCCTGCCCTACGCGAAGATCGCGCGCCTCTACCAACACGTCTCGCGTATCGCTATCGTAGAAGAGCTCGACCCCTTCCTCGAGGAGCAGGTACGAGCGATGGGCATCCCCGTCGTCGGCAAAGAGGCGCTCCCCTCCGAGGGAGAGCTCGACGCCGCCACCGTCTTCAGGGCGCTCGAGCCGTTCTTCTCGCGCAAAGCGCCGGCACGCCGGCGGCCGTCCCTGCCCCCGGCGCCCCGCCTCGCGCAGCAGCCCGCGGCCTCGGAGCTGCCGCTGCGCCCACCCGTGCTCTGCCCCGGCTGCGCGCACCGCACCGTCCTGGCAGCACTCCGCCGGCAAAAGCTCGTACCCATGGGCGATATAGGGTGCTACACCCTCGGTGCGCTCCCCCCGCTCGGCCAGCTCGACACCTGCCTCTGCATGGGCGCCTCCATCGGCATGATGGCGGGTTTTAACGCGGCGCTCGGCCGCAAGGCGGCGGTGGCACTCATCGGCGACTCCACCTTCTTCCACTCCGGCATCACGCCGCTTATCGACGCCAAGTACAACGGCGTGGAGGGCCTCGTGATCGTGCTCGACAACCGCACAACGGCGATGACCGGCCACCAGGGCCACCCCGGCACCGGCGTCCACCCCAACGGCGAGCGCGGGGAGGCCATCGACATCCAGCGCCTCTGCGACGGCATCGGCGTGCGCTGCACTACCCTCTCCGCAGACGAATTCAAGCCCCTACAGGCCGCCCTCAAGGAGGAGGTCGCAACCCCGGGGCTCGGTGTGTTCGTCGCGGTAAGCCCGTGCGCGCTCGCACGGCCGCGAGACGGCGCTACCGTCGCCGTCGACGAGGAGCGCTGCAACCTCTGTGGCCTCTGTCTCACCGTCGGCTGCCCAGCGCTGGCGCCAGGTGAGAAGAGCGTGACGATCCTCCCCTCGTGCACCGGCTGCGGCCTCTGCACCGATCTCTGCAACCGCGGCGCGCTGCAGCGAGGCGATGCGAACGCGGAGGGCGCACCATGAGCAGCACGACGACGGTCGGCCTCGTCGGCGTAGGCGGGCAGGGCGTTTTGCTCGCCGCGCGCGCCCTCGCCGCCACCGCGGCGGCGGCCGGTCTCGACGTTAAATCCAGCGAGATAAAGGGCATGTCGCAGCGAGGCGGAAGCGTGCTCAGCACCGTGCGCTTCGGGGAGCGCGTCTGGTCGCCCACCTCACCACAGATGGAACTGGCGATCGCCCTGGAACTCCTCGAGGCCCACCGTGCGCTCGAGATCCTCGCGCCGGGCGGCGCCCTTGTCTGCTCCGCCACCACGCGGATCCCCCCGGGCTCCGTCTTGCGCCGCGAGGAGCAGTACCCCGAGGGGCTCACCGAGGAGGCGGCCGCCGCAGGCCACCGCCTCCTCGCTATCGACGCAGAGGGGATCGCCCGCGAGCTCGGCATCCCCGGCCGAACGAATATCGTGCTCTTAGGCGCGGCGAGCACCGTCCTCCCCTTCTCGGCCGAGGAGTGGCAAAGAGGCCTGGAGTCGACGGTTCGCGCCCGTCACCTTGAGGTCAACCTACGAGCGTTCGCCCTCGGGCGAGAGGCAGCTAACGACGAGGAGGTCGCGCCATGAAGGTCACGCAGCTCACCGTCTTTCTCGAAAACCGCAGCGGACGCCTGGCAAAGGTCGCCCGGATCCTCGGCGGCGCCGGCGTTAACATCCGCGGCTTCTCCACGACCGAAGCCGCCGAGTACGGCATCCTGCGCCTCATCGTCCCCGACCCAGAGCATGCGCGAAACGTGCTGCACGAGGCGGGCTTCACCACGCACTTCTCGTCCGTGATCTGCGTCCACGTCCCCGACGAGCCGGGCGGCCTCTCCCGCGTCCTCGACGAGCTCGCCGCGGTCAACGTCTCCATCGAATACCTCTACAGCATCTCCTTCGAGGTGGTGTGCTTCGCGGTCCACGAAATCGACCGCGCTATCGAGCTCCTGCAGAGCAAGGTCGACCTCTTCAGCGACGAAGAGGTTCGCGCGCTGTGAGCATCCACAGCGCCGAGGGGCGCTTTCGCCGCGACAGCGTAGGCGGCAACCTCTGGCAGCCAACGGCCGAGACACTCGACAGGGAGCGCCTCACCGAGCTCCAGTTCGCACGCCTGCGCGAGACGCTCCACAACGTCTACGCCAAGGTCCCCTTTTACCGCAAAAAGCTGGATGAGCTCGGAGTCGAGCCCAACGACATCACCTCTCGCGCCGACCTCGCAAGCCTCCCTTTTACCACTAAGCTCGACCTGCGCGACCACTACCCCTTCGGGATGGTCGCACGTCCGCGCGAGGAGGTGGTGCGTATTCACGCCTCCTCGGGCACAACGGGCGACCCCGTCACGATCGCCTACACACAGGGCGACATCGATCTATGGGCCGACCTCATCGCACGCACCCTCGCGGCCGGCGGTGTGGGCACCGGCGACCTCCTGCAAAACGCCTACGGCTACGGCCTCTTTACCGGCGGGCTCGGCCTGCATTACGGCGCCGAGCACCTCGGCTGCACCGTCGTGCCCATCTCGGGCGGCAACACCGAGCGCCAGATCAAGATCATGCGCGACTTCGGCGCCACCGCATTGAGCTGCACGCCCTCTTACGCCATGTACCTCGCCGACACCGCACGGGACCGCGGACTGCGCCCGGCGGACCTCCCCATCCGCGTCGGCTTCCACGGCGCGGAGCCCTGGACCGACGAGCTCAGGGTGCAGATCGAGACGAGCCTCGGCATCGACGCCCTCGACATCTACGGCCTCTCCGAGATGGGTGGCCCAGGTGTCGCCTTCGACTGCCTCTGTAAGGCCGGCATGCACATTAACGAAGACCATTACATCGCCGAGATCATCGACCCCGAGACCCTGCGCCCCCTCCCCGACGGAGAAGTTGGCGAGCTCGTCTTCACAACCCTCTCACGTCGCGCGCAGCCGCTTATCCGCTACCGCACGCGCGATCTCTGCCGGCTGATCCACGAGCCCTGCGCCTGCGGACGCACCTTCGTGCGCATGGCCAAGACCATCGGCCGCAGCGACGACATGCTCATCATCCGAGGCGTCAACGTCTTCCCCAGCCAGATCGAGGAGGTCTTGGTACGGCTTCCGGGGATCGAGCCGCACTACCAGATCGTCGTCGACCGCAAGGGCTACCTCGACGTCATCGAGATCTGGGTCGAGGTCAGCGAGGAGCTCATCGCCGAGACGATGGGCGACCTCGAGCGCTTCCAGCGCAAGGTCCAGGCGGAGATCTTCAACGTGCTCGGCATTCAGGCGGCCGTAAAGCTCAAGGAGCCGAAGTCGATCAAGCGCTCGGAGGGCAAGGCCGTGCGCGTCATCGACAAGCGCACCCCGCTGGGGAGCGAGGCCCCCGGCGCGTAGCCAGCGCCCTAGGGCACGAGCACGGAGAGCCCGCGCGGCACCACCCGGCAGGTGATCGGCAACTTGCCGGCGGCCTCGCCGTCGGTCTGCACCAGCACCTCTTCGTGGGGCTCAACGGTCGTCACCTCCGCCCACTCGGTGCGGAAGTACTCCGCCTTGGGGTGCCTGAGGCGGGCGTTCGCCAACGCGGCCGTCCAGTACGAGATCGTGGTGAACAGCGACTTATCCTTGAGCACGCAGACGTCGAGGAGGCCGTCGCGCATGTCGGCGAGCGGGGTGACACCCAAGCCACCCCCGTAGTTGGCGGAGTTGCCGAACACCACAAAGTACCCCTCAACCGTCCGCTCGGCGGTGGTGACGCGAATGAGTGGTTCCTCCTGCGTGAGAAAAGTAGCCACCCCCTGCAGCGCGAAGGCGGCCTCCCTAAGGGCTTTTTTAAACGTAGGGTTGAGCGAAGCGACCACCGCAGCATCCACACCGATACCGGCCATGAGGCCGAAGTAGCGGTCGCCGGCGAGGCCGAGGTCGATCCACGAGAGCGTCGCGTCCGCGAGTACCCGAACGGCGTCGACCGGGTCGAGCGGAATGCCGAGCTCCATGGCGAGAACGTTGACGGTGCCGGTGGGGATGAGCGCCAACGGCACCGTGCTCCCCGCGAGGCCGTTGATGACCTCGTTGACCGTGCCATCGCCACCGATGGCGCAGACGAGGTCGACGCCCCGCGCAACCCCCTCGGCGGCGAGACGTGTAGCATCGCCGGAGCCGCCGGTTTCGCGCTCCTCAACCTCGTAGCCAAGCCCCTCAAGGGCGGCGAGGATAAGGGGGACCTCGTGTCGGTACCCGCCGCCGGAGGAGTGCGGGTTGTGGATCGCGAGCAGATGAGGCGAGCTCATGAGCCGAGCGGTTCGAGACGGCCGGTGGAAAGCCGCAGAAGATCGGTATAGCCGACCTCGCGGGCGAGCGCCTGGGCCCGATCGAACGAGGCACCTACGTCGCCTGGACGGTGGGCATCGGAGCCGAAGACGAGGGGTATGCAGTGCTCCGCCGCACGCGCGAGAATGTCGAGCGCCGGGTAAGCTTCGCCGACCGGCTTGCGCCACCCCGATGTATTGAGCTCAATGGCCATGCCCGCCCGGCTGATCGCCCGAAGCGCACGGTCTACCGCCTCCGCGACGCGCTCTTCATCGCGCGGGCGGTCCCCGAACTTTTTGGGCAGATCGAAGTGCCCGATGACGGTAAAGAGCCCGCTCTCGGCGGCCCGCGCAATAAGCTCGTACACCTCCACGAAGACGTGGTCCGCGCCGAGCTCGGCGTAGCGGCGCCGATGATCCGGGTGATCGAAGGGTAGGCCGTCGGTGAGGAAGTGAACCGAGCCGATAACGTAGTCGAAGGGATAGGCGGCCAACAACGAGGCGATCTCCGGCTCAAAGCCGACGAAATAGTCGGCCTCGATACCGAGGAGGATCTTTATGCTCGAAGAGTACTCCCGCGCCAACGACTGCACCGTGGCGACGTACCCCTCCAGCTCGTCGCGCCTCATGGAGTACCCCGGCTGCCAACGCGTGATCATGGGGAGATGGTCGGAGAAGCCCATCTCCTGAAGGCCGAGCTCAAGGGCGCGCTCCACATACGCGCGCGGCTCCCCCTCCGCGTGCCCGCAGAGGTGCGTGTGCAGGTGATAGTCGGCAGCCATAAAGCCATCATACCCGCCCATGAAGTATTCAAGCGGACCGGCCCGTTTTATGCTATGGTTCCCTTATCATTCGACTCCCGAAGTATTTTCGCCCAGGAGCCTCTATGGATACAACAGCCCAACTCGCGCAGATCCTCCCGGGGCTCGCGCTCGCCCTCTACGAGACGGCGCCCCACGGCATCTCCGCGGCGCACTCAGAAGAGGCCCAGCTCACCCCCACCCAACGGAGAGCCGTCATCCACCTCGCACACAACGGCCCTCTCACCATGAGCGAGCTCGCAACAGGCCTCGGCATAGGCCGAGCCGCCGCCTCAGAGCTCGTAGCCCGCCTGGTCGCGCAGGGCGTAGCGAAACGCGACGCCGACGCCGTCGACCGGCGCATCGTGCTGGTCAGCCTCGCTGGGCCGGCCGCCACCTACGTCGAAGAGGTCCTCACCTACTGGGGCGAACTCCTCACCGACGCGTTCGCCCACCACCCCACGATCGATCCAGACGATCTCGTCGCCTTTCTGCAGACACTCACGGCCAAGCTCAAGGAGGCACCCGGCAAGCCATGAAAGCGACCGACTCCCCCCATACCCGCAATCCGTGGGCCATCTTGGCCGTGCTCTGCCTCGGCCTCTTCGTTATCCTGCTCGACGGCACGATCGTCAACGTCGCCATCCCTCACATTATGGGCTCCTTCGCGACGGGTCTCTCGAGCGTGGAGTGGGTGATCAACGGCTACGTCCTCGTCTTCGCCGTTCTCCTCGTCACCCTCGGGCGCTTCGGCGACCTCTACGGCCGCCGGCGCCTCTTCGTGGGCGGCATGATCGTCTTCACGCTCGCCTCCCTCGCCTGCGGCCTGGCGCCGAGCATCGGCGCGCTCATCGCCTGTCGTGTCGTGCAGGGCGCCGGTGCCTCGGCCATGATGCCGGGCACCCTGAGCATCATCCCCACCGTCTTTCCACCGGAGCGGCGAGGCGCCGCCATGGGCGTCTGGGGGGGCGTCGCCGGCCTCGCCACAGCCATCGGGCCGAGTCTCGGCGGCCTCATCGTCGACGCCGCGAGCTGGCGGTGGATCTTCCTCATCAACATCCCTCTCGGGATCCTCGGCGTCGTGCTCGCCCTCCGCATCGTGCCCGAGAGCAAGAGCCCGGCCGCAGTCGAGACGCTCGACCTCCCCGGCGTCGGCCTGTTTACGGCGGCGCTCTTTTGCCTCACCTTCGCGCTCGTGGAGGGGCAGACCCTCGGGTGGAACTCCCCGACGATCTTGACCCTCCTCGCGGCCGTTTTGCCCCTCTTCGTCCTCTTCTGCCTCCGCGAGCGCCGCGTCAGTCAGCCGCTGGTGGAGCTCTCGCTCTTCCGCAACCTCACCTTCGTGGCAGGCAACCTCACCGGCTTCTTCCTCAGCGCGGCCATGATGGGTGTCTTCTTCACCGTCCCGATCTTTTTGCAGACGGTGCTCGGCTACAGCGCCCTCCACGCCGGCCTCGTCATGAGCCCCATGTCGATTATGGTCATGATCGCCGCCCCGCTCGCGGGGCGCCTCAGTGACCGCATCAGCGGCCGCTGGATCGTCGCCGGCGGCATGTTCTGCCTCGCCTTCGGGATCGCCTGGCTCGCCGGGCTCACCCCGTGGCAGGAGGCGCTCACCCCCACCACGGCCCTCCGCTCGCTCATCCTCCCCTTCCTCATCGCGGGCCTCGGTATCGGCCTCGCCACGGCGCCTATCACCGCGGCGGTCATGAGCACGGTGCCACGCGACCGCATCGGAAACGCCTCGGGAGTGCTCTCGACGATGCGACAGGTCGGCAGCCTCTTGGGCATCGCGATCCTCGGAGCGGTGCTCCAAAACCGCGTCACCGCCAACGTCACCGACGGCATCCGTATGGCCTTCGGCATGCCGCGCGCCCTCAAGGAGAAGATCCTCGCCGGCATCGCCGAGAACGGGGTTCAGATGGGCGGCTCGACCTTCGGCGGCTCGGAGGTCCCGCCGGCGGTTGCCGGCATGATTTCCTCGCTCTTCAAGGGTTGGTTTACGGCGGCGATCAACACGGCGTTCTTGGTCGGCGTCGCGCTCGCCGTCGCCGGCTGCATCTGTGCCCTCCTGCTCCGCAAGCAGAGGCCCACCACGCCGCCAACGCTCCCTGGCTAACGCACGAAGACGCCGCTGTACCTCACGAGGAGCCCCACCACAACAGCGAGAGCCAGGGCGACAAGGGCGATGTCGATGTATTCCTTTCGCCGCACGGCGTCGAGACAGAGTGAGACCACACCGTAGCCAACGGTGGCGATCCCTAAAACCCCAGCGACGAGAAGTGAGTTATCCATAGTCTAAAGTCCTCCGAAGCTCACCGCGGGCAACAACCGGGCGGCCTTCTCCAACAATCCGAACATCATGAGCACCCCGCAGACGACGAGCAAGATACCAGCGACCACGCTGATCGTGCGGTAATGCCGCTTAACCGCAGCGAGGCGCTCGCTCATCCACGCAAACGCGACTGCGGAGAGCACGAAGGGGAGCCCCAAACCGAGCGAGTACACGAGCAAGAGAAACGCGCCAGAGAGGGCGCCGTCTCCCGAAGCCGCCATACCGAGGATACCCCCGAGGACGTACCCCACACAAGGCGTCCAGCCGAGGGCGAGCGCCATGCCGGTGAGCAACGCCCCGGTGCCGTACCGAGGGGCGCTCCGCGCCGCGAATTTAGGGAGGGGGAGAAACCCGGCCACCACGAGCCCGCTCACCGCGATAAACGCCCCGGCGGCCACGGTGAGCTCCTGACGAAACCGCAGCAGCAGATGCCCCACCCCACCCGCCCCCGCCCCGAGAAGCACGAAGACGAGCGAGAACCCCGCGACGAAGAGGAGGGAGGCGCGCACGACGCGGAGGCGCCGACCATCGAGCTCATCGACGGCGACCCCGGAGATATACGAGAGGTACACCGGCAACAGCGGCAGAATGCAGGGGGAGAGAAACGAGAAGAGGCCGGCCGCGAAGGCAAGTGCGATAGCCGCAGGGCCAAAACTCGTCACGTGGATCACCGCGAGGGAGACGAAGGGGAGACTCATATCTGAGACGGTGTCACTGGATGGCGGAGAGCGATGCTTTAAGCTCCTCCGCACTGATAGCGCCAACGACGCGCTTTTTCTCGGTACCGTCCGCGTCGAAGAAGATCGTGGTGGGGTAGCCACCCACTCCATACTCCGCGCCGAGGCTGTCGGCGCCGAGGAAGACGGGGTACTCCACAGCGTACTTGGCGATAAAGTCGAGTACCTTGTCGTGCTCGTCGCTCATGGCGACGCCGACGAACTGCACGGCGTCGGCGTTCTCCTTCGCGAACGTCACGAGATCGACGGCTTCTTTATTACAGGCGGGGCACCAGGAGGCGAAGAAGTTAACAATGAGTGGCCTGCCCTTGTAGTTAGCGCTGTTGAAGGAGCCCTCCTTAAGCGCCGACGCACTAGCACCCGAGGGGGACGAGGATGTCTTCGACGAGCCACAGGCCGCGAGCAGCGAAGCTGCCGCGACGATGACGACGAACGCGAGCACCACAGAACGTGAGCGAAGCAAAAGAGCCTCCTCGAGTTTCATTCACACGGTAAGCCGGTATTCTACCCTCACGAGGTCCCTACGGCGAAAGGAGACGGTATGTCTTCCTATGATCTAGTCTGCGAGACCTGTGGTGCAACCTTCGAGGTGTTTCGCCAGGGCTTCCTCAGAGAGGAAGATCTCGCCTGCCCCCTCTGCGGCTCCCTCGACGTGCGGCAAAAAATCACCGGCTTCATGACGGGCACCAGCACCTCCGAGTCTTCATCGTCGTGCGACGCGTGCCCCGGCGACCCGGGAAGGTGCTGCGGACCCCTCGGCCAACGCTAACACCGCCTCGCTGCACGGTTAATGCCCTTCACCCGCACACCCGAAGGGGTATGCGGGTTGATTGCCTTCGCCCGAACACGAGGATGAGGGCTCCTCGTCTACGAGCTGATCGAGCGTGACCTCGGTGAGCAGCTCCGCCAATTGCGCCTGAGCGCGCACCCACACCTCGCGCAAACGGCACGTATGACTGCGCGTACACTCCTCCGGCCAGAGGATGCACTGGTTGAGACAGAGGGGACCGTCCACCGCCTCGAGGATATCACGGAGCGAGATCTCGCAGGGAGGACGCACGAGAAGAAACCCCCCGCTCGCACCGCGCCGTGAGGCCACGAAGCCGGCGCGCACGAGGCACTGGAGGATCTTCGCGAGAAAGCACTCCGGGATGTCTCGCGAACAGCTGATAGCGTGGAGGGAGACTGCGGAACCCTGCGGAGAGCTCGCTAGACACGCCATCGCGCGGATCGCATACTCACCCCCGCGCGTGAGCTGAAGCCCCATACGTACGCCTTTCTTCGCAGAAGGAAGATCCCCCGAACACTACTCACCGCCCTCGGCGCCGTCAATCCCCTAGCGGATGAAGCAGGCGGCCCCGAATCTGAGCCACGACCGCCGCCGCCGTGACCCGTAGATGCACATCGTAGTCGCCGGCGCGATCGGCGGAGAGCAGCACCAGCCGATCCGGGGTCGACGAGAGATGCCCCTCCCCCCGTTCAACCCGCCAATAAGGCGACCACGTGACCTTAAGGAGGTACCGACCTGGGCGGTCGACACGCACCCTCAGCGACTGGTGCTCGAGGGCGAGCAAGCGCGCTCGGCCGCCGCCAAGGCCTACGGCGAGCGGCTCGGCATGACGCAGTCGATAGACCGTCCAGGAGCCCGGCTGCGCGATGGCCTCGAAGGCTGAGGAACGCGCGAGAAGCGAGGCCTCCCGCTCGCCCCAGAGGTCGAGCGGAGTATGGGGCACATAGATGTACTCCACCCCCATCCGCCGCAGCCAGGCGACGTACTGCTGTTCGCTGTACGAGGTAGCGAGGATGCTGTTATGGATAGCGTCCGCCTGCCGATACCACCCACGCGTAATGGGGTAGCCGGCCTCGGGGAAGAAGACGGCCTCCCAGTGGCGGCAAAGCGCCACGACGTGAATGCGGTGCTCCACATCGTGGCGCTCCGCCGCCACCGAGAGAGCCGGCTCAAAGAAGGAGCGCTCGGTCTGCGTTAGCTCCTCCCGCCTGGTGAAATGACTATAGGGGACGCTTACCTGGATGATCGTGAAGCAAAAGACACAGAGAAGCACGAAGCTAACCCCGAAGAAGCTGTTGCTCATCCGCGTACGGCGAAGCAGCGTGAAGAGGGGGAGGGCGAAGACGAAGAAAAACCGCCCGATGTTGTTGCCGATGGGGCTCCCCGGCGTGATGAAGGAGGCGATGCAGAGCACGCCGTAAACGGCGAAGAGCGTCACGAATCGCCGCCGGGAGTGCTCCACATTAACGCCGGCGACGGCGATGCCGACGAGGGCGAACCCGAGGTAGAGGAGCAACTGCGTCGTCTCGTTAAGGTAGGCGCCCGACTCATGAAACGCCCAGCCGATCCCCACGCGAAGCGCCACAAAAAGCGCCACGACACAGAAGAAGACGAGGTAGCGACGACGCACCTCTTGACCTACCACAACATCGGTGACCATGAAGGCGAAGCAGGCCACGAACGCCATGGGGTTAGAGAAAATAGCGAAGCCGACGAGCACGGCACCGAGGATCGGCCTCCCGGAGGCGTGCACTGCGAGCCCCCCGAGCGTAAGCGCCAAGGCGAAGATGAAAGGGTCCTGGCCGTGAGCGAGGTAAACACCCATAACGGCGGCGAGCGCCCACGCCGGCAGCACGGCGTCGATACCCCACATGCAACGCTGGTAGAGGAAGAAGGCGACGGGGATCACCCCCGCCGAGAAGACGACGATAACCTTTGCCGGCACAACAGAGGCGACGAGGTAGAAGAGGAACCCGTAGGCGACCGCGCCGTAGCTCCCCCCGTACCAGAAGTTGTCCCAAAAGATCGAGTTACCGCCGCGGAGCAAGAACACTTTGTAGCAGTGCGCCGCGTCGTCCCAGCCGGGAATGCCTCTGAGGACCATGAAGAGCGTTATGGCCGCCGCGAGGAGTGTGCCGAACGCCCAGAGTACGAGAAGGCCTCGTCTCGACTTAAAAAACGTCGTGAGCTCAGCCGTATTCACCGCACTCACCCCCTCCCGAGCAGGATACTCGCCCCCATCACGATCAGCACCGTCGCGGTGACGAGCACATAGCGCCCATCACGCTCTTGGACGAACGCCACGAGCGCGGCCACCACGCGCAGGAACTGCGTCCCGATGAGCGCGATAAGCCCGAGTGAGAGGAGCGCCCGCGGATCGAGGTGCACAATGCCGCGCGGGATCTCCGCCAGCATCATCACCTCCCTCGGGCACCCGCTGTGCATCGTAGTGAGCGCGATCCCCAGCGCGAAGAGCACCACCGCCGCGCCCAAGCCCACGCGCAGCGCCCAATGAACAGCTCGATCGATGGGGGTCATCATGACGTCCCCACGATCACCTGCGCCACCATCGCCAAGGCAAAAACACCGAGGACGACCCGCAGCGCAGCGGTGAGGGCGCGTTCGCTAAGGCGCAGCGAGAGGCGCGGGCCGAGGCTCGCACCGCCGACGATACCGAACACGGCCGGCACCGTCCAGAGGAGATCGATATAGCCGTAGCGGTAGAAGATCGCGGCACTCACCGCCGCCGTCACCCCGATCATGAGGTTGCTCGTGGCGACCGTAGCCTTGAGCGGCACCCGCATGAGCAGATTGAGAAGCGGGACGTTGAAGGCGCCGCCGCCCACGCCGAGCGACCCCGACACGCCGCCCACACCGAAGCTGAGGAGGAGGCCGAGACCGAGCCGCTGCACCCCGTAGCGCACTTCCCGCCCAGTTGCAGGGTCGATAAAGCTCGTGGGTAACGCGCCACGCCCGGCCGGGGCGGCTTCGTCGCCGCGAGCGCCCATGCGCCACACGACGAAGGCCAAGAGCGCGGCGAAGGTGACCTTAAGCACACGGTCGTCGAGGGCGAGGGCGACGAGGACGCCGATGAGGGCACCCATGGTCGTACCCACCTCAAGGAGCATCCCGAGGCGCACGTGGGTAAGCCCCTTGCCGACGTAGACGGTCTGCGCCATGGAGGAGGTCGCTATAACGCAGATAAGGCTCGTCGCGATCGCGGACTTCATGGGTACGCCGAACACGAGAGTGAGCACCGGCACCATAATGACCCCTCCGCCAATGCCGAACATGCTGCCGAGCAACCCGGCGGCAAAGGCGGTGAACACCAAGAGCGCGACGGTCACGCCCTACCCCCAATGCGACAGTAGCCCGGCCGCGAACGGCGGCACACGGCCTAGTCCTCGGCCGCCGGAGGACGGCGAAGCCGCTTGAGCGAGCCGCGACTCTTCTTGCTGGAGAGACGCCGCTCGGTCGCCGTCTTCGTGGGCCGCGTAGCGCGCCTCGGCGGCGGAGGCGGCGCGTTGAGCGCGTCGAGCTTAGCGCGAAGCCGCCTCAGCGCCTCCGCCTTGTTGAGGTGCTGACTGCGACGAGAGCGACACACCACGACGATCCCCGTAGGACGGTGCCGCAGACGTACGGCGCTGTCGGTGACGTTTTGGTGCTGCCCGCCCGGCCCACCGGCCCGAAACGTCTCTACATCACAGTGAGCGAGGAGGTCCTCGTCGTACCCTTCGCTGCGGAGGGAGAGGCGCGAGGTCATTACGGCTGTGGCAGGTGCCAGTCGCGGGCTATGAAGCTGAGTACGTGCTTCGCCATGCGGTTGCCGCCCTCTTGAGTAACGTGAATACCGTCGCCGTAGCGCATGAGGACCTGGCGCCCCTTGCTGTTCGGGAGATACTCGGCGAACCCACCATCGCTCTTCGACATGAGCTCCCACGTGGAGATGTACGTCACGCCGGGGTGGTTTTTGGCCTCCGCCTCGTAGAGGCTGTTCATCATCGCGATAGTCTTGCTGTAGCCAGTCTTCCGCATCACGGGGTTGCCGACCCAGTACACTCGCCGCTCACCCCTCGTGAGGATCGTCATCATCTCGCCAACGCGCCCTTGGTAAGCCTTACGCCACGCCTCAGTGCCGACGACGAGCACCTTTTTGCCCTCGACGAGGTTTTGGTTGTCGTTTGCGCCGAAGAGCACCACGATCGCCTCGGGGTTGCGCTCCACGAGGATATCGACGGCGCGCTGCGGCCAACTGAAGAAGTCGGGGCGGCAGAGCCCGCTCGAAACCTTGTACTCCACCTTTGCCCGCACGAGCTTGTCCTTCTCGGCCATGTTCTTGAGGCAGGCGCCGAAGGTGCCGGCCATTGAGTCGCCCATGATGTAGAGCCGCAGGGGTTTCGCGGTGGTGATCTTGCGCAGCTCCACGACCTTTTTCTTCGTCTCGGCCGTCTCGATCGGCTTAACGTCGGCGAGCGAGTGATGCCGACCGTCGCGACCGATGAGTTTGGCGATTCCCCTGGCCGGGCGGTCGAGGTAGAGCACATGGCTGACGAAGACAATGGGCTTGAGCACCACCAGGGAGACGGTACGACCCGCGCCGAGGGGCTGACCGACCACCCGCCGCTCAATGATCTCGGCGCTGAAGAGCACGGCGATAAGGAGCCCCACGAGGAGCACGAGAAGGGCGGAGCCGGCCGTAGGGCCACCTCGACGGCCTTTTTTCTTGGGGGGCTGAGACGCACCGCCTCGACCGCGCAACCGAGGGCCGCGTGCGGCCGCCGGGCGCGTCGCCTTAGAGCGTTTACGGCGACGACCGGCCGGAGGATGCTCCACCTCGGGCTTACGGCGGCCCGCTTCGCTCGCGCCTTCACTCTGCGCTTCCGGCGAATCGGAGAAGCGCTCGAGCGCCCTGAGGAGGGAATCGGGGGACGCGTGCTCGTCGGCCTGATACCCCTCGCTGTCGCGTTTCTGGTGATTCGTCATCGTCGCCGCCCGTTAGAATTTAAAGTAGAGGAACTCGGCGGTGCCCTCCGGGCCGAGCGCCTGAAGGAGGAAGAGGCCGATCGCGAAGACCGCAGCCTGCCCGACCCAGCCGATACCGCCGAGCCAGTTCTGCAGGCGCTCAATAAACGAGCGCGGCACGTACTGAAGGGCGATGCCAACGACGATGAGCAGGATGATAGGTAGGGTGACGGCCTCCCCGATGCTCCCAAGCCCCGCGGGGAGCCGCCAGAGCACGGCGAAGGCGGAGCCGATGGAGTCGGCCCTGAAGAAGACCCAGGCCAGCGAGACGAAGGCGAAGACGCCGACTCGCTGACCGATGCGCGCGAGCAGCCCGCCGCCCTGGTCGGCCGGGCGGATGCCGCGCCGGCTGAAGTGCGACCGCTCAAGCGCCAAACCGCCGCCGTGCAGCGCGCCCCAGGCGATAAAGGTCCAGCCCGCGCCGTGCCACAACCCGCCGAGCAGGAAGGTCAGAAAGAGGTTGATGTACGTGCGACGAGGCCCACGGCGGTTGCCGCCGAGCGGGATGTAGAGGTAGTCGAGCAACCAACGCGACAGCGTGATATGCCAGCGCCGCCAAAAGTCTTGAAGCGTGCGGGCGGTGTAGGGCGCGTTGAAGTTGTCGGGCAACCTAAACCCGAGCAGGAGCGAGATACCGATAGCGATGTCGCTGTACGCGCTGAAGTCGCAGTAGATCTGCACCGAGTACGCGCAGATGCCGACGAGCGTCTCCCACGACGAGTAGGCCTGCGGCGAGGCGAACAACCCGTTGACGATGTGCGTGGAGAGGTAGTCGGCGATCAGGAGTTTTTTGGCGAGGCCGCCGAGGATGAGCACGAGCGCTCGGCCGAGCTCTATGTTGTGCGGATCGCGAGGCGAGGAGAGCTGCGGCAAAAACTCGTGGGCGCGCGAGATGGGGCCGGCGAGCAGGCACGGGAAGAAGGCCGTGTACACCCAAAAATCGAGTGCGGCCGCCGGCTTGAGCTGGTCGCGATACACATCGATGACGTAGGTGAGCATGCGAAAGACGAGAAACGAGATGCCGACCGGCAAGATGACGCGCAGCAGCGGCAAGGGTGCGCCGAGGTGAAACACCGTGAGCAACTCGTTGAGGCTGCTGGCGAAGAAGGTGGTGTACTTAAAGAAGCCGAGGACGCCGAGGTTGGCCGCCACCGCAACGATGAGCAGCGTGCGCCCCGCGCGCTTCGCGCTGCTGCGCCGCCGCGCCCGCCAGATCTGCACGGCGAACGCCTGGTTGAGCAGGCTCGCGCCGGCGAGCAAGAAGACGAGACGCCAGTCCCACCACCCGTAAAAGACGTAGCTGGCGCCGATAATGAACCACTTCCACAGACGATGCCGATGCATGAGCGACCAGCTCGCGACATACGTCAGGAGGAAGAAGATCACGAATGTCATGGTTGGGAAGAGCACCGTTTAGCCCCTAGTCACGAGGGCCCTCCAGCGCCGGCGACCCTTTTACCGTTGAGATAGTACACCCGCCTTTTCTCCGTTACAACGTAGTTCGCCGGTAAATCTGACATCCTTTTGCGGGGAGAAAACAGAGGAGGGGCGGGGCGCCGCGGCGAAGCCGCATCGGCGGCGCCCCCCGGCCGAAGCGCAAACGAAAAAGGGTTTCGTCAGCGGCCCGCGGGAGGGCGACGGTCGGGCAGACGGTAGTCGGTCGCCACCGACTCGCTCGCCACCGGCTCGGGCACGGAGACCACTACCCGCGTGCTCCACATAGGGTCTCGCCTCTCGCCGACCGGCGCGTGAAGATGCGGACGGCCGCCGATGATGTCCCAGAGCTTGTACTTCGCCCGACCCCACCGGCGGTCGTGCACCTCCGCCCGGCGCTGAGCCCGCTGAAACTTCACCCTGTCGGCCGCGTAGCGGCTGTGCATCCACGGCGAGTTGGGCTTGGCGAGCCTCACCGCGCCGATCACCGCGAACGGTGTGAGGAAGATCCCGAGCGTGCCAGTGAAGAGCTTGCCCTTGAGGTAGGCGACGACCACGAAGACGGAGTTCACGAGGATCAAGGTGAAACCCAGCCACCGCGAGAGCGTGATGTGGTCGCCGAGCTCGAGGGTCGTGGAGGGCAGCAACCCGGTGAGCAAGAGAACCATGAAGGTGGCAGCCAGAATAACGGCGTCGATCGACTTGCGGCCCTCCCCGGTCCAGTACACATCCTCGAGGTGCAGAATGAGGGCGAACTCGTCGAGCGTGAGCGCCGCGCCGGCGCCGAACAGGGCGCCCAACAGCTCAACCCACGGGCTTGGCGGCCGGAGCGCGAACTCGAGAATGCCCGCGACGATGATGGCGATAACACCGAACACGGCGTGATGGATGTGCAGCCCGCTCCGCGTGACCAGGCTCCCGCGGCTTTTGGGGAGGTTTTTGGAGATAAACCGCATGACCCGCGTGATGATCCGCGCGAAGATGAAGGTGAGGAGAAAGGCCGAGAGGAGGAAGAAGAGCGGCCGCTTGTGCTCCTCTAAAAGATGAAAGGGAACGGTGAAGAGGAAAAGGGGCACGAGAGCTACACCCTCCTGAGGCGCAGGGCCTTCGCGATTAGCCAGATCCCAGACGCTATCACATTTAAACCGATCAACATGACGAGAAACGTGATCGTGATGCCGGGCCAAGCGATGAGCACGAGGCCGAGAAGCGCGAGCAAGGCGCCTGGAGCGGCGAGGACGAGCCACCCGGCGGCACGCTCCACCACCGCGACGATCGTCGTAATCGCCCCCCAAACGAGCAGCGCGCACCCGAAGAGCACGGCGACGCCCTTGGCCGAGAGCTCCGGCCAAACGATGAGCATGAGGCCGAGGAGGAGCACGATAACGCCGGCGACGACTCGACCGGCGGAGCGCCGCTGAAAGGCGCTCGTCGCCTGCACCACGCCGGCGACAAGAAGAGGGAGCCCGGCGAGGATCGCCGCGAGCCGCACGCTCCCCCAGACATTGGTGAGAAGAAGCAGGCCGAAGACGACGATAGCCACCCCGAGTGCCAGCACAACGGCCCAGCCCCGCCCGTACCTGGGCGATGACCTGCCGCTAACGACGACGACTACCTCTGGCTCTCGCTGCTGCACCATCACCCTCCTTCAGGTAGCAACGCCCTAACCACTGGGGACGTTAAAACCGCCCCTCCTCCCACGCCAGGCGTGCTCGCCTTACGACGCTCGCGAAGAGGGAGTCGTCGGCGGCGGTTGCACGTGCGAACGAGAACACGGGCGGCGGCACCTCCCCCGTCTGCTCGGAGGCGTCGGCGAGGAAGATGCTCGAGCCCGGGTTGAGGAGCACCGTCTTGATGGAGGGACAAGAGAGCTCGGCCTCTTGCAAAAAGACATGAGGGGCCCGCCGATGGACGTCGGGGCGCATGCGCATGAGCGCCGTGCCTGGCAAATGGTACGTACCCCAGTGGATCGGGATCACCAAGCGCGGCTGCAACAACTCCATGGCGCACACCGCGTGGCGAGGGCTCATATGCTTATACTCGGGGAGGCGTGGCCCCAGGCCGGCGATCGGCAACAGCGCGACGTCGACCATGGAGGCGAAGTCCTCCATGCCGGGAAAAAGGCCCGTGTCGCCGGCGAAGTACACCTGGTCGCCGCCGGCGGCAACCACGTACCCATTACTGAGCTTTGCGTCCCCCATGAAGTAGCGAGCGCCGTTGTGCAACGCCTGCGTCGCCGTAATGGTGAGGTGGCGCAGGCGTAGCGCCTCGCCGGGTTTGATCTCGTACACCTCGGTGAACCCGTACGGAAGGAGCAGCTTCGCGGTGCCCGGCGGACCGACGATAGGGGCATCCCCCCCGAGCAGACGAAGCGATAGTGGATCGCAGTGATCGAGGTGAAGGTGCGAGAGGAGGATCACGTCGATGTCGCAGAGATGGTCTGCGGAGGGTCTCGGGACGCGACGCCAGAGGGGACCGACCTGCTGTCGTAGCACGGGATCGGTGAGCACCCTCATGCCCCCGAGCTCGATGAGGAGGGTGGCGTGACCGAGGAAGGTAACTCTATCGTCGAAAGAACCGCACGTGAGGCCCTCTGTTGTAGGCTGAGTGCTCGTTGTCCTCTCCTCGTGATCGTTTACGCTGCTCGGGCGCGTCTCGTGCAGATCGCCCGTAATATTACGATGGAATCGCGCAGGGAAGTCAAGCCCCCTCGCCACCTTATTCCTCATCCACCCTCGTAGCAACGACGAGGGGGGTCTACCGCGCGTCTCGCCGCTCAAGGCGAAGACGAGTGCCGAGCTCAACCGCCTTGAGGTTAACCTCGACGAACCGCTCCGGAACGTAGCGCCGAACCGCATCTTCCAGATCGCTCACCTCGCCGAGCCCTGCGTCTACGTACAGCGCGGCGAGGGCGACGACGCTCGCAACCACTGCGACGCCGAGCTCCTCGCCGGCGAGGGTGGCGAACGGAGCGGAGCGGAGCGCGACGCCTTGCACCGGCGCAGGCTCCACTAGTCCATCGTCGTAATACACAGTGCCGCCTGGCACTGTCTCGGCGGCGTACGCATTAAACGAATCCTGCGAGAGGCAGAGCGTGAGGAGCGGTAGACGCACCTGCGGGTAGTCGATCTCTTCGTCGCTCACGACGACCTCGGCCTTAGAGGCTCCGCCGCGGGCCGCCGGACCGTAGCTCTGCGTCTGTACCACAGTGCGCCCGCCCCGCAGACAGGCGGCGGCGAGCAGGAGCGCCGCCGTCTGAATACCCTGACCGCCGGAGCCGGAGAGGCGCACCTCGAGGCGCCCGCTCGTCGGGGAGGCGCCTTCTTGCCCTTTATGCTTCGCTTCGGGCACGCTCAATGACCCCCTCGTACGCCGCACCGTACTCCTCCCGCTCCCTGTGGTGCAGCACCCCTACCGGGAACGCGTTTTGCGAACGCTCTTCGCCCTGGAACTTCGCGATGGGCACGCCGTACTCCTTTTGACGCAGCAGCATGCGCCCGGGCGAGCCCCAGTTATTGAGCCGCCCGTAATAAGTGGGGCAAGTCACGACGGCCTCGATAAACGAGAAGCCCTTGTGCGCGACACCGGCGGCAATGGCCTTGGTGAGCACAAACGAGTCGTACGCCGTGCCGCGCGCCACGAAAGTGGCACCCGCCGCGCGCGCGAACTCGCACGGGTCGAACGCCTGCTCAATACTGCCGTACGCACTGGTGGCGGAGCGGTCGCCCTCGAAGGTCGCGGGGCTCAGCTGCCCCCCGGTCATACCGTAGATCCCGTTGTTGAAGATGAGCGCGGTGAGGTTAATGTTGCGCCGCGCCGCGTGGATGAGGTGGTTGCCGCCTATCGCCATGCAGTCGCCGTCCCCCATAACCACGACCACCTGTGCCGACGGGTCGGCGAACTTGATGCCCGTAGCCACGGCGAGGGCGCGACCGTGCGCCGTGTGCACCGTATTAAAGCGCACGTACTGCACCAAACGACCCGAGCACCCGATGCCGGCGACCACGACGAGCTTATTGATGTCGAACTCGGCGGTGGGGTCGTCTCGAAGCGAAAGGCACGCCTCGACGAGCGACCGCAGCACGATGCCGTTGGAGCACCCGGGGCACCAAAACGTCTTGGGCGTCATGAGGTGCGCTACGATCTCGTCGGTGGGGTACCGCTTGACCTTGGGCCGCCAGGCGCTGGGCTCGGTCTCCTTGCTGCGCCCGTCGACCAAGGCGATCATGGGTTCCTCCAACGGTGGTAGTAAAAGAGCGGCTTGATGAGCTCTTTGATCTCCTCCGGCGTGATAAGGGTGCCGTCGACGCGGCCGTAGTCGACCACGTCGGCCTGCGCCTCGTCGCGGAGCACCGCCCGCACCTCCCAGGCGATCTGCCGGAGGTTCATCTCGGGCACGATCACCGTGTGCACCTGGCGCCCCATCTGCTCCACCGCCTCCGTGGGGAAGGGCCAGAGCACGAGGGGCCGCACCATGCCAACCCGAACGCCCTCGCGGCGTGCCCACCGCACGGCGGCGCGCGCCGAGCGGGCCACCGAGCCGTAGGCGAAAACGGCGACCTCGGCGTCCTCCATCATGAACTCCTCCACGCGGATGATCTTCGACCGATGGCGGTAGATCTTCTCCCGCAGGTAGAGGCCGAGCTCTTGAGCGGCCTGCGGCGAGGAGACCGGCTGTTGGCTCTTGCGATCGTAGACGAGACCGGTAACCCGCACCTCGTACTCAGAGGCGACCGGCGGCCGCGGGATGATGTTGTCGGGCGTGGAGGTGGTGAGGGAGTACTCCTCCGGCGTACAGGGAGGCAGACGCCGCGGCACCACCTCGAGCTCCTCGGGGAGCGGCAAGGCGACGCCCTCTCGCATGTGGCCAAGCACGGCGTCGGAGAGAATAATGACCGGCGTGCGGTACCTCTCGGAGAGGTTGAAGGCCTCCACCGTGAGGGTGTAGCACTCGAGCACCGAGCTGGGGCAGAGGGCGATCACGGAGTGCTCGCCGTGCGTGCCCCACCGTGCTTGCATCACGTCGCCCTGTGCGGAGTCGGTGGGCAGCCCCGTGGAGGGGCCGCCACGCATGACGTCGATAACGACGCAGGGCGACTGCGTCATGGCCGCGTAGCCGATCATCTCCTGCATGAGCGAGAACCCCGGCCCCGAGGTAGCCGTCAGCGCCTTGACGCCGGCGATAGAGGCGCCGACCACAGCCGCCATGGAGGCTATTTCGTCCTCCATCTGAATGAACTTGCCGCCCACCTGCGGCAGGCGGCGGGCGAGCGTCTCGGCGATCTCGGTGGAGGGCGTAATGGGGTAGCCGGCGAAGAATCGGGCGCCGGCCGCGATGGCGCCCTCCGCACAGGCCTGGTTGCCCTGCAGTAGCTCGGGTGGGCGCGGCATCAGGCCTCCTCACCAGCGGCGAGTGGAGCGGCCGCCGAGGCGACGACCACCCTTATCGCGAAGTCGGGGCAGTGGTACTCGCAGAAGCGGCAAGCGGTGCACTCACTGAGCCGCTCGGCCGTGGGCCGACCGAGCCGGCCGGCGTCGAAGACGTGCCGAGGGCAGAGCTCCACACAGATGCCGCAGGCCTTGCACAGGCCCTCATCGATCGTGATGCGCTCCACGCGCTTCATTCGCCGTCACTCGCCCCTGGGCTCGACATCGATGCACCTTCTCTCCTCCACAAAATCCCCATTCCCGGCCTCTCGCAAACAGAGGGCGCTACAACAGATTCGCCTCGACGATACGATCGACCGAGAAGTCGTGAACCTGGAGGTAATGCCGCACGACCTCCTCCAGGGCGCCGAGCGGCACTGGCCCCACGAACTCGGCGCCGCAGACCGCCACACCGTAGCGAGCGGCCTCGGAGCGGATCGTCTCGAGCACGCGGGGGATCGGCGTTTTGGTGTAGTCCGTAAGGTTCATGGACACCTGCACTCTACCGGCCTCGGCCAGCTCGATCCCCATAGCCCGCACGCAGCGGTAGCCGCCGCTCGCCTGCCGCACGGCGTCGGCGATCCGCCGGGCCACGGAGAGGTCGGCGGTGAGCAAATTGACGTTAAAGGCGATGAGCGGCGTACGAGCGGCAACTTGTACGGCGCCGGCCGAAGGCACGAACGCGGCGGGCCCTTCGTCGGGCACCCAGGCGGAGTCGGCGAGCTTAGCGGGCAAGCCCTCGTACTCCCCGCGCCGCACATTGACCAGGCTCACGCGCTCCGGGCTCGTGGCGGCGGCTTCGTAGTAGTACACGGGAACGCCCCACTCGCCGACGGTGCGACCAAACGCGCGGGCGACCTCCACGGCATCGGCCATCGTCGCCTCCCCGAGGGGGATAAAGGGCACTGTATCGAGCGCACCCTGGCGGGGATGCCCGCCACGATGCGTCGCCATGTCGACCAACGAGAAGACCCGCTCGGCGAAGAGCTTCGTGGCGGCGAGCACCGCCTCCGGCTCGCCGAGGTAGGAGTACACGGAGCGATTGTGGTCGGCATCGGCTGAGTAGTCGAGGAGCTTAATGCCGGGCTGCCCAGCGAGAAGCTCGACGAGCTCTGCGAGCTTCTCTCGATCGCGCCCCTCGCTCACATTCGGTACGCACATCACGATCTTCATGCCCGCCCCTCCCGTGCTCCGCGCGGCAGTGGTGTACACGTCTGCCGCTCGCCGTACCCAGCTCTATGGGCCCACCCTCGGATCATAGCCGGGCCCTCCCGCACAACGCACCCCACCGAACACGACGAGCACACTAAAACGCAACGGGCGGGGTATAGTGTTCGGTATGCAGCATCACGACGAGAGAGATCCGGAGCTTCAGCACGACATCGACGGCGCCTGGGAGCACCTCGAGGCGGGCGAGCTAGACGACGCTCTGCGCGCTTACGAGAGCGCACGCGCTGCCGCCCCTCACGAGCCGGCGGTCTACGAGCTCGAGGTCGAGCTCCACCTCTCCGGCCACGACCCCGAGGCGGCCCGCGATGCCTGCCGTCGCTGGAGCGAGGACAACCCCGACGACCCCGAGCCGTGGCTCACCTCGGCGGAGGTCTCCCTGCGCTACGGCGAGCCCAAAAAGGCCGCCCGGCACCTCCGCGAACTCCTCGCCGAGTTCCTCCTCGACCCGCACGACGAGGCCGACGCCCGGCACCTCCTCGGCATGGCCTGCGAGGAACGCGGCGACTACAAGGGCATGCTCGCCGAATGGCTCGCGGTCCTCCGGCTCGACACGGCGAACGACGGCCCCGAGTCGGTCATCAGCCACGAGCACTTCGAGCGCATCGCGGCGGATGCCCTCGACGAACTGCCGCCGGAGGTTCTCGTGCACCTCCAAAACGTGCCGATTATCGTGGAGGACCGCCCCTCGGAGGCGCTCGTCCTCGAGGGGCTCGACCCGCGCACGCTCGGCCTCTTTCAGGGCATCCTCGCGCCAAGCTCCACGCCCTTCGGGCCGGAGGCGGGCATCATCCACCTCTTCCAGCGCAACCTCGAGCGCGACGCCCTCAACCGCGACGACCTCGCCGAACAAATCCGCATCACCGTACTGCACGAGACGGCGCACTACTTCGGCGCCACCGAGGACGACCTCCGTCGCTTCGGGCTCAACTGAGCGCATGGGCGAGCGCGTAGCCCCGTGCGGTGACCCGCGGAGCCTTCGGCTGCGGGCCGTGCTCTTCGACTTCGACGGCACACTCACCCGGCCGGAGGCACTGAACTTCACCGGCATTAAGCGCGAGCTGGGTTGCCCGCCGGAGCAGTTCCTCCTCGAGTGGATCCAAGGGCTCCCACGCGGAGCGCGCAAAGAGCACGCGTTCGCCGCGCTCGAACGCTTCGAGAGGCGCGGCGCGGCGGCCTCCACACCCAACGAAGGCGCCGAGGAGCTCGTGCGCGAGCTCCGAGCTCGCGGGCTTTTACTCGGCATCGTCACCCGCAACAGCCTGGCGGCGGTGCAGTGCGCCCTCGAGCGCTTCGCGCTGCTCACCGAGGCGGACTTCCACGTTATCGTCTCCCGCGACGACGACGCGGCGCTCAAGCCCGCCCCCGACAGCGTCTTACTCGCAGCCCGCATGTTGGGCGTCGCCCCCGCGGAGACGCTCATGGTGGGCGACTACATCATCGACGTGCAGGCCGGCCGCGCGGCCGGCACCGTAACGGCGTACCTCACCAACGAGGGGGGCGGTGGCGAGACGCGGGAGCACCCGCCCGCCGCGCTCTGCGACGTCGTGGTGCACCGCCTCACCGAGCTCAGCGCCCTCGTCCGGCTCGGCCAGGGCGCTCCCTAAAAGGTAAAAAAAGGGGGGCGAGCCCGTCGAGCCCGCCCCCCTCTGTAAGCGTCGTTTGCCTCTCGCCGCGTTTACTTCACCGTCACGTAGGTGTAGCCCTTCGCCCAGAGGCTCTTACCGCCGACACAGCTGAGATACTGAGCGCGGAACCGCCACTTACCCGCACCGGTGAGTTTTATGTTCATCGCATACGTCGAGGAGCTTGAGAGGGCCTTCGTGACGGGGGGCGTAAAGACGCTCTTCGCGACCCACTTGCCCTTGTAGTAATAGTAGCTGTAAAGCCGAACCACTTTGGCGCCCACGGCGTGACGCGGCTTAATGGTCCCCTTAAAGGAGGCCGCTCTCTTGTTGCGCATGAGCTTGGGGGCGACGGGATTAGCCACGGCAACGCTGCCCTTTATCGTGGTGTAGGCCTTAAGACAAACGTTGGCCTTGGAGTGATAAGCCTTCGTCAGGTCGAACCAGCCCTCTCCCTCCGCACTTACGTAGCTCTGCCCCGGTGAGGCGGTCGCCTTGCTGGAGTACCCCGGCAACGGGTATTCAATAGCTATGGGGGACGATTTGCCGTCGCTCCCCGCGGGGGTGGTGATATCGACCATTACGTAGAACTTCTTGCCGGCGCTCAACGAGAGCGGCTTGCTGAGCTTGATGGTGTGATAGCCCATACTCATGGTGCCGCTCGCCCGCAGCGTGCGGTCGGCCAAGGAGGAGCCAGCGTACACGTTATACGAGGTGTTGGGGCCGGTGGCGTACAGCCCAACCGCGCTCAGCGTCTCGTTGGTCTTCGCGGTAAAGGCGTTGGCTATCCACGCCTTCTCTTGATTCGCTTCGAAGCTGATCTGATCGATTTTACCGAGCGGATCGTACTGATACACAGTCGAGTAGTTAGCGGGCGACTGGGCGCCGTAGTGGACAACGCAGGTACCGTAGGCGGTGCGCGTGTCGTAGTAGGAGATCCAGAAGTAGCCCTCGTCCCCCCAGTCGGTTCCCCAGCTGTTCTTTACGAGAAAGGCACCATTACCGGGTGGCGTCGCGGAGAAGTGAGTGGCCGAGTAGTTATCGTCCCAGCCGATGATAGTGACGGCGTGGTTCTCCATGCCATCCTGTTCATAGACACTATAGTACGAGCTTGTTTGCGCAGTCTGCTTAAAGCAAGCGTGGTCGTAGTACATCCCCACCGAGATGGCACCGTACGTGGTGAGCGCGTACTTGATGGTGTCGTTATCGGTAGCGGAGGCACGCGGCGGCAAACTGAAGACGTCCTGCAGGTGCTTCTGCACCTGCAACGTGGCGGGGTGGGGATGCTTGCCGTACCTATACCGGTCTTGACTCTCGTTAAAGGGGCCCAACCAGCGAACGAGTGTGGCAGTCGCCATGTCGTCGTTACCCCCGCCGTTCGGGTACGGAAAATCGAACCCATGCCAGTACGCGAGGCTCCACTCAGAGAAGTCCCATTTTTGGCCCGGCAAGAGGCACGACTCCATGGAGGCCATGGTGGAGAAGGTCCAGCAGGTGCCGTACGGATCTTGGTCCTTCACTGAGCTGACCTTGCCCTGCGTGCGCAGGTCGAAGGAGGAGGCGTACGTGCGCACCATGGGAGCGATGCGCACGCCGGCGTAGCGGCTACTATCGACCGGCGAAGGGATGCGACCGCCCGAGAACCCCTCCGCACGCGCCTTGACGAAGTCGGGGTTGAGAGGTGCCGACTCAAGCTGCGGAGCACCCGCCGCGAGGGCCGCAGCGGGCAACAGAAGGAGAAGCGCCCCGAGAAGGAAGACCAATTTACTTAATCGATACATGACAACCCCCACCGATACGATTATCTACTGCGCAACGTAAGGATACGCCGACCCCTACGGCCAAGCAAGGATTGAGCGAAAGAGGGGGCGAGCCCGTAGAGCCCGCCCCCTCTGTAAACATCGTTCTCTTCTCGCCGAACTACTTGACCGTCACGTAGGTGTAACCACTCGACCAAGGGGCTACACAGCCAACGTAGCTCCAGTACCGAGCACGGAAGCGAATCTTCCCTTTGTAGTCCATCCTTATCGAGGTCGCGTACCTCGAGTAGGTAGTGGAGGCGCTCTCAACGCGCGGGGTGAAGGTCTTCACAAGCACCCACTTACCTTGACTGTAGCGATACATATAGAGCAGGACCGGGTAAGAGCCCACCTGGTGGCGCGGCTTAATAACCCCCCTCAACGTGAGAGTTGATTTATAACTCACGGTCTTCTTCGAAGGGATGGAGTTTCCCACAGCCAAGCCGGGTATCCGAGTGAACGCCTTAATACAGCAGTCGGCTCCATCCTTCGAGATATCGCTCCAACCCTCGCCGTCTGAGCTCGCGTAGCTGTGCCCCGATGAGGCGATCGCCTTGCTGGAGTAACCAGCGCGCGGGTACTCAATGGCTATAGGCCATGATCTGCCGTCGCTTCCGGCGGGGGTGGTGACCTGCACGATCACGTAGAACTTCTGGCCAGCCTTCAAGGAGAGCGGCTTGCTGAACTTAATGGTGCGGTAGCCCATGGCTGTGGTGCCGCTCGCCCGCAGCGTGCGGCTACCCAAGGAGGAGCCGGCGTAGATTTTGTACGAGGTATTGGGGCCGGTAGCATAGAAGCTAACGGCGTTCAGCGTCTGGTTGGCCTCTGCTGTAAAGGCGTTGGCCATCCACGCTGTCGGTGAAGCCCCAGCGGTAGGACTGTACTCTGTACACCAGCCGAACCGATCGTAGTAATAGAGGGTGGTGTAATTACTCGCCGACTCTGCACCGTAATACACGGCGGTGATACCTCGACGAGCAATCTCGCCATCGTAGTAGGAGATCCAGAAGTAGCCGCTCTGCCCCCAACGGGTGCCCCAGCTATTCTTCACGAGAAAGGCACCATTGCCGGGCGGCGTCGCGGAGAAGTTAGTTGCCGAGTAATTGTCGTCCCAGCCGACGATAGTGACGGCGTGGCCGCCACCGTCATTTACCGGATTGTAGTACGCAGCGGTGGTCGCATTGTAGTAGTTGTTGCTCCACATCATATTCGCAGCTACGGCGCCATACGTTGTAAGCGCGTACTTGATGTTGTCGTTGTCGAGCGCGTTCCCCTCAGCGCGTGGCGGCAGGAAGAGCACGTTTTGCAGGTGCTTCTGCGGCATCAGAAATCTTGTTGGGTCCGTGTGCTTGCCGTCGCCATACCGATCTTGACTCTCGCTGAAGGGCCCCCACCAGCGGGCGAGGGTGGCGACCGCCATGCTGTTGTTGCCGCCGCCGTTCGGATACGGTGGATCGAACCCGTGCCAATACGCGAGGTTATCCTCCGAGAAATCCCATTTTTGACCCGCCTTTAAAAGACATGACTCCATGGAGGCGAAGGTGGCGAAGGTCCAGCAGGTGCCGTAGGGGTGTTGATCCTTCACCGAGCTGACCCTGCCCTGTTTACGGAGATCGAAGGAGGAGGCGTAGGTGCGCACCATGGGGGCGATGCGCACGCCGGCGTAGCTGCTTAAATCGACGGGGTCCGGCACTACGCCGCCGCTGAAGCCCGCCTTACGCGCCTTGACGAAGTCGGGGTTGAGAGGCGCCACATTTGACTGCGGAATACCCGCCGCGAAGGCCGCAGTGGGCAAGAGGAGCAACAACGCAACGAGAGGGAAGAGGAGTCTGGTTAAGCGACGCATCGTAAACCTCCATCGTTAGGGCTGCCCTCTGCGTGGCAACGCCATCGAGCTGCCTCCATCAGCAGCACCATCGTAAGAATACGCGGGAACCGGTGACCACGCAAGAGCCGGGGAGAGAAACGCGCACTGTATTAGGGCTTGGGGAGCGCGGAGGGGCTCACGCTCTCGGTGGGCGCGTTGCCGCCCGTCACGCCGAAGGAGAGCGTAACCCGCACGAATCGCGTGCTCGTGCGCGTGTAACGGTAGCGGGAGTCCGACCACGAGCTCGTAGAGCTGGACGTGGTGTAGTTCGCCGACTGGGCGAAGCGGCCGGCCTCGTTGCTCACCAAAAAGGCGTGCATGTAGGTGTTCCACTGCTCGCCTTTTTCGTAGTAGATGGTGAAGGCGCCGTTGGGGATGCCCTTGACCGTCGTCTTCTGGCCCGCACGCACGTAGATCGCAGCTACCGATCGCTTCGCCTTCTTGCCCTTGGGCACGAGCATCGCCACGAGATCGCTGCTGCCCTTATTGGCGATGCTGAGGACGCCGGGGCCACCGGATGGCTTTTTAATGCAGTGGCCGTTTTTAAAGCGGATGGGCTTAACGACGACCTGGTCGACGGTCGCGTCGCCGAGCTTAAGCCGATGCTTGCCCTGCGACCGCCCGGTGTACGTGAGCTCGAGCGGCTTTTGTGCCCCTGCGGCGACTTCGACGGGCTCGGCTGCGGCCTCTTTGCCGCCGTCGCGCAACACGCCGTTAAACGTGCCGGCGACCTCGCCCACGTTGGCGACCGTAGCGCTCACCGTTAAGCGCTCACCCACGGTTGCGTAGTCGCCTTTTGCCTTGAGCTCTTTAACCTGAAATTCGGCCGGTTTGAGCGCCTTAAAGACGAGCGACTCATCGCCGACGACGAGCGTGTGAGAGCCGGGCTCGAGCTCTTTGGTAATGGGCACGCGCACGGTCTGCTCGCCACGGCCGCCCAAGGCGAACCCTACGTCTGAGATGCGCACGGCGTCGAGCGTTACGGGGAGGAGCACCCCGCCCGTGCCCATTAACCCGGTGTTTTTAACGGCGAGCGTGACGAACTCGCTCTCGCCGGCCACCACGGGGGGTGAGGAGGCGACCTCGACCGAAACCCTCGGCAGGGCGAGGAGGACGCCCTCCGCAACCGCGAGCACGACGACGAGGGCGACGGCGAGGCCTACGGCCTTACCGCGCTGCGCCGACTCGCGCGAAAACCAGGGGAGGAGCTTGCTCACCACCTGGGGAGCGACCAGCGCTATGAGCAGGAAAACAACGCTTAAAACGAGCAGTGCGGCGATGCAGAACAACACAGCGACCATGACGCCTCCTCCCGAGGGTACCTAGCGAAAACGTACCACGCCCGTGGGTACGGCTTCTACCACGAGGAAGATGGGGTAGAATCCGAGCGGATGATCACGTACAGCGACACCCGAGGGCTCACAGAGGAGCCGCGCACCTTTACCGCCGCGATCCTCGAGGGCATCGCGCCCGGCGGCGGCCTCTTCGTGCCGGAGCGCCTGCCGCAGCTCGCGCTCGGCGAGATCCTCCGCCTGGCCGAGCTCCCCTACGCACGGCGGGCGGCGTACCTCTACGAGGCCTTCGGCCTCGACGTGAGCGCCGCCGACATCCTCCGTATCGCCGAAACAGCGTACGGCCGCGCCTTCGACGACGAGCGCATCGCGCCCATCCGCGAGGCCAAGCCGGGCCGCTTCGTCCTCGAGCTGTGGCACGGCCCCACCCTGGCGTTTAAAGACATGGCGCTGCAGTGCATGCCGCTCTTCTTCAGCCAGGCCCTCACGCAGGCACACGCCTCGGGCGCCACAGCTCTCGACTACCTCATCCTCGTGGCCACCTCGGGCGACACCGGCGTGGCAGCCCTCAACGGCTTCGCCGACCGCGAGCACACCCGCATCGTCGTGTACTACCCCGACGCCGGCGTCTCGGCGGTCCAAGAGCGCCAGATGATCACACAACCCGGCGAAAACCTCGCCGTGTTCCGGCTCGACGGCGACTTCGACGCCTGCCAAAACGCGGTTAAGGCCGTCTTCGACGACCGAGCGTTCGCCGCCGAGCTCGCCGCCACTCACGGCCTCGCGCTCTCCTCGGCGAACTCCATTAACTGGGGCCGACTCATGCCGCAGATCGTGTACTACGTGAGCGCCTACGCCGACCTCGTCGCCGGCGGCCAGCTGAGCGCCGGCGAGCCCCTCACCGTCTGCGTACCCACCGGCAACTTCGGCAACATCCTCGCCGCCTACTACGCCAAGCGCATGGGGGTACCGGTACGGCGCCTCCTCTGCGCCAGCAACACCAACAACGTGCTCGCCGAGTTCCTCCGAAGCGGCGTGTACGACATCTCCTCGCGTGCGCTCGTTAAAACGCCCTCGCCCTCCATGGATATCCTCATCTCCTCCAATCTGGAGCGGCTACTCTTCGACCTCTGCGGCGACGCCGCGCTCATCCGCTCCTGGATGGACGAGCTTAAGAGCACCGGGCGCTTCGCCGTCGACGCCGCCACGAGGGCAAAACTCGCCGCCGAGTTCGCCGGCGACTGGGTCGACAACGACACGTGCCTCCGCGTCATCAACGAGGTCTACGGCGAGCACGGCTACCTCCTCGACCCCCACACGGCGGTCGCCTGGGAGGTCGCCGAGCGTCTCTGCGAGCGCGACGAGCCGGTACTCGTCGCCAGCACCGCGCACTGGAGCAAGTTCGCGGCGGATGTGGTGCGCGGGCTGCGCAGCATCCCCGCGCATGAGCCCCTCTCGGATGGCCAGGACGACCTCACCCTCCTCGAGCGCGTCGTGGAACTGGCGCCGGGCACCTCAATACCGCCACAGCTCCGCGCCGTCCGCGAACGCCCGACGCGCTTTAACACCCGAGTGGAGCACGAGCGCGACGCCGTCGAGGCCAGCCTGAGAACCTGGCTCGGGAGCGCCTAACCCGTCCCTTACGGGCGGCGCACCACGATGAGCCAGCCCCCGCATACGGGCCATCGCGCCCGTCTCCCGCTCTGCACCGGCCTCCTCCCTATCGAGCGCAAACGGCTGCCGGCCGAGCTCTCGGCGGGCGTCACCCTCGCAGCGCTCGCTATCCCCGCCGCCTTGGGGTACGCGGAGATAGCCGGCATGCCCCTCGTCGCGGGCCTCTTCACCCTGCTCCTGCCCCTCGTTGCGTTCGCCCTGCTCGGCTCCTCACGGCACCTCGTCGTGGGCGCCGACTCGGCCACGGCGGCGATCATCTTCGCCGCCCTCACACCGCTCGCCGCCCCGCGCTCGCCCGAGTACGTCGCGCTCGCCGGCGTGTTGGCGCTGGCCACGGGCGCCGGCCTCCTCGTAGCGCGGCTGTTCCGCCTCGGCTTTCTGGCGAACTTCCTCTCCCGCACCGTGCTGATCGGGTTCCTCAGCGGCGTCGGCCTCCAAATAGCCTGCGGCCAGCTCGCCGGCCTCTTCGGCCTCCCCTCCGCCGAGGGCGGCACGCTCACACAGATCGCCACCTGGGCCGGCAACCTCACCCACACCAGCCTCACGACGCTCGCGGTCTCCGTCGGTGTCCTCCTCGTCATCGCGGTGGGCGGCAAGCTCGCACCGCGATTCCCCTGGGCGCTCGTGGTCGTGGTAACGGCCCTTCTCCTCGACGTTGTCTTCTCGCTCTCCTCCCACGGCGTCGCGACGATCGGCACGATCCCGGCCGGCCTGCCACGGCTCTCCTGGCCCGGCGTCCCGGCCGCTACGTACACCGCACTTGCGGGCGCGGCGGCCTCCCTCTTCATCGTCGTACTGGCACAGAGCGCGGCCACCTCCCGCGCCTACGCCGCCAAGTACGACGACGCCTTCGACGAAAACACCGACCTCCTCGGCCTCGGCGTAGCGAACCTCTGCGCGGGCCTCACGGGGACGTTTGTGGTGAGCGGGAGCCCGACCAAGACGGCGGTGGTGGATGAGGCGGGCGGACGCAGCCAGCTCGCACACCTCGCGGCGGCCGCTGTGATCCTCCTCGTGCTCCTCTTTCTCACCGGGCCGCTCTCTCACCTGCCCAAGGCGGTCCTCGCCGCGATCGTCTTCGTTATCGGCCTCAAGCTCGTCGACCTGCGCGGGCTCCGCCAGCTCCGCCGGCTCCGCCCGGTCGAGTTCGCGGTCGCCGTACTCACCGCGCTCACCGTCGTGCTGCTCGGCGTCGGCCCCGGGGTCCTCCTGGCAGTCGTCTTCGCGGCGGTCGCGCACCTCCGCCACAGCTACCGCCCTTACACTCGGCTCCTCACCCGCAGCGCGAGCGGAGCCTGGAGGAGTCATCCGCTGGAGAGTGGCGCGCAGGCGGCGCCCGGCCTCGTGGTCTACCGCTTCGGCGCGAGCATCTACTACGCCAACGCCGACCACTTCGCGGAGGAGCTCCGCTCGGTGCTGGAGGCGGCCCGCCCGCCCGCCACCTGGCTCTGCCTAGCGAGCGAGTCGATCGGCGACCTCGACTTCACCGGCTCGTGGGAGCTCAACCGCACGCTCGACGCCCTCGAGCGGCAGGGGGTGCGCTTCGTGGTCTGCGGTCTCCACCAGCCCGTGCTCAACGAGCTCAAGCGAGACGGACTCCTGGAGAGGATCGGCGAGGGGAGCATCTACGAGGAGCTCGACGATATGCTTGAGGCCTACGAGACTCGCCCCTACCTCTAGGAGGTCACACCGCCGAGAGGATACGGCACCTACCGGCGAATGCTAAAGCCGTGCGTACCCCACGGCGAGGAGGCCACGGCCGCGGCCACCGCCTCGGCGCTCTTACCGGAGCGGAGCGCGGAGAGGATACCGCCGTAAAACCCGTTGCGAAGCGTAATAACGGTGGCCTGTAAGCCCTGCGTCCAACTCGTGTAAGCCTTAACCCCAACCGAGTTGAAGACGGTGGCGCCCGGCATCTTCTGCGTCGTGTTGAGCGGGTTGTAATGGGCGGTGTTGTACCAGTGCCCGCCCTCGGCGAACTCCCACGAGACGATCGCCACGACGTTCTCGGAGGTCATGGGCATACCGAGGGATTTAAGCAACGCCTGCGCCCAGGTGACCTGGGTGACCTTGCCCCCGGACTTCATGAGCAGCTCCGGGGCTGAGAGGATCTTTTTAATGCGCGCGACCGTGTTGCGGAGCACCGCGCTGCGCTCCGCGTAAAGGCCCTCGAGGGCGACGCGGCGCTCATCCAGCGCGTTTTTCGCCGCTACGGCGTCTCGCCTGTCGGCCTGAAGCTCCTCTTGCAGGCCGCGAACCTCGCGGGCGGCGAGCGCCAACTCCCGCTCGGCGCTCTTGTCGGCGAAGGCGATGCGGCGGATCATGAGGGCGGCGGTCTGCGCGTCGGAGAAGCTCTCGGAGCCGAGCACGACGTCGAGCCAGGTGGAGTCGCCCGCTTTGTACATGAGCACGAGGCGATCCATGAGAAGCGCCCGTTGCTTCTCGAGCCTCCCCTCGGCGGCTTTGAGCCGAATGCGCACCTGCACGAGGCGCTCGTTAACGGCGTCGAGCTCGCGGCGGGCGGCGGTGTACTCCTCCTCGAGCTTCTGCAGGCGAGCCTCTATACGCTCCATCTCCGCACGCGTCTGGCGCGCCTCGTTCTGCAGGCGGGAGAGGGAGTCGGGTGAGGCGTTTGCCGGCGGCGGGCAGAGCACAGCCACCGCCGCCGCGAAAAAGAGGAGAAAGAGCACAACGAGATGCCGTACCCGACATCGGTAAAACGCTCGTTACGGGCTCGCTCAGCCGGCGACGATCTGCGTACCGGCGCGACCCTCGACGATGTCCTCGATGTCGTGCAGCGAACCGATGGCGGCGCGCTTGCCGGTGCGCTCGACGAAGCGCACCGCGGCGTCGACCTTGGGGCCCATGGAGCCGGCCGGGAAGTCCATGGCCTTGAGCTCGCTGACGGTGACCTTCTCGATCTTGCGCTGCTCCGGCGTACCCCAGTCGAGGTACACGCCGTCCACGTCCGTCGCCATGACGAAGAGGTCGGCGCTGGTCTCACGGGCGAGGAGCTCGCTGGCGAGGTCCTTGTCGATGACGGCCTCAATGCCGGTGAGCTCGTTATCGACGTCGCGGGAGAACATGGTGGGGATGCCGCCGCCGCCGGCGCAGATGACCACGGTCTTGTGGTCGAGCAGCCAACGGATGGGGCGGATCTCGAAGATCTGCTTAGGCTCGGGCGAAGGCACAACACGGCGCCAATGCTGGCCGTCGGCCTTGAAGGTCCAGCCCTTTACGGCGTGCAGAGCGTCGGCCTGCTCTTTGGTGTAGATGGGGCCGACGAACTTGGTGGGGTTCTCGAAAGCCGGGTCGGTGGGGTCGACCTCGACCATGGTGAGGATCGTCGCCATGGGCTGATCCTCGGGGAGCAAGTTGCCGAGCTCCTGCTCGATCATGTAGCCGATCATGCCCTCGGTCTGGGCGCCGAGGACGTCGAGCGGATACGCCTCGACCTCTTCGTAGGCGGCCGACTGGAGGGCCAGGAGGCCGACCTGCGGACCGTTGCCGTGCGAGAGGACCAGCTCGTGGTTAGTGGCCACGGGGCAGAGCTCGGCTGCGGCGACCTGTACGTTCGCGCGCTGCACCTCAGCGGTCATCGGCTCGCCACGCTTAAGCAGAGCGTTGCCGCCCAAAGCTACCACAACTCTCATCTCGAACCTCCTTGCGGGGTCGCCCTCTGCGACCGCCTTTGTCACATTCGCCGGTATCAGCCTCGGTGCACTGATCCGTAAGCTGCATAAGGCACACAACCACACACCCCGTACGAAAGTACGGGCGAGGGCCGCGCGCGCTTTAGATCACCCGAGGCTATCATTTTTGAGTCTTTACGGCCAAGTGTCAACTATCGCCCCCTGCGCCTCACAGGCAACCCCCTCCGCACCGCGCGTGGAGGTGTGCCAGAATACGGCTATGTTGCACCGCTCCTCCCCCTTCGGCACACACCACACCGCCGCATGCTGAGCACCGTCGCCATCTGGGTGCTCTGCTTCACGGCCGGCATCGTCGCGCAGCGGCTCGTGCGCGACCCGCAGAGGCTCTCCGCCCTCCTCTTTAAGATCGCCCTCTGGAGCACGGTGCCCACGGTGGTCTTCTTCGCCTACACCACCGTGGAGCTCAAGCGAGAACTGCTCTACACCCTCGGCATCGTCGTCGTCTGCTCCTGGCTCGTCGTCGGCATCGGGTTCGCCTGGGCTCGGCTAGGGGGCGGCGACCGGCGCACCCGGGGCACCCTTGCGCTCGGCACCGCGCTCGGCAACACCGCGAACGTCGGCTACCCCATCGCCTCGCTCCTCTTTGGGAGCAAGGGGCTCGCCCTCGCCGTCATCTACTCCGAGCTTCAGTTCGCGATCCCCACGCTCGCCGTGGCCATGGGGATCGCGCGGCGCTTCGCCGAGCCGCAGCGCCCCACGACGAAGAAGCGCTCGGGGATCTGGAGGACACTGCGCAGCTGGCTGGCGAACCCGCCGGTGGTGGCGGGGGCAGCCGCTATCGTCCTCCGCGCCGGGGGCGTCGACCTCCACGGAGTGGTCGCCCCCGTCGGCCCCTACGCCGGCCTCGCCTTCGGGGTCCTCGGGTTTCTCCAACTCGGGGCGGCCCTGCCCCTCGACCGAGTTAGGCACACCGCCACGGAGCTCCGCCTCGCGGGCATCACCATCTTCCTCCGGTGTGCGGCCGCCCCGCTCCTCCTCTTCACGGCCGGTCGGCTCGCCGGCGTCGCGATCCCGCCGGTCCACCTCCTCCTCGCCGGCATGCCGGTCGCCTTTAACACGCTGATCGTCGCGCGGGTCTTCGACCTCGACACAAAACTCGCACGCCTCTTGATTCTCGTCTCCACACCGCTCATCATCGGCGGTATCCTTCTCTGGAGAGCGCTCTTTTAACGACGATGGAGTACGGTATGGTCGACCTCCTCTGGGGGCTCTGGAACGGCATCACCGCTTGGCCGCTGCTCGTGATTCACGCCTTCGGGTGCTGGGAGCAGTTCCCCCTCTACAACATCGCGCGCGACGGAGGCTGGTACCACCTCGGCTTTCTGCTGGGGGCCGGCTCCCCCTTTCTCGGGCTCCTCAGGCGCAAACGCGGTAGGCGTCGGTGACGACACACGAACCCACAGCCAACCCGCCCGCGACGCAAAACCTCGTGAGCATCGTAACGCCCGTGTACAACAGCGAGGCGTTTCTCGCCGAGACGATCGAGGGGGTGCTCGCACAGACGTGGAGCGAGTGGGAACTCCTGCTGGTGGACGACCACTCCACCGACGGTTCGCTTGAGGTCGCGCGGGCGTACGCCGCCCGCGACCCGCGCATCACCGTTATCGCGCTCGATCACACACAGGGGCCTGCGGTAGCGCGCAACCGCGCAATCGACGCTGCCCGCGGCCGCTACATCGCCTTCTGCGATAGCGACGACGTATGGCTGAGCACCAAGCTCGAGCAGCAGCTCGCCCATGCGGCAACCTGCGATGCCGCAGTGATTTTTACCTCCTACTTCAAGATGGAGGAGGACGGCACGCGCGACACCTCCCGCCTCGTGGAAGCTAGGCCGCACGTAAACTACGCCATGATCTGCGGCTCCAACTACATCGGCTGCTCCACCGCGCTCTACGACACCAAACGATGCGGCAAGGTGCGCATGCCCAACATTCTCAAGCGACAGGATTACGGGCTCTGGCTCACGATCCTCGGAAAAGGATTTACCGCAGCCGGCGTCCGCGAGCCACTCGTGTACTACCGCGTGCGCAAGAGCTCAGTTTCAAGCAACAAGCTCAAAGCTGCGCGCTACCACTGGAGAGTACTGCGCCAGTGCACCGACGAAAGTCTTTTCTCCTCACTGCTCCTCTTCTCGCAGTACGCCTGGAAAGGCTGGCGCAAGCACCGCATTTAGCGCGCTCGCGCTACCGCACCACGATACGCGCTGTGCGGATCCTGCTCTGCGCGTTACCGGCGAGATCCTCGCGGTGACGGTGGAGGTAAAGACGCCGCGAGCCGTGGGCCTCCACCCTCCCCGCCCCTGGAGCGGCGGTGCGTAAAGACAACAGGCCGAGCCCCCAAACACTGGACTCGGCCTGTTGTAGTGCGAAGGCTTAACGCGGTCCCCTCCGAGCGCTTCGCTCTTCTCGGACTTCGCGCTGATCTCTCTCTTACTTCACCGTAATCCTCGCCACGCCGCCCTTGCTCGTCTTGTTGCCGGCTTCATCCTTGGCGGTCACGGTGTAGGTGTAGGTGCCCTTGGTCTTGATGCTCCACTTCACGTTCTTGATGGGCGTGTTGGTTGGGGCGCTCTTGACCCTAATGGTCTTGACCGTCTTCTTGGTCTTGGTGTCCTTAATAGTGATGACGATGGTGGTGGCCTTTTTACTCCACTCGTCGGCGATCGTGTAGATGAGGGTGATGGGCTTACCCCTCTTGCCGGTTACGGCCTTAGGGGAGGTGGTGGGGCCGGTGGTGTCGATCTTGACGGTGAGGGACTTCTGCGCCTCTTGGTTGCCTGCGGCGTCGGTGGAGCGGTAGAGGACGGTGCGGGGGCCGTCGTTCGTGTGGTCGGCCGGAGCGGGGACGGGGCAGGTAACCTCGATAGGGGCGGCGAGGATGGTAGTGATAGCCCAGAGTTCGTTATCGATCTTGTAGGCGATCTCACCGCCGACCATGCCGGAGCCGCCGGAGTTGTCCTTCGCGGTGAAGGTCACGGTGACGGGGGTGTTGTGCCAAGCGTTGTCGGTACCGCTGGCGGTGGTGGTGGGTGGGGTGATGTCGGACTCGGGAGTTGGAGTTGGAGTGGGAGTCGGAGTCGGGGTAGGCGTAGGCGTAGGCGTAGGGGTAGAAGCGGACTCCCCCGTGTAGGCCTTGAGGCAGACGTTTGCCTGAGCAAAATCAGCGCCGGCTTCTGTGAGATCTACCCACTCGCGACCGTCTGAGCTGAGGTAGCCCTGACCCGCCGCCGCGGTTGCGCTGCTCGAGTACCCGAGGAGCGGGAGCTCAATGGCGATCGGATAGCCCGATCCTGGAGTGGTGAGTTTGACGATGGCGTAGAACGACTCATCCGCGCTCAGCGCAAGGGGGGTGGAAAGCTGTACGGTGTGGTAGCCGAGTTCCGTAAAGGTTCCGCTCGCCCGAAGCGTGCGCGCGGTGGGCGAGGAGCCGGTGTAGACCTCGTAGGAGGTGTTTGGGCCGACGGTGTAAAACCCGACCGCGCGAAGCGTTTCGGCGGCCTCAGCTTTGTAGTGACTCGCCATCCAGCAGGTCGCCGCGCTCGCGCCGACATTAGTTATCCAGCCGAACGGATCGTACTGGTAGACCCGCGAGTAGTTGGTGGGCGACTCGGCGCCGTAGAAGACGGCCGATGGGCCCCGGCGGGCCATTTTCTTGTCGTAGTAAGAGACCCAGAAGTAGCCCTGCTTACCAAATGCGGTCCCCCAGCTGTTTTTAACGAGGAAGGCGCCGTTGCCGGGTGGCGGAGTGGTGAAGCTAGCGGCCGGGTAGTTGTCGTCCCAGCCGACGATAGTGACGGCGTGGCCGCCGTCGGTCTGCGCATTTATCACCGCGCCCGTTGCGTTGCAGTGCGCGGCGGTGTTCTTGTTGTAGCAGCTCTCCGTCCACAGCATGCTGACGGAGACGGCACCGTACGTGGTGAGCGCGTACTTGATGTTGTCGTTGTCGAGCGCGCTCTGGCCGCGCTCCGGCAGCCAGAGCACGTTTTGGAGGTGCTTCTGCGCCTGCAGGGTGCTGGGGTGCGGATGCTTGCCGTCGTTGTACGGGTCTTGGCTCTCACTGAAGAGGCCATCCCAGCGGAGGAGGGTGGCGGCCGCCATGGAGTTGTTGCCGCCGCCATTCGGATATAGCGGATCGAAGAGGTGCCAGTACGCGAGGCTGTCCTCCGAGAAGTCCCACTGCTCACCCGGAAGGAGGCACGACTCCAGAGATGCCATAGTGGAGAAGGCCCAGCAGGTGCCGTAGGGGTTTTGGTCCTTCACCAAGCTGACCTTGCCCTGATCCCGCAGGTCGAAGGAGGGGGCGTAGGTGCGCACCATGGGGGCGATGCGCACGCCGGCGTAGTTGCTTAAATCGACGGGGTCCGGCACGTAGCCGCCGGGGAATCCCGCCTTGCGCGCCTTAACGAACTCCGAGTTAAGCGGCGCTACCTTGAGCTGCGGAGCGCCCACCGCAAGGGCTGCGGCCGGCAGCAGCAAAAAGAGCGCTAAGAGGGGGAGGAGAAACCGAGTGAGGCGGCGCATTTTAAACCTCCGGTGCGAGGGGCCTGGCGTCTACATGGTGACTGTACTACAAGCTCTCGCCGAAGTCCGCGCGGAACTTCGCCATAAGCCGCTCCTGCCAGTCGGAGACGGGCTTAAGCGTGCCGTAGAAGAAGCGAAGGATCGGCGGCTCGTCCACAAACTCGAGCCCGCCGACGAGCTCTCGGTTGTCGTAGAGCCACGAGATGCGGTCCACGGCGTACTTAATCTGCGAGAGCGTAAAGACGCGACGGGGCAGGGCGAGCCGCACGAGCTCCATGTTGGAGAGCGTCTCGTTGCCCTCGGGGTCTCGCTGCTCGGAGAGGGTGCCGCGCTCCATACCGCGCACGCCGCTCACGAGGTAGAGGGCGGCGGCGAGCGCGCCGGCGGGGTACTGCGTCTGCGGTACATGGTCGAGGAACCGCGCGGCGTCTACGTGGCAGCCGAGGCCACCGGGCGGCGTAACGACGGGCACGCCACGCGCGATGAGCTCCTGAGCCATGAACTCGATGAAGAGCGGGCCCTGGCTGATCATGTCGTCGTCCATGGTCTCCTCGAGGCCCACGGCCAGCGCCTCGATCTCGCGCACCGACATGCCGCCGTAGGTGAGGAAGCCCTCGTAGAGCGGCACGAGCGCGCGCATGTTGCGGTACATCTCCGCGCTCTTCAGGCAGATACCGCCGCCGCGCGCACACCCGAGCTTGCGGCCCGAGAAGTAGATGATGTCGCACAGATCAGCGATCTCGCGCGCGATCTGACGGATGCTGTGCTCACGGTACTCAGGCTCACGCGTCTTAATGAAGTAAAGGTTGTCGGCGAGCAAACTGGCGTCGAAGACGAGGAGGATGCCGTGCTCGTCGCAGACGCGCCGCACCTCGTGAAGGTTGCTAAGCGCGAACGGCTGCCCGCCGATGAGGTTGGTGCCCGCCTCCATGCGCACGAAGGGGATCTTACTCGCGCCCTCCGCGCGGATGAGCGCCTGGAGTTTGTCGATGTCGATATTACCCTTAAAGGGGGCGTCGCTGACGATCTTGAGGGCCTCGTCGCCGTAGACCTCCTCGACCCGACCGCCGTTGATGACGATGTGCTCTTTGGTGGTCGTGAAGTGGTAGTTCATAGGCACGACCGAGCCCTCACTCACCAGCACCTTGCTGATGATGTTCTCAGCGGCGCGCCCCTGGTGAGTAGGCAAAAACCACTCGTACCCGAAGATCTCGCGGAGTTTGGCCTCGAGGCGGGTGAACGTAGCGCTCCCCGCGTAGCTGTCGTCCGCGACCATCATGGCGGCCTGCTGGCGGTCGCTCATCGCGTTAACGCCGCTGTCGGTGAGCATGTCGAGGAAGACGTCGACGTTCTTCAGCAGGAAGGTGTTGTTGCCCGCCTCGGTGATGCAGCGAAGCCGCTCCTCGATGGGCCGCAAGGTGAGCTTTTGCACAATGCGCACCTTGTGCATCTCGAGCGGGATCGATTCACCGCTGAAGAACGTGACCTTCGCCATCCGTGCCGCCTCCGGTACTTCGCTGTAAGGGTGCCTTATCGAGGCACGCTAAAGCGAGACCCCGATTTAAGTCTAAGAGCGGAGTTTACACGCCCAGCAGCCGGAGGGGAACCACGAGGAGAGGGGATCTCCGCACGGAGGAAGTACTTTTTTTCCCTTTTTTCAGAAAGAGGTGTAATACTCGGGGGGTGCGGTGCGTTCTTAGGGGTGTACTGCAATGCGGCACACAGAGGATGCCGCGAATGAGGAGGCTCATATGCGACTCGTCAAAATCGTCCTGATCGCCGCGGTGGTCACGCTCTTCGGCGCCGGTGCCGCGCTCGCGGGTAACGGCCAGGGCCAGCAGGCGGGGAACCACGGCCGCACACCGAACCCGGCCGGCACCTGCACGCCGAGCCCGAGCTGCACCGGCACCTGCACGCCGAGCCCGAGCTGCACCGGTACGCCGGCCCCCAAGCACGAGCGCAAACGCGACCGTAAGCGCGACCACAAGAACACCGGCGCCGGCAAGCAGCACGGCAAGAAGAACCCGAGCGCGGCGCCGCAGCAAAACCAGTAATCGGGAGAAGCGCACTGACCGCCAACCCTCAGCATGGCTCCCCGGCGACCACCGAAACCACGGATGGTCGCCGGGGCTCAGCCCCCACCGGCACCTTCGCCCGGGAGCTTCACGAGCGACGCTCGGAGGTGTTTACACGCCTCTACCTCGACCTTCGCTCCCCTCTCTGTGCCCTCGCAACTCGCATGCTCAACAACCCCGAGGAGGCCGCCGATGTCACTCAAGACGTCTTTCTCAAGGCGTTTAACGACATGCCGGCCCTCCCCGGCCCCGACGACGCAAAACGCTGGATGTACCGCGTGACTATTAATGCCTGCTACGACCGCCTCCGCCGCCGCGCCACCGCGCCGACGGTAGCCCTCCCCGAAGGGGATAGCCTCGCAGCCAACCGAGATCCGATCGAGGACCTCCACCTCACTCAGTCGATCGAACAAACCCTCACAGCGCTGACCCCGCGCTACCGCGCCGCCCTCCTCCTCAAGGAGCTTCACGGCCTGGAGAACCGCGATATAGCGGAGATTATGGGAGTCAAGAGCGGCACCATAGGCGTGCTGCTCTTTCGCGCTCGCGCGGCGTTCCGCCGCTCCTTTGACGGAGCGCTGCCGGCCGGCGCCAAGCCGAGCGCGAGCCTCATCGCCCTCCTGCCGGCCCTGCCCCTTCCAAACGCACTCCAAGCGCTACCGCCGTTCGCCGCGAGCATGCCGGCCGGGGCGGCGGCGAGCGTCCTCCCACTCGCCTCGGCGGCTCCGCCCCTCATCGAGACCATCACCGCGGCGAGTGCCCCCGTAGCCGGCGGCATCCTTGCGAAGATCGGCAGTGCAACCGCCGTCAAGGTAGCCGTAGCGGCGGTGAGCATCTCCACCGTCACCGCGGGGACCGTCGCCCTTCAGCATGCGAGCAAAACATCCGCCGCGCGCACCACGCCTCCTCCAGCGGCCGCGACAGCAACCCCCTCCGCGCAGAGCAAAAAGGGGGAGAGCGCCCCGTCAAGGGCCAACGAGGCGAGCAAGCAACAACGCTCCGCCTCCCCTAAGAGCTCCTCTCATACGCAGACGAAAGACCCCTCGCAACGCAACCAACGCACCAAGCCGAGCACGGGCACGGGCGGTGGCTCGGGAGGCGGGAGCTCAAGTGGCGGCGGTTCGGGGAGCGGGGGCTCAAGTGGCGGCGGTTCGGGCGGCGGGGGCGGTTCGGGCGGCGGCACGGGAGGCGGCGGTTCGGGCGGCGGCACGGGGGGAACCCACAAGGCACCCTGATCGATAAACCAGCGTGCCCTTTGCGAAAACGAGCACCGAACGAACAGACAAGGTAGCATCTCCCCTTACAAACGAACCGAACCGAGGGGCGACAATGCGCTTTTTCCGTCGTAAAGATCTTGTGGGGCTCATCCTTGGCGCCGTCATTATCTTCATCATCTACCCTGTTATGCAGGACAGAATCGGCGGCATGCGAGCGGAGCGAAAGGCGACGTCGAAGCCGACGCCGGTCGATACGATCGTACCGAAGGCGACCCTCGATACAGCTAAGGCGATCACCACCCTCGACAAGGCCGACGCAAGCGCCGGCGTCTGGGGCAAGGTCGCCGATGCAACCACCGAGATGATCGCCACGAAAGCCCCCGACGACCCCAAGAAAAAGGGCGAGAAGGAGTTCCTCGTGCGCAGCCGAGCGAAGACCGGCGACGCGTGGAACGACGGAACCTTTTACCCGTCGGCGAAGCAGGCCGTGGCCGCCATGACCGACGCCGGCGTTAAGCAGTTCGGAGACTGGCCGCCCAACTAACGGCCGGCTGCCCCGAGCCCCCCTGCTCTACCCCCGGCGCCCGCCCGCTCACACGGTGATGAGCGGGATAACGCCGCTTATCACCCCGGCCAATGAGAGCGAGAGCACGGCGATCCACAGCACCACCGCCATGGCGAGGGGTTTCCAGCCCACCAGGCGCAGGCTCGCGCGAGTCATGCCGCCGCCGATAAGAAAGAGCGTCGCGACCATCGTCGCCTTACCGAGCCACGCGAAGGCATCCCATCCCGCAGCCGCACCGGGCAGCAAGGCGCGCACCAGCGACGCGGCGAGGAAGCCGAAGAGAAACCAGGGGACCGTCGCGTTGTTGTTGTTGCCCGAGAACCGCGAGGCGACGAAGGAGACCGGGAGGATCCACAGGGCCCTCGTGAGCTTTACGGTCGTGCCCACGGCGAACGCGACCGCCCCGTAGGTGGCGGCGGCCCCCACCACGCTACTCGTGTCGTGAATGGCGAGTGCGCTCCAGACCCCGAACTGCACCTGGCTGAGGTTGAGCACGTGGCCGATAACGGGGAAGACGACGAGCCCCACCCCGTTCAGTAAGAAGACGATCGCCATGGAGACTGCCATAGCGACCTCCGAGGCGCCTATGGCGGGGGCCATAGCCGCGATCGCGCTCCCGCCACAGATGGCTGTTCCGCTGGAGAGGAGGAGGCCGAGATCGCGCTCCACCTTAAGCCAGCGAGCGAGCACCCACCCGAGGCCGAAGGTGAAGAGGATGCTCACCAATGTGATGCCGATCGACGAAAGCCCTACGCGCACCACAACGTCGAGCTGCACACCGAAGCCCATTAAGACAACCGCGGCTTTGAGGCTCGTCTTACTTACCTTCGCGGTAAACGAATGTGCCGGGTTGTGCCACAAGAGCGCGAGCACGGCGCCAAGCGCGAGCGCAACCGGCGGCGGAACACGGAGGAGCGCGAGCGCCACCGCGCTCACTACCCAAAACCACTTCGACGACACGATCGGCGTCATCACCGACGACACGCGCTCCTTCACCCTTCCCCCCATACTCCAGCTCGTTACCGTTCGCCGCAGCATACGCGCGCTCAGTCAATGCGTCCAATTGAATCTTTTTCTTATTTCGTTTGCTAAAATCGAATGATTATGACGTTCACCCTCCGTCAACTCGAGATCTTCGCCGCCGTCGCCCGAGAGGAGCACCTCACGCGGGCGGCCGAGCGGCTCCACCTCACGCAGTCCGCCGCGAGCGTAGCCCTCAAAGAGCTGGAGAGATCCCTCGGCGGCCCGCTGTTCGCACGCATCGGGCGACGCCTCGTCCTCAACGACCGCGGGCGTATGGCGTTACCTCGAGCGGAGCGGCTCCTCGCCGACGCCGCCGAGCTCGCCGACGCGGCGAGAGGGACCGACGAGCACCTCGCCGGCGAGCTCGTCGTGGGCGCCAGCTCTACTATCGCCGGCTACCTCCTGCCCCAACTCATCGGCGAGTTCACCGGCGTGCACCCAGCCGCCGAGGTAAAGCTCCTCGTCGGCAACACCCGCGAGATCGGCGATGCCCTGCTCGCCGGCACGGCCGACGTGGGCGTTATCGAGGGCATCCCGCCGAGTACCCGCCTCGAGGAGACGCTTTGGCTCCGCGACGAACTCGTCGTGATCGCGGCGCCCGGCTCCGCACTCGCCGGTGCGCAACACGTCCCCGCCGCGCACCTCGCACAGGAGCGATGGATCGTCCGCGAGCCCGGCTCGGGCACCCGCGAGACGCTCGAGGCCGCCTTCGAGGCGAGCGGCTACACCCCAGCCGACCAGCACATCGTGGGCCAGACGGAGGCCATAAAACGCACGGTGGAGGCCGACCTTGGAGTCTCGGCGCTCTCGCGCTGGGCAGTGGCACGCGAGCTCGCCGCGGGGAGGCTCGCGACGGTCGCCACCGACCTTAAACCCCGCCGGTGGTTCCGCCTCATCACGGTGCGCGACCGCTACATCAGCCGCCTCGCCGCAGGCCTCTGCGAGTGGCTCCTCCACCACCCCTTGGCCGCCGCAGACCACCTACCCCTAACGACCACGAAGGAACGCCCGTGAGCGACCCCGTAGACACAACACCCATCCCCAGCACGGCGGCGATTCGCAAGCTGCTCACCAAGCTCTACGGAGAGCTTCTTCGCACCCGCACGGCCGCACAGAACGCATCCCTCCGCTACGCGGCGTCAGCAGACACCTACAGGGCAGCCGAGGTCGCCGCCGTGGAGGGCGGCGACTGGACGGCGGCGAGCGAGGCGCACACGCGCAGGGCACACCTCCTCGAGGCCGCCACGGAGACCGTCGTGGAGGCGTCCATGGCGAGCCACCACCTCGAGGCGGCGATAGCGGGTGTGGCCAGGAGCGCGCCGGTCGCGGTGTACGAGGTCGCCGAGGAGGTAACAGCCGAGGCGGGTGACTACGTTGCAGCTGCGGCGTACGCCGCAGCTGCCGACTACGCCCGCCGGCGAGCAGAAGACGAGCCGACGAGCCCGAAGAGCGACGCGGCGACGTAGCCGAAGGCCGCGCCCTTACCCGCCGCCGACCCCGATCCGGCGGGCCCCGCGTTTAACCATACGGAGCTCAAGACCGTCTTTAAAAAAGAGGCTCAGCTCGTCCATGAGCTGCCCGATAATAAAGAGACCTCGTCCGCCGCTCTCGCGAAGATCAGGGAGCGCGCGCCCGTCGAACTCGTCCGCGCAAAACCCGCAGCCGCGGTCGATGACCCGAACGATGAGGTCGTCTCCCTCAAAACAGAGGGCGAGCTGGATCTCCTCCACCGCCTTGCTGTGGCGAATAGCGTTGCTGCAAGCCTCCTCAACGCAGAGCACGATGTCGCGAGAGATCCTCTCCTCCACACCGGATGCTTTGAGGTAGCGACGAAGACGTCGCCTCGTGCGCAGCAAATGAGAGGGGTCGAGCGCGACGGAGAGCCACAGGGCCGAGTACCCTGAGAAAACCTTACGCCCAACCTTTTTACGCATCACGCCGCTCTCTCCTCTCACTCCACCAGCGCACGCCAAACTCGACGACTCGCTGATCTCTCAGTCGCCCTCTGGTTTGTCAATACCCACGCATAAGAGCGACAAACGTAGACTCGTCAAGGGCGTTCACCCACACCGATCCTCGTGTAAGATGGCGCGACCATGAGAGTGCTCACCATCTCACATCTGTATCCATCGCCGGGCACCGATCGGCACCTCTTCGTCCACGATCAGTGCCTCGCCCTGCACCAGCTGGGCGTCGACTTTCATGTTATCTCCCCTACGCCGTATACCCCGCGAATCCTCTGGGGCATCCCACGGCTCCGTCGGCGGGGGCAGCGCCCACGGCTCGCCATTCGCGATGGGATCGTCGCGGAGTACCCGCGCTTCCTCCAGCCGCCGCGGCGGATCCTCCTCAGTCGCCTCGGCGACTTCGCTTACTGCGGCGCACGCAGGCTACCCTCACTCGCCACGAACTCCTTCGACCTCATCCACGCCCACCAGGCGCTCCCCAACGGCGCACTCGCCCAGCGGCTCAGCCACGACCTCGGGGTCCCCTACCTCGTCACCGTCCACGGCGCAGACGTCAACTCAACCCTGCAGCACTGCAATGAGGCGGCGAGAAAGACGATCGATGTGCTGCGTAACGCCGCGGCGGTTGTTACCGTCTCCACGGTCCTGGCGGAGCGACTACTGCAGTACGCCCCACTCCACAACGTCACGGCGGTCGAGAACGGCGGCCCGGGCGAGGCGCGCCCGGTTGCCCCGACGACCTTCGCCCCCGGGCGCCAGCTCGTGCTGGCGGCGGGCCGACTGGAGCCGGGCAAGGGCTTCAACGAGGTCCTCTCGGCGGTAGCCGCCCTCCCCGCTGCGTTCAGCGACGTCGAGGTGGCCATCGTAGGCGACGGCAGCCTGCACCACGATCTAGTGAAGCAGGCTGCCTCACTCGGGCTCGCCGAGCGCGTCCACTTCCTCGACAACCTCGAGCACGACGAGCTCTTCGCGCTTATGGCGAGGGCGGATGTCTTCGCCCTGCCCAGTGCCCCAGAGGGGTTCGGCCTCGTCCACCTCGAGGCGATGGCCCAGGGCACGCCGACCATCGCCTGCTCCGGCGAGGGCCCGTCGACGTTTATAGAAGACGGGATCTCGGGCCGTCTGGTCGCCAGCGGCGACGCTACGGCCCTCCGCGAGGCGCTCGCACAGCTCCTCGCCAATCCCACACTCGCGCAGGAGATCGGCGCGGCCGGCCAGCGCGTGGCTCGTACCTTTACCTGGGAGCGCAACGCGCGGCGCATGCTCGAACTCTACGAGGCGACCGTCGCCGATCGCCACGAACCCAGCCGCACTGCAGACGGCTAAGAGGCGACTGTCCCACCTCAGCGTCGCCCCGAGCAGTCTTAGTAACCACAGCACCCAACCCGAGAGGGGGACCCGCCGTGAAGCGAAAAGATCGGGAGATGGACACAGCCTTCGCCCTCGACGTCGTCGACCGCTGCGAGTACGCCGTAGTCGCCTTCGCCACCCAGGGCCAGACCCCCTACTGCATCCCCCTCACCATCGCGCGGCAGGACGATCTCGTTTACTTCCACTGCGCCAGGCGCGGCAAGAAGATCGACCTCCTGCGCAACGACCCCCGCGTCTGCCTCAGCTGTGTGGGCGACACGCACCGCATGGAGGATGAGTTCTCCACGGAGTACGAGTGCGCGGTCGTCTTCGGTACGGCGTCTGAGGTGACCGAGGCGGAGGAGAAGATCCGCGCCCTGCGGGCGATCTGCGAGCGCCACACGCCAAGCAACATGGACGCCTTCAACGAGGCGATAGCGAAGAGCCTCTCCCGTACTGCGGTGTGGCGCGTACGCATTGAGGAGATCACCGGCAAGCGTAAGAAGTACGACGCGAACGGCGAGGAGATGAAGTACGGCCGTATGGAGTAGCGGAGGGCGGTTGAGGGGCCGCACCTTGGGCACGGCCCCTCAACCGCCACTCGTTTAGTACATCCGCTGCGGCATCAGACCTCGTCCAGGCGAGCCGACTGCGGCGACTCCGCGCCCTCCGCCGGCTGCTCCGAGCTCGACGACTCGCTCGGCTGCTCCAGCTGCGGCGCCTCAGCCTGCTGCTCCGCCACAGGCTCCACCGACGCCTCGGTCTGCTGCTCCGCCACGGGCGCCTCGTCCGACTGTTCCAGTTGCTCCGGTTGCGGCACCTCGCTCGGTGCCTCGGCCTGCTGCTCCACTGGCGCCGACTGCACCTCTACCGGCACATCCACGACCACCGGGGCATCGCCGCTGCCACCAGGCGCCTCAGAGCCGCCTGGGCCGCCAGAGCCAGCCGAATCATTCGGACCAGCTGCGACCGCCTTTCTCGCCCTGCGCGCGCGACCCCACTCGGCGACGGCGAGGGCGCCCGCGCCGACCCCGAAGACCATCATCACAAACAGGATGAGCGACCCCACCACCGGGATCCGCGAGACGATCGTGGTGCCGACCACACCGAGCACGGTGGCCACTATAAGGCTCTCGCGCTTATTGGCCGCACTCAGTAGGCGCTGGGCAACAAACGCCGCCACAGACACCGAGGTAAAAAAGCACGCCAACGCGACGAACAGCGCCCACGGCAACACGACGAGCAGGCCGATGATGCTCACCACCAACGCGATCGTAACCACGGGGACGACGACGAGAAGGCCAAGCGCTCCCCAGCCGGCCGACGGCAAGGGCTTCTCCTCTAGCTTCCGCTGCACGGCGGCGATATGCCGGGGCATGAGGGCCACCGCGATGAGCGCGAGTACCAAGGAGAAGACCGTCTGCACAACCCAGCCGAAGAACGAGAAGTCGATAGGCGACGGATCGAGGACGGACTCCCGGTAGTGCTGGCCGCCGATCAGGCGAGAGAGAAGACCACTGCCGCGAACCATCTCGCTCGCACCGAAGATCTGAGATCCCGGCTCGGACGTCACTTTTCCGCCGAACACCATGATGCTGGTTTCATCCGACTTCAGCGGAGAGCCGACGACGCCCGTGGACTCGACGCGCACGTCGCCACCGAAGACGACGATCTCGTCCAAAACCGTACCGCGCACAACGAGGTCGCCGCCGAGGACGACGACGGTCTCTACGCATTGATTGCGCTCGATGATCGTATTCCCACCGAACTTCACGAGGTCATCTTCAAGGCGAACGGCGCCATCGGGGGACGGGATGGCGGAACCGTGCGCTTGCCCGTGCCCGCGTGAGTGAGCGGGGCGGTGAACGGAGGTCGCCCCACCGACGGAGTCCTCGCCCGCACGCGCGGAGGGCGCCGTCATGGCCGAACCGAGCACGATCAGCATAAGGGCGAACGCGCCCACCACGAGGAGCGGCACACACCCCTTCATTCTTCTCTTCATCGCTTCTCCTCTACAGGTGAGTTCACTGTGTCGCTGCGCCCGGCCGGTGCATACTGCACGATCGGCGCCAGCTCTAAAGGTGGTCCGCCGGCGTCGGCGGAAGGGGCGGGCGGAGGCCCTCCAAGCAGTAGCTCCGCCCAGCGCGCGCAGATCCAACTCCAGCCGTTGAGCAAGTGCAGACCCGCTATCAGCAGCAGCACCCCGATCGGCGGCGAAACCACGGCCGCCAAGAGCGACGGCGTCCACCCCCCCGAGCTCCAGGAGATGATCCGCAGGTCGAACACGGCGCCGAGAGGCACCCCGACCAACGCCACACCGACGATGCTGACGAGGAAGATGAGGAGGGAGAACGAGATGATGCCGAAGAACAGCTTGGCGAAGAGGTAGACGAGTTCCCTCCAAGTCGCACCGCTCCCGAGGTGTGCCTTGAGCTTCGCCCACACACCGCTCGCCGACTCCCACGCGCGGGGTGACGGCGGCACATCGGCGCCGAGCAGGTAGCGCGCCTGCAGCCGCTCCGCGGCGCCGAAGAACCACCAGCTCCCCAGCATCACCAGGAGGATCAGCAGGCCGACCCACACGATCACCAAGCTCACACCCAGTATGAGGCCCATGCTTAAGAAGACGAAGTAGAACAGCCCCAGGGGAAACGCCAGGACGTGATAGAGCAGGCCCGTCCACGTGCGCGAGCGCTTCACGACGCCGAAGAAGCGCCCGAGAAGCGTTGGTATGGTCAAGACTGCACCTCCGAGAATCCGCGCTTGCGTACCCTCGGAGCTTAGCGGTCGGTCGGTCGAGGATCGTCACCCCAGGGCGAGACCCTGAGGGCGACCGCGGTGGGATCTTTAACCCCCCAGTGCTCCCTCCGCAGGGGTAGGCCGACGACCCCCCGGATCAGCTCTCGGAGGTGCACCCCGGCTGCACCAGCCCCGTCTCGTAGGCGAAGATCACAGCCTGCGCGCGGTCGCGCAGGGCGAGCTTGGCGAAGATGTGCTTAACGTGCGTCTTAACCGTGCCCTCAGAGAGGTACAGCTGCACCGAGATCTCGTAGTTCGTGAGGCCGCGTGCCACGAGCGCCAACACCTCGCGCTCGCGCTCGGTGAGCTCGTCGAGCGCGCTGGTGTCACGCCGCTCGACCCCGGCCGGACGCTGGCGAAACGCCTCGATAAGCCGACGGGTGATCGCCGGGGCGATCATGCCGTCGCCGGCGGCGACGACGCGGATGCCGGCGACCAGGTCGGCGGCCGGCGTGCGCTTGAGCAAAAACCCGCTGGCGCCCGCCCGCAGACCTTCGTACACGTACTCATCCAGGTCGAAGGTCGTGAGGATAAGCACCCGCGAGCTCGCGTCGCGCCCCAGCGCGACGATCTCGAGGGTCGCCTCTATACCGTTCATCAACGGCATCTGCACGTCCATGAGCACGACGTCGGGGTTGAGCCTGCGGGTGAGCGCCACCGCCTCGCGGCCGTCGCCGGCCTCACCCACCACCTCCATATCCTCCTCGGCCTCCACGAGCAGCCGCAGCCCGGCGCGCACCATCTGCTCATCGTCAACCACGAGCACCTTGATACTCATCCATCCTCCTTCGCAAACGGCAACTGCGCGTGCACCGCGAACCCGCCCTCCGCCCGCGGCCCAGCGCGCAACACCCCGCCGAAGACGACGATACGCTCACGCATACCGAGGAGGCCGCGCCCACCGCCGGCTTCGCCGGCGGCGACCCCGCGGCCGTCATCCACCACATCGATCGTAAGTCCGTCGGCAGCGTACACCAACCGCACATGAGCGCGCGTCTCGCCGGCGTGCTTGAGCGTATTGGTGAGCGCCTCCTGGACGATACGGTACGCGGTGAGGTCGAGGCTCGACGAGAGCTCCCGCCGCTCGCCCACGACCTCCACCTCAACGGGCAGTCCGGCCTCGCGCACCGCGCAGCAAAGCGCGTCGAGCTGCGCCAGGCCGGGGGTCGCATCGTACGCAATCTCCGCGTCGTCGGCGCGGAGGATGCCGAGCATGCGTTCGATGTCGGCGAGCGCCTGGCGGCCGGCCTCCTCGATATTCGCGAGCGCGTCGCGGGCCAGCTCCGGCTGCCTCTGCAGTAGGCGCTGCGCCGCGCCGGCGTGCAGTACGACGACGGTGAGGGCGTGGCCGACGCTGTCGTGCAACTCACGGGCCAAGCGCTCACGCTCCTCCGCCACGGCCTCACGGGCCCGACCCTCTCGATCGGCCGCGAAGAACGCCGCGCGCCGCTCCGCCCGCGCGGCCCCAGCCCTATACACCCGCACGGTGATGCCCAGGGCCCAGACGATTGAGAGCATCACCCACATGGTCAGAAGCGTCGTCAGGACTCCCTGCAGATGTAAACCCCTGCTCATGAGGGCGATGACGCCGAAGCCGGCCGCCGCCACGAAGCCGCCGGCCACCGACCGCCTCCAACGGTCGAACGCGGCGGTGGCGAACGCGGCCACGAAGACGGCGGCCACGGCGCCGGGGCTGAGCGAATACCCCAGCGCGGATTGCACGACGAGCAACGCTACGTTTACCGCCAACACGAGGGAGGGCGACCACCATAAAAAGGCGAGGGGCAGCGCGACTGCAGCCGTCAACACAAACAGCAGCACATCGTCGGGACGGTAACCGGCACCCTGCGGCGTACGGATCAGCAAAAAAAGAAGGCCGCCCACGGCGACCAGGAGGGCGAGGAGCAGGCTGCCTTGTTGTTTATCTATTCGAGGGGTTTTTATGCCGAGGACCTTTCAGAGGATACCGCCCCACTGGCGGCGAGGGATCCGGCGACGGAGCGATGCGCCGACACCTCCGGACGATCAAGAGTGCTTGAGCTTCTTCTCCTGGTACATAAGCCTATCCGCCTCCGCGAATACTTGCTCATACGTTTTAGTCTCTCCTCTTTTCAGCAGGCCGCACCCTATGCTCACTGAGATCGTGTATTTTTCAGATTTTCTATTAAATCGCTCTACTTCTTTTCTTATTTCATATATAGCCAACTTAATAGAAGCCTCGTCGAGCCTCTCTCCAACGACGACGAACTCATCCCCGCCGATTCTCGCCACGAAGTCATCTCTTCCCACTGAATTAACGAGAATAGAGGCTGTACTTCTAATAGCATTATCTCCCTCTAGATGACCGTACTCATCGTTAATCTCTTTAAACCTGTCAATATCTATAAGCAAAATAAACAGCAAATCCATCGAGTTTCTATTTTTAATCTTCTGCTCTACGTATGAGGCGAAACGCCTCCTATTGTTAAGAGACGTGAGTGAATCCGTCGTTATCTTTGAGTTTTGCACATTAGCGTAAAGAACAAGGAGGGCGACTATGGAAGAGAGCCAGATAATAGATACCCCGAAGAAAAGCGACTGTATAACCGCTGCTATGAGCGGGAAAATAGGATAAACCAAGAGGAATATATCCCTCTCCTTCTCGCTCCCTGTCTTCGCTGATTTGAGATCTCTTAGCGTAATCACCGATGTCCACAGATAATATATAGTGCACAATCCGACGAAGACGAGATAATAAGGGCCTCTATGATAAATATTTTGAGCATCGACGAAGAAGAAAATCGGAACAAAGCAACTTGCTACCGAGAAAATTATCGCTATGGTCGCTGGCATAGCGTAAAGAGGAGACAGCTTTACAATTCTCTCTTTATCTTCTGTTAGTTTATAATCACAGTACATAAGCCAGAAAAAGCAAATTGCAGGCTGAAGGACGTAATAAATCGCTGTCGATGCTATATTGATTTCCCTTGATCCATAAAACTGCTTACCGGTAAGAATCCAGGTTATCATATCCGATGCTAGTAATCCTATATTTATAAAAAGTACTATCGTAAAGATATTGTCGTCGATTTCCCGTTTTTTCGGCTGCCGAGACCCGAAGTCAAAAAACATCAGAATAAGCGTTATAATGCCGATAGCTTCTGCTGCAATAATCATGCTGTTAGCTGATGCCATTAGGAGTGCTCTTTTTCGTGTTTTCGCCGAAAGAGAAGATGACAGCTTGATCTTAGCGAGGGAGCCCTAGTGTATCGCAAGCCCGTGCCTCGGGAATGAAGAGCGACAAGCAGGAGAGGAGGTCGGCGATCGACGAGGTTGCTACCGAAGGGGATGTGGTGGACCGCAGGGGAGTCGAACCCCTGACCTCCGCCGTGCAAAGGCGGCGCTCTCCCAACTGAGCTAGCGGCCCACGAGGAGCATTAGTATACCGCGCTCCCCGCGAGAGAACACCTCGCGAGCCAAGCCAGCGCGGCGACGAAGCCGCCCCGCGCGCGTCTGCCGGCGCGGCGCGATACACTCAACCCACAGCAACAGCGCAGTATGAAAGGAGCTGGGATGGCGAGCATCAAAGGCACGCAGACCGAGCAGAACCTCCTCAAGGCCTTCGCGGGAGAGAGCCAGGCGCGTAACCGCTACACCTACTTCGCCAAGGTGGCGAAGAAGGAGGGTTACGAGCAGATCGGGGCGATCTTCGAGGAGACGGCCGCCAACGAGGAGCAGCACGCTAAGGTCTTCTTTAAATACCTTGAGGGCGGCCCCGTAGAGATCACCGCCGTCTACCCGGCCGGTGCGCTCGGCACCACCCTTGAGCACCTCGCCGCCGCAGCGGACGGCGAGCACGAGGAGTGGGACGAGCTCTACCCGGCCTTCGCCGACGTGGCCGAGCAGGAGGGCTTCAAGGCTATCGCTTCCTCCTTCCGCCAGATCGCCAAGATCGAGGCTCACCACGAAGCCCGTTACCGCAAGCTCCTGGCGAACATCGAGAGCGACCAGGTGTTCAAAAAGGCGGAGCCGACGCAGTGGGTCTGCCGCAAGTGCGGTTACGTGTACGAGAGCCGAGAGGCACTCGAGCTCTGCCCGGCTTGCCGGCACCCGCGGGCGTATCAAGAGCTCCTCGCGGAGAACTTCTAAATCGGTGCGCAAGAGGGGCGGGTCGGAGTATTGGCCCCGCCCCTCTCGCTCCCCCTCCGCATCTGCCACCCGGCGAGCCCCTCATCGCGTTCCCCGGTATAGTTGAGAGATGCACACCGCAAACCATCCGAGGCCCCAACGGCGAGGCCGCCCGTGACTTCACCGCAAAAGACAACCACCACTAGCTCCTCGCCGCTCAGCGGACATAGGCTGCGCATCACCGCCCTCGCGTCCGCCCTCCTCCTCGCGGGCATCCTCGTCGTGGTCGGCAACGCGCTCACGCGCGTCGATGCCAAGACCGTGCGCAACGCCGTCGTTCAGGGGTACACCCTCCTAGGCCCCCTTAAGGCCACCCCCAAGAAGGGCGAGCGAAATTACACGCCTATCCTCGCCATGGTTAACGTCGTGGAGCAGAAGACAGGAGACACCGTCGCCTCCGTACGTACCTCCAAAGACGGTCGGTTTCGGCTGCGCGTGCCGGCCGGCGACTACATCGTCATCGGCTGGCTTCGGGGAAACGGCCATAAAGCCCACTCGCCGGTCCCCCTGAAGGTCACGGCAAAACCCAGCTCCCCTATTAACCTCACTCTGATCTTCGACACCGGCGTCCGCGCCACGGGCTCGCCGGCGCCGTAGCCCCTACAGGTTAATCAGGCGCTGCGCTCCACCGCCCTCAAGCGTCTCGCGAGCGGCGAGCGCGAGTGCCCGCTCGTGTTCGTGCCCTCGGGCGAATACGCGGTAGAGATGGGCCTTCGCCGGCACGAACTCGAGGATCCCGCTGAGGAGCTTCTCCTCGATGGAGCCGGTGGCGGGGTCGTAGACGGCGATGCGCTTGGGGCCGGCGAGGGGGTTGAGCGGGCGAGGGTCCTGCGAGGCGATGCCCACGACGAACTCGACCCCTTTGAGCTCCGCCGGCAACCGCTCCACGATGCCGGCCCGAAACTCCTCACCCGTGAGCTCCCGGGCGGCCGCCAGCGGCCGTAAGCGCTCCACATGGTGCTCGTACACCGTGCTGTACTTCACCCGCCGGTGGATGATGGCCTGCCACTCCTCGGCGAGCTGCCGCCGCTCGCTGCCCGCCGGCTCGTCGAGCCACCCCTCCACCGTGGTAAACAGCGACCACTCGCTGAGCCTGCGGTACGCGAGGAGGTCGTTGAGCGGACCCCCGGGGAGGAGGTGGCTCATCGTAGCGGAGAAGATCTCGTGGAGGTGGAGGTCGATGGCGTGCCCGACGCGGTGGAAGTAGACGTTTTCGTACATATAAAACCGCGCGTTGAGGAAGGCCCGCAGCGTACTGAGCGCGCGCTTGTGGTACGTGATGCCCTCGGCGGTGCAGAAGGCGTAGTAAATAAGGCGGTCGACGTCGACGGACCCGAGCGAGACCCCGCACATAAAGGCGTCGCGGCGCACGTAGTCGAGGTTATCCACGGTGACGGCGCCGGAGAGCGCCCGGTGGAGCAGGCGAACCCAGCGGGGTACGGAATCCGCAGGAGGGCCGGCTCCGTCCTCCGCCCGCACGAGAAACGCGACGTGCTGCGGGTTAACCGCCTCGCCGGGCGCGAACGCCCCGGAGGGACTCCGCCTCACCTGCGAGATCAACTCTCCCAGCTCGTTGAGGATGAGGTATTGAGAGATCTGCTCGTGGTCTAACCCGAACCGCGGGAGAAAGTACTCCTCGTCGCAGAAGTGACTGAAGGGGCCGTGGCCGAGGTCGTGGAGCAGGCCGGCTAGCCGCAACGTCTCCTCCACCAAGGGGAGCGACGGCGTCTGCGGCTCCACCTCCACGAGGCTGGGGTACACCTGGCAGGCCAAACGGCCGGCCAAGTGCATCGTCCCCAAGCTGTGAGTGAAGCGGCTGTGCTCGGCGGAGGGAAACACCCACCACGAGCTCTGAAGCTGATGAATGCGCTTGAGCCGCTGCACCCACGGGTTATCGACGACGTCCGCCTCGGAGACCTCCCCCGTGTGGGAGAGCGTGATCCGCAGGTAGCCGTAGAGCGGATCGGCGATGAGGTGGAGGTTGTCGTAAGGGAGACTCACACGTCGCCCTCGCGCGCTGCGGCGTCGATAAGCGTTTGGTAGGCCCGCTCATGGGCGCGCACGAAGGCGTCGATGCCGAAGCGCTCCTCGATGGAGCGCCGACACTCTGCGGGGTCGAGCTCATCGATGCGCTTGGCGGCCTCGACCATCTCGTCGACGCTCTCCACGATAAACCCGGAGCGACCCTCCTCCACGACCTCCGGCACGGAGCCATGGCGCATGGCGATAACCGGCGTGCCGCAGGCGGGGGACTCGATCATGATGAGACCGAAGGGCTCCGGCCACTGGATGGGGAAGAGCGTGCACCGCGCGCGGCAGTACAGGTCCATCTTCGTCTGGTGATCGACCTCGCCGAGGTACTGGACATCGCTCGAGAGGTGCGGCTCGATCTCGCGCGCGAAGTACTCGCGCTCCGGCCCCTCGTTAACCTTGCCGGCGAGCAAAAGGCGCACGCCGAGTCGGCGGGCCACCTCGATCGCGGTGTGCGCGCCCTTATCCGCCGTCATGCGCCCGATGAAGAGGAAGTAGTCGTCCTTCTCGGCGGAGAAGGGCACCTCCGCGAGGTCGATAGCATTGGGGATCGTGCCCACGAAGTTGAGGTCGGAGAACCCGCGACGCTGATACTCCGAGATGGCGATAAAGGAGAGCTCCGTGCGGAGCGCCCCCAGGAGGTCCTGCGTGGGACGATCGGCGGGGCCGTGGAGCGTGGCGACGACCGGGGTGCCGAGGAGCCGGTGCACGATGGCCCCCATCGTACGGCTCCCCATGCCGTCGTGATCGTGGATCACGTCGAACTCGCGAGCACGGGCGTACGCCTCGAGGCTATGTGCGATCTCCAAATGCGCACCGTTTTCGATGCGGTCGAAGGGAGCGCGCTCGTAAATGTAGCTGAGGTTCGCCTCGGTAAGAGAGTCGCCGCTGGCGAACAGCGTGACCTCATGGCCACGACGCACGAGACCCTCGGTGAGGAGGCTGACGACGAGCTCGATACCGCCGTAGCCGCGAGGGGGAAGGGGGAACCAGGGTGGGGCGATCATTCCGATACGCATTACTCACCTCCAGGGGGTGGATTGCACGCTTCGTTGAGCCTACCCGAGGCGCCGATCCCACACCACCACGACGAAAAAGATAGGCTACCCCTATTATGATCGATCTCCACACCCATACGCTCTTCTCCGACGGCACACTTCGGCCAACGGAGTTGGTGGCGGAGGCCGCGGCCGAAGGCCTCACGGCCATCGCGATCACCGACCACGACACAACCGAGGGGGTGGCAGAGGGCCTCGCCGCAGGCCGGGCCCTCGGCGTCCGCGTCCTGCCGGGCGTGGAGATGAGCACCGAGCACGAGGGCACCTCTCTTCACCTACTCGGCTACTTCTTTCACGGCGGCCCGAGCCTCGAGCTCCAGGAGGTACTCGGCAACCTGCGCCGGGCACGAGGTGAGCGCAACGAGCGCATTCTCGCCCGCCTCCGAGAGCTCGGTGCTCCTATCGACGAGGCAGCGCTCGCGACCGTGCCCCACGCGAGCGCGATCGGCCGCCCGCACATCGCCGAGGCCCTGCGGCGGGCGGGGTACGCCACATCCCTCGACGACGCTTTTCAACGGTTTTTGCAACGCGGCGCGCCGGCGTGGGTGGAGCGCCGTCGCCCCGGCCTGCTCGAGGCCATCCGGCTCCTCGTGGACTCCGGCGCCGCACCGGTGCTCGCCCACCCCGGCATCATCCCGGCCTCGGCCAACGAGCTCGACCGCATCGTCCACGAAGCGACGGAGGCGGGGCTGGCCGGAATCGAGTGCTTTTACCCCCTCCACAACGCCGCCACCGAGCGGCGCTTCTTGCAGCTCTGCGCCCACCACAACCTCGCCGCCACCGGCGGCTCCGACTACCACGGCACGATCAAACCGAAGCTCAAACTCGGAGTGGGGGCGAACGGAGCGAGGTTCCCCAGCAGCGTGCTCGCGGATCTCGAGCGGCATGCCCCACCCTCCCGCCGAGTGCCACCGGCTCACCCGTCGCCCCCCGTACGGCGAGAGGATACGCGGTGTACAATCGATGCAGTGACTACCCACCTCGACACCGCGAACACCGATCCCGCAAGCACCACCGACCTCCTCAACCGCCTCCGCCGCATAGAAGGGCAAACCAGGGGGCTGCAGCGCATGATCGAGGAGGAGCGCCCTTACGAGGACGTCTTCACACAGATCGCCGCCATTAAGGCCGCCCTCGACCGTGTCGGAATCCTCCTCGTCACCGACCAAATGCGCACGTGCCTTCAGCGCGAGGCGGAGACCAGCGACAGTTGTTCAGAGGCGATCGAGCGGGCGCTGGAGACCTTTCTCACCTACACGCGTCGCGCCAAATAACGGCCGAGGAGGCCCCGTGAAGCGTTTTAACCCCGAACACGCGCACAAGCTCGAGCGGGCCGGGCGGCTCGAGGAGCTCCCCCCGGCCAACATCGCGCGCCTCCTCGACCTCGACGGCTCGCAGACCGTCGTCGACTTCGGCGCCGGCACCGGCATGTACACGCTCCCAATCGCCGAGGCGCTCCCGCGCGGCGGCGTTATCGCCGTCGATGCGGAGGAGGAGCTGCTCGCCCTCATCCACGAGAAGCTTGAGGGCCACCCCGCCGCCGAGCGGGTGACGACGGCGCTCTTCGCCGACGGCCGCACCGCCCTCCCCGACGGCGTCGCGGACCGTCTCTTTATGGTCAACGCGCTCCATCACATCCACGACGACCGGGCTGCGCTCGCGGAGATCGTCCGGCTGCTCACGCCCGGCGGCCTCCTCCTCAGCGTCGACTACGCGCGCATGGAGAGACCGGTTGGCCCGTCCAACGACCACGTCATCGAGCTCAGCGAGGCGCGCGCGACGCTCGCCGGCGCCGGCCTTGAGGAGGTCGGCGTCTACTTGCCGGGAGAGGTCGGCCGCTACAGCATCGCCGTCGCGGCGCGAAAACCGGCGCCGTGAGCGCCGACGGGAGTCCCCACCGCCCGGCCCCGGCGCTCGTCAGCCACGTCCACGCCACTCACGGACCCTCCCTCTCCTCCTCGCTCCACCGACTCGTCGCCCCCTTCGGCGGCTGGCGCACCATCGTCGCGCCGGGCGAGCGCGTGGCGGTCAAGGTCAATCTGCTGCGCCCCGCCGCCCCCGAGGAGGCGGTCTGCACCCACCCGGAGACGCTCTCGGCCGTCTTAGCCGGCCTCCTGGAGGCCGGCGCCGAACCCTTCGTCGCCGACAGCCCCGGCGGACCCACCGGATTCTCCAGGGTGGAACGGGCATTCCGAATGAGTGGTATCGCCGAGGCCTGCGCCGAGCTCGGCGTGCCGATCGCCCGCATCGAGGAGGACCGCGTCTCCCTCCCCGCGCCAAAGGGTCGCCTCTTTCAGAGCTTCCCCGTGGCGCGGGCGTTTAGGGACGCCGACGCCATCATCCAAGTCGGCGTACTTAAGACCCACCAGCTCATGCGCATCACCGGCGGCGTTAAGCTCACCTTCGGCTGCATCCCCGGCCTCACCAAGGCCGAGTTCCATGTGCGAGCGCAGCGCCGCGACGACTTCGCCGATCTGCTCCTCGACCTGCACCTCGCGCTCCGCCCACGCTTCACCATTATCGACGGCATCATCGCGATGGAGGGGCAGGGACCGGGCAGCGGGACCCCGCGGCGGCTCAACTCGCTCTTCGCGGCCCACGACGCCATCGCCCTCGACGCGGCGCTCGCGGACCGCATCGACCACGATGCGCACGGCGTCTTCACCCTCGCAGCCGCCGCCCGCCGCGACCTCATCGATCTGCACAACCCCTACACAGCCGTGGGCGACCCGATCGAGCGCGAGCGTGGGTTTCGCCCGGCGCACCGAGACGCTCAGGAGCTCCTTCCGCCGCCCCTGCATCGGGCGACCCGCAACCTCGTAACCGCACGACCGCGCCTCACCGACCCCGCGGCCTGCACCCGCTGCGGGATCTGCGCGGCGACCTGCGGGGCCAAAGCCATCACCATGGACCCGCTCCCGACGTTCGACGACAAGCGCTGTGTGCGCTGCTACGCGTGCACGGAGATGTGCCCCACGGCGGCCATCGACAACGTCACGCCGCCCCTGGCGCGCTTCCTTCTCGGGCGACGGCGACGCACGACCTAGCCCGCCCCCACCTCGAGGCGGAACACGGCGACCTCCGGCCGGCAGAAGAGGCGAAACGGCAGGAGGCTCGTCCCCACGCCGCGCGTCACGTGGAGCGCGCGGCCGTCGCAGTCGTACAGCCCCGCAGGGTGCAGCGCGTGCAGGTCGCTCAGCATAACGCGGCCACCGGGAAGCGGCAGGCAGAGCTGGCCGCCGTGCGTGTCGCCGGCGAAGGTGAGGTGGGCATCGCCCGGCTCGGTGAAGGCAACAACGTCGCCGTAATGACTGAGGAGGAGCCGGAGGGCGCCGGGGATGCGATCGAACGCGTCGAGGGCGGCGGCGCGTGCGCGCGGCCCGCCAGCGTCCTTGTCCACCCCGACGATCTGCAGCATGCCCGCATCGCACTCAAGCGTCACCGCCTCGTTCACGAGCAGCCGCACACCGCAGGCGGTGAGCCATGAGGGGTCGCAAGCGGTGACGCTGGGCGCCTTGCTCAAGCCGTAGTCGTGGTTGCCGAGCACGGCGAAAGCGCCGAGCGGAACGGCGGCGAGACGGCGGAGCTGCCGCTGAAGCTCCGCCACACCGTAGTCCCCGCCGAAGAAGTCGCCGGTGAGCACCACGAGATCGGGGGAGGCCGCGAGGGCGAGGTCGACCGCCTTGCGCGCGGCCCGAAGGTTAAAACTCGGAGTGAACCCCGCGTGAAAGTCGGAGAGGTGCGCGATGACGAGGCCGTCGAAACCGGAGGCGACATCGTCCACCGCAAACCGCCGGTCGACGCGCTGCACCCACTGCGCCTCGTAGAGCATCCAGCCAACCGCCGAGGCGATAGCGACTCCGCAGATCGCCGCCGCGCGTACGCCCGCCCTCACCGTTCGCCGTCCGTCGGTGCGATCACACGCCTCCACCGACGCCCTCGGCGCCGACGACCTCACCGGCCCGCATGCGCTCCCGCGTCTCCGCGATCTTGTACTCGAGCTCCTCGTCGGCACGGCGACGACGGCCGTCGAGCACGTCCATCAGCCGTCCGCGCACCTGCCTGCCCGACGATGAGTTAAACCACAGCCAGGCGGCGACGCCGAGCGCCGCGCCGAGCGCGACCTCCGCACCACCCCGCTCTCGATCCATCCTCTTTCTCTCGCTCACCGCGTTACCTCCGCTCATCCAGCTCACAGCAGCGTCGTACCGTTGATCACCAGGTGAAACACACACCCGAGAAACTCCGCCGCTCGTCGGCACATCACCATTCGCTCCAAAAAGACTTCGAAGTACTCCATCACCTGGATGATCGCCGTATCGATCTCCAGCTCCAGCGTGATGGTCTTTGCCTCCGCGTCCACGGCGAGCGCGGAGCGCGTGGTCGCCATATTGACACGATCGTGGATGTCGTCGGTCTCCGGGTCGATCTCGCGAACTCGACTGCGATGCACATCTGACTTATCGCCCAAGATGACGGCTGCGGCCAGCGGGCTAATGGCCTCCCCGTACTGCTCCTCGTGATTACCTACCGCGCACATGACCTCGGCGTACTCCTCCGGAGGCATGCCCAGACGCTCGAGCACACGGTGGCAGAGCAGCGCGGCGACGATTCCGTGCTCGAGACGGTTGATGCCGTTGCCGATATCGTGCAAATAGCCCGCTATAGCGCCGAGCTCGGCTTGGCGCTGCGGGTAGCCGAGCTGCAACAACACCCGCTCGGCGGTCTTGGCGACCAAACTCGCGTGCCGCACCCCGTGCTCCGTAAAGCCTAAGATGCCGAGGTTGTGATTGGCCTTACGGATAAAGACCTGCACCTCATGGTCATCGCGCACATGCGCAAAGGAAACCGTCATACGCTCCCCCCTCTCCGCAGCTCTCTGTATTTCCTCCTGCGGCGATGCCAAGCCCACCAGCACACAACGCCCTCGAACCCACCCAGCACGTACCCTAACGGCCAAAAGAGGAGGGTGAGCGCTGCGCCGAGAAACGCGTAGAGGTCCTCCCAGAGGCTATGAAACGTCACCGCCACGTCGCCCGGCGCGACCATGGGGCGAGTGCGCATCTTATTGCGCTGCGAGAGCCACGCCGCGGCGCCTCCGGCCGCGGCGCAAACGGCGACGCCCAGCCATCCGCCGCAGAAGACCGCCGCACCGGCCAACGCGCCCGCTGCGACCCGCTGCGGCAACAAAAGGCGCCCGCGAATCCGATCCCATCTCCCCAATTTATCGAGGCCCGACTCCAAAAGGGCCAGTAGCGTGAAGACGCCGAGGAAGAGCCAATGCTCGAGGAAGAGGAAGGTGTGGTTGACACCGATGCCGGCGCCGACCGCCGAGACACCGCCGAGGACGACGAGCATGAGCGACGGGCGAACACCGGCCACACACCCCAACCCAATCGCGACACCCAGGGAGAAAAGCCAGGCGCTCACGGCATCGCCGTCTTCATAAAGCGAAGCCGACCCTCCTCGTAGAGGTCGTGCCCTGAGCAGTCGTTGACGACGATCGCGGGGAACCCGACCACCTCGAGGCGAGCGAGCGCCTCGGCACCCAACTCCGGCCAAGCGACCACCTCACTGGCGACGATGTACTTGGCCAAAAGAGCGCCGGCGCCGCCGGTGGCGGCGAGGTACACGGCGGTGTGCTCGCGCATCGCGCGTTTCACCTCGGCGGAGCGCAGCCCCTTGCCGATCATCCCCTTGAGGCCGCGCTCGATGAGCTGCGGCGTGAAGACGTCCATACGACCGCTCGTGGTGGGGCCGGCGGAACCGATCACGGCGCCCGGCCGAGCCGGGCTCGGCCCCATGTAGTACACCACCGCCCCCTCAAGCTCAAAGGGAAGCTCCTCCCCCGCGTCGAGGAGCGCGATCATGCGCTTGTGAGCAGCGTCGCGCGCCTGGTACACCACGCCGGTGATCTCGACGACGTCGCCGACGCGCAACCCGCGCACGGCCTCGTCGGTCAGCGGCGTGGTAATGCTCTTCGGGGCCACGCCTACAACTCCATCGTCTGGTGCCGCTGAGCGTGGCACTGCATGTTAATCGCGACCGGCAGGCTGGCGATGTGGCAGGGCGCCTCCTCGACGAAGACCGCGAGCGCGGTGACGTCGCCGCCGAGGCCCTGGGGGCCGATGCCGAGCGCGTTGATGCGCTCTAGGAGCTCCTGCTCCATCGCCGCGATCCGCCGCTCCGGATGCACGGAGCCGACCTCCCGCAGCAGCGCCCTCTTGGCGAGTAACGTCACCAGCTCGATAGTTCCACCGATGCCGACGCCCACAACGACCGGCGGGCAGGGGTTAGGGCCTGCGCAGCTCACCGTGTCGACCACCGCTTGCGCCACGCCCTCCCAGCCCTGGGCGGGCTTGAGCATGGCGAGGCGGCTCATGTTCTCGGCGCCGCCGCCTTTGGCCATTACGGTAAGGCGCACCGCCGCCCCGGGGACGATGCGTACGTGCAGCACGGCCGGCGTGTTGTCGCCGGTGTTGCGCCGCGCATGCGCCGGCTCCTCGACCACGGACTTACGCAGGTAGCCGTCTCGGTAGCCCTGCCGCACACCCTCGTCCACGGCCTCCTCAAAGGAGCCACCGCGGAGGTGTACCTCCTGGCCGACCTCGGCGAAGACGACCGCGAGCCCCGTGTCTTGGCAGAGGGGCACGCGCTCGGCGGCGGCTATGCGAGCGTTCTCCACGAGCTGCCGGAGCGCCTCGCGGCCGACAGACGAGCCCTCGACGGCCTCGGCCTCCCGCAGGGCGCCGAACACGTCCGGCGGGAGGTCGAACTGCATCGCCATACACATGGCGCGCACGGCCGCCGTGACCTCGCAAACGTCGAGTTCGCGTACCTCGCTCACCTTACGCTCCGCCCGGTGATCCGCCGGCGATCCGCACGAGGAGGCTCAGCTCCTGCGCTTCTCGGTGGCTCGGCGAAACGCGTCGAGCGCCCGCTCGGTGGCCCGCTGCGCGACGTCCGCCGCCCTCTGAGCGGCCGGCGTGATGGCGTCGACGGCGCGGTCGACCGCGTCGCCCGCGGAGGCGCCGGCGCCGCGCGCCGCCATCTTGAGCGCCTCTTTGCTCGGCATCGGCGGCCGGCTGCCCTCCGGCATCGCGATGGAGCCGATCGCCATTTGGTCCTGCACGATGCCGCGCGCGCGCTGGATGATCGCGGTTGCCTCGGCGACCTCCTGCTCGAAGGTGAGGCTCGTGCGGAGGGCGACGCCCTGCTCAATCGCCTTCATCGCCACAGCGGCCGCCTCCCGTGGGAAGACCTCCCAATCGTCCATCGTCGGGAGGATCGCCTCGGCGGTGAGTCCCTTCTCCTCGGCCACCTTAGCGAGCTCGAGCGCGGCGGCTATGCACATCTCGTCGGTGATGGTGCGCGCCCGTACGTCGAGCGTGCCGCGGAAGATCCCCGGGAACCCCAGCGAGTTGTTGATTTGATTAGGGAAGTCGGAGCGGGCGGTTGCGACCACTGCCGCGCCCGCCTCCTTCGCCTCCCACGGCCACATCTCGGGGATGGGGTTAGCGCACAAGAAGACGATGGGGTCGGTGTTCATCGCCCTGATCCAGTCGGCGTGGATGGTGCCCGGACCCTGCTGGGAGAGGGCGATGCACACATCGGCGCCCCTTAGCGCCTCGGCGATGCCGCCGGTGCGGCCCTCGGCGTTCGTGGTCTGGCAGTACCACCACTTCTCCGCCCACTCCTCTTTAACCGCCTCGATATCGCCGCGGTCTTTATGCAGAATGCCGCGACTATCGACGAACAGGCACTTCGCGGGGTCGGCGCCGTAGGCGAAGATAAGACGGCTGACGGCGATGTTGGCCGCGCCGGCGCCGATGAAGGCGATGCGCACGTCGTCGATGCGCCGGCCGACGATCTTGAGGGCGTTAATGAGGCCGGCGAGCGTAACGCAGGCCGTACCCTGCTGGTCGTCGTGCCAGACGGGGATCTCGCACTCATCGCGGAGCGTCTCGAGGACCCTGAAGCACTTGGGCTGGGCGATGTCCTCGAGGTTAACGCCGCCGAGCCCCGGCTGCGCCAACTTAACGAACTCGATGAGCTTATCGGGGTCTTTGGTGTCGACCATGAGGGGAAAGCTGTCGACCCCGCCGAGGTACTTGTAGAGGAGGCTCTTGCCCTCCATCACCGGGAGGCCGGCCTTCGGGCCGATATCGCCCAACCCCAGCACGCGCGTGCCGTCGCTGACCACCGCAACGGTGTTCCACTTATTGGTGTACTCGTAGACCTTCTCGGGGTCGGCCTCGATCTCGCGACAGGGGGCGCTCACACCGGGGGTATACCAGATCCCGAAGTCGTCGAAGCTGCGGATGCAGCATTTAACGGCCGTCTCGATCTTGCCGCGGTAGAACGGGTGCAGGACCTTGGCGTCCTCCATGGGCTGATAAGCCTTCGCCTTCAGCTCCTCGACGGTGGGAGTACCATCTGGATTGGGCATAGAGACCTCCTCGGAGACCGGCGGCGCCGGTCGAAATCACGACACAGGCTAGATGATCCCCCGGCTCCACCCCGTGCGAGTGGGCGGGAACGCCCTCTGAGCCGCGAGGATACCCGCAACAGCCAGCAAGATATACGAGCTGAGGTTGGCGTTCGTCGCCACACCGGTCACGGCCGTGGCGAGGTTGTACAGACTACCGGCCACAGAGAGCACGGCCACGAGACCCCAGGCGACGCGATGCTGGTCGAGCGAGAACTCGAGGACGAGCGCCGCGACGAGCACCGCCGGGGAGAAGATCAGCATGGGGAGAGCCGTCAGTTGATTGCCGCCGATAACCCCAGGGTCGATGATCGGCATACGGATGATGCGAATGATCTCGTAGACCTGCCACGCGGAGGCGAGAGCCAGGAAGACGATGAAGGAGAGCCGGCCGATAAACTGCCGGTCGTGGCGGGTAAGCGAGGGCATCTTGCGGTTCCACGCGCGGGACCGACGCCACGCGCGCAGCACCACCCAACCACCCACGGCGATGAAGACGATCAGGAGCGGCCAGGGGTGTGCCGTAAACCACGGAACCCACGAGAACGGTGCCCACGTCTCCTCCTGAACGGTGAAGCGCGTCTGCCCATCGATGGGGAGGATCTGGATCGCACGCCCACCCTCGGAGAGCACGTCGACACGCAGAGAGGAGAGCGACTCCACCCGCACACGGTGCTTCGTCGCCTTATAGGGAGGCGTCGGCTTGGCCCCTCCCTTACCCGACGAGAGGATAGGCCACACTCCACGGGCGCTGCGCGCCTGATCGGCCGGCCAGGAGAACGTAACTGTGGCGCCGGCCGGCTGGTCGCTCGAGCCACCCCACGTAACCACCGACGTCTCGTAGGAGACACCGGAGAGCACGGCGGCGGCGGCGGGGTCTTGAAGCGCGAGGTGCACGAAGGCGGCATCTCGTGACCCGCTCGCCGCTGAGAGAGGTGCGAGCACCACAAACCCCAGCGCAACGACCAAGAAGGCGACGGCCACCACGACGACGACGTTCGCGAGACGCCACGCCGCGCCACCGCGCTCCGCAGATGTACGGCCCATCAACCCCCCTCTTGGCTTGCTCGTGCTAAACGAGAGCATACCAGTCTCACCCCTCATGAGCGCACGGGTTTCTTCGTGCGCGCCGATATGATACTCTGCCCTTTGCCGTCGCGAGTTCTTCGGCGTCGGCGCAGTACCCATGTGGCGCATTCGTCTAGGGGCCTAGGACGCCGCCCTCTCACGGCGGTAGCACGGGTTCGAATCCCGTATGCGCTACCACTCCCCCTTACTTTTCTTTTTCGTCGCCCTTGCGCGCACATCCGCGTGCGAAGCGAGGAGAGTGAGATGAGAAAGAGAAAATGGCTGGCGAGGAAGGACTCGAACCTTCAATCCCCTGATCCAGAGTCAGGTGCCTTGCCAATTAGGCCACTCGCCAGCGCTACCCCTCGCGGGGTGGATAAAGTGTACCGCGAGACGGTGAGGAGCTCAAGCGTGTGCGCTAACCCCTCGCCTTGAGCTTCGCCCACGTGTCCTTAAGCGTCAGCGTGCGGTTAAAGACGGGTGCGCCGGGGGTGGAGTCCCGGTCTGGGCAAAAGTAGCCGAGGCGCTCGAACTGAACGGTGCAGCCCACCGGCACCTCGGCGAGCGAGGGCTCGAGCAGACAACCCTGAAGCACGACCTCCGAGTGGGGGTTGAGTCCGGCGAAGAGGTCGGCGCCGTCGGGATACGGGTTTGTGAAGAGGTGGTCGTACAGCCTAACCTCGGCCGAGACGGCGCTGACGGCCGAGACCCAGTGCAACGTCGCCTTCGGCCGTCGGCCGTCGGGGGCGTCGCCGCCGCGAGTGGCGGGGTCGTACGTACACCGCAGCTCCGTTACCCGGCCGGTCTCGTCTTTAACGACCTCCTCGCAGGTGATGAAGTACGCTGCCCGCAGCCGCACTTCGCGGCCGGGGGCGAGGCGGAAGAACTTGCGGGGCGGTGCCTCCATAAAGTCGTCGCGCTCGATCCAGAGCTCTCGCGAGAAGGGGACGGGCCGACTGCCGGCGGAGGGATCCTCCGGGTTGTTGGGCACCAGCACCTCCTCAACCTGACCCTCCGGGTAGTTCTCGATGACGACCCTGAGGGGGTCGAGCACCGCGAAGCGCCGGGGGGCCGTGCGGTTGAGCACGCCGCGCACGGCATGCTCCAGCATGCCCACCTCGGCGACGTTCTCGGCCTTGGCGACCCCGACCATCGTGGCGAAGTCGCGCACGCCCTCGGCGGGAAACCCGCGCCGGCGCAGCGCCGAGATAGTGGGCATGCGGGGGTCGTCCCAACCGCGCACGTACCCGCCCTCGACGAGCTGGAGCAGGGTGCGCTTGGAGAGGACGGTATGGGTGAGGTTGAGCCGCGCGAACTCGTACTGACGCGGCCGCGCGGGCACCGGGAGGTTCTCGACCAGCCAATCGTAGAGCGGCCGGTGATCTTTAAACTCCAGCGTGCAGATGGAGTGCGTAATGCCCTCGATGGCGTCGGACTGCCCGTGCGCGAAGTCGTACGTGGGGTAGATACACCACGCGTCGCCCGTACGCGGATGCTCCGCGTGCAGGATGCGGTAGAGGATAGGGTCGCGCAGGTGGACGTTACCGGCGGCCATGTCGATGCGCGCCCGCAACACGAGGGAGCCGTCGGGGAACTCACCGGCGCGCATGCGCGCGAAGAGGTCGAGGCTCTCCTGCAGCGGACGGTCGCGGTACGGACTCTCCCGGCCGGGCTCGGTGAGCGTGCCGCGGTACTCCCTGATCTGCTCGGCGCTCAGCTCGTCGACGTAGGCCTTGCCGTCGCGAATGAGGGCGACGGCCCACTCGTAGAGCTGCTCAAAGTAATCAGAGGCGTAGTACAGGTGCTCGCCCCAATCGAACCCCAGCCAGCGCACATCGGCCTCAATGGCGTCGATGTACTCCTGCTCCTCCTTAATGGGGTTCGTGTCGTCGAAGCGCAGGTGGCACCGCCCGCCGAACTCGCGGGCCACGCCGAAGTTGAGGCAGATGGATTTGGCGTGACCGATGTGCAGATAGCCGTTCGGCTCCGGCGGAAAGCGGGTAATAACGGCCTGATGCCTGCCCTCGCGCAAGTCGGAGGCGACGATCTCGCGGATAAAGTCGCCGCGCGGGCCCTGTGGTGATGATTCCTGCATGGTCACGAGCGGAGGATAGCACAGAGAGGGCGCTGGACACCCCTTTTGTTTGCACGCTAACGGTTAGCATGCTAATCTTCTGCGTCACTTATTCTGCCATTTGTCCTCCCAGGAGCTGTATCACCCATGAGGCGTTTTCACCGCCATCACCCCGTGGAGCCGATCTTCGACCTCGACGGCGTCGAGGAGCGCTCGGGCATAGCCTTTCGCGCTTTCCTCAGGGCAACGCACCTTAACCGCCAACTCCTCGCACACTCCCTCGCAAAACACGGCAGCTACCGTGGTCAGCCCTTTTACCTCCACGTGCTCGCCCAGCGGGACGGCGCCACACAACGCGACCTCGCCGAGGCCTTTCAGGTGTCGCGCCCCACGATGTGCAAGATACTCCAACGGCTAGAGCACAGCGGTCTGATCGCGCGCCGCCCCGACACAGTCGACCAGCGGCTCGTACGCGTCCACCTCACCGAGGCCGGCCACGCCCTCGAGCGCCAGCTGCGCTCGGTTGCCGTGGCGCACATCGGGGAGACGATCGGCCAGCTCTCCGAGCGCGATCGCGACGAGCTCACGCGCCTCCTCGGCGAGCTCAACGAGCTCATGGAGAAAGCGCTCGCCGCGCGGCCGGAGGCGACGAGATGATCGCCCTCTTCTCTCGCTACCTACGCCCGTACTGGCGCCAGATCCTGCTCGTCCTCGTCCTCCTCTTGGCGCAAGCGGTCGCCAACCTCGCGCTGCCCACCCTCAACGCCGACATCATCAACAAGGGCGTCGTCGTGGGCGACACGGCGTACATCCTGCGCACCGGCGGGGTCATGCTCGGCGTCACCCTGCTCTTTATCCTCGCGGCCGTGGCCTCCATCTACTGGGGCTCGCGGATCTCCATGGCCTTCGGGCGCGACGTCCGCGGCGACCTCTTCCGCAAGGTTGAGAGCTTCTCCCAGGCGGAGATCAACCACCTCGGCACCGCCTCGTTGATCACCCGCTCCACCAACGACGTACAGCAGATCCAAATGCTGGTGCTCATGATGCTCAACATCGTGATCATGGCCCCCATGACCAGCATCGGCGGCATCATCATGGCGCTGCGCCTCAACGTCGCGCTCTCGGCCGTCATCCTGATCCCCCTCTCCGTGATGGTCGTCTTTATCGTCCTCGTGCTGCGCAAGGCGCTCCCCCTCTTCAGGTCGATGCAGGTCAAGGTCGACCGCATCAACCAAGTCATCCGAGAGGCGCTCAGCGGCGTGCGGGTGATCCGGGCGTTTAACCGCACCCGCCACGAGGAGCAGCGCTTCGATGCGGCCAACCGCGACCTCACCGAGACGTCGCTCAAGGTCGGCTACCTCTTCGCGCTCATGATGCCGACGCTCACGGCGATCCTCGACCTCTCCACGGTAGCCATCATGTGGTTCGGCGGCGCGCAGATCGCCGACGGCCGCATGCCGATCGGCGATCTCACCGCCTTCCTCACGTACATCATGCAGATCCTCCTCGCCGTCTTAATGGCGACGGTCATGCTCGCCATGATGTCCCGCGCCACCGCCTCGGCCGAGCGCGTTCAGGAGGTGCTCGAGACGGTGCCGAGCGTGATCGATCCGGAGCGACCCGCACCTTCGGCGCCCGCGCGAGGGCTCGTCGAGTTCCGCGACGTGGAGTTTCGCTACCCGGGCGCGGAGATGCCGGTGCTCAGCGGCATTACCTTCACGGCTCAGCCGGGGCAGACGACCGCCATCGTCGGCAGCACCGGCAGCGGTAAGACGACGTTGATCAGCCTCATTCCGCGCTTCTACGACGTCACCGCCGGCAGCGTACTGGTCGACGGCGTCGACGTGCGCGAGATGGCGCAGCACGACCTCTGGCACCGCATCGGGTTCGTGCCGCAGAAGTCGTTCCTCTTCAGCGGGACCGTGGCCGAGAACCTCCGCTACGGCGACGCCGAGGCCGACGACGCACAGCTCTGGCATGCCCTCGAGATCGCCCAGGCGAGCGGCTTCGTGGCCGAGATGCCGGGAGGGCTCGAGGCCTCCATCGACCAGGGCGGCGCGAACGTCTCCGGCGGCCAGCGCCAGCGCCTCGCCATCGCCCGGGCGCTCACCAAGCGAGCACCCATCCAGATCTTCGACGATAGCTTCTCGGCGCTCGACCTCACCACCGACGCCCGCCTCCGCTCGGCGCTCGCCGAGGAGGCGGCGGGGGCGGCGGTGATCGTCGTCGCGCAGCGCGTGGGCACCATCATGCACGCCGATCAAATCGTCGTGCTCGACGAGGGCGAGATCGCGGGCCTAGGCACCCACGAGGAGCTCATGAAGACGAGCGAGACGTACCGGGAGATCGTCATCTCACAGCTCGGCGCGGAGGGGGCAGCATGAGCGCACCACACACCGCACACGCGCCGAAGGGCGGCCGCCCGGGCGGTCACCCCGGCGGCCCAGGCGGCAAGGCCATGTCGGTGCCGACCGAGCGGGCGAAGAACTTCGGCCAAACCCTCCGACGCCTCGCGGGGATGCTCCGCCCCGAGCGCTTCGTGATCGGCGCCGTGATTATCCTCGCCGTCGCCAGCGTCGGCTTCTCCGTCGTGGGCCCAAAGATCCTCGGCCACGCCACCAACATCCTCTTCGAGGGGGTTATCAGCAAAAAGATCCCGGCCGGCGTCACCCAGGAGCAAGCCATCGCGGGCCTGCGAGCCGCTCACCAGGACCGCATGGCCGACATGCTCTCGAGCATGACGCTCCACCCCGGTCACGGCGTCGACGTGGACGCCTTCGGGCGCACCCTGCTCTTCCTCGTCGGGGTCTACCTCATCAGCGCGGTCTTCGGCTGGTCGCAGCAGCGCCTCATGGCCGGAGCGGCGCAGCGCACGATGTACCGCCTGCGCCAACGAATCGACGCAAAGCTCGCCCGGCTACCGCTCAGTTACTTCGACGGCCACCCCCGCGGCGACGTTTTGAGCCGCGTCACCAACGACGTCGACAACATCGCGCAGACGCTTCAGCAGAGCATGACGCAACTCATCACCGCGATGCTCACGATCATCGGCGTACTGGCGATGATGCTCTCCATCAGCTGGTTGCTCTCGCTCATCGCGATCCTCACGATCCCCCTAAGCCTCGTCATCACCCTCTTTATCGCGAAGAGGTCACAACGACAGTTCACCCAGCAGTGGAGCAGCACCGGCGACCTCAACGGGCACGTGGAGGAGATGTTCACCGGCCACAACGTGGTTAAGGTGTTCGGCCGCCAAGGGGAGGCGATCGAACGCTTCGACCGCTCCAATGAGGAGCTCTACAACGCCAGCTTTAAAGCGCAGTTCTTCAGCGGGATCATCCAGCCCATGATGAACTTCGTGAGCAGCCTCAACTACGTCGCCGTCGCGGTCGTCGGCGGCGTCATGGTGGCCAACGGGCGCATCTCGCTCGGCGACGTGCAGGCCTTCATTCAGTACGCACGGCGCTTCACGATGCCCATCACGCAGGTCGCCGGCATCATGAACATCCTGCAGAGCACGGCCGCCTCGGCCGAGCGGGTCTTCGAACTCCTCGACGAAGCCGAGGAGTCGCCCGATTCGCTCACCCCGGCGCGCATCGCCCACGCCCGCGGGCACATCACTTTCGAGAACGTCTCTTTTAGATACCGCGAGGACACGCCGCTCATAGAGAACCTCACCCTGGACGTGCACCCGGGGGAGATGGTCGCGATCGTGGGCCCTACTGGGGCCGGCAAGACCACACTCGTCAACCTCCTGCTGCGCTTCTACGAGATCGACAGTGGGCGCATCCTCGTCGACGGCATCGACACCAAAGAGATGGCGCGCGGAGAATTGCGTGAGCTCTTCGGCATGGTGCTCCAAGACACCTGGCTCTTCAGCGGCACCATTAAGGAGAACATCGCCTACGGCCGCGAGGGGGCGAGCGAGGAGGAGGTCTTCGCCGCCGCGCGCTCGGCGCACGTGGACCACTTCGCGCGGGCCCTCCCCGAGGGGTACGCCACCGCGATCGACGATGATGATGCGAGCATCTCGCAGGGCGAGCGCCAGCTCCTCACTATAGCGCGAGCCTTCCTCGCCGACCCGGACGTGTTGATCCTCGACGAGGCGACGAGCTCGGTCGACACGCGCACGGAGTTCCTGATTCAGCAGGCGATGAAGAAGCTCCTGAGGAATCGGACGAGCTTCGTGATCGCCCACCGGCTCTCCACGATCCGCGACGCCGACACCATCATCGTCATGGAGAAGGGCAGCATCGTGGAGCACGGCACCCACGAGGAGCTCATAGCGAAGCGGGGCGCCTACTACGCCCTCCACAGGAGCCAGTTCGAGGAGGCGTCGTAGCGACGCAGACAGCACCCCCGAATGCGTGAGGGGGCGGGCGGCCCTGCGGCCACCCGCCCCCTCACGCTACCCGCCCTTAGCGGCCGGCGAACTCACCGCGCAGCACGGTCGCCATCTCCTCCGGCGAGGCGAAGATAAGCTCGCCGCCGAGCTGCTTCTGCAGGTAGTAATCGTCGGTCCGGTAGTTGTGCCGAAAGGCCGAACGCGCGATAACGCGCAGCGTCACCGCGTGATGCTCAGCGGAGCCACTGAGCGGACCGCCGCCGAGCGTGAAGTTAAACGCCGAGAGCCCCTCGCGCTCGTACCAGGCCAGCACGCGGGAGAGACCGGCGGCGAGCTCGGCGACCTGCGCCTCCGAGAGCGCGGAGACGCGGCTCACGCCCGGCAACACCGCCAGCACCTCGCGACCGCCCTGCGGGGCGAAGGGGCTGAGCCAAGCGCAGTCCGAGTCACCCGCAATGTAGCGCTCGCCGCACGTGATCTCCTCGTCCACGAGCGTGCGCCAATACGAGACCCCATGCCGCTCCGCGAACGCCTCCGCGCACTCCCATCCGAGGCGGATGAGCCAGGGTGTGCCGGCGCCGGCGAAGATCTGAAAGTGTGGATGCACGAGGCTGGCCCCAGCCGGCAGCATGTGGTTACAGCAGAGCTGAAGGTGCTCGAGCCCCTCCACATTGCGCTCCGCATGCCCCGCGAACTCCACCGCCGCGCCGATACCCTCTTCCAACAAGCTCGGCGTGAACTCCGAGGGGCGCAGCGCATGCTCGTCGGGGTACGTGACCACCGCGTGCACCGCCGCCAGCGGAAAGAGGTTGGGAAAGACGAGCGCCCGGCCGCGGCGCAGCCGCCCACCGGGCACCACCTCCTCCGGGTACCGAGGCGTGGATTCCATCACCCGCTCGGAGCAGAAAAAACAGCCCTCTCGCGAGGAGGTTGCGAGCTCCTCGGCGGCCGCCCAATCGGTCGCGCCGTAAAACGTCTCCTCCTTCTTGGCGAGCTCCGAGGAGGCGATGGCCGTCATGCCGGTCAGGGGATCGCGACGAACTTCGAGCTCGCGCTCCACGTACTCCATCCCGGCGAGCGGGCTGTGAAACCCGGCCACCTCAAAGCTCCGCTCAACTACGATCAGCCCCATAAGCCCTCCCTTAGCTCGATCTCCCCTTAAGCCTACCTCGCTCGCGACAAAACAATGCCGTGCCGCTGTCGCCACTATGGTAAACTCAACAGACGGTGGTTCACGAGATCAGGGGCTTAGGTATGAGCAAAACGCACGTGGTGGACCCAGCGATGATCGCAGCCCTCCAGGAGGCCGTCGAAGACGCAGACCTTCGCACTGGGCGCATGCTCCTCGGCTCCATAGCCGCTACCTACGGGTACGACGCCCTCGTGCTCGACGTCTTCGAGCCCCTCCTCACCACTATCGGCGAGCGCATGCGGCGCAACGAGATCCCCCTCGCTCAGTCCTACATGTTCTCCGCACTCGCCGAGGAGATGATGGATACATACGGGGCCGTCAGCGGAGGAGCGACCCCCGAGGGCGCCCCGCTCAAAGGCCCAGTCGTCATGGCCAACATCGAGGACGACTGCCACCCCCTCGGCCGCAAGATCGTCTCCTCGCTGCTCCGCATCCACGGCTGGCAGGTCTACGACCTCGGCATCGATGTAGAGGCCGAGACTATCGTCGATGAGGCCATTAAAACCGGGGCCTCAGCCATCGGAGTCTCGGCCATGATCTTCTCCACGGCGGAGAACATCATCAGGGTGCGTCGAGCGATCGACGCCAGCGGCTACAACAATCGCATCCGTCTCGTCGTCGGTGGAGCGGTCTTCCGCCTCCGGCCGGAGCTCGTCGAAGAAGTAGGCGCCGATGCAACGGCCCCTAACGCCTTTTCGGCTCTCGCCATCTTCGACGCCCTCGAAAAGCAGAGAGGGAAGGAGTCCTCATAAACAGCCGCCAGCGCTTCTTCAATTTCATCCAGGGCCAGCCGGTCGACCGCCGCCCCTACAGCGGCGTGCTGAGTCTCTACGGCGCCGCGCTCACCGGGTGCCCGGTCAAGCGCTACTACGACGACGTTGAGGCATTCGTCCGCGGGCAGGAGGCTATACGCGAGACCCTCGACCCCGACGTCATCCTCGGCAGCCCCTTCTTCTTCGCCGGCTACGGCGAGGCGCTGGGCGCCGAGCTTAACTTCACCGAGAACTACCCGCCCAATATCCGGCGCACCCCCATCTCGTCGGCTGCGGAGATCGACTCCCTCCACGTGCCCAACCTCGACGAAAGTCCGCGTATCTCCTGCATGCGCGAGACGCTTCGCCGAGTCTCAGCGGCCAACCGCGACGCCGTGGTCGTCCAAACCTTACTCGGCCCGCTCGACCTCCCCATCGCGATTATGGGGCTGGAGGCGTGGATGATGACGGTCCTCACCGACGAGGAGGGCGTTAAGCGCGTGCTCGACGTCACCGTACCCTTCTTCCTCCGTCTCTGCGAGGCTTTCCTCGCCGACGGCGCAGATGCTCTCTTCATGCCCATGAGCTTCCTCACGAAAGACATCGCCACCCCGCACCTCGCCAAGACCTTCGCGGTCCCCGTACTCGAGGACGCCCTCGCGAAGGTCGAGGGACCCGTTATCCTGCATCACACCGGCTCCTCCATCTTCACGTTTATCGACGTCCTCGACCCCCTACCCAACGTGCTGGGGTTTACCATGGACGAGGACGACGACCTTATAGAGGCGCGCCGGCGCATCCGCCCCGAGTCGATCCTCTTCGCCGGGCTCGATGGCCCTACCCTCTACACGTACTCTGCGGAGAGCGTCCGCAGAAGAGCCGATGCCTTCCTCGCCGCCACTGCGGGCGACAAAAAAGTCGTCCCCTTCCTCGTGGGCACCGATGTCGCCCTCGAGACGCCGGTAGAGAACCTCCTCGCGTTCCGCGACGCCGTGAGGGCTTTCCGCGAAGAAGAGTAGAAAGAGAGGTCGAAGCACACCGTCGTGCCGCGAAAAAACCTGACGATCGTCTCCTGCTCCGTCTACGCCCCAGAACTCGAGGCGCTCTTTAAAGACGGCGTACTCACCCACCCGGTTCGCTTCGTCGACTCCGCCCTCCACATGAACCCCACGAACCTGCAGACGCGGCTGCGGGACGTCATCCAGGAAGAGCGCGCGAGCGGCAACTCCGTCGTGCTGCTCTACGGCGACTGCTCCGCCGCTATGCCCGAGCTCGCCTCAAAGGAGGGTGTCCTTCGGGTCGACGGCAACAACTGTGGCGAGATCCTCCTGGGCAAGCAGCGCTACAAGGAGCTCATGAGGGAGGGGGCGTTCCTCCTCTTCCCGGAGTGGATCGACCGCTGGCAGCGCATTCTCCTGAACTTCCCGGGCATGAGCGAGGAGCTCGTCCGCTCTATGATGCGCGACCTCCACACCAAGTTCGTCTACCTCAACACGGGGCTCCGCTACCTCCCGCACGAGCAGCTCAAGGCGTGCGGCGACTTCTTTGGGCTCCCCGTCGAGATCCTCGATGTGCCCCTCGATCATTTGAGTGAGCTCGTGAGGAGCGCCGCAGCGCGCAGCGAAAGAGCGGAGCCCGAGGGAGCAGATCTCGCGCCGCCGGAGGATCGTGGCTCCACGGCGTTCATGCTCCTCGACATCGCCACCTCCGTTCTCACCTCGCCCGACGACACCGCCCGAGTTATCTCGAGCACTTCGCAAAAACTCCGAGAGCTCTCGGGCGCTCGCACCTCCGCGCTCATCACCGTAGGCAGAGGCGCCGGCGAAGACGGCGACTACCGCCTCCTCGATGTGAGCCCAGCCCGCCGCACCGACCTCCTACAAACGCCCGCAGCGGTTTCCCTCATAAGGAGAGCCCTCACCTTCACCCAGGCGACGGTCCTCCACGCGCCCGTCGCCGGCGACTGCAGCGTCGTCAACGCCCTCTACCCCTGCCTAGTACTCCCGCTCTTCAATGGGCCGGAGCAGATCGGCGTCAGCCTCTCTCTCGGGCTCTTCGACACCGCCTTCGTCGAGCTGCTCCTCGAGATCCAGGAGGTCCTCTCGGCCATCGTCGGCGTTATCCTCAACAACGCCCTCCTTATGGAGAGCCAGCGCAAGATCCTCGCGGATCTCAACCAAGAGCGGCAGCGCTTAACCTACGTCCTCGAGGGCACCAACGCCGGCGCCTGGGAGCTCAACTACCTCACCGGGGAGATCTTCACCAACGAGCAAGACGCCGACCTTCTCGGCTACACCCACAAGCCGGCCATCGACATCGCGGACTGGCTTGAGGGCATTCACCCAGACGACAGGCCGATCCGCGATCAGGCGCTGCAAAAACACCTTGAGGGCGAGACGGACTCCTATGAGTGCGAGTTCCGCCGGCGCCGAGAGGACGGCACTTGGCTCTGGGTGCTCTCACGGGGGAAGATCCTTAAGCGGGCGGCCGACGGCTCCCCGCTCAGCCTCTACGGTACCCACATCGACATCACGAAGCGACGGGCCGCAGAGGAGCAGATCCGCTTCATGGCGAACCACGATGCCCTGACCGGCCTCCCGAGTCTCCGTCTCGCCCGCGATCGCCTCTCAGTCGCCCTCGCCACCGCCCGCCGTAACAACCTGCAAGTCGCCGTGCTCTTTATCGACCTCAACGGCTTCAAGCGCATCAACGACACCTACGGTCACGACGCCGGAGACTGGGTGCTGCAGGAGACCGCGACCCGCTTGAGCGCCTGCGTCAGAGATATGGACACCGCAGCTCGTATCGGCGGCGACGAGTTCTTGGTGCTCCTCTGCGACCTGCGCGGCCCGGAGGAGGCGTCAGCCGTCGCCGCCCGTATTACGGAGTCACTCGCCACCCCTTTCGACCCCGGAGAGAAGAGCGACCACACACCGTTCACGACCGGCGCCAGCGTCAGCATAGCACTCTTTCCCGACCACGCAAAAGACGAGGAGGGGCTTATTCGTCTCGCCGATGAGGCGATGTACGAGGTTAAGCGGAGCAAAAAAGACGGCTACCGCTTCGCCGAAAAAGACCACCGTGGGCAGCCGGTCCCGTAGCCGCGCCTCGACCTTAGGCTCATGATCGGCTAGCCTTTAACATAAGAGCCGTCCGTCTCACGGGCGGACGCAACAGAGGAGGGGATTCTCATGGCATTGTCGTTCGGACCCCGCAGGGCCATCTACGCGGAGATTGGACAGACCCCCGGACCAGGGGAGACCAGGGTCTCACCGCAAGACCTCGCACCTCTTGAGGCGTTCGATCTCACCTACCGATCGCTCTGCGCTCTTCTCTACAACTACGTGCCCACCTCCGGGCATCCGGGTGGCTCGATCTCATCCGGGCACTTCGTCGCGGGGATCCTCTTCGATGCCCTCGACTACGACCTCTCGCAGCCGGACCGCGCCGACGCCGACATCATCTCGTACGCCGCCGGCCACAAGGCCATGGGCCTCTACGCCCTGTGGGCGCTCCGCGACGAGATCGCACGTGTCGCAGCGCCGGAGCTCCTCCCGACCGACATTCGCGACCGGCTCCGGCTGGAGGACCTCCTCGGCTTCCGGCGCAATCCCATCACTTCCACGCCGCTCTTTAAGGAGTTCAACTCCAAGCCGCTCGACGGGCACCCCACGCCGGCGACCCCCTTCGTGAAGCTCTCCACGGGCGCCTCCGGCGTCGGCGTCGCTAGCTCCATCGGCCTCGCCTTCGGCGCACGCGACCGCTTCGGCGCCGACGCCCCACGCGTCCACATCGTCGAGGGCGAGGGCGGGCTCACGCCGGGCCGCGTCGCCGAAGCACTCGCCGCAGCCGGCACCGCATCACTCGGCAACGTCGTCGTCCACGTCGACTGGAACCAAGCCTCCATCGACAGCAACCGTGTCTGCCGCGACGGTGCGGATCCTGGCGACTACGTGCAGTGGACGCCCGCCGAGCTCTTCTACCTCAACGACTGGAACGTCATCGCCGTCGACGACGGCCTCGACTTCGCGCAAGTTCTCGCCGCCCAGCGCGCCGCACGCGAGATCACGAACGGCCAGCCCACGGCGATCATCTACCGCACCATCAAGGGCTGGAAGTACGGCATCGAGGGCAAAGCATCTCACGGCGCCGGCCACAAGCTGTGCTCTGGAGAGTTCTACGGCGTCCTCAACGAGCTCACCGCCAGCACCGCCCCACTCCCGGCCTGCGACGCCGAGAACCGCCCCTGCGACGCCGCGGGTAAGGGCGAAGCCATCCGCGAGGAATGCCTCTGGAAGGCCCTTTCGCTCATCCGCCAGCACGTCCAGGACAGCGGCGAGAACACCTCGAAGCTCGCCGCCCGCCTGGTCGCCGCCCGCGACCGGCTCAACGAGCGCGGTCGAGCGCCACGCGCGGCGGCGCCGAACGTCGCCGCCGCCTACGAGTTCGCGGCCGCCAATAAAGCGAAGACGCCGGAGCAGCTCGCGCTTACCGCCGGCTCCTCCACCACCCTCCGCGGCGAGCTCGGCCGCGCGCTCCAGCTCCTCAATAAAACCTCGGACGGTGCGTTCCTCGTAGCCTCCGCCGACCTCCTGGGCTCGACCAGCGTCAACACCATCGCCGCCGACTTCGCCGACGGCTTCTGGAACGCCGACACCAACCCCGACGCCCGGCTCCTCTCCATCGGTGGTATCTGCGAAGACGCCGCCACCGGCATCCTCGCCGGCCTCACCACCTTCGGGAGCAACATCGGCGTAGCTTCGTCGTACGGCGCCTTCCTCGCTCCGCTTAGCCACATCGCAGCGCGCCTGCACGCTATCGGCTCGCAGGCCCGCCAGTCGGTCAGCGGCGAGGCGTACAAGCCGATCATCTTGGTCTGCGCGCACGCGGGGCTCAAAACCGGTGAGGATGGCCCAACCCACGCCGACCCGCAGGCACTCCAATTGTTCCAGGAGAACTTCCCGACGGGTACGAGCCTCGCGCTCACGCCGTGGGAGCCCCAGGAGATCTGGCCGCTCCTCGCGGAGGCGTTTACGAAACGTCCGGCGGTCATCGCGCCCTTCGTCACGCGTCCCAACGAGACCGTCCTCGACCGCACGGCCCTCGGCCTTGCGGATCCGACGGCGGCGGCGACCGGCATCTACGCCCTCCGCCGCCCGAGTAAGGGCGACGGCGACGTCACCATCGTGATCCAGGAGAGCGCCGTGGCGTACGCCTTCGTCGAGGAGGCGCTCCCGTTGCTCCTCGCCGACGGCATCGACCCGCTCGTGTACTACGTCGCCTGCGCGGAGCTCTTCGACCTGCTCCCCGCTGAGGAGCAGGAGCTCGTGTTCCCCGCGGAGCACGCCCAGCTCGCCATGGGCATTACGGGGTTCACCCTCCCCACCATGCAGCGTTGGGTGCGCTCGCAGCGCGGATTGGATGCAACCCTCCACCCCTACCGCAAGGGCCACTTCTTGGGCAGCGGCCAGGGCGAGAAGGTCCTCCGCGAGGCGGGACTCGACGGCGAGAGCCAGTACCAGGCCATCAAGGCCTACATGGCCGCCCGCTAAGAGCCGACACACCTCAGGCCACATCGGGGCCGCCCTCCCCTTCGAGGAGGGCGGCCCCGTTTTCATCGCGAGGGGACCGACTAGGCGTCCGGCCGATCCCCTCGCTCACACCGCAGGCACGAAAACGGGCGGGCACCCGCCGTAGCGACTACCCGCCCGTAACCGTCCGTCTTAACAATCGCCTCGACGAGCGCCCTGTCGCACTACATGTGGCGCTCAACCCCCATGCGGAAGGTCCTGCTCCTACGGTCGGAGCCGGGGCGTCCCTTGGCGATGATCTCGATGTGCGACCCCAGGTAGACGTCGTCCTCGCCGGCCACCCCTCGGCTTACAACGTCCTCCGTGACCACGGAGATCTCGGGGTTGCGCACGTTGGCCTCATCGGCCCTCTTCGCCGCCTCACGCCGACCCTCCTGGATAGCGAAGTTCTCCGCCTCCTCCAGGTACAAAAACGCCTGGCGCTTCCAGGGCAGGTGCACCACAAACCCCGCAACGGTCGGCGAGATGGTGATGCTGATCTGCTCCACGAGTTGGCACGCAGCCGTACCCACTGCGTTCGCCACCTCCGCGTGCTTGGGCACCAACACCGGGGTGTTGAGCAGCCCCTCCATCGCGGGCATGTAGGCGTTAGCGGGGGCGCCGAGGCCGATAATCGGGTGTTTGAGGGCGATCTTGATGCCCATCACGTTGTCGTGCTTCTGCCGCAACGCGGCGTCGAGCAAGAAGCCGGCGGCCGGACCATCCCCGATCGCGAACTTCTCACCCTCGCGGTACACCAAGCTCTGGAGGATCACCTTTCCCACGGTGGCGCGCATCTCGTGCTCCAGGTGAAGGATGAAGTCCTCTTCGTCCATGGACGCTGAGGCGGCGAGCTTTGCCGCCGCGATGCGGGCGGTCTGCGTATCGTACTCGTCGAACTTGCCGAGCACGTGAAGCATGTCGGTCGGCGTAAAGGAGCAGCGGCCGATCACGCGTGCGTCCTCAAGCGCCTTGAGCTGCAGGAGGTTCGCGTCGCGCTCCAGGAGCTTGCCGAGCGCGATGATGTTATGCGGACCGTCGCGCAACGCCTCGATAACCTCGCGCTCGCTGCTGCTCCAGCGCTGGAGGTTTTCGTTTTTCTTCAGGAGCATGACGCAGTCCACGACCTGCGTCTCGCCCAGGTCGGTCTCGGGGTCGACCCGCGCGATCTCCTCGCTGATGATGGGGTGGTCGAGGGCGACCACCGAGAGCGGCCATACCCTTCTCGGGCCGATCGCCACATCGCCGTCGCGGGAGATGCGGATGTGGCTATCGCCACCGAGTCCGAAGGCGCTGATGTCGAGGGCCTGGACCCGCGTCCGCCAGCCGCCCACGGTGGCACCCTCGCGGTTAAGCCGCGGCTTGCCACCTTCGAGCAGGAAGACATCGGAGGTGGTACCGCCCATATCGAGGCAGAGCGCGCTGTCGGTGCCCGCGAGGAAGGTGGCGCCGATCACGCTGGCAGCCGGGCCGGAGAGGATCGTCTCGATCGGCTGTTCCCTCGCCACGCTCTCACTCATAAGCGTGCCGTCGCCCCTTACGATCATGAGCGGCGCGGTAATGCCGTGCTGACGCAGGGCCTCGCTGACCGCCTCGAGGAGGTCGGCGATGATGGGGAGGAGGTGGGCGTTGAGGCAGGCCGTGATGGTCCGCTCGTGAAACCCGAGCACCGTGGTGAGCTGGTGGGCGCAAACCACGGGGACGTCCCACTGCTCCCGGACCTCACGGAGGGCGCGAAGCTCGTGGTCGGGGTTGCGCACGCTCAAAAAGCCGGAGAGGGCGATGGCATCGACCTTGCCGCGCATGCTCTCGACGGCGGCGTGGAGGGCCTCGATGTCGAGCTCCTCCTCCTGCTCGCCCTGGATATTGTGCCCCCCGCCGATGCAGATGACCTTTTCCACCGGCAGCGTCCCGGTCGCCTCGTGGCCGATGAGGATGAGACCGACCCTGCAGCCGCGCCCCTCGGCGATCGCGTTCGTGGCGAGCGTCGTGGAGAGCGTGACGAATTGGATCTGGTTGGGATCGACACCCTCAAGCTTCTTAATGCAGCTGATGATGCCCAGTGCGAGATTTTCGTGCGTCGTGAACGATTTCGCCTTGGCCTTGAGCTCCTTGCTCTCCAGGTCGATCACGACGCCATCTGTAAAGGTCCCCCCGGTATCAAGGCCGATAACTAAAGACACTGGTGCCTCTTTCTCCTCGTGCGCTTTCAGATACTGCGCTTCGCGGCCAGACTCCGGGGTATCGCAGCGCGAGATGCCTCGGTGGAGCCGCCCTCCATATCGTTCCGGCGGGGGCGGATGGCCGGTGATGCTGAAAAAACGAGACGCCCCAGCACGCGGACGCTGTGCATCGCGTGTGCTGGGGCGTTCTCCTAACTCTTGCTGAGCGTCACGGTGTCGTTCGAACTCGAAAGGCGGCCTAGCACAGCTGGGCTCCGGCGTTCGTCCGTCACGATCTCGAGAGGTCTCGTGGTCTTCCCTCGCACCCGCCCGGCGCCCTTCGGCGCCGGGCGGGCACTCGGGTTAACGCTCCGAGAACTCCTTCTCGCTCAGTATCACTGCGTCGTTCTCTTCGACTCAGCTACCGGCCGTCTTCGCGGCGAGCTCACGCTCGGAGCGGTCGACGATGTCCTGAAGCTTACCCTGGATGTCCTTCGAGAGCGGCTCGGGCTCGTAGTTCTCGATGATGTCCCGGACGCGCTCGTTGGCCTTATCGAAGAGGCTCTTCTTGCCGTCTGCAACCCACTTATCGTAGTTCTTGCGCTCGATAAGGCTCGGGTAGAAGGTCTCGCTCTTGAAGTGCTTCTTGGTGTGCGCCTCGGCGAGGAAGCTACCGCCAGGGCCGACATCGTTGATGAGATCGAGAGCGAGGGTCTCGTCGTCGATCTGGATGCCGCGCGTAAGGCGACGCGCCATGCCGATGATGTCGTTGTTGATGACGAGGAACTCGAGCGACGAGGTGGAGCCGTACTCGATGAACCCGACGTCGTGGTTGAGGTTCGGGCCCGAGAGGGAGGTCATCGCGCAGGAGATCGCGGACTCGATGCCGGCCTGCTCGTCGCAGAGGCAGGAGTCGGAGCACCCAGCGGTACCGAACATCGGGAGCTTCATGTAGTGAGCCATGTCGGCCAGGGCAGCCATGAGGATATCGAACTCCGGCGAGCCGTAGCTGAAGAGCATGTGCGTCATGTCCATGATGGTGAAGACGCCACCCATGATGAACGGGGAACCCTCGCGGGTGGTCTGGTTGATGACGCAGCCGCTGAGGGACTCGGCGATACCCTGAGCGAGCACGCCGGCGAGCGTCGCGGGCACGGAGCCACCCGCCATGACGCACGGCGTGTAGACGACCGGCAGACCCTTACGGGCGGCCAACACGAGCTTGGTTGCGGCCTCCCAGGCGTGCTGGAGCGGGGAGATGGGCTCGGCGTAGAGCGTCATGAAGGGATGACGACGGAGCTCCTCCTCGCCACCGGCGATGACCTCGCACATCTCGATGATGTCGGCGTAGCCGTAAATATCGTGAGCGGTGATCACGATCGGCTTGCTGGTGTTCAGCACCTCGACCTGGAACTGGTGACGGTCCGAGATCGGCACCGGCACGTCCTGGACGATACCGAGCGACATGACGAAGTCGATGTTCGGCATGGCGTCGAGGACCTTACAGGCACGACCGACCGACTCCTTGGTGGCGGGGACGCGCTTGTTGGTGTAGGGGTCGATCGTGAACGGCGTGTCGGAACCCGAGCCGAAGTACGCGTTGTGACCCTCGAGATGCACGTCGCGGGAACCCGTACGGCTGTTGCAGAGGGTGACGCGGTCCGGGGTCGAAGCCAGGGCGCGCTCCACGACGTAGGCGGGGATGCGGACGTTGATACCGTCGACCCAGCAGCCGGCGGCCTTCATGATGTCGCGGGCCTCTTCGTCGTACACGGTCACGCCGGTGCGCGTGAGGATCTCGCGCGCGGCGAGGAGGATCTCCTCACACTGCGCAGGTGACAGAACGTTAAAATACGCTGTCGAATTTATGGCCTGGTTGCTCTTGATGCCCATCCTCACGCTCCTTTGTTGGCGATGAGCTCTTTGCAGAGCTCGATCGCTGCGCCGGCGTCCTGACCCCAGCCGTCAGCGCCGATCTCATCCGCAAAGCTCTTCGTGACCGGGGCACCACCGATGATCATGCCCACGCCGTCGCGAACGCCTTCCTCTTTGAACAGCTCGACCGTGTCCTTCATGGAGAGCATGGTCGTCGTCAGCATGGCCGACATACCGACCACGTCAGCGTCGTTCTCCTTGACAGCCTTGGCGAAGGCGGCCGGCGACACGTCGAAGCCGAGGTCGATGACCTGGAAGCCAGCGCTCTCGAGCATCATGGAGACGAGGTTCTTGCCGATGTCATGAAGGTCGCCGGAGACGGTGCCCATGACGACTTTGCCCTCGGAGGGCATATCCGTGTCGGAGATAAGCGGCTTGACGACCTCGATGCCGCCCTTCATGGCACGCGCGGCGAGGAGGACCTCGGGCACGAACATCTCCATAGCCTTGAAGCGAGCACCGACGACGCGCATGCCGGCCATGAGGCCCTCATTGACGATGCCGAGGGGATCAGCGCCGTCGGCGACGGCCTTCTCGGTCATCTCTTTCGTTTTATCAGCGTCGCCGCTAATAACACACTGAGCCAGATCTTCAAAAATAGTACTCATACTCTCGAATGCCTCCTGATTACCGAACAGTAGCCGCTAGTTACGCTACCCGAGCGTCCGCCCGGTCGACGATCGCCTTGATCGCGTCGCGCACCGAGTCAGAGAGAGCGACCGGGGTGTGGTCCGCAAGCAGGGCCTTCGTCTTGTCGTTCACGCGCTCGCCCATGCTCTTCGCGCCAACCTTCGCCCAGTTGTCGTACCGCATGCGGGAGATGAGCGTGGGGTTCCAGAACTCACGGAAGTGAGCCATGGTGTGATCGTCCATGAGGAAGTAGCCACCGGGGCCGGTGCGGTCGACGGCGTCGAGCGCAAGCGTCTCGTCGCTGACCTCAACGCCACCCATGATGCGGCTGATCATGCTGATCGTCTCTTCGTTCATGGTGATCATGTCGATCGAGCCCGTGTTGCCACCGTCGAGGTAGCTGAGGCCGTGAACGAGGTTCGCACCGCTGAACGAGGCGATAAGCAGGGAGAACGCACCCTCAGCAGCGGACTGCGTGTCGATGAGGTGAGAGTCGGAGCAGCCGGCGGAGCTGAACGACGGGAGCTTGAGGTAGCGAGCGATGCCCGTGAGACCAGCGGAGAGCAGGCTGAGCTCGACGGCGCCGTAGCAGACGGTCTCGGTGCGCATGTCCATCGTGGAGGCGAGGCCACCCATGATGAACGGAGCACCCTCGCTGGCCAGCTGGCCGACGAGGAGGCCTACGAAGAAGTCGGCGACGGTGACGACGAGGGCGCCGGCCATGGTGGAAGGAGCGGACTCGCCCGCGAACACGGACGGTGCGTAGACCACCGGAATACGGCTCTTCGCGGCGAAGAGGGCCTTGTCCAGCGCGTCGGCGGTGTGCGACAGCGGCGAGCTGGGCTCGGCGAAGAGGACGACAAACGGGTTGCGCTGAAGGGCCTCAAGGCTGCCGGCGACCGCAGAGGCGATGTCGACGATGTCTTTGAAGCTCTCGACGCTGTAGCCCCACTGGACGATCGGCTTCGTGGTGTTCTCGACGAGCGCACGGAAACCGTGGACGTCGCCAGCACCCGAAGGAGCGTCGCTGGGGACGCCGTTGTCCATAGCGAAGGAGAGGTTCTTAAGCGCGTCGACGACACGGGCGGAGTTCGCCGTGTCGGCGGTGGTGGAGTACCGACGCTCACCGGTCTCGTGATCGATGATGTAGGTATTGCTCCCGCCGGGGCCGAAGTACACATTCTGGCCCTCGAGGAAGAGAGAACGATTACCCTCGCGGTCGCTGAGCACGATGCGCGACGGGGCGGTGCGGATAGCCCGCTCGATGAGGTGCGTCGGGATACGGACGCGGTTACCTTCGACCCAGCACCCAGCATCGGTGAGAAGCTGCAACGCCTCCTGGTTCTGGACCTCAGCGCCGGTGCGCTCGAGGACCTCCATCGCGCCGTTCACGATGCTTTCGCACTGATCGGTGCTCAGCATGCGGAACTGCGGTGTGGCGTTGACCTGGTAGCTAGACCGAACATACTGACTCGCTGACAAGTGGCTCACTCCCCTTTCATTGACGCCGATACAGTCAACGTATCCTGAGAAAGCACAACGCTCACCCCCGTGCGCCTCACTCTGGCGCTACGGGTGACCCGCGCCGTGCCCTCGGTGTTGAGTGAGGCCGAGCTCCCCGCGCCTCGACCGGATGACACCCAACAACCGCTCAGGTGCCCGTGCACAGCCCATCTACCTGAGGAAAACGGACCGTACAATCGGGAACGTACCGTGAGCATGCACGAAGTTGCGTCGAACGCAAGACCCGGGGCTCAATGAGCTCCCAAGACGCTCGCAACTTGGTATTATGAGCACAACGCCGATAAAGCACCGGTCGAGAGGAGCTCTGCCCTACGGGGACGCCACCGGGACTAAAAGGGGCAACGGAGTGGCAAACGATTCACCGAGCAGCCGAAGCCGCACACCGGAGTTGCGCCGCCAATTCTGGCAGGGCTTCAAAGAGCACATGCAGACCTCGCACAACGTGGGTTGCGCACGCGCCACCTCAGACGGCTGGATGTGGCACACCACCAGCCTCACGAGCGGCAAGCTCCTCTCCATCGCGCGCGTCAATCTCGAGGAGGTCGGCGTTAAATACACCCTCCAAGGCGTCGCGGCCGACTCCATCTTCTCGCTCCTTCAGGCGCACCGCGACGAGTTCGACGCGTTCTTCCACATCGCGCCGCACTGGCGCAAGGGCGGCGACTCCTCTCATATCATCGAGATCCGCCACGCGGGAGACATCCTCAACCCCGGCACCTGGCCGGAGCAGTTCAACTGGCTCCAGGCCCAGCTCGACCACTTCTACAACGCACTCTGGCCGATCGTCGGAAGGGAGTGCCCCCCGGCCGGCAAGCGTAATTGGGACGAGGGCTCCTTTATGGACGAGGTGCGCCGCTGGAACCCCAACTCCACCGAGCCTATCCAGGCCCTCCTCTCCTGGGCAACGCTCCGCGGTATCGGCATCGCGTGGAGCCGCGGGCAGCAGTGCGGCACTTTTCAGCCCACCGTCCGCCACCGCGGCTTCGAGTACCATCCGCTCGTCGTCCGCGTTAACGGAACGTTCACCCTCCTCTTCACCCACCTCAGGGAGTCGCCGGCCTTCTACCCGCCGGAGCTTCGGCAGGAGCTTCGGCGGCGGCTCAATGAGATCGAGCACGTGGCGCTCCCCGAGGAGACGATCGACCTCCGCCCAACGCTCCCCCTCGCCCTCCTCTCCACACCGGCCTCGCGCGACCACCTCTTCGCGATCCTCGACTGGTTTACCGAGCTGGCCACGAGACCATAGCGAGCGAGCCGGCGCAGCGCTGCTCGCACCCACAACGACGACGGACCCCGAGGGCATGTGCCCCCGGGGTCCGTCGCTTAACACGCGAGGCGGCCGGCGAAGCGCCGCCGCGATGTTTGCGAGCTCTTAGCCCTCCATCTCCTGGCGAATGGCCCCGGAGAGGTACTCGACCAGCTCCTGCCACACCACGCGCCCCTTGGCGGCGGTGCCGCGCGTGGCCTTCCAGAGGGCACCCGACTCGGTGACCATCTCCTGCGGCACCGGGAGGATCTCGTAGGTCGGGGTGTGCTGCGCCTGATCGTCCACGGCGCGGTCCATGTGGACGAGCTCCGGGTGCAGGTAGAGCATGAGCGAGGTCTCCATGACCGCCGCGTGCTCCACCTCCCAACCGGGGAACTCACCCTCGAAGAGCACCTCGATGGAGCTCTCCGAGATGGCGGCGAACCCGTGCTCAACCACCATAATCCTCAGGCCGGAGTCCTCGCGGCCGCGGAGCGCCAGCCAAGCGGCCTCGTACAGCATGTTCTGGTTCTCCAGATGCATACTAAGCAGAATAATCCGTTTAAACCCGTGACGGATAAGGTCCTCGAGGACCTCAACGAGGTAGCCGATAAGCGCGGTGGCGCCGAGCGAGATAGTGCCGGGATAGGTGGGGCCGCCACCCGAAAGCGGGCGCGAGCGGAAACCGTAGTTCGAGGGTGAAGCCACGAGGTAATCGAGGCGGTCGGCGGCCTCGATGGCGAGCTCGGTGGCGAGGATCGTGTCGGTCGACAGCGGCATGTGGTAGCCGTGCTGCTCGCAGGCTCCGACCGGGAGAATAATGCCGGCGTTGCGGTCGATGGCGTCGCGCACCACCGGCCAGGTGATCTCGGAGAGCAAGCGCCGGGACTTCGCCTCCTGGCGAGCCGTCTGCTCCCCCGCGTACATCGCGGCCGAAACTGCAGCCGCGCCGCGCCCCTCCTGTGGCCTCTGCTGTGAGCTCTCCTGCATGTGCGCCTCCCCTACTGATTGACACGCCGTTAAGTGGCATGTCTTTGACGCGAGGCTCTTGGCGCGTCTCCCGCGTGTGGATCTCGCCAACAGCCCACGCTGGACTACGAACACAGATACTCATTGAACTATGCCCAATGCCGGGGGAGAACGCAAGAGACCGTAACCCATCGGCGGGTCGAAATCCGCCGAAGAAAACCGTAGGAGAAAGATAATCCTCTTGCGTTACTCCGCACTTTTGTGCATACTTACTTCAAGCGATCGAGAGGGTGGCGTGCGAAGCACCGGCAGTTCGGGCCGCCGTCGTCCCTCGCGATCTAAGATGACGCTTCGTGCCCGAATGAAGTGAACGGTAGCTCTCTCCGCAAGGCGACCGCTACCACTAGTTACGGCTAAGCAACAGAAGGGAGTCATCGTGGCAGTAGACGACAACGTAATTGTAAATTCATGGAACGAGTGGGATCCACTTAAGCACGTTGTTGTTGGGCGTGCTGACTTCTGCTGCATCCCTCCGGGTGAGCCGGCGCTCGACGCCAAGGTCCCCGAAGATTCCGAGATGCGCGGTATGTACGGCCCCCGTCCGCTCGCAACCGTTGAGCGCGCCAATGAGCAGCTCGACAACTACGCCGCCATCCTCGAGAAGCGCGGCATCAAGGTCGACCGCCCCACCCCGATCCAGTGGAACCGTGCTGTCGCTACCCCCGACTGGTCCACCGAGACCATGTTCGGCTGCATGCCTCCGCGTGACGTCCTCCTGACCATCGGTCGCGAGATCGTCGAGGCCACGATGTCCTACCGTTGCCGTTGGTTCGAGTACCTCGCCTATCGTCCGCTCCTCAGCAAGTGGTTCGAGGAGGACAAGGGCTTCGTCTGGAGCGCCGCTCCCAAGCCGCGTCTCACCGACGACGATTATCATCCGGACTATCTCAGTGAGCACATCAGCATCGAGCAGCGCCTCGAGTGGACGGCCGCCCGTCACTACGTGACGACCGAGAACGAGCCGCTCTTCGACGCCGCCGACGTGTGCCGCATGGGCAAGGACCTCTTCCCGCAGCACGGCTTTACCACGAACCTCAAGGCCATCGATTGGCTGCAGCGTCAGTTCCCGGAGCATCGCGTCCACCAGCTCAACTTCCCGGGCGACCCGTACCCCATCCACATCGACGCCACCTTCGTGCCGCTGCGTCCGGGCCTCATCATCAACAACCCGAACCGCAAGCTCGACGAGACCCAGCGCAAGATCTTCGACGACAACGATTGGGAGATCGTGGAGGCCGCACAGCCGGCGCACAAGACCCCGCCGCCGCTCTGCTACTCCAGCGTCTGGCTCTCCCAGAACGTCCTCGTCATCGACCCCAAGACCGTCTGTGTCGAGGCGAGCGAGGTCTATCAGGCGGAGCAGATGGACAAGTTCGGCTTCGAGGTCATTCCGGTTCCGCTTCGCGACGCTTACGCCTTCGGCGGCGGCCTCCACTGCGCCACGGCCGACGTCTACCGCGAGGGCAAGTGCGAGGACTACTTCCCGAAGCAGTAAGACTCTCCACTCAGCTGCACATGGCATCCCCGCCCTTTGCGGCTTGAGAAGCACAACGCGAAAGGCCCCGCATCTGCGGGGCCTTTCGCGTCTCTTGGGCGAACGACTCCGACCTCCTCTCGTCTCTAAAACCGCCGTGGATACCCTTAAAGACTTCCTCGCGTAGAGCGCGCTCGTTTGGGTATAATCGGGGGAGGCGGCCGGCCGTAGGGGCGCCGCCTGCTAACCTCCCCTGCGGAGGAGAGGAGGTGCCCGTGGATCCCGTTGAATTCCGCCGTCTTGGTCATCGCTTAATCGATTGGGTCGCGGACTATCGCGAGCACGTCGAAGAACTCCCCGTTATGAGCCGGGTAAACCCGGGCGATATCGCCGCCCTGCTCCCCAAGCACCCGCCAGCGCACCCCGGCGGGTTCGATGAGACCATCATCGACGATCTCGACCGTATCATCCTCCCCGGCATCAGCCACTGGACCCACCCGGGGTGGTTCGCGTACTTCCCCAGCAACAACGACCTCTCCTCAGCGCTCGCAGACCTCGTGGCCGCAGGACTCGGCGTGCAGGGCATGAGCTGGCAGACCAGCCCGGCGGCCACCGAGCTCGAAGACGTCGTCATGGATTGGCTGCGTCAGATGCTCGCGCTCCCCGAGTCGTTTACCGGCGTTATCCACGACTCAGCCAGCACCGCTACCTTCTGCGCCCTCCTCTGCGCACGGGAGCGCACCACGGCCTACGGCCAAAACCGCGGCGGCCTGCAAGAGGAGGAGGCGCCGCTCATCGTCTACGCCTCCGACCAAGCGCACAGCTCCGTGGCCAAGGCCGCGCTCCTCGCCGGGTTCGGCGCCGACCACCTCCGCATCATCCCAAGCGACGACGCCCACGCCATGCGCCTCAACGCCCTCGAGTCCGCGCTCGCCGAGGATGTCGCCGCCGGCCGCCGGCCCTGCGCTATCGTCGCCGCGATCGGGACCACCGCGACCACCGCCATCGACCCGCTCTTCGGCATCGCTCACTGCGCCGAAGAGCACGACCTCTGGCTCCACGTCGACGCCGCCATGGCCGGCTCGGCCATGATCTGCCCCGAGTACCGCTGGATGTGGGAGGGCAACGAGCACGCCGACTCCATCGTCGTGAACCCCCACAAGTGGATGGGCGCCGGCTTCGACCTCTCCGCGTACTACGTGCGCGACCCGGAGCACCTCATTAAAGTCATGAGCACAAACCCCAGCTACCTCCAGACGGCGCAAGACGGCGTAGCGCGCAACCTCCGCGATTGGGGCATCCCGCTCGGGCGTCGGTTCCGTGCGCTCAAGCTCTGGTTCCTCCTCCGCGACCAGGGGGTGGAGGGCATCCAAGAGCGCATCCGGCGCGACACGGCGAACGCCGCCTGGCTCCGCGAGCAGGTCGACGCCACCCGGTGCTGGGAGCGTCTGGCGCCAGTGCCCCTCCAAACGGTCTGCCTGCGGCACGTCCCCACCAACCTCCGCGGCAACGAAGAGGCGCTCACGGCACACAACAAAGCCCTCGCCGATCGCATCAACGCGGCGGGCTCGTATTACGTCACGGCCGCGACACTCAAGGGCAAGCAGATCATCCGCATCTCGGTGGGCACCGCCGCCACCGAGGCGGATCACGTTGAGGGCCTCTGGCAAGCGCTCATCGCCGCTGCGGAAGAGCAGGAGGCGGAGAGCCGCGCGTGAGGTCGTCATTCGACCACCCGCCGAGTCGCTCCGGGGGCGACAGCCTTAAGTGGAATGCGCACCCAGCGGGCGTACTGCCGCTCTGGGTCGCCGATATGGACTTCGCCTCGCCGCCGGCGGTCCTCGATGCCCTCACCCGCCGCGCCGAGCACGGCGTCTTCGGCTACGCAACGCCCCCGCGGTCACTCGCACAGACCGTCTGCGCGCACCTCCTCCAAAACTACGACTGGCGCGTTGAGCCCGACTGGCTCGTGTGGCTACCGAGCGTGGTGCCCGGGCTCAACCTCGCCTGCCGTGCCCTCACCCAGCCGGGCGAGGCGGTGATGACGATCACGCCGGTCTACCCGCCTTTCCTGCAGGGGCCACCGCACCAAGGGCGCGAGCTCATCGCCGTGCACGCTGCGCACGACGGCGAGCGCTGGCGCCTCCCCATCGAGGCGATGGAGGCGGCCGTCACCCCGCAGACCCGGCTCTTCTTGCTCTGCCACCCGCACAACCCGCTCGGTCGGGCGTGGAGCGACGAGGAGCTGGTGGCCGTCGTGGAGTTCTGCCGGCGCCACAACCTCGCCCTCTGCTCCGACGAGATCCACTGCGACCTCCTGCTCGACCCGCTCGTGCACCGGCCGGCGGCCACCCTCCCCGGCGCGGAGGAGCGCGCGGTCACGCTCATGTCGCCGAGCAAAACGTTTAACCTCCCGGGCCTCGGCTTCGCCTTCGCAGTCGTCGCCGACCCCGAGCTCCGCCGACGCTTCACCGAGCAAGCCAAGGGCCTCCTCCCCTTCGTCAATTGCTTCGCCATCGCCGGCGCCGAGGCGGCCTACCGCGACGGCGCCCCCTGGCTCGCGGAGCTCCTCGGCTACCTCCGGGAGAACCGCGACCTGGTGGAGCAGACGGTTGCGGAGCGGCTCCCGGGCGTCACGATGACGCACGTCGAGGCCACGTACTTAGCCTGGCTCGATGTACGCGCGCTCGAACTGCCCGACGCCGCGCAAGCGTGCCTCGACGCGGGAGTCGCGCTCTCCGATGGAGCGAGCTTCGGCGACCCCGGGTACCTCCGCCTCAACTTCGCCTGCCCACAGGCCACCCTCCGCGAGGCGCTCGACCGTCTACGGCGGGCGCTCGGCGGCAGCTAAAAGGCGAGCGACTCTGAGGAGAGTCCGGCGACGGCGACGACACCACCCTGCCGCCGAGGGCCCGCCGCCACGTCACCGACAGCCCCACCGTCGCCCGTTGTCCTCCAAAACCGAGCACTATGAGGAGCAGAATGAGCGAAGGAGTCGTAGTCGGGGGCCGGCGAAGCACTAAGTCCGGCCCACCGCCCTTCTGGCACATCCGCCCGATCTGAGGTACGCTAGTGCGTGGTGACAGAGACCGAGAGCTGAAGTGAGCTCTAAGCGACGTACCGGTAACGTCGCAGAAAAGCACGCCACAACCTCAAGGGGCTTCTTATGCCGCACCTAGCACCTATCGCAGTGCGATCGTCGATCGTCCTCACGCTACTCGCGCTGATCGTCCTCTTCCTTCTTCTCCCAGTCTAAAGCCTCACCACATCCCCTGTAGCTCGCCCTAGCTGAGCCTTGCGCGCGGGCAGCACCCATCTCTTGTGAGCTCCTCCACGGAGCGTCGAGAACAGTTGTCCGTTTGCGGACGGACGATACCTACTCCGCCGTGGCAAGCCACACCACCAGTGTGCGAACCCAAGCAGCGGCGTACCCTTCTGAATGCGTAGACCCGGCGCCGTGAGAGATGGGCAGAGGGCTTCGCCCGGCCCAGCACTCCCACGAACCGCTCGACTCAGCCGTTAAGCGCTCGAGCTCCGCCTCTCGGCCTTTTTGCGCTGCTCAGCGGAGAGGATCGCCTTGCGCACCCGCACGGTGGCGGGCGTAACCTCCACGAGCTCGTCGTCGGCGATCCACTCGAGCGCCGACTCGAGCGTGAGCACGCGCGGCACCTTGAGCCCCGCGTCGATCTCCTTGGTGGAGGAGCGGTAGTTGCCCAACTGCTTGCGCTTGGTGGGGTTGCACAGCATGTCGCCGGAGCGCGAGTTCTCGCCGACGATCATGCCCTCGTACACGGGGTCCATGGGGCCGACGAAGAGCACGGCCCGCTGCTGAAGGTTCTCGATGGAGTAACTCGTAGCCTCGCCGGTCGCCTGGCTGACGAGTGACCCGCGCTCGACCCGAGGAAGCTCACCCCTCCAACGGCCGTAGCCCGTGAACCGCGAGCTCATGACGCCGAGCCCGCGGGTCTCGGTGAGAAAGTCGTTGCGGTAGCCGATAAGGCCGCGCGTAGCTATGGTGAACTCCAGGCGTACGAGGCCGGTGCCGGTGGACTCCATGGAGCTGAGTTCGCCCTTACGCAAGCTCAGCTCCTGGATAATCGCCCCCTGGTACTCCTCGGGCACGTCAATGATGACGTGCTCGATGGGCTCCAGGAGGTTGCCGTACTCGTCGTAGTGCGTGATGACCTCGGGGCGAGAGACGCAGAGCTCCAGCCCCTCGCGACGCATCTCCTCGATGAGGATCGCGAGGTGGAGCTCCCCCCGACCGCTGACCTTAACCCCGTCGGGCCGGCCGAGGTCCTCCACGCGGAGCGCGACGTTAACCCGCAGCTCGCGGTCGAGGCGCTCTTTGATCTGCCGGAGCGTGGCCGCGCGCCCGTCGCGGCCGGCGAAGGGGCCGTTGTTGACCAGGAAGAACATGGAGACGGTCGGCTCCTCCACCTCGAGCGGCGGCAAAGCCACCTCGGCCGCCTCCAGCTCCCTCGCCGCGAACGTATCGCCAAGCGAGATCTCGCACGAGCCGGCGAGCCAGACGATGTCGCCGGCTCCTGCCTCCTCGACCTCGCAGTTCTCGAGCCCGCGCGTAACCCAAAGGCGGGAGACGCGCAGGGGCTCCACGCCACTCAGCTCCCAGTCGTCCCGACCGTCATCGTGGGCGAGCGAAGCCTCTCGCTCTTCCCGCACCGTCGTCGTAATTCGCTGAAGCTCATCGCCGACCCTAATGCCGCCCCGCAACACACGGCCGCACCCGATGCGACCGATGTAATCGTTCCAGGAGAGCGTGCTGACCTGCATTAAAAACGGTGCGTCCTGCACGGCAGCTGGCGCCGGCACGTTGGCGACGACCGCGGCGAAGAGATCGCCCATGGCGGTCTCGTTGGACGCCGTGGGCGACGAGGCGGCGTCGGCCTTACTGAGGTCGTCCACGAGCCAGCCGTTGAGCCCGGAGCCGTAGAGGATGGGGAAGTCGAGCTGCTCGTCGGTGGCGCCGAGCTCGACGAAGAGGTCGAAGGTCTTGTCGAGCGCACCGGAGGGGTCGGCGTGCGGACGGTCGACCTTGTTGACGATGACGATCGGCCGCAGCCCAAGCCGGAGTGCCCGCGTGAGCACGTAGCGCGTCTGGGGCATCGGCCCCTCGTTGGCGTCTACGAGCAGCAGCACCGAGTCGACCATACTGAGCACCCGCTCGACCTCGCCGGAGAAGTCGGCGTGGCCGGGGGTGTCGATGATGTTGATGAGGTACTCGCCCCACTCCACCGTGCAATGCTTGGAGCGGATGGTGATGCCGCGCTCCCGCTCGAGGTCGTTGCTGTCCATAACCCGCTCTTCGACCTGTGCGTTTTCTCGAAACACGTTGGCGGCGCGAAAGATGGAATCGATCAGGGTGGTCTTGCCGTGATCGATGTGGGCGATGATGGCGAGGTTGCGGATCTTCTCGACGGCGTGCACGGGCGCTCGCTTTACTTGAGGGAACAGAGACACGAAAGCCCGGCGGCGCTGCGCCAGCCGGGCACACCTCCCAATAGTAGCAGTCTTAGGCCTCGCTGTGCACCGAGGCGGCGCGCAGCAGCGGGGCTCGGCAGCCGCCTCGCCCTACGAGACCTCCACCTCAATAAAGACGCGCCGCACCTGCGGGTACACGGCGGCGATGCGCTCCTCCACACGATGAACGGCGTCGTGCACCTCCTCGACCGGCAATCCGCGCACGAACTCCACCTCGAGCGTGAGGAGCACATCGTCGGGGCCGAGCTGCATGGTGAGCACGACCCCGAGACCCGTGACCGCCGGGTCGGCGAGGACGATGGCCTTAACCGCCGCCACCAACTCCGGGTCGGCAGCCTCCCCCACGAGCAGGCTCCGGCTCTCGTAGGCGAGCCATCCGGCGGCACAGACCAAGATGAGGCCGATGACGATGGAGGCAGCGGCGTCGAGCAGGGGGAGCTGAAACGCGTGACTCAAGAAGACGCCGAGAAAAGCGACACCCAGGCCGAGGAGGGCCGCGGTGTCCTCGAACAGCACCGTGAAGAGACTGGGGTCTTTGCCCCGGTGGATGGCGGTGATGATGGAGCGGTCGCCCTTGACGCTGCGGAAGCCACGCCAGGCGACCGAGAAGGAGATCGTCTCGAAGACGGCGGCGACCGCCAGGACGACGTAGTTGATGGTGGGGTCGGAGAGCGGGGCGGGGTGCCGGAGGTGGGAGATGCCCTCGTAGATGGACATACCGCCGCCGATGCCGAAGATGCTCACGGCGACGATGAGGCTCCAAAAGTAGACCTCCATACCGTACCCAAACGGATGCTGAGCATCGGCGGGGCGCTCGGCCCGCCGCAGGCCGTGGAAGAGCAGCCCGCCGTTTCCCGTGTCGACGAGCGAGTGGATGCCCTCGCTGATCATCGCCGAACTGCCGGTTACCGCGCCGGCGGCGAACTTGATGATCGCTATAGCCGCGTTGCCGATAATGGCGGCGACGACCGCTTGTTTCGACTCGGAAGCCACGGCCGTCAGTCTACCCGCGGGGAGGCGATCGAACACGCCTCCCCTAACGTGCTACGCTACGGTCATGTTCAAAGCGATCACCCTCGACTTCTGGAACACCCTCTTCGCCGACAACAGCGGTATCCTCCGCGAAAACCGCCGAGCGGCGATCCTCCGCGATGAGCTCGCCGCCCTCGGGGCACGGCCGTCGGCCGCCGCCATCGACGACGCCCTGCGCAACGGCTTCGACTTCTTCGACCGCGTTTGGGTTGGGGAGCAACGCACCCCCTCGTGCGCGGAGACCCTCGACGTCATCTTCGCCTCCCTCGCGGCGCAGCCCCCCGAGGAGATCCGCACCCGCATCGTCTACCGCTTCGAGCGACTGATCCTCGAGATCCCACCGCGACCCATGCCCGGGGTGCGTGAGGCGCTCTCGACCATGGCCGAGCGGTACCGTCTCGCCGTAATCTCCGACACCGGCTACTCGCCCGGCGTCGTACTGCGAGAGCTCCTCGACCGCCATGACCTGCTCTCGGCCTTCGACTTCTTGTTCTTCTCCAACGAGCACGAGCGCTGCAAGCCCAACCCGACGGTGTTTCGCCGCACGCTCGCCGAGCTCAATGTGGAGCCGAGCGAGGCGCTGCACGTAGGCGACATTCAGCGCACCGACATCGTGGGGGCACAGGAGGTGGGCATGACGGCCGCGCTCTTCGACGCCGCGGGCCTCTACAGCCCGGAGCGCACGACCGCGGACTTCATCGTGCGAGATTTCGAGGAACTCCTCCGGAGGCTAAACCCGGTAAGCGCCTTCTCGCCGTAGCTACGCTCGTTACGACGAGAGCGCGGCAGCCGCGGCGGAGAGCCGGACGGCCGCCTCGTCGCGACCGAGCACCCAGAGCGACTCGAAGAGGCCCGGTGTAACACTCTGCCCACTCATGCCGAGGCGGAGCGCGGCGAAAACCGCCCTGGGCTTGAGCTCGAGGCGCTGCGGAAGATCGCGCACCAGCGCCTCCACAGACGCGAGGTCGTACGCGCCGAGCGCGGCGAGGCCCTCGGCGGCCGCGCGAAGCGTCTGCGCGGCCCCCGGCTGCGCGGCGAGCCGCTCGAGAGCCTCGGGGGAGAGCTGGAGCGGCCGGAAGAACCAGCCGGCGAGCGGAAGGAAGTCGGCGAGCACCTCGATCTTCTCGCGGACGAGCGGTGCGACGGCGCGCACGAGCGCCGCCTGCTCCGCAGAGGGGGCGGCCGCCGCCTCGTGTGCGGCATCGGCGGCCTCCAGATGCTCGGTGAACGCCTCCGGCCCGGCGGCGAACGCCTGCGCCGCCGCGGTGGGGTCGGCGAAGAATCGGATGCGCTCAAGGTACTGCACCAGCCGCTCTCCGAGCTCCTCGGCGCTCAGCTGGCGGATGTAGCGGCCGTTCATCCAGCGGAGCTTCTCGGGGTCGAAGATGCTAGCGCTCGTGCCGAGCTGCAACACGTCGAAGCGCTCTACCAGGTCGCGAAGCGTCCAGGCGATCATGCTCTCGTCGAACTCGGCGCTCAAAAAACAGAGGTAGTTGCGCACGACCTCGACGAGGTACCCGCCACCGGTGAGTTGCTCCAGCTTGGTGGCGCCATGGCGCTTGGAGAGCTTCTTTCTGTCGGTGCCGAAGAGCAACGGCATGTGCAAAAACTCGGGTACGGCGGCGCCGAGCGCCTCGTAGATCACGACCTGCTTGGGGGTGTTGCTGATGTGGTCGTCGCCGCGCAGAACGTGCGTAACCTCCATAGTGACGTCGTCGACCACCACGGCGAGGTTGTAGGTAACGGTGCCGTCGCTCCGCTGCACGATGAAGTCGCCGAGCGTCTCGTTGGCGAACTCCACGGGGCCGCGGAGCAGATCGTGAAACACGGTGACGCCGGCGGGCACCCGCACGCGCAGCGTAAAGGGATGACCCTCGGCCTTGCGACGCTCGACCTCCTCGGGCGAGAGCGACCGGCACCTGCCGGAGTACACCCACGAGCGCTTCTCAGCCTGTGCGGCCTGGCGCTCGGCCTCCAGCTCCTCCGGCGTGCAGAAGCAGGGGTAGAGGTGGCCGCTCGCCACGAGCCGCTCCACGTGCTCGCGGTAGAGCTCTTGCCGCTCGGTTTGGCGGTACGGCCCGTGAGAACCGGGCACGCCCGGCCCCTCGTCCCAGTCGAGGCCCATCTCGCGCAGAGCGCTGAGGATCTGGGCGATCGCCTCGTCGGTGCTGCGGGTGAGGTCGGTGTCTTCGATGCGCAGGAGGAAGACGCCGCCGTGCCGACGCGCGAAGATGTAGTTGTAGAGCCCGGTGCGCGCGCTGCCGAGGTGCAAGTACCCGGTCGGCGAGGGGGCGAAGCGGACGACGACCTTTTTCGAGGAGCTCTGCATAGACCACCTATGATACCGTACGAGCGCCTCAACCGTATCCCTGCAACCCGCGAGGAATATGCCTATAATGGCGAGGCAGTCCGCCGCTAGGGCTCGAGCCCCGAGAATCACACGGGCCTCCACGCGAAACCAAAGCGACACATCGAGACCAGCAGCGTACCCGTCGAGACAAGTCTGAGAGGACTCATGGACACGCTCCCCTACAAAGTACGCGTCATCGAAGGGCGCGTCGGCGACAAAACGAAGTTCATCGAGGTCAAGACCGGTGATGAGCTCACGGTGGGGCACCGCAACGGCATGTACCCGGAGTACGTTTGGTGTGCTTCACAGGCAGGGCACGGCTGGATACCGATCGACTTTTTGGAGATGACGGGCCCCGACGAGGCGTGCGCGCTCTGCGACTTCCTCGGCGACGAGCTCACGGTAGCCCCAGGGCAGATCCTCGAGGTCATCGACGATCTCGGCTCCTGGCTCCGCTGCCGCGACGAGAGCGGCGACGAGGGTGAGGTCCCCGCAGCCATCGTCGAGCGCATCTAGGCGAGGCGGCGGCTCCGCCCCCTCGCCGGTCCCTGAAGCCGAGCGTTTTCGCTCGCAAAAAGCACGTACACTCCCGTTTTGCACCAGTTTCTGGTAGGCTACGGCTCCTCTGCCAACGACAACGGAAGCGCACGAACGCCATGTCACAGTTCCGCATCGTCGTCCTCGTCAAGCAGGTCCCGGACACCGCAAACGTCACCGGTGAGGCCATGAAGGACGACGGCACCGTCAACCGGGCCGCGCTCCCCGCGATCTTCAACCCCGAGGACCTCAACGCCCTCGAGGAAGCACTTAAGATCAAAGAGCGACTGGGAGCCCACGTCACCATCCTCACCATGGGGCCGCCGGCCGCCACGCAGATCCTGCGTGAGTCGCTCTACCGCGGCGCCGACGACGTCGTCCTCCTCACCGATAAAGCCTTCGCCGGCGCCGACACCCTCGCCACGAGCTACGCGCTCTCCCTCGCGATCCGCAAGCTCGGCGGGTGCGACCTCGTGCTCTGCGGTCGCCAGGCCATCGACGGCGACACCGCCCAGGTCGGTCCGCAGACGGCCGAGAAGCTCGGCTACCCGCAGATCACCTGCGTGAGCGAGATCGACGAGCTCGTGCTGCCGGCCACGGCGGCAGACGGCGGCGGCTCACGCGGCACGATCACCGCCACGCGGTCGATCGAGGGTGGCTTTGAGACCCTCACCTCGTCACTCCCCTGCCTCCTCACGATCGTCGGCGAGGCCAACGACCCCCGGCCACCGAGCGTTAAGCGCGTCATGACGTACAAGAACATCGTGACGGAGGAGGCCGCCGAGGCCCGGCCGTCGACCGGCGGTCAGGCGACCTCCATTACGCAGTGGAGCGCCGAGGCGCTCGGCGCCGACCGCGAGGCGCTCGGCCTCCGCGGCTCGCCCACCCGCGTTAAGCAGATCGAAAGCGTCGTCCTCACCCAGAGCGAGGCCCGTTTAGTCGATCCCACCGAAGAAGGCATTAACACGCTCGTCCACGAGCTGATCGAGGAGCACATCCTTGGCTAGTCAAGCAGACCATCGCACACCCACCGCCTCGGGCGGCGACGTCTGGGTCTCGATCGAGCAGCACGGCGGCGTGGCGGCCGAGGTCAGCCTCGAGCTGCTCGGCCGCGCTCGCGAGCTCGCCTCCGAGCTCGGCGTGGGCGTGGGCGCCGTCGTCGCCGGGCACGGCGACGACGTACGGCAGCTCGTGCCCTCGCTCATCGCCCTCGGCGCAGACACCGTCTACCTCGCCGACCACGAGGCGTTCGCCTCCTACCTCACGCTGCCGTACACCCAGCTGCTCACGCTGCTCATCGGCCGCTACGCGCCGCAGATCGTGCTCTACGGCGCCACCACGACGGGCCGCGATCTGGCACCCCGCGTGGCCAGCTCTCTGCGCACCGGGCTCACAGCCGACTGCACCGACCTCCGCATCGGCGACCACACGGCCAAGGGCGAGACGCACCACAACCTCCTCTACCAAATCCGCCCCGCCTTCGGCGGCAACATCATCGCCACCATCATCAGCCCCGAGCATCGGCCGCAGATGGCGACGGTGCGCGAGGGCGTCATGGTAATGCCGGAGGCCGACAACAGCCGCACCGGCACCGTCGTGGAGGTGCCGGTGGAGCGCTCCTCGGCGCCGCTGGCGCCGGCCGACCACGTCGTGCTCGCCGACGAGGCGTTCGCCGTCTCGCTCATCCGCCGCGTGCAGGAGGAGAAGCGCATCGACCTCAAGGGCGCGCGCATCGTCGTCGCCGGGGGCGTCGGCGCCGGCTCCCGCGAGGGCTTCGGGCTCATCGAGGAGCTCGCCCGCGTGCTCGGCGGCACCGTCGGCGCGAGCCGCGCCGCAGTCGACGCGGGCTGGGTCAGCGGCGACCACCAGGTCGGCCAAACGGGCACCACGGTCCGCCCCAAGCTCTACATCGCCTGCGGCATCAGCGGCTCGGTGCAGCACCGCGCCGGTATGGACCAAAGCGCCCGCATCTTGGCGATCAACAACGACCCACTGGCGCCGATCTTCTCGGTCGCCCATTACGGTATCGTCGGCGACCTGCACAAGGTCATCCCCTTGCTGATCAAGGCCTACCGAACAAAAGGCACGAGCGCCGGCGACGGAGGGGCGTCATGAGCAACTTCTACGACGACAACTCGGATCTCCAAACAACGCTCCACCGGCTCGACCTCGAGCGCATCGTCGGGCTCCGCGAAGACGGCTACCGCCAGGCCGAGAGCTTCTCCTACGCACCTCGTGACTACGCGGATGCCATCGACTCCTACGAGCGCACACTCGTGATCGCCGGGGAGATCGCCGGAGAGTTCGTGGAGCCGCGCGCCGAGGGCATCGACCGCGCCGGCAACGACCTCACCGACGGCGAGGTCACGTACTCGCAGGGCATGGCCGAGTGCCTTGAGCGCCTCACGCAGGCCGACCTCATGGGCATTACGCTGCCGCGAAAGTACGGCGGCCTCGGCCTCCCGGTCTCGATCGCCGTTATGATCATCGAGATGATCAGCCGCGCCGACCCCTCGCTCATGAACGTCTTCGGCCTACAAGACATCGCGGAGACGATCAACAAGTTCGCGAACGAGGAGATCAAAGCCGCCTACCTACCGCGTTTCGCCAGTGGCGAGGTGACGGGCTCCATGGCGCTCACCGAGTCCGAGGCGGGCTCAGACCTCCAAAACGTCCAGCTTAAGGCGACGCAAGACGAGGACGGCACCTGGCGACTCACCGGCGTTAAGCGGTTTATCACCAACGGCTGCGGTCAGATCAGCCTCGTCCTCGCGCGCTCGGAGGAGGGCACGACCGACGCCCGCGGACTCAGCATGTTCCTCTACGAACGCGACGAGCACATGCGCATCCGCCGCCTGGAGGACAAGCTCGGCATCCACGGCTCGCCCACCTGCGAATTGCAGTTTAACGACGCGCCGGCGCTCCTCGTGGGCGACCGCCGGCGCGGGCTCACCACCTACGTCATGAGCCTCATGAACGGCGCCCGCCTCGCCATCGCCGCACAGGCGCAGGGCATCGCCGAGGCGGCGTACCGCGAGGCGGCGAAGTACGCCGACGAGCGCGTGCAGTTCGGCGCGCCCATCAGCCACCTCACCGCCGTCAAGGGCATGCTCGCCGACATGAAGGTCAGCATTGAGGCGGCGCGCGCGTTGCTCTACGAAACCTCCGTCATCGTCGACGCCAAGGAGGCGCTGGAGCACCGCCTGGCGCAGCTCACCGCCGCAGACGACCAGGCCGAGGTCGCCGACGAGCTCAAGGCACTCCGCGCCGAGCTTAAAAAAGTCACACGCCTCGGCGCGCTCTTCACGCCGCTCGCCAAAGCCTGCTGCACCGAGATGGCCAACGCCGTCACCTACGAGTCGCTTCAGGTTCACGGCGGCTCCGGCTACATGCGCGACTTCTCGGTGGAGCGCCACGCCCGCGATGCCCGCATTACAAACATCTACGAGGGCACGACGCAGCTCCAGGTCGTGGCGGCGATCGGCGGCATCCTCGGCGGCACGCTCAACGACCGGCTTGCGCAGTACGAGGCGGAGGAGTTCTCCGCTACGCCCGAGCTCTCGGCGCGCGCAAGCGCCCTCCACGAACAACTCACAGCCGCTATCACACGGGTGCGCGAGCTCAACGACGTGCGCTTCCGCGACTTCCACGGCCGTCGACTCACCGACATGACGATCGACGTACTCTGCGCCTTCTTAATGCTCCGTCGAGCGCAAGAGGATGAGCACAAGCGCATGGCCGCTCAGTACTTCATCGACGCCGCCGCCGCCCGCGTCGAGGCCGGCGCAGCGCAGATCGCGGCGTCGGATCCCGCGTTCCTCGACAACCTCACGCAACTGGGCACGTCTTCCTAGTAATTAAGTATCCGGAGGCGGCGACCACTCGGCGGGTCGCCGCCTCCGCCCCCTCGCTCGGAGGCTAAGGTTTTCCACTGAATCAACCGATAGAGGACCCGACACCCTTCTCCGGGGGTCGGGTCCGAACAGAAAACCGGCGCCGGCCCCCACGACTTCTCAGATGAAGGACGGGGGCAGCCATGGTTTGCTGCGCATCTCAACAGGGGAATTCGCTTATCATAGCGATAGGAGATCAGGAGGCAAAGGTGATTTACTGTGTAGTGCCTCGAGAGCTCGATGAGGAGACCTTTCAGCGCCTCGTCGAGCACTATAAAGACAACGAAAGCGTGACGGTTATCCGCGACCGCCGCTACAACGAGCGTCGCACCGCCAACGACTCGTATGGCGGCAAGCGAACCCTCCGCGACCGCCGCCAACACGGCTCACGCACACGGAAAACCATCTAGTGCCCGCGCCGGCAGCACGGCCCCCGCGGGGGCGGGAGACCAGTGTGGTGCTCGTGCACCTCATGCAGCCTGTCGACGCTAACTTCATGGGCGACATCCACGGTGGCGCGGTGATGAAACTCATCGACGAGGCGGCTGGGGTATGCGCCCACCGCTATTCGCGCACCAAGGTGGTCACCGCCGCCATCGACCGTATGGATTTTCACTACCCCGTTAAAGTCGGCGAGCTCGTGCACCTGCGCGCGAACGTTAACTACACGGGGCGCACCTCTATGGAGGTCGGCGTCCGCGTGGAGGCGGAGAACCTCGAATCCGGCGTCGTGATCCACACGAACTCCGCCTATTTGGTCTTCGTCGCGCTCGGCGAAGACGGTCGGCCCATCCCCGTCCCGCCGCTCACCCCAAAGACCGATGAGCAGCGGGCGTGGTACGCTGCGGCGGAGCGGCGGCGGAGCGAACGACTGGCGGAGCGCAAGCTACCTAAAGGCTAGCGACACCGAGCCCGAGGCGTAAACGGTGCCCGCCGAACCCGAGTCGCGAGCGGCAGCCGTCCGAACACTTAGGCGGACACGGGCTGCTCGCCCTCGAGCAGGAGCAGCTCGCGAAGCGCCGCGTTGGCCACCTCAAGGTGCTCTTCGCCCGGCTCGCTCGTGGTGAAGAGACGCTGCAGCTCAAGGCCCCCGCCCCGCAAGACCCCGGCAACCGGGTGATCCGGATTGGTCGCAGCCCAGCTGAAGAGCTCCATAGCGACGCCGATACTCGCAAGGCTAACAATGAAGGTGGGCACCGGGCGCCCGGCCTTGCCCAACGCCCGGAGCAGGAGGTTGCCGCCAGCGTTGGTGAGCAGGAGCGGGACGACGAGCTGGGAGCCACACCGATCGTGCTCCCGCGCCACGGCGACTGCGGACTCGCCCCCGCTCTCGTAGGCGGCGATGCACTTGTGCTCCGCCCCGTGGTAGCGCGAGAGCCGAGAGTCGCGAAGGGTGAGCAGCACGGGCGCGAGGGCGAAGCCGGTCGCGATGAGCTCCTTGAGCAGCGGCGAGCCGCGCCGCACGGAACGGAGCGCGAGGATCGCCGCCGAGCTTATGCCGGCTGCGGCGAGCAGCCGCGGGTCCTCCTGCGGAAAGACGGGCACCCCGGCGGCCCGGCGGACGGCCGGAAGCACCGCAAACGACTCACCGAGCCGCACCACACCGCGCAAGAGGGGGATCGCCCGCACTTGCTCGCGCAGGGGCAGCCGCACGCGCTCACCGGTGCTCACCTCGATGCTCCCATCCGGTCGCCGCACGGCAACGGCCCAGTAGCGCTCCCCCTGGAGGAGGACGCCGTCGCGAAGCGCCATGCCGCCGAGACGGAGCGTCATGCCTGCCCCCTCACGCTTCGAGGACCTTACGAATGCCGCGCACGGCCTGGCGGATGCGCTCCTCGTTCTCGACCAGCGCGAACCGTACGTACTCGTCGCTCGAGTACCCAAACCCGAGCCCGGGGCTCACGGCGACCTTGGCGTCGGTGAGCAGGAGCTTGCTGAACTCAAGCGAGCCGAGCTCCCGATACCGCTCCGGGATCCGCGCCCACACGAACATGGTGCCGCGCGGCTTATGGATCTCCCAGCCGACCCGCGCGAGGCCGTCGCACAGGGCGTCGCGGCGGCTGCTGTAGACGGCGGAGATTTGCTGAGGCACATCGTCGCACTCGTTGAGCGCCGTAATGGCCGCGATCTGAATAGGCTGGAAGACGCCGTAGTCGAGGTAGCTCTTGAGGCGTTGGAGGCCACCGATCATCTCGGGGTTGCCGGCGGCGAAGCCCATGCGCCACCCGGCCATGCTGTGGCTCTTGCTCAACGAGACGAGCTCCACGGCGACGTCTTTGGCGCCCGGCACCTCGAAGATGCTCGGCGGCTTGTAGCCGTCGAAGACGATCTCGGCGTAGGCGAAGTCGTGGATCACCAGGACGTTGTTCTCCCGGGCGAAGCGCACGAGGCGCTCGAAGAAGTCGAGGTCGACGCAGTGCCCGGTGGGGTTGTGTGGGAAGCTCACGAGGATGAGGCGCGGACGCGGCCACGTGCGCTCGTACGCCTGCTTGAGGTCGGCGAAGAAGTCGGCGGTGTCGTGCGTGAGCGGCACGCTCGTGACGTCGGCGCCGGCGAAGATGCAGGAGAACTGGTGGATGGGGTACGAGGGCTCGGGCACCAGGGCTGTATCGCCGGAGCGAAGCAACACCCACATGAGGTGGGCGAGGCCCTCTTTTGCCCCGATGGAGACGATAGCCTCGGTCTCGGGGTCGATCTCGACGCCGAAGCGCCGGTCGTACCACGCACTCAGTGCGTGCCGAAGTTTAGTAATGCCGCGCGACGCGGAGTAGCGGTGGTTGCGACTGTTGTGCGAAGCCTGAACGAGTTTATCGACGATAGGCTGGGGGGTAGCGAGATCGGGGTTTCCCATACCGAGGTCGATGATATCTTCACCTTGGCGACGCGCCTCGGCCTTCATGTCGTTGACGATATTGAAGACGTACGGCGGAAGACGATCGATACGGCGCAGTTCCATAAATACACCACGCTCCTCACGCGCGGTTGCTCTCGCCCAAAGGGGCGCTGAAAGACACTTTAGTATAATGGATCTCTTATCGTCGAGCAGACGGAGGCCTCTTCGTGCGGCAGTTCGATCGCGACCTCTGGCTCCTCACGGTCGCGATGGTCCTCTTCGCCCTCGGGGCCGGCCTCTACCAGGCGCTCCTCTTCGTGTACGCCATCGACCTCGGAGCCTCACGCTTTACCGTCGGCCTCCTGAGCAGCGTGGTGGTCGCCGTCGCGGCGATCAGCACGCTCCCCGGCGCCTGGGCGGCGCGGCGCTTTCGCCTCAAGCCGGTGATCGCCGGCGTCTGGTGGCTCACCGTACCCGCCGCACTCTGCTTCTTCTTCGCGCCGAACTGGCAATGGCTCATACCCGGCCTCGTTATCACCGGCCTCTACGCCGGCAACAACCCGGCCATTAAAACGTACATCCAGCTGAAGTCGTCGCCCGAGCGCAGAGCGCGCCACCTCACGACGATCTTCGGCGCCGTGCCGCTCGGGCTGATCGTCGCGCCCCTCTTCGGTGGCGCGCTCGCCTCGCGGCTCGGCATGCGCCCGGTCTTCGCGATCGCCGCCATCCTCCTCGGCGCGTCGGCCCTCACCGTCTCGCTCATGGGAGACATCCCCTACAACGAGACGAAACCCCTCGACCTGCGCTTCCTCCGGCGTAACAGGGGGTTCTCCCTCTCTCTCGCCTTCTTTTTCGTGGGGTTTCTCGCCACGTCGACCTCCCAGGCGTTCTTCCTGCCCTACCTCAAACAGGTCCACCTGCAGGGCTACACGGCGCTCGGCGTGTACGCCGCACTCGCCGCACTCGGCACGGCGGCGCTCACTAAGCTCCTCGGCCACGTCACCGATCTGCGCGGTCCGCACCTCGGCGCCGCCGGCGTCTTAATCGCGATGGCGATGGGGTCGACGCTCCTGCTCACGGGCTGGAACCCGCCGCTCTGGGGCGCAGCCGTGCTCTTCTGCGGCTCCTTCGAGGCCATGCGGCTCGTGGCGACTGGGATCGTCGCCGGCTCCTTCGGCGAGCTCCCCCTCGCGTGGGGCTACGCCATCTTCGACGCGGCGATGGGGGTGCCCATGGTCGGCGGCGCGTTGCTGGGCGGCCTGCTCTACCGCATGAGCTACCGCCTGCCCTTTCTCCTCACGACGGCCCTCGCCGTCGCCCTCCTCGTGGTCCTCGCCGTCGCCCATCGGCGAGGGGCATCGTCACCCTCATCGCTCCTTTAGCGCCCGCTCGCCGGGCCACGCCATCTGGTAGCCTAACGCGGACTAAGGAGGCTCCATGCTTAACGAACTCAGCGGTCTCGCGGCCGCTCTTCCACGTACCCCGATCGCAGACCTCGAGAGCGGGCAGGCGGTCGACACCTTTTTCGCCTGCCCGGAGGTAACGGCCTCAACCGACCGCAACGGCAAGACGTTTTTGCGGCTCAAGCTGCGCGACGCGAGCGGGGAGGTCCCCGCCATCCACTTCGACCCCTCGCCGGCGGCGCTTGAGATCACCGCCGGGGCGGTCGTTATCGCGGCCGGCACCTTTAGCGTGCACTCGCAGTACGGCCCGCAGATTCAGGTCCGCCGCCTCCGGCTCGCCGAGGCGGATGAGTACAACGACGACGAGCTCGTCCGCGTCTCGCCGGTCCCCGCAGGCGAGCTCGGCGAGCGGCTCCTCGCGCTCATCGAGTCGGTCGAGGAGCCGCACCTGCGCGCGCTCCTGGAGCGCGCACTCGACATCTCCCGCGAGCCCGGCGCCACCTTCGGCATCGCGCCGGGCGCCGTGCGCAACCACCACGCGTACCGCTACGGCCTCCTCGAGCACTCCCTCGTGGTCGCGGAGGCGGCCGCCGACGTCGCGGCGCGCATCGGCACCGTCGACCGCGACCTCACCGTCACCGGCGCCCTCCTGCACGACATCGGCAAGACGGAGGCCTACACGAGCGATACCCTCGCCCCGCTCATGACCGACGAGGGCCGGCTCCACGGCGAGATCGTGATGGGGCACAGCATTCTGCGCGAGCTCATCGCCGAGCTCCCGGGGTTTCCCGCCGAGCTCTCCAAGCGCCTCCGTCACATCGTCATCGCGCACCACGGCATGCGCGAGAAGGGCAGCCCCGTGGTGCCACAGACCCGCGAGGCCATCATCGTGCACTACTGCGACGATATGACGGCGCGCGTGGCGGCTATAGACGAAATAGAGCGCACGATGGCACCCGGCGAGAGCTGGTCGCCGCGCATCTTCATGATCGACGCCATGGCGTACTTCGGCCCGGCGGAGGACGAGCAGGGGAGCGAGACGAGCTAACGCTCGAGCGGTAAGAGTCTCACCGAGGCGCCCACGAGGCGGCTCAGCCGCTCGGCGTCGGCCTCGGTGCCGACGATGTCGCCGTAGTGCATCGGCACCACCACCGACGCCTCAATTAACGTGCAGGCGTGCGCGGCTTCCTCGGGCGTCATCGTGTAGGTGCCGCCCACCGGGAGCAGCGCGACGTCGCACGCGAGCCCGCGCATCTCGGGGATGACGTCGGTGTCGCCGGCGTGGTAGAGGCGCCAGCCGCCGAAGTCGATGAGGTACCCCACGTAGCCGGCCTCCCGCGGGTGAAACGGCACGCCGGGCTCCCTGAACTTGTCGACGTTGTAGGCGGGGAGCGCCGTGAGTTCCAGCCCGGCCACTGTGACGACATCGCCGGGCTGGACGGTGAGCGCAGCGAACCCCTCCAGCTGCCCGGTCACCGACGCCGGACCCACCACCACCGTCGACTCCGCCGCCACAAGGGCGATGTCGTCGGGGCTGAAGTGGTCGTAGTGGTCGTGCGTTACCAAAATCACGTCGGCCGAAGGCCCTCCGGGTGAGAGCTTCCAGGGGTCGATGAAGACGGTCACCTCATCGTCGACACGAAACGAGTCGTGGCCCAGCCGGTGAACCTTCGAGATCATGAACACCCTCCCTTAAGCGCGAAAGCCGCGAAGCGGACGGAGCGAAACAGCAAAAAGCCGGCCGCGGTGCTCCTTCGAGCTCCGCGGCCGGCCCTCCACAAGACACCGATCAGTCGGCCGCCTCATCGGCGTCCGCGTCCTCATCGACGTCGGCGACCTCGTCGTCGGCATCGTCGGCCGGGGCCTCGGCACCGAGCAGGCGGACGTTCGTGGCCTGCGGACCCTTGCGGCCCTGCTCGATCTCGTACTCGACCTCTACATCCTTATCGAGCGAGGTGACGTCGCCGGCGAGACCGGTGACGTGTACGAAGATGTCGCTCTCGCTCTCCTGCTCGATAAAGCCGTAAGCCTTTTCAGCGGAGAACCACTTCACTTTCCCCTTGGGCACCTTGTTTCTCCTTTTGGTCTTAGAGCACACCCGTCCACATGCGGAGGGAGCCGGGTGAGCTTATGTGCCACTCGCGCCGATCTCTGAGGCGCAAAGCGTATGCGTAGTCTACTCGCTCGAAGAGGTCGCCGAAAGCGCCGGTACCTTTAGGAGCGCGTCACCGTAAAGATCGCGACGCGCGCGGCGAGATTAGGTGCGTAGATTCGCTTGGGCGGGGGCTTCTCCGTACTGAGAAGATAGCGCTCCTCCTCGATGCGGAAGCCCTCTTCGCGGCAGAGCGCGCGGAAATCTCGAATGGTGCAAAGGTGGATATTCGGCGTGTCCCACCACTGATACGGAAGCTCCTTCGTCATGGGCATGCGACCGCCGAGGAAGAGCTGAACACGGGCCCACCAATGAGCGAAGTTGGGGAAGCTCACGATGGCTGTCTCACCGACCCGTAGCATCTCGCGGAGGATCATGCGCGGACGGCGAAGCTGCTGCAGGCTGAGGCTGAGGATGACGACGTCGTGCGAGCCGTCGCCGAAGTCGGCGAGGCCCTCGTCGAGGTCGCCGTGAAAGACGGAGAGCCCTTTGACGACGCACGCCTCAACGGCCTCGGTGGAGAGCTCGACGCCGCTGCCGCGCACACCTTTGTCGCGGACGAGCTGGGAGAGCAGCTCGCCGCCGCCGCAGGCGAGGTCGAGGACGGTCGCGCCCTGGGGGACGAGCTCCTTAATGATGCTGTAATCGATACGATGCATGGCCTACCCGGAGTAGTACGACCTGGCGCCGCTCGCCAGGAAGGCGCCGACGATACCTTCCATCTTCTCCCGCTCCAGCAAGAACGCGTCGTGACCGTATGGGCTCTCCACCTCGAAGTAGCTCACGTGCTTATACGTCGCGTGAAGCGCGCTCACGATCTCTTTGAGCTGGTACGGCGGATGCAGCCAGTCGCTCCCGAAGGAGAGGACGAGGAAGCGGGCCTTAACGTCGCGGAAAGCCCGCGCCAAATTGTCGTGGGTGCGCGTGAGGTCGAAGTAGTCGAGTGCACGCGTGACGTACAGGTACGTATTGGCGTCGAACCGCGTGGTGAACGAGAGCCCCTGATACCGAAGGTAGCTCTCGACCTCGAAGTCCGCGGAGAAGGTGAAGGAGTAGTCGCTGATGCTCTGCAGCCGCCGGCCGAACTTCTTCTGCATGGCCTCGTCGCTCAAGTAGGTAATGTGCCCGACCATGCGAGCGACGCTGAGGCCCTGGGAGGGCGGATCGCCGTCGTAATAATGCCCGCCGCGCCAGTTGGGGTCGGCCATAATAGCCTGGCGGCCGACCTCATTAAAGGCGACCGCCTGCGTGGGCTGACGGGCCGCCGTGGCCATGGCGACGCAGAGGTGCACACGGTCGGGGTGGGAGATGGCCCACTCCAGTGCTTGCATGCCGCCCATGGAGCCGCCGACGACGGCGAGGAGCTTCTCCACGCCGAGGTAGTCGACCAGCATCGCCTGTGCGTTGACCATGTCGGCGATCGTGATGACCGGGAAGTCGGTGCCGTACGGCCGCCCGGTTGCCGGGTTCGGCGACGAGGGCCCGGTGGACCCGCTGCAACCGCCAATGACGTTTGAGCAGATGACGAAGTACCGGTCGGTGTCGAGGGCCTTGCCGGGGCCGATGAGCATGTCCCACCACCCGGGACGCTTGTCGGTGGCGGCGTGGAGCCCCGCCACGTGCGCGTCGCCCGAGAGTGCGTGCGTTACGAGGATCGCGTTGTCGGCGCGCTCGCTGAGGGTGCCGTACGTCTCGTAGGCAATCGTGATGGGCGCGAGCGTGCCGCCCCCCTCAAGGTGAAGCTCTTGACCCGGCTGGTCGAAGGTGACGTACTGCGTGCAGACGATGCCCGCGTTGCCGGAGTCGGTGCCCCCGCCGCCGGGAACGTCGCCGATCTCTTTCTTCTGGTTATCTTCTCTCTGTGTCATAGCCAACGATCTGTAGGTGCGGGCCGGCGGAAGGGCCGCCCGCCGCTATTGTAGTCGGTCGCGGTCGCGGAGGAAGAGCCGCTCGGCCGCTCACGCCCCGCCGAGCGCCCGCTCGACATCGGCGATGATGTCGTCGAGCGACTCGATGCCGATGCTCAACCGCACGAAGTCGTCGGTGACACCGGCGGCGAGGAGCTCACTCGGCGAGAGCTGTGAATGCGTCGTGGTCGCCGGGTGCACGCAGAGCGACCTCGCGTCGCCGATATTGGCGAGATGGAGCAGGAGCTTTGCCTCCTCGACGAAGCGTCGACCGGCCTCGCGACCGCCCTTAACCCTAAACCCTATCATCCCTCCGTACAGACCACGGTAGTGGTACTTCGCCGCGAGCTCGTGATCTGGGTGCGAGGCGAGCCCCGGGTAGCTGACCCACGAGACCCGCTCGTGCGCCTCGAGGAAGGAGGCGACGGCGAGGGCGTTGGTACTGTGACGCTCCATGCGCAGGTGAAGCGTCTCGAGGCCCTGCAGCAGCAAGAACGCATTGAACGGCGAGAGCGCCGCACCCGTGTCGCGGAGGAGACCCACGCGAAGCCTGGTGATGTAGGCGCCCGGCGCGCACTCTTCGTGAAACCGCAGGCCGTGGTAGCTGGCGTCGGGCTCAACTAAGCCGGGGAACTTGTCGTTGTGCGCCCAGTCGAAGCGCCCGGCGTCGACCACGACGCCACCGAGTGAGGTGCCGTGCCCGCCCATGAACTTGCTCGCCGAGTGCACGACGATGTCGGCGCCGTGCTCGATGGGCTTAACGAGGTAGGGCGAGGGCATCGTGTTGTCGACGATGAGGGGGACGCCGGCCTCGTGCGCGATCGCCGCGACGGCCTCGATGTGGAGTACGTCGAGCCGGGGGTTGCCGACGACCTCCGCGTAGAGCGCCTTAGTGGTGGGCCTCACCGCGCGGCGGAAGTTCTCGGGGTCGGAGGCGTCGACGAAGTCGACCTCGATACCGAGGTGCGGCAACACGTGTGAGAACAACGTGAAGGTGCCGCCGTACAGACTGGCGGAGCTCACGATGTGGTCGCCAGAGCCGGCGAGGGCCAGGAGCGAGGCGGTGACGGCGGCGGCACCGGAGGCGAAGGCGAGGGCCCCCACGCCTCCCTCGAGCGCGCTCACGCGCTTCTCGAAGACGTCGGTCGTGGGGTTCATGAGCCGCGTGTAAATGTTGCCGGGAGTACGGAGGGCGAAAAGATCGGCGGCGTGATCGGCGTCGTCGAAGCGGTACGCCGTAGTCTGGTAGATAGGTACAGCGCACGCGCCGGTGACGGGGTCGGGCTCCTGGCCGCCGCGAACGGCCAGCGTCTCAAAACCTCGCAGCGGTTCGGTCTCGCTCATCTCATCTCCCGTCGGGTTGCCGCGTAAACCTGGAGTTTAAGGAAGGCGGTCGACTTCGTCAATTAGTCCGCCGCCGGGATCCAGCCGGCCACCAACGGCGCCCGGAAGCTGCTACCATAAGCGGATGAACGAATCGCTGCGTATGCTCCGAGGCGAGCTGCCCGGCCTCCAGGAGGCCGTGCCCCTCGCCTCGCTCTGCACCTACGGCGTCGGCGGACCCGCCGAGTACCTCTTCCGCGCCACCACGACCTCGGCGCTCGTGCACGCCATTACCACCGCCCGCGCACTCGGCCTCCCGCTCACCGTCCTCGGCCGCGGCACCAACATCCTGGTGAGCGACGAGGGCATCCGCGGGCTCACCGTGCTCGCGCGCAACGAGGCCTTTACTCTTGAGGGCGACGTGCTCTCGGTGGAGGCCGGCGCCGAACTCCTCCACCTCGTCGCTGCACTCGCCGAACGCGGCCTCGGCGGGCTTGAGTTCGCCGGCAACATCCCGGGCTCGGTGGGAGGAGCTATCGTGGGCAACGCCGGCGCCTACGGCCGCGCGGTCGGCGATGCCCTGCTCACCGCCCACCTCCTGGAGGGCTCATCGGAGCGCATCGCCGAACGCGATGAGCTCGACTTCGGCTACCGCAGCAGCGCCCTTAAGCGCTCGCCGGAGCTCGTCGTGCTCTCCGCTCGCTTCCTCCTCACGCCCGGCGACCGCGAGGCGCTGCAGCGCGAACTCGCCCGCGACGCCGAGCTTCGCCGCGGCAAGCACCCCCGAGATTGCGGCTCGTGCGGCAGCTTCTTTAAGAACCCCTCCCGCGAGCTGCCGGCGGCCCGACTTATCGAGGAGGCTGGCCTCAAGGGTCTCACCGTCAGAGGGGCCCAAGTGAGCCCGCTCCACGCGAACTTCCTGGTCACCCTCCCCGGCGCCACGGCCGCCGACGTCGTCGCCCTGGCGGAGGAGGTGCGCCGTCGCGTCCACGAGACGAGCGGCCACGTGCTCGAGGAGGAGGTGCGGCGGCTCGGCTTCGCCTAAGGCCACCGCGCCGCTCCCTCCCACTGCGACGACGAGCCGATGAACCGAGAGGCGCGATCCCGCGTCTCTCATCTGGAGGACGATCATCGAAGAGCTGCCAAAAGGTCTCGTAGAGCGCCTACGGGCGGCGCAGCCGGAGGCGCGCGCCGAGCTCTTCCGCAGGTACGCCCCACAGGTGCAGCGGATCCTCTTCCTCCAGGGTCTCTGCGACGAGGTCGACGACGCCGTGCAAGATGTGTTCTTTAAAGTCTTTCGCGCACAGCTCCCCGAGGAGCGGCGGTTTCTCGCCTGGTTCTACCGTGTGATCATCAACACCGGTCGCGACCACGGACGCCACCGCAGAGCCCGCCGCAGCCTGATCGACCGTCTGGGGGGCACGCCTCACCCCTCTGCGGCCGCCCCGCCCGCAGAGCCCGTGGAGCCGCACCTCCGCGAGGCGCTCTGCGAGCTCAGCGCGGAGCTCCGCGAGTGCGTCGCATTGCGCTTCTTCGCGGACCTCAGCCTCGAGGAGATAGCATCGATCCAGGAGATCCCGCTGGGCACCGTAAAATCAAGACTGCACACCGCCATGAAACGCCTTCGCCAATCGCTCACGTCGGGCGGCCTCTCCCCACACGATGACTGACACCACACCTCAACAACCGCCCATCTACGACGACGACCGCCTGCTCGCCTACGCGCTTGAGCTCGACGACGACCCCGAGCTCGCCCGTGCGCTCGAAGCCGACGAAGTCCTCCGCGACCGCCTCACGGCTATAAGCGACGACCTCCACGCCGTACGAGACGGGCTCGACGCCCTCGCCTCACCATCCGAGCCGGACTCCCTCGACCTCGCATCGCCCCGCTGGGCCCCGCTGCACCGCCACCTCAAACCCAGACCGAGACGAACTCGCCTTCGGCTCCGCCTGAACACCCTAGTGCCGGTATTCTCCCTCGTGCTCGCGATCGCCGCGGCCGGGGCGGCGATCATCCACGAAACGATGCAGAGCCCGGCGACGACACCAGCCGAAACGACCGCGACGAACGATGCCGCAAACACGGCTGCCACGGCGAAGCGGGAGGCGGCCGCCAAGATCGTCGCCTCCCCGAAGGCGACTACGGCCGCCAGCCTCCACACGTCCCTCAAGCTCGCGAGGCGCATCGACAGGGCGGGGGGGTTCGGGCTCATCCTCATCGCGACGGCACAGCGACCCACAGCCTCCACACAGCCCTTCCTCATCGTCTCCTCGCTCCGGGGATCGGCGTCCGGACTCTTCTCCCTTAAAGCCTCAGGGAGACCGGTGCCCAAGGACGGGCTTTACCTGCTCCTCCTGAGGCCGTCGAACCAAGCGGCCGCGATCTCCTCGGCCATGAACACCGCCGTCGACCAGCTCAACAAGAGCCCCTCACACCGGCCAACCCCCTCGTCGAGATCGGGTGAGCCACTCGTCGCCATCTACTCATACGCCGACGCCGTCGCGATCGCTATCTCGCTCCCCCTCGGCACGAATCCTGGTACAGTACACCTGCCATGATCACGAACCGCCTTCGCCCATCGTTTGCCTGTCGCAACTACCACGCCGACGCGAAGCCCGCGCTCCTCGAACTCCTCAACCCGCAGGGGATGCGGGTCCTCGACCTCGGGTGTGGTGGCGGGCACAACGGCGAGCTCCTCAAGCGGGCCGGCGCCCGAGAGGTCGTCGGCGTCGAGCTCAACGCGGAGGCGGCGGCCGCAGCCTGTTGCCGCCTCGACACCGTGCTCACCCGCGACCTCGCCGCATTCGACCCGGCCGAGCTGGGCGAGGAGGCGTTTGACGCGATCCTCGCGAGCGACGTGCTCGAGCACCTCATCGACCCCGAGGCGCTCCTCGCCCGTGCCGTTAAGCAGCTTCGCCCGGGCGGCTTCGTCGTCGTCTCCCTCCCAAACGTCGCCCACGTCTGGGTGTTCGCGAATCTCTTAGCAAAACGCTGGCCGCGCAAAGACTCCGGGATCTTCGACCGCACGCACCTCCGCTTCTTCGCCAAGCGCGACATGGTGGCGCTGCTGCGCGGCGCCGGCCTCGATGTCCTCACCGTGCGGCCGTACTACACGAGGTTCCGCGCCATTCGCATGGCCTGCCTCGTGTGCTCCCTCTACGTCTTTCGCGACTACTGGGCGCGCCAATACTTTCTGCTGGCACGCAAGCCGTAGCGAGCGACGCGAAGGCTTAGGAGGCCGTCGAAGCCTTAAGGCGACGCGCCCGCAGCCACTCGCGAAGGACGGCTATGAGCACACCGAAGATCAGCCCGAGCAGGAAGCCCTGGGCGACGACCGGCACACGCATGCCGCCCGACGAGGTAGAGCCGACCGTTGGCTCCGGAACCATGTGGATGGAAGCGCGAATACCGTCGATGCTCTGCTGCTCTTCGCGGGCGGCGGTCTGTGCGTCGAACTGCTGCCGCTTCGCGTCGAGAAGCGCCTGGTAGTACCCCCAACGATTGGCCGATGATGCCTGCGCGGTGAGCTTCTCCAGCTTGCGAATGGATCCGGAGAGATCGTCCGCCCGTGCCGTAGCAGCTACAACGGCTGCCTTTTTAACGACGAAGTACTCCTGGTAGGGCGCGAGGACGTAGTCGATCGCGGCCTCGGCGACCGCCTCGCTTCGGGCGAGCGCTTCCGCCTTCGTCTTGGCGATAACGGTGATGGCTGCCGTTGATTTATCGGCCGTCGCGAGCTTAGAGCTCACCGAGCCGCGCAACGCGCCGGGACGGAGTTGAAGCTTGCGCTCCGCAGCCGTGAGGACGCTCGGCACGCTGGCCGCGGTCACCACAAGGTCGCCCTTCGCCGTACTGGTGATCCCCATGGGCACGGTGATAACGACGACCGTCCGCGTTGCCTTCCAGCTCGTCTTGGCCTCGCTCTTCGCGAACCCTACCGCGACCACCGCTGCGATCAGCGTCGCGGCGAGGACGACGATCCACTGACGCCGAATAACCTCACGCATGCGAAGCGTCTCCCGTGTAGTTGTCATGAAGCCTCCTCTTTTTGGGCAGCGTGAGGCAGCAGTGCAGCCGCAACCCCCGCCCCCACCATAAACCAAAGAAATTTATTCGCCTCAAGGCTGTAGGTCAACGACTGTACGAGCAAGACAGCACCGCCGGCCAAGGCGGCGGCGGCGAGCTCGCGCGTCTCTCGTTCGACGGCTCGAAAGGCCGCTTTCGCCGTCATCCAAAGGTACGCGAGCAGCCCGCCGACGATCCCCACAAAGCCGAGAATGCCGCCCTCTACGAGGACGGTGAAGTACGTGGTGTGCGAGGCGAGGAGCCCAGCTGGCACCCGCGCGTCGCGGAAGAAGAGGATGTTCGCCTGCCAGTTTCCAGGACCGACGCCGAGAGGATGCGCCGCGAACATCTGCAGCCCGCTCTTGGCTAGATACACGCGGTAAAGGGCGGAGTCGTTAGAGGCGATACCGGTGACTTTGGAGGCGACCCAGCTCGGGTCGAGGAGGAAGAGAAAGACCACCCCAACGCCCGCGACACCGAGAACCAGCAACGAGAGGCGAACCCAGGTGCGCATCGGCGTGGCGAGGACGGCGACGAGCGCGCCCACGAGCAGCCCTAAAAAGGCACCGCGCGAGAGCGTCATGACGACGCCGAGGCACGCCATACCCGCGGCGCCCCAGAGGAGCAACGCGCTGACCGGCCGACGGCGTGAGGCCGCCAAGGAGACCCCGACGACGGCTCCAGCGGCGAGCATACCGCCGAAGAGATTGGGGTCGTCGAAGGTTCCGCGCGCTCGGATGCCGTCGACGAAGGTCGTGTAGTACGGCTGGAGCGAGAAGATTTTAAACCGCTCCAGCACCGCCAAAAAGCCGAAGGCCGCCGCGAGGAACACGAAGGCGACGAGCACCGAGCGCAACCGCGATGACGTCGTGCAGACCCCGATCACGAGAAAGGCGAACAAGACGCCGAGTGAAAGGCTGACGAAGGCGACAACGCCACCGGAGAGATCCTTCGCCACGGGGAGCGCGGCGAACTCCCCGACGAGGAAGAGGAGGAGCAGCCAGAGGGCGGGCGACACCCGCGGGACCGGCTCGCGCCGCGTGAGAACGAGCCACCCATAGCAGAGGATCGCGGCGGCGAACACCAGCTGGTACAGCGTGAGCGAGCCTGCACCGGCGCTGTGGAGCCTCCCGAGGTTGCCGAGCAACGCGGCGATGAGCGTGCCGATAACGAGGAGCTCGGGGCGCCGCAACGACCACGCCACGAGGCCCACGAGGGCCAGCAGCAGGCCGATCCCGAACCCGACCTTCGGCGCGAGAAGGAGAAAGAAGAGGGCGATGAACGCCGCGAGGGCACCCCACAGCAGGTTGGCGCGAACCTCCAGTCGGGTCACAGTGAGACCGCCTCATGGAGCGCACCCGCAAGCTCGGCGGTGAGCGCTCGGCGGTCGTAGCGCGCGGCGAGCTCGCGGTCGCCGGTGAACACGAGGGCTCCGCGCTGCTTCTGCTCGGCGAGCTCGACGAGTCGAGCGGTGAGCCCCGCTACGTCGTCCGGGGCGAGCACCCAGCCGCCAGCGGCGCGCACCAGCTGCGCCGACTCCCCCTCGGGCGGCACGAGCGCGAGTGTAGGGATGCCGACCCCCAGGTACTCGAAGAGCTTGGCGAGGGCGGTGGCGCGCGCGCCCGGGCGGTCGGCCACGAACGCGAGAGCGACGTCGGCCCGGGCGAGTCGCCGCACCGCCTCGCGGTGCGGCAGGTACCCGGCGAAGGTTACGCGATCGGAGAGGCCATCGCGCTCCACCCGCTCGCGCACGGCGCTCCACTCGTCCCCGATGATCTCGAAGGTGATCTCAAGCTCGGGGCGCTGCTGACGCAACGCGGCGAGCGCGGCGAGCAAGCTCCAGGGCTCGGCGTGATCGCGGTACATCTTGCCCATAAAGGCGAGGCGGAGGGGGAGACCGGGGGCCGGACACCAGGGTACAACGTCGGCGGCGTCGTAACCGTTGGGCAGGACGCGGACGTCGCGCGCACCGAGCTCCCGCGCCTCCTGCGCGATAACGCTCGTGGCGGCGAAGACCGTGCGGGCGGCGGCGAGCACACGGCGCTCGGCTGCGAGCGAGCGAGCTCGGTGAGCGCCACTCGGGTACCACGCCGTGGGGTTGTCGCGCCAGCCGTCGCGCATATCGACGACGAGGGGAAGCGAGAGACGCTGGGCCACGGCGGCACCGGCGACGAGCACGGAGAACGGCGGTCCGCTGACGAACACCGCGCACGCACCGTACTGGCGGCCAAGATTAACCCCGACGGGCACGGCCGCGCGCGCCCACAGCGAGGCGTCGTCGAGTGAGACGTATCGGGCGAGGCGCGAGGAGAGCGGTGGCGTGCTCGTGACGGGCGAAGCGGCGGCGGGCGGCGAGCCCGCTGGAGCGTCGCCGCCGCCCCCTCCGGGGCGGCGAACCAACGCTCGTGCACGCTTGGCGAACCCGAGCGGGGTGGCGACGAAGGAGGAGACGCGCCGCGGGTGCAACCGCACGGCGGGGAAGCCCTCGACCTCCGGTAACAGCGAAGCGTCGTACGGGCGGCCCTTCGCCGGCGAGCTCGTGAGGATGACCGGCGTCCAGCCGAACTCCGGCAGGTAGTGAGCGAACTTCGCGACGCGCTGTACTCCGCTGCCCCCGGCGGGCGGAAACTCGTAGCTCATCAAGAGAATTGGGTGCATCATCGGCGACAGTGTACCGCCTGGGGATGCGCTTTGCCTCTTACGCGCGCGGCAGCCTGGCCAGTGCGGCGATGAGGTCGTGGCTAGAGCGGCACGGCGGAAGCTCGGCGGCGAGCACACCGGCGGCGCGGAGCTCCCGCTCCACCTCGAGCACCCAAGGCGTGCGGAGCCCGCAGCTTCGCAGCATGACATCGTCGGCCATAACCTCCGAGGCGGTGCCGGCCGCCACAACCTGGCCGCCCTGCACGATCGCCACCTCGTCGGCCCACTCGTACGCCAGGGCCATGTTGTGGGTGGCGAGCACGAGGGTGGTGCCGGCCTGGTGAAGGCGAGCGAGCACCGCGAAGAGGTGCTCCGCGCCGCTCGGGTCGAGGCCGGCGAGGGGCTCATCGATGATGAGCACCTCCGGCCGCATGGCCACCGCGCCGGCGATCGCCACCCGCTTCTTCTGGCCGAAGCTCAGCATGTGCGTAGGACGATCGCGCAAGGCCGCTACGTCGAGCGCCGCCAGCGCCTCTTCGACGCGCTCACACGCCTCCTCGCGCCCGAGGCCGAGGTTTAACGGCCCGAACGAAATATCTTGAAACACCGTGCCGGCGAAGAGCTGGTCCTCCGGGTTTTGAAAGACGAGGCCGACCGCCTGCCGCCAGGCGGTGAGCCCCCGCCGCGAGTACGAAGCGGGGGCACCGTTGACGAGGACCTGGCCGCCACGCGGCCGCAAGGTGCCGTTGAGGTGGAGCAACAGCGTCGTCTTGCCGGCGCCGTTTGCCCCCACGAGGGCGTGGCGATGGCCGCGCCGCACCACGAAGTCGAGGCCGTCGAGGGCCTCGGCGCCGCCGTCGTAAGAGAACCGAAGGTCGCGGGCGGCGAGAACGGCGTCGCTCACAGCAACCACCAGGCGAGCGCCACACCGAGCGTCGCGACCTGCACCGTCACCACGAGGGCGAGGCCGCCGAACGTCGCGGCAGCCTCGTCGTCGAGCACCCGAAGATCGCCCTGCCAGTTGCGGGCCTGTAGCCCCGCATCCATGGCTCGCGCCCGCTGCAGCGTCTGCCCGAAGAAGCTGCCGCACAACATGGCCAACGAGTGGTACGAGGTGCGAAGCGTGCGGTAGCCGAGCCGCGAGGACTGCGCCGTGCGAATAGAGCTCACCGTCTCCACGGAGACCCAGATGTAGCGGTAGATGAGGAGGGCGACCTCGGTGAGCGCGGTCGGCGTGCGCAGAGAGCGCAACACCCTGAGAATGCGCGGCACCGGCGTCGTCAGCGAGAGGAAGAAGAGACAGCTCACCGCAGCCAGCGACCGGAGCACAACCCGCAGCGCGAGCTCCGTGCCGCCGGGCGCCGGCGCGAGGCGCAGCCCGCCGCTAAGCTGCAAGGAGAAGAGCAACGGCAGCACACCGACGACGAGAAACGCGAGCGGCACGGTGAAGAGCTTGACGTAGGAGCCCAACGGCACGCGCGCGACGAGCAGCGTAGCGATGAGCATGATGACGAAGATGACTGCGGCGCTCGGCAAAGAGGGCAGCACGAGCGCCAGCAGTAACATCCCGAGCGCGAACACGCACTTCTCGACGGCGCTTCGGCCGGCGAGGCGGTTAGTATGCGCGACGCGATCGATTAAATTCACGTGCGGTCGGAAACCGTCTTCGAGGTCGTCGTCGGCGGACGATTGCGCTCCTCCTCGGCTTGAGCACGGCCCTTCGCACGCCCGATGAAGTACCCGAGCGCGTAAAAGACGATACCGGCACCGATGGCGGCCTGCAACGAGAAGAGCAAGCTCTCGATCTCGCCGCTCGGCGGCTCCCAGAATGAGTTGAACCACGGCTCGTACCCGGGGTTGATCTGCGTAATGGCCTCCTCGGCCTGACCGTCGGCCCCTCCGAACTCGGAGCCGGCCCGCAGGACCAGGGGCACCACGGCGAGCGCCACGACGGCCGCCAACACGAGAATCGTCACCTTCTTCATTACGCCACCTGCCCCTGACGCAGCAGTCCGATCTCGTTGAGCTCGGAGCGGCTGTACTTGACGAGATACATCATGACCAGCGCGGTCAGCAGCCCCTCACTCAAGGCGAGTGGGACCTGCGTCACCGCGAAGATACCCATAAATTTGGCCGCCGACCCGGCGAAGCCGCTAACGGGGTCGGGGAACGCCCAGGAGAGCTGCAACGCCGTGGTGATATACGTGGCGAGGTCGCCGACGGCAGCCGCCAAGAAGACGGAGAGCCACAGGGGGGCGCCGAGGCGCCGCGCGAGCTTGTAAACACCCCAGGCGACAAACGAGCCCACGATCGCCATGGAGAAGCTGTTGGCGCCCAAGGTGGTAATGCCGCCGTGAGCGAGCAGGAGCGCCTGGAAGAGGAGCACGATGGTGCCGATGATAGCCATAGCCCACGGCCCGAAGAGGATCGCGCCGAGACCGACGCCCGTGGGGTGCGAGCAGCTGCCCGTGACCGACGGGATTTTGAGCGCGGAGAGGACGAAGCAGAAGCCGCCGGCCGCGCCGAGGAGCAGGAGCGTGGAGCGCTTCTCGGCGATGAGGCGCTTGATCGAGAAGATCCCCTTAGCCCAGAAGGGCAGCGCCACCAAAAACCAGATGGCGACGAAGCCAAGGGGCAGATACCCCTCCATGATGTGCATTGCGAAGATCGTCATCCCTGTGTCTCCTCCTTCTCTCGTTTGGCACCGTCCGACACGCCCCGTGCGGCGGCGCGCTCCCTGCAAGCAGGACATTCGCCGTACACCTCAAGGTGGTGGCCGTAAATAACGAAGCCCGTGTCGCGCTCGAGCTGTTTTTCGAGATACGTGAGGTCGCCCTCGCCGCTGAAGTCCACGACCTTGCGGCAGGTGGTGCAGATAAGCGGATGGTTGTGGCCGATACGCGTGGCCGTGTAACAGATCTCGCCGCTTCTATCTTGCACGCGCACGAGCAGGCCGAGCTCCATAAGGAGGGCGACGGTGCGGTACACCGTGGCTTGGCCGATACCCTCCGGCTTGAGGACATCGGCGACCTCTCCGATAGTGGCCGCGTGCTCCGCCCCCGAGAAATACTCCCAGATGGCGAGACGCTGACGCGTGAGGGCGATGCCGCGAGCCGCGAAGGCGTCGTTAATAGTGCGGTGGTCTGAATGTGGATGGCGAGACATCGGTGATAATGATTATCGAACCGCGGCCCTGCGTCAACCCCACGCGCCGGCTCACGGTCGAGCCCCCGACCCTCCTTAACAGCGGTCGGGGGCTCGAACCTTACAAACTTGTTCCCTTACGGTTCAGCGGCGACGATCGATCGCTCTCGGTTGAAGAGCTGTGGAAGAAAACACAGCGCGAGGGCGAGTGCGAGATAGGCGGCGATAAGGATGGTGAGGGCGCCCGCGGAGCCGCCGACGGCTCCGCCGAACATGCCGCTCCTGATGCCCTCGATCGTAGGGGTGTAGGGGATAAGCCCCGAGACGACCCGGTAGAAGCCGGGCATGAGCTCGGGCCCCATCATCGCGCCGCCGGCCGCCACCTGCAGCGGCACGAAGATCACCGCGAGCGGCAGGGCAACTCGGCCGAAGGCCGCGCCGAGCATCGTGTTGAAGCTCATAAAGGCGATCGCCCCTAAGACGGCGATGCCGTACGTGGCCCCGGGCGAGACCATGGAAAACCCGAGGAAGTCGAGGCAAGCGACCACTAAGAGTCCGAACACGGCGGCCGGCGCTATCAGCCCGAGCCAGCGACCGAGCCAGAGGGCAACGGGGTAACGCGAGGTGGGGAGCTCGGCGGTCGCCACGAACCCGAGCACCGTGAGGGCCATACCCCCAACGGCCACAAACAGCATGAAGAAGACGAGGCCGATCGACTTGCCGTAGCGATCCACCGGGTTGATCGTCGTCATGGTCGTCTTGACCGGATGCGCAGCCACGCGACTGAGCTCGTCGGGCGTCTGCCGCTTCGCCGCCGCGGCCAGACGGCCGAGGTTGGAGGGCCCGTCGGCCCCAGCGCTAGCGGCCGCCTTTTGGCTCGCCGCCGCGGCCGCACCGCCACTCATCCGCAGCTGCTGCACGAGGGTCGCGCTCACGGTGTCACTGGCTCGCTGCACGAACTGCTGCGCCATGGCATTCGTGGCGGTCGTCTCGAACACGGCGTTCGACTGGTCGGAGATCACCTCGATCGCGGCCGCCTGCGGCGACGCGCTCGCAGCGCCCTTAATGCCCGCCGCCGAAGCGCTCAACGCAGCACGAAGCGCCACGACGCGCGCACTGAACTCCCGGGGGATCACGATCGCCGCGACAGCGTCTCCCCTCCCGAGCTTCTCGAGCGCCTCCGAGCGCGTGCCCACCACCCGCCAGTCGAGGATGGGCTCGCCGTCGACCTTTACGCCGGTCAACGACTTAACGACGGTGCCGCCCAGCTGCAGCTTTACGCCGGCCTGTGGCCCCGCTGGAACGGTGCACCCTTCATCCTCATTGACGATCGCGACGCCGACGCGGCCCATCCGCTCGGCCGGGTTCCACCACGCCGATGCGAGCAGCCCCACGAAGAGCGCGCAGATCACGACGAGCACCGTCGTGCCGAGCCAGACGATCCTGCTCCTCAGCACCGCGCCCGCAGCCTTAGCGACCATGAGTCCATCCTTCCGTGCTCGACGACAATTCATGTTTTGATGAATTCATCAGATCATGAATTAGAGACCTCGTCAAGTCCCTCCCGCAATGTGGTACAAATGGGGCGATGCGAAGGGTGAGGCGAGAGAGGGGAGGAAGCCGGTGACGAAGAGTGATCGCCGCACTGGGCGACGACCGGGGGAGAGCGGCAGCCGCGCCAAGATCCTCTCCGCAGCGCGCGCGGAGTTCGCCCTCCACGGCTACAGCGGGGCGACGATTCGCGCCATCGCGAAGCGTGCCGGGTGCGACGCGGCGCTCGTGCACCACTTCTTCGGCACGAAGGAGCGCCTCTTCGGCGAGGTCATGGTGATCCCCGAGGCGCGCGACTACCTCCCCGACATCCTCACGGACCCGGAGCACGCGGGCGAGCTGATCGTGCGCCGCTTTTTAGAGACCTGGGAGGGCGGTACCAACAGCCGCCAGATCATTCTCGGCCTGCTGCGGACCGCCGTCTCCGGCGAGCGCTCGGCGAGCCGAGTTCGCGAGATGGCGATGCGTGCATCGCTCCTGCCGATTATCGACGCCACCCACATCCCCGACGGAGCGCTCCGCACGGGGCTGATTGGGTCGCACCTCGTCGGCCTGATGATCACCCGTCATATCATCCGGCTCGACGGCGTCGCGGCGGCGTCGGTCGACGAGCTGGTCGAGGCCGTCGCCCCCACGGTCCAACGCTATCTCTACGGCGACATCTCTCGCGAGAAGCGGCGAAGCGAGACCGACTCGACCTAGAGATCCATAACGCTGTCGAGGCCGCGGTGCACACCGACGAGCCGACCGACCTCGCGGATGGCTAGGAGCGCACCACCGACGTAGGGCTCGAGGCTCGCGGACTCGTGCCGCACGATCAGCCGCTCGTCGGGCAGACCGAAGACGCTCTCCACGACGATGTAGTGGCCGGGCAGACGGAGCGAGTGCACCTGCGAGCCCTGCAGGCGGACGCCCCGGGCCTCGCGCTCCCCCTCGACCTCCTCGAGGGGCACGCCGAGCTCCGACTCCCGCACGGCGGAGAGGCGATTGGCGAGCTCCCGCGCCGTACCGCTCGGCGCATCGCGCTTCTCGGGGTGCGCGTACTCGATGATCTCCCACGAGGGGATGTACTTGGCCGCCATCTCCGAGAACTTCTGCATGAGGACCGCGGTGATCGTGAAGTTACCGACCGCGAGCACGCCCTTACCGACCTCGCGGGCGACCGCATCGATCTCAGCGTAGTCCTCGGGGGTGAGGCCGGAGGTGCCCACAACCACGTGGGCTCCGGCGCGAAGCGCGGCCAGCGCGTGCCCCTTGGCGACCGCCGGTTGCGTGTACTCGACGAAGACGTCGCAAGGGACCCGAAACGCCTCGACGACCGTGCCGTACACCGGCACCTCCGCCTCCGACCCCTCGAGCACCTCCGCCAGCGATCGACCGGCGTTGCTGCGCGAGACCGCCGCGACGAACTCGAACTCGGCGGCGCGGGCGATGCCGCGTGCGAGCGGAGCGCCCGCGCGCCCTATACCCGCCAGACACACTCGGATACCGGCCATTAACGTCTCCTCTTCCTCGTCGTTCGGTGAAGGACGGTCAGCGGCCTCTCTCCGCCGGATCCGCAGTGAGATGAGCGGTGCACCGCCGAAGCAACTGGCTGAGCACCTCGCGCTCGGCCGGCGTGAACCCGGTGACCATTTGCTCCTCGATCGCGTCGAAGAGCGGCATGCACTCGTCCACAAGAGCGAGGCCGCGCTCGGTGAGCGTGACGCGCATGGCGCGACCCGGCCACACTCGGGCGTCGCGGTTCACGAGACCGGCCCGCTCGAGCCGCTCCAGCACGCCGTTGAGCGACTGAGGGCTCACGAAGCATCGGCGAGCGAGCTCAGCCCCCCAGAGCGGCCCCGACACCCGCAGCGCCCGGAGCAGCGTGTACTGCGGCAGGGTTATGCCGTGACGCCGCATCTCGCCCTCAAGCGCGCGATGCAGTGAGTACTGCGCCCTCTTAAGCGCTAGGGCGAGGCCGTCTTCTTCGTGCTCACGCGGTTCAGTAGCTGCGAATGGTGACACCATGGACAAATCTTACACTCCATCGAGCTCGGAGAGCACCGGCGACGCTCTCCGCAACTTAACGATTGACTCGCCCGTATCCCCCCTGCTACCCTTGAGAAGTATTCTCTCGGCGGGATTCGGAAACCGGTGAAAAGCCGGTGCTGCCCCGCAACTGTAACCGCAGACGAACATCGCACGAAGCCACTGCTCGTAAGGGTGGGAAGGCGCGATAAGTAGGGTGAAGCGGAAGCCAGGAGACCGTCGCCGAGGGCGAGTCGTGCGAACCTCGAGGGAGGGATGCAAGATGGCAGGTCACATTCACGTTTACACCGCCGACGGCAAAAAAGAGGCGACGGCCGCCTTCGGCCTCGCGCTGCGCGCCGCGGACCACGGCAAGCGGGTCTTCGTCGAACAGTTCGGAGAGAGCTCCGCTGTCACGGCGATCGACGGCCTCGAGAAGGCGCGCTCGGCCCTCCGCTCCGGCCGCTACGACGTCGTCGTACTCGACGAGATCGACGTCGCCCTCTGGCACGAGCTCCTCACGCAGGCCGACTGCCTTGAGCTACTCGATGAGCGCCCCGACCACGTCGACCTCGTGCTCACCGGTCAATGGGCACCCAAAGTCGTGCTCGACAGCGCCGATCTCGTCACCGAGATGCACGAGATCGCGCACTAGCAACGCTCCCCCCGCCGGCGCCTCACCGATGCCCTCCCCGCAGACCGACACACCAGCAACGGCTGAGACGACCGGACCCTCCGGCGCCCCCCCGGCTCACGAACGGCCGGGGGGCGCCGGAGCGACGTATTACCTCGCAGCCCTCGACCTCCGCGGCCGCCGCTGCGTTATCCTCGGCGGCGGCGCGGTTGCCCGGCGCAAAGCCGAGGGCCTCGTCGCCGCAGGCGCCGATGTACTCGTCGTCGCCCCGAATGCGGAGGACCTCCCTCCAAACGTCCGCCACCTCCGCCGGTGCGCCACCCCCAGCGACCTCGAGGGCGCAGCCCTCGTGATCTGCGCGACCGACGACCCCGAGGCCAACGCCTCCTTCGCCGCCGAGGCGCAGCGACGCGGAGTCTTCGTCAACGTCGTCGACGACCCGGCGGCCGGCGACTTCGCCGTCCCGGCCGTCCTCCGCCGCGGCTCACTGCAGATCGGCATCTCCACCGGCGGCGCGAGCCCGGCCCTCGCACGGCGGCTCCGCGAGCGCCTTGAGCGAGAGATCGGCGAGGAGTACGCGGAGCTCACCGAGCTCCTCGCGGAGCTCCGCGCCGAGTGGGAGCCGAGCGCTACGGCCGCCGCCCTGCCGTCGGCCGCACGGGGCGCCGCCTGGCACGCCGTGCTCGACCTGCCCTTACTGGAACTCCTCGCGAGCGGAGAGCGCGACGAGGCGGCGGCGAGAGCGCGAAGCGTCCTCGCCGACGCGCTCAAGCCGGGCGCCGGCCGCTAACCCCCGAGGCGGCTCTCGCCACCGCACTCAGGAGCGACCTCGCGTCGCGACCTTAAAGACCTCGAACCACGCCACCCCAGCGAACCCAGCAGCCAGCACCACGCAGGCATCAAGCGGGGAGATGGGGCCGAAGGAGAACGCCCCGCGAAACACGGGCACGGTGAGGAGGAGGACGAGGCAGAGGCTGGCGATCCCGAGGATCCACGGCAGCGTCGGGTTGCGGCGCTCGACCAACGCACGCACGAAGCTCAGTCGCCAGGAGCGGTTCACGAGGATTAATGCGAGGTTACCTACCACGAGCGTCGCAAAGGTGAGCGCCCGTACGACTTCGTCGGGACGGCCGGAGAGGAGGCCCCAGAGGTACACGGCGAAGACCGCGGCGAGCACCGAGAGGCCCTGCGCTACGGCGATCGCGAGCGTCCGCCACCCGAAGAGCGGGTCCCTTAACCCGCGAGGTCGGCGGCTCATCACCTCTCCGTCGGTCTCCTCGGCCTCGAAGACGACGGAACACGCCGGGTCGATGATGAGCTCGAGAAAGGCGATCTGCACCGGCAGGAGCACCAGCGGCCAGCTGCCGGAGAACACGGGGATCAGCGACATACCGGCGATAGGCACGTGCACCGCGATAATGTACGACATCGCCTTGCGCAGGTTGTCGAAGATGCCGCGCCCCTCGCGCACGCCGCCGACGATCGAGCCGAAGTCGTCGTCGGTGAGCACGAGCGCAGCGGCCTCGCGGGCGACGTCGGTGCCCCGAGCGCCCATGGCTATGCCCACATCCGCGGCGCGCAGCGCCGGCGCGTCGTTAACCCCGTCGCCGGTCATGCCCACCACCTCGCCGCTCGCCTTGAGGGCGCGCACGATCCGGAGCTTCTGCTCCGGTGCCATGCGCGCGCACACGCCGACCGAGCCGATGCGGTCGACCAACTCGCGATCGCTCATCGCCCCCAGGTCCGGTCCGTAGAGACACTCCTCGGCGTAGTCGAGGCCGATCTCCCGCGCGACCGCGAGGGCGGTGCCCGGGTAGTCCCCCGTGATCATGACGGTGCGCACACCGGCGCGCCGAAACTCCGCCACCGCCTCGGCCACACCGGGGCGCACGGGGTCGGAGAGCCCTACAAGCCCGATGTACTCGAACTCGAAGTCGTGCTGCTCGGTCGGCAGCCCCCGCTCGAGGCTGAAGCCGGCTCGGGCCACCCCCAGCACGCGGAGGCCGTTGGCGGTCGCCGTCTCGACCTGCGCGATGAGCGCCGCGAGTTGCTCGTCGTCGAAGTGGCAGAGGTCGGCGATCGCCTCCGGCGCGCCCTTCGCGGCGATCATGTAGTGGCTCGCGTCGGGGGAGCGCCAGACGTGTGAGAGCGCGAGCATCTCGTCGGAGAGCGGGTACTCGCGTTGGAGGGTCCAGTCGGCGTGGAGGTGCTCGGTGTCCGCCAAGTACCGCTCGCCGAGCACTTTAAAGGCCGTATCGGTGGGGTCGAAGGGGTCGATCGGCGAGGCGAGCACCGCGAACTCCGCGATCTCGTGAAACCGCTCCGGGAGGCACCCCTCGTCGATGCGGTAGACCTCGTCGTTAACGATGAGCTCGCGGACGGTCATGCGATTCATCGTGAGCGTCCCCGTTTTATCCACGCACACCACCGTGGCGGAGCCGAGGGTCTCGAGCACCGGTGAGCGGCGTATGAGCACGCGCTTCTTCGAGAGCCGCCACGACCCCAAGGCGAGGAAGACGGTGAGGACGACGGGGAACTCCTCGGGCAGCATGGCCATCGTGGTCGCGATGCCGGCGAGGAGTCCCTCAAGCCAGCTCTCGCGCGTGAGGCCGTAGACGAAGAAGACGAGCGCCGCAGCACCGAGCCCCACCGCGGCGAGGACACGCACGAGACGGCCGACCTCGCGCTGCAGCGGCGTGCGCTCAACCTCGATAGAGCGCAGCGCGCGGCCGATGCGACCGAGCTCGGTGTGCGCCCCGGTCGCCTCGACGAGGGCGAGACCCTGGCCTTTAACGACGAGCGTGCCCGAGAACACCCGGCTCTCCCGTTCGCACTGGGCCGCGTCGGAGGAGGAGCGCGCGGCCCCCTCCGCTCGCTTGCGCACCGGCACCGACTCGCCCGTCAGCGTTGACTCGTCGACGTTGACGTTTTCGCACTCGAGCAGCCGGGCGTCGGCGGGGACGCGGTCGCCCTCCGCCACCACGACGAGGTCGCCGCGCACGACCTCCCTGCCGGCGATCCGCACCCGCCTTCCGTCGCGGATCACGAGCGCGCGCGGCGACGAGAGATCGCGCAACGCGGTGAGGGCGTTCTCCGTCTTGTGCTCTTGGTAGAGCTCGATGCCGATCACGACCACGACGAACGAGAGGAGGATCACGCCGTCGAGCGGCGCGGCGAGGAGGAAGTGCACGGCGCCGGCGCCGAGGAGGAGAAGGAGCATGGGCTCGCTTAAAACACCGAGCGCCTGCTGAAACAATGTGCGCTTTTTAGCGGTCGGCAGCTCGTTGGGGCCGTCGGCCGCGAGACGCCGGGCGGCCTCCTCCGACGAGATCCCCGCCACGCCATCGCCCAAAGGCGAGGCCGCACTCGGCACCACACCCCCCTCAGTGGCGAGGGGAGTCACGTCTCCTCACACGTCGTAGTCGGCGACGATACGGGTGGCCCGCACCGTATTAATAAACTCCACAACGGCGGCGTGCTCGGGGTGCGCTTGGTAGGCTCGCAGTGCCTCACGATCGGCGAGCTCCGAGTAGAGCGCGACGTCGGCGGAGGCGTCCCCCCGAGAGAAGTCGACGCCGACCTCGAGATGCACGAGGCCGGGGATCCGGCCGTTGAGGCGCTCGAGCCGCGCCTTGATCTCGTCGGCGTTCTCCGCGGCGGTACGCCCGCCGGCAGACTCCTTAAGCGTCCAGAGTACGATGTGTTTTACCACGAAACGCCCCCTTAAAGGTCGTAGTCGCCCTCGGCTTCCGGTTGATACAGGATCTTCTCAACGAGGAACTGCCGCTTGCCGGAGGGGACCTGCCACTCAACCACATCACCCTCCGCGTACCCGAGAATAGCCATGCCGATCGGCGCCAACACCGAGATCGCGCGTGCGGTTATGTCTGCATCGTCGGGGAACACGAGCGTGTAGGTGACCTCCTCAGAGCTCTGCTCGTTGCGCAGCAGTACCTTTGAGTTCATGGTGACGACGTTTGGCGGAACCTTGTCAGCGGTCACGATGATCGCCCGACCGAGCTCCTCCCGCAAGAGGCTGAGATCGACCTTACCGTACTCACCAAACGCCTGAGCCTCGTTGATCAACGTCTCGAGGCGGTTCTTATCGTTCTCTGTAATATGGATCTTTCTACGCTTCACGACCCCTCCGGTGATGAATGACGGGCGGCCCTTTTTCGTGCTTCGCCTCGGGCGCCGTTTGCCGCTGCGCCGAGGCGCAAGCTTAGTCTGTGGGCTTAATGAGCACCTTGAGGCAGTCGTCCGGGCGAGCGGCCGTTTTAAAGGCCTCGCCGATCTCCTCAAGAGAAAAACGATGGGTAATCATATCGTCAATGACCACCGCCCCGGAGCGGAGAAGCTCAAGAGCCCGCCGATTGTCGATCGGCGCCGCACCGTAACACGTGCAGAGCGTAACATCGTTACGCCAAAACGGGTTGAAGTCGACGGCGAGGGTCTCGCCCGGCCGCCCGACGGCGAAGAAGAGGATGTTGCCGCCGCGCTCGACGCTGCGGAGCGCGACCTCGGCGGCTGAGGCCGCCCCGGTGCAGATAACGACGTTGTCGGCGAGCCGGCCCGTACGCTCCTCGAGAAGCTGCGGCGCCTCCTCGGGGGCGGCGGTCACGATGTCGGCGCCCGCCGCCCGCGCGTACGCAAGCCGACGCTCGCTGACGTCGGCCACGGCGACCACACCGGCCCCGAGGGCCTTGGCGAGCTTTACGAAGAGCACGCCGGCCAACCCCGCTCCGTACACGAGCAGGCTCTCCGCGGGCGCAAAGGCGATCGTCCTGAGGGCGCGCACCACCGTCGCCAGGGGCTCGATAAAGGTGCCCGCCTCGTAGGAGAGCTCGTCGGGGAGCGCGAGCACCCCCGTGCGCACGCTCCTGCCGCCCACCAGCAGGTACTCGGAGAACCCGCCCGGCGTGAAGTTGTTAACCCCCTGAAAGACACGACAGGCCGTCTCGTGACCGCGCAGGCACTCGAGGCACTCCCCGCAGGGCACGTGGTGCGTGGCGAACACGCGGTCGCCAACCTTAAGCCCCTCGACCTCCTCGCCGACCTGTACGAGGTCGCCGGTGACCTCGTGGCCGAGCACCAGCGGCGCACGCTTCTTGCGGTACCACTCCATAAGATCCGAGCCGCAGATGCCGCTCGCCCGAACCCGAAGCAGCACATCGCCGGGCCCCACCTCGGGGAGCGGCTGCTCCTCGACGCGGACGTCGGCGTTGCTGTAGTACATGCCGACCTTCATGCGCCCTTGCTCTTAAGCTCCCGGTAGAGCTCGTAGCCCTCTTCGGCGGAGGCGCCGCAGTGCACGACCCTGCGCACCGCCTGGATCATGGCCACCGGCGCGTCCGACTGAAAGACGTTGCGCCCCATGTCCACACCGGCGGCGCCGCGATCGATAGCGTCGCGCGCCATCTGAAGCGCGGCGAGCTCGTCGAGCTTCTTGCCACCGGCGATGACGATGGGCACCGGGCACGCCGCCGTGACCGTCTCGAAGTCATCCACGTAATACGTCTTTACGAAAGCCGCGCCGAGCTCGGCGAGGATGCGCGTCGCGAGCCCGATGTAGCGCGCGTCGCGCGTGAGCTCCGTGCCCACAGCCGTCACGCCCAACACCGGAATACCGTAGCGATTACAGGCGTCGACCATGCTGGTCATATTGTGCACCGTCTGTGTCTCGTGGGCACCGCCGATAAACACCTGCAGGGCGACCGCGCTCACGTTGAGACGCAAGGCGTCCTCCACGTCGACGGCGATGCGCTCGTCGGAGAGCTCCTTGAGGATCGACGGGCCGCCGGAGGCGCGAAGCACGACCGCCTTGGGCAGCGCAGGGCTCATGAGCGTGCGCAGGATCCCCCGCGTGCACATGAGGGCGTCGGCGTGCGGCGCCAGCGGGCTGATGCCCACGTCGATGCGCTCGAGGCCAGTCGTGGGGCCCTGAAAGTACCCGTGATCGAAGGCGAGCATTACGGTCTTGCCGCTGGCGGAGTCGAAGATGCGCGCCAGGCGGTTTTTCATGCCCCAGTCGTAATTACCCGACCCCTTAAGAAAGAAGCGGTCGTTCTCTTGCGGGACGGAGAGGTGGAACTCTTTTTTCTTCACGGAGGTATCCAGTTCTGGCATGGGAGGCCCCTCTCGGAGTGGAAGTGTGGGAAAGCTCGAAAACCGCTGGAGCTACGGTAATTTTAGAATCTCAGCTCGACGCTCGTCAAGCTGAGCGCTCCGCGAGCATGCGCTTGCGAAGCTCCGTGAACTCCCACCACCGACGAGGAGCAGCGCCGGCCAAAAAATCGGCGACGGAGAGGAAGATGTCGAGCACACAGGGATCGTGGCGGAGGCCCGTGAGCCGGCAGAGCTCGTCGTAGAGCTCGAGTGGGTCCCGCCCGCGAAGCCCCGTGGGGTCCGCGACCCCGAGGAGCCGCAGGTCCGCGGCGATCGCCTCACCGACGTTCGGCAGGTCGGTGAGGCAGCAAAGCCGCTCGCGGTCGACCTTATCGGGGTTCACGCTGCTGCTCCTCAATCCTGACGACGTCGCGCCCCGCCTGCTTGCCGATGTACAGCTGCGCATCGGCCTCGGACACCAGCGCGAGGAGGTCGCTTTTGCCGACGCAGGAGGCCCCGCCGAAGGTCACACTCGTCGTGAACGCTTCTCCGTTGTGTGAGTAGACCCCGTCGCTTATCCTCTTGCGGACTCGCTCGACGAGGTCGACGAGATCGTCATAAGACCCCCCCTCGCTGATGAGGATGAGGAACTCGTCGCCTCCCCACCTCGACACGAAGTCGTGCTTTCTAAACTCCGTCTCCAGAATCTTCGAGACCGTTTTTATTAACTGATCTCCGAAGTCGTGCCCAAAGGTATCGTTTATCGTTTTTAGGTTATCGATATCTGCCGCTATAACGGAGAACTCCGCGCCGGAGGTTGCGTAGTCATCCCATGCATCATCGAGTATTTCTCGCATCGCCCTACGGTTGATAAGGCCCGTGAGCTCATCTCGGTGAGCGAGATCGTCGAGCTCTCTGTTTTTCTCGATAATGCGCTGACCGTGCGTTGAAATAGTAAAGTCGGCGCTTCTTATAGAAATAATCGTAATTGTAGCTACCGAGAAGAAGATGTAGCAATGTATGAGTTGAATAGCTACCTTTGGAAGGAGATCACCAGATGTATCACCTGCGCAGAAACTATAGAGAAGCAGATAAATAATAGCCTCAGAGAATCCAAGTATGGTAACAACTGCTGTTGATTTAAATGGTGAAAAAATCGTCATGACGATAGCGAGTATGAGAAGATACTGAAACCCGTAATCCCAGCTACCGAACACGACGAAGAGAACGGTAACCACGATAATAAGGATATGCTCAAAGAGAACGAGAAACTGGAAGTTCTCGCTCCTCTTGAGAGCTAAGCAGATGTTCGTAATCGATGCCGCCATCGCAATGGCGAGGAGAATCATCTGCCCGGAGAAGAAAAAGACGACCGCGCAGCTGAAATACTGCACGGCGGCGAACCTGAGAACCATACGGTACAGGTTGAGCGTCCCCAGCCTCGGGACGTCGTGAAAGCGAATCAAGCCGGCCTTTTCAAAGAGAAATCTCTTCATTACGCTCCATCGTCGTGCACCACCCTCGGAAAACTCCCAAGAAGACGAGCGATGCCTTACGGCTACAACGTCGCTGAGGCCTTGTGTCGGAGCGTACTGCTCGCCGGCGAGCAAACCTCTGTTATCACAACGTTGCGGCCTTTGTTCTTACCGATATAGAGCTGCTCGTCCGCCGATGCCACCATGTTTCGTATAGTCGTCTTATCGGAGCAACTTGCACATCCGAACGTCATGGTGATCCTGATGTCTTCTCTATCTTCTATGCGGAAATTCGTATTCTCAATCCGCAACCTCACCCTTTCGAGAAGATCCCTCACCTCGTCCATAGAGCCCGCATTTGTGACGACAACGAGAAACTCGTCTCCCCCCCAGCGAGCGATGAAGTCGGATCTGCGGAACTCGTCGAGAAGGATGGTTGCGGTTTTTTGCAGCACAGCATCGCCAGTATTATGACCGTAGGAGTCATTGAGCTCCTTGAAGTAGTCTATATCCGCCATGACGATATAGAACTCTTCTCCGTCAGAGGAATGTTTGCTCCACTTCTCCTCGAGAATATCTTGGATTGCTCGCCTGTTATAGAGACCCGTAAGTTCATCTTGGTTAGCAAGCGTGACAAGGTTCTCCGCAACCCTCGCCATTTTTTTACTGTTCATGAGGCTGAAGATATCCGCCTTTTGCGTTGAATACACACAGAGAATTGCTGTTCCTATAACGAGACCGGAGTGAATGATGGCCGGCCACGGATCGGGTGTAACGAATTTGGGAGGTTTGTTACCGTACATAAAGAGAAGGCAAAGATACGTCACCATCTCTATTACGGGGAATATAAATACTAAAATCCTTTTCTTATAAGGCGCAAAAAAGCTTAGCGCTATACCGAGTATGAGAACTACCTGAAACCCGTACTGCCACCCTGCCTCTACGACACCATACACTACGAGGATAAAGAGTAATGTGTGCTCAACGTTAACCAGCACGACATACGGTATTTCTTTACCGAGAAGGAGTACTATGTTTACACACGCACCGGCGAAGAAGATCAGTGAGACTTGAGGGTTACCGAGGTAGGCGAAGAGGCCTCCGTAGAGGGCGTAGAAGAACGCGGCGACCTTAATGACGTCGTTGTAGATCTCCCTCGTGCCGATGCCGATGCCCACCTTCTCCAGGCGATTAATCGACGACAATCCCTTTTTTAAGCCGCCCTGCATCGCTCCACCTAGAGCTCGACGAGGAGTCGAAACGCCGAGGGAAACGAGGCGAGGGGCGCACGCCGAAGAAGGCCGTACGGCCTTGAGGAGAGTGAGCGAACAACGCTGGACCCATCCAGCTGAGAACACCACATAGGTACCGCCTCAGGGTGAACGAAACCGTATCTATTCTACATCGAAGCGCAGGCTACGCCCTCGTCGCTGGAGAACGGCGAGGGGCGATCCGACTAAAACGCTCTCTTTTGGTATCGGATCAGCCGGCCGTCGACTTTAACCGCTTGAGGAGAAGTGAGGCGAGGGCGGCGGGCGTAGCCTCCTCCGCCTCCGCGTCCACCCGAAGCCCCAGCTCGCCGGCGGTCGCCGTGGTGGAGGGGCCAATGCTCACGACGAGCTGCCCGTCCGGCGAGCCGGAGGGGTAGAGCTCGTGGAAGCGACGGGCCGTACCCGAACTGGCGAGGGCGACGGCATCGAATCCCTCCACGCCCGGCAGCGGCGAACGATCGTCGACCGCGACGCGAACCACGGGGAGCTCGCTCACGGAGAGACCGTGCGCGGCGAGCTCTCGAGCGAGGTGCACCTCGCCGCCCTCCTCGCCGACGATCACGGCCGTGGTGGCGGCCGAAGGCGCCTCGCCCTCGTCGAGGGCGGCCCACGCGATCTGCGCTACCTCCTCGGCCAGCAGGCCGTGACGGCGGAGGTGAGCGGCGGTCGCCGCCCCCACCGCGAGCAGCTGGGCGGAGCCGAGGGCACGCGCATCGCGCCCCACGCCGGCGAGCTGCTCGAGGAGCGCGTCGAAGCTGAAGGGTGAGGTGAACACGAGCCGGTCGGCGGCAGCGAGCCGCTCGAGGAGGTCGGGCGGAGCGGGAAGCGCCACCGAGCGCAGCACTGGCACTTCGACGGCCTCCGCCCCGGCCGCCTTGAGCAGGCGGACGGTCTCGCTCGGGCGACGGCGAACGCGCGGGACGAGCACCCGCCGGCCGGCCAACGGCTGCGCATCGTACCAGGCGAGCCGCTGGCGAAGCTCCACAACCTCCCCGACGACGATCATCGCCGGCGGGTGCAGGCCGGCCTTCTGCACGCTCGCGACGAGGTCGGCTAAGCTCGCGGTCACGACCCGCTGACCGGGCGTCGTGCCGCGCTCGATCACGGCCGCCGACGTCTCGGGGGAGCGTCCCTCGGCTATAAGCCGCTCCACGATCCGCGGCAAGTTGGCGAGTCCCATGAGGAAGACGAGGGTATCGGCACCGCCGGCGATACCGGCCCAGTCGATGCGGGACTCCGGCTTGGTGGGGTCCTCGTGCCCGGTGATCACGGAGAAGCTCGACGCGTAGCGCCGGTCGGTGACGGGGATGCCGGCGTACGCCGGTGCAGCCACCGAGGAGCTCACGCCGGGGACCACGACGAAGGGCACACCGCGCTCCTGCAGCGTGGTCGCCTCCTCGCCGCCGCGACCGAAGACGAAGGGGTCGCCGCCCTTGAGCCGCACGACGCTCTTGCCCTGCAGGGCGAACTCCACGAGGAGCTCGTTGATGCGCCACTGCGGCACCGCGTGCACGGCGGCTTGCTTGCCGACGTAGACGAGCTCGGCGTCGGCGGGGGCGAGATCGAGAAGCGAGGAATCGGCGAGGCGATCGTAGACCACGACGTCGGCCTGTTTAAGCACCTCCGCGCCGCGAAGGGTGAACAGCCCGGGGTCGCCGGGGCCGGCGCCGACCAGAAAGACGGTACCGGGGGTGTGGGAAGCGGGGGAGGTCATCGTGTCTCCAGTCCTACGATACGGGCGAGGAGTTCGGCGTCGAGGTGTGCCTCGACGTGATCGGCGAGGCGGTCGATGTCGTCGTCGACCGGCGGCACGGTGCTCTCGCGCTCGGGCAGACCGAGGCCGCCGCGCAGCCGGTTGAGGAAGGCAGCGCGGAGGGCCGGGTGGTCGAAGATGCCGTGGACGTAGCTGCCGCACACGGCTCCCGTAGTCGAAACGGCGCCGTCATCGTGCGCCTCGGCGCCGCGAAGCCGCAGGAGCGGCGCGACGCCGGGGGCGAGGCGTGTGCGCCCCATATGGATCTCGTACCCGTGCAGCGGCGTGCCGGCGGGTCCGAAGGGACACGCGCCGGTGGCCACGAGCTCGCCCTCCACCCGCACGGTGCGCTTGTCGCCGGCGAAGGTGGTCTCCACATCGAGGAGGCCGAGCCCGTCGACGGCGAGCGCCTCCGACTCCACCCCCTCGGGGTCGAGAATACGGCGGCCGAGCATCTGGTAGCCGCCGCAGACACCCACCACGGGCGTGCCGGCGGCGACTGCGGCTTGGATCGCCGCCGCCATACCGCTCCGCCGCAACCAGGCGAGATCGGCGATCGTGCTCTTCGTGCCGGGCAGCACGATCGCGGCGGCGCCGCGAAGCCCCTCCGGCGAGGTCACGTACCGCACGTTGACGTCGTCCTCGTCGGCGAGCGCGTCGAAGTCGGTGTAGTTACTGATAAAGGGGAGGTGGACGACGGCGATCTGCACCGACGCGTCCGGCTTGGCCCGCCGCCGCCGATCGTCTATACCGAGCGAGTCCTCCTCGTCGCCCCGCCAGCCGGTGAGCATGGGCACGACGCCGAGCGTGGGCACCCCGGTGCGCTCGCGGAGCAGCTCGATCCCGGAGTCGAGCAGAGTGGCGTCGCCGCGGAACTTATTGATCACAAACCCCTTAATGAGCTCGCGCTCCTCGGGCGTAAAGAGTTCCATATGCCCCACGAGCGACGCGAAGACGCCACCGCGGTCGATGTCGCCGATGAGGAGTACCGGGCACTGCGCGTAGCGCGCGACCTTCATGTTAACGATGTCGTTCTCGCGGAGGTTGATCTCGGCCGGGCTGCCGGCGCCCTCGACCACGATGAGGTCGTTGGCCGCGCGCAGTCGCTCGAAGGCGGCGGTGACGACGGGCCACACCGTGGGCTGGTAGGCGTGGTACTCGCGCACCGACATATGACCGACGGGGCGGCCGAGGACGATCACCTGGCTCCCCGTCTGGGAAGACGGTTTGAGGAGCACGGGGTTCATGTCGACGTGGGGCTCAACCCCCGCGGCCTTCGCCTGATAAGCCTGCGCGCGGCCCAACTCGCCGCCCTCGGGCGTGACGTAGGAGTTGAGCGCCATATTCTGCGCTTTAAACGGCGCCACGCGGTAGCCGCGCCGCGCGTACGCGCGGCAGAGCGCGGCGGCGAGCACGCTTTTGCCGGCGTGAGAGCCGGTGCCGACCATCATGACGACGCGTGCGCCGCCGTTCGGCGCGACGGCTTTATCGATCGACATTACAGCTCTACTCCTCTACGGGCGGGGACGGCGGGATACGGGTGGCGCACGGGCACCATCTCGGTGATGAGGTCGGCCGCGGCGCAGAGGCCTTCGGAGGCGCCGCGGCCGGTGGTGACGACCTCTTGGTGCGAGGGGCGCGCCGCAAGGGCGGCGAGGACCTCGTGCTCGTCGACGAGTGAGCACCGCAGGGCGGCGTGCAGCTCGTCGAGGACCACGAGGTCCAGAGAGGGATCGGCGAGGGCCGCCGAGGCGGCCGCCCAAGCGGCCTCAGCGGCGGAGCAGTCGGCGGCCGTGGGGCCGCTGCGCAAGAGCCCGGTGCCAGCGGAGGCGGGGCGCACCACGGCGACCCCGGCGGCGCGAAGCGGCGCCAGCTCGGAGCTCTCCTCCCCGCCTTTGATGAACTGTAGGAAGCTCACGGCGTGGCCGGCGCCGCGGGCGCGGAGCGCGAGGCCGACGGCGGCGGTCGTCTTGCCCTTGCCGTCGCCGGTGTACACCTGCAGGAGCCCGCGGCGGCGAGGCTGGGTGGAGGAGCCGGCGCGCGGGGCAGCGCCGTCGAGCGCCAGCGAGGCGACGACGCGTCCGCCGACATCGAGGCCGGCGAGCCAGGAGAAAACCTCGCTGGGCGTCGTCGCGACGAAAGCGGAGGTGGGCTCGCGCCGTTCGGCGGCCGCCGGGGCCGCACTGCCCGGCGGCGAGCCTTCGGCCGGCCGCCTCACAACTACGGCGACGGCACCCGTGAGCTGCGCGGCGCGGAGCTTCTCGGCGAAGCCGCCGGCCGCTCCGCTCTCCTTTGTGACGAGCACCTGCGCGCCCAGGTGACGCAGGAGCGCCGCATCCAGCTCGGCGCTCGTGGGCCCCTGCATCGCGACGATGTCGCGCGGCTCGAGGCCGGCGGCCGCACAGGAGCTCAGCGACTCCGGCACCGGCAGCACCCGTGCGACGAGCCGCACACCGGCGGCGCGCGCCGCCTCGGCGTACACGTGCACCGACTTACTGCCGACGGTGAGCAACACGGTCGGCCGTTCGTCGGCGGTTCGCGCCGCGTCGACGGCGAGCCGCGCCGCCTCGGCGGCGTCACTCGCCGTGAGCACCCCCTCCGGCAGCTCACCGGCGGCGCGCTCGTAGCGCAGGTAGGGGGTGCCACAACGGCTGCAGGCGGCCACGGCGTTGCGCGAGATCTCCTGAGCGAACGGGTGCGTCGCGTCCACAACGGCGCTCGCATCGGCGGCGAGCCGCTCGAGCTGCTCGGCGTCGAGCGCCCCACTCCACACCTCGACGCCCTCACTCGCGGCGAGCCGCGCACCGTACTCGCTCACAACACTCAGCCGCACCGCATGCCCGGCGGCGCCAAGCTCGGCGGCGACGGTGCGGCCGTCGATCGTCCCCCCTAAAACGAGGATCACGTGCGGTAGCCCCTCGGCGTCACCATCCACCCGTCGCGAACCCTCGTCAGGCTGTTTCCGACGATCAAGATCGTCATCATGTCGACGTCCTCCTCGCGGAGCTCGCCGAGGGTCGTGAGGTGGACCTCCTGCCCGTCGCGCAGCGCGTTGCGCACGAGCCCCACGGGGGTCGTCGCCTCACGGCGCGCCCGCAGGATCTCGAGGGCGAGCTTCAACGGCTCGTGACGCTTCGTGCTGCGCGGGTTGTAGAGCGCGAGCGCAAAATCGCCGTCGGCGGCGGCGATGAGCCGACGCTCGATCACCTCAAGGGGGGTGAGCAGGTCACTCAGGCTCACCACCGCGAAGTCGTTCATGAGCGGAGCGCCAAGACACGCGGCCGCTGCGCTCGCCGCCGTCACGCCGGGCACGACCTCGACGGTCACCGGCGAGCCCTCCGGCAACAGCTCAAGCACGAGCCCGGCCATGCCGTACACACCGGCATCGCCGGTGCTGATAACGGCCACACGGGCGCCGGCGGTCGCCTCGGCGATCGCCGCCTCAACCCGCTTCGTCTCCTGGCGCATGCCGCTGGCAACCGTGCGCTTACCCTCTACGAGGTCGGCGACGAACGCCAGGTACAGCTTATAGCCCACGACGACGTCCGCGGCCTCCAACGCCGCGGCGGCCGCCGCCGTTAAGTGCTCTCGCCCGCCCGGTCCCAGGCCGACGAGCCACAGATGTCCTCGGCCAGCGCCACCGTCACTCCGTTCCACGCCGTCCTCGGCGCGAGAAGCTGCGTCTGACTGCCGGCCAACATCGCTGCTGGTTCGCATACTGCGGCCACTCCTGTGATCTCTTCCACGAATCCTGTGGTGCGCAACACGCTCTGCAACGAGCGGATACGCCCCCTATCGATAATCTGTACGGGCACGCCGAGCCGCTCGGCGGCGGCGAGGATGCCCGCCTCTTCGCTCTTCAGGTCGATGGTGGCGAACGCGCGTATATCGTCGCGGCGACGTCCGACCACGAGCAGGGCTTCGTCGAGCGCCTCCATCACCTGCTCTTCGGTCACGCCCCTGCGCGACCCGACGCCCACAACGAGACGTCGCCTCGCCTCGCTCCCGGTGGTCACCACCGGGAGTCCGCGCGTCTCCGCCGCGATCCGCTCCGCCAGCTCATTCGCCCCGCCCTCGTGACCCGAGAGCAGGCTGATGACGTAGCGGCCGACGTCGTCGAGCACGACGACCGCAGGGTCCCGGTATTTACTGCTGACGTGCTGCGCGATCGCCCGCACGACGATGCCGCTCGCCATCACACCGATGATGGCTGCGTGGTCCTCCCAGATCCCGCCGACAAACGCGCTCATGCCGCCCTCGTAGAGCCGAAGCTCGGGGAGGTAGGGCTTAGCCGCCCAGAGCGTGACGCGCTCCGGCTCGGCGAACCGACCCCTCAAACCGAGGGCGAGCTCGGCCCCCTCGTGCGAGGCGACGATGATCGCGATAGGGCCACTCCGTGAAAAGGTGATCATTTAGGGCCCCTCCGCCGGTCGGTACCCGTGCGCGAAGGTGCGGTCGTAGAGCAGCGAGTCCTCGCCCTCGTTACGCAGCACATCGCCGACGAGGATCATGGCCGTGCGCTCCACACCCGCCTCCGCCGCCTGCTGAGCGATCGTCTCCAGTGTACCCCGCAGCACGACCTGCTCGGGCCACGACGCACGCTGCACGATCGCCGCGGCCGTCTGCGGCGGGTAATGCTCGCGAAGCGCCGCCATCGTCCCCTCCAAATCGGCGGCGGAGAGGAACACGGCCATGGTGGCGCGGTGCGCCGCCAACGACGCTATGTCTTGACCCTCCGGCACCGGCGTACGCCCCGGCTGGCGCGTGATGATCACCGTCTGCGAGACGCCGGGGAGGGTGAGCTCGGTGGGCAGCGCCGCGGCCGCGGCGACGAAGGAGCTCACGCCGGGCACTACGGCGTACTCGATGCCGAGCGCGTCGAGGCCGCGCATCTGCTCGCCGGTCGCGCCGTAAATGCTGGGGTCGCCGGTGTGCAGCCGCACGACCTTCTTGCCGGCAGCGTGCGCCGCCGCCATGAGGTCGATCTGCTCCCCCAGGGCCATTGAGGCGCTGTCGTGGCACTCGCACCCCTCGCTCGTCCACGTCAAGAGCGTTTTGGGAACGAGGGACCCGGCGTAGAGCACGAGATCCGCCTCTTCGAGGAGGCGACGCCCTTTAACGGTGATGAGCTCGGGGTCACCCGGGCCGGCGCCGACAAACCAGATCATGGCTTCTCCTCTCGGTGGACGAGGACGGTGGTGAAGTACTCTTTACCGCTCACCCAAGAGCGGAGATCAGTAGTGGTGGTGGCGTCCGGCTGTGAGGCGCGTCGCACGGCGAAGGCCTCGGCCCCCTCGGCGTCGGCGAGGTCGGCCAAGGCGCCGAGGTGCCTGCTCGCCTTCATAAACACGATGTTCGGGGAGACCTCGAGGAGCGCGGCCGAGTCGGCCGGCGGCGCGTCGGGCCACACCAAGAGCGGGTCGCGGCCCTCCGCCAGCGGCCTCCCGAGCGCAGCCGCGCAGGCCGCCATGGCCGTGATGCCCGGCACGGTCTCGACCGCCACATCGGGCGCCAACCGCTGCACGGCGGCGAGCACGTAGCTCCACGTGCTGTAGAGCAGGGCGTCGCCGAGCGTGAGAAACGCGACCGGAGGGGCCTCGGCGGCGAGGCGGAGGAGCGTCGTCGCCGCCTCTTCCCACGCGGCCTCAAGCGTGGCGCGATCCTCGGTCATCGGGAAGTGGGCGGTCTCGACCCGACAGCCCTCCGGAAGATGCGAGCCGGCGATGGCGAGGGCGAGGCTCTCACCGCCGCGGTGGGGGGCCGGTGCCATCACCGTGCGGCAGCTCTGCAGGATCTCGACGGCCCGCACAGTGAGCAGGCTCGGGTCGCCGGGGCCGACACCGACACCGTAAACCGTCGTCTTCATGCGTTCGCCTCCGTCGGATCGACATTCGTAAGCTCCGCGGGGGCGCCGGCGAGGGCCGCCGTCGTCACCCACACGGGGTTGAGCGCCTCGAAGCGGAGGAGCGGACCGGCGGCTACGCCGCGGGCGACGCTCACCTGGCTACTCGAGAAGGAGGCCCAGGGCGGCCGGCGCAGCGCCGCCGCCACCTTCACCGTCGTCTCCAGGCAGATCGTGTTGGCGACGACCCGTCCCTCAGGGCGCAGCAGGGCGGGGAGCCCCTCGAGGATCGCGGTCAGCTTGCCGCCGCTGCCGCCGATCAGCACGCGGTCGAACGGGGCGAGCCCGGCGAACGCCGCCGGCGCCTCCCCGTCGATAATCGTCACATTCGTCAGCCCGAACCGCGCTACGTTCTCCCGCGCCACGGCGAGCGCCTCGGGGTTTCGCTCCACGGCGACGACCTCTCCCCGCGGACAGAGGAGCGCCGCCTCCACCGTGAGGCTCCCCGAGCCCGCACCGATGTCGAGTACGCGATCGTCGGGCCGCAGGCGGGCCATCGCCATCGTGAGGGCGCGCACCTCCGCCTTCGTCATCGGAACACCGCCGCGAGCGAAGAGCTCGTCGGGGAGGCCGGGGGGGACGACGTCACCGCGACCCGGGCTTAGGGGGGCGAACGACATCGCCATTAGCCTGCCTCCTCTCGTTGAACGACGACGACCGCCAGGCCGTCGAACTCGCCGCGAGCGATCTCCTCCACGGGCCCACTCGTCTCCCGCTCGTCGGGCTCGCCGAGCCGCTCGAACACCGCAACCTGCGCATTAAAGCCGGCCTCCGCGAGCGCGCCGGCGATCGCCTGCGGCGGCGTACGGGCATCCGCGAGAGAGAAGACGCACGGCTGCGCCGCCACCGCCGCCACGACGTGCTCCACCCCCAGGCCGTGCGCGCTCACGAGCTCGGCTCCGTTCCACGGCCGGCCGAGGCGGGCGGCGGCGAGCTGGAGGGAGCTGATGCCTGGCAGCGTCGTGAGGCGCGCCTCGGGCACCAGGCGACGGAGCGTGGCGGCGATGCCGTAAAACCCGGGGTCGCCGCTCGCCAACACGACGATACGGCGGCCGGCGTGGCCGCGAAGCGCAGCCGCAACCTCTTGCATGGAGGCGCCGACGACGACGCGCTCGGCGCCAGCGGGCGCGAAGGCGGCGAGCTGACGGCGACCGCCCGCCACCACCTCGGCGCGGTGGATAACCCGCCAGGCGGCCGGGGTCATCCACTCCTCGGCGCCGGGGCCCACGCCGACCACGGCGATCTCGAACGAGGAGGAGCCGGCGGCCGACGCCCCTGACGCGTCGGGGACGATCGGCGAGAGGCGTGAGGCGCCGAGGATCTCGCCCTCGTACCCCACGACGGCGCACGAGAACCGAGGGGAGGGGGCGTCGGGGGCGTGGCGACCCGTGCGCTCCAGCGCACGGCGCACCACGCGCTCGGCCACATCGCTCCACACCTCGGCGAGGCCCGCCTCGGCCACCGGGGCGACGGCGGCCTCAACCGTCGGCAGCTCGAGCAACCGACCGACGAGGGAGGGCGAAGCGCCCGCGGCGGCGGCCAACGCCGCCACCGTCTCGAGCCGCGCGTCACCGTAGCGACTGTGCGTGTTCCACACACCGGCCGCGAGCTTAACGAGCTTGCCGGCGTGGCCGACGATCACGACCTCCTCTATACCGGAGTCGACGCAGTGATCGACGAGGTCGCCGACGAAGTTAGAGCACTGCACGATGGAGGTCCCGGCGACGCCGAGACGGTCGCGCACCACGCGCTCGCCGAAGCGGCCGGGGACGAGGTAGACCGTGCGGCGGCCGTCGGCGACGGCGAGCTGCACCTGTGGCAGCAACGACCGCAGCCAGGCGTCCTCCGACTTCGGGATCACGCGGCCCGAGGTGCCCAGCACCGAGAGACCTCCCTCGATGCCGAGACGGGGGTTAAACGTACGGCGGGCCACTTCGTCGCCGCCGGGGATACTCACCGTCACGAGCACCTGAGCGCCGGGCAGCGCCGCGGTGACCGCCGCGGCGATCATCCGGCGCGGCACGGGGTTAATAGCGGGTTCCCCCGGGGCGAGCTGGAGGCCAGCCTTGGTGACCGTGCCCACACCGGGTCCGGCGGCGAAGCGCACGGGGTCGTCGCCGGCCTCGGCGGCGCTCAGCCGCTCCACCTCCACGACGACGGTCATGCCGTTGGTTATATCGGGGTCGTCGCCGGCGTCTTTGACAACGCTCGCGCGCGCACGGGCGGCGCTCAGCCGCTCCACCGACGCGAGGGCGACGATCTCCACCTCCGTCGAGGGCAGCACGACGCCCACCGTATCGTAGACCTCACCGGTGAGCGCGAGCGCCGCGGCCTTGGCGGCCGCGGCGGCGCAGGTGCCGGTGGTGAGCCCGGTGCGCAGGTTCTCCGTAGATCTCGTCAAACCTCACCCTCGAGCACGCGGAGGAGCGCGTTAACGGAGGCCGCGGCCAGCGGGCTTCCGCCGCGCGTCCCCTCGATGGAGATAAACGAAAGGTCGGAGGCCATGAGCGCATCCTTCGACTCGGCTGCATCCACAAACCCCACCGGCACACCGATCACGAGCGCCGGGCGGGCGACGCCCTCGGCGGCGATCGCCAGCACCTCGCGCAGCGCGGTGGGGGCGTTGCCGATGGCGAGAATCGACCCATCGAGCCGCTCGCCGAACGCGCGCATAGCGCACGCGGCACGCGTGCGCCCCGTCGCCTTAGACTCAGCGGCGATCGCCTCGTCGGAGATGAGACACTCGACCCCGCCGCCGAGCGCTTGCACGCGGCCGGCGTTGATCCCGATCCGCACCATGTGCGTGTCGGTGAAGACGGAGGAGCCGGAGCGCAGGGCACCGACGCCCGCCTCGACGGCGTCGGCGCTGAACCGCACGGCCGTAGCGAGCGATGGGTCGCCGCTCGTATGCACGAGCCGCTTCACGACGGCGAGCTCACCGGGCGTCCAGGAACCCGGGGGGAGCAGGCCGTCGATGATCTGCATGCTGCGCACCTCGATCTCGTGTGGCTTTAGCCCAGGCATGTGGCCCCCTCGGAGCGCTCGAGCAGGATCTCCACTACGCGGGGGTCGGCGCCCAGCGGACGCCCGAAGCTGAAGGTCGCCGTGGGGTGCGCAAGCGAGAGCTCGGCGAGCATCTCGGGGATATCCACGCGGATGTGGATCCCATCGAAGAGAAAGCAAGGCTGGACGATGATCTCCGTGGCCCCGCTTGCGACGGCCTCGGCGACGGCGTCGGGCAGCGAGGGCTCGGCGAGCTCCATAAACGCCGGGTAGACGGGATCGTCGTACTGCGCGCGTATCTGCTCGACGATCTCCATGAACTGCTGGCTCGCGGCGGGGTTACGACTGCCGTGGCCGAGAATGAGAAGGGCAGCACTCATGCGACTGTACCTCCGAAGCGGTGGGTGAGGGCGTAGGCCCGGCACCGCTCGAGCCAATGCTCGAGCAGCTCCGGGTACCCCGCGAAGTGTAGGTGGACGTAGGAGGCGAAGAGGTCGCCGGCGGCGTAGCCCTCCGGCGCCCCATTGACGGTGTAGGCGTGCGACACGCTGTCGCCGAAATCGCACGTGGAGTAGTGGAACTCGTGGCCGCGAACGACCGTGCCGGCGGGGCCGAGCAACGAATCTCGCGCGATGCACGCCTCGCGGTAGCCGAGCCCTTTAAGGCGACTGTGCATCGCCGCGCGCGCGGGCACGGCGCCGATTAAGGGCCAACGGCGGCCGTCGAGGTCGTCGAGCGAGGTGCAGAGGTAGAGCAGGCCGCCGCACTCGGCGTACGCGGGCAGGCCGTCGGCCAACGCGGCGGCGAGGTGACGCCGAAACCGCACGTTGCTCGAGAGCTCGCTGGCGTGGAGCTCGGGGTAGCCGCCGCCGAGGTAGAGCCCGTCGCAGACGGGCAGCTCGGTGGCGGTCAGCGGGCTGAAGGGCACGAGCTCGACACCGTGCGCCTTGAGCAGCTCGAGGTTGTCGGCGTAGTAAAAGGCGAAGGCCGCATCCCACGCGACGGCCATACGGACCGGCTGCTGCGCCCGCTCCACGGAGGCGCTCTCGCCCACCGGCAGCCCCGGCGCCGCCTCGGCCAGCTCGATCAGTCGCGGCACGTTAACGTGCCGCTCGATGTACTCGCCGAGGCGCTCCATAACGGCGGCCACCTCTCCGCCGAGCTCATCCGCGACCACCAAGCCGAGATGCCGAGACGGCAGCTCGAGCCCCTCCGCCCTCGGAAGGTACCCGAGCACCTCCACGCCGGCCCGTGCGAGCGCCGCCTCGACGGCGACGCGGGAGCGATGCTCGCCCCAGCGGTTCAGAATGACGCCGACCACCTGCACCTCGGGGTCGAAGGTGCGGAACCCCAACGCTACGGCCCCGAGGCTGGCCGCGAGGTGCGCGGCGTCGAGCACGAGCACGACGGGCGCCGCCGCGCGCTTCGCCACCTCGGCGGTACTGGTGGGGGTGACGCCGTCGCGATGCCCGTCGAAGAGGCCCATAACGCCCTCCACGACGGCGATGTCGGCCCCGCACCCCCCAAGCGCCTCCGCGACGGCCCGCTCCCCCATCATAAAGAGGTCGAGGTTGCGGCCCGGCGAGCCGGAGGCGAACCGCTGGTACCCCGTGTCGAGGTAGTCCGGACCGACTTTAAAGCCCTGCACGGCCAGGCCGCGCCGCCGGAGCGCCGCCATGATGCCGAGCGCAACCGTCGTCTTGCCCTCGCCGCTGCGCGTCGCCCCGACGACGATCCGAGGGGTGCTCCGGAGATCGCTCATCGCTCACCCTCCTTGCCCACGAAGGCGTTAAACGCGGAGAGGAGGAGGTCGTTGTGGTCGACCCGCCTGGGGCTAATGCGCACGAAGGTCGGCAGGCCAAAGGAGGTGCAGTCGCGCACCAAGCAGCCGTGCACCAAAAGAGCGGATCGCGTGGCGCTCGCGTTTTCGACCTCGACGAGGAAGAAGCCGGCGCTGGTGGGCTCCACCGTCCAGCCGGATCGCCGAAGCTCAGTTACCAGTCGATCGCGCTCCTCCACGAGCCGCGCGATAGAGAGGGAGAGATGCCGGTGGTCGGCGAGGGCGACCGCACCGGCCGCCTGCGCACACGCGTTCACGCTCCAGGGAGGCGCGGCGGCGCGCAACAGGCGCGCGAGAGAGGGGTCGGTCAGCGCGTACCCGAGGCGAAGCCCCGCAAGCCCCCAGTACTTCGTCATGGAGCGCAGCACGACGAGGTTGCCGGCGGCGAGTACCTCGGGGCCCCACTGCGGCGCGGTGAGCAGATCGCAGTACGCCTCGTCGAAGACGAAGAGCGTGTCGCGATGCCCGGTAACGAGGCTGGCCAGGAACTCCGCGGGCAGAGTCGCCCCGGTGGGGTTGTTGGGGGAGCAGAGCCAGCAGAGACGCGGGCGGAGCTCGGCCAGGGCGGCGAGGAGTGCGGACTCGTCGCAGAAGAACCCCTCGCCCGCCCCCCGATGGCGCAGCCGGACCTCGAGAAAACGAGCGCCGGCGAGCTGCGTGGCGACGGCGTACTCGCCGAACGAGGGGGCCAACGAGAGCGCCGTGTCGCCGGGGCCGAGGGCGAGCTGGGCGATGAGCCGGATGAGCTCGGTGCTGCCGTTCGCCACGATCACTTGCTCGGGCGAGAGCCCGTGTCGCTGAGCCAGAACCTCGGTGAGCGCCGAGGCTCTCGGGTCTGGGTAGGCGTCGACGACGGCGCCGGCGACCGCGGCGGCCACACCGGGCGCCGCACCCATCGGCGACTGATTGGAGCTGAAGTCGATGAGCATGGTGGGGTCGGCGCCCTCGGCGCGGAGCGCCGTGGGGTCGACGGCCCCGTGCACCGAGGCGGCGATACTGCGCAGCAGAAGGCGCCGCCTCACGCCCGCACCGCCCAAGCGACGAACGCGGCGAGCACCGCGGTGAAGGCGGCGGTGACGGCGGCGGCCTGCCAGATCAGCGTGATCGCCTCACCGATCACGCCGCCCGTGAGCGGCCTGCCCGCGGGGCCGACGGCGTAGACCCCCGGCTTCGAGAGCCGCACGCCGAGGGCGCCGGCCATGGGCGCTATCGCCCAAAGCTTGTTAGGGCCGGGGGCGGGGCGACGCTCGGTCGCGAGGGTCGCCCATGCGGCGGCGGCGTTGCGGCGAAGCCCGGCGAGGGCGACGAGCAACAGCCCGGTCAGCCGCGCCGGCACCCAGTTGAGCGCGTCGTCGGCACGGGCGGCCGTCTTTCCCACGTATTCGTACTCTCCGCGGTACCCGATCATCGCGTCCATTGTATTCACGGCGCGGTAGACGAGCGCACCCGGCAGTCCGAACAGCGCGAAGAAGACGAGAGGGGAGACGACGCTGTCGGTGAGGTTTTCGGCGAGGGACTCGACCGTGGCCGAGACGATCTGCGGCGGCTCGAGGTTGCGGTCGCGACTGACGAGGGCGGCGAGGCGCTCGCGGGCGTCCTCCGTCTGCACGAGGAGGGCGCTCTGCACGTCGCGGCCGGCTCCCACGAGCCCGCGCAACGAGAAGGTGGTCTTGAGCACGACGGCGGCGAGGGGCAGCGCGGCCCACCAGGGCAACCTGGCGAGCGCGAAGAGGAGGCCGAGGCCGACGGCGGCGGCGACGCCGACGAGGCAGACGACGATGCCGACGCCGTAGGCGAACTCGGCGGCGGGGCGACCTCGCGGCCGCCGCCGCTCGAGCGCACCGATAAGCCTCCCCATCCAGACGACGGGGTGCACGGCGTTCGGCGGCTCGCCGAAGGCGACGTCGAGCGCGAGCGCAACGACGAGCACGGCGAGCGCGAACCACCAACCATGCGGCGTGAGCACCATCACGTTACCCCTCCACCGCGTTCAGCGCGAGCGCCTCAAGATGGCTCGTGTCGTTGGCGAAACGGACGTTGGCCCAGCCGTCGGTCCACTCCACGAGCGAGAGGCCGCCGTGCGTCGTAGAGAGGGCCCACCACCGCTCCGGCGGCACCCCGAGCACGTGGTTGAGGAGGGCGCGGAGAGGGCCGTCGTGGGCCACGAGGATGGCACAGCGCCCGGCACCCGGCCGCGCCACGGAGGAGGACCTGCCGGCCATAACCCCTCCGAGGGGTGCTGCGGAGGCGTCGGCGACGATCTCGTCCACGGCGGCGAGCACCCGAGCCCTCACGTCTTCCAGCGACTCACCGCCGGGGATCGTCGTGGTGAGCGGGTTGCGCTCGAACGCCGCGGCGAGCTCCGCGTTGCGCGTGAACTCCTCCCAAGAGCGACCCTCGTAGTCGCCGAGATCGATCTCGCGGAGGCGGGCGTCGGCGTGGAGCTCGGGCTCCACCGGCGGCCCGTCCGCGGCGAGACCGTGCTGCGCCCGCCAGATCGCCTCGGCGGTCTGGCGGGCGCGCAGTAGATCGCTACAGAAGATCGGCATAGCACCGAGCTTCGCCAGGCGGGCGGCGACGGCGGCCGCCTGGGCCAGGCCGTCCCGCGTAAGCTCGTGCCCGCTGTGCCCGATGAGCTTGCCTGGCGTGTTGCCCGACGAGGCGCCGTGCCGCACGAGGTAGAGCTTTATGGAGTCGCTTCGCCGTGAGGTCATAGCGCTACCGCACCAGGGCGCAGCCGGCCACCAACGCAACCGCCTCCGCCACCTCGATACCCAGGCCGTACACGTCGCCGGTGAGGCCGCCGAGGTGCCTCGCCACGGCGGCCTGCGCGAACAACGCCACCCCCATGGCCGCGGCGGCCACGGCGAGGCCGAGCCACCGAGCGCCGGGCCCGGCGAGGACGCCCGCGAGGGAGGCGGCGAGGGCGAGGAGGAGCACCGCCAGCACGAGCGGGCCGCGCGAGCGCTCGCGGTTAAACGCCTCGCCCGTCCCGGAGGAGCGGGCGTACGGCCAGAAGAAGACGTTAAAGGCGGGCAGCGCACGCGCCGCCGCCCACCCGGCGATAAGCGGAGCGGCGGCCCCAGCGCGCGTGAGCGCGCCGAGCGCCGCCACTTTGAGCACCACGACGAAGATCGCGCCGGCGACGCCCATGGGGCCGGCGCTCGAGTCCTTCATGATCTCGAGCGCGCGCTCACGCGGGGCGCCGCTAAAGACGCCGTCGCACGTATCCATGAGGCCATCGAGATGGAGGCCGCGGGTCGCCACCTCGAGCAGTAGCACCACGAGGACGGCGGCGACCAACGGCGGCACCAGCGAGGCCAGCCCCGCGTACGCGCCCCAAGCGGCGACCCCCAAGCCGATGCCGACGAGGGGGTACCAGCCCATGCTGCCCCAGAGGTCAGCGGCGGCCACCTCGCCGCGCACCGGCAGCGGGAGGCCGGTGAGGAAGGTCACGGCCAGCGTGAACCGGCGCAAGGGCGATCCTGAGCGGGAGGTCGTCATACGGGCGGCCTTGGCAACCGTCAGCGGACGAGGTTCGCGTCGGCGGCGCTCGGGTCGCCGGCCACGCCGGCGCTCTCGAACGTCGCCATCTCGGAGAGGATGCGGGCGGCGGCCTCGACGATGCTCATGGAGAGCGCGGCGCCGGTGCCCTCACCGAGGCGCATCTGCAGGTCGAAGAGCGGCACCAAGCCGAGCTCCTCGAGCACCACCTGGTGGCCCACCTCGATGCTCACGTGGCTGGGGAGGATGTAGTCGACGCACTCGTGGCAGAGGCGGGCGGCGGCCAACGCCGCGGAGGCGCTGATGAAGCCATCCATGACGACGGGGATGCGGTGCGCGGCGCCGCCGAGGAACACGCCGGTCATGGCGGCGACGTCCAGCCCGCCGACCTTGGCCAGCACGTCGATGGGGTCGGAGGCGTCGGGCGCGTTGAGGGCGATCGCCTTTTCGATCACGGCCACCTTAGAGGAGAGCGCGTCCTGGGTGATGCCGGTGCCGCGACCGGTAACCTTGGCCACCGACTCGCCGGTGAGCGCGGCGATGACCGCGGAGGCGGCCGTCGTGTTGCCGATACCCACCTCGCCGGTCGCGATGATGTCGAGCCCCTTCGTGAGCTCCTCCTCCACGACCTCGATGCCGATCTCGATCGCGCAAATGGCCTCCTCGCGCGTCATCGCCGGCCCCTTCGCCATGTTGGCGGTGCCCTGCGGGCGTACCTTTTGATGGCGAATGGCGACGGCGCTCAAGTCGGCGTTCACACCGACGTCGGTAACCACGACGCGGGCGCCCACGTGGCGACCGATTACGTTAATACCGGCGCCGCCGTCGGCCATATTGACCACCATACTCGGCGTAACCTCGGCCGGAAAAGCACTCACGCCCTCGGCGGTGACGCCGTGATCCGCGGCCATCACGGCGATCGCCTTACGCTCGATCGTCGGGAGCGGGTTGGCCTGAATGCCGGCGAGCTGAATGGAGAGCGTCTCGAGGCGACCGAGGGCCTTCGGGGGCTTCGTGAGCTGCAGCTGGCGGGCCTCGGCGGCGCGCATGGCGTCCACGTCGAGTGGGCGAATATGGCGAATCGTGTGATCGAGTAGTGAAACCATGGTGACTCCTTTAATGGGAGGAGGTATGAGAAGAACACGCGCACGACGGCGAAACGTCCAGTGCGCGAACGTCGAGCGCGTGGCCCGAGATGAGGAGGTAAACGTGGTCGGCCCGCTCGGCGAGGCGCTGATTAGCCCAGCCGAGCTGGTCGCGATAGAGACGGGCGAGCGGGTACTCGGGCACAACGCCGAGACCCACCTCATTGGTGACGGCGAGGAGCGTCGCGCCGGTCTCGTCGAGGGCGACGATCAGGTCGGCGACGCCGTCGGCGATGCGCTCGGCGGCGGCGCGCTCCCGCTCCCGGGGGAGCAGCGACTTATCGTAGTTAAAGTCGTCGCCCGGGTCGGTGGCGCCGAGGTCACCGCCGGCGAACATCAGGTTGCTCACCCAAAAGGCGACGCAGTCGAGCAAGAAGATCGGCGGCGCGAGAGGGGGGTCAGCCGCGGCGCACCGCGCCGCCTCCGCGCGGACGGCCTGCGGCACGGCGAGGGGGCACTCGACCGTCGCCCACGTCGCCGGTCGTGAGGCGCGATGCGCGGCGACGCGCGCCTCCATCTCGGCGTCGTAGACCTCAGAGGTCGCCAAATACGTCACGCGACCATCGCAGGATTCGGCGAGCTGTGCGGCGAGCCGCTCTGCGTACCCGCTCTTGCCGCTACGAGCACCGCCGGTGATAAGTGTAAGGTGGCCGCTCCGCGACCGGTAAGAACATCGGCTCACCGCCGCCCTCCCTCGAGGCGTGATTGCAGTGATCTCCCGGCGTTGGTCTCCTGGCTCGCGCTTCGTCCTACTAGCTGCGCCTTCCCGCCCCCTGGGGCGGTGGCACTCGAGCGGCGTTCGTCAGCGTCTACAGTTGCGGGGCAGCGCCGGATTTGCGACCGGCTTCCCGACGACGGAGAGATAACTGATGAAGTGTAGCCGGGCCCTCGGAGAGCGTCAACTAGCAAGGCCGACCTCCCCGAGGAGGGCGGCGAGGCGAGCCTCTCCCGCGCTGCGCCGCGCGGCCCCTCCGGCCTGCGCGTCGATCCACGCGGAGAGCTTCTCGATGGCCGCGCCGGTCGCGACCGCCTCGCGCGCACGCGCGAGCCCGTCGCGAAGGTCCGCGGCCAGCCCAGCCACCGAGAGCACCGCGGCTGCGTTAAGGCAAGCTATGTCGCCGCACGCCTCACCGCCACGGCCGGCGAGCACCCGCACAAAGCGCGCTGCCTCCTCTCGCACGTCGTCGAGCGGGGCGATCTCGTCGTACCTCGCGCGACGCATCCCGAGGTCCTCGGGGGCGAGGCGGTAACTCTCCCGCCGACCGTCGGCGAACGACTCCACAACGACACTCTCACCGAGCGTCGAGAGCTCGTCCATACCGCGCTCGCCGCGCTCGTCGTAGCCGTGCACCACGAGCGTGCGCTCGTAGCCGATCTCGCACATCACATCGCAGACGGGCTCTATAAGCCCTTCGGAGCTCACGCCCCGAACGCCGTAGACGGGCTGTGCCGGATTCGCCAGCGACGCGGCGATGTTGAGCGTCGAGCCGAAGCGGATCTGGCTGAGTATCCTGCCGAGGCCACCCGGGTGGACCGCCGCACTCATCCCGTTAAAGATCCCGATCCCGGCGGTCGCGATGCTGTGCTCCACGGTCGAGGCATCGCACTCCACATCTACACCGACCGCCTCCAGCACATCTACTGCTCCACAGCGCGAGGTGATCGCCCGCGCACCGTGGCGAGCAATCCGCGCGCCGCACGCCGCGGCTATAACCGCAGCCGCCGAGCTCACGTTGAAGGTCTTGAGTGTGTCCATGCCCGTGCCGGAGTTCTCCACGAGCGGCTCGGACCCCGCACAGGAGGCCGCGACGGTGTCGATCTCGACGATCGCCTGCCACACCCCCGCGATCTCCTCCGGCGTCTCGCCCTTCGCCGCCAGGGCGGCGAGAAAGGCGCCTTGCTGCAGGTCGGGCTGCTGCGCGAGGAGCACCTCGCGCGCCAACTCGTACGCTCGCTCGCGGCTGAGATCCTCGCCCGCGATGAGGTCGTGCACGGCGCCCCCGAAGGCGCGGAGCGAAGCCTCCTCGCACCTCATCTCGTCACCTCACCGGGGTAGAGGTGCACCTTGCCGCCCGTTTTCTCCGAGACGACCTCTAAGCCGCGCTCGAGCTCGCTGAGCGGGAGTCGATGGCTCACGAGATCGTCGACCCGCAGCCGCCCGGCGCTGAGCAGATCAAGGGCCTCTTCGCCGTGGCGGAAACTGCACCCGTAGGCGCCGACTACGGTGTGCTCGCCGTAGTGAATTCCGTTGAGGCTGGTGTGCAGAGCGCGGTCGTCATCCGGTAAAAGCCCGGAGAAGACGACCAGTCGACCGCGCGGCGCGAGAGAGGCGAAGGCCTCCTCATAGGCTTCCGGGGAGCCGACGGCGACGATGGCGACGTCGAGATCCTGCGGAGGGGAGGCGCTCACCGTCGCACAGGATGGCACGCCGGGCGCCGCGGCGAAGCGCTCTCGGCGCCCTTCGTCCGGCTCGGTCACCACCACTCGTGCACCGCGCACCGCAGCCGCCCGGCTGAGGAGCGTGCCCGCCGGGCCGGCCCCCCACACGCCGAGTACATCGCCCTCGCCCACACCGCCGAGCTCAAGGGCGTTAAGGCAGCAGCTCAACGGCTCGGCGAAGACGGCCTCCTCGGCACTAAGCCCCTCCGGCACCGGCAGAAGGCTCTGCGCCGGCGCCACCACGTAGTCGGCGAAGCCGCCGTCGCGGTGAAAGCCCATAATGCGCATCTCCCGGCAGAGGTTCTCGGCGCCGCGCCTGCAGCTCGGGCACACGCCGCACCACACACCGGGGTAGACGAAGACGCGGCGGCCGATCGTTACAAAGGGCGGCGGTGCTTCGCCCTCCGCCCCCACCGCCACAACCTCCCCCACGACCTCCTCGCCGGGCACGCGGGGCAGCACCAGGTCGCGGTGCCCGTGGCGGATAAGTTTGAGATCGGTTCGGCAGAGACCGGTGACCTCGACCCGGATGAGGACCTCCCCGGGCCCGGGGATGGGGGTGGGCACCTCGACGAACTCGTACCCGCCCACCTCGGAGACTACTACTGCGTGCATCCCGCTCCTCTCAGCGTCGAAAACGACAAAAGCCCGGGTCGACGTTCAGTCAACCCGGGCCTCCCGTTTTCGAGACCGCAGCACGCGTCGCCGCCACCCCGTTCACCACGCAGGGCGTCGTCGACACGTTCGGGACAGGTCTTCTGGCTTCCCGGATCGTCCTCCGGCTGCGCCTTCCCGCCAGCGAGCTGGCAGTGGCTTCGTGCAGCCTTCGTCCCCGGTCACAGCGGCGGGTCCGCACCGGTCTTTCACCGGTTTCCCTCAAGGCCCTCGCGGGCATCACCGATCGGCGAGATGCTAGGGCGAACCGCGAAAAGCGTCAACTCGCCTTACGCGACCGTCTCCCGCTCCCCCAGGGGCACAACGCCCGGCGTGGGCTCCGGCACGGTCGTGTCGGCGATGAGCAACCCCACGATCAGCCCCACGGCGACCGCAAGCATGAGCACCATGAGACTGCCGGCCGTGAGCGACGTGTCGACCACGGCGCCCGCCCAGCGAAACCCGACCGCCCCCGGCACGAGGACGATGAGGCCGGGCACGCGGGGCACCAAGGCCGGCGTGCCGGTGAACCGCGCCCAGAGGTTACAGACGACGCCGAGCAAAAACGCGGCGATGGCGACGCTGAGGGTGGCCCCCGCCAGAAACTCGCCGATGCGAAGACCGTAGACGGCGGCCCCCCAGGAGAGGCAGACGCCCGGGATATCGCGGGGACGGGCGTTCATGAGCGCGCCGTAGGCGACGCCGCCGAGGATGATGGAGGCCGCAACGATCACCTCGGTGGGGCGCGATGCGGCCTGGAGGCTGGGCGGCATAAAGCCGAGCTTCTGCATAACGTAGGTGCCCATGGCGACGCCGACGGCGAGGTTAGCTGCGGTAATCGCCCCGCCGGCCAATCGAGAGGTGCCGGAGACCAAATGCCGCGCGGCGAGCTCCGAGACGCCGCGGGTGATCGCCAGACCGGGTGTGAGGACGGTGAGCGCGGCGAGCGTTACAACCCCCACCGAGAAGCTCGGCCAGAGGTGCCAAATGCCGACCGTGAGCACGAGCGCCAGAAAGGCGGAGAGCAGCTCGACGAGGAGGAAGAGGCGCTTAACCCGGGCGCCGACCTCGAACAACACGCCGACGGCTGTTCCGACGACGAGCGTGGCGAGGAGGGCCGGCAGACCGCCGCCGAAGACAACGGCGATAGAGGAGCCGGCGCAGCCGGCGGCGAGCGCCCGCCAGACCCAATGGCGGTGGGGAGGCGAGGCCTTGATGAGTCGGACGAGGGCGAGGCCGTACTCCGCGGTGCGCTCGCCACGCGTGACCGCGTCGAGTACGTCGCCAACCGCCATGAGCCGGCGCAGGTCGACCGCCCCCCGCTCGGTGTTGATGATGGTGGTACTCGCCCTCGCGCCGCGGCCGAAGCTCGCGAAGAGGGCGGTCGAGAGCATGTAGAACTGGGCGTCGACCTGGAGCGTCGCGGCACAGGCACTGAGGCGATCCTCAATGCGGCCGGTGCGCTCGCCGAAACACGCGATGGCCTCGCCGGTCTCGCAGAGAAAGTCGATGCGAGCATCCTCGAGGCGCGGTGCACCCGTCTCAATGCGGTTCTTCGTTAAATCCATACCGAGAAGAGAGTATGCCACATTCGCTCTCTCCGCCGAAAGAGTGAGCTACTCGGCGACCTCGCGGGGCGGCGCGTGCGGCGGCAACGCCGCGTCGGCGACCATGAGCCCGATCGCCAAACCAGCGGCGATAATGAGGGCGTTCTCCAATATGCTGGCGCCCCCGGCGGCGCTGCGCAAGAACTCCCCGACGCCGCGTAAGCCGAGCGCACCGGGCACGAGCACCGAGAGCCCGGGGATCAGCGTGAGGGCGGCCGGCTGCTTCGTGACGCGGGCGTAGAAGTTGCTGCAGAGCCCCAAGATGAGCGCCGCCACGGCGACGCCGAGCGTGGGGCCGACGAGCCAAGCGCCGAAGCGCGCGCCGAGGAGCGCCACCACAACGGCGCCGAGCACTAAGGCGATGTCGCTGCGCCGCGAGTTGGTGCTCACGGTGAGGGCCACAACCGTGCCCAACACGGCCATAACCAGCGCGATCGGCGGCGTCCCGTGCTTAACGGCGCCGACGTGTGGGGCGAGGTGCAGGCGCGACATCACCGTGAACCCAATAAAGCTGCCGAGGCTGAGGCTGATCAGCGTCGTGGCGGCGCCGGCCAGCCGCGCCGTGCCGGCCACGAGGTGTCGCGACGCCAACTCGGAGACACCCACGGTGATGCTGAGCCCGGGGAGCAGGAGGATCACGCCGGCTATCGCCACCGTCGGCAGGCTGATGTGGGGGACTAAATGGCCTACGAGCAGCGTGGCGACGGCCGCGACGAAGCCGCCCAGCAGCTCCGTGAGCCGAGCCATGCGGTCGAAGCGCACGCCGAGCGCGATAAACACCCCCACCGCGAGCCCCACGGGCAGGCCGGCGAGAAAGGCGTTCCAGTCGCCGCCGAGGAGGACGGCGAGGGAGCCGGCCCCGAGGGCGGAGGCGAAGACCCGTACCCAGAGGGCGAAGCGGGGTGGGGCGGCCATCAGCAGACGGAGTTCGGCGAGCGCCTGGCCGGCGGTACGGCTGCCGTCGGCGACGCCGGAGGCGATGCCGTAGACGGTGGAGAGGCTCTGGAGGTCGATGCCGCTCTCGGCGGTGCGCACCAGCACCGTATGCTCCCGCCCATCCTCCTCAACGATCGAAGCCATCATCGTGGTGGGCGTCACGTTGATCTCGGCCACCATGCCCACCCGCCGCGCGCAGAGGTCGATCCAGCGCTCCGACTCGGAGGCGTCCGCGCCGTACCGGCCGAGCGCGCGGCCGAGGGACTTGAGGAACTCGATGCGGATGTCGTTAGCTGCGGTCGGCATAGAGAACGATGAACTTACCCGAGCTCAAGCAACTCGAACCCCGTGGCCGCGTCGACCCGCCGCACGGCCTCGGAGCCGGTGAGCTCGAGGAGGACGGCCTCGCCGATAACCCACGTGTCGACACCGTTACGGATGCAGCCGGCCGTCACCGTGGCGTCGCGGCCGAAGGCCGCGTGGAGGTGCAGCACCGGCCGGCCGGCCTCGTCGGGAAAGATCGTGCCCACGCCGGCCATCTCGTGCACGCCGCCGAGCAGGCGCTCCATGGGCACGATCGTGGCGGCGCGCCCATCTTCGGGGCCCACCACGACGCGGCTTCCGCGGTCGGCGCCGCCGAGGAGCAACACGGCCGCGCGCGCGATGCCTTCGGCCCGCGCGACCTCCTCGATCGCCTCGTGCACCACGTCGCCGTCTTCTAGCCGTACGATCACCACTCGGCCCAGGGCCGCGTTCGCGTATCTCATAGCAGGCCTCCTCGCTTGCGGCTCGACCCCTCGTCGAGGAGGCCGGCTTCCGCTTTTCTTTAACTATGGTTCCTCCCTCAGCGGTCCGCTCAAACCATTGCCTCGCGGGAGGGGAGCGGAGTACGATACCGCAGCTCAACACCACCGTCGAGGGCGACCCCTCGCCACAACGAAAGAGGGTCTTTATGTCTTTCTCCTCCCCCTGCCGACTCGGGCGTCTACAAACGATCCTCTTGGCGGCCCTGCTCGCCATCGCGGCCTTCGCGCTCCTCGCCGGCCCGGCGACCGCCGCCCCCCTCACCAACGTCCTCACCCTCACTGAGCTGCAGACGAAGCTCGACGCCGCGGGGCCCAGCGGCATCAATGGCACGATGAAAACCACCTTTAAGGGCACTGCGATCGCCGACGTCGACGTGCGCGTGCTCGCGGTCGTCCCGAGCATCTACCCCTGGGGCAAGCTCATCTTGCTCGAGTCGGACGACGCGCGGATCACGAGGATCGGCGGCGTCGCCGGGGGCATGAGCGGCAGCCCCATCTTCGTCGACGACGGCGGTACACAGAAGCTCATCGGCGCCATCTCCTGGGGGGAGGCGAACAGCCTGAACGGCTCGATCATGGCGACGCCGATCGAGTACATGATGAACCTTGAGGCGGGCGACTACACCCTCCGCGCCACGAGAAGCGCCGCGCCGCGCACGACCGTCGCACTCGAGAGGCCCGTACACACAAACGCCGGCACCGTTAGCTCCATCGCGTTCGCGAAGAACACGGCGGCGGCCACGGGTGCGACTAAGCGGGGCGAGCTCGTCATGCGCCCCCTCATGCTCTTTCAGATCGCCGGCGCCTCCCCCGAGAGCGCCGCGTACAAAAAGATAGCCGCGCGGCTCACCGGCCTCGGAGGCACCGTAGTGGCGGCCTCGTCCTCGCCGCGAAAGGCCGGCCCGGTCCCCGCCCTTGAGGCCGGCTCACCGTGTGGCGTCACTTTCTCAGAGGGAGACCTCGTCATCGGCGCCTTCGGCACCGTTACGTACGTTAATGGCCAAAACGTACTCGCCTTCGGGCACCCGATCTTCACGACGTTCTTCGGCCCTAGCTTCGGGGCGGGGCCGCTCCAAGGCACGCTCGTCGGCGCCGTCGTCGACGGCATCACGCCGAGCAGCGCCACCCCGAACAAAATCATGAGCCTCGCGGACACCAAGGGCGTCGCGACCCAGGACCGCTCCGCGGGCGTACTCTGCCACCTCGCAGCTGCAGGCGCCGCGACCTACCCCGTCAGGGTCGACACGACCGTCACGGGAGACGGAGCACCGCGCCAGCTGACGAGCACTGTGAACATCGGGCGCTGGTACTCCCAAGCATTCGACATCGACGGCGACTCCCTCGGCGCGATCGTCAGCTTGGGCTTCTCCCGCGTCCTCGCGACGACTCTTCCGTCGGGGCACGCGACCACCAAGACCGACGTCGCCTTCACCGACGGGACGAAGCAGTACACGATCACCCGCAACGGCCTCTGGGCCGCCAACGGCAACCCGGAGAGGGACACCGTCTTTATCCTCTCGAATCTCCTTAAAGATCCGGATGGCGTGCGCTCCAGCACACTCAAGATCGAGTCGGTCGACGTTAAAGCGACCTTCGCCCCCGAGGTAAAGACGGCGCGCCTGGCCGGAATAAAACTCCCGCAGGCGCTCCACGAAGGCGACAACCCCCTTGAGATCACCTACTACAGCTGGGGCTCCCCCGCACGCAAGACGCTCACGACGACGCTGACGCTCCCGGCTGGCGCACCCCTCTGCGGCAACCTGAGTGTCCTCTCAGCGGAGGCGGCCTCCGAGGGGGAGGGCGATGGGGAGAACGACCCCGCCGCACCTGAGACGATCGAGCAGCTTAAAGAACGGCTCGAGGCGGCCCCGAGCCAAGACACCCTCACCGTTGTCTTCGCGCCGGGCGATGCCGGCGACGCCACCTCCGTCGTGCGAACGACCGTCACCACCGGCCTCCTCTTCACCGGGGGCATCGGGAGCGCAACCGAGACGGTGACGCTGAACGCCCCGGCGGCCGTAGGGTACGGTTCCTCCATCTCCGTGCGAGGCGAGGTCGCGAACACCGAGCGCGACGTGAGCGTCTCCCTCTACACGCACCGCGTCGGCGAGCCCCTTCCCTCCTCACCGGCAAAGGTCGTCACGGCTCGCGCCGGTGGCGGCAGCGCTCGCTTTACCGCCTCCCTGCCGGCCGGAGCGCACACCACCGTCGTCACCGCCGTCGTCGGCGCGAGCTCAAGCAAGACCCTGCCCGGCGCGGCACAGCGCACCGTCGGCGTACGCGCCGCCCTCAGTCTCAAGGCGGCGCGCTCCGGGTCCAGCACGGTGTGCACCGCGAACGTCACCCCTAAGGACACCGGCGGCGCGGTGCGCTTCCAGCGCCTCGCCGGCAAGAAGTGGGTGACCTTCGCCACCGTACCGGTCGCGAGCAACGGCGTCGCACGCACCACCCTCACGAACGCGAAGCCCTCAAAGGTCCGCGCGCAGTTCACGGGCAGCGCCCTCAACGCCGCCGGCGCCTGGGTAACCGTCTCGGTGCGCTAACACCGAACGGATGCTGGCGACGAGAAGGGCCGGGCCGGGCGACGCCCTCCCGGCCCTTCTCGTTCCTGCTACACTCACCCGGTGAGCTCGCTCCCCCCACAGCCCTCTCCCGCCGCTACGGCGGCCCCCTCGCCGCACGCGGTCCTGCGCGAGGTCTTCGGCTACCACGAGTTCCGCCCTCACCAGGGGGAGATCGTCGCCCATCTCATCGAGGGGGGCGACGCCTTCGTGCTCATGCCCACCGGCGGCGGCAAGTCGCTCTGCTACCAGATCCCGGCCCTCGTGCGCCGCGGCACCGGCATCGTCGTCTCGCCGCTCATCTCGCTGATGAAGGATCAAGTGGACGCGCTGCGGGCCGCCAACGTCCGCGCCGCCGCTTACAACTCCTCGCTGGACGAACAGGAGGCGCGCCGCACGCTTGCACAGCTCCACCGCGGCGAGCTCGACCTCCTCTACGTCGCCCCGGAGACGCTCATGAGCGAGTCGTTCCTCGACCGCCTCCGGCAGATCAACGATGAGCGCGGCGATGACCACGAAGGGGGCGAGCCCGCCCCCGGCGTCGCCCTCTTCGCCATCGACGAGGCGCACTGCGTCTCGCAGTGGGGTCACGACTTTCGCCCGGAGTACGTACAGCTCGGCGAGCTCCGTGAGCTCTTCCCCGGCATCCCACTCCTCGCCTGCACCGCGACCGCCGACCCACAGACCCGCGACGACATCCGCCTCCGCCTAGGGCTCGGGGACGCACCGCTCTTCGTCACCGGGTTCGACCGCCCCAACATCCGCTACACCGTGGTGGAGAAGCGCGAGCCCCTCCAGCAGCTCCGGTCGTTTCTCGCGACCCACCCGGACGAGCCCGGCATCGTCTACTGCCTCAGCCGCAAGCGGACGGAGGAGGTCGCCGGCAAGCTCGCGGCGGCCGGCATCTCGGCGGCCGCCTACCACGCCGGCATGCCGGCCGAGGAGCGTCGGCGCGTGCAAGACGCCTTCGCCCGCGACGACGTGCTCGTCGTCGTCGCCACCGTCGCCTTCGGCATGGGCATCGACAAGAGCAACGTCCGCTTCGTCGCCCACTACGACCTCCCTAAATCGGTCGAGAGCTACTATCAAGAGACGGGACGCTCCGGACGTGACGGCATGCCGGCCGAGGCGCTCCTCCTCTTCGGGCTCGGCGACGCCGCCGTGGTGCGCTCGCTCATCGAGGGCGGCGGGCGGCGGGCTGGCGACGACCTTCAGGAGCGCGACCCCGAGCAGGTCCGCATCGAGCTGCACAAGCTCAACGCGATGGTCGCTTACGCCGACGCCCTCACCTGCCGCCGCAGGACCCTCCTCGGCTACTTCGGCGAGGAGCTCGAGGAGAGCTGCGAGAACTGCGACATCTGCCTCACCCCGCCGGAGACGTACGACGCCACCGAACACGCACGTATGGCGCTGAGCTGCGTGTACCGTCTGCGCGAGAGCTACGGCATCGCCTACGTCATCGACGTCCTGCGCGGCTCCTCAAGCGAGAAGATCCTGCTGCGCGGCCACGACCAGCTCAGCACCTACGGCATCGGCGCCGAGGTGAGCCGCGACCACTGGCAGAGCCTGCTGCGCCAGCTCATCCACCGCGGCTACCTCCTGCAAGACATCGCGCGGTTCTCAGTACTGCGCCTCACCGAGGCGGCATGGCCGCTCCTGCGCGGCGAGGAGGTGCTCGTGCTCGCCAAGCCGCGCACCCGCGTGCCGAGCGCCAAACAGCGCCGCGCACAGGCCCGCGCCGCACGGGCGTCCGGGCTCGCGCTGCTCGAGGTCGACGAGGGGCTCTTCGCACGACTCCGCGAGCTCCGCAAGCGGCTCGCGGATGAACAGCAGGTACCCGCTTACATCGTCTTCGCCGACGCCACGCTCGCCGAGATGGCGGCGAGCAAGCCGCGCACCTCGGAGGAGCTCCTCGAGGTCACGGGCGTCGGCGCCACGAAGCTCGAGCGCTACGGCGAGGCGTTCCTCTCGGCGATCGCGGAGTACGAGCCGGGCGGCGCGGTCGAAGACGGCCCGCCGTGATAGCCTTTCCCCGATGACCCTCTCCTTCTTCGCTACAGCTCCACGCGGCGTGGAGTCGCTCCTCGCCGGCGAGCTTCGCTCCCTCGGCGCCACGAACGTCGTGCAAAACCGCGCCGGCGTCTCGTTCGCAGGCCCGCTCGCCGTCGGCTACCGCGCCTGCCTCTGGTCACGGCTCGCCAGCCGCATCCTCCTGCGCATCGGCGACGGCCCCGCAAAAGACGCCGAGGAGCTCTACGCCACCGCACAACGCATCGACTGGAGTCAGCACCTCACCGTCACCAACACGCTCGCGGTCGACTTTACGGGGAGCAACGAGGCCATCCGCGACACCCGCTTCGGCGCCGTGCGCGTTAAAGACGCGATCGTCGACCAACTACGCGTCGCCAACGGCGGCCGACGCCCCTCCGTCGACGTGCGCGCGCCGGACGTGCGCATCAACGCCCACCTCACGCGCCACCGCGTGGCCATCTCGCTCGACCTGAGCGGCGAGAGCCTCCACCGTCGCGGCTACCGCGCCGCCGGCGAGCGCGTCGAGGCGCCGCTCAAAGAGAACCTCGCCGCGGCGATCGTCCTCTTCGCGGCGTGGCCGAAAGCGGCGGCCGCCGGGGGCAGCTTCGTCGACCCGCTCTGCGGGTCGGGCACGCTGCCCATCGAGGCCGCCCTCCTACTGGCCGACGTCGCACCCGGCCTCCTGCGAACGCGAACGCCGAGGGGTTTCGGGCTGCTCCGCTGGCGCGGGCACGACGCCGAGGCGTGGGAGCAGCTCGTCGGCGAGGCCCGCGAGCGACGCGCCGCCGGGCTCGCCCGCCTCTCCACGGCCCCGCCGCGCATCTTCGGCAGCGACCGCGACCCACACGCCGTGCGGATCGCGCAGGCCTGTGCCGACCGCGCGGGGATCAGCGAGCTCGTCACCTTCGAGGTCGGTGCGCTACAAGACCTCCGCGCGCCGGCCCCCCACGGCCTGGCGACGGCGAACATCCCCTACGGAGAGCGGCTCGGAGAGCACGAGGAGGCCGAGGCGCTCGCACGGCAGCTCGGCGACCGCCTGCGCGACGCACTCCCCGGATGGCACGCCGCGATCTTCGCCGGCGACGAGGAGCAGCTCGGCGCTATCGGCCTCTCGCTCACCCGCAAGGCCAAGTTGTTCAACGGCCCCTTGGCCTGTGCGCTCGGCTACTTCGAGATCGGCGCCGAGCCAGCGGCGCCTGAGCGGCGCAGCGACCGAGCGGCCGCCCGCTCCTCGGCCCGCCGCGTCGAGGGCCGCAACGATGCACCCTTGCCGACCGTCGCACCGCCGACCTCACCGGAGGGCGCAGTCCGCCTCCAGCCGGGCGCCCCCCTCAGCGAGGGCGCGGAGTACCTGGCCAACCGCCTGCAGAAGAACCTTCGCCGCCTCGGGCGCACGGTGCGGCGCGAGGAGCTCTCGTGCTACCGCCTCTACGACGCCGACCTGCCCGAGTACAACATGGTCGTCGATCTCTACGGCGACTGGGTGCACGTGCAGGAGTACGCGGCCCCGGCCGAGATCGACCCCGGCAAGACGCGGCGGCGCCTTCAGGAGGGCCTCAGCGTGGTGGCGTCGGTGCTCGGCGTCCCCCTCGACCACGTCGTCCTCAAAGAGCGGCGGCGGCAACGCGGGTCGCGGCAGTACGAGCGCCGCGAGGCCGCAGGCAAGCGCGGCTCCCTCCTCACGGTCACGGAGGACGACCTCTCGTACCTCGTGAACCTCCACGACTACCTCGACACCGGCTTCTTCATCGACCAGCGGCTCACGAGACGCCTCGTCCGCAAGCTCGCCGGCGGCCGGCGGTTCCTCAACCTGTTCGCCTACACCGGCACGATGACGGTCAACGCCCTCACCGGCGGCTCGCCGAGCTCCACGACCGTAGACCTCTCGGCCACGTACCTCCGCTGGGCGCAGCGCAATCTCACGGCCAACGGGTTCACCTCATCGACTGAGTTGGTACGTCCAGAGGAGGCGGTGGGCGCTTCGCCGCACCGCCTCGTCCAAGCCGACTGCCTCACCTGGCTCGCCGAGGCCGAAGGCCAGTACGATCTCGTCTGGCTCGACCCGCCGACCTTCTCCAACTCCAAGCGAATGGGCCGCGCCACCTTCGACGTGCAGCGCGACCACGTCGACCTCATCACGATGACCGCGCGTCGGCTCCTCGCCCCGGGCGGCATCGTGCTCTTCGCCACCAACCGCCGCGGCTTCACGCTCCACGGCGGCGAGCTCGGCGGACTCAGGGTTAACGACCTCTCGAAGGCGACGCTCCCGCCCGACTGCGCCCGCGCAGCCAGCCGGCACCACGTCTTTCAGCTCACCCGCACCGACGAGCGCTAACCTACGGGCTCGCTCAGTCGCTCCAGGCACACGCCAGCGGCAGCAGGCCCACCGCCCAGGCGCGCACGTCGGGTGAGGGGTCCTCGAGCCCGGCTATGAGCTCGTCGACCGTCCGCCGCTCGATCGTCTGTGAGAGCGCGGCGCGAGCGTCTTCGCGGACCCCCTCGTCGAAGTCGACGAGGAGGTCGGCCACGAACTCGGCCAACGAAGGCTCGCCGAGGCTTATGAGGCCCTTGCAGACGGCGCGACGATCCCACGGGCTCTCGCTCGTCGCGAGGTCGAGCAGGGGGCCGATAGCCTCCGGACCGTAAAAGGTGGCGAGCGCGTTCGCGAACGTGGTCCGCGAGCGCTCATCCTCGAGCGCCCGCTCCAGTACGTCCGCGCCTCTCTCGTCGCGCAGCAGAGCCAACGCGCGGACCGCCTCCTCGTACATCGGGCCGTCGACCCCCTGCGTCTCGACGAGGAAGACGAGCGGCGGCACGGCGCGGTGGTCGCCGATACGGCCGAGAGCCTCGACCGCGGCGCGGCAGTCGTGCGGGCAGCTGAGCAACCACCCCTCGGGGTCCAGGTCGCGCCGCGGCACCTCGATGGGCCTCGTCGCCAGGGCGATGAGCCTGGGAACCGCCCGCCGGCACCCCCGGGCGCCGAGGGCGAACGCGGCCATCTGGCGCACCATCTCGTCCGCGTCGTCGAGGAGGTCGATCAGCGGCTGATCCGCGCGGCCAGCCGGGTCGTAAAGATCCGCGAAGAGGAAGGCCACGGCGGCGCGCACCCCGGCGTCGGCCTCGGCGAGGCAGACGAGCAGCGGCTCAACGGCCGGCTCGCCGATGCGGCGGAGGATACCGCCCAGGCCCTTGCGCTCCCGCCCCGGCCCCTGGCGAAAGCGATCCACGAGCGCCGAGGCAGCTGCGGAGCCCATCTCCACGAGGAGCTCCTCGGCCTCCGCGCGCTCATCCTCGCCGGCACCCTCATCGCAGAAGACGGTGACGAGGCGCGCGGCCGCCCCTCGTAACCGCCCCAGGGCAGCGCGCACCTCAGCGGTGACGGCGCCTTTTTCGGCGTCGGCGAGCTCGGCGAAGAAGTGAGACACGGGTATCTCCTTGGGAATGTGCAAACTGTGGGGTCGCAAACGTGCGCTCGGCCAAGTCTATCGCCTCGCTCGCGCGCTCGCCTCCCGCACTCTTTTTCCGAAAAAGAGAGAAGTGGGTACTATCATTAAACTATGAGTAACCCATCGAACAGCACCGCGCCGAGCGAAAGCGGGGGTCCTCTCTGCGCGCGCCAGGCGATCGGCATGAGCTGGTCGTCGATCGGCATCGAGTTCGTACAGGAGCCCAAAAAGGGCAAAGACGGCCGCTGGATGAACCAGCAGATCCTCAACCGCCCTAAACAGCTCCGTGCGAGCTTGCAACTCGTTCGCTACCTCAAAGTGAGATACGGTATCGCAACCGCCGATGTGGTCGGTCGCGCCACGGCAAACGGCTCACGCTGGTTCCGCGACGACACCGGCGCGAAGAACGCGGCGGGCAATTGGCACGCGCCCGAGGTTGAAAAGTTTCGAGAGCGTCTCACGCGAACCATCCACCCGATTGCGGTGATACACCATGAAGCTTCAACTTCTCAATAAACAAAAAAATATCAACTTCTTCGGAGCCTTCCGGCAAAAGGAGAGGGAAGAGAGATACTTTAAATACGCGCGCAATAAATCTACAGATTTCGTCAGAATAGCTATTCTCTTTTTCGGTGTAGTCTTCTTCCTCATAGCGATATTCGACTATGGTTACAATGAGTATAGCGATTTCGTGCGGTCTTTAATCGTAAGATCTTCTGTTCTTCTCATATCTCTTGCTCTCTTCATCGCACTAAAATATATAAAGACAAGCAGACTTTACTATGCCTCTGTCATGCTGTTCCCGATTCTTCTTACGTCTTCGTACATTTATATACTTGCCATGCAAAAAGCACAAGGGCTTGCTTATCAAAGCATAGCGATAATCATTGTTCTCTTCTCTGTTACAATACTTCCGTTTCTCTGGATTCATGTATTCGCAATAAACACTTTTATATCTGTATTTTTTATTGCGCTTTCAAGAACGTACATCGTAAATACGAGGCTTACTGATTACATAGAGATAGCGATCTACTTGTTTATAGTTGTTCTCTTCACCTCTATGATCAAGAGAAAAGAGAATATAAACAGGAGAGAAGGCTATCTGTGGGAAAACCAGCTGAGGGTGCAGTCAACCGTCGACACGCTCACTGGGTGCTATAACAGACTCTGGATCGACACGAAGATGGAGGAGTTCTCACTCTTCAGGGACTCCGACCCAAACAGCCACTTCTCGCTCATCATGTTCGATATCGATAACTTTAAAAAGGTGAACGACGCATATGGCCATCTCGCCGGCGACAAGATCCTCGTCGAGTGCTCGTCGTTGGTGCGAACGTACATCCGCCCCAGCGACTACTACGCCCGCTGGGGCGGAGAGGAGTTCATCATCCTCCTCCCGCTGAAGACCCTCGACGAGGGCTACCGGATAGCGGAGCGCATACGGCGCGGCATCGAGGAGCATACCTTCAGCACGGGCTCACACATCACCTGCAGCTTCGGCGTAGCCGCCAGCAGGCCGCAGGAGAGCGCTGAATCCCTCGTGAGAAGAGCCGATGACATGCTCTATCTCGCCAAGCGCAACGGCAAAAACCGGGTGGAGAAAGACACGAGCGTGCCCGCCCTGCTGACCTCGGGTGCCGAGATCGCCTAGCCGGAGGAGGTGAAGAGGTTAATGAAAATCGGAATCATCAGATGTCTTCAGACGGAAGACTACTGCCCCGGCACCACGGATTTCACCATGATTAAAGAGAAGCAGGGTGCGTTCGAGGGGGTAGAGGGCGATATCGAGATCATCGGCTTCGTGAGCTGCGGCGGTTGCCCCGGTAAAAAAGCGATCCTCAGGGCGCGTGAGCTCGTGAAGCGGGGCGCCGACACCATCGTGTTCGCCTCGTGCATTCAGCGGGGCAACCCTATCGGCTACCCCTGCCCGTTCGCCAAAAAAATGAAGGCGGCGATCGTGTCGGATCTTCCCGCCACGATCGCTTACCTCGACTTCACGCACTAGCTCCCGCCGTTACTTCACCGGCCTGTACCCCTCACCCCGCGCGGCCCTACCACAGCGACAGCATACGAGCAGCGTTTGCTCGTGCGTCTGGGGGGAGACGAGATGAGAGACGAGCTGGCGCGGCCCGAGCGACATGCCACAGAGCGCACAGGTGGGCTCGGCGACGACGCGGAGAGCCCTCGGTGCGCGCTTCGCCGGCACGTAGCCGACGAGACTCTCCCTCGGTAAGGGCTGGACGGACATGGGCTCCTCCCTCCCTCGAACGCGGGGTCGACGCACTCCGGCCCCTCACTCCTCTCCTGCCCGTTTCCGCGAGTTTTGTAACGGGGAGGGCGACTACGGCCGCTGCGGCCACAACATCGTATAATCAGCCCCACCCTGAACCGAGACCCAAGGATGGCACTATGCCCGCACGAAGCGAACTTCGGCAGGAGCTCCGTCGGCTCGCCGACGCGCGCGATGCCGTCATCCTCGCCCACAACTACCAGCCGGCCGAGATCCAAGACGTCGCGGACCACGTCGGCGATTCCCTTGAGCTCGCACGGCTCGCCGTCAACGAGCCCCACCGCGTTATCCTCTTCTGCGGCGTCCACTTCATGGCCGAGACGGCGTACATCCTCTCGCCGCAGAAGACGGTCCTCCTGCCCACCCCAAACGCCGGCTGCCCCATGGCCGACACGGTCACCGCAAGCGAGCTTCGCGCCCTCAAGGCGCAGCACCCGGACGCCGTCGTGGTCACCTACGTCAACAGCTCCGCCGAGGTTAAGGCCGAGACCGACGTCTGCTGCACGAGCGCGAACGCCGTGGAGATCGTCGAGCGCTTCCCCCGCAACCAAAAGATCCTCTTCGTCCCCGACAAAAACCTCGGGGGCTACGTGGCCCGACAGACCGGGCGCGAGGAGACGATGATCCTCTGGGACGGCTGCTGCCCCATCCACGACGCCCTCCAAGCCGCCGAGGTCCGCGCGGCCCTCGCCGAGCACCCCGGTGCTGTGCTCATGGCGCACCCGGAGTGCGGGGCCGAGGTGCTCGAGCTCGCGGACCTCATCACGAGCACCTCGGGCATGCTCCGTTACCCCGCGAGCAGCTCCGCCGAGACCTTCGTCGTAGCGACGGAGACGGGGCTCCTCCACCGGCTCCACACGCTCTACCCCGAGAAGCGCTTCGTGGCAGCATCGGCAGCTACGCTCTGCCCCGACATGAAGTTCACGACCCTCGAGAGCTGCGTAGCCGCTCTCGAACACGCCTCACCGGAGCAGATCATCACCGTCGCACCCGAGATTCGCGAGAGGGCACTCCGCGCCGTCGAACGCATGATCGCAGAGGACTAAACCGCCCTCCATGCGACCCGTCCTCTTTCAGATCGGCGATCTCACCTTTTACAGCTTCGGACTCATGGTCGCGCTGGCGCTCATCGTGCCCGCGCTCTTCATCGTGCGGCCGCTCCTCGTGCGAAGGGGGGTTCACGGCGACTTCGTCCTCGAGCTCATCATCGCCGTCGCCCTCAGCGGCTTCGTCGGGGCTCGCATCTTCTGGCTCGTGCAAAACTGGGAGATCGTCCGCCCCGACCTCCCCGGCTCCCTCATCGGCGGCGTCGGGTTTGTGTGGTACGGCGGCTTTATCGGCGGTGTCATCGGCGTCATCGGCTGGACGCTCCTGCGGCGTATCCCGCTGGGCCCCGTCGCGAACGCGATGGCGGTGGGCATCGCCCTCGGCTACGCCATAGGCCGCATGGGATGCCACCTCTCCGGCGACGGCGACTACGGAAAACCCTCCACCGTCCCGTGGGCGATCGGCTACCCCAACGGCACCGTGCCCACGCCGCCCGGCGTGCTCGTCCACCCCACGCCGATCTACGAGATCATCGCCATGAGCTTCGTCACCTGGGTGCTCTGGCGGCTTGCCACGCGCTACAACCGCTCGGGGTGGTGGACCTTTGGGTGGTTCCTCGTCCTCTCCGGGGTGGAGCGACTGCTCGTCGAGTTCGTGCGGTGCAACCCGGTGTGGCACCTCGGCCTCACGGTGGCACAGTGGCTGGCGATGCTCAGCATCGTCGCCGGCGGCGCACTTATCGCCGTCTACAAAGGGCGCCCCGCGGAGATTTAGCCGGCGGGCGCCTCCGCCGGGACGATCAGCAGCGGGCACGGTGCTGTGGCGAGGAGCTCCCTAACGACGACGCCGCGCCCTCCCTCGATGCTCCCGCTCCACGAGAGCACCAAAAGCTCGGCGTCTATGGAGCGCGCCTCAGCGGCGATCACCTGCGCGGGGTCGCCGGCGCGCACGCAGACGCGGTGCCGCCCCCCCTCCGGGCACTGCGAGAACCTCATGCAGAACTCCTCCTGCCAGGCCAACCACTCGTAGTGCTCTTGGTCGACGATGCGCGGTGCAGGGAAGCTGCCCTGCTCACTTGGCGGAGCGTTGGTAACCACGTGGAGCATGATGATCTCGCGCCCACGCCTGCAGAAGGCGTCGTCGGCGCGCTTCATGGCGACCGAAGCCGAGGGGCTGCCCTCTAAGGGCACGAGGAGACGCCGCAGCCCCATGGCCGGGCGCATGCCCTTGCGGACGAGGAGCACGGGGGCGGCCTTGGTGGCGAGAATGGCCTTGGCCACGCGGCCGAGACCGGGGCCGTCCGAAGTTTTAAGCCCGACGGCCACAGCCGAGATCTCCGCGTTCTCCACTAGGCTGGCGAGCGTGGCCGCAGGGTCGCCCTCGACCTCCGTAAGGTCGACGCCGACGGCTCCGAAGCCCTCGGCTCCAAGGCCTTCGTCGGAGAAGGGCTCGTCGGGGGTGCGAACGTGCACGGCGCGCAGCTCCCAACCCGCAGCCTTCGCGAGCGCACCCGCAGAGGCCAAGAGTTCTTCGTCCGCTTTAACGTCTCCCAGCGCTACGAGTAGCGTCACAGCGCCATCACCTCCCAATCCCGACCGTTCGTGCGGCGAAGCAGGAAGCGGCCGGGGGCGAGCACCCGCTCCTCGGAGCCGAGCAGCACCGTGAGCGGAGCATCCTCCACTGTTATACCCACCTCAACGCCGTCCTCCACCTGCGCAAAGGCGAACTCCGCGCGAGAGCCGCGGAAGAGGAGAGGAACGCTGGCACTCGTCCAGGCCGGCGGGAGGTGCGGGTCGATAAGGAGCGCCTCGTCGCGGCGCTGAAGGCCGAGGAACCCCATAAACGCGGCCTGCCAGAGGCCGCCCATGGCGGCGAGGTGCGGGCCACGGGCGGCGTTGCCCATGTTGTCACCTAAGTCGATCGCCACGGCCATCTCGAAGTCGCTCACGGCGTCGTCGAGCCTGCCGAGCCGGGCCGCCACGGCCGCGTGGATGCCGGGGCTCAACGAGCTGCCGTGGCACGTCATGGGCTCGTAGTAGTCGTAGTTGGCGCTCGCGACATCGTCGCCGTACTCGTCCGAGAGGATGTGGCAGAGCATGACGATGTCGGCTTGCTTAACGACCTTAGAGCGCAACGTGACCGCACGTCCGAGCACAACGTCCGCGGCCATCGGCCGCGGACGAAGCCGCTCGACCGGCACGTCCTCCATCTCGTAAAACCCGGCGAACTGCTCGAAGAGTTTGGTCTCCGGGTCGAAGTCGTCCACGAGGTTGTCGGCGACCTCAAGCCAGGCCTCGATCTCGACGCCGCTGAGCGCGAGTCGCTCGTAGAGCTCCTGCGCGCGCTCCCGGTCGACGCCGCGGAGCCACTCCAGCGCCTCGACCGCCTTGCGGATGTTCCAGCGCGCCAGCACGTTGGTAAACGCGTTGTCGTCGATCTCCTCGTGATACTCGTCGGGCCCCACGACCATGGTGATGTGGTAGCGACCCTCGTCGTCGAGCGACGAGCGCGACGCCCAAAACCGCGCGGTCTCCAGCATAATCTCCACACCCATGGAGACCATGAACTCGTCGTCCGCCGTGCACTTCCAGTACTCCCACACGCCCCAGGCCACGTCGGCCGAGATGTGGTGCTCAATGAGGCCGGAGAGGATGGAGATCTTCTCGCCATCCGGGCTATACACGTACTCCGGCGTCACCTCGGTGCCACGGTCGGCCGACTCCCAGGGGAAGAGGGCGCCCCTGCACCCCACACTCCGCGCCTTCTTGCGCGCGCCGTCGAGGTTGCGGTAGCGGTAGGCGAGCAACGTGCGCGCCGTCTGCGGATGCGTCCAGATAAAGAAGGGCAGCACGAAGATCTCGGTGTCCCAAAAGACGTGGAGGAAGTACGAGAGGCCGCCGAGGCCGCGGGCGCCCACGGAGACCGTATCCTTCGTGGGGTGCGCCGTGGCGATCATGTGGAAGATGCTGAAGCGCAGCGCCTCCTGGCCCACCGGATCGCCCTCCACGGCGAGGTCGGCGTCGCGCCACCGCTCCTCCCAGGCGTCGCAGTGCCGCCGGAAGAGCTCGTCGTAGCCCACCCCCTCGGCCCACGCCAGGACCTTACGGGCGCTCTCCGCCGACGGGACGCGCGTGCGCGCGGAGACCACGGCGGCGATGCGGTCGACCGTCGCGAGGTCGCCCGCCTCAAGGCGGCCGCCGATAACGTCGCGGCGGTCCTGATCAAGGTGGCGGGCGATCGGCGAACCCGGTGCGGGGCGCGTACTCGCAACTAGCGCGTGACCGCCGCCGTTGCGCCCCCGCGTGCGAGTGAGCACCCCCGGCTCGTCGAGTAGCTCGACTTCGATCTCTTTGGTCGCCCCGCCCGCGTGACTCACCCCCATCGCGCCGGTCCAAACCATGCGAGCGGGTGCATCCTCGGGCATGGCCTCCGCGCGTATCGCCATCACCTGACGATCGGCGAGCGACGCGAACCGCGCGGTGCGCACGCGCACCGTCTGCCCACCGCTCAGCCGCTGTCGCCAGTAGCGATACACGACGCCGTGGCGCATGTCGAGCACGCGCTCGTGCCTGAGGATCTCCCCGCTCGAGAGGGTGACGGGCGAGCCCCACGCCGTGAGCCGAAGGCCGGTCCAGTCAGGGGCGAGCACCGGCTGGCGAAACGATGGGTCGCCGGTGCCGTCGCCGAAGACGCCGGCCACGAAGGTCGCCGGCGTCGAGACCGCCGAGCCCTCCTCCACGGCGCCGCGCGTGCCAGTCTCGCCGTTAGCGACGGTCAGCCAGGTCTCGACCTCGCGCTCCCGGAAGGGGTCGAAGCCCTTGACCTCAAACCGCCAAGCGGGATCGTCGATGGGCTCCGGAAAAGAGTTGGACGCGACGGCGAGACGCCGCGTAAGCTGATCGCTGAGAATGCGGCGGAGGCGCTGCGGGCCACCGCCAAAGTGAGCTACCTGCGGCGGCACGCCGTTGGGCTCCACACCGACGGAGACGAACGTCGCCCCCGCGAGCTCGGGGACCAACGTGAGGGCGTCCCCCCCCTCGCCGGCGCCGATGGGGCCGAATTGATCGCCGATAATAAGGGCGTCGTGGGGGGAGCGGCCGCGGAGCTTGAGGAGCAGCCGAGATAGCCGCCTCATGCTGTGGCCTTTGTCGGTCAGCCCGATCTCGATGTGCTTGGCGTCGGTCGTAACGCCGGAATGGGGAAGACCCGCCTCCTCCACACAACGCTTCGCCAGCGCGATGACTTCGTCGAACCCCGCCAGCCCCGCGGCCTCGAGCCGACGCTGAACGTCGTGCTGTAAGCGCACGACGTCGGAGAGGCGTGCCTCCGGGGCGAGGTCGATCTTGCGGCGGTTGAGGCGATCGTAGACGACCTCGGTGTCGAGGCCGGCCTCGGTGAGCCGGGCGCGCAGCGCCTCCACCGAAGCGTCGAGCCGAGCGTTCTCGTCTGGCGTGGCTACACGGCGCTCCAGGAGGCGCGGCCCCGCAGGGCCCACCACGTAGACCTCCGAGCCACGCGAGAGGAATAAGAAGAGGTGACCCTCGGCCGCCGGCCGCGCCAGGAGCTGGCCGTCGACGTTGCTCACGCTCGTGCCGCTGAAGATGGCTACATCGACGCCGAGGGCGCAGAGCCGCTCTATGAGGCTGCGCAGCGCAGTGACATCGGCCCGCCGGTCGGGGACAGCCGTACCATCCCAGTTAAAGCACAGGACACTGAAGTCACGGTTCACCACGCAGTCTCTCCCGTCTCTCGCCTGCACAGACCCTCCTTGAGGAAGAGGATGCAGGTCCTCTCCATCTTCCGCACCGAAGAGCGATTATAGCGCCGCTCAGCGCTCCGTCGCCCTACCCACCCAGCGCCAGCAGCGTCACGGCGACGACTGTAGTCACCACGCCGGCGATCTGCGGCCGCGAGAGGCGCTCACGCAGAACCACCACACCCAGCAGCGCGGAGAACGTGCCCACCTGGCCGAGGAGCACGGCGGCCACCGCCACCGAGCCGATCGCCGTCGCCGTACTGAGGGAGGTGAGCGCGGCGCCGTCGGCGATGCCGGCGACGGCGGAGCGGAGTAAGTCGCTGCGCTGCAGGCGCGTACGCGCCCAGAGCAGCGCCATAGGCGCGAGCACGAGCATAGCGGTAATTTTACTGATGGCGACGATGGCGACCGGCGGGAGCGCCGCCGCGCTCCCGAGCACCACCGGCTCGAGCCCCATGATGGCGGCGCTCAACAACGCCCACCCCGCACCGGCCGTCCTGGCTCGCGTGCGACGCTCCTCCTTTTTGGAGTCCTCGGAGGGCCGCTCGATGGAGGCGAGCACGGTGCCCAGCACGGCGAGCGGCAAGCCCACGGCGACCACACTCGAGACGGATTCGCCGAGCACGATAGCGTAGATCGCCCCGAACCCGCCGGCGAGCGCGCCCAGCGGCCCGACGATCGAGAACTTCCCGACGGTGAACCCCTTGAGCAGTGCCGCCATGCCCGCCATCTCCATAGGGCCGGAGAGAGCAGCGATAAGGGCGGCATGCCATTGCGCCTCGCCCCGCGGGAGCCCGATAAAGAGCAGCCACACCGGCACGAGCACGAGGAAGGCCGCGACCTGCGCCCAAAAGAGCATCGTGACGACCGGCGCCCGGCGCACCACCCGCAGCGCGAGGTAGTCGTGCCCAGTGAGGCCGATGGCGGCGGCGAGGCCGGCGAGAATGGCGAGCACGACTACCTCACCGAAGGGCGGGGGCGACCGCGAAACCCGCGATCCGCCACAGCATCAGGACCTCGATGAGGCGACCCGCGCCCTCGACGTCGTTATGGAGTGACTCCAGCATCGATCTCCTGCATGTCCCGCTCGTGATACCAGCAGTCCCCGCAGTAATCCTACCCTTTTGGCTTAGCCCAGGGGAGCCTCCCCTTCGGCTTCCTCTCGGCGCCGGGCGAGGGCAGGAGCTCGACGATGAAGACGCCGGTCATGAGCAATGAGCCGCCGGCGAGCAGCTGCCAGGTGACGGTGTCGAAACCGGAGATGATGCCGGCGATGGCGGCGAACACCGCCTCAAACGAGAGGATAATGCCGGCGTGCGTTGAGCTGAGGTACTGCTGCGCCCAATTCTTGGCCACAATCCCGTACACACTGCTCGTGAGCGCCGTCCACACCGCGATGGCCCAGACCACCAGGGGGAGGTGGAAGATCGTCTGCACCCAGGCGAGCGAGGCCAGCACGAAGATCGAGGCGGCGACCGCGATCTGGGTAAACGCCAGCGTCGCGGGCCTCACTTTGGAGGCGAAGAGCCCCGTCACCAGGATGTGCACCGCGTAGAAGATGGCGGAGAGGAGGGTGACCCCCTCGCCCCAACTCATCTTGAGCCCTCCGCGCAGCGAGAGCAGGGAGAGCCCACACGTGGCCACAATGGCGCCCACGATCTGCCAGCGGCCGGGGGAGCGCTTGGCGACCGCCCAGTACAAAAACGGCACCATGGCGGTGGAGAGCGAGATGATAAAGCCGGAGATGCCAGGCGTGGTGCCGTGGATGCCGATGACCTGGAGGGAGATAGCCGCCACGTAACAGACGCCGAGGAACCCGCCCATCAGCCAGTCCCGCCGCGTGGCGCGCAGCCAGCTCTGCGGCCTCACAATTGCGAGTATGCCCGTGGCGGTCACGTAACGCATCATGAGGAAGAGGATGCTCGCGGCGATCACCGCGCCGCCCATAACAGCGGAGACACGCTCCACCGCTATCTTGATAAAGACGAAGTTGGAGCCCCACAGGGCGGCGACGCTGAGAATGACGATCTCGGCGAGCAGGACCTTGCGGCGAGAGACGGGGCCGTGAGCAGTGTCGCCGCCAACCGTTTTAATGAGCCTCTCCAAGCGACCTCCCCGAGCTCGGAGTGCCCGCCTCCACAGCTCTTAGACTCCCTTTAGTCTCTACGCGCACCCCAGAGGGGCCCGCCCGCGCGTACAAACCGCCCGGGGGTCGCAGCTTATCGGAACCGAGGTCTAGGAAGCGACCTCGACGCGGTTTCGCCCGAGCTCCTTCGCTCGGTACAACGCCTCATCCGCACGAGCGGTGAGCTCCGTGAGTGTCTCGCCCTCGCGGTACTGCGCCGCGCCAAAGCTCGCCGTGACCCTCCCGACGCCGGCGAAATCGTGCTTCTCGACACCCTTGCGAAGACGCTCGCCAAGCACTCTCGCCCCAGCGATATCGTTGTGCGAGGCGAGGATCACGAACTCCTCGCCGCCCCACCGTGCGAGATAATCGTCATCGCGAATCCACTTCGTGACGAGCTCGACGAGCGTAATCAGCACACTGTCGCCGGCCTCGTGACCGTACGTATCGTTCACCTTCTTAAAGTGGTCGATGTCGAAGATGAGAAACGAGAGGCTGTACCCATAGCGCAGCGCCCTCGCGAGCTCAACCTCCGCGATTTCGTTAAACCGACGGCGGTTGCGCGCGCCGGTAAGGGGGTCGGTGCTCGCCAGATCCTCCAAACGCGCGGTGAGAGCCTGGAGCTCTTCGTTGCGCTCAGCGAGGTCGCTGAGCGCCTGCTCCAGCGAGACCACCATGCTGTTGAAGGCCTGGGAGAACTCGCCCATAAAGTCGACGCGCTGCGAAAAATCGCCCTCGGCGATGCGCTTGGCCTGCCACGTAAGGTGACGCAACGACGCTTGCAGCGCCTTGAGAGCACCGGCCGCCATGCCGGTCGCTTTGAGCTTGCCGCTTAAGTCGCCTCGAGAGACGGCGAACACGAAGTCGCTGAGCTGGATGAGCTCGGTGAGCAGCTCGACGAATTTTCCCTCGGCCTCGAGAGCGACACTCAGCTCGGGGAGGCGGCCGCGGTGCAGAGCGACGTCGAGAGCGTGCAGCGCCTCCGTGAACTCCGGTTTCGGCTGCGCGGGAAGCCCTTCATCGCCGCTCGTGCTCATTCAGGCACGAGTTCCGCACTGAATCGGCACGTGCGGTCGCCGGTGCACCAGCAGTCGATCTCTTTAACCACAAACGGCTTGCCGGCGTAGCTCTCGAGGACGGCGGCGATAAACCCTTCGTCCCACGTGCAGACGGCGTCGCCGAGCTCGGGCAGCCCGGAGCAGTCGAGGTCTTCGGAGACGGTGATCACGAAGCTGCCGGCCTCCTCGTCGGCCTCCTCGACGCGGAGGATACCCACGCTGAGCTCGCGCAAGACCTGTTGGAGCTCGGCGACGAAGTCGCCGAGGTTGTCGTGCTCGGAGAGCGCGTGGCTGGCGAACTCGGTGCCCGCTATACGCCCGGCCTCGTTAAACACCTCGTCGGCGGCATCGGCCCCGATACGCTGCTCGAGCACGTCGCGAATACAGAACTGCATAAGCCGATACATGCGAAGACTCGTCGTGTCGCCGAGGTTGGGGCGGCCGAGTTCAATATCCCCGAGCAAGTCCCACGAGAACGCGTACTTACGATCCTGCGTCATGAAGAGCCTCCTCATTCGGGGGAATAAATATCCTTACCGAATCTATCACAGTGATGCCGTGCCCCGCCGCACTTAAAACCAAAAATGCTCGTTTTACCCTCCAGCTCTCGTCAGGTAGACTCTGATAACAACGTGTTGATGACACCGTGCATCGGCCACGAGACGGCCGGACCCGCGCGCCAAGGCGCTTCGCGCCGAGGAGAAAGGCAGAGGCCCGTCAACGATGAGTACGCCTGTTCACCCATGAGCGCCCCCTCTCGCACACTCAGCGCCGAGATCCTTGAGGCGACGGGCATAGCCGCCGCTACGTGCTACCAGTGCGGCAAGTGCTCCGCCGGCTGCCCCATGGCCTCGGAGTCCGCACTTCGCCCGCACAACGTCCTGCGCTCCATCACGCAAGACCGTCGCGAACAACTCCTCGCAGACCCCTCGCTCTGGCTCTGCCTCACCTGCGAGACCTGCTCGGCGCGCTGCCCCAACGGCTGCGACCCGGCGAGGGTCATCGAGGCGCTGCGCGACATCAGCGTGGCCGAGGGCGTCGCCGACCAGCCACGGCTGCTCGCCGCCTTCCATAAAGCCTTCTTGGCGCAGATCAAACTCACCGGACGACTCCACGAGGTCTACATGGTCATGGAGTACAAGCTGCGCAGCGGCGACCTCATTAAAGATGTAGCCAACGCCCCCGGCATGCTCACCCGCGGTAAGCTCGGCGTCCTGCCCGAGCGTATCAAGGGGGTCTCCGAGATCAAACGAATCTTCTCCCGCTGCGGGGTGAAGCCATGACGATGGTCGGTTATTACCCCGGCTGCTCGCTCACCGGCACCGCCCGGGAGTTCGACGAGAGCGTCCGCGCCGTCGCGGGCGAGCTCGGCGTCGCCCTCGTGGAGGTCAACGATTGGTCGTGCTGCGGCGCGAGCAGCGCGCACGCGGTCAACCGCCTCCTCGGCCTCGCCCTGCCGGCGCGCAACCTCGCACTCGCGGAAGAGCAGGGCCTCACCAGCTTGCTGGCCCCCTGCGCCGCCTGCTACGGGCGCCTCTCCGCGACCCGCTACGCCGCCGCCACCGAGCAGGGCCTCACCGCACAGCTCTCAAGCGTCATCGAGCGCCCCTTTAAGAACTCCATCACGATCGAGAACCCCCTGGCCTTCTTCCAGAACCTCGTGCCGCAGATCCGCGAGGCTATCGCCGCCTCCCCAGAGCCCAATCCCTTGGCCGGCGCGAAGCTCGCCTGTTACTACGGCTGCCTCCTCCTCCGGCCGGCGGAGGTGTGCGCCTACGACGACCCCGAGCGGCCCACCTCCATGGACGGCATCGTCGAGGCCTGCGGCGCCGAGCCCGTAAGCTGGAACATGAAGACCGAGTGCTGCGGCGCCGGGCTGAGCATCGCCCGCACCTCCTCGGTCATTCGCCTCGGTCGCTCCATCATCAACGACGCGCGCGCCAACGGCGCCGAGGCCATCGTGGTCTCCTGCCCCATGTGCCACAGCAACCTCGACCTCCGGCAGAAGGCCATGGCGGAGCGCGGCGTCGAGCCGCTGCCTATCCTCTACCTCCCGCAGGCTATCGGCCTCGCCATGGGGCTCGCCCCCTCGGCCCTCGGCCTCAAGCGCCACTTCATCGACACGGCGCCGCTCCTTAAGCGCCTCACGGCGCGCGCCGCGGAGGCTAGGGCGGAGGCGGAGCGCAAAGCGCTCGCCGCAGCCGAGAAGAAACGGGCGGCGGCGAGCTCGTCCGCCGGAGGAGGTGGTGCCGCATGAGCCGTATCGGCGTCTTCGTCTGCCACTGCGGCGAGAACATCGGCCGCACCGTAGACTGCACGGCCGTCGCCGAGGCGCTCGCCGACCATCCGGGCGTCGCCTTCTCGACCGACTATAAGTACATGTGCTCCGACCCGGGGCAGACGCTCATCAAGCAGGCTATCGAGGAGCACAGCCTCACCGGCGTCGTGGTCGCCGCTTGCTCGCCGCACATGCACGAGAAGACCTTCCGCCGCGCGGTCGCTCAGGCGGGCATCAACGACTACCTCTGCGAGATGGCCAACATCCGCGAGCACTGCTCCTGGATCCACGAGGACCGCGAGCAAGCCACCGCCAAGGCCATCGAGATCGCCCGCACGATCGTCGAGAAGGTCAAGCACAACGAGCCCCTCGAGAGCATCCGCATCCCGGTCACCAAGCGAGCGCTCGTCATCGGCGGCGGCATCGCCGGCATTCAAGCCGCACTCGACATCGCCGACGGCGGCAAAGAGGTCGTCCTCGTCGAGAAGGAAGCCTCGATCGGCGGGCATATGAGCCAGCTCAGCGAGACCTTCCCCACGCTCGACTGCTCGCAGTGCATCCTCACCCCGCGCATGGTCGAGGCCTACCAGCACCCCAAAATCTCGCTCTACACCTGGAGCGAGATCGAGAAGGTCGACGGCTACATCGGCAACTTCACCGTGACGATTCGCAAGAAGGCCCGCACCGTTAACGAAGACCTCTGCAACGGTTGCGGCGACTGCTTGGCGGCTTGCCCGTCGAAGAAGATCCCCAGCGAGTTCGACGCCGGCCTCAGCACCCGCACGGCCATCTACGTGCCGTTCCCACAGGCGGTGCCCAACATCCCCGTCCTCGACCGCGAAAACTGCACCTTCTTCAAGGGCCGCCGCAAGGGCCTCAAGAAGGACGTCTGCGGTAAGTGCAAGGAGGCCTGCCTCAAGGGGGCCATCGACTTCGAGACGGAGGACACCTTCGTGGAGGAGCAGGTCGGGGCCATCGTCGTCGCAACCGGGTTCCAGCTCTACGACATCGGGCGCGAACAACCCGAGGGCCTCAAGGGCTACGGAGAGTACGGCTACGGCGAGGTGCCCGACGTCATCGACGGCCTCCAGTTCGAGCGCCTGGCCTCGGCCTCGGGGCCCACGGCCGGCGCCATCCGCAGGCCCTCCGACGGCAAAGAGCCGAAGACGGTGGTCTTCGTCCACTGCGTCGGCTCGCGCGACAAAGAAAAGGGCATGCAGTACTGCAGCAAGATCTGCTGCATGTACAACGCCAAGCACGCCATGCTCTACAAGCACAAGGTGCACGACGGCCGCGCTATCGCCTTCTACATGGACATCCGCGCCGCCGGCAAGGGGTACGACGAATTCAGCCGGCGCGCCATCGAGGAGGACGGCGCCGAGTACATCAGGGGCCGCGTCAGCAAGATCTTCCGCGACGGCGACGTCGTTAAGGTGTGGGGCTACGACACGCTGAGCGGCGAACAGGTGGTTATCAGCGCCGATATGGTCGTGCTGGCCACCGCCGTGCGGCCGCAGCCAGACGTTAAAAAGCTCGCCCAGATCCTCAGCTGCAGCTTCGACGAGCACGGCTTCATCAACGAGGCGCACCCCAAGCTACGGCCGGTCGAGACCAACACCGCCGGAGTCTTCGTCGCCGGCGCCTGCCAAGCCCCACGCGACATCCCCGACAGCGTCGCCATGGCGAGCGCGGCCGCCGCGAAGACCCTGGCCCTCTTCAGCGCCGACGAGCTCGAGCGCGAGCCGGCGGTCGCCGTGGTCGACGAGAGCACGTGCATAGGGTGCGGACGCTGTAAGGCGGCGTGCCCCTACGGCGCCATCGAGTCACGCCAGCTCTGCACCGTCGACGGTCGCGTCTGCGGGCAGGTCGCCTACGTCAACCCCGGCGTCTGCCAGGGGTGCGGCACCTGCCAGGCGGTGTGCTTCAGCAACAGTATCGACCTCCAAACCTTCACCGACACGCAGATCTACAGTGAGATCAACGCCCTCGGTTCGTGGGAGTGATGCCGCTATGAGCACCGACTTTGAACCGCGCATCATCGCCTTCGTCTGCAACTGGTGCACGTACACCGGCGCCGACCTCGCCGGCACCAGCCGCATCACGATGGCGAGCAACGTGCGCATCATCCGCCTCCCCTGCACGGGGCGCATCGACCCACTCTTCCTCATCAAGGCGTTCGAGCGCGGCGCAGACGGCGTCATCGTGAGCGGCTGCCATCCGGCCGACTGCCACTACACCTCGGGCAACTACCACGCGCGACGGCGCTTCACGGTCTTCCGCGACCTCATGGAGTTCCTGGGTATCGACCAGCGACGCGTCACCTTCTCGTGGGTCTCCGCGAGCGAGGGCGCGAAGTGGAGCGAGGTCGTCAACGAGACCGTCGCCAACGTCCGCGCGGTGGGGCCCTTTACCGAGTACCGAGCGCTCGCACCGCAGGATGAGGGGGCGGGGCCGGCGGCCGCAGGCCCACCGGCCAACTCACCACAGGCTACGAGCACGGAGGCGTCGTGAACGAACTCCGCGAGACCGCACGTAAACTCCTGCAAAACGGCGACGTCCGCGTCGTCATCGGTTGGGAGTCCGCGCGCCGAGGCGCGCGCCCGGTGTTCGTCACCAACCCAGACGAGGTCGACAACCTCATCTTCGACGTCCGCTGCGTCCACAACCTCGTCACCTACCTCAACCCGCGCCGCGACCACCTCGCGGAGCTCGGCAAAGTCGGCCTCGTCGTTAAAGGCTGCGACACTAAAGCCGTCGCCGGATTGCTGCGCGAGGCACAGCTAAAGCGCGACGACATCGTCCTCATCGCCGTGCGCTGCGGGGGCGTGCTCGAGGAGAACGAGCTGCCCGCCCCGCAAGAGCTCACCCCGCACACCGTAGCGCCACGCTGCTACGGCTGCGACGTCCGCGAGCCCTCGCTGGCCGACGTTGTCGTCGGCGACCCCCAGCCGGAGCCGCCGCGGCCAGCTACCACCACCGACGAACGCATCGCGCAGATCGACGAGCTACCGCTGGAGGAGCGCTGGGCGTTCTGGACCGAGCAGTTCAGCCGCTGCATCCGCTGCCACGCCTGCCGCGAGGTCTGCCCGCTCTGCCTCTGCGAGCGCTGCATCACCGACAAAACGCAGCCGCAGTGGATCGAGCAGGCGCCGCATCCACGCTCCGCTATGAGCTGGAACATCACCCGCGCCCTCCACCTGGCCGGGCGCTGTGTCGGCTGCGGCGAGTGTGAGCGCTTCTGCCCGGTCGGCATCCCCCTGAGTCTCATCAACCGCAAGATCCAGCAGATCGTCGACGCACGCTTCGACTTCACGGTCAGCGACGACCCCGAGGCGCCGGCGCCCATCGGCGACTACCGCCTCGACGACCAGCAGGAGTTCATTAAGTGAGCGACGCCCCCAACATCACGCCCACAACACCCGAGCGCTTCTTCCTCCGCGAGGAGGCACTCAGCGCCCTCATCGGCGACCTCCTCGCCGCCAGCGTAGAGGTTATCGCGCCGGTCGCGGCGGCCTGCGCGTCACCGTCGGAGGCCGCCGGTGCAGCGTGCCTCGCCACCGCACCGCGCGCCCGCTACCAGCTCCTCCACGATGCCTCCGAGCTGGCGCTCGGGAGGAGCCTGCCGGAGCTCTCCCTTAAACAGTTCTTCCTGCCCAGCCAAGAGGCGCTCTGCCACTGGCGGCAGCGCGGCACCTCCACGCTCGTGCAGGACGTGCCCACCACCTTCACGCCGCGCGTCGTCCTCGCCGCTAAGCCCTGCGACAGCGCGGGGCTGGCCGTGGTCGACCGCGTTATGAACTGGGACTACGCCGACGAGCTCTGGAACGGCCGGCGCGAGGCCACGACGATCTTTAACCTCGCCTGCCCGGTGCTCGACGACTCCTGCTTCTGCACCTCCGTGGGGTCGGCGCCCGACGACACGAAGGGCGCGGACGGCCTCCTCACCCCCGTCGAGGGCGGCTACCTCGTGGAGCCCACCACCGAGCGCGGCCGCGCCTTCGTAGCGGCCCACGCCGAACGCTTCACCCCCGAGGGCCACACCGCCGAATCGGCGGCGCGTGCCGAGCGAGCCTCGGAGCAGCGGGCTACCGCCCGCGCTCGCGTCGAGGCCAACCTTAAGATCGACGCTGAGGAGGTGTGCACGTGGATCGACACCCACTTCGGCCACCCGCTCCTCACCGCCATCGCCGTGCGCTGCAACGGCTGCGGCGCCTGCACCGGCGTATGCCCCACCTGCCACTGCTTCGACATCCTCGACGAGGAGGAGGGCGTGGGGCGCGGCACGAGGCGGCGCCTCTGGGACACCTGCCAGGCGGCGAACTTCACGCTCCACGCCGGCGGGCACAACCCGCGCGACAACCAGCACGTGCGCTACCGTCAGCGCATTAACCATAAGTTCGCCATCTACCCGCTCAAGTTCGGTGAAGTCCTCTGCACCGGCTGCGGCCGCTGTACCCGAGTCTGCCACGCCGGCCAGGACCTCGTGGAGATCCTGGCCGCCATCAACGCCGCGGCGCAGCGGCCGTCCGAGGACGAAGCCACCGCGGAGGTCACATCGTGAACATCTACCGGCCGCATCTCACCACCATCACCGCCATCACCGACGAAACGCCCGACACCCGAACGCTGCGGCTCGAATTCGCCGACGAGGCTACGCGCGCATCGTTCACCTTTAAAGCCGGTCAGTTCGGAGAGTACAGCGCCTTCGGCGCCGGCGAGAGCACCTTTTGCATCGCCAGTCCGCCCACACGCACCGGCTTCATCGAGTGCAGCTTTAAGGCGGTCGGAAAGGTCACCAACGCGCTCCGCCAGCTCAACGTCGGCGACACGGTCGGCTTTCGCGGCCCTTACGGCAACTGGTTCCCGATCGACGACTGGAGGGGCAAGAACATCGTCTTCATCGCCGGCGGTATAGGCCTCGCCCCCGTGCGCTGCGCCATCTGGAACGTCCTCGACCGACGCGATGAGTTCGGGGAGGTCACGATCGTCTACGGCGCCCGCTCGGTCGACGACCTCGTGTACAAGCGCGAACTCGAGGAGTGGGCCGCCCGCTCCGACGTGCGCCTCGTCACCACCGTCGACCCCGGCGGCCAAACGCCCGAGTGGACCGGCGAGGTCGGCTACGTCACGCCGGTCGTGGAGGCCGCGGCGCCGAGTGCCCACAACGCGATCGCCCTGCTCTGCGGCCCGCCGATCGTGGTCAAGCTCACGCTGCCTGTGCTCGAGAAGCTCGGCTTCGCCGACGATGCCGTGTTCACCACGCTCGAGAACCGCATGAAGTGCGGCCTCGGCAAGTGCGGCCGTTGCAACATCGGCAAGGTCTACGTCTGCAAAGATGGGCCGGTCTTCACGGCGGCCCAGCTCAACACCATGCCGCCGGAGTTTTAGGCCGAACTCCTCACCACTCCACCGACGATAACGGCGGTCACCAAGTTAACCCCGAAGTGGTACGGGAGCTCCTCGTGCCGCTCGGCGTCGAGCACGATCGCATCGCAGCGTTTACCCACCTCGAGGCTGCCGCACTCGTCCTGAAGGCCAAGTGCCCGCGCGCCGCCCATCGTGGCGGCGTAAAGGGCCTCGTCGGGGGTGAGCCGCAGCTGCTGACAGGCGAGCGAGATCACCTGCTGCAGGTTTTCGCAGTAGCACGTCCCGGGGTTGAAGTCGGTGGCGAGCGCCACGGAGACACCGGCGTCGAGCAGCGTACGCGCCGGCGCGTACGGCAACCCGAGCGTGTAGCTCGTCCCCGGGAGCAACACCGCCGAGGTGCCGGCCGCCGCGAGAGCGGCGGCATCCGCGGCCGTAGCGTGCACCAGATGATCGGCCGAGACGGCGCGGAGCTCCGCCGCGAGCCGCGCCCCGCCGGTGTGCGCCAACTCCTCGGCGTGGAGCTTAACTCCGAGCCCGAGCGCGGCGCCGGCGGCGAGCACCCGACGAGCCTGGCGGACCGTAAAGGCGCCGCGATCGCAAAACACGTCGACGTACTGTGCCTCGTCGGCGAGCGCGGGGAGGATCTCGCCGCAGACGAGGTCGAGGTACTCCTCGTCGCGCCCAGCGTACTCCTCGGGCGTCGCGTGGGCGGCGAGCACCGTGTGCACGCGACGCACCGGATGCGGCACCTTCGCCGCCCGGAGCGTACGACGCTCGTGTTCCAGTGAGAGCCCGTACCCGGTCTTCGCCTCGAGCGTCGTCGTGCCGTGCCGCAAAAACGAGTCGAGACGCCGCGCCGTAAGCGCCGAGAGCCGGTCGAGCGTCGCAGCCCTCGTCGCACGAACGGTCGAGGCTATACCGCCACCGGCGGCTTGGATCTCGAGGTAGTCGGCGCCGGCGATGCGCTGGGCGTACTCCGCAGACCGCTCGCCGTCGAAGACGAGGTGGGTGTGGGCGTCGACGAACCCGGGGAGCACGCAGGCGCCCCCCGCATCGATCTCCACCGCACCTACGACCGGCCTCACGCTCGCCTCGAGGTCGCACTCGGGTCCGACCCAGACGATACGGCCGTTAAGGGCGGCGAGGGCGCCCGCACGGATCACGCCGAGCCCAACGGGCGCGCTCATCGTCACGAGTTCGCCGATGCCCCGCAGCTGAACATCGCAGGCGACCGGCGTCATCTCGCCCCTTTACAACACAGGTCGGCGAGAAGCGCCACCACCTCGGCCGGCGATGCGGCGACGGGCACCCCCACTCGTGCAAAAGCATCCCGCTTGGCCGCCGCCGTGCCGGAGGAGCCCTCGACGAGGGCGCCGGCGTGCCCCATGCGCTTACCGGGCGGTGCGCTGAAGCCGGCGACGTAAGCGACTACCGGCTTCTCAACGCACTCGGCGATGTACGCGGCGGCGCGCTCCTCATCGTCGCCACCGATCTCGCCGATCAAGACGATCGCCTCCGTCTCCGGGTCGGCCTCGAAGAGCCGAAGGCACTCCGTAAACCCGACGCCGTGAAGGGGGTCGCCCCCCATGCCCACGGCGGTCGACTGCCCCACGCCCGCACGACTGAGCTCGGAGACAACCTCGTAGGTGAGCGTCCCCGAGCGGGAGACGACGCCCACAGGGCCCGGGCGGTACACCTCGGCCGGCATAATGCCGACGCTGCACCGGCCGGGGACGATCACCCCCGGCCCGTTGGGCCCGACGAGTACGGCGCCCCGCCGGGAGAGATGCGCGGCGGCCTCCGCCACGTCCCGTACCGGGATACCCTCGGTGACGCAGACGACGAGGTCGAGGCCGGCGTCCGCCGCCTCGATCAGCGCGTCGCGAGCGCGGCGGGGCGGCACGAAGAGCACGGAGACATTCGCGCCGGTAGCCTCGACCGCGGCGGCGACGGTCCCGAAGACGGGCACGCCATCCTGCGTGCTCCCGGCCTTGCCGGGGGAGACGCCGGCGACGATCGTCGTACCCGCCGCTCGCATGCGGGCGGTGTGGAGCGCGCCCTCACGCCCCGTTATGCCCTGCACGAGGACGCGGCTCTGTGCGTCAACCAGGATAGCCATCAGTCCTCCTCCCGGCTCAAGCGGCGGTGTTCGGCCGCGGCGGCGACCGCGGCGGCGACCGCGGCCCCGGCGTCCTCGAACAGCGTAACGCCGTTGAGACGAGCGGCCGCGAGGAGCGAGCGGCCCTCGGCGGCGGCGTTGCCCTCCAGGCGAACGACCACCGGGACCTCGAGTGTACGACCGTTGAACGCGTTCACGAGGCCGTGTGCCACCTCGTCGCACCGCGTGATGCCGCCGAAGACGGTAACGAGCAACGCGTTAACCTCATCGCAGGAGAGTACGAGCTCGAGCGCAGCGGCCACACGGGCGGCATCGGCGCCGCCACCGAGGTCGCAGAAATCCGCGGCGGCCCCACCGGCGGCCGCGATGCGGTCGAGCGTGCTCATCACGAGCCCCGCGCCGTTCCCGACCACCCCGATATCGCCCTCGAGTGGAACGAAGGCGAGACCGACCTCCCTCGCCCGCGCCTCCTGCTCCGATGGAGCGCCAGCATCAACGTCGTGCTGCCGAAACAGCGCACTGTCGTCGATCGTCACCTTGCTATCGAGACAGAGGAGCTCCCCTCCCTCGGTGAGCACGAGGGGATTGATCTCGACGAGGGTGGCATCGCGATCGCGGTAGAGCGCCCAAAGGGAGTGCACGAGCGAGGCGAGCTCGCGAGTGAGCTTCTGACCGGCCGGCGAGACGTCGTGACCGAGACCAGACGCCGCCACGACGTCGCGTACCTGATAGTCGCAGAGTCCGAGGAGCGGATCGACCGCTCGGCGCACAACCGCCTCCGGGTACTCACGGGCGACGGTCTCGATATCGACTCCGCCCTTCGCGGAGAAGAGCAAGAGTGGGCCGCGCTGCGCCCGTGAGAGCGAGATCGCGAGGTAGAACTCCCGCGCGATCTTCACCGCCGGCTCCACCAGCACCGCCGAGACGGCGTGGCCGGAGATCGTCATTGCGAGGATCTCCTCGGCGGCGGAGGCGACCTCCTCCGCCGTGTCACAGAGCTGAATGCCCCCGGCCTTGCCGCGGCCGCCGATCTTAACCTGGGCCTTAACGGCAACCGGGTAGCCCAGGCCCGCCGCCGCCCGCTCGGCCTCCTCGGCCGTCGTCGCCACCACTCCCGGCTGCACCGGAAGCCCAGCCTCGGCGAAGAGTTGCTTGCCTTGATACTCGAGCAGATCCACATCCACCCCCTCGATTGGAGGGAGCCGCCCCGGAGGGCGGCATCAGCCGTCTTGCGCCTGCCTCCTTATCGGCACGTCGATGCCCGCCTCGGCGACCTTCTCGATGGCCTCGGGGTACCCGGCGTCGTAGTGTCGCAACACGCCCATCGTCGGATCGGTCGTGAGCACTCGCTGCAGTCGCCCCTCCATCATCTCGGAGCCGTCGGCGACGACGACCATCCCGGCGTGGAGACTCTTACCCATACCCACGCCGCCGCCGTGATGGAAGCTCACCCAGCTCGCCCCGGCTGCCGTATTGACCAGCGCGTTGAGAATGGGCCAGTCCGCGATAGCGTCCGAACCGTCGCGCATACCCTCGGTCTCGCGATACGGCGAGCTAACCGAGCCCGCGTCGAGGTGGTCGCGCCCGATCACGAGAGGAGCCTTAACTCTTCCGCTGCGCACCAACTCGTTAAAGATCGCGCCCGCCTCTGCACGCTCGCCCTGCTCAAGCCAGCAAATGCGGCAGGGTAGCCCCTGAAACTGGACCTTCTCGGCCGCCATGCGCAGCCACCGCGTGACCATCTCGTTCTCGGGAAACGCCTTGAGCAGCGCGGCGTCGGTAACGGCGATGTCGTGAGGATCGCCGGAGAGCGCCGCCCAGCGAAAAGGACCGTTACCGCGGCAGAAGAGCGGCCGTATATACGCCGGTACGAAGCCGGGGAAGGCGAAGGCGTCGGCGTAGCCGGCCGCCTTCGCCTCGCCGCGGATGTTGTTGCCGTAATCGAAGACGTGCGCCCCAGCGCCCTGCAGGGCGACCATCGCCTGCACCTGCTCCACGATGGCCGCGACCGCGCGACTCACGTACTCATCGGGGTCGCGACGCCGCAGCTCGAGGGCCTCGGCCAACGTCATACCGTTGGGGACGTAACCGTTAAGCGTGTCGTGAGCGGAGGTTTGGTCGGTCACGAGGTCAGGTGTGATGCCGCGACGCACGAGCTCCGGGTAGACATCGGCAGCGTTGCCGAGCAGGCCGATACTGAGCGGGCGACGCGCGCGAAGCGCCTCGTCGGCGAGGCGGAGCGCCTCGTCGAGCGACTCGACCGAAACGTCGAGGTACGCCGTCTCGAGCCGCCGGCGAATGCGCTCCGGGTCGACCTCAACGCAGAGCGCGACGCCTCCGGCCATCGTCACCGCGAGCGGCTGAGCACCCCCCATGCCGCCGAGCCCGGCGGTGAGCACCAGCTTACCGGCGAGATCGCCGCCGTAGTGCCTCCGGCCGGCGGCCGCGAACGTCTGGTACGTACCCTGGAGAATGCCCTGCGTGCCGATGTAGATCCACGAGCCGGCCGTCATTTGACCGTACATCGTGAGGCCGAGGGCGTCGAGACGGCGAAACTCGCTCCACGTGGCCCACTCCGGCACGAGGTTGGCGTTGGCGATGAGCACTCGGGGTGCCAGCTCGTGTGTCTGCACTACACCCACGGGCTTGCCGCTCTGCACGAGAAGCGTCTCATCGTCGCCGAGACGGCGAAGCGTGGCGACGATCGCATCGAAACACGCCCAGTCGCGGGCGGCCTTGCCCGCGCCTCCGTAGACCACGAGATCGTCGGGGCGTTCCGCAACCTCTGGGTCGAGGTTGTTCATGAGCATGCGAAGCGCGGCCTCCTGCTGCCACCCCTTGCAGCTCAACTCAGCTCCACGGGGCGCGCGCACAACGCGCGCGCCCCGTGATGTGTGGTGCGTGTTGTACGAAGGCTCCATACCGCACCTCGCTGTCGTTAACGCTGAGGCACCTCGAGGCTCCTCAGCTTGTCGAGGAAGAAGTCGTTTTCCTCGCGGGTTCCGATGGTGACGCGAGCCCACCCGGGGCAACCGAGTGCATTGCCGTCGCGCACGATCGCGCCGAGCGCCATGAGCTCGCCGCACACCCGCTCCTGCGGAACGCGAAGCCCGGTGATGTCGACGAGCATGAAGTTGGCGCCGGTGGGCACCGTAGCGCGCCCCATCTCGGCGAGCGACTCGCACAGGTACGCACACATCTCGGCGTTCTCCTCGCGCCGCTCACTCACGCGATCCTGGCAGCTGAGAGCCTCGATCGAGGCGATCTGCGCCAGTCTGTTCGTGTTGAAGGGCTGGCGAACTTTGTCGAGCGCGGCCTTGACCTCCGGCGAGCAGAGGCCGTAGCCCGTACGGAGGCCGGCGAGCCCGTAGATCTTGGAGAACGTGCGCAAGATGCACACGTTGGGCAACTCGGCCTGGAGCGGCAAAAGATCGTCGCGGTCGGGGCGATCGACGAACTCGATGTAGGCCTCGTCGAGCACTACGAGTACATCGCTCGGTACCTCACGCACAAAGGCCGCCACCTCGGCCGCGGGAAGGTAGTTACCGGTGGGGTTATTGGGGTTGCAGACGATAACCATCTTGGTGCGCGGCGTGATGGCCGCAGCCATGGCGTCGAGGTCGTGGTTAAACCCCGGCAGCACCGGCACGGCCACCGCGCGAGCCCCGTGGAGCGTGCAGATGTCGCGGTAGATGACGAACGACGGCTGCGCGAAGACGACCTCGTCGCCCTCCTGCAGCAGGGCGTCGCCGAGGAGCAGGAGGAGCTCGCAGGAGCCGTTGCCGACGGCGACCTCATCCGCGGAGCGCCCGTAGTGCGCCGCGAGGGCCGAGCGGAGCGCGAGGGCATCGCCGTCCGGGTACCTGTTGAGCTCCGGCAGCGCCGCCGTTATGGCCTCGATAACCTCAGGAAAAGGCGAGAGCGGCGTCTCGTTGGAGGCGAGTTTAACAACCTCCTTAAGCCCGTACCTCTCCATGACGCGCTCGATCGGCGTGCCGGGCACATAGGGGACGATGCCCTCGATAACGCGGTTGAACCTCATTGCGCCGTCTCAGCGGCGGGCAGTGCCTTGAGGATCAACTTCTTGGCAACGAAGACCACAGGGGAGTCTTTCTTCGCCTGAACGGTCCCGCCGATGTGGACCTTCGCGCCCGCGACGAACGCGCTGAGCGTCGTGGAGGCACACTTCTCACCGGTCGCATCCTGTATTTTGGCGTCGGCTGCGATCGAGAGCGTGATCTCTTTACCGCGGTAAGCCTTCACGGCCTTGTTACCGGAAGTCACCTTAACGGTGATCGTATTCGCGGCTACGTCGGTGCTGACGACCACGGCGTTGAGCTCGAACTTCGCCTTGCCCTTGCTTTTACCGCCCTCAGCGGGTCCCTTTGCGAGGGCGAGGGGGGCGACCGCCAGCGCGGCGAGCACCACCAGAACGATGAGCGCACTAAACTTCTTCATGGGTAACCTCCTCAACATTGTCTGTCGTTTCTTTTTTCTCTCCACAAGGTTAAGTAAACTCCTCTCGTGACAATCAGTAAACCCGAAAAAGGGCCGAGCGGCGCGGCCTCCCGCGGCCGGCCGCGCCGCCGAGTGCGGCTTCTCGCGCCACTCGCCGCGCTCGTGCTGACGCTCTGCCTGAGCGCGAGCGCCTGCGGCGGCGCGCCGAGCGGCACCCCGCCGGCCTCGGCGACGGCGACCGGGGCGAGCGCGGCCTCCCCCCGCACCACGCCGAGCGCCCATACCTCCCGTTCGGCCACCGCCTCCACCTCAACCAAGCCGTCGGCGACGGTCGTCTTCGTCGACGTCGGCCAAGGCGACGCCATCATCGTTAAATCGGGCTCCTGGACCGGCCTCATCGACGGCGGCCCCTCCGGCTCCGGCCCGGCCCTCTCCTCCGCCCTCCGGCGCCTCGGGGTGACCCGGCTCAACGCCGTCGTCATCACCCACCCCCACGCCGACCACACCAACGGGATCGCGGAGATCGCCGGCAGCTACCGCCCCCAGCGAGCGTACATAGGCTTGGGGGCCGGCAAGGCGAAGGGCCCCCTGCAAAACGCCGGTACTCGCATCGTATCGGTTCGCCGCGGGCAAACCTTGAGCTTCGGCAAGCTGAAGGCGAAGGTCCTCAGCCCGGCGCAGCTCTCCGGTGACCCCAACGGCGACAGCGTCGTCCTGCTCCTCGACACCAACGGGCGGCGCCTCCTCTTTACCGGAGACTGCACCGGCCCCGACGAGAGCGCCGTGGGGGAGACCTGCTCGCGGGGTCCGCCGCTCTACCTCCTGAAGGTGGCGCATCACGGCTCGCGTTACTCCACGAGCGCGGGCTTTCTCGCGCAGGCGCGGCCGCAGTTCGCCGTCATCTGCGTGGGGCACAACTCCTACGGCCACCCCTCCTCCCGCGTCGTCGGCGACCTCATCGGCCGCGGCACCCGTAGCTACACCACGCTCTTCAACGGGACGATCACCCTCACCATCGCGCCCTCCGGCGCGGCGAAGTGGTCGTTTACTGCGTCGTCCAAGGCGCTCACACGAAGCCAGAGCGCCGGTAAAGGCGGCCGCTCCTCCTCGCGACAATCCGCCCCCGGCGGCGCCCTCTTCGTCACCGCCACCGGCGAGTGCTACCACCGAGGTAGCTGTCGCACCATCGCCGCGAGCACCACGAAGCGCCGCATCTCTCTGCGAGATGCGAGGGCACAGGGGTATCACCCCTGTCGTGTCTGCGACCCGCCGCAGTAGCCCCTCCGTCGAGCAGCGTAAAAACCGCCCACGACTCGCGAATCAGAGGGAAAAAGGGTACAACTGCGAGACGATGAGAGAGACGCACCTTCTGCAAGCACGCCAAACGGTCAAGCTCGGGCTCGTCAAAGTCATGCGCGAGCTCTTCCCCGGGGAGACCTTTAAGACCTCGTACTCCATCCTTGAGGGCGTCTTCTGCAACCTCGACCGCTCGGTGCTCTCCACGAGAGAGGTGCGGCACATCGAGGCCGAACTCTGGGCGTGGGTGAGGCGTGCTACGCCGATCCGGCCGCTCGGAAGAGAGGCCGGCTACTTCCGCTACGACGTCGAGGGCACGGTGGTGCGCGCCGTCTACCCGGCGCACCTTCAGCCCTCCATGGCCGAGCCCTTCACCATCATTCCCTTCTCCTACGGCTTCATCGTCGACTTCGGCGACGCCGGCCGAAGGGGCGGCGCCCCGCTGATCCCCCCCTACCGCCTCTCCGAGACGTACGAAGACAACCAGCTCTGGCTCGACCGCATCGAGATCGAGGAGGTCGCCAGCGTTAACCGCTTCATCCGTGGTGGTGAGCACCTCAAGCTGATCGGCATTGCGGAGGCGCTCCACGAGAAGCGCGTCTCCGACATCGCCGACGAGATCCTTCGGCAGCGTCGTGCCCTCCGCGTGCTCCTCATCTCCGGGCCCTCCTCCTCCGGGAAGACCTCCTTTTTGCAGCGCCTCTCCACGCAGCTGGAGGTCAACGGGCTCAAGCCGGTCGGCCTCTCGCTCGACGACTACTTCGTAGATCGCGAGCAAACCCCGAGAGACGAGGACGGCGACTACAACTTCGAGGCGCTCGAGGCGCTCGACCTACCGCTCCTGCGCCGCCAGATCCTTCAGCTCGTCCGGGGGGAGACGGTGGAGACCCCCTCCTTCGACTTCGTCACGGGCAGGCGAACGAGCGCCACCACCACGAGGCGGGTCAGCGACTCGGAGATCCTCGTCGTCGAGGGGATTCACGGGCTCAACCCCGCGCTGGTCGGCGACATCCCGCGCGCGACGCTCTTTAAGATCCACGTGAGCGCCCTCGGCGGCATTAACATCGACATGGAGAACCGCGTCCCCACCACCGAGATTCGCCTGCTACGCCGGCTCGTGCGCGACAAGAGGTACCGGGGGATCCCCCCGGCGGAGACCATAACGCGGTGGGCCAGCGTGCGGCGAGGCGAGTACCACAACATCTTCCGCTTTCAGGAAGATGCGGATGTCATGTTTAACACGAGCCTGCTGTACGAGCTCAACGCCCTGCGGCCCGCCGCGGAGGAGGCCCTCCGCAGCATCCCCGACCACAGCCCCGCCGTCGAGGTGCGAGACCGACTCCTCAACCTCTTAGCGTTCTTCGACCCCATCGACGTCGCGAAGGTCCCCTTTAACTCGATCCTCCGGGAGTTCATCGGAGGGAGCATCTACTTCGACGGACGCTGAAGCCGCCGAGGCTCCCCCCGCGACCGAGACGCTCGACACGCTGCCCTCAATGTCGATCCGCGGCAACCAGTTGAGCCACCGCGGCATCCACCAGTACCGGTCGCCGAAGAGCCCGATCAGCGACGGGGCGAGAAACACGCGTACGAGGAACGCGTCGAGCAGCACGGCGACGGCCAAGCCGAACCCGAGCTGCTGCAACACGGCGAAGGAACCGCTCGCCATCCCCGCGAAGACGGCGACCATGATCAAGGCCGCCCCGGTGATGATACCGGCGGTGGACTGCACGCCGAAGACGGCCGCCTCACGCGTGTCGCCCGTCTCGGTCCAGCGCTCGCGGACGCGGCTCAGCAAGAAGACTTGGTAGTCCATGCTGAGCCCGAAGAGCACGCAGAACAGCAGCAACGGCACCCACGACTCGATAGCCTCCGGCCGATTGAGCCGCAAGAGCCGTGCGCCCCACCCGTCTTGGAAGAAGAAGGTGAGGAGGCCGTAGGCCGCACCGACCGAGAGGAGGTTCATGAAGATCGCCGTGAGGGCGACGGGGATGGAGCGGAACGCGAGGAGGAGCAGGATAAAGCTCAGGGAGAGGACGGTGCCGATCACGATGGGCATGTAGTCGCGTGTGAGCTCAGCGATATCGATCTGTGAGGCGGTCGTACCGCCCACGTAGACCTTGGCTCCGCTCCCCTCGAAGGCCCTGGGGACTGTGGTCTTCCGCAGATCGGCTACGGCGAGCTCAGCAGCCCTGGAGGTGGCATCAACATCTTGCACCAACTGCACAACGGCGAGCTTGCCGTCGGCACTGGTGGAGACGCCCGTCGGGGTAAAGCGCCCCTCTTTGTCGAGCGCGGTGATCAAGCTCTCCACCGCCGTACGGACCTTCTTCTTTCCTACATCGCCGTCCACCACCACGGTGACCGGCTCGCTCATGCCGGCGGCGAAGTCGCGCTGGAGCATATCCAGCCCTTGCTTTGAGATGTACTTAGCTGGAAACGAACTGGCACTCATACCGCCGGTGCGCATGGTCACCGCCGGTGCGGCGAGGACGAGCAACGCGAGGACGACGAGGACGAGGCTCAAGGCGGGCCGCCGCACGGTGCGCTCTGCGGCACGACCCCACCAGCTACGACCGGTCGATCGGCGCCGAAGCTTGACGAGCAGGGGCACGGGGAACGCGTCGATCCTGTCGCCGAGCAGGGAGAGCAGGGCCGGCAGCAACGTGAGTGCGGCGGCCACCGCCGGGACGACCGCGCACATCGCGCCGACGCCGAGGCTCGTGTAGATCGAGAGCGGCACGAGGAGCATGCCGACAAGCGCGAGCACGACGGTCATGCCGCTGAAGAAGACCGCATTGGAGGCCGTGGCCGAAGCCGCCGCGATCGCGTCCATCTTGCCAAGACCTCGAGCGCGCTCCTCTCGGTACCTCGAGGTCACAAAGAGCGAGTAGTCGATACCCACCGCGAGGCCGGCGGCGGTGAGGATGTTGAGCGAGAAGATCGAGAGCTCAAAGACGTTGCCGATGCCCACGGCGAGCGCGAGCGCGACGACGATGGAGAAGAGGCTGAGGAGGATCGGCAGCCCGGCGGCCACGAGCGCGCCGAAGACGACCACCAAGATGAGCAGCGCGACTGGAATACCGATCGCCTCGCCGCGCCGCAGGTCCTCGCCGGCGAGCGCCTGCGCGTCGCACATAAAGGAGCCCGAGCCGGTGATGGCGACGGCGAACTCGGGGGCCGCGTCCTCCCTCTTGATGATCTCGTAGAGGCCGTCCATATGGTTCGCCGCCTCGTCGGAGGGGGAGGCGAGTTCGACCTTCATGATCGTCGCGTGACGATCCTTCGAGGTGAGCGCATCGCGCACGCGCGCGTCGGTGCCCTTATCGTAGCGGCTGAGGACGCTGAGAACATCGGCGGGGGGCAGCGCAGCGATAGCCTTGCGAATACGCAGCACCTCCCGCTTAAAGGCGGGGTCGTCCACCTTAAGCTTCTCACTGCGGACGATCACGACCTCGGTGTCGTTGCTCGTGAGGGTCCCGACCGAGGCGATCGAGGCGCTGAGCTTGCCCGCACCGGAGGAGGCGGTCGCCAAGCCTTTGCTGAGCTTGCGGGCGCCGCCGGCGAGGTCGCCGGAGCCGGAGGCGAGGCCGGAGGCGCCGGCGGCGGCGCCGGAGGCGCCGGAGGCGAGGGAGCCGGAGCCGGCGGCGAGAGCCCGTGAGCCGGCGGCGAGGGCCGAGGCGCCGGAGGCGCCGGAGGCGAGGCCGCCCTCAAGCTGAGCACTCCCTGAGGCGAGCTGACCCATCCCCCGCTCGAGGCGCCGGGCCTCGGTGGCCGATCGCGCAGCACCGGCGCTGAGCTTGCGAGTGCCAGAGGCGAGGCCGGAGGCGCCGGCGGCGAGCCTGGAGGCGCCGTCGGCCACCGATGAGACACCGCCGGCCGCAGCGCTCAACCCCGACGAGAGCTGTGATGAGCCGCTCTCGAGCTGGGCGGCGAGGGCGACGATCTGCTGGTACGTCGCGTCGTTGGCCGCCTCGGGGTTCGCGTTGCGGTACGCAGCGACAAGGGAGTTAAGGCTGCTCGCGGCGCCGGCGAGCTGGCTTGCGGAGGAGCTGGCCTCACGGACGCCGGCCGCCGCGTTGCGCGCACCGGTCGAGAGCTCTGCGGCGCCGCCGGCGAGCTCTCCGGCCTTACCCGCAAGCTGTGAGCCCCCGCGAGAGAGCTCGAGTAGGCCGAGGGTGAAGCCGCCGGTTGCGGCGCCCGCCTGGGCGATGCCCGAGCTCAGCGCGTGCGCCCCCCGCGAGGCGCCGGCGAGCCCCTGACTGAGCGAGGCCGCACCAGCACCTGCCCGCCGAGTGCCAGCACTCACTTGGCCGGCGCCGCCGGCGAGCTTGTGGAGGCCCCGCTCGAGCTCTTTGGCCCCGGAGGAGAGCTTTCGCGAGCCGGAGGCGAGTTTCTCGGCACCCTTCTGCGCGCTCCCTATGCCGTCCGCGAGCCGCTGTACCGAGGCGCCGGCCTGAGCGAGTGAGCCGCTCCCGCCGCCGCCGCCGTGCTCATGGATGAGACTAGCGGCCCTCTCGGAGCCAGACTGGGCGAGAAACCGCGTGGAGGAGGTAAAGACGTCGCCGTAGAGGAGGTACACGGCGGCCGACACCACAAGGGCGGCCGTCCACAGCGCGATCGTCACCCAAGGGTGTCGCGCGCACGTAAGAGCCAGGCGCTGCGTGAATCCGGCTTTGTGCACACTCATACTGACGCCGCTCCGCCGCTCGTTCCCCCGACCCCTCAGGCTCGGATCGATTCCGCACACTTAAAAGCCTACCTTGCAGCATTATTGGGGCAAAGGTCAAGCGCAAACGCCGAGGGGGAAGGATCTCGCCGCGCGGTGTCGTAGAGATACCGTACAATAGTGGTCATCTCTTCCCTCAAGGTCCGAGACGCTTCTGCCGATAGATCAAGAGGATCTGTCACTCTAGGAGAAGTTATCGTCGTGCTCCGCCGCCACCTCACCCTCATCATCGCCTTCAGCACCCTCCTTCTCGCCGCGGGTGTCATGGCGCAGCCGGGCGGTGCCGCCCAATGGAGGTCATCGGCCGACACCGCGCAACTGCAGACTCATAAACTCGCCGACCGCCTCGCGGTCGCAGCAAGAGAGGGGCCGACCACTGGCACCCGCTCAGCCTCAAGGTCTTCCGCCTCCGAGACCATTACCCTCACCACGCCCTCCTCCTTCACGATGGTCGGTATCTCGTGTCGAGCCCCCCAGGCCGAAGGCGACGTCGCGTTCCACCTCCGCACGAGCCTCGACGGCGAGCACTGGAGCCGCTGGTACGAGGGCCCGTTAGAGGTCGTCAACGACGAGGACGGGGCACCACAGGCGTTTATGGACGCCATGTGGACGGGCCCGGCGCGGTTCGTCCAGGTGAGCGCCTTCGCCGAGAGCGCCCAAGCACCCTCCGCGCTCGCGGATGTCCGCCTCACAGCTATCGCAACGGAGGAGGGCGTAGAGCGTGCCACCCTCGCCGCCGCATCCAGCGCAGCACCCACTCGCACGGCGAGCAGAGCGCAGCCGGCGATCGTTACCCGTGCTGGCTGGCGGGCGGACGAGTCACTGCGCAGCAAGACGCCCCCCGAAAAGGCCGCCGTTAAGATGGCGTTCGTCCACCACACAGCGAGCAGCAACCTCTACACCGCCGAGCAATCTATCGGCATCGTGCAGGGCGTCTACGCTTACCACACGAAGTCCCTCGGCTGGCGCGATATCGGTTATAACTTCCTGATCGACCGCTTCGGCACGATCTACGAAGGGCGCTACGGCGGTATAGACCAAGGCGTCATCGGAGCACAGGTCTACGGGTTTAACACGGGGAGCACCGGCATCTCCGTCATCGGCACTTACTCGGACAAGGCCCCCCCTGAGGCGGCGATCGCCTCCCTCCAAAAGCTCTTGGCGTGGAAGCTCGGGCTTCACGGCCTTAACCCTCAGGGAAAAGCGACCATGACCTTCGGCGGCTCCAAAAACGACAAGTTCACGGTGGGGCAGGTCGTCGCCCTTCCCGTCATCTCCGGGCATCGCGACGCTAACTACACGGCGTGCCCCGGTGAGGCGCTTTACGCGCAGCTCCCGGGCATACGGGCGAAGGTAGCATCACTCATAGGAGAGGCCCCTACGCCCACACCCACACCCGCAGTGCCCTGGCGCGTCACCCTCTCCCCACCGGCGGCGCGGGTGGCCCCCGGCTCTACCGTCGTCCTTAAGGGTGCGGTGAAGAGCAGTACTGGCATGCCGGCGAGCGGGAGCGTCACGCTGCAGCGTCGGCCGGCGGCCGGCGGGGCGTGGGTTAACCTCCGCACCGCCAAGCTGGCCGCGAACGGAAGCTACGCGATCGCGCTCCGCCTCACAGCTACCGCCGATTGGCAGTTCCGCATACAGATGGCGGGTAACAGCGTGAACCTAACGGGGTACAGCGCGGTGCAGGGGCTGCGCGCCGGCCCCGCAGTGCCCTGGCGCGTCACCCTCTCCCCACCGGCGGCGCGGGTGGCCCCCGGCTCTACCGTCGTCCTTAAGGGTGCGGTGAAGAGCAGTACTGGCATGCCGGCGAGCGGGAGCGTCACGCTGCAGCGTCGGCCGGCGGCCGGCGGGGCGTGGGTTAACCTCCGCACCGCCAAGCTGGCCGCGAACGGAAGCTACGCGATCGCGCTCCGCCTCACAGCTACCGCCGATTGGCAGTTCCGCATACAGATGGCGGGTAACAGCGTGAACCTAACGGGGTACAGCGCGGTGCAGGGGCTGCGCGCCGGCCCCGCAGTGCCCTGGCGCGTCACCCTCTCCCCACCGGCGGCGCGGGTGGCCCCCGGCTCTACCGTCGTCCTTAAGGGTGCGGTGAAGAGCAGTACTGGCATGCCGGCGAGCGGGAGCGTCACGCTGCAGCGTCGGCCGGCGGCCGGCGGGGCGTGGGTTAACCTCCGCACCGCCAAGCTGGCCGCGAACGGAAGCTACGCGATCGCGCTCCGCCTCACAGCTACCGCCGATTGGCAGTTCCGCATACAGATGGCGGGTAACAGCGTGAACCTAACGGGGTACAGCGCGGTGCAGGGGCTGCGCGCCGGCCCCGCAGTGCCCTGGCGCGTCACCCTCTCCCCACCGGCGGCGCGGGTGGCCCCCGGCTCTACCGTCGTCCTTAAGGGTGCGGTGAAGAGCAGTACTGGCATGCCGGCGAGCGGGAGCGTCACGCTGCAGCGTCGGCCGGCGGCCGGCGGGGCGTGGGTTAACCTCCGCACCGCCAAGCTGGCCGCGAACGGAAGCTACGCGATCGCGCTCCGCCTCACAGCTACCGCCGATTGGCAGTTCCGCATACAGATGGCGGGTAACAGCGTGAACCTAACGGGGTACAGCGCGGTGCAGGGGCTGCGCGCCGGCCCCGCAGTGCCCTGGCGCGTCACCCTCTCCCCACCGGCGGCGCGGGTGGCCCCCGGCTCTACCGTCGTCCTTAAGGGTGCGGTGAAGAGCAGTACTGGCATGCCGGCGAGCGGGAGCGTCACGCTGCAGCGTCGGCCGGCGGCCGGCGGGGCGTGGGTTAACCTCCGCACCGCCAAGCTGGCCGCGAACGGAAGCTACGCGATCGCGCTCCGCCTCACAGCTACCGCCGATTGGCAGTTCCGCATACAGATGGCGGGTAACAGCGTGAACCTAACGGGGTACAGCGCGGTGCAGGGGCTCATGGTGCACTGAAGAAAGCGAAGGCGACGAAGAGGAAGGTGGCGGGAGCGACGGGACTCGAACCCGCGGCCTCCGGCGTGACAGGCCGGCGCTCTAACCAGCTGAGCTACGCCCCCGCGAACGTGGAGCCGTACAGCAAAACGTAACGGCGAGGTGGAAGTGTAGCACACGCAGCCCGAGGCAGCAAAAAGGGGTGCGGCGACGCAGGATCCCCGCGCTACGCCCCCCCGCCGGATCCACGGCGAACAGACCCGTAAAGGGATCCCGAGAGCAACCGCGCGAGCCTCGGCTGCCTCAGCCGACCGCTCCTCTGCATCCGCACTATCGCATCGTCGTACGACTGCATAATGGCGTCGGTGACGTACTTCCAGGAGAGCCGGTCGGCGGCGACGAGGCCGGCAGCAACCAATTTACGCCGCAGCGCCTCTTCGTTGAGCAGCTCGAGGAGGGCGGCGGCGAGTTGTGCCGGCTGATTCGGGGGGACGAGCCGGCCAGCCTCACCATCCTGAAGCACCGCGCGGTACCCCGGCAGGTCGGAGGCGACCACGGGGACGCCCGCGGCCATCGCCTCGGCCAACACGATACCGAAGCTCTCGCCGGCCAACGAGGGCGTACACACGACCTGGGCGGCGGCGAGCTGCGCGACTTTTTGCTCCTCGACAACCCAGCCGAGCGCCTCCACACCGGCGAGGTCTGGAGGGCGCCTGCGCGCTCGCGCCGCCTCGGCGACCTCGGCGAGCGTCGCCCCCGCCACGACCAGCGAGGCGTGGGGAAGACGAGCCCGCACCTCGGCGAAGGCGTCCAGCAACACGCCGAGTCCCTTACGTTGCTCGGCTCGCCCGATAAAGAGAATGCGGCCCTCGACCTTGCGCGCACCGACCGCCGGCGCGTACTTCTCGGCGGCGATGCCGTTCGGGATAATGCGGTACTCGCCGGGGTAGCAGCGCGCCGGGTAGTCGCGGGCCGCCTCCGACACGGCGATACGCACGTCGATACGCCTCATCAGCGCCACGACGAGTGAACGGAGGTGTTCGTAACCGAAGGAGCGCTCGAGCGCGGCGTGAAACGTGCCCACCACGGGCACATCGGCGAGCAGGATGGCGGCGGGGGAGATCATGGGCACGCACGGCTCGTGCACGTGCAGCAGATCGAAGTGGTGGTAGCGCAACGCCTGCTCCACGCGCCAAAACGCGTGCGGGCTTATGGCCATGTGCGCCCGCGACCCGTTGGCGGGAAACGAGAAGGCGGCCCCCATGGGGATAAAGCGCTCGGCCACCGCGTTTCGGTGACCGTCGACGCTGCGGCGGGAGAAGAGGCTCATAGCGCCAACCGGCGCCATGATCCACGCCTCGTGACCGCGCTCCTCGAGCTCCGCCGCGAGGTGCTCGACGTGATGGTTTACACCACCCGGAACCGTCCAGGAGTACGGCGTCACCAGTCCGATGCGCACGCCCTCAGCTCCCCCGTTCGTCTCGGTCGAGCCAGAAGCGATTGCGCCACACCTCCGGCGTCGTGGGCCACCCGGCCCCAGCGGAGCCGCGAAGGCGCACGACCATCATGAGCGTGATGAGAGCCAGCACACCGAGGGCGCGGGCCGGCCGACGGTGCACTGCGAAGCTCACCGCCGGTAAGGAGAGCGCCGTAAGCGTCACGCTCTCGGCGTTATGGCCCGCCGCGCTGCCCGCGAGGAGCGGCACGATGCAGAGCGCCATTGCCTTTTGATCGGCCGCCAACAAAGCGCCGAGCGTGCACGCCACACCGCGACCGCCGACGATCGCGATGTGGCCGAGCATCGCGCCCATGCCGACCGCGGCTGTGGCCACGTCGCCGGCCCCGCGCTCGCGCGCGGCGGCGGCCGGCGCGTACGCCTTCGCCACGTCGACGGCGAGGACCACCGTGCCCGGCAGCCAACCGACGCTCCGAGCGACGTTGGAAGACCCCGGCTTGCCGTCGCCGAGTTCATCGATCGACCCACCGGTGAGGGCTTTGGTCACCAAGCGGGCCGTCGGCAGGCTGCCCGCTGCAAAAGCGGCCCCCGCCCAGAGCAACGTACGCACGGGGCCCCACTCTCGCTTACGAGCCACGACGCACCCCCCGAAGACCGAGAGAGACAGCCCCCGCCGCCACCGGAATCACCCACGTAAAGAGCCGCCAAAACACGAGGCTCGAGACGTGGACGCTCGCCGGGGCAGAGGGGCCGATGAGGGCGAAGAAGCTGAGCTCCGCGACTCCCGCGCCGCCGGGCAGCGGCGAGAGCGGCATGAGCACCTGCATGACCGCTTGACCGGTGATGATAGGCATAACCGGGCCACGCCACCCCAACGCGTGGAGGACGAAGAGGAGGATAGCGAACATCGCGACCCAGTAGACGAGCTGAAGGAGGACGAGCTCCACCACAACGCGCTTGCTCATCGCGTTAAACGTACGCGCGGCGGCGATAACCTCGTCGAGTTTGTGGTGAAACCGGTCCGGCACAAACGATCGGCCGACCGGCCTGCGCACCCAGAGCCAAACGATGAGCCAGACGAGCACGAGCACCGCGGTAACGGCGAGCAAGACCAAGCGCTGCGTGGGGGTGATCGGAGAGTCAACCCAGGGTAGCAGGGAGACGAGCGCGACGACGGCGAGAATAACGGTGTGCACGAGCCCCTTAAAGAGCACCGCGGACATAGCCTGCGCCCCCGAGAGCGCGCCGCGGCGGAGCATGACGATTTGGTAGGGGATCTCAAAGCCCCCGAACGACGTGGCACCGCCGATAAGGTGCGACTCGAGCGCGGCGGAGACCACCTCGCGCCGGCTGATCTTGGGCTGGAAGACGCGCGCGAGCACGAGGAGCGACCACGCGTCGGTGGCCATAGCGACGGCCGCGCAGAGGAGCGCAGCGAGAAGATACCAGGGCTGCGTGGACGCTCTCTTCGCGCTGTACACATCGTGCGCGATGTGCGGACTCACGAGGAGGATCACGCCGACGCCGACGACGACGGCGGCGAGCATGCCGAGGGCCATACGCCAGAAGCTCGGCACGAGAGGCTTCGACGCCGCCGAGTGCTGCTGCGCGGCGGCGACAACAGCCCGGTCGGTCATCTCCCAGCCGCCCTACGGAGCAACTCGCGGTAACGGGCGCCGACGGCGGAGGGCGTGTGCCGAGCGAGCGCGAGGTCGCGCCCCCTCATGCCCATCTCGAGACGGCGTTCGGGACTCAGTTGAAGGATCCTTCGGATGGCGGCCGCCACTTGACGCACGGAGCGGCCGTCGACCACCGTGCCCGTCGTTCCCTCTTGCACCGCCTCGGGAGCCCCGCCCGAGTTGCCCGCGATCACCGGCAGCCCGCAGAGCGCGGCCTCGGCGAAGACGATGCCGAAACCCTCGACCTCGAGGCCACCCCAGCGGGAGCGGCACGGCGAGGCGAAGAGATCGGCGGCCTGCAGCCACTCTTTGAGCGCGGTATCGGTGAGGGCACCGGTGAGGCGCACGCGGTCGGTGATGCCGCGCCGACGTGCGCGATCGTAGAGACTGGTATGGGTGCGTCCCTCACCGATGAGAGCGAGGCGGAGGTCGGGGAACTCGTGCCGCAGCAGCTCCACTGCGTCGATCAGTACATCCTGCCCCTTACGGGGCACGAGTCGGCCGACACAGACGATGAGGTCGCCCTCCACGCCCAGCTTACGGCGCAACAGGACGCGCTCCTCGGGGGAGACGGGGGAGAGCTCCTCGACGCGAAGCGGCGGGCGCAGCACCTCCGCGGGCACCAAGCCGTTGACCTGCCGGGAGGCCGCCCGCGCCGTGTACTCGCTCACCGTTAAAAGCATGGAGGCACCGCCCAAAACACGCCGCAGGAGATTGTTGACGCCGGGAACAACCCCCGGAAGCGTGACCTCGGCGCCACCGAGGAAGACGACGTACGGCAGCCCGAGGTGCTTCTTGGCCTCCACTCCGAGCAAACCGGCCGGGAGGGGGTGCCCGAGCTGGATCAGGCCGGCCCCGAAGTGCCGAGCGATCTCCTCAACCTGCGCTAAGCGCTGCGGCGTGGGCCAGAGCACCGAGCCCGGCGCTCGGATAACGTTGTAGGGATGAGTAGCGTCGAACGCCCCGGCATCGACGTGCGCGGGGGCCAAAACGACCACTTCGTCGGGATCGAGAGTGCGGATCGCCCCCCAGTAGTACGACTGTGCACCTCCGATGCGAGGCGGAAAGTCGTTCGTCACAAAGAGCGTTCGTAGTGGCTGACGACTTGTAGTACTCGAGACCAGAACCGACCTCCTGGAGTCGCAATCCCGCACACTCACCAATCAGTGAGTTAAAACACCGTAGTGGTGGGCGATGCTGGTTTCGAACCAGCGACCCCCTGCTTGTAAGGCAGGTGCTCTACCCCTGAGCTAATCGCCCACGTGCGCTCAACCTCACCGTCTCGCGGCGAGAGCCTAATAGTACACGAGAGCGCCCCCGCGAGCTCCCGCTGCCGGCCGCCCCGAGAGAGACTATACTCAACGGGTGGAGACGCCGCAGCGAAACGGCAGTGAGGTCATCGTCGAGGGGCTCGCCTACGAGGTGGCCGACGGCGCAGCCACGCGGCGCCTCCTCGACGGCGTGAGCTTCACCGCCCCCTCGGGTGCCCCCTTCACAATCCTCGGCCCCTCGGGCTCCGGCAAGAGCACGCTGCTGCGCTGCCTCAACAGGCTCGTCGAGCCCACCGAGGGGAGCGTGCTCGTCGGCGGCACGGCGGCGGCCGAGCTGCCCGTACAGGAGCTCCGCCGGCGCGTCGGTATGGTGTTTCAGCAGCCGGCGCTCTTCGACGGCACCGTCAGGGAGAACGTCCTGTACGGGCCGAGGCTCCGCGCAAAGGGCGAACCCACGGGGGAGCGGGCGGCCGCGCGGGCACGTGCGCTCCTGCGACGCGTCGGGCTACCGGGCTCCCTCTGCGAGCGCCCGGCGAACAGCCTCTCCGGCGGCGAGGCACAGCGCGTCTCCCTCGCCCGAACGCTCGCCAACGAGCCCTCCGTGCTCCTCCTCGACGAGCCCACTGCATCGCTCGACCCCACCGCCGAGCGCCTCATCGAGGAGCTCCTGCTGGGCCTCATGGCGGAGACGGGCATCACGCTCATCTTCGTCACGCACAACCTCGCGCAGGCGCGCCGCCTGGGCGGTAGCGGCCTCCTGCTCGTCAGCGGCAGCGTTGTGGAGCGGGGGGCGCTGCCCACCCTCCTCGACTCGCCCGCTCACGAACTCACCCGGCGCTTCGCAGAAGGCGACCTCTCGTGAGCACCACCGGGAGCATCCTCGCCCCCTTCGCAGTCACCGCAGCCGAGCCCTTCGGCCTCACGAGCGTCGCGGCCGCTCTCGCGCTCGTCGCGCTCGCCGCGCTTTTGAGCTGGCGCCAGCGCCTTGGGGTGAGCAAAGACATCGGCATCGCCTGCATCCGCTCGTTCGTACAGCTCGTCGCGGTGGGGTACGTCATCCACCTCATCCTGCGCACCACCACGCCGCTCTGGGTGGCCCTCATGGTCCTCGCCATGCTGGGTTTCGCGACGGCGACGTCAGCGCACCGCGCCCGCGCCCTCCCCGGCGCAGCCCTGGTGCTCTTTCTCGCCATCGGCGGCGCCACGGCAGTGGCGCTGGGCCTCATGCTGGGGCTCCGAATTCTGCCGAGCGGAGCGCGCTACGTTATCCCCATCGCGGGCATGCTGCTCGGCAACACCATGAACGTCGCCTCGGTCACGGCGCTGCGCCTGCTCGAGGATGTACGCGCCCGGCGACCGCAGATAGAGGCCGCCCTTGCCCTCGGCGCCTCGCCTCGCCAGGCCACTGAGACCATTACCCGTCGGGCGGTGCGCCTCGCTATGGTCCCGGTGATCGACAGCACCAAGACCACGGGCATCGTCTTCATGCCCGGCGCCATGACGGGGATGATCCTGGCCGGCGCCGACCCGCTTCAGGCCGTGCGGCTACAGATCGTGGTGATGTTCATGCTCCTCGCCGCCGTCGCGTTGACCGCCGCGATCGTGAGCACGCTCGCGCCCCGGCGGCTCTTCACACCGCGCCAGCAGTTACGGGCGCTCGGCGAGGAGAACTCCGCGCCCACACCGTAAGGCGCTTCGCCCCCGGCCCGGGCAAACAAACCCTACGGTTTAACCTCCCGCCACGTGTTGGGCACGAGCTGCACCGTAGAGGTGCTCTTTTTGTTGATGTTGGCGATTACGGTGGCGTTTGAGCTAATCGCGCGATCGCCCCTTAGGTCACAGGTGCCATTAGCGATAACCATACCGTGGATCTCAGGCGTGCCCTTATAAGTAACGCCCCCTGCCGGCAGGTAGATAACGCCGTAGATCGCGCTATTGCCCTTCACGGTGAGGCTACCATTGAGCAGGATGACCACACCGGGGTTTTCGGCAGTCCAGATCCCCGTCGGCAGGTCCGAGAGATTGCCACTCTCCACAACAATAACGCGTGGGTCTTTCGTCCAGAACATCTTGTCGCTTGCTTTGTTAGTGAGATCCCTTTCGTCCTTGCAATACGTCCCGGCAGTTCGCGCCGCAGCGGTAAGAGCGTTCAGCGTAGAGGACGGGAACACGTCATCGATGCCAACCCCCGTCGAACTCGTCGGCTGATAGAGGTTGACACTTGCTCTAATATCAGCCTCCAGCTTCTTGGGGTCAGTTGTTATCGACTCCACATAGGCGCTCGTTTTACCCCCGTCATCCGATCCAATAGGAGCACCATTCCCAGCAATAGTAAGGAGGTTTTTTGTGTAAAGCGCCACCCCATCCATGAGGAGCCCGGAGAACATCCCCCTTCTGAAGAGTGCCTGGACCCTGGTGGTCTTGCCGCTAACCTTCGCCGTGGAGACCACCCACAGGTACCCGTTTTTGTTGGCGTCGTAGGAGTACCTCTGATCCATCTTCGGGGAGAGCGAGGGGGGCTGCCCCGGCCTGGCGTCATCGTCGTAAAACACCACCTTAACATCCGAGGCGGGAAGCTCAGCCGACCCCGCAGAGGCCTCGAGCTGCGCCGTTAGCACGGCGGGGTTGACGGTGACGTCGGTGGTTTGCGACCACGTGGACCGCAGTGTGGCCGCCCCCGCATCAAGCCCCGCCTCGGCGACGTTAAACGTCTTACTCTGCGTGCGGTGGCCGGCCGTATTGCGCTGCACGTTGCCGGTGAGCACGACGATGGCGACGGCGAGAATAGCCAGCGCCGCGATAATGCCTATGATGAGGATCAGCGCCGATCCCTGTTGTCCTCTCACTCTCTTCATGAGTGCCCCCTACAGTTGAGTCGAGTTGCGCAGCGTCACCGTGGTTGAGAGCTCCAGTTTGTTCGGTGGCTTGCCGGGGTTAAAGTCGACCTGCACAAGGATCTTGACCGCGCGGATCTTCGTCACCGACGTGCCCGTTGGGGCGGCGACGAGCTCCCCGCCCGTGTTAATGATGTAGGGGGTAAAGAGGTTCACCCCGCTGTTAACGACGTCCCCAACGAGCTTAATGGAGACGTCGTCGCTCGTGCCAAAGCTCCTGTCCGCCCCGGGGAGCTCCCTATACACCGCCTTCGTGCCCGCCTTAGTGGGGTCGTTTTTAAGCACAAAGCGCACGAGCCGAGGGCGAGCGACACCGGAGGAGGCACCAACCATGTTGAACGTAGAGTACAGCCGAATCTCGGCGGAGGGGTCGAGGAGCACGATAGCCGACGTGGAGAGCTCGGGATTGCGCTCCGCGTCGCGGATCTCGCGGGCCATGCGCTCGATCGCGTAGTTGGCGCTATCCCGCTGCTGATTACCCCGAGAGGTGGAGGAGTACGAACCGCTCAGCACAACCCAAGAGCCTATGCTCATCGCGATGATGATCGTGGCGATACCCATGGCTATGAGCAGCTCGACGAGCGTAATGCCGCTCTGAGCGCTGCGAGGTGAGCCCATCATGGCGCGCTCTCGTCTCTCATGGACGGGAGCAGGCCGGACTTCTCGCGCACTACCTCGCCCCCAGTCGCTTGCCACTTGTATTTGTACAGCCCCATCTCCAGCCCACTCCAGAAGAGGGACTCTCCCTCAAGGAGGGCAGCCGAGCCCGCCGAAGGAGTACTCGTCTCGCAGAGAGTCTCTGTGCCGGCGTTTACGGAGAAGAGCGTCAGCGACTCGAGGGGTACCATCGCCCTGATGGCGAGCTCGTACACCCACTTGTCCTCACAGGAGAGTTGCAGCCAGTTGACTCCACCGATAGTGCACAACGCCGGCGAGCTGCTCAAATCTATCTTCGTGTAGTCCGCCAAGGCGCAGCCGGGCCCAAAAGGCTTGACCTGATAGGCGCACGCCTGCACCCCTCCAGTAACCTTCCAGTCCTGTGGCACGTCGCACGACGTCGCCGTCGTGACGGCGACCGGCTTAAGGGACTTAGCGATCACGGCACCGCTACTGTCTATTTTTGCCTGATAGACCACGTATCCGAGAAGATTAGTGAGATTAGTTGCCGGAACCCAACGGAGACGCGCAACGCCTCCAGAGGTACTCCCACTTAGCCCGCTTGCTGGGGCTGGGGTTTTCGCTGTGACGCTAGCACTAAAGGTAAGTTGATTAGTAGGAGAGCTTTCGTTGCCGCTCCAGTCAACGGCTACTACCTTGTAGCTCACTGGAATTATGTCGGATTGAGCGACAACCAGCGTATACCCCATATTCCCCGATGCCTTAGGGGCGGGGACGGAGAACCTCTCCGCGTCTTTCCCCTTCTGTTGCTTATACACCCGGTACTCAACAACATCCCCCGATGCGGAGGTAGTCCACGTAAGGTACGCCTTAGACTCTCCCGGGTTGGTGGTCCTAAAGTACGTCCCTTGGAGATTCGTCGGAGGGCTCGGCGAGCCAACCTCTCTTCTGTAGGTAATCGGCCAAGAGTCGCCCGGGGCACCAGCGGCCGAGAACGCCGTCGCCTTAAACGTGTAGTACCCATCGCTCGCGCCGAGATCCGCAGGCGGCGACCACGAGTACGTAGCGGCGGTAGATCCATCGCACGCTACCGTGACCTTAGAGGAAGTTCCGCCCCCGGAGATGGCGAACTCGATCCAGCCCTTCTGCGTGACCCCGCCGACCGTCTGCTTCATGGAGGCTGCGGAGTCGGCGCTCACCGTCGCTTTGAGCGTGAGCGCTTCCACGCTCTTCCCCTTTTGCTGAATGACGATCGGCGTACCCAGCGAGGAGATGGAGGAGGGATCCGCGTTGAGCATACGGCTTGCGCCGGCGGAACCGCTGACGAAAAAGTCCGCCACCCGCGGCCCCGCGGACTGCGGGTAGACCATCGTCGTGAGAACGGCGGCCTTGTGGGGCGTAGGGGCGCCGACCCACTCGGTCGAGACGGTAACGACCTTGTACACCGAGCGAGCGTCGGCGGAGGGGCTCTTTTCCTCCACCTTATAGGTGATGGCGTAGTTCCTCTTGCTCCCGCTCTCGCCCGTCTCGCTCCAAGTCGTACCGAACTGGCCGGCGTTAAAGGTGCTGCTCTTGAGGTTATCCACGGTGATGAGCTCGTACTTGAGCTGGCGGATCTTCTCGATGCGGTCCTGTGACACCTGCAGGGCGACCGAGCGCAGCTTGTCGGCGTTGCTCGTCTTCTGCATCTGTATAAACAGCGGCACGAGAGCGCCAAAAGCGACGCCGGCTATAAGAATAGCCACGAGGAGCTCGATCAAGCTGAAGCCCCTCTCACGGCGAGGAGCGAGGTCTAGTTGTGCGGCCGTCTTCATAGGTCGCCCCCTACGGGCAGTGTGGACACTACTTCTCGTTTTGTATCGGCGTAAAGGGAGATAAAGTTGAGCTCTTTGTGTACCCCTCTTTCGCCTTTCGCCGCCTCCGTCCTCTCTTAGTGCCCCTTGAGACTGCGGAGCGTCTTCTGCAGCGCGTCGATGCGCCGGCCGTACTCAGCGAAGTCGCCGGCGCGAAGAGCCGCCTGGGCGTCGTCGAACTGCTTGTTGGCCCGCTCGATCAGCGCACGCGTCTTGGCCTCGAGCGCCGCGCCCCCGGCGGCGCCACCCGAGGCGCTCGGAGGCGAAACGTCCTCTCCGCCACCGGAGGCGACCCCCTCGCCGAACGCTGCCGCGAGGGCCTCCCCGAGCGTAGGCCGCATGGCCACTACCTGCCGGGCGTTTTGTTCAGTTTTTCCCGCAGAGGGCGCTCGGTAAAACACGATGACCCGTTTGAGCTGCGGCAGCTTGGTCTGCGTGGACTGCAGATAAAGCGGCTGCACGTAGAGGAGCGAGTCCTCTATGGGCGTAACGAGCAGGTTGCCCATGAGCACCTGCGAGCCCTGCTGCCCCCACAGCGTCCGCTGCGAGGCGATCTCCGGGTCCTGGTTGATCGCGGCCTCGACCTGACTGGGGCCGAACACCGTCGTGCTCTTCGAGAACACGAAGCTGGTGAGCTTGCCGTAAGAGCCGGGGTCTGAGCGGGCCCCGAGCCAGGAGATCATGTTGCTGCGGCCGTTGGGCACGAACGGCAACATCAGGAGGAACTCCTCCTTGGTGGTACCGGGGATGCGCATGACTACGTAGTACGCCTGCATGCGCCCGCTCCCGGAGAGCGCGACGTTCTCCGGGATCGCCCACTGATCGCCCTTGTTGTAGAGCACGTCGGGGTCGTCAACGTGGTAGGTCGCGTACACCTCCGCCTGAGTGTTGAAGAGGTCCTCCGGGTAGCGCAGATGCCCGAGCAACGAGCGGGGCATCTGCTCCTTCGGGGTGAAGAGGGAGGGGTACGCCGATCGATAGGCCTTGAGTAGAGGATCCTTCTCATCGAAGACGTAGAACTTCATGGTGCCGTTGTAGGCATCCACCACGACCTTCACCGAGTTACGCAGGTAGTTCAGCTTACCCTGGGGGGTGGAGTACGGGTAGCGGTCGGTGGTGGTGTAGGCATCTTGTATCCACCAGAGGCGCCCGTCGGCGATCACCATGTAGGGGTCGTGGTCGAGGGTCAAGAAGGGCGCCGCCTCCCCGATCCGCGTCGCTATATCGTTGCGGATGATGAGGCGGCTCTCCTTGGTGATCGACGAGACCGTAAAGAACTTGATGGTGCGGAGGTTGATCCCAAAGGCCAGGCGATTGAGGGGGGAGGCGATGGGGATGCCGCCGGTACCGTCGTAGCTGCGGTAGACGTCACCGCCCGCGCCGGGGTAGTCGAACTCCTTGTTCTTCGTCTTCACCAGGCTGTAGTTGGTGTCGTACTCGCCGTAGTAGATGCGCGGTTGCGTGATCTCGAGCCCGGGGGCGGAGCGAGACGGGATGTCCTGCACGAGAAAGTCGGGGGAGCCGTCGTTGGTGACCTGGTTAACCGCCGACATGGCAACGCCGAAGCCGTGCGTGTAGGTGATGTGCTGGTTAACCCACGTCTGCGCCTGCGGCGGCAGCCCCCCAATATCCAGCTCGCGCGGGGAGAGCATCGTCTGGCGGTAGACGCCGTTGACGGTGTAGCGGTCCACGTCCGCTCCGTGGAAGGAGTAATACGTGCGCAGCTCCTGAAGTTGGCGGTAGCTCGTGGTGAGCGTCTCGGGGTCCCAGAGCCGAATGTTGCGGAGCGTTGGCTCGTTGCCCTTGAGCTTCTCGGCGGTGAGGGGGATCTTGGCGCCGAGCGGCTGCTGCACGATCCCGTCGAGGCCGTAGGCCGCCTTGGTCGCCGTGAGGTTGTAGCCGATGTAGTCGCGCTCCTTCGTCAGCTGGTTTGGGTTAACGAAGAGGGACTGGTAGGCGGCGGGGACGGCGATCTGGGCGAGCGCCACCACCCCGATCCAGACGACGACGGAGAGGGGCCACCACCCGCGGCGACGCCTGATGTTCCAGATGAGCGCGACCGCGAGGATGAGCGCGACCGCGATCATGAGGTAGGTCACGGGCAGCCGTAGGTGAACGTCGGTGTAGCCGGCGCCGTAGGTGGCCCCGGCCTTCGAGTACAACAGCCCCCAGCCGCGGAAGAGCTGCCCGACCGCCAGGAGCACGAAGATGGCGGCGAGGGCGCCGGAGAGGTGGGCGATCGCCGAGTCGCCGAGCTTAAACGAGAGCTGCGGGACCCCCGGAGTGCTGCTCTCGCCGTCGCCCGAGAAGGTCGCCTGCGCCTCGATCCCGCCCATCGCGAGGTGCACGGCGGCGGCGAGGAGGAAGCCGACGACGAGGGCGGCGAGGACATAGGTGTGCACCACGCGCCACATCGGCAACGAGAAGACGTAGAAGGAGATGTCGTGGCCGAAGATGGGGTCGACCGTCCCGAACGGCGCACGCTTCGCCGCGAGGAGGAAGGTCTCCCACTGCGTGGAGGCGAGGACAGCGGCCACGAGCGCCGCGAGGGCGCTAAGGAGCACGCCGCCGCCCGCTACGAAGCGGCGTACCCCATCGCCGCGCGGCTCGAGTACGTCGCCGGACTCTTTAATGCGAAAGCCCGGCGCGAGGCGCCTGGCGAGCTCCGTATTGGCCGCCACGAGGACGAAGAAGACGACGAAGACGAGTGCGCCGACGCCCAACTTCCACCCGATGCGCGTCCAGAACACGCTGCGAAACCCGATCTCTCCAAACCACAGCCAGTCGATGTAGAGGGCGGAGAGCAGACCGGCGGAGAGCACGAGGACGGCAACCACGGCGGCGGCGGCGAGGACAAGCGCCCGAGGACGAGAGAGGCGCCGGAGTGAAGCCGAGCGCGACGACGCGCGCCGCGGGCGCAGGGGACGAACGTTATCCATACGGAGAGTATGGCAGGTTTACAACAAGATAGCACGCAAGAAGCAGGCGAAAAGCGCCTACGACTAGCTCGCCGCGACCTCGCCGGAGCGGAGCATCGCCGTGAACTGCTGCACCATACGTGGATCGAGCTCCGTAAAAGCCGCCGCACGAAGGACGGCGTGGGGGCAGTCGCCATTTGCGATCGCGGTATCGTAACACCGACAGATGGCGAACGCGCGAGCGGCATAAGGGATAGCGCTCCCGGAGAGCCCCTCGGGATACCCCGAGCCGTCCCAGCGCTCACCACCATAGAGGAGCGCATCCATGGCGTACCGCTTGGCCTGCTCCTCGCTGGAGCTACCAGTGAGAAGGGAGGCGACCTCGCTGCAGACGTCACGGTCGCCCTCGCACGCGGCGAGTGCGGCGACCAGACCCTGCACTTCGGCGTCGCTGAAGCCGGCGACCTGCGCGAAGTAACACCCAACCTCAGCGAGCTCGCTCCCGAGGTCTTCGCACGTGTCCGCCCAGTGCCGATGCAAACAGACGCGATCGCGCCCAGTCGCCTTAGCCCGCAGGAGAGCCGCGTCGGCCGCGGCGAGCACGGCGTCGGCGGTGGCGACGGGACCCGAGAAGGCGGCGACGCCGATCGAGATCGTCACGCGAACACCGCCGGGCATGTCGTCCAACCGAGCGACCGCCTCCCTGATGCGCTCGGCGAGCGCACGTGCGGCGGCGAGCTTCGTGTTGGGGAGAATGAGCACGAACTCCTCACCGCCGTACCGGGCGAGCACGTCGGAGTCGCGCGAGCACTTTCGCAGCACGGCCGTGACGGCGCGAAGCACGTCGTCGCCCCCCTGATGGCCGAGGGTGTCGTTGACCCGCTTAAAGTGGTCGAGGTCCATCATGAGGAGGCAGAAGGTCTCGTCGTACCGCTCGGCTCGATTTACTTGGTTAACGAGCATCTCGCAGAAGTAACGATGGTTGTGGATGCCGGTGAGCCCGTCGCTCGTTGCCTGTTGCTGCAGCCACTCGAAGGTGTAGATGTTCTGCAGGGCGATCGCCACGATATTGGTGAGCAGCTGGGCCGACTCGAGCTCGATCTCCGTGAAGACGCGCTTGCGGGCGAGACAGAGCACCCCGCCAACCTTACCGCCCGGGGCGAGCGGAACAATAGCCACAGCGCTCTCCCCCCGCCTTGGATCGATCGAGGAGAACGCTCGAGGCGTGTTGTGGGAGACCACCCAACCGATCGCGTTCGCGTACTTATCCCCAAAAGCCTGCACCGAGAACCCGGCGGACTCCCCTCTGGAGAACACGAGCTGCGGCACGGACCCCTCACCCTCGGCGAGACGGATCTCCATGGCATCGAGGCCGATGGATTCCTCAAAGACGCAGGCGACCTGGGAGAAGAGCTCCTCTTTGCCGTGGTTACACAACAGCATACTGCTGAGGTCGAGAAGCTTGCTGCGAAGGAGAAGCTGCGACTCGAGTGAAGTCGTTGTGTACTTGAGCTCTTCGTAATGATGAACACGCTTTACGACCAGCGCGACGTATGTCGCAAAGGATTCGAGGGAGTCCATAAGCTCCAGCGAGAGCTCCGCCCAGTCCTGGTCGGCGGGGAGGTGCAGCACAAACACACCGAGCAACTCTTTGCCCTCTTTGAGGAGCGGCACGAGCAGGCATTCGCGCGAGAGCTCGCCACCACCGAGACGAGGGGAGGTGAAGAGTTGGAGTTGCTCGGGGGTCCACCGGTGGTGACGGTCGAGAGCGTACGAACGGTTGATGCGGTATTCCGCGAGCATGAGCTCGTGGAATGCCGACCTCGGCACCGTTGGGTCGTCAGCCGATCCCGCGATGACCTCTTGGCGGTCATTGAGCGCGGCGCACAGGCGGAAGGCGTCGGATGAGGCCTCGTTTAAATACACCGCGAACGAGCGGAGGCCGAAGAGCTCCGCGAGGACGGTGGCAGAAGAGCACCCCACCGCCTCCAGCGTGAAGTCGGACTGGAGGCGCTTATTGAGGAGTATGAAGCTCTCCGAGAGATCAGGCACGCCGCGACGCACGTCCCCACTAGCCACGTCGTGCACCACGAAGCTCCCCCCTTATGCGCGCCCCACCATTGGAGCACCTCAACCGACAACTGTCGTGAAGTATGCCCGCTCTCCCCCTCGGGGCTCAAGCTTGAGCCCCGAGGGGGGAGGTTTTTACGAAGAGACCGTAAAGCCCATGTTGCCGGCGAAGACGTCGAGGAACCGCGGATCGTTGGCGAGCTCGAGGAACGTCGTGCGCGCGCACAGGCGGCTCATCCTGCGGCGAGCCCGCACGTCGATGAGCGCCATCTGTGCACCGACCCCGGCGGCGTTGCCGACGAAGGCGACGTTGCGCCGCGGCAGCGGCGGGAACAGCCCGAGCGCCTGCGCCGCCTCGAGTCCGAGGTAGTTGCCGAAGGCACCGGCGACGTACACGCGGTCGAGGTCCTCAAGGGCCACCCCGAGCTTATCCATGAGGAGCTCCCAGCCCGTCTTAATGGCGCCCTTGGCGAGCTGCAGCGCGCGGATGTCGTGCTGCGTGAAGACGATCTCGCCGTGCGCCCCCGGCGTGAGAGCGTACTCGAGCACCCCCTCCACCTCGCGCACCCGCGGGTGAGGCTGCAAGCGGCCCGAAGAGTCGACCACGCCCGCAGCGATGAGCCCGGCGAGGAGGTCGACCACGCCGGAGCCACAGATGCCGATGGGCTCGGAGCCGGTGATAGTACGGATGTCGGTGGGCTCACCCTCGGGCGTTATAGTAACGCGCTCGATGGCGCCGGCGACGGCCTTCATGCCGTGGCGGATCTGGTAGCCCTCGAAGGCCGGACCCGAGGCACAGCTCGTGACCGTGACCTTACCGTTGTACGAGAGCGCGACCTCGGTGTTGGTGCCGATGTCGATAGCCATGCACGGCCGCTTCTTGCTGGCGAGTCGCGTGGCCATAACGACGGCGAGGGCGTCGGAGCCGACGAACCCCGCGATGGGCGGCGGGAAGTGCACGCCGGCCTCGGGATTGATCTCGATACCCAGCTCGCGGGCGCGCACCGTGAGGGGCCCGGAGATAGCCGGGGCGAACGGCACCTGGCCGAGCCCGATAGCGGAGAGGCCGAGGGCGAGGTGATGCATCGCCGTGTTGCCGACGATCGTCATGTCGCAGAGGTCGCGCTGTTCTATGCCCTGGCGCTCGCGAAGCGTCGCCAAAACCTCGTTAATACCACCGCGAACGGCCTCGGCGATCGCGCGACCGGCGTCGTTTTGCGATGCTTGATCGATGCGGGAGATGATGTCTTCGCCGTAGCGCATCTGGGGGTTCTCGACCGCCTCTTGGTCGATGCAAACGCCGCGAGTGAGGTCGAAGAGGTAGGCGATGACCTTCGACGTGCCTATGTCGACCGCGGCACCATAGGGGCCGGGCGCCTCGTCCGCGCCGCGAACGTCGATAACGCGCTTCTCATAGCAAGTGACCAACACGCGCCACCGGTTTTTGCGAAGCGTCGTCGAGAGATGCTCGAGGATGCTCAACGGAACATCCACGCCCCCGAGCGCCTCGCTGAGCCGCCGCACGTCGGAGCGCGCATCGACGAGCGTCGCCGGCTCCAGCTGGACGATGCTGCGGCTCACCGCCGGGTGGGCGGCGCCGTGGCGAAGCTTGGAGGCGGTGAGGATGCGCCGGTGCCCGGCGGTGCCGCGCACCTCGATGCTCACATGCGACGAGACGGGCCGCGCCTGGCACGCGAGGCGCCAGCCGTCGGCGCGTGACTTCTCCGAGAGCCTCCTGAGCTCCCGGTCGGTCGGCGGCGTGAGCTCCCCCCGCCCGAGCCGCACGAGGCACTTGGCACAGGTGCCGCGCCCGGCGCAGTCGACGGGGATGTCGACGGAGGCGCGCAGCAGCCCCTCAAGGAGTGTTTCTTCTTGCTTAATATCGATGGTGAGGCCGATAGGCTCAACGAAGACCCTGGACACATTCTCTCCTCGTCTGTGGACTACGAGTGGAAACACGGGCAGACACTACTCAACCAGTTTAACATCTCCACACACTCCGTTCTCAACACCTTTGCGAGAGGAATCCCCGCACTCGCCGACGAAAGAGTGAACGCCGCGGAGCCGAAGGAGGAAGCATGCTGCAGTCCCCGCCGTCGCGCCGCGCGCGCCAACTCATCTGTGGAGCGCTGACGGCCCTGCTCACCGCCACCATCGCCGCCGGGCTGCTCAGCGGCATCGCGGGGGCATCCACCGCAAGCAGCACCCCGGCAGGAGACCCCGCCAAGACGGTCTTGCGACTCGGGTGGACCCAGGAGCCGGACAACCTCAACCCCTTTGTGGGGTACCAGGCATCCTCCTGCGAGGTGTGGGCCCTCACCTACGACGTCCTCGTCGGCGTCGACCCCATCAGCAGAACCCCAGCCCCGGGCCAAGGCCTCGCCACGGAGTGGAAGAGATCCCCCAACGGCAGGGTCTGGACCTTCACGATCACCGACAAGGCGCGGTGGCACGACGGCCACGCGCTCACCGCAAAAGACGTCGCCTTCACGTACACCTATTGCATTGAGCACAAGATGAGCATGTTCGCCGACTACCTCACCTCTATCGAGAAGGTCGAGGCGCTCGATGCCACCCATGTGGTGATCACGTGTAACGAGCCGAAGGCTAACTTACTCACCCTCTCTCTCCCTATCCTCCCCGCGCATCTCTGGAGCAGAATCACCCCCAAAGACGCCGGCAAGACCTACCGCAACACGCCGCCGATTATCGGCTCTGGACCCTTTAAATGCGTCGAGCGCAAGCGCGGCTCCTACGTCCGCATGGTCGCCAACACAACGTACTGGCGGGGGGCACCAAAGGTCGATGAGATCGTCTTTGAGACCTACCGAAACCCCCTCGTGATGGCGCAGGACCTTAAATCCGGAGCGCTGGCCGGCGCGTGGAACCTCCCCTACGACCAATTCGACAACCTGCGAGGCAATAAAGAGATCGCCGCGATCAGCTGTGTGGGCACCGGCGTCGACCACCTCGGCATGAATTGCTCCACGAGCCCCGCCTCTCAAGGGCACCCGGCCCTCCGTGACGTCCGTTTTCGCAAGGCGCTCAACTACGCCATCGATAAAGAAAAGCTCCTCCGCGTCGCCTACGGCGGCTTCGGTCGCATCGGCACCGGCCTCCTCCAAAGCGACTACTACCCCAGCGACGCCGACTACCACTGGGAGCCCAAACCCGGCACCGGCTACTCGTTCGACCCCGAGCGGGCGAAGCGCTCCCTCGACGCCGCCGGCTACATCGACGGCGACGGCGACGGCGTACGCGAGTACAAAGGCAAACCGATCGAGCTTCGACTCTGGGCGGTGAGCGGGTCTCACTCGAGCAAGCGATCCGGCAAGCTGATCGCCGGCTGGCTCGCCGACATCGGGCTGAAGATCGACTTCAGCGTCGTCGACGCCAAGGCTCTCACCGCCGCGCACTACAACTTCGTCGGCGCGAAGAGAGCCACGTATGCCCCCAGCTTCGACCTCTTCCTCTGGGGGTGGAGCGGCGACAGCGACCCCGAGTACCTCCTCTCGGTGATGACCACCGAGGCCATCGGAAAGCGAAGCGACTGTGCTTGGTCGAACGCGGCGTACGACGAGCTTTTCCGGCGGCAACAACGAACACTCGACGTCCGCAAACGCGTCGAGATTGTGCACCGCATGCAGCGGATCATCTACGAGGAATCGCCCTACATCGTGCTCGTTTACCCCGACGAGCTTGAGGCGTACAACCACGAGCAGTTCACGGGGTGGAGACGCACGCTCAACGGCAGGGGCAAGGTGTGGTTTGACGCCCAGCCCGGGCTCTACGCCGCCATTGAGCGAGCAAGCGATGAGGCGAAGGGCGATGCCGACATCGTCCTCATCGCCGCACTCGCCGCCGCCGGCGGGGCCGCGCTCGGCGGGGCCGCGCTCGTGGTGATACGTCGGCGGCGGTAGCTTCCGCCGGCGGCTACTTCGCCTGCGTAAAGTCGATGCCCACGTACCACTTCTTCGAGAGCGTCGAGAGCGAACCGTCGTCGCGCATCTTCTGCAGAGCACTATTGAGGAGCGCCACCCAATCGGCCTCGCCCTTCTTCGTAGCCATCACCCACGACTCGGCGAAGAGCGGCGTGCCCCAAGCGCTTATCGCGGCGCCATCCTTAATAAGCTGCTGGCCGAGCGCCGCGTCGGTGAGCCAGTACTCAAGATCGCCACTCGAGAACTCGGCGAGCACCTCGCTCGCGGAGGAGCACACGACAACCGTGGCGGCTGTTTTATTTTTAAGGTAATCGTAGTAACTCGTCCCGGCGACGACACCGATCTTCTTGCCGCTGAGCTCGCCGACCGCCTCCCCTTCTTTTCCCTTCTTTACGAAGAGCTGCGCCTGCGCCGTGAAGTAGGGCTCCGTGAGGCCCATGAGCTTCTTCGCCTCCGGCGTCGCAACCAAGGAGTCAATAGAGACGTCGTAGGTGCCCTTCTGCAGGCCACTGGGCACGGTAGCCGGCACGGGGTGCTCCCACTTAACGTCGAGCCCGAGGATACCGGCTACACCCTTGGCGACATCGACATTGAACCCGGTGAGCTCGCCGGTCTTGGTGTTGAGGGAACTCTGTGGGGCGAAGTCGGCGTCGTTCGCCACGAGCACGGTGCCCCGCTTAATGATCTCGGCAGCCCGTCCGGTGGGGGCATGACCCAACACCGCCTGAGCGCGCTCCGCCGCCGAACCCCCTTGAGGCGATTTCTCAGTGGAGCTCGGTGACGACGACGAAGAAGAACATCCTCCCAGGGTGAGGGTAACGAGGAGGGCGAAGAGGGCCAGGCCGCCGAGGCTGAGGAGAGTGCGCCCACGTTGTCTCATGTGATTGTCCTTTCTCGTCGATCGCGGAGACGAGGTGAAGGGTGAATTCTTACAGAAGTCGGTGGGAAAAGAGAAGTCGACGTACCTAGCCCCACACGGTCGAACGGCGAGGCACCGCTTGTGAGAAGCGGCACAACCCCGCTACTATGCAAGCATGCCGTCCAACGACAAAAGACCCACCTTCCGGAGTGCACTGCGGCAGCGCATGGAGCAGGCGAAAACAGCTCCGGCGCCGCCCCGCAGCCGGCTCACACGCCGGTTCACCGACTTCCTCATCATCGCCGGCGGCATCCTCCTCGCGTATCCGCTCATGTCCGCCAGCTATCCCCTCCTCCTCCACGGCAGACTCGAGGCGAACTACACCCACGCCGCGAGTTCGTTTGCGCCGCTCGCCAGCTCCCTCGCCACCGTACAGCGCGAAGCCTCTACGGAGCTCCGCGCAAAACACCTCGCGCAAGCCTACCGAAAAAACCTCCGCCCCGGTCAGCCGATCGGGCGCATTAAAATTCCCACCCTGGGGATCGACTACCTGGTTCTCGAGGGCAACCGCACTACCACCCTCGACCCCACAACAGACGTGTGGCTCCTGCGCAAGGGGCCCGTGCACTACGCGAAGACCCCCCTTCCGGGCGAGGGAGAACCGTTCGCGGTGGCCGGGCACCGCACCACTTATGGAGCCCCCTTCAGAAGGCTCGCGGATCTCCACCGCGGCGACCGTATCGTCGTCGAGACGCCCTACGCTCGCTTCACCTACTCAGTTGCAAAAGAGACGGTCGTACTCCCCACCGAGACCAGCGTTCTGCGAGACCGCGGCTACGGACTCGTCCTCACAACCTGTACGCCACCTTACAGCGCGAATCAGCGCCTCATCGTCTGGGCGAAATCAACCGGAGTGACGCTAAAACCACCCGCCCCCAAGAGGTGAATTCTCTTTTGTCTACGCATTGGGGGTAAATATTTTCTCGCTTCGCCCGATAAAGAAAGTGTGGACGATCAGCGAAAAAGACTCCTTGCCTCCCCGCATGAAGCGGCGTACTGCGGCCCCACGCAGAACTCAGCCGACCGGCATCAGCGAATCGCGACGCTCCGCGAACTCGTCGCGAAACGCGCTTACGACATCCCGGCGGAGGAGGTCGCCGCTTCTATGCTCTTTCGTAGCGCCGTTGTGTCAAGCATCGTATTAATGCAAAGCACCCCGCGCTAGCGCCGAATCACGAGCTCGCCCGAGCTCGCCCAAACCGCTCGTGCCCCCAGGAGACCATGACGACAACGGCTCCCTCAGCGATACTCACGGCGGCGTCCTCCACGACGGTATTCCCCACCCCTAAGCACACACCGAGGCGCAGCGCGCCGTTTACAAGGGGGTAGGCAAACCCCCTTAACGAGACGACGGCATCGCCGCCAACCGGCATGAGGGAGACGCGCGTGCCCGACGGGGCATCGAGCGCAACACCCCCGGAGGCCGAGGCGGCGACGACGCTTGCACACAGATGGGGGGCGAGGATCGCAGCGGGGATGCCGCGATCCTCTAAACTCCAGAGAAGAGAGAGGTGCCCGAGGGTGTGGTCGAGAGCGCCGAGGGCGCCGACGAGGAGGACCTCGGCGGCACCTCGGCGCAACGCCTCACCGACGGCGAGCTCGCCGTCGGTGAGGTCTTTGCGTACTGGGTGCCGTACGATCTCGACACCGCCGGTGGCGAGCCGAGCCACAGCACAATCGGCGAGCGAGTCGAAGTCGCCGACGACGAGGTGGGGTAGCACCCCCTCCTCAAGAAGAAACCGCGCGCCGCCATCGGCAGCGACCAGGAGATCGGCCTCTGCAGCGCGATCGCGGTAAAAAGAGGCCTCCTCATACGCTCCGTCGAGGAAGATCACGGCCGTAAGCGAAGGGGCGATCGAGCTCGCCTCAGCCGCCATCGGCCGCTCCACCCCCCTTGCCCCGCACGCCCCCCTTGCCCCGCGTGAGCCGCCCCGGGAAGGCCGCGTCGTACGCCTTGAGCAGCGGCCAGAGCAGGAGCACCGTGATGATGCCCTCGGGGATGAGGAAGAGGAGGTTGTAGGTCGCGGCGTAGAGCCAGGGGGCCTGCCACTCCGGCGCGTAGCTACTGAAGAAGATCAGCCCGGTGCAGAAGTGGCAGACGAACCGGCCGGCGACCGCGAGGGTGACGGCGAGCGAGAGCGTACGCCAGCCGCGAACGACAACGATGCCGCCAAGCGCCAGCATCCCGAAGGCTAGTGGGTAGTCGATAAGGGCCTGCACCGGGGTGAACACAAACGCCCCCGGCAACACGAACTGCAGAAACCCGTAGAGCAGACCCGTCACCAGCGCCGGCACCACGCCGGAGCGCACCGCGATAAAGATGATGGGGAGGAGCTCTAAACAGACAGACCCCCCCTGTGGCATCGTGAAGAGCCGTATCTGGCCGAGGACGGCGGCGAGCGCAAGAGCTACACCGATCTCGGCGAGGGCTCGTACCCCCCAATGGGCCGGGTTGAGGTTGAGCCGCGCACGCAGATCGATAGCGTGACTCGCGGATGAAGAGGATGGGGTACTCACGTCTCAATCACTCCCTTCGCTGGCATAATCCAGCAGCGCCGTGAGTGGCGCCGCCACCCAAAAGGGTGGTCAGGTTCAACGCGTCGGCACGAGGAAGTGCCTTCTCAGCTCCTCTCACGGGAGCTCCGCAGGACGTCTGTAGTGTATACCCCTCACCTCCTTTGAGCCATCTCGTTTCATTCGCCACCCCTCCCGTTCACCACAAACTGTGGATAATGTGGAAAACTCGCGTTTTCCACGCTCTCAGGCTCGTAAAAACGGTGGATAAACCGATGAGCCCCCTGAGGGGATTTTTACCCGCTGAGATTCTACTCCTTGTCCAAAAATAGCCGATTTGCAGGATATACTTTGAGGCGATCCCGGCGTATACCGTAAACATTTTCGCTTTTCAACTCCATCATCGATCCTCCGTGAGTTCTCCTTCATCCGGCCGCATACATGAAACCTATTTATCCACAACAGCCGCAAACTGCAGAGATTTACGCCGAGGGGGTGAATGGTTCTCCACAAATCTTGAACAGGCTGTGGATAACTCGGTGAGTTTCGCTGGTAATGAGCGTTTCTTTAATGAATCGGAAACAAGCCTTCCCCCAGACCCTCTGCTATACTCGTCACCCCCATGGAATCGTTTCTCGATAGGCTGCTCGCTGAGCGAGCCACCCCAAGCAAACACCCCGACGCCCGTCCCGCCACTGAGGGGCCTACTACACCACAGCCCTCGGAGCCGGCGAAGGCCCGCGAAGGCACCCCCGACGGCCCCCTCCCGAGCGTGCCCTCCGGGGCTGAGGCGCCCCGTATCGCCATTTACGACACGCTCACGAGCGCGCCCCGTATCGTCGTGGTTGAGGAGGAAGACCTCCCGGCCCTCATCGCCTCACTGGCCGAGAAGACCTACCACTGCTGCCGCGAGCAGGGCGGGCAAATCCCCTACGTCGTCCTCCAGGAGCTCATCGAGAACCTCCTTCACGCGTACTTCCGCGACGTCGTCATCACGATTCTCGACAACGGTCAGACCATTCAGATCTCCGACCACGGTCCGGGAGTTGAAGACAAAGAGCGAGCCCTTCGACCAGGGTTTACAACGGCGACCGGCGCCCAGCGCAGCATCATCCGCGGCGTCGGGTCGGGTCTCCCCATAGCGCACGAGTCGCTCCAGTTCTTGGAGGGAGTACTCACCGTGGAGGACAACCTCGGGTGCGGCACCGTCGTCACCATCAAGATGCCGGCGCAAGGGGAGAAGCGCGCGCCGCAGGAGCCCGCGCCGCATATTAAGCTCACGGCGCGCCAAACGAAGATCCTCGTACTCCTCATGGAGCTCGGCTCCGCGGGCCCCACCGCCATCGCTCGCGAGATAGGCATCGCTCCAGCCACGGCTTTTAGGGAGCTCGTTGCACTTCAGGATGAGGGCTTGATACACTCATCAAGCGACGGTAAACGCGCTCTCCGAGAAGAGGGCTTACGCCTTCTCGAGAGCATTCTTTAAGGCGATCCTTCCCCCACAATAAGCCGCTGCATTTAACACCACGGACCGGCGAGAGACCAACGGACGACCAGCTCACACTTATTTGGGATGAGGCGAAGCGGCACTTGCGCGGCCGCTTCAACGCGGCGACGTTCCAGTTTTGGTTCGACCGCACCCTCCCCCTCGGCATTGAGGACGGCTTCTTCATCATCGGCGTCCCTAACGACTTCGCCCGCGACTGGATCGAAAAGCGTCTTGCCGGCCAAGTTGCCGAGATCCTCACGGAGATCATGGGCGACGCCATCTCCGTGCGCGTCGTCGTTGACGAACGTGCCACGGAGCAACCGCAGAAGAGTGGTGAGGCGCATGCCCCTGCGGAACAACAAACAACTGGAGAACAGCTCGACGCCGCACCACCTCAGAAGCGGCCTTCGGCGCCGGACCGCGAGCTCGCCGCCCCTCCGGTACACAATCGCAAACAACGGCCCGCGGGCCTCAACCCTCGGTACGTCTTCGAGCGATTCATCACCGGTCCGCACAACGCGCATGCCGCCGCAGTGGCGCGAAGCGTCGCCGAAGCACCGGCTACTGCTTACAACCCCATCTTTATCTACGCCGACACCGGCCTCGGGAAGACCCACCTTATGCAGGCCGTCGCACACGAGACCTTCGCACGGTACCCCAACCTTCAGATCCGCTATGTCACCTGCGAGCAGTTTATCGACGACTTCATCAGCGGTGTCAGCGATAAAGCGCGCGTCGAGGGCTTTAAGGCGAAGTACCGCGCCAACGACGTACTCCTTATCGACGACATTCAGTTTCTCGCCGGCAAAGAGGGCACCCAGGTGGAGTTCTTCCACACCTTTAACTTCCTCTACGAGGCGGGTCGTCAGATCGTGATGACCAGCGACCGCCCGCCGCGGGAGCTAGAGGCTCTCGAAGAACGCCTCCGTACACGGTTCGGCCAGGGCGTCGTCGTCGATATTAGCCGCCCAGACCTCGAAACCCGCATCGCTATTTTGCGTAAGCAGGTGGAGTGGGAGGGGTTTAGTATCGCGGAGCCCGAAGCGCTCGAGTGGATCGCGGCACGCGTCACCGCGAACATCCGCGAGCTCTACGGGGCACTCACCCGCGCCGTAAGCTTCGCCTCTATCAACGGCAACGCCGTCACCCTCGACTCCACCAAAGAGGCGCTCAAAGACATCCTCCCGAAGGTTTACCACCACCCCGTGACGGTCGAGACGGTGCAGGCCGAGGTTGCACGGCAGTTCAGCCTCCACGTCAACGACCTACGGGGTAACCGCCGCACACAAGACGTCGCTTACGCTCGCCAGGTGGCCATGTACCTCGCGAGAGAGCTCACGGAGTCGTCGCTCCCGCAGATAGGCTCCCGCTTCGGCGGCCGGCACCACACCACCGTGATCTACGCGGTCGACAAGATCGAGCGGCAGCTTAAAGACGGTCACGACCCCCAACTCCAAGACCTCATCGAGCTCATCACCGCGCGCCTTAAGTCCGCGCACTGACACGCTCACCCCGCTCTCCACCTTCGCCCGCGTGAAGCTCGGCCTTTAATTAAACTATGTGGAAAACGGGGTGAGCAGCCGTGGAGAGCCTCTTAGGATAAAATGACTTCGCTACTTTCACCGAGAGGCAAGAGGCCAGAGCGCGGAAAAGTGAAACGTTCTCCACACACCGTCCACAGAACTATCCGAACCGCTCTCCCTCGCAACCTGCAAGGAGAACAACCGCTCTCCACAGTATCAACAGATCTTATGACGTTGACGAAGAGAGCTTGTATTTTCTCTCTTATCATAAGGAGTCGAGATGAAGCTCACCTGTGAACGCTCGGCGCTCGTCGGCAAACTCGCTGTTTTAGCGAGAGGTGTCTCCTCTCGCTCCGCACTCCCGGTGCTCTCGGGCATCCTCTTTCGAGCGTCGGAGGGCACACTCGACCTCTTCTCTACTGATATGGAGCTCTCGATAAAAGCCACGCTCGCCACTTCGGTGGAGCGGGAAGGTGAGATCGTCGTGCCCGCTCGCCTCCTCAGCGACATCGTGCGCAACCTCCCCGGCGACGAGGTCTCGCTTGAGGTAAACGACATGACGGTTACCGTAAGCGCCGGTCGAGCTACGTTCTCTCTCAACGCGTGGGCCGCGAGCGACTTTCCGCAGGTCTCAACCTTCGAGCTCAATGACGGGTGCATGATCGGAAGAGAGCCGTTTGTGGAGACGCTCACGAAGATCGGCCGCGCGGCCTCGCGCGACGAGACGCGGCCGATCTTCACTGGGGTGTTACTCAACATCGTCGGTGACACAATGAAGATGATCGCCACCGACAGCTACCGCCTCGCCGTTAAAGAGACCAAACTCGCCGAGCCGTTCTCAAGCGATGTGGAGGCTATCGTCCCCGCGAGGGCTCTCAATGAGGTCTCACGTCTGGCCTCCTCGTTGGCCGGCGACGAGATGCAGATCACCGTTGGCGAGAATCAAGTGGTCTTTAAGCTCAGCGGGCCGGCTGGCGACGTGTGGATCGCCTCTCGGCTGATCGACGGGCAGTTCCCCAACTACAAGCAACTCATCCCTGAGTCGCTCGACCACGAGGTCCTCCTCGGGAAGGACGAGTTTACGGCCGCTGCGCGCCGTGTCGGTCTCCTCGCCCAACGTAATGCGCCCATCCGCCTCTCCTTCAGCGACGGCCGCGTTACGCTGCGGGCGCTCACGCAGGATATCGGTCGAGCGGAGGAGTCGTGCGACGTCGACTTCTCCGGTGAGCTCTTTGAGATCGGGTTTAACCCGACCTACCTTATCGACGGTATCGACGCGATCGACGACGCGAGTGTACGGCTGCGCTTTACCAGCTCGTTGCGTCCAGCGCTCATAAGTGGGGCCGGCGACGACTTCGTCTACCTCATCATGCCGATCCGCCTCAGCAACTGAACGAGGTGCCCGTCAACGGCTCGTTGCCCCTCGGCTCCTTCCTTAAGCTGGTCGGTGTCGCGGCGACCGGCGGGCACGCCAAGCTCCTCATCCAAGGGGGTGAGGTGGCGGTCAACGGCGAGGTAGAGGTTCGCCGTGGGCGCAAGCTCTCCCCCGGAGACGTCGTCGCCGTCGACGGCCAGGAGTACCGCGTGTGTTCGTCTCCCAGCTGAGGCTCGTTAACTTCCGCTCGTACGTGGATGCCCGGGTCGCCTTCGGCTCCGGGCTCAACGTCGTCGTTGGGGCCAACGCGACGGGAAAAACCAACCTCCTCGAAGGGGCTTGGTTCGCGTTGCGTGGAGGCTCGCCGCGCACTCGCCGAGAGGAGAAGCTTCTGCGGTGGGGGCAGCGGTTCTCTCGGGTGGAGGTGGAGCTTGGCGACCACGCCGCAGGTCCTCAGGCCGTCGAGATCGGCTACGCACCGGGTCAGGGTAAACGGCTTCGCTGGAACGGCGCCGAGGTCGCCTCACTTGAGGAACTTCGCGGGCGCAGCCAAGTCTTTATCTTCGTCCCGGAGAGCCTCTTGCTCGTTAAGGGGAGTCCAGCAAGAAGGCGTGCACACCTGGACTCCTTCGCCTCCTCGCTCGACCTCCCTTACGCCGCCGCGGTCCGCACGTTTCAGACGGTGCTGCGCCAGCGCAACGCGCAGCTCTTCGCGGTGAAACAAGGTGCTTCGGAGCGGGCACTCGAACCTTGGGACACCCAGTTCGCCAAGGCGGCGGTTGAGCTCGGGCGCCGCCGCAGCGAGCTCGTGGCGGAGCTCTCAGCCCTTTACCTCGAGATCGGAGCTCGGCTGGCCCCCGGCGAGCAACGTTTCGCCCTCTCACTCAAGAGCCAGCTCACCGCGCTCGAGTTCAACGCGGAGGCGCTCTGCGATGAGCTTCGCACCCGACGAGAGGGTGAGGTGAGCCGAGGGCTCTCGCTCTTCGGTCCTCACCGCGACGACCTCCTCTTTTTGGAGGTCGGTTCGCCGATCGGCGAACGCGACCTTAAGCTCTACGGATCACAGGGTGAGCAACGGGCGGCGATCCTCGCGCTGCTTTTGGCGGAGCAGCGGTTGGCGGCTACGCGGACCGGTGAGCAAGGGGTCCTCTTTCTCGACGATGTGATGAGCGAGTTGGATGATGCACGCCGGCGCCTTTTAGTGCGCCTCCTTAAATCGGCGAGTCAGGCGATTATTACGACGACCAACCGGCAGTACTTCACCGAGGAGGAGCTCGCCGATGCAGTTGTTGTGGAGCTGCCGTTGAACGAGGTGGACGGTGAGTAACCCGCACCGCACGGATCCCAACGCCCACATGCGCTTGCCACGCAAGATTAGTGAGATCCTCAGCCCTACGCTCAACAAGCTCGCGAAGAGCGAGCACGTGGTCGCCTACTACGCATGGGCTCAGTCGTGCGGTGAGCAGGTGGCGGGGGTGACGAGCCCACTTTCTTTTTCGCGAGGGCTACTCACGGTGGAGTGCAGCTCCTCGGTGTGGGCCAACGAACTCACGTATCTCAGCAACACGATCCTCTCCCGCATGAACGAGGTGGTGCCCGACCACCCCGTAAAGAAACTCCGCTTTATCGTCACGCGGGGTACCACGTTCGCGGGGGCTCAAGAGCCGCCACCACAGCGGCCTGCGGCTCGTCGGGAGGGGCGGCCGCGCAACCTCACCTCCGCTCGCGAGAGCGCGGATTCTATCGGCTCTACCGGGTTGCGTGGAGCCGTTGAAGAGGCGCTGCGCAGAGCCGATTCGGCGAGTTCACCTCGCTCCGAGAGTTCACCTCCTGAGAGAGGGGAAAATAGCGGTTTTGCGGCTCTTTCTTAAAGCTCTAGGTTCGCTTTAACGTTCGTTTTTGGTATACTCTCGCTTCACGTGTTTCCCATCTCTTCCGTCTCTATCCCCTCCGCATTGCGAGGTTGAGTGAAGCAGCCGCACTACGACGTCCAAGATATCCAGGTTCTCGAGGGCCTCGAGCCGGTCCGCGAACGGCCCGGCATGTATATCGGCTCCACGGGCCCCCGTGGCCTCCATCACCTTATTTACGAGGTGGTCGACAACTCCGTCGACGAGGCGCTTGCGGGGCATTGCACGACGATCAAGGTCATCATTAACCCCGACAACTCGGTCGTCGTGGGCGACGACGGTCGCGGCATCCCCGTTGGGATCATGGAGAAATACGACAAACCCGCCGCCGAGATCGTCCTCACCGTGCTCCACGCCGGCGGTAAGTTCGGCGGCAGTGGCTACAAGGTCTCCGGCGGCCTCCACGGCGTCGGCGTCTCCGTCGTCAACGCTCTCTCCGAGTACCTCGAGCTCGATATTTACCGCGACGGCTACCACTGGCACGAGCGCTTCGAGCGCGGTGTGCCCCAAGGTACGCTCGAGCGCCGTGAGGAGCTCGAAGACGGTGCCAACACCGGCACTACCGTCACCTTTCTCCCAGACTCCGAGGTCTTCGAGGAGGTCAACTTCGACTACCGCGTGCTCGAGCAACGGCTGCGCGAGACCGCGTTTCTCACCAAAGGGCTTCGCATCGAGCTCACCGACGACCGCGCCGAGGGCGAGAGCGTCGTCTTTCAGTACGAGGGCGGCATCCGGGACTTCGTCAAGTACGTCAACCGCGAGAAGGACGCCCTCCACCCGAGCATCATCTACCTCGAAAACGAGGCCGCCGAAGGCGCGGTCGAGGTCGCGATGCAGTGGAACTCCTCCTACAACGAGTCCATCTTCACCTTCGCGAACAACATCAATACAGCGGAGGGCGGCTCGCACCTCTCCGGGTTCCGCAGCGCGCTCACCCGCACCATCAACGAGTACGCTCGGCAGAAGAACCTCCTCAAGGAGAAGGAAGACAACCTCACCGGCGAAGACGTGCGTGAGGGCCTCACGGGGCTCATCTCCGTTAAGCTCAAAAACCCCCAGTTCGAGGGGCAGACCAAGTCGAAGCTCGGCAACACCGAGATCCGCACCTTGGTCGAGACCTCCGTTAACGCCAAGCTCGCGGAGTTCCTCGAGGAGCATCCGTCGGAGGCCAAGCAGATCGTCGAGAAGGCGATCACCGCGGCGCGGGCGCGCAGCGCCGCGCGCAAGGCGCGCGACCTCACCCGCCGCAAGAGCCTCCTGGAGGGCAGTACGCTGCCGAGCAAGCTCGCCGACTGCTCTATTAAAGACGCCGCGCTCAGCGAGCTCTACATCGTAGAGGGAGACTCAGCCGGCGGCTCTGCCAAGCAGGCGCGCGACCGCAGCTTCCAGGCTATCCTCCCGCTGCGGGGCAAGATCATCAACGTGGAGAAGGCCCGCATCGACAAGATGCTCGCCAACCGCGAGATCCTCACCATGGTGAGCGCGATCGGCGCGGGGCTCGGCGACGAGTTCACCGTGGAGCAGGCGCGCTACCACAAGATCATCATCATGACCGACGCCGACGTCGACGGCTCGCACATCCGCACGCTTATTCTCACCTTCCTCTTCCGGCATATGCGGCCGCTCGTGGAGGCGGGGTACGTCTACATCGCTCAGCCCCCGCTCTACCGGCTTAAGCAGGGCAATCAGGTGCAGTACATCCACAAGGAGAGCCAACTCGAGGAGATCCTGCTCCGCGGCCGCCTCGAGCAGATCCGCGTGGAGAACACGGCCACCTCGTTCGGCTTCAGCGAGGCCAAGTACCAGCGCTTCCTCCGCACCTTTGGCGAGTACGAGGGCTGGGTGAAGAAGCTCAAGAGTCAGTGGGGTGGCGACCTCATCGACTGGCTCAAAAACGGCCCCATGATCGACGCCGAGATCCCCACCTTCGACGCGCTCATCGAGACGCTCCAAGGGGAGCTCGACTCGCGCTACGTTATCAGCGTCCTCGGCGTCGACGCCGAGGAGCTCGTCGCCGAGATCCGGTTTGTGGAGCATCGTACGGGGCTGGCCACCAACCTTCGCATCCCCTTCGCTACCCTCTCTAGCCGCGAGTTCCAGGGTCTCAAGCGCGTGCATACCAGGGTGCGCGAGATGGTCGGCATACCGCCGTTTACGCTGCGCCTCGGCAACCGCAAAGCCGCCGCGCAGAGCTACGAGGACCTCCGCCGCGAGATCGTCGACCTCACCAAAGAGGGCATTCAGCTCCAGCGCTTTAAGGGTCTCGGCGAGATGAACCCCGACCAGCTCTGGGATACCACGATGAACCCTATGACGCGCACACTGCAGCTGGTCTCCATGGAGGACGTGCAGGCGGCCGACGAGGTCTTCACCATGTTGATGGGCGACAAGGTCGAGCCGAGGCGCCGCTTTATTGAGAAGAACGCGAAAGAGGTGCGGTTCCTCGATGTCTGATCACTTGCAAACACTCGAAGGCAGAATCGAGGCGGTCGAGCTCGAGAACGAGATGCGCTCGTCGTTTATCGACTACGCGATGAGCGTGATCGTCGACCGAGCGCTTCCCGACGTCCGCGACGGCCTCAAGCCGAGTCAGCGCCGCATCCTCGTGGCTATGAACGACCTCAACTTGGCGCCCAACAGGCAGCACCGTAAGTGCGCCAAGATCGCCGGCGATACCTCCGGTAACTACCACCCCCACGGCGAGGCCGTTATCTACCCCACACTCGTGCGGATGGCGCAAGACTTCAATATGCGTTACACGCTCATCGATGGTCAGGGTAACTTCGGCTCCGTGGAGGGCGACTCGCCGGCCGCTATGCGCTACACAGAGGCGCGGTTCAGCAAGATCGCCACCGAGATGCTCCGCGATATCGACGCCAACACCGTCGACTGGGTGCCCAACTACGACGAGACGCGCCGCGAGCCCCTCGTGCTCCCCAGCCGCATGCCGAACCTCCTCGTAAACGGCGCGGCTGGCATCGCCGTTGGTATGGCCACCAATATCCCGCCGCACAACCTCGGCGAGGTTGTGGACGCCATCACGCGGCTCATCGACGAGCCCGAGGCAACCGCCGACGACCTCATGGAGCACATTAAGGGGCCGGACTTCCCCACCGGCGGCCTCGTGCTCGGCACCGCCGGCTTCAAAGAGGCTTACCGCACCGGCCGTGGGCGCGTGCGCGTGCGCGCTCGGGCGCACACCGAGCAGCTCAAGGGCAACCGCTCCGCCATCGTCGTCACGGAGCTGCCCTACCAGGTCAACCGCACCTCGCTCATCGAGACCATCGTCGACCTCGTGAAGTCCAAGAAGATCACCGAGATCAGCGACCTCCGCAACGAGTCGGACCGCTCCGGCATGCGCCTCGTTATCGAGCTCAAGCGCGATGCGGTGCCCATGGTGGTGCTCAACAAGCTCTACAAGCACACGCAGATGCAGACCACCTTCGGGGTCATCAACATCGCGCTCGTCGACGGCGTGCCGCGCACGCTCACGCTGCCGGAGATGGTCCGGGAGTACATCTCCTTCCAAAAGGAGATCGTGATCCGGCGCACCAAGTTCGAGCTCGACAAGGCGGAGACGCGCGCCCACATTCTCGAGGGCCTGCTCGTGGCGCTCGACAACCTCGATGAGGTTATCGCGATTATTCGGCGCGCCCCCGACGTGGATACGGCGCGTCAGAGCCTTATCGATACCTTTGAGCTCACGCGGCCGCAGGCGCAGGCCATTCTCGACCTCCGGCTGCAAAAGCTCACCGGCCTCGAGCGAGATAAGGTTGTGGAGGAGCATCGCGGCCTTCTGGCCCGCATCAAGGAGCTCCGTGAGCTCCTCGGCGACGAGTGCGCCATCTACGGCGTCATTAAAGACGAGCTCGCCGCGCTCAAGCGCCTCTACGGCGACGACCGCCGTACCGAGATCGTCCGCGACGAGGGTGACCTCGATCTGGAGGACCTCATCGCCGAGGAGCAAATGGTCATCACCGTCACCAAGACGGGGTACGTTAAGCGCATCCCGGTCACCACCTACCGTCAGCAGAAGCGCGGTGGTGTAGGCGTCGCGGGTATGGAGCTCAAGGAGGAGGACGAGGTCGACCACCTCTTTATCGCGAGCACCCACAACTACCTACTCTTCTTCACGAGCGTCGGCAAGGTCTACCGCATCAAGGTGCACGAGTTGCCCCTGGCGGGCCGCAACGCACGCGGCAAACACCTCGCCAACCTCCTGCCACTCCGCCAGGGGGAGCGCATCTGCGCCGTCATCAACACGCGCAACTTCGACCCCTCGGAGGGCAAGTACCTCATCTTCGCCACCAAGTCCGGCGTGGTGAAGAAGACCCTCTTCGCCAGCTATAACACACCCCTTAAGTCCGACGGCATCATCGCCATCGACATCCGCGAGGGCGATGAGCTCATCGTCGTCCGGCACACCACCGGCGACGACGACATCATCATGGTGAGCCGTCTGGGTCAGGGCATTCGCTTCCACGAGGGCGATGTGCGGGCCACGGGTCGCAAGAGCGCCGGCGTGCTCGGCATGCGGCTCCGCGAGGGCGATGAGCTTATCTCTATGGACATCGCCCGCGACGACAGCGATCTCTTCCTCATCACCGACGCCGGGTACGGCAAGCGCACACCTATCGGCGAGTGGCGCGTGCAAAAGCGCGGCGGGCAGGGCGTTATCGCCATTAAATTAACCGATGTGCGCGGCTACCTCGTGGGGGTCCGCGTGGTGCGCGAGAACCACGAGATCATGCTGCAAAGCCGCGATGGCGTGGTTATCCGCATGAGGGCAGATGGCGTGAGCTGCCAGAGCCGCTCCGCCACTGGAGTGCGCGTGATGCACCTGCGCGAGGGCGATATCGTGAGTGCACTCGCCCGTATGGTGGTGAGCGAGAGCGGCGCCACCGATGAGGCGATCGACGCGGGTTAACTTAAAAGACGCAGAAGCGGTACACAAAGGGGCGGGGCGCCGTAAGGCACCCCGCCCCTTTCGCGGTTGTGCGTCGTTTGCGCCGCTCTCGCTACACGATGAGCGCCACGCGAAAGTCGTTAACGTTGGTGCGCGTGGGGCCGGTGACGAGGAGGTCACCGATGCCCGAGAAGAGGGTGTAGGCATCGTTGTTGGCGAGGTGAGCACGTGGGTCGAGGCCGGCCGCCTGTGCCCGTGCGAGCGTGTCGGGGGTGACGATGGCGCCCGCGTTGTCCTCCACACCGTCGATGCCGTCGGTGTCGGCCGCGAGGGCGCTCACCGAGGGGTCGCCGCCGAGCGCGAGCGCGAAGCCGAGGAGGTACTCGGAGTTGCGCCCGCCTCGCCCGTCGCCGCGGACGGTGACGGTGGTCTCGCCGCCGGAGATGAGTGCAAGCGGCAGCTGCGGTGCCTCGGCGGGGAGTTCATCCATGCAGATAAAGCCCTCCGCCGCCGCCTTGCGGAGGCCGGCGAGTGCGTGCTCGCCGCCCCGTGCGCACGCGACGGCGAGCGCCGCGTGGGCTGCTCCGACCTCGCGGGCCTCGCCCTCGAGGTTTGAGCCGAGGAGGAGCGGGGTGATGCCGGCGGCGCGGGCGTAGCTCGCCGCCGCCTCTTGCGCGTCGCCGGCCGTGGCGAGCATGACCTGCTCGTCCGCGGCGAACGCGGCGTCGCCCGGTTTGGGCGTCTCCCGTGGGGCGTCCGCCTCGCCTTGCGCGCCGGCGCGCAGGTGCAGGAGGGCGCCGGCCGGCTCGGTGATGCCGTAGCGCTCGAGTATCTCGAGGGCGTCGGCGAAGGTGGTTGGGTCCGGCACGGTGGGGCCGGAGGCGATGACGGCGGTGTCATCGCCCGGTACGTCGCTGATGAGGTAGGTGACGACGCGGGCGGGGTGGGCGGCTGCCGCCAGGCGACCGCCCTTAATGGCTGAGAGGTGCTTGCGGACGCAGTTCATCTCGGAGATGGGTGCGCCGCTGCGCAAGAGCGCCTTGTTAATGGCTTGCTTCTCGGCGAGGGTGACGCCGGGGGCGGGCAGGGCGAGGAGCGCCGAGCCGCCGCCGGAGATGAGGCAGATGAGAAGGTCGTCGGCGGTGAGCTCCTCTGCGAGCCTGAGGATACGGCCGGCGGCCTCACGGCCCGCTGCGTCGGGCACCGGGTGCGAGGCCTCGACGACCTCGATACGGTCGCAGGGGACGCCGTGGTCGTAGCGAGTGACCACGAGGCCCGAGAGAGGGCCCTTCCACTCGCGCTCCACAGCCCTCGCCATCGCCGCCGCGGCTTTGCCCGCACCGAGTACGACGGTGCGGCCGCTGGGCGGCGACGGCAGCCGGCCCGGCAAAAGCCGGGCCGGGTCTGCCGCCGCCGCTGCGGCGTCGAACAAGCCGCGCAGAAGAGTGCGCGGTTCCATACTTAGACCAGCTCGCGCAGGCGGTCGACCAGCGGATCGAACTCGCCACCGTCGAAGGTGTAGCCGAGCTTCGTGAACTGCGCACGGAACTCAGTGACCTTGTCGGCAACGGTGCGACCCTCGAGGATAACCGCCGCCATGAACTCGGCGACCTTGGCGAAGTCGTCTGCGCCCATGCCGAAGCGGGTCATCTCGGAGACGCCGAGACGCAGGGCGCCGGAGGCGGTGAAGCCCTCCTCGTCCGCGACGGCCTGGTAGTTACAGATAATGCCGTTCTCCTCAAGACGCTCCGCAACCTCGGCGCCCTGGCTGTAGCCGACGTGCACCACGACCTGGTGGGTCTCGGTGTAGTCGTTAGCCGGATCGCCGGCGACGTCGAGGCCGGCGGCCTTGAGCGACTTGGCGAAGGACTTGGCGTTGGTGACGACGGCCTTCTGGTACTCGTCCTTGAAGTGGTTCATCTCGTAGGCCGACATGAGCAGGCCGAGCATCGTGCCCAGGTGGTGGTTCGAGGTGGAGCCTGGGAACGCGCGACGCTCGATGGCCTCCCAGAGATCCCACTTGAGGTCGCCCTCTTGCCAGTTACCGGCGATGATGCCGCGCTGGGTACCGAAGAAGGTCTTGTGCGACGAGCCGGTGACCACGTCGGCGCCTTCGCTGAAGGGATCCTGGAAGTACGGACCGACGAGACCGAGCACGTGCGCCATGTCGTACATGAGCACGGCGTCGATGCCGGTGTCGTTGAGGAGCTGACGCACCTCGCGGACCGGCTCCGGATGCAGCACCATGCTCTTGCCGAGGATGATGAGCTCCGGACGCTCGCGCTCGATGAGCTCGAGGAGCGCGGGGACGTCGACCTTGTACGGGTTATCCGGGAGCACCGGGATATCCTCGACGGCCGGCATCTCGGTGCGTGGCTCGCGGGCGACGAAGTCGCGCAGGGCACCCATGGGCTGAGCGCTCAGGTGGCCGCCCTTGGCGATGTGGTTGTTGACGACCTTGCGCATACGGCGCGGCTCGGCCTTGCGGTCGGAGCGGTTGATGAAGTCGACCATAGCGCCGAAGACGGCGGTGTTGGCCATCTGACCGCTGATCGCGCGGGTCTCGACCTCGCGGCAGCCGAAGTAGGTGCGCAGCTCGTCGATGAGCATACGCTCGACCTCATCGATGAACTTGGTGCCCTGGTAGTAGAAGACCTCGAGGTCGTAGAAGGCCTGGGCCTTCTTGTGCTCTGCGTAACGACCCGAGGGGTCGGTGATGGAGAGCAGACGCGAGAGCGAGGAGGAGGTCATCTCCGACGGGATGAGGTCGATGCACTGCTCCTGGCGCCACACGTGGTTGTCGATAGCGCCACTGATGAGACGGGCGGCACGCTCGGGCACGGTGCCGGTGGGAAGCTCGGGGAGCTCCGGCTTGTGGTCCCAGATGATGGAGCGGGAGTACGGCGGCGCGTCGCTGCGGAGGTGGTAGTCGACGACCCTGGCGGGCATGGACTTACCACGCACCTCGACCTCGACCTCGGTGTCGTTGAGGATCTTGCTGCTGAGGTAGGCGAGGGCGATGGAGCGCATCTCGTGCTCGTCGGTCTGCTTGGCGAAGAGGCCGTCGCCGTCGACGTTCCAGAAGGGCACCATGGTGCCGCTGCTGATCCAGCCGACCTGCTCCCCGTCTTTGTAGACGGCCGCGCCCTGGCGGGCGATGCCGCGGCCGGTAATAGCCACCGGCTGCGTGCGGTACGGCAGGTCGTCGATCAGCGAGTAGTCGCGATCGAGGATCCGGGAGTACGCGTCGTGCTGCTTCTTGAGGGCGTCGCGGCCTATGTAGTCGCCCTTGAGCGGGGAGAAGCTCACGCCGAACACGGCGAGCGGGCAGCTGAGGATCGGGATCTCCACGCCGCCCGAGTCCACACCGAACTCATGGCCGTAGAGCGGGAGAGCGGCCTCAAGGCGGAGGGTGTCGCGGGCGCCGAGGCCGACCGGCGACGCGCCGGCGGCGATGATGGCGTCCCAAATGGCCGGGCCATTGGCGACGTCGGTGAGCACCTCGAAGCAGATGGGCTCACCGGTGTAGCCGGTGCGGGCGAGTTGCACGGTGGCGTCGCCCATCTTCACGATGCTCAACTCATTGCGCATGGGCTCGGGCATCTCGCCCTCGGTCACGAGGCTCTCGAGGATCTCGCGGACCTTGGGGCCCTGGAGGGCCATCATGGCGACATCCGGGCTCACGTCGACGAGCTTGACGCCCGGGAACTGGGGAAGGAGCGTCTGGAAGTGCGCCCAGTCCTTCTCCAGGTTGGAGGCGTTGACGACGAGCAGGTACTCATCCTCGCAGAAGCGGTAGAGGTACGCGTCGTCGACCGCGCCGCCGTTCTCGTTGGGGATGATCGTGTACTGCGCCTGCATGAGGTCGAGCGCAGCCGCGTTGTTGGTGAGCACGTGCTGCAGGAAGGGCAGCGCGTCGGGGCCGCTGATGATGAAGCGGCCCATGTGCGAGACGTCGAAGAGCCCGGCGTTACTACGGGTGGCGAGGTGCTCGCTGATGATGCCGGCGGGGTACTGGACCGGCATATCCCAGCCGCCGAAGTCGACCATGCGAGCGCCGGCCGCGACGTGCTGAGCGTGGAAGGGTGTCTTCTTCAGTGCGTCGTTGCTCATGACTGCGCCCACTCCTTGAGCTTGCCGAGGCCCTCATTGATGCGCTCAACGCTGATACCGGAGTACGCGAAGCGCACGAAGAACTCGGTCTCGTTGGGCAGGGAGCGGCCGAAGTGCTGACGGGTGCAGAAGCTCACGCCGGTCTGCTCGAGCGCGGCGCGACGAACCTCATCATAGGTGCTCATGCCCTTGCGCTCCATGAGCCCGGTGATGTTGGGATAGAGGTAGAACGTGGACTCCGGGGTGAAGCACTTGATGCCCGGGATCTCGTTGAGGATGGAGACGGCGGCGTCGCGACGCTCGCGGAGGATCTCGAGGATCTTGGCCGGGCCGCTCGGGTCGCCGGTGAGGCCCTCGAGGGCGCCGTACTGCACGAAGTGGTTGGAGCAAGACTCATCGTTCGTGTTGAGCTTGGCCATGATGTCGATGAGGGCATCGGGGCCGATAGCGGCGCCGAGACGCCAACCGGTCATGGCGAACTTCTTGCTGAAGGTGTAGAGGATGACGCAGCGCTCGGCCATACCGGGCAGGCTCGCCAGCGACTTGCTGGTGCCGGAGTAGCGGATGTCCCAGTAGGCCTCGTCGCAGAGCACGATGAGGTCGTGCTTGAGCGCGAACTCGGCGACGCGCTCGATCTCCTCAGGGGTGCTCTCGGCGCCGGTCGGGTTGTGCAGGTTGTTGAAGATGAGGAAGCGGGTGCGCGAGGTGACGGCCTTCTCCATGGCGTCGAAGTCGAGCTCGAAGTTGGTGGCACCCTCGACGTAGCCGTACGGAAGCGCGACGCCGCCGTGGAACTCGATCTGGCTCTCGTAGATCGGGTAACCCGGGTTGGGGTAGAGGACCTCATCGCCTGGGTTCATGAGCGCGAGGATGAACTTGCCGATAACCGGCTTGCCGCCGGGCTGGATGGCGACGTTCTGCGGGCCGAGCTCAAGGCCGTGCGAGGCGGCGATGTCGGCGGCGAGGGCCTCGCGGAGCTGCGGGATGCCGGCGTTGGGGCAGTAGCCGGTCTTGCCGTCGCGGAGGGCCTTGAAGGCGGCCTCGGTGATGTTCTCGGGGGTGGGCAGGTCCATGTCGCCCAGGTGGAACGGGTAGACCGTGTTGCCCTTGGAGGCCCACACGGCTGCTTCTGCACCGACGGCGAAAGCCGTCTCGGTGCCGAGGCGAGAGATGCGCTCTGCGATCGGCAGGCTGAAGTTGGTCACGATTGTTCCTCCTTAGTCAGCGATGTTCGGTAGGCCGAGATCGGCGGCGTTTGCGATACTCGGGGTGGCGTGCGGGGCGGGGCCGTCGCCGATGAAGGGCTCGACGTCTTCGAGCCCGCCGATCGCGCGCCAGACGGGGTAGCCCTGCAGGATGCCGACGACGTTGGACGCCGCGAGGATAGCCATCCACTCGCGGGTCCACGAGGTGGCGGAGCCGAGGTGCGGGATGATCGTCGCGTTGGGGAGGTCGGCGAGGCCGTCGGCCATCGCCGGCTCCCTCTCATACACGTCGAGTGCGGCGAAGAACCTGGGGTTGGCGCGGCAGTGCTCGACGAGTGCCGCCTCGTCGATCAGCGGGCCGCGGCTGGAGTTCACGAGGACTGCGATCTCCTTCATCTTGGCGAGCTGCTCCGCGCCGATCATGTGGCGCGTGCTGTCGTCGAGCACGGTGTGCAGGCTGACCACATCGCTCTCGGCGAGGAGCTCGTCGAGGTTCTCGACGCGACGGCAGGTGAGGGGATCCTCGCCCTGCGAGACGAGGAACTCACTGTAGGCGGCCACGTAGGCCTCGAGCTCTTCGTTGGGGCGCACGTCGAAGTAGAGGAGGTTCATCTTGTGACCCTCAACCATCATGCGTGCGTACGCGGTGCCGATGCGGCCGGCGCCGACGATACCGAGGGTCTGGCGGTAGAGGAGCATGCCGAGCATCATCGTGGGCAGCCAGCCGTGGAACTCGCCGGCGCGCATGCAGCGGTCGCCCTCGGCGATACGCCGCGCGGCGGCGAAGGTGAGGCTCACGGCGCACTCGGCCGTTGTCTCGGTGAGCACGCCGGGCGTGTTGCCCACGGGGAGGCCGAGACGGGTGGCGGCGGCCACGTCGACGTTGTTGTAGCCCACAGCGTACTGGCTGTAGAGCGAGGCGCCGGCTTTGGCGAGATGGCTGAGGAGTGGCTCCTGCCACGCCTCGGTGAGCTGACCGATAGCCGCATCGCACTTCTCGCCGATCGCGGCTTTGATCTCATCGACGCTCAGCAGGTCATCGCCCTGGGCGATCTCAACGCGGCAGTCTGCGTCGGTGAGGAGCTGGAGCCAGCGAGCACCTGGCAGCTCCTTGGTGACGATGACGCGTCGAGAGCCGTCTGGGTTGACGATTTTCCAGTTCCTCTCAGTCATTCACAACCCCTTTAACGTCGAAAAGGACAAGGCGATGTCACCATCACCCTGTCCGCTTTACGGGTAGTAGTTCCCGTCTGCTCCAGGGGCCCGTCCTGTCGCGCTCCGTTAGCCTGAGAGTTTCAGTGGCACGTTCGGTGTGCAACCTTGCCCCTTCGGCGTCCGTTGCCGCTGTACGGTTCGGACTCTCACACGACCTTCTTCCGGGCGTCCTTTAATCGAGTGGAGCCTACCAGTGTGGGGCGACAACTGCAAGGTCGGGAGAGGGTTAATAGCGCAGCACTGCTTCGGACGAGCCATCGCCGTCCAGCAACCGAGAGAAAAGCGGGCGGTCTGGCTCGTTCGCCTTCGCTTGGATACACTACGGAGGTATGAGCGAACTCGTCAAGACTCCAGCGCAAGAGGCCGAGGGCCAAGCAGCCCGCCCGCAGCGGAGGCGGCGTGTCTTTAGCGGCATTCAGCCCTCCGGCTCGTTGCACTTGGGCAACTACCTCGGCGCCATCACCAACTGGGTGGCCATGCAGGCCGACCGCGACTGCGTGTACTCCATCGTCGATCTGCACGCCATCACGGTGCGTCAGGAGCGGGCTGAGCTGCGGCGCAGCACGATCGACCTCGCCAACCTCTTTTTGGCCGCCGGCATCTGCCCGCAGCGCTCTATCGTCTTCGTGCAGAGCCACGTGCCGGCGCACTCCGAGCTCATGTGGCTGCTCAACACCATCACGTATATGGGCGAGCTGCGCCGCATGACGCAGTTTAAAGATAAATCCGGCGGCGGCGAGGGCGAGAGCATCGCGGTCGGCTTGTTCGACTACCCCGTGCTCATGGCCGCCGACATCCTGCTCTACCGCGCCGACGAGGTGCCCGTGGGCGAAGACCAAAAGCAGCACGTGGAGCTCACCCGCGACCTCGCCGAGCGGTTCAACAACACGTGTGGCAAGGCTTTCGTGGTGCCGCAGCCGGTTATTCCACGCGTCGCCGCCCGGGTTATGGCGCTCGACGACCCCACCAAGAAGATGAGCAAGAGCGCCGGCTCCGCCAATAGCTACATCGCCCTCGCCGACCCACCCGACGTCATTCGCCGTAAGATCAAGCGGGCCGTTACCGACTCCGGTGCGGAGGTGCGGGTGGGGCCAGACAAGCCGGCGGTCACTAATCTGCTCGGCATCTACAGCGCCCTCGCGCAGGAGCCGGCCGAGGTCATCGCTGAGCGCTATGAGGGCAAGGGGTACGCTGCCTTTAAGGCCGACCTCGCGGAGGTCGTGGTGGGGGCGCTCGCCCCCATACAAGAGCGCATCCGCGAGCTGGAGGCCGAGAGGAGTTACACGCTCGGCGTGCTCGAGGCCGGCGCGGAGCGCGCGGAGGCTATCGCCACGCGCACGCTGTCCAAGGTGCGCGAGCGCATGGGTCTCGTGCCGCGGCCATCGGGCGTAGCCGCAAAGGGCGCTGGCGCACCGTCGAACCAGGGGGGAGCATGATCGCCGACGAGGTAATGGCCCGGCGCGACGCCGGCGTGCTGATCGACCACGCCGTGGCCGAGATGATCGCCGAGGAGACCCTCAGGCGTCGTGCTGCGGAGGTGGTCGGCGAGTCCTTCCCCGTGCTCACGCGCGGCGGCACCGGGCGCGTTGTGCGCACTGGCGAGCAGACGATCTCCCTGCTCGTGAGCGGGGTGCGCACCGAGTGCACGTGGGTACGCGTCTGCGCCTGCTGGCAGCGCCTCGTGGAGAACCACACGCTCACGGTCGACGAGCTCGGCGGCCGCGACGACGCCGTGGCGCTCGTCAGCCTGCTCGCTCACTTGCAGCGCGACCTTCTGGATGTCGACGGCGACGAGGGGCTCCTCGTCCTCAAGGACGTTCGGGGCACGCCGGTGCACCAGTACACCCCTCTCAAGAGGCGCGGGGTGTGGTCGCGCTAACGCCGTACTGCGCCCGGCCCCCGGCTGTGTGATGGCCGGTCGGCGTGCGCTGAGCGCCCTCGAGGAGCGCGCCCTCGGCGCGATCGACCACGAGGGCCTGCTCGCCTTCGTGCGGCGGTTCGTCGAGATCCCCAGCCTGGGCGGCCACGAGACGCCGGCGCAGCGGTTCGTGGCGGCGTGGGCCGCCGCCGAGGGGCTCGAGGCGGACGTGTGGCGTATCGACCTCGAGGAGCTCGAGCGGCACCCCCATTTTTGCGCCGAGGTCGTCCGCGAGGAGGCCCTCGGCGTCGTCACTCAGCTCGGCGAGCCGGCCGCGGGCCGGCTGGGCGGCCGAGACCTCCTCCTCAACGGGCACGTGGATGTTGTGCCGCCCGGCGATCTGGCCGAGTGGGCGGCGCCCCCCTTCTCACCGGTCGTCCGCGACGGCAAGCTGTACGGGCGCGGCGCCGTCGACATGAAGGGCGGGCTCGCCTGCGGCCTCTTCGCGCAGAAGGCGGTGCGCGACGCCGGCATTCGTCTGCGCGGGCGGCTCTCGGTGGCGAGCGTGGTGGGCGAGGAGGACGGCGGCACCGGTACCCTCGCCACCATCGTGCGCGGCCACACCGCCGACGGCGCCGTGGTTATGGAGCCCACCGAGCTGCACGTGGTGCCGGCGCAGGCCGGCTCGCTGATGTTTCGGGTCACCGTGCGCGGCGCCGAGGCGCACGGCTGCACGCGGGAGCAGGGCGTGAGCGCGCTCGAGGTGTTCACGTCGCTCTTCGCGGCGCTGCGCCGGCTGGAGGCCGCCAGATGCGGCGCCGAGGCGCCGGCTTGGGCGGCCGCAGCGCGCTGGGGCGGGGCGACTGGAGCGTGCGAAGCCCCCGCCGGCGACCCCCGCTCCCCGCTCTTCGCGCAGCACCGTCTGCCCTGGGCGCTTGAGGTGGGGCGCGTAACGGCCGGGGACTGGGCCTCCAACGTGCCCGGCGCGCTCGTGGCCGAGGGTCGTTACGGCGTCGCGCTCGGCGAGAGCCTCGCGCAGGCGCGTCGCGCCTTCGAGGAGGCGGTGGCCGCCGCGGCCGCCGCCGACCCGTGGCTGCGCGATCATCCGCCCACTGTGGAGTGGTGGGGCGGTCGCTTTGAGCCGGCCAGCACGCGCCACGATGACCCTATCGTGCGCGCGGTGCTCGGTGCCGCCGCCGCGGTCACCGGCACCGAGCCGCCGCTTGAGGGCGTGCCCTACGGCGCCGACATGCGGCTGCTCACCAACGTGGCCGGCGTGCCGACGGTGCTCTTCGGGCCCGGAGACGTGCGCGTTGCGCACACGCCGGGCGAGTTTATCCCCCTCCACGAGCTCCGCCAGGCCGTGGAGGCCCTTGTGCTCGTAGCGCTGCGGTTCTGCGGCGTGTGGGAGTAGCCCGAGCACCTCTCGTCCCCGCCAGCTCCTAGCGAACGGCTGCACCCGTCGCCCCCAAAGTCCGCGTAAGTCGTCGATATACGGGTACAATCGGGGGTGGTGAGTTAATCGACCCTAGGGAGATCACCCAATGCCGTACGCGCAAGATTACGAAAAAGCACTTCAGGTGGGCCGCCCCCCCAACATCGCGGCCCTCTTCCCCAACTCCAAAGCGCTCTTGGTGAGCGGTAAAGCTGTAGACCGCGCCATGCGCGCCAAGGGCAACGCCCTCGCCATGGCGGCCAACGGTCGCAACAGCTTCGTCATCCGCGGCGCGCTGCGGGCCGCGCAGCGGGCCAACGCCGCGCTCATCATCGAGATCGCCAAATCCGAGGGCGGCCAGAGCGCCTACTGCGCCGTCAACTACTGGAACATGGCGCGTATCGTGGACTCGCTCTGCAACGAGATGGGCATCACCATCCCGGTGGCCATTCACGCCGACCACTACGGCATTAAGAACGCCGCAGATCTCGAGCAGGCAAAGGTCGAGGTGCCCACCATGTTCGAGGCGGGTATCACCTCCATCGCCATCGACGCCTCACACCAGCCCAACGCCGAGAACCTGTTGGCAAACATCGCCGTGAACCCCTTTATCCCCTCCTGGGCGGGGCTCGAGACCGAGGTCGGCGAGATCAAGGGCAAAGATGGCCTCTCCACGCCGAGCGAGGCCCTCTTCCTCATTCAGGGGCTCAACGCGCACGGCATCTTCGCCGACTGGATCGCGCTCAACAACGGCACCACCCACGGCATTGAGGCATCGGACGCCGGCATTCAGGTGGAGCTCACCGCCGAGATCCACAAGGCGATCGCGCTCTACGAGGTGAGCGGTGCTCAGCACGGCACCTCGGGCAACAGCTCCGATCGCCTGCGCCGCATAGCGGCCGCCACGCACACCACCAAGGCCAACGTGGCCACCGCGCTGCAGATGATCTCTTGGGGCCTCGAAGTTAACGACTACGGCAACGCGCAGCTGGACGCCGGCGGCAACTTCATCAAGGTCCCCAGCGAGGGGGTTACCGAGGAGCTGTGGGCGGAGATGGTCGCCTACGCCGACGAGCGAGGCTGGAAGAAGGGCGCTTATAAGAGCCTCAACCTACCGTTCGAGAACAAGCTGCTGGCGCAGCCCGCCGAGGTGCGCGAGCGTATGGCGCAGCGTGTGGAGGACTTCGCCTACACCATGATGACCGAGGTGCTCAACACGAGCGACACGGCGCCGTTCGCCGTGGAGGCGATCCTCACGGCCGGCTCGTACGACCTCGGCGCCAAGGCGGGTCGCCTTGAGGACCCGGCGCAGTGGACCGAGGAGCGCATCGTGGAGCGCGCGGCGCACCTCGACAGCGACAAGGGCCCGGAGGGCGACTTCGACGACTGAGCCACGAGCGAAGGCGCCGGCTCAAGCGGCCGGCTGAGGGCGGGGGAGGCGTGCCTGCGGCGCGCCTCCCCCGCCCTTTTGCTCGCCGGAGCCTAACGGCGCGCATTCACCCCTTGCTATACTGAGTCACCCAACAAAAAAGGTGATCGCGGTGAATGTACCTGCTCGTGTCATGCGCCGCGCGGTCGGTGTTTTCGTACTCTGCGCTGTGCTCCTCTGCGCGGTGCCAGCCCTCGCCTCCGCAGCGACCTTACGTGCACCGCGCATGAAGCAAGCCACCTGCTCTGCGGGCGACAAGCTCCTGCTCAGCTGGAGCGCCTCCTCCGGGGCTAAGGGGTACACCGTCTACCGCGCTAAGAGCGCTACGGCGCGCATGCGTACGGTTATCGCTAAAGTCAAGGGCACGAGCTTGCGCTACCTCCCCGCCGCGGATAAATCGGGCGCGGTGTGGTACTACTCCGTGCGGGCCACCGCCGGCAAATGCACCTCCCCCTTCAGCGCCGCAACCTTGGCCGTGAGCAAGTGGGCTCCACCAGCCGTCGGCGTGCCACAAGTTCAGTCGGGCGGCAAGGTGCGTTTAAGCTGGAACAAGCTCCCCGGCGCTACGGGGTATCGCGTGTGGAGCGCCGCTACCCAGAGCATGGCCGACGCCATCGCCGTTGCCACCACCGCCAGCACCGTCGATCTCACGCCGCTGAGTGCTACGGCACCAACGTACTATCAGGTAGCTGCTACGAGGGGAGCCTTCACCGGGCCGAAGAGCGCGGTGGTTGCCTACATACCGCAGGTAGCGCCCTCGGGTTCTGTCACCTACCGAGCGCTCCTCGTGGGTAATGGCGATTACCTGCGTCCGTACGCCGATCTCGCGCCGGCGACGTGGAACGACGCCGAGCAGTTCGGCAACGCGCTGGGGCTGTTTCGGCTCGACGGCTGCACCTACACCCCTACCCTCGTGAAAGGCCGTACCGGCGCTCAGATCCTGAGCGACATACGCTCCACCTTCGCCGGCGCGGGTGCCGACGATGTGTCGCTCTTTTTCTACGCCGGCCACGGCGGCTTCGACGAAGGCGCGTACCTTCTTTGCGGCATCGATGCCTGGGTCACTCCCAGCGATCCTCTCGCCGGGTGCGTCACCCTTGCGCAGCTCCAGGCAGCTCTGGAGCAGGTCCCCGGGCGAGTCATCGTCATCCTCGACTGCTGCAACAGCGGCGGCTTTATCGAGAGGGGCGCTACCTCTGCCGCGAGGATAGCTGCTTCCCAAGCCTTCAACCAGGCGGTTATCGACGCTTTCGCGGAGAGTAGCAGCACCGTGCCCGCAACCGCCGCTGAGCTTAAAAAGAGCGGCAAACGCGCGCTTAACGTCCCTAAGTTCCTCGTGATGACGGCATGTAAAGGTACGGAGAGCTCGGTGCAAGAGGAGGAGTACGGCTACTTCACCTACTCCCTTCTGTGGGGTCTCGGCTGGAACGAAGCGAGGAAGGAAAAGCTCGACAAGGTGGCCGCGGACGTGAACGCCGATGGGCAAGTGACCTTTAACGAGGCTTACGTGTACAGTCGGAATAAAACGGCTGATCTAAGCTATTCCGAGCAAAACGCACAGGTGTACCCGCAGAACAGCGGTTTCGTGTTCTACGCGCGCTGAGCGTGGCTGGTAGCGCGTCTTTTCGTGTGAGCTGTTGGCCAGAACGGGGCTCCGAAAGGGGTCCCGTTCTGCTCCTGCTCCCTGATGAAGTAATGGCAGAGTGCTCCCATCTCTTGATAGGGTGAGCTTAACTCTACAGAAGAGGTGATCACGATGAACGCATTCGGCCATATCATTCGTCGTACCGGGGGTGTTTTCGCGCTCTGTGTCGTGCTCTTCTGTGGCGTGCCCGCTGTGGCGCTGGCGAAGCCCGCCGCCGCCGCGAGCGGCCCAACGGCAGCCGAGCCCTTCTCTCCCCTCGCCGGCTTGCGCGCAGCCAGCTCCCGGCCGCCTGCGCCGCGCATGAAGTCGGTCTCTAACGTCGTTATTATGGGCGAGCCAGGTGTGATGTGCACCTGGAGCGCGGTCCCCGGGGCGAAGTATTACACGCTCTACCGGGCCGATACTGCTACGGCTCGCACGCGCATCTACGTTTGCCAGCCGCCGGCGAATTGCACTCGGGCTATCCGCCAGACTCGCATGTCGGATCCCGTCGGCCAGATGTGGTACTACTCTCTGCGGGTTACCACCTCCAAGGGCACCTCCCCCTTCAGCAAGGCCTTTTTGGGTGTGAGCAACTGGACCGCTCCAGCTCTGGATACACCGTTTATCCAGCCCGACAAGAAGACTCGTCTGCGCTGGGCGCCCATCCCTAACGCCACCGGCTACCGTATTTGGAGCTCCACCTCCTCAAAGATGACCCGCGCCGTCTCCGTTGCCACAAAGTCCACCGGCGCTAGCGTTCCCCTGCGGAGCGCCTCGGGCACGACGTATTACCAAGTGGCGGCGACTAGGGATACCTTTACCGGGCCAAAAAGCGCCCCCATTGGCGTTAAGCCGGCGCCCTTGGCCGTCACCACCTATCGCGCCCTTCTAGTGGGCAACAACGACTACCCCCTTCTCTCTGATATGAAGGGGGTCCCGTGGGTAGATGCTGCTCAGTTCAAAAACGCACTGGGTCTCTTTCGCATGAAGGGTCACCGGTATAGCGTGCGCACCGTCGTTAAAGATCGCACCGCCCTCCAGATACAGAATGACATCGCGACCGCCTTTGCCGGCGCGGACAAAGACGACGTGTCGCTCTTCTATTACAGCGGCCGCGGCGGCACCTTTAATGGCTCGTATTATCTTTGCGGTGTCGACAGCGGCGATTCCTCTGACGACACCGGCCATCTCACCATCAAGCAGCTCCGGACCGCCCTGGATGCCGTCCCCGGGCGCGTGATAGTCATCCTTAACAGCGCTCACAGTGGTGGTTTTATTAAGAGAGGCACTGCTTCGGTCGTGCAGCGGGACGACGCAGATGCCTTCAATCAAGCCGTCGTCAACGCCTTCGCCGACGCTACCAGCACTGTGCCTGCATCGGCGGCGCAGCTCAAGGGGAGGCGCGCGCAGGCGTTCAACGTGCCCAAGTTCCTGGTGATGACGTCATGCAGGGGTAGTGAAACCTCTAAGTACAACGTCAAGGTCGGGACCTTTTTCACCGCCTCTCTCTTGCGGGGCATCGGGTGGAGGGAGCTACCCGCCGGTAAGCTCCCCACCATGGCCGCCGACGTAAACCGCGATAAGCGCGTCACGTTCCATGAGGCGTATGTGTACGCTGCCGCTCAAGCCAGCAAAATGAATCCCAAGCAGACCGCGCAGGTTTACCCCGCGAAGAGTAAGTTCGTGTTTTACGCGCGTTAAGCGAGACAACTGGTGCACTGGCGAGCGGTTCGCGCAAGGGGCCCTTTTGCCCCTTGCGCGAACCGCTCGCCTTAAATGAAAACGGCGACCTCCAAGGCGGTCGCCGTATAAGGCAAAAAGTGGTGGAGCATAGCGGAATCGAACCGCTGACCTCCTGGGTGCGATCCAGGCGCTCTCCCAGCTGAGCTAATGCCCCACATCTGGTGCAGTCTCCCGCACCAGGGTTTTTATTATGGGGTATTTTCGCTCGGTGAGCAAATGTGACGGCGAAGGAGGGGAAAGGGCGCGAGTGCTATTTACTAAGAAAATAGTTAGGCGCTCTGTTTTCCCTGCTCTCGCGTGTTTTCTAGGCGCACACTGCTCCTTTAGGGGTCACCTCGCTTTGCTTCGTGGGGGGTAGTCTCTCTAGACGTGGGGTGTGGCGCACGCGGGTGAGTGCGTTCTCATCGACCAGTCTCTAGTCTTTTTTCACCTGCGCTCTCGTTCTCACTCCTTGCCCTATCGCGTTAACTCTCTCCTCTTCGCTGCGGATTCATTACCGGAGATTCCGCGACCTTGGCTCAGGAGAATGGAGCCACGGTTCCGCAGAGGGTTCGGCCTCAGAGGGCTTTAGCCGGTAAGCGTGCAGTTTTTGTGGGAGCTAGAGCTTTGTGGAGCCCTCGCGTCCTGCGCTTTCGCGGCGTTTTCAGCCTTGTGCGGAGCGGAGGCTACGCGGAGGAGCGCTGAGTGCCTGGCCTTCGCGTGAGTTTTCGGGGTTGCTTGGGCGTCAGGATCTGAGTCATTGAACTCGGCGGAGTTCGATGGTCCGAGGCCCGACGAGCGGTCGGCGTTTTGGCGAAGTCTTCGAGCCGATGTTTCACGTGAAACAGTTGGCCGTGATGGCTCGGGGTCCTCCGCTCAAGGCTCTTACCGCAAGAGCTGCATCGTGTGGGGATGTTTCACGTGAAACCTTCGAGGTGTGGAGCTAGAGCTGCGGTAGCCGATCGTCGTGTGGTGGCTCAGTGTAGCCAGACTGCGATCGCTGCATTGGCGGGCAGCGGCGCTTTGCCGATACGCAGGCATGGGCGGCGGTCGGGAGGAGGGACCGCCGCCCATGCTGGGGTGGGCTGTTTATCTGTTGCGGCTTGGTCGCTCGGCAAGCTTCGCTTTAACGGTCTCTTGCTTGCCGTTTCGTTCGATCACGAGGGTAATGGTGTCGCCGGGCTTCTTCTTGGAGAGGAAGGCGACGAGGTCCTCGAAGGTGCCGATAGTGGTGCTGTCGGCTTTGACGACGATGTCGCCGCCGATAGTGAAGTCGCGGCCTTGCACCCGGATAGCTTTGGAGCCGCCGCGAATGCCGGCCTTATCGGCCGGGCTGCCCGCGGTGACCTGCTCGATGAGCGCCCCTCCCTTGGAGGAGAGTTTGAAGAGCTCGGCGAGGTCGGAGGTGAGGGTTTGGCCGCCGACACCGAGCCAGGCGTAGCGAACACGGCCGTTGCTCTTGAGCTCCTCTAATGATCGTACTGCCGCATTAATTGGCACGGCGAACCCGAGCCCTTGGTTGCCGCCGGACTCCGTGGCGATCTGCTCGTTGACGCCGATAACCCTGCCCCGTGTGTCGATGAGGGGCCCCCCGGAGTTGCCGGGGTTGATGGCCGCATCGGTCTGAATGCCGTTGGAGATAGTCATGCCGTTGGGGGCCTGGAGGCTGCGGCCGACGGCCGAGACGATTCCAGAGGTGATGGAGAAGTCGTACCCCAAGGGGTTACCGATGGCGATGACCTCCTCCCCCACCGTGACCTTGTCGGAGTCGCCGAGCGGGAGGGGCTTGAGGGCAATATGAGCGGGGTCGACTTTAACGACGGCGACGTCGCTGCTGTCGTCGACGCCGACGAGCGTGGCCTTAACGCGCTGCGTGGCCGTGCCGCCCTTATTGAAGACGATCGTGATGCTCTCGGCCTGCTCGCCCTTTTGCTCTACCACATGGGCGTTGGTGAGGATATGCCCCTGGGCGTCGACGACGAAGCCGGTGCCGAGGGACTTGGCGTTTTCGGGTTCGCCGAAGAAGCTGGAGCCGGATGCGGCGAACTGTGCCTGCACCATGACGACGCCGGGCGAGTGCGAGCGGTAGATCTGTTGCGGTGTAAAGCTCGAGTTCGACGCCGCCTCTGGTGCCGAGGTGACGACCGGAGTGACGACGTTTTGGTTGGGGCCGAGGACCTTCGTAAAGCCCCCGGAGCTGACGGTGATGACGAGGATAACGAGTGCGGCGCCGATGACGCCGCCGACGATACCGAGCAGGAAGCCTTTTGCTTTCACCTTTCTCCTTTCAAAGCTCCCGGAACTTATACCCGATATAGCGAACGGTGAAGATGAACTCGGGGGCTTTGGGGTCGCGCTCGAGTTTTTGACGAAGATGGCTAACGTGCACGTCGATGGCGCGGGCGTTGCGGAACTCGGAGTCGCCCCAGACGAGCTCGAGCAGCAGCGAGCGACTGTAAGCGCGTCCAGGGTGCGCGGCCAGCGTCTTGAGGATCTCGAACTCGACGTAGGTGAGTTCGACTTGCTCGCCCCTCAGGAGGACCGTTCGCTTGAGCAGGTCGATCTCCAGGTCGTCGACCTTGAGGAGATCCTCCTCCTGCTCCTTTGCGGCGTTGGCCATCTGCGCTCGGCGAAGCTGTGCGCGGATGCGGCTACGGAGCTCCCCGAGGGTGAGCGCATCTTTCACGATGCAGTCGTCGGCGCCGGTCTCGAGCGCGAGGATTTTATCGAACTCCTCTGATGTCGCGGTGAGCACGGTGATGGGGACGGTGCTCCGTGTGCGGAGTCGACGGCAAACCTCTACGCCGTCGATGTCGGGGAGTGCGGTGTCGAGGAGGACGAGGTCGACGCGCTCGGCGGCGAAGCGCTCAAGGGCTTGCTCGCCGGTGGTGGCGGTGGTGATGCGATAGCCCTCTTCTTCCAGGGGCGTGCGGAGAAGGGAGAGCACGGTCTCTTCATCGCCGACGATTAGTATATGAGCCCCGGTTTTGGTCATGCATCTCGCCCTTCATTCGGCAACTTCGAGTATAGCAGGGTAGAATCAACGCCCTATGGAGAAGATCATGCCCAGAGAAGCCCTGCTCTACGACGCCTGCGACGACGGCGTAGTGGAGTGCCGCGTTTGTCCGCGGCGCTGCCGCATAGCGCCGGGCAAGAGCGGGTCCTGCAGGGCGCGCGTCAACCGCGACGGCCGGCTGTACGCCATCACCTACGGCCGCGTGTGCAGCGTGGTGGCCGATCCCATCGAGAAAAAGCCCCTCTTTCACTTTTTCCCCGGGAGCACGGTGCTCTCGCTCGGCACGTACGGCTGCAACTTTACGTGCGGGCACTGCCAAAACTGGCAGATCGCCCACGCCGACCCGCAAGAGTCCCTGCGGGAGTTGCGGGAGCTGCCGGTGCGCAACCTCCCCGTGCTCGCCGCCAACAACGGGTGTCAGGGTGTCGCCTGGACCTACAACGAACCCACCATATGGCTCGAGTACGTTCTCGACGGGGCCCGGGTGGCTCACGAGCACGGGCTCTACACGGCGATGGTCACCAACGGCTATATCACCGAGGAGGCGCTCGACCTCGTGGCGCCGCACATCGACGCCTACCGCGTCGACGTTAAAGGGTTCAGCGACGAGCAGTATCACGAGCTCTGCCGCGTACGAGAGATGGCGCCGGTGCTCGCCGCCGCTCATCGCGCCAAGAAGGTACACGGCTGCCACGTCGAGATCGTCACTAATGTGATCCCCCGCTTCAACGACGATGAGACGACGCTTCGCGAAATAGCGGCGTGGATTGTGGCGGAGCTCGGCCCCGAGACGCCGTGGCACCTCACTCGTTTTACGCCGTGCTTGGAGCTCGCACACCTTCCGCAGACGCCTATCGCGACGCTCGAGCGGGCTCGGCGCATCGCCCTTGAGGCGGGGCTGAGTTTTGTGTACATCGGCAATGTTCCGGGGCACGAGGGGGCTAACACCGTCTGTCCGCGTTGTCGCCGGCCGTTGGTGCGGCGCGACGGCGCCGCGGTTGAAGATCTCGCTTTACGGGGAACACTTTGTTCAATGTGCGGCGCAAACGTGCATGTTCGGCGTTCGCTCAAGAAGGTCGTCGGTGTCGACGGCTCTTGATGGGGGAGATTTTTCCGTGGAGTATCGCGTAAAGCTCGCCATTCCCGCTAAGGCCGAGTACGTTGTGCTCGCGCGCCTCACGCTCGTCGGTCTTCTGCGCCCACGCGGGTACTCCGACGACGCTATCGACGATCTTAAACTGGCGCTCACCGAGGCGTGTTCCGAGTCGGTTCGTAGGAGCAGGGGCGAGGAGGGGGAGCAGATCTACCTCTGCTTTGCGCTGCTCGACGACCGTGCGATCGTACAGGTCTCCATGGCTACTTGGCGCTGCAGTGTCGACGAGATCGACGAGGGGCAGCCCCTCATGTTCACCGAGCGCGGCATGCGCATCGCGCTTATCCGCGCGATGGCCGACGAGTTCGAGCTCCGCCTGTCCAGTGACGACGGCGCGACGTTGCTGTTTACAAAACTCTGTGACGCCTAGCGATCCTATCGTCGCCCTCGCGGAGCGCTTCTCCCTCAACGCGTCGCAGACTGACGCTCTCGACGCGTACGTCGAGCTCCTCCTCGGCTGGCGCGGCGGTAACGTAACCGGCGTGCGCCGCCGCGAAGACGTTGTGGAGACGCTCCTCGGGGACTCGCTCTCGCTGCTCGAGGTCGACGAGCTTCGCGAGCGCGCCGCCGCCAGTTGGCTCGACCTCGGCGCCGGCGCCGGCATCCCCGGCATCCCCCTCGCGGTCGCGCTCCCGGAGGCGCGGGTTACGCTCCTCGAGGTGTCCGCCAAAAAGTGTAAGTTCCTCGAGGAGGCCGTTGTCGCGGCCGGCCTTGAGCACCGCGCCTCGGTCGTCTGCGCTCGCAGCGAGCGCTTTGCGGCCGTCGGGCAGCCGGGCCGCGAGGCTTTCTCCGTCGTCCTCGCCCGGGCGGTTACCTCACTCGCCGGGCTCGTCGAGCTGGCATCCCCGCTCCTCGAAGTAGGCGGCGTGCTCGTGGCCAGCAAGACCGGCAAGGCGCTCGCTGAGGAGGGTGAGGTCGCTCGGGCCGTTGTGCCGCTCTGTGGCGTGGAGCCAGGCCCCGTCCGTCGCCTCTCAAGCTCGCCCCTCGACGACGCGGTGTGTGCCCTCTTCGAGAAGGTCGCCCCTACGCCGGCTCGGCTGCCGCGCCGAGAGGGTCTGGCGACCAGGCGGCCGCTCACCGGCTGACCGCCGTTATCTGCTAGTATCGGTGCCCGCGAAAGGAGCCGGGTGACTCGCGTTATCGCCGTCACGAATCAAAAGGGTGGGGTCGGTAAAACCACCACCACCGTGAATCTCGCCGCCTGTCTTGCCGAGGCCGGGTTCAGCGTCTTGCTCGTCGACATGGATCCTCAGGCCAACGCATCGGTCGGGCTCGGCGTCCGCGCGCCCGACGCCCAGCTGAGCACCTACGGCGTGCTCAGCGGAGCGGCTACCGTTGCGGAGGCGACGATGCCCACGGCGGTCGCCGGCCTCTCCGTGCTCCCCGCATGCCCCGACTTGGCCGGTGCGGTCGTCGAGCTCGCTACTCTGGAGGGTAACGAGTGGGTCCTTGAGCGCGCGCTGTCCGCCTGCCCCGACCGGTACGAGTACGTGTTTATCGACTGCCCGCCCTCGCTCGGTGTGCTCACCATTAACGCATTAGTGGCCGCTCGCGAGGTGCTCGTGCCCGTGCAGGCCGAGTACTACGCCCTTGAGGGGCTCGTCCAGCTGCTCGACACCATCCGGCTGATCCAAGAGCACCTCAACCCCGGCCTCGAGATCCTCGGCGTGCTCGTCACCATGTTCGACGGTCGCACTCGCCTGAGTCGAGAGGTCGTCGCTGAGGTGCGGGAGCATCTCGGTATGCGTGTCTTTCACACCCTGATCCCGCGCAACGTCCGTCTCAGTGAGGCGCCGAGCCACGGCTTGCCGATCTCGCGCTACGACGTTAACTGCGCCGGCAGCGATGCGTACTTCGATCTCGCGAAGGAGGTCGTCTCCCGTGGCAACGCAACGTAAGGCGGACGGCGCGTCGTCATCCGGCTCCGCCGCGAAGAAGGCGCTCGGCAAGGGGCTCAGCGCCCTTATCAGCGACAGTAGGGCAAGCCTTGAGAGGGCGAACGCCGCTCCCCTGGCGGAGGGTCGCCTCCGCGAGCTCCCCCTCAATGCTGTGGTCGCCAATCCGCACCAACCTCGTCGCGTCTTCGTGCAGGAGGAGCTGGAGGAGCTCGCCGACTCCATTAGGGCGCTCGGCGTCGTGCAGCCGGTGGTGGTGCGTCCGCTTCAGGAGTCTACCCAGGGCGCCGGTGCTCGCTTCGAGCTCATCGCCGGTGAGCGGCGCTTGAGGGCCTCCAAGCTCGCCGGCCTCACGCACATCCCGGCGCTCGTGCGGCCGGCCGACGAGGTCGCCTCGCTCGAGATCGCGCTCGCCGAGAACGTCGCCCGCGAGGACCTCAACAGCATCGAGGAGGCGCAGGCCTACGCTTCGCTGGTCGACCAGTTCGGGCTCACCCACGAGCGCGTCGCCAAGCTCGTCGGCCGCAGTCGAGCTGCGGTGAGCAACGTGCTTCGGCTGCTTGAGCTGCCCGACGATGTTCAGCGCATGATCGAGGTCGGCGAGTTGAGCGAGGGGCACGGTCGCGCTCTGCTGGCGTTGCCCGACCACGGACAGCGCCGCAAGGCGGCGAGCGCCGTGGTCTCCGGCGGGCTCAGTGTGCGCCAAACCGAGGCGCTGGTGAAGAAGCTCGCGGAGGAGGCTCGGGGGGCGCAGGTGCATCCGCCCGAGCGCGCCGAGCCGGATTACGGCGACCTCGTCGACGAGCTCTACGGTGTGTTCGAGGCGCCCGTCCGCATCCGTGCGGGGAGGCGTGGCGGCACTATTCAGATCGCCTTTAAGAGTCAGGCCGAGCTCGCGCGGCTCGCGGAGCTTTTACGGTCGATCGGCCGCTGAGGCGGCTGCGTTTCGCTCCGCTCAGTCGGGGCGCACTAACGACTCCCCGGGCGCCATCTGCGTTGCCGGGCTCGCCGTCACCCCCGGCGTCGGTGTGGTGATGCCGCCGGGGGCGGCAGGTTCGCTCGCCGTCGGGGACGGTGTCGGTGTGCCGTAGGGGTTTGTGGTGGGGTACGCCGTCGGGTTTTGCCCGGGGGTTACCTCCCCCCCGGTCGGCGGGGTAGCGCCGGCGGGGACGTAGATGATGCTGCCGTCGGCGAGCTTGTAGAGCGAGCCGGCGAGCGTACCCACCCCCTGCGTTTGAGTACAAGCGTTTGCATCCATCACCGTGAACTTGCCGCCCTGCTTGAGGATAATACGCATCTCCGGTGTTCCGGGGTTGGCGATGATCGTCGCGTTTGCGTTGGTGAGGAGGCTGGAGAGGCCGGCGGCGGTGAGTGCGGTGATGAAGATGCCGATGGCGAGGACGATAGCCACGGTGAAGAGGTTGGCCATGCCGCCGAGGGGGTCGCCGTTGCGGTCGCTGGATCCGATGCGCCGCCGGTGCATGTAGCGAAACTCGCTTCGGGGTGGGCCGTAGATCGTGCCGCGAGCGTGGATCTGCGGACGGCCGTCGTGCTGCTCGAGCATGGCTGCCCTAGGAGGGTTGAGACGGGTCGTCGACGGGGCCGAGCTCGGCGAAGGGGTCTTCGTCGGCCGGCCAGATCAACGTGGGCTCGTCGATGCTTAAAAACCCACGGGTGTCGCCGGGTTGCGACGCCTCCGGCCAGGAGAGCAGGGGCGTTGCGGGGAGCGTAGTGGGGCAATCGGGCGCGAAGGCGTCCGGCTCGTCGATGTCGCCGAACGATTCATCGGGCGCAGGGCGAGGCGTAGCCGTTGGTGGCGGAGGTGAGGCTGGTTGGGTGAAGGCGCTCGCCTCGGGGATCGGCGGTGCCTCCGGCTCTGCGGGTCGCATCTCCGGCTGTACGTCCGGTTGCGCTGCCGTCGGCTGGGGCGCCACCTCCGGTGTTGGCTGTTGCGCTGCCTCCGGTGCCGGCCGAGGCGTTGCCTCCGGCTGCGCCGGCTGAGCTTCCGGCTGCGCCTCCGGCTCCTCCGTCTGAGGCGGTGCAGCCTCTCGCTCTTGTGCTTGAGGTTGCGCCTCCGGCTGCGGCGGCTGCGGTGGCACCTGCGCCTGAGGCTGCGTCGCCTTCGACCCCTGCGCCTCCGGCTCCTCCGTTAGCTCTTGCGCCGGCGGGTCGGCCTCCCAAATGCCCTTCTTCGTGCGTCTGCGGCCGGCGGTGAGCCGACCGGAGGTGCCCTCTAGCAGCTCCACGAGGTACTCAAGATCGGAGAGATCTTGCGCGTAGATGCGGTCGCGGACGATGCTGATAGTAAAGGCTACGACGCCGATGAGGAGACCCAGGATAGTGAGGGAGAAGGCCGTGGTGAGGCTGGTGATGAACTGCTCGGCGTTGCCCTGCGAGAGCCCGAGGAGCGCGGGCGAGAGCAAGATAAGCGTGCCCATGAGCCCAAGGATGGGGCCGAGGCGCACGAGGATACGCGTGCGCTCGAGGCGTTTGAGGGTGGCGAACTCACTCTCCTGTAAGAGCTTGAGCGGTTTGGCCTCAAGGCGCTCCGTTTGGTAGTTGTGGATGAGGCTGAAGAGGAACCGCATGACGATGAGGGAGTAGCGGTTCTCCTGCAGGGCGCGGTAGGCGGTGCGCGGTTTGCCTTCCGCGAAGGCCCGCCGCGCCCGGAGCGCTCGGCCCTCAAGGGCGTCGAGACTGCGGAAGCGGAAGCGGAGCCAAAGCTCGTAGAGGAAGACACCGGCCTCGATCGCCGTCCAAATAAGGCAGAGAGCGACGGCGATGAGGGCGGGCCAGAGGAGCACGCGCGAGGTGTCGTAGAAGAGATGCTGAAGTCCGTTCACGCGGGTTAGCTCTTCTCTCGTCTCAAAAGGTTCTTCGTCTTTCTCAGGACGGCTTTTACGTGCTCCCACGTGCTTTCGTCGCCGGGGAGCACCTCTCCTTCGCTCGCCTGCCCGAGTGCTTGTATGCGGCGGCCGAGGGCGAGGTAGCCGAGCGCAGCCCCGACGGGGAGCATAGCGAGGAGAGTACCACCGATGAAGCCCACGCCACCACCTCGGCCTTCGGAGATGCCGGCTCCGGGGGAGACGCTCGGCGACGGCACGAGGATGCCGGTGATGGCCGGTGAGGGGTACGGCGAATCTGGAAAGAGGGTGGAGGTAGGGGTGGGGTAAGGGGTGGCGGGATCCTCGGGGGGTGTTGGGTCGGGTAGGGGCGTGGGGTCGTCGGGCGGGATCACGGGGTCTGGGTCTGAGGGCGAATCGGGCGCCGGGGCCGGGGCCGGGGGCGCGGGCGCCGGCGGTGAGGTGACCGTGAGGGTTCGAGTGATTGTTCGCGTGTTGCCGGCGTAGTCGGTTACCTCGACTTTCCAGGTGTGGACGCCGGCTTTGAGCCCGCTGAGTCGTAGGGTGACGCCGGAGTTGGTGACTCTTGCGGATTTACTGCGGTTGCTGCCGTCGACCAAGATACGGGAGAGGCGAGGGTCGACGCCGGTGCCCAAGGCGCCGTCGTTGTACGAGGCCCGTAGGGTGATCGGGCTGTTCGACCTAACTCTCGTGCCGCTTCGCGGGGTGGCTGAGGTAATTGCGGGGCGGGGCGCGAAAGGCTTGAGCGTCGCCGGTCTGCTGCGGGGGAACTTAGTGAAGCTTTGTTTGCGGTAGGCGATGAGCGCCCAACACGTCGTGGGGATAGGCGCTGAGGTCTCCCGCTCATATCGTTTAAAGGCCCCGGAGGCCTGTCGTAGTGAGTTCAGGGCGGTGCGTGGGGTCTTTGCGTTGACCTTCCACGCCGGGCCGTCTGGATCTTCGCCGATGGCGACGATAGCTTGAATAGCCGCGGCGGTTGCGTAGGCGTCGAGGCGACCGTTGCCCTCGTGGGGAAACCCTCCATCGCTCCGCTGGCGTGCCTTGAGGTACGCGCGGGCCGCGGGGATAACGCGCGCGTCGATTTGGCCGGCGCCGGCGAGCTCGAGTGCTTGCACCGCCATGGCGGTGTCTTCGACATTGGAGGCGAGGCTCTCTTGTGCGGGGAACCCCCCGTCGGCCCGTTGCTGCCGGGAGAGCCAGACGATGGCTTGGTCGAAGCGGTCTCCTTTGGACTCGCCGATCGCGTGCATCGCCAAGATCGCCCACGAGGTCGTGTGAACCGCTTGGTAACCGGGGCTTGAGGAGGAGGGCGAGAAAGAGCCCTGCGCAGCGCCGCCCTCTTGGTTTTGATACGCGTAGAGCTTGGCGAGGAGGTCGATGTGGGGGGTGCCGGCTACGAAGACGCGCTCTGGCTGGCCCGCGGCCACGTAGGCCATGATCGCCTGCGCGTAGTAGGTGACCGGATTGGACACGTCGTAGCCGCCCGCCGCCTTTACGTGGCTGCGCGACTGGAGAAACGTAAAGGGGGTTCCGCCGCTTTTTACCCACGCACTGCCGTTCGCCTGCTCGCCGCTCGCCGCGAGTGCCAGCGAGCTCCATGTGGTGTACAGCGCGCTGCCGAACCCGCCGTTTTCTTGCTGGCGGGCGTGAAGGTAGTCGAGGCCCTTGGTAACCTGTGCGGCCCGCGGGTCTTTTGTGGCTGCGTGGGCAGAAGGAACTACGGTGGCGATGAGGACGATGATCGTCACCATGAGAAGCGCGGTTGCGTGGATCGTCTTTCTCATGCTGTCCTTTCGCACGAGCCGCGCGAATTTGGAGATAGTAGGCACTCTCCCTATGGTACCAAGTTGACTTTCGAGGGGCTAGATGGGGGTAGGCGTGACCCTTGGAGGATCATTTGGCGAAACCATGTATCCTTACAAGCCGTATGTCCCTACAGTTATCACTCGTCATACCGGTTTATAACGAGGTGGAGAGCCTCGAGCCGCTCGTCGCGGAGATCGACGAGGCGCTTGCCGGCTCCGGTCGCTCGTACGAGATCCTCTTCGTGGACGACGGCTCGAACGACGGCTCCTTTGCCGTTATGGAACGGCTCGCCGCCTCTCGCGCCGACGTCCGCGCCGTTAAACTGCGCCGCAACTTCGGAAAGGCGGCGGCGCTCTCTCACGGGTTCGCGCACAGCCGTGGCGACTTCATCGTGACGCTCGACGGCGATCGGCAGGACGACCCGGCCGAGATCCTCGAGCTCATCGCCCCCCTCGAGGACGGCTACGACCTCGTCTCCGGCTGGAAACAACGGCGGCAGGACCCCCCGAGTAAGACGATCCCCTCTCGCTTCTTTAACTGGACCGTGCGCACGGCTACGGGCATCCCTCTCCACGACTTCAACTGTGGCCTCAAGTCGTACCGCCGCGAGGTCGTCGACGTCATCAACATCTACGGGGAGCTGCATCGGTACATCCCCGTGGTCGCGGCGCAGGCCGGGTTTCGCGTTACCGAGAAGCCCGTAGCCCATCGGCCGCGCACCGCCGGTTGCTCCAAATACGGGTGGCGGCGCTACCTCCGCGGTTATCTCGACCTCCTCACCGTGCTCTTCCTCGGCCGGTATCAGCATCGGCCTCAGCACTTGTTCGGAGGCATCGGTACGCTCATGGCCGTCGCGGGGTTCTTTATCGAGTTGTTCCTCGCGGTCGACAAACTCGTCTTCGGACACCCTATAGGGCAGCGTCCGCTCCTCCTGTTGGGGGTATTGTTGCTCATCGTCGGCGTGCAGCTGCTCTCGCTGGGGCTCATAGGCGAGCTCATCGCCAGCTCGCGTGCTCGGCGCGGGCCGGACTGTCTGCAGGTTACGAAGATCGTTGAGGCGGAGGGGCCCCTCGCTTGCGCTTCGGCCGGGTGCTCGCCCTCCGAGGGTCCCGGCGTGTCGTGAAGCGCGCCGTCGCGTACTTCGGCACCTACGACGCTGCGTATCCACGCAACGCCGTGCTCATCGCGGGGCTCCGCGAGCTCGGCGTCTCCGTTACCGAGTTTCGCGCACCTCTGCCGGCGCTCGACGCTGCGCGCATGGCGACGCCCGCCGGCGCGCTGTGCCTCGGCGGCGCCGTAGCGGCGGCGCACGCACGCCTGCTGGCGCAGCATCGCCGGGGTCTCGCCTTCGACGCGGTCGTCGTGGGCTACCCGGGGCACTTCATGGTGCCGCTCGGCCGTCTTGTGGCGGCCCTGCGGCGCGTGCCCCTCGTCTTCGACCCCCTCGTCTCGCTCTCCGATACCTTCTCGGGGGACCGCGCGCTCGTCGCCTCCGGCGGGCCCAAGGCCGCCGCCGTGCGCGCTGTGGACCGCGTTGCCTTCTCGCTGCCGAGCCTCGTGCTCGCCGACACTCAGTCGCACGCGGCGTACTACACTGAGGCGCTCGGCGTGCCGCAGCGCCGTCTCGCGGTGGTCCCCGTGGGGGCGCTGCCGGTTGAGGCCGCGACCGGCGAGGCCAGGGCCCTCAACGCGGCCGAGCCGCTCACCGTCTTTCAGTACGGCAAGTGGAGCCCGCTCCACGGAGCGGACCTCGTGCTCACCGCCGCCGAGCTTTTACGCGAGGAGCCGTTTACCTTTGTCTTCGCCGGCGAGGGGCAGCTCTCCGGCGAGCTCCGGCGTCGCATCGCCGAACGTGGGCTCACTAACGTGCGGTGGCTGGGCGCGCTCACGCATCGCGAGCTCCGCGCGCAGACGCTCGCCGCCGACGTTTGCTTAGGGGTGTTCGGCGGTTCGGCGAAGGCCGCTCGCGTGGTTCCCAACAAGGTCTACGATGCGCTCGCCTGCGGCCGGCCCATCGTGACCGCCGACACACCGGGTGCGCGCGGGTTGTTGCGCGCCGGCGAGGAGGTACTCCTCACGCCGGTCGGCGACGGCCTCGCGCTGGCCGGCGCGCTCCGCTCGCTCCGCTCGTACGATGAGCGCGCCCGCCTCGGGGCGGCGGCCCTCGCCCTCTACCGTCGGGCGTTTACGCCGGCCGCCGTCGCCGGCGCGCTGGTGAGCGCGCTGGAGGCGCGGTGAACGCGCCGGGCGCCTCCCCCGTCGGCGTGGAGCCTCCTCTCGACGGACCCAACCTCTCTCCGGAGCCCGCGGCCGCACCTCGCAGCCGCCGGCGCGTCCTTCTGCGCGTCGTGCAGCTCCTCTTCATCGTGGCGATCGCGTACTTCCTCGTCAGCTATCTCAGGCGCTCGTGGGGGAGCATTGCGGGGTACCACTGGAGCCTCGATCTCTTCTGGATGGGGGTCTCAGCCCTCGCCTTTCTCGTCTTCTACGTGCTTCAGGCGGTGGCCTGGTGGCTCATCCTGCGGGGGTTCTCGCTGCGCTGTGGCCTGGTGGAGATGTCGTCGATCTGGGCTCAGTCGATCGTGGCGCGCTATATTCCGGGCAACGTCTTTATGTTCGTGGGGCGCGCGTGGATGTGCCGCCAGAAGGGCATGAAGGTCGACAAGGTGAGCGCCGCCATGATCTATGAGCAGGCGCTTGGGCTCTGCTCGGCGCTCGTCGCCGTCGCCGTCCTCTTTCCGTTTTGGGAGACGAAGACCGGGGCTATGGCGCTCAGCCTCCTGGCTATTCCGGTGCTGATCGCACTGTTGCATCCGCGGGTCTTCTTGCCGCTGGCGAGGTGGGGGCTGCGGCTGCTGCGGCGTGAGCCGCTGGAGGTTACGCTCAGCTTCGGCAGGGTCCTCGCCCTGCTCGCCTTCTTCTCCGCCACCTGGCTGGTCGCCGGCCTGGGTGCGTGGTCGCTGGCCCGGGCGGTCGCCGGCCTCGGCCCGGGTGCGTTTCCGCTCGTCACCGTCGCGTACGCCTTTGCCTACGTGGTCGGCATGGCGGCGTTTATCTTTCCCAGCGGGATCGGTGTGCGCGAGGCGGTGCTCACGGCATCGCTCACCGCTCGGCACCTGCCGGGTGGCGTCGTGCTCGCCTGGTCGCTGCTCCTGCGCCTCTGGGTGACCGCGGTCGAGTTGCTGTTTATCGGCCTCGCGGTGGCGACTGGGTGGGTGGCTCGCCGTCGTGGAGCGGCGTCGTGATGCGCCCCCGCTCCACGCTCTCGCGCCTTCTGCCCCTTCGCCCGGTGGTGGAGCTCACCGCTGAGCAGCGGGCCCGCTCCGCCCGCCGCTCGGCCCTCGCCGTCCTCCTCGGCATGCTCCTCTTCGCAGTGATCTACGCGACGCTCTCCTGGCTGAAGTACCGGGCCTACCTGGATGCACGCTTCGACCTCGGCAACATGGTGCAGGCCGTGTACAACACCGCCCACGGCCACTTTCTCGAGATCACGACCGGCGAGGCGGTGCCCCGTCAGATCTCGCGACTGGGCTCGCATGTAGACCCCATCCTCGCCGTCTTCGCGCTGCCGTGGCTTGTCTGGCCGAGCCCCGTGATGCTGCTCGTGGCGCAGGCGATCATCGTTGCTCTCGGCGCGTGGCCCGTGTACCGTCTCGGCGAGCGGGTGCTGCAGAGCCCTCGCGCCGGCGCGTACCTCGCCGGCGCGTACCTGCTGTACCCCGCAACGGGGTTTCTGGTGCTCAACGAGTTCCACCCCGTGGCGCTGGCGACGCCCCTCCTCCTCTGGGCGTTTGTGTACCTTGAGGAGGGACGCTGGCTGCGGGCTCTGCCGTTTTTGGTGCTCGCCGCCCTCTGCAAGGAGACGATCCCGCTCGTGATCGGCACGATGGGCGTCTTCTTCGCGATCCACAGGCGCTCGTGGCGGCCGCTGCTTATCACCGCCGCCGCCGCCGTGTACTTCGCCGTCGCGGTGTGGGGCATTATCCCGCACTTCAACGGAGGAGCGAGTGCCTTTATCGCCCGCTACGGGGACTACGGCAGCGGGCCCGGCCAGATCGTGCGTAACGCGGTCACCGACCCCCTGCGGACCGCGTTGCACCTCGCCTCCGGCTCCAATCTCTTGTATTGGGGCGAATTGCTCTGGCCGCTCGGTAGCGTGTCGCTTTTGAGCCCACTGACGCTTCTCATCTCCGCGCCGGAGATCGCGCTCAACGGCCTCTCGTCGACGGCCTTTCAGCGGGACATCCGCTTTCATTACACGGCCGCTGAGATCCCCTTTATCGTCGCCGCTACCGTGTTCGGGGTGAGGCGCCTCTGGCGCTGGCTCAGCGGCGGGTTTCGCAAAAAAGAGGGACAGATGGCGGGTCAGCGCATCAGCCGTGAGACGCTGGCGCTCGGTGTGGTGCTCTTCGCCCTTGTCGCTAACTACCTTATGGGCCCCCTGCCCTTCTCTTTGCCGGGGGCGTCCTACAGCGGCAAGCAGTACGCGCGAAACGCCCATACGAGCGTGCTCAACGAGGCCGTCGCGCTGATCCCCAGGGATGTTCCCATCTCGGTGAACAACAATGTAGGCGCGCAGCTTTCGGATCGGCGGGTCTCGTACGTCTTCCCCTGTATCGCCGACGCGGAGTGGGTGATCGTGGACCAGTGCAGGCCCTTCGTCTACGACAGAGAGCATCTCACGGAGCACGCCGCCGCGCTCGCTAAGCTCGCGTTGGATGCGCGGTTCCGCATTGTGTTCGCCAAAGACGGCGTGGTGGTCTTTCAGCGGGCCGCGGGGAGCGTGCTCAAGAGACCCAACTGAAGATCGCGAACTTGCCCGTGAGCAGGATGAGCAACGTGATGCACGTGATCACGGTGGCTTTATAGCGGCGCGGCTTCTCCTGCGTCCAGAGGGCGAGGGCGACGAAGAGCGGAAACACCGTGAGGGTGAACCGCGGGTACGACATCAACGGCACCACGCTTGAGGGAAACAGAAGCGGGTAGGTGAGCGCGGCCAGCGCGTAGTACGAGTAAGCACGAGGGAGGCGCCGGGCTCCGTACCAGAGCAAGAGGATCGCCGGCACGAAGAAGATGAGGTTGACGAGGTTGTTGGCGGCCGCCCCGAGCTCCACGGGGAGCGCCCCCGTCGTGCCGATAAGGGTGCGGACTCCGTAGGAGATGAGGTCGAAGGCCCCTTTGAGGCCCGCGAAGATTCCATCTGCTGTGGCGTAGTTAGGGGCTGCGAGGGTGCGGTGCCAAGCCGTCTGAGCCGTGGAGAAGAGCATCGGTTTGCCGAAGGCGAGGCTGAGGTACGCCATCCAAATTAAGAGGCCCTCCACGACCATGAGCAAGTTGGCTACCTTGCCGTCGGTGCGCCAGAAGCGCCAGTCTCGTTGCTGATAGTAGTAGTACGCCATCGGCACGAGGAGGAGGACGCCGGTGCTCCGCGTGAGCGTGGCGAGGAGGCCAGCGAGCCCCGCGAGTCGCCAACGGCCCTCGCGGGCGAAGACGAAGCAGCCCAGCGAGAAGAGCAAGAAGAGCGACTCGGTGTACACGGCCTGCAGGAAGAAGGAGAGCGGCCCGATGGCGAGGAAGACCACGGCCCGCGAGGCTACCTCCTCGTCGAAGTCGTCTCGCACGAGGCGGTAGAGCAGCCAGACGCAGCCGGCGTAACAGACGAGGGAGATGATGATGCCGGTGATCACCAAGTTGTTCTTAAAGAGCACGCCGATCCAGCGCAGCAAGAGGGGGTAGAGCGGGAAGAAGGCGGTGCTGCCGTCGCCGTCGGCGTAGCCGCTGGTGGCGATCTTGATGAACCAAACGCCGTCCCAGTGAGCCCAGGGGTTGAGGAGCTTGCCGAGGAACCCGGTGAACGCCTCGGCGCGTGCCGGGAACCGCCATCCTACGGGGAGCTCAAGGATGCCGATCAGCGAGGTCGCGGTAAAGGCCGCCGCGAAGATCAGCAGGCGGCTTGTTACCGCGGTGAAGAGTGCGGTACGGAGTGGTCGGGGGGATGCGCCTGCGGCCGCCCCCGACTCCCCGCCGGCCGTTTGCTCGGGGAGGTCAGCCAGCGCGGCCGCCCCCCGGTTCGCCCGTCGCGTTCTCCCGCAGCCAGTGCTGCACGTGGCGGCGTAGCTCGTCGGCAATGGCGCTTCGCTTCTCGGGCTCGGGGCTCCAGGCGCGGAGGCGTAAGGTGGTACCGCTCGCCTTGAGCTCGGTGATCTCGACGGTGTTGCTGTGGCCCTCCGGTGGTGCGGCCACGGCATTAACGAGGGCGAGCAGCGCATCGCTGGCCGCCGCCGCATCCGCGGTGGCCGGGAGCTCCACGTCGATCGTGATCGCGGTCTGCGGTGGACCCAATGAGAAGTTCTGCACGGCCTTACTGGCGAACACCTCGTTGGGGATCACCATGTGGGTTTCGTCGGGGGTGCGGATAAACGTGTAGGTGAGGGAGATCTTCTCGATGGTGCCCACGACGCCGTCGACGCTGATGCAGTCGTTGAGGCGCACGGGCTGGGAGAAGGCGATCATGATGCCGCTTACCAGGTTGGCGATCGGCGCCCGCGCGGCGATGCCGAGGATCGCGGCGATGATGGCCGCCGAGGCGAGCATCGTCTGGGCTAGAGCGCTGACGGTTTTAAATTGAAGAAGGGCGATCGCGATGCCCACGAAGAGGGCCGTGGCGACGCTCAGGCGGCGGATCATCGTGCGGCGGGTGCGCTCGGAGTTGTCGGGCTCCCGGTTGAGGAAGCGTGCGTAAGCTGCGTCACGCCGCTTAAACAGCATGTCGACCACGCGGGCCAGCACGATTGCAAGAGCGAGGGAGAGGAGCGCGTTAAACCAGGGCGCTTCGTAGAAAGGGATGGCGGGGATGTTCATCGGGGGTCGCTCTTTTGCTTCGACTTCGGTGCAGCGGTTGATGAGGGCGTCTTATACATAGAGGGAGGGGCGATCTGCGACGGCGTGAGGTGCGTGCGCACGTCATAGAGAACGCGACCGGTTGCGTAGTCGAGCAGCAACACAATTGTGTGCCTATGGTCGGGGAGCGTGCGGATCTTGCCGTGAACCTGCCAGATAAAACGGTAACTCGGACGTACGGTGGTCTTCACGGTGCGTCCGGCGACGCGCTGCTCAAGGGTATAAGGCTCTTTCTTCTCGACGAAGAGGAGCTCGACCTCGTTGGGGTCGATAGCCGTGCCGTGGAGGACCCAGTCGGCTTTGCGCAGAGCCATGCCCGAAGTCTTGAGCTTGGAGTCGCCGGGCACGCGGAGCGCCGTGAGCACAAACGACCAACCGCGCCAGGGCTGGGTGATAAAGACACCCCGCTGTTGCGGCGCCGTGTAGCGGTAGGCGAGCAACGGGGGGAGCAAGAGTAAGAGGAGCGTGATCGCGGTGATCGCGATGATGAGTGTTGGCGTAGTGCGCGTAGGGGTCAAGGGCTTACCTCCACTCGAATACTCGCGGGCGTCGCAGGGGGTGTCAAACGGCGCCCGCGACGGGGAGCGCCGTCTTCGTGTTAATGCGGGTGCCGTCGGCGGGGACTACTGTGGGTGCGAAGGTGCGACGGGCCGTTGCACCGATGGAGGCGTAAGAGGTTTCGCTGAGCAGCGGGTTGAGGTGTAGGGCCACGAGGAGGCGTACGCCCGCCGTGGCCGCCAGCTCCGCGACGGCCGCGGCCTCGCTGTGGGCGGCGAAGCCGGACCGCAGCGAGGCCGGCATCGCGGTGACGACCGGGTCGGCTGCGGCGTACCACATCTCGTGAAAGAGCACGCTCGCGCCCTCGGCGAACGCCGCCGTCGCCGAGTCGGCGATCGTGTCGGTGGCGACGACGAACTCATCGTCTATGCGGTAGGCCACGCTTACATCGGAGTGCTGCTGCGCTCGCACGCGAACGGTATGGCCGGCCACCTCGTTGTCGCCCTCCGTGAGGGCCTCCATGCGGAGCTCGCGTATCTCCCCCCAGTTTCGGGGGTTATAAGGGCGACGCAGAAGACCTGCGGCCGCGCGCTCCGGATCCACGCCGCTGAGGGCTGTGTCGGCCGCGTGCACGACGATCTCGCGGCCGGGCAGCACCCCCGAGAGGTAGGCGAGCCCGCAGGTGTGGTCGAGGTGGAAGTGCGTGAGAAAGAGGTGGACACGCTCTACGTCATCGAGGAGCTCCGCTTGGGCGGGCTGCAGTAGCCGCCGCAGGCCCGTGCCGGCGTCGAAGAGGAGAAGCGAGGAGCCAGAGCGGCAGGCGAGGCAGGTGGTTTCACGCCCGTCGGAGGGCATCCAGCCCGCGCTGCCGAGCACGGTCACTTGCATGGTGCGCCACCTCCGGTCGCCGGCGTTTGCCCTTTAGAAAAATTCGCCATTCTCAGTCCTCTTCCTTTAAAAGTTCTCACTGTACTCACGAGGTGGCGAGGAGTAGCTTTAGCGTATGAGAGATGGGCAGGGTGTAGGCGAGAGGGTGAGTTCGACATGCGGCGCTTAGCTGTAGTGGCGCTTTTTGGGGTTGCCCTCATCGCCAGCGCCGGCTCCGTCTACGCAAGCGTGACGCCTCTTCGGCCGTTCGGTCGGGCCAGTAAGCCATTCGCGCCACCGACTCGGTCCTCGGAGGCGCCAGCTCTTGAAGCTGTCAGGCCTCCCGGGGTGGTCGATCGTGTCGGGGCCGAGGAGATCGATACAACGCCGCCGCGCGTTAAATGGCAGAGCCTCACCCCGAGGGACCTCGTCGGTGCAAGGGCGGTAAACCTCGTGGTGCGTCTCGACGACGACTCGGCCTCGCTCACCGTGCGCTGGGTGATGCGGAGTCAATACGGCGATTTAATTGCTCAGGGGGTAGCGACGCGACCCCCGGGGCTCTGCCGGATGCGGATTCCGGCGACGCACCGTAACGGGTCGCCCTTGCGCGCCGGAGGGTACCGCGTGCAGCTGGAGGTGGCAGACGAGGCGGGCAACCGCACGGTGAGCGAGCCCAAAGCGTTTTTCAGCACACGGCCCGCGCGGGCGAGGGTTTGGCGTCGTGTTCCGAAGGCGGGTCGGCGGGTCGCTCTCACCTTCGACGACGGAGAGGTTGGGCCCTGGCGGAGTATCCTCGCCACGCTGAAGAAGAACAACATTCACGCCACGTTCTTCGTGATTGGGCCGGTGGCGAGGCGGGCGCCAGGGCTCATGCGGCGCACGCTCGCCGAGGGGCACGCCGTCGGCTCGCACAGCCAGACCCACAGAGCGTTTACCGGGCTTGCCGAGGCCGGCATCGCGCGGGAGCTGCGGCTGAGCAGCGCCCCGTGGCGCTCCGTCGACGCGGCGCTCTCGCCGTACGTGCGGCCGCCGTACGGCGACTGCAACAAACGCGTCGTCGCCGCCCTCGGGCGAGCCGGGTTTTCGCAGATTATCCTGTGGGACGTCGACCCCGAGGATTGGCGGAGACCGGGTGCCGCGGTGATCGCCCGGCGGGTCGTCAGCAAAATGAAGCCCGGATCCATCGTGGTCCTCCACCTTGAGTCGCAGACGGCTCAGGCGCTGCCGCTCATTGTGCGCGGGCTGCGCAAACGCAACTTGCAGCCGGTCTCCCTGCCCGAGATGCTTCGCGCTGCGAAGTAAGGCGCCTCGTCGAGGTGGCCTCGGAGTGGTAGACTCCGCTCTTGTGTGCCCTCGCCGCGAAGCGGCGCGGGCGCGTACCGATAACGCGAGCGGCGTCTCTGCGCCGCCTTTTGGAGGTTGAGGCCGTTATGAAACTCGACCGCACGCAGATCGAGGCTATCTTGCCTCACCGTCCCCCTTTCCTCCTCATCGACGAGGTGGAGGAGTTGGAGGCCGGGGTGCGTTGTGTCGCGCTTCGAACCCTGCGCGACGACGACTTTTGGTTCGCCGGGCACTTTCCCGGCAATCCGGTAATGCCCGGCGTGCTTATCGTGGAGGCGCTGGCGCAGGCCGCCACGATCGCCGCCGCGAGCGGCGGCGACGGAGCGGGCGGCAAGATCGGCCTCTTCGCCGGTATCGATAAAGTCCGTTTTAAGCGGGTTTGCAAGCCGGGCGACACGCTTCGCCTTGAGGCGGAGATCACCGCCACTCACGGGGCGGTGGGGCGTGCTCGGGCGAAGGCCACCGTTGATGGGCAGCTCGCCTGCCGCGGCGAGCTCATGTTCGCCGTCGTCGACGCCGAGTCTATCGCGGCCGGGGAGGCCAAGCTGTGAGCGTGCGGCGTGGAGCCCGTCGGTGAGCGGCTCTCACCACGGCATTGTGCGGGGGGTGCGCATCTCGGCGCTCGGCGTCTACGTGCCCGAGCGGGTGCTCACCAACGACCAGCTCTCGGAGTTTCTCGACACGTCCGACGAGTGGATCTCCTCGCGCACCGGCATTAAAGAACGGCGCATCGCTCGGCCCGATCAAGCGGCGAGCGATCTCGGCGAGATCGCCGCTCGCCGCTGCCTCGACTCTATAGGCTTCAGCCCCGACGAGGTCGATCTCGTGCTCGTCACAACGATCTCGCCCGACCACGTTATGCCGGCGACCGCGTCGATCGTCGCCGACAGAATCGGGGCGACGAGGGCGGGCGCGTTCGACATCCAGGCCGGGTGCACCGGCTTCGTGTACGGCCTCGCCACCGCAGCTGCGTTCGTCTCCTCCGGCGCGTACCGCAACGTGCTCGTCGTGGGTGCGGAGGCCATCAGCAAGATGCTCGACTGGGAGGACCGCAGCACCTGCGTCCTCTTCGGCGACGGCGCCGGCGCCGTTTTAGTGCAGGAGGGCGACGCCGAGAGCTCCTTCGCCTTCGATCTCGGCAACAACGGCTCCGGGGCCCCGTTTCTCAATATCCCGGCTGGCGGTTCGCGCAAGCCGGCCGATGCCGCTACCGTCGCCGAGCACGAGCACACGCTTCACATGGTCGGCAGCGAGGTCTTTAAGTTCGCCACGCGCACCGTGGTCGACACGTGTGGCAAGGTCCTCGGCGACGCGGGCCTCTCGGTCGACGATGTGGACCTCTTCGTGCCCCATCAGGCCAATATCCGCATCATCGATGTAGCCGCCCGCCGCCTCGGCTTTACCGAGCGGCAGGTCTTCGCCAACCTCGACCGCTACGGCAACACCTCCTGCGCCTCCATCCCGATCTGCCTCTACGAGGCCAGCCAGAGCGGTCGCCTTAAAGAGGGGCACACGCTCCTCATGGCCGGGTTTGGGGCCGGGCTCACCTGGGGTTCTTGCCTCCTGAGGTGGGAGCTGTGATCGTGGTTCACAGAGGAGGTCGTCGTGGGTAAGCTCGCTTTGATGTTCCCCGGGCAGGGGTCGCAGGCCGTCGGCATGGGGTGCGACCTCTGCGAGACTTCCCCCCTTATGCGCGAGACGTACGCCGAGGCCTCGGAGGTACTCGGCTTCGATCTTAAGCGCCTCTGCGCGGAGGGGCCGGCCGAGGAGTTGGCGCGCACGCATATTACCCAGCCCGCGCTCCTCGCCAATTCGGTCGGCGTGCTCCGCATCCTCTCGGCCGAGGGGCTGCGGTTCGATGTCGCCTTTGGGCACAGCCTCGGGGAGTACACTGCGCTCGTAGCGACCGGTGCAGTGGAGTTCGCCGACGCGTTGCGCTTAGTGCGCCGGCGCGGCGAGGAGATGCTCCGGGCGGCCGAGGCCAACCCCGGCGGCATGGCCGCTATTCTCGGGTTGGCGGACGACCAGGTTGCGGAGCTCTGCGACGAGGTCGAGGGGCTCTGGCCGGCTAACTTCAACTCTCCCGGCCAAGTCGTGGTAAGCGGCACGGAGGCCGCGCTCGAGGAGCTGAACGGGCGCGCCGTTGCGGCCGGCGCCCGCAAGGTCGTCCGGCTGGCGGTGAGCGGCGCCTTTCACTCACCGCTGATCGCCTCGGCTCAGGACTCGCTGCGCGAGGAGCTGGAGCGGGTTGAGTGGCGCACGCCCTCCCCTTCGTTCTACTCAGTCTGTACCCTCGCGTTTGAGGAGGATAACTTCGTCGAGCTGCTCGCCGGGCAGCTCGTCTCCCCCGTCCGTTTTACGGCGTCGGTAAACGCTTTGCGCTCGGCGGGGTATGATTCATTCTTAGAGATCGGCTCGGGAAGTGTGCTGAGCGGTCTGGTGCGGCGTATCGCCAGAGACGCTACGGTGGCCCGTGCATCAGACGTCGAGACGATCAGCATGCTGCGAAGCGACTCGCGCTATTGGGAGGGGGAGTAACGTGAAACTGGATCTCACCGGGTCTATCACTCTCGTGACGGGTGCCGGTCGCGGTATCGGGCGGGAGATCGCACTCAGCTTGGCCGCCGCCGGCGCCGACGTGGCGGTTAACGATTTCGCCGACGAGGCGGCGTGCCGCTCGGTCGTCGCCGAGGTCGAAGCGCTTGGCCGCAAGGGCATCGTCGTCATGGCCGACGTCTCCGATGAAGAGCAGGTCAACGCCATGGTCGAGCGAGCTGAGGCCGAGCTCGGCCCCCTCAGTGTCGTCGTTAACAACGCCGGCATCACGCGCGACAACGTCGTTATGATGATGGACAGCGCCGACTTCGACAGCGTCATCGCTACGCATCTGCGGGGCACCTTCCTCGTCAGTAAGGCGGCGGCTCGGCGTATGTTCCGCCGCCGTTCCGGCGCTATCGTTAACCTGGCGAGCGTCGTCGGCCGCCGAGGCAACGCCGGCCAGGCCAACTACGCTGCGGCAAAGGCCGGCATTATCGGCCTCACGAAGTCGCTGGCCAAGGAGCTCGGCGCGCGTGGCGTACGCGTTAACGCGGTCGCTCCCGGCTATATCGACACCCCCATGACGCAGGCGCTCTCCGACGAGGTGCGCAAGGCGATCGTCGACGCTACGCCCATGCGCCGCATGGGCGACGCCGCAGACGTCGCCGCTGCAGCCGTCTTTCTCGCCTCTCCGCAGGCGAGGTTCCTAACGGGGGTCGTGCTCCCCGTCGATGGCGGGCTGGGCATCTAATGACAGCTGCCCGCAGAGTCGTTATTACGGGCCTCGGCGTTATCTCGCCGATCGGCAACGACGTCGAGACCTTTTGGCGTCGGCTCGTGGCCGGCGAGTCCGGCATTACCGAGATCACGCGCTTCGACCACAGCGAGCAGCGCGTCCATATCGCTGGCGAAGTTAAGGGATTTAACCCGGAGGACTACATTGACAGGCGCCAAGTAAGGCGTCTCGATCTCTTCTCGCGCTACGCCGTGGCGGCCGCTAAATGCGCCGCGCAGGATGCCGGTATCGACCCGAGCCTCGAGCCCACGCGGGTCGGTGCGGTGGTCGGCAGCGGCGTGGGCGGCCTCCAGACCCTTCAGAGCGACATCGAGAAGCTCATGCAGAAGGGGCCGAGTCGCGCCAACCCCCTCCTCGTGCCCATGATGATCCCCAATATGGGCGCAGCGCACATCTCTCTCGAGTTGGGCACTAAGGGTCCGCTGAGCGCCACCTGCACGGCGTGCGCCGCCGGGTCAGATGCCATCGGCTACGCCGCGCGCATCATCCGCAGCGGCGACGCCGACGTCATGTTCGCCGGCGGGAGCGAGGCGCCTATTAGCGAGGTCGGTGTGGCCGGGTTCGCCGCCGCGCGGGCTCTCAGCCAGCGCAACGACGATCCCACGCACGCCTCCAGGCCGTTCGACACGGGCCGCGATGGGTTCGTGATCGGCGAGGGCTCCGGCTGCTTGGTGCTGGAGGAGCTCGAGCACGCTAAGGCGCGTGGTGCTCACATCTACGCCGAGCTCGCCGGCGGCGGCATGAGCTCCGATGCCTTCCACATGACGCAGCCGGACGAGTCCGGCGAGTGCCAGGCGCAGGCTATTATGATGGCGGTCAAGGAGGCCGGCCTCTCACCAGCCGACGTCGACTACATCAATGCACACGGCACCTCTACGAGCGCCGGCGATATCGCTGAGACGAGGGCTATTAAGGTCGCCTTCGGCCCGCACGCCGCCGAGCTGGTCGTCTCCTCTAATAAGTCGATGATCGGGCATTGTCTCGGCGCCTCCGGCGCCATTGAGGCGGTCGCGACGGTCCTCACGATCGTCAACGGGGTGATTCCCCCCACCGTGAACCTCACGGACCCCGACCCTGAGTGCGATCTCGACTTCGTGCCGCTTAAGGCGCGCGAGCGCGACGTCGCGGTTGCCGTGAGCAACAGCTTTGGGTTCGGCGGGCACAATGTCTCGCTCCTCTTCCGCCGGTTCCACGACTAACGGGAGGATCGTGGGGCTCACTGTCGAGATAGAACGGCGTCCGGCCGAGTCTGCGAGGCCCGAGTGGGTGTGCCCCTCTTGCCATGAGGGCGCGCGGCTCAACGAGATCCGCAGCAACCTCATGGTCTGTGCGCACTGTGGGTTCCACGTTCGTATCGCCTCAAGGGAGCGCATCGGTCAGCTCGCTGATGGCGGTTCCTTCGTGGAGCTCTGGCCGGGGTTGCGCGCGCGCGACCCGCTCTCGTTCGTCGACCTTGAGACGTACCCGGAGCGCATTCGGGAGGCGCAGGCGAAGGCCGGCATCAACGACGCCTTGGTCGTCGGCAGGGCGAAGATCAACGGGATCGCCTGCGTGCTCGGCGTCCTCGACTTCAGCTTCATGGGCGGCAGTATGGGCGGCGTGGTGGGCGAGAAGTTCTGGCGCGCCGCCGAGCTCGCGGCCAGCGATCGGCTCCCGCTCGTCGTCGTTGCGAGCTCCGGGGGCGCACGCATGCAGGAGGGCATCCTGAGCCTCATGCAGATGGCCAAGGTGAGTTGTGCCGTCGACCTCCTCGCCGAGGCCGGAAAGCCCTTTATCAGCATCATGGCCGACCCCTGCACCGGCGGCGTCGTGGCGAGCTTCGCGACACTCGCCGATATCTGCATCGCGGAGCCGGGTGCGCGGCTCTACTTCAGCGGGCCGCGCGTTATTCAACAGACGACGCGTGAGGAGCTCCCCGAGGGCTTTAGCACCGCGGAGCGAAACCTCCAGCTCGGCCACCTCGACGCCGTGGTGCCGCGCGTGGAGCTTCGCGAGAAGGTCGGCAAGTACCTTCGGCTCTTGGAGGGGGGTGAAGAGGCTGACCGAGAAGAAGACACCACAGGCGGACGACCGCGACGCGAAGGCGGGGTGGTTAAGCAAGCGCTTGCGCGAGTTAAAGCGCTTGCCGCTTATGCCCGGCGTTCACCTGTCGGGGGAGATCGAGAAACTTCAGGCAAGGCTTAAAGAGTTACAGCACGAGAGTCGTCGGGGAGATGCTTGGGTGACGGTCGGGATCGCCCGCCATAAGGATCGGCCGCACACTCGCGACTACATCGATGCGTTTATCGAGGGATTCGAGGAGCTTAAGGGCGATCGCCTTCACGGTGATGACCCGGCGATCGTCGGCGGCCTCGGTTGGTTCCGCGGGCGCGCAGTCCTCGTGGTCGGCCACCAAAAGGGCCGCACCCTTGAGGAGCGCACCGAGCACAACTTCGGCATGGCGCGCCCGGAGGGGTATCGCAAGGCGCAGCGCCTCTTCGATCTCGCGGAGCGGTACCGGCTGCCGGTGTTCACCTTTATCGACACGCCGGGTGCGCATGCGGGCGTCACCGCCGAAGAGGGTGGCCAGGCGCGCGCTATCGCGGAGAGCATGCTCAAGATGGCGCGCCTCAGCGTTCCGGTGATCGCGACGGTTATCGGCGAGGGCGGCTCCGGAGGTGCCCTGGCGCTCGCCGTCGCCGACCGCGTTCTCATGCTCGAGAACGCGATGTACTCCGTTATCTCGCCGGAGGGCTGCGCCGGGATCCTCTGGCGCGACAACGCCTTTGCGCCGCAGGCGGCCGAGGCGCTGCGACCCACCGCCTCGCAGCTCTACGAGTTCGGCGTAGTGGAGCGCGTGATCGAGGAGCCTCGCGGAGGGGCTCACACCAACACCGCGGCAACCACCGCGAAGGTCGCTGAGGCGCTCGCTGAGGCGCTCGCTGAGCTGGACGAGATCTCGGCCCAGGATCGGCGCCTCATCCGTCGCCGGCGGTTCAGAGAGCTTGGGCAGTGGCTCGACCCGGAGCTCCCAGACGATGAGCCGGAGCTCGCTCCCGAGCACTGAGAGTGCATCCCGCTGTGCGGCGTTCGCCCTGCCCTTTTGCTCGCGATACATCTGCGATCGAGCTGGGTGCTCACCTCTGCACAAGGGGCGGACCGC